>NZ_JBHULR010000003.1:117571-525079 GCF_042684625.1 Sphingobacterium suaedae | reverse complement strand
CCTAAGGAGAAGCCGCCTGAACGATACGCCCTCGTGGGTGTACCGTTCAGGCGGCATTCATCGTCTTCGAAGGAAAACGATGAAAACGCGGGCTTTATGTTGTCGTCCAAGCGTTCGCACCATGGATCACTAGATATTCTTCCCGTCAAACCAAATACAACCCTGAAGCAATCCGAAGTGCAGTATCATTTTTACAGAATTTCGGCCAGAAAATTTCCGGTTTGATGGATAATAGCCCGTTTGTTTATGATCTCATTTAAGTTGATTTCGCCGATCACGTATTTGAAGTTCTCGCCATAAAAACGCTCCGATATGGAATTGAACTGCAATTGGGATAACGTTTCTTCTTCTGCATAACGGAAATAGACTTTCAATTGGTAATCGGTATTATATGCAATTTGCCCCGCGTCTAGGTGTTTCTTGTATTCATAACGATAGCCGTAACGCAATGCTGTGATGTCGGATAAAACAGCTGAGCCCGTTGGGTGTCCCCCGGCACCTTTACCATAAAAAAACTGCTCATCGGCGAAAGCTGCTTTTACCAGGACACCGTTGTTTTCATTTTCCACATTAAACAGAATATTGTCGCTATGGATAAATTTGGGCAATACATAGAGTACCACTTGATTGGGATCGATTTCTTTTGCCAAAGGAAGAAGCTTGATTTTGAACCCTTTTTCTTTAGCGAAGCGGATGTCTTGCTCACCCAGTTTGTCGATACCTAAGTTCAATATGGTTTCTGGATCAACGTAGATACCGTAAGCATGGGAAGCTACAATGGCTAACTTATATTTCGGGTCATAACCGCCCACATCCAACGTCGGATCTGTTTCTGCGAAACCCAATTCCTGGGCTTTACGTAATGCGGTGTCGTAGCTTTGGTTTTCATTAAAGATCTTTGACAAAATATAGTTGGAGGATCCGTTGAAAATACCACTCACGGAATGGAGAAGCTCATTATCATAATATTCTTCCAAATTGCGAATGATAGGTATACTTCCACAGACAGCACCTTCATACAAGAGGGAAGTACCATATTCTTGTTGGATCTCGGCCAGTTCCTCCAGATGTGTAGCAATCATTTTTTTGTTGGCCGACACCACATTCTTCCCAGATTTCAATGCGCGTTTGGTAATCTCAAAAGCGGCCTCAGCATCGTCGATGAGTTCAACCACGGTATTGATTTCGGTATCGCCCAAGATCGCCTCGGCATCTGTCGTAAATAACTCCGCCGGCAGACTTCTCTTTTTATCTGCATTTTTGATGACGAACTTTTTGATTTCTAGGTTTAATTTTTTTGTTTTTATAATGTCGTACAATCCTTGCCCTACAACTCCAAACCCAAACATGCCGATGATTAATTTGTTACTCATTGTTTTTCTCTATCTATATATGTTGTCTTAAACTGTTTTTTCGTGTATTATACCGCGCGGTGTGGCCTCGCTTTCCTGTAGAAATTTTCCAATAATATCGGTCAATGTGGCGGTTTCGATAAGAAAGCCATCGTGTCCATACCGTGAATGTAGTTCATAATACGTGGCACGCGGGATGTGGCGGGCAATGAACTCCTGTTCTACCGATGGAAATAGTACGTCTGTTGGAATCCCGATCACGAGAGTCTCCGGTTCGAAATCCGCCAGCGTTTGTGCCACAGATTCCCGATTCCGACCCAAATGATGGCTATCCATGGCTTTTGTCAGATACCAATAACTGTATGCATTAAAACGACGGACGAGTTTGTCTCCTTGATAACGTTGGTAGGACGAAGCCCGATACTCGTCGATCTTATCCGTGTCTGTTTCCTGTTGGGTAGCCGTATAGGTATCGTGGTTCCGGTAAGAAAGCAACGCGATGCTTCGTGCGGCTTTGAGTCCAGAAAAACCACCATCTGGACGGTCCTCATAAAAAGTAGCGTCTGCCGCTATCGCCAACCGCTGACTTTCATTGAATGCGATGCCCCATGGAGAAGACTGTGCACAGGTGCCGATAGCAATCAAACGGTTGATGCGAATGGTTTTAGCTGCAGTCCACTCCAGCACTTGCTGCCCACCGAGAGATCCTCCGATCAGAATATCGATAGTCGTAATGCCCAGATGGTCGGCCAACCGCTGATTGGCACGTACAATGTCCCGTATTGTAAATTGTGGAAAGGTTAAGTAGTACGGTTTACCCGACTGCGGGTTGATACTTAATGGGCTAGTAGTCCCGTAAGCCGATCCTAAAACATTGGCACAAATGATAAAATAATCGTTTGGATTAAACAACTCATGCTCGCCAAACAATCCAGGCCACCAATCAAGCACATCTGAATTGGCTGTTAAGGCATGACAAACCCACACCACATTGTCTTTACGGTCGTTCAGTTCGCCATACGTGTGATAAGCAATGGTCAACTCGTCGAGCTTTGCTCCGCTTTCCAACAAAAATGCGTCTGCCGATTTATGTATTCTCAAACTCATGTGTTCCATGCATTATCCACGAAGGACGTTCTCAATTAATTTTATCAAAAGCTTGTTGTATGTCCTGTTTAATATCATCTATATGTTCTATACCAACTGATAATCGCAATTGCCCCGGGTATACGCCCGCAGCTTGTTGTGCCTCTTCAGACAATTGTTGATGGGTCGTCGCTGCTGGATGTATAATTAATGTTTTCGCGTCGCCCACATTGGCTAGGTGACTGATTAATTCCAGTGCATCAATAAATTCATCGGCCTTGCTTGCGCCGCCTTTAATCGTAAAAGATAACACAGATCCGTATCCATTTTTCAAGTATTTCTGCGCGTTTTGATGGTAAGGATGGCTTTTAAGTCCGGGATAACTGACTTTTTCAACCTGCGGATGCGCTTCTAGCCATTGCGCGATCTCCAGTGCATTGTCTATATGTCGCTGTACACGAAGGGACAACGTTTCAAGCCCTTGTACAAGTAAGAACGAATTGAATGGCGACAAGGCCGGACCGAAGTCGCGTAAGCCTTCCACACGGGCACGTATGATAAATTGTATGTTGCCAAAAGGGCCATTTGGACCAAATACATCGGCAAACACCAGTCCATGATATCCCTCAGACGGCTCCGAGAATTGTTTAAATTTGCCATTTCCCCAGTTGTAATTGCCACCATCAATAATGACACCGCCTATACTTGTCCCATGTCCACCAATCCATTTCGTAGCCGATTCAACGACGATATGAGCGCCATGTTCTAATGGCTTAAAGAGGTAGCCCCCTGCACCAAAGGTGTTGTCTACGATAAGCGGAAGATCATACTTCTTTGCCAATGCCGCAATTTTTTCGAAATCCGGAATATTGTAGCTTGGATTCCCGATAGTTTCCACATAAATTGCCTTAGTGCGTTCGTCAATTAACGGCTCAATTTGTTCGGCATCGCTATCGGCCGCAAATCGAGCCTCTATACCTAAACGCTTAAAAGATACCTTAAATTGGTTATAGGTACCACCATACAGATTTGAACCCGCCACAAAATTATCACCGCTTTCTAAGATATTCGTCAAGGCAATAAATTGTGCTGCCTGTCCCGAAGCGACAGCGAGGGCAGCGACACCACCTTCAAGCGCTGCGATTCGCTTTTCGAACGCATCGGTAGTGGGGTTCATAATACGAGTATAGATGTTTCCAAATTGCTTTAAGGCGAACAGGTTGGCTCCGTGTTCCGCATTTTCAAACACATAGGATGTTGTTTGATAAATGGGAAGAGCCCTTGAGCCTGTTGTAGGGTCAACTTCCTGACCTGCATGAACTTGCAGGGTTTCGAATTTTAAGTTTCTATTTGATGACATAGTATAGAATATTTTAAAGGTTTACTAAATAGTATATCGGTATACTCCAGGGACAAAGGGGAGGGTGGTCGTTCGGGCATAAGGCCATGGAATAGGAGGGAGTTCGTCCTACCTTGTGTGGCCGGGAACGACTAACGCATTCGCGTAGTCAAAACCATGTTCCCTGTTGTTATGCGTCTAGGGTATAAAAATGCCGTATAAGAATGTACTGTTGTAAGTGCTATCATTGTCTTATGTCATTTATATGCTCCAAAGCATTATTACTTTGGACAGGAATTGGCACCTTTTCAATGCTATTGAAGGTTGCCAGTGGGTCATCGAGCCAGTCTCTCGCCACTTCTTTATAAATCAAGACCTAGCTTTCGGAAGGTGTTGATTAGGGTACCACTATCGAAGTACTCCGCAAATATAACCGTTTTTCAATAGAATACAAATTTTATTTGGAATCCAGTTTGATAACCCGCCATGAGATTCCGTTGGGGAAGCATCATGCGGCTGTTTGAAGAAGACCATGGTATTCGCAGAACATTCCTAATAAAAAAAACCTCTTTTAATGAAGAGGCTTTCTCGTGGTGCCAGCTGGATTCGAACCAGCGACACAAGGATTTTCAGTCCTTTGCTCTACCAACTGAGCTATGGCACCTTAAGTTTTTGTTTGAAATCTGTTACTTTCAGATTTTGGTGGTGCCAGCTGGATTCGAACCAGCGACACAAGGATTTTCAGTCCTTTGCTCTACCAACTGAGCTATGGCACCTTAAGTTTTTGTTTGGAATCTGTTACTCTCAGATTTTGGTGGTGCCAGCTGGATTCGAACCAGCGACACAAGGATTTTCAGTCCTTTGCTCTACCAACTGAGCTATGGCACCGTTACAACATTGATTTCCTTTGTTGCGTTGCAAATCTAGGGTCTTTTTTTGAATTCTAAAACTTTTGTTCTAATTATTTTTAGTGCATTTTTCAACTGGTTGATTCTGATCAAGATAAAATTACATCAAATAAACACTGCACTGAGTCAAATACGCTATCTTTGCACTTCACAAAATTAGTATGAGTAAAAAAGGTAGAGTTTTGGTTGCAATGAGTGGCGGAGTAGATAGTTCAGTTGCAGCCGTTATGTTGCATGAGCAGGGCTACGAGGTCATTGGCATTACGATGAAAACTTGGGATTATGCATCCGCCGGTGGCTCTTCGAAAGAAACCGGCTGTTGCAGTCTCGATAGTATAAACGATGCTCGTTCTCTAGCCGTAGGATATGGTTTCCCTCATTATATATTGGACATACGCGACGAATTTGGTGATTATGTCATCGACAATTTTGTAGACGAATATATTGCCGGACGCACGCCAAATCCTTGTGTCCTTTGCAATACCCACATCAAATGGTCAGCATTGATGAAACGCGCGGATAAATTGGACTGTGAGTTTATTGCGACCGGACATTATGCGAATATTCGTATGCACGACAATGGTCGATACGTCATCTCTAAAGGGAGGGACGAAAATAAGGATCAATCTTATGTGCTGTGGGGCGTGTCGCAGGAAAATTTGGCCCGAACGCAGTTTCCATTAGGGAATTTTACAAAAAAAGAAATCCGCCAGATGGCCTTAGAAATGGGACAAGAGGAGCTGGCGCAAAAGTCAGAAAGTTACGAGATTTGCTTCGTCCCGGATAACGATTATCGGGCTTTCCTTCGACACAAACGACCGACGTTAGATGAAGAAATCGGACCAGGAAATTTTATTTTGGCAGATGGTACGGTGGTTGGGAAGCACATTGGGTATCCATATTTTACAATCGGACAACGTAAAGGATTGGGTATCGCATTAGGCAAACCTATGTTTGTTATTGAGATTTTACCGGAGAGCAATTCTGTCGTATTGGGAGAAGAGCACGAATTGGAAAAATCACAAGCCCTTGTGCGTGATATCAACTTAATCAAGTATGCATCACTTAGTGAACCCATGGAAGCCGTGACAAAAATTCGCTATAAGGACGCAGGGGCCCAGTCGATCCTGACGCAACGGGGAAATGTAATGCAAGTCGATTTTACACACAACGTTAAAGGTATTGCGCCCGGACAATCGGCTGTATTCTATGAAGGTAATGATCTACTGGGAGGCGGATTCCTAATGAAGTAACTGTCTTGCAGCCCGTGCATATATCGTCTGAACGATGCATTACCAGTGGCCCAATACATAAAATAAAAAGGACTGTCTTAACAGTCCTTTTTTATGAAAAAGAATCGGCTTCTTACAATTTGCCGATTTCTTGTGCTAAGTCGATGATTTTGTTGGAATACCCCCACTCGTTATCGTACCAAGAAACAACTTTGACGAAATTGTCATTCAAGGAAATACCCGCTTTAGCGTCGAAGATAGATGTACGAGCATCTCCCAAGAAATCCGAAGATACGACTTCATCTTCCGTATATCCTAAAATGCCTTTCAACTCACCTTCAGAAGCGTCTTTCATTACTTTTTTAATATCTTCGTAAGAAGCTCCTTTTTGTAAGCGAACTGTTAAATCGACAACAGAAACATCTGCTGTTGGTACACGAAGGGACATACCGGTCAATTTACCTTTCAGCTCTGGAAGAACAAGACCTACTGCTTTCGCCGCTCCTGTAGAAGAAGGTATAATGTTTTGGTAGGCTCCGCGACCACCTCTCCAGTCCTTCGCAGAAGGTCCGTCTACAGTTTTTTGCGTAGCTGTTACCGCATGTACGGTCGTCATCAAACCTTCAACAATACCAAAATTGTCGTTCAATACTTTAGCAATAGGTGCTAAACAGTTTGTGGTACAAGAAGCGTTGGAAACGATCGTGTATTCTGCTTTTAACTCTTTGTTGTTGACTCCCATAACAAAAGTAGGCGTGTCGTCTTTAGCAGGAGCAGACATCACTACTTTTTTAGCACCAGCATCAATATGTTTCTGCGCCAGTTCTTTCGTTAAAAAGAAGCCTGTAGATTCGATAATCACCTCGGCACCTACTTCGTCCCATTTTAAGTTGGCTGGATCTTTTTCGGCAGTAATACGAATAGTTTGGCCGTTCACGATTAGATGGCCGTCTTTCACTTCAACTGTACCGTCGAACTTCCCATGTGTCGAATCATATTTAAGCATGTATGCTAGATAATCCGGTTCTACCAAATCATTGATTCCAACAATTTCGATATCGCTGCGGTTAATCGCTGCTCTAAATGCTAAACGGCCAATACGGCCGAATCCGTTAATTCCAATTTTCATTTTACTAATTTTTATTAATGTAATACTTTACTAGATTTTGAACTGGTTCTTTAATAATCGAACCTATATTTAACCCATATTCGCTACCCACTTCACGAAGCCAATCGGCGTAGTTGTTTGCGACTGAACCTGTGAAATTGAACTGACTATCAGGATAACTTTCCGATAAGGGAAGCAAATAGGTTTTTACATAGATCTCTAACCCTTTTTTTATGTGCTGTGTCATATAAGGCTCTTCTCTATTATCGTAGATGAAGTCTGCAAAGCTTGTTAGGAAAAGGTTAGGATTAGGATTGTAATATACTCGGTCTAAGATAAGACGCCTGTCGAGGTTGTATTTTTGCAGCAGTTTCTCGCGAACTCCCGTAGGCATGGTTTCGGTCAGGAAGTCTTTAAGCAACTGCCTACCCAACCAATTCGTGGATCCTTCATCAGCCAAGATGTAACCTAAGCCGTAATTGTTCGGGAGTAGCTTTTTTCCATTGTAATAGGCTGCATTGGAGCCACTGCCGATTATGCCAACAACGCCTTTTTCGTCGCCAAAGGTTGAAATCGCCGAGGCCAACACATCGTGGCTAGCTTTCACTTTGGCATTTTTAAAAAACTGGGCGAATACCCTCTCAATCTTCTCTTGTCGGTCAACAGAAGATGCTCCAGCTCCAAAAAAATAGATCTTACGGATTTTCTCGGCATTGTTAATAAGGTGATTACTCTTGTTAAGCAGCTGTAGAATGTAGCGTTCGTCCTGAATATACGAATTAATACCCGAGGTGCGAAACCCATGTAACACACGGTTTTTGTCGGCAATGCGCCAATCGGCATATCGGGAACCACTAAATACAACTACAATCATACCAATATTAAATAGCCATTATCTTTGCAATCTCTACCAAATCTTCGTTCAACTTAAGCTCTTTTTTGCTTAAAGCTTCTTCTAGTGGAGTAGTGACCATCTCCGATCCACGTATTCCGATCGTCGAACGCGTGTTTCCTTTCAACAGTTCGTTGACCGCTGCGTATCCCATTCGGGTTGCCAAGACGCGATCCGCGCTACTGGGAGCTCCTCCACGTTGAAGATGTCCTAAGATACTAACTTTTGTGTCAAAATAATCAAATTTTTCCTTCACTCGTTTGGCAACATTGGTTGCGCCTCCGTTTTTATCGCCTTCAGCCACGATAACGATCATGGATGACTTATTGCGATCGGCGCCATGTTCCAACATTTCGATAAGTTCGTCAATAGCGGTGTCTTTCTCTGGGAGCATGATCGCCTCTGCGCCGCCAGCAACGCCGGCATTTAATGCAATACAACCAGAGTCTCGGCCCATAACTTCAACGAAGAATAGCCTGTTGTGCGAGGCTGCTGTATCACGGATTTTATCGATGGCATCGATGACCGTATTATTTGCCGTGTCATAGCCTATCGTAAGATCCGTCCCGTTTAAATCATTATCAATGGTGCCCGGAATGCACATCACCGGGATATCATGTTCTCGGGAAAATATTTCCGCACCCGTAAAGGTGCCGTCTCCGCCAATAGCGATCAGCGCGTCTACACCTGCAGCTTGCAGATTCCTATACGCTTGCGCTCTTCCCTCGGGGGTTTTAAACTCCATACAGCGTGCGGTCTTCAGAACGGTACCTCCTTTCTGAATGATAGAACTTACGGACCTACTGTTCATATCGAACATCGAATTCTCGATCATCCCTTGATAACCGTGATAAATTCCGGTCACTTGTTTGCCATGGTATAAGGCTGTTCGTACGGCAGCACGAATGGCTGCATTCATGCCAGGAGCATCTCCCCCAGACGTAAAAACACCTATTCTTGTTATTTCTTTCACTCGATTACTCATTTTAGGTATTACGAATATAGTGTGTATTTTCTACACTATTAAATTTTTTTTGCTTTTTTTGGATTATTGTGATATAATTGGGGAAGATTGTTACAAACAAACGTTTTTAAACGAAGACTTAAATTTGAGATTATTTTGCAGACTCATTTTACAATAGATTGTGTTATATACAGTTTTAACGAGGGAAAGCTTCAGCTATTATTGACAGAACGGAATGAATATCCATATAAAGATTGGTGGGCCTTACCCGGATTTTTCGTCGAAAAAGATGAAGAGATGGAAGATGCGGTGAAGCGCATCTTATACGAGCATACTGGTCTTAAAGATATTTTTATGGAACAGCTTGGAGCCTTTGCCGGGGTCAAGCGCCATCCGCAGGGCCGTATCTTGACTGTAGCATTCTCGACAATCGTTAAATATGAAGATGTAAAATCGAAAATTAAACCGATTACATCGTACATGAGACAAGCGAAGTGGTTTTCGATAGAAGACTTGCCCGAGTTGGCATTCGATCATTACCAAATTATAGAACAAAGCTTACGAAAACTGAAAGAAAGTGTGAATTACTCGACCGTAGTATACGAATTACTGCCAGAAAAATTTACCCTCACACAACTACAACAAGCGTACGAAGCCATTTTAGGCAAGTCTCTTGACAAACGCAACTTCAGAAAAAAGATCGCAAATGCTGGATTTCTGAAAGAACTGCAAGAGGTACAGAAAGGCGTATCCTATCGTGCTGCACGCCTCTATAAATTCGACCGACGTAAGTTTCAAAAGCAAATCGGTATGGAGTAAAGCATACTGCGTCAATACGATATCCATTGTTAATTTACTGTTAAATTACAATTCTTTTCGAATTGTTTCTTTGTAGCTATGTAGCTTTTTTATATTTTTGAACGTTTTTAGAAAAAAGTCAAAAAGTATAAAGGTAAAAAATGGAGACGAAGAAAGATCAGATCGTCCAAGTGGCATTAAAAAGATTTGCGCATTATGGGTTTAATAAAACGACCATGAGCGAGATTGCTGTCGATCTGAACATAACTAAGGCTAACCTATATTACTACTACCCGGATAAAAATTCCTTGATTAAAGACGTCTTGGTATTTATTTCAGAAGACATCATTCGTAATGAATATAAGCTGTTGGATACGTATAGTGAAAACTTATTGACTATTTTATTTCAACTTTTGGAGCTGCGGGCAGAGTATTTAAAGGAGTATTACGTCTTACACATTAGTGAAAACCTCGAATGGATTAAGGGGCAAGGTGTGGGTACAGTACTGGAGAAGATGCACAATAAAGATGTGGTGGTGATGCGCGAATTGTTTCAGCGCGCGGTCGATGCACGCGAAATCGTGCTAGACGACGTAGATGAGGCTGCAACCTCTTACTTAGAGGTGATTAAAGGACTGAGCCTGATCCGCAGCGTGGCCGATGTACTGTCGGGTATGCCGAACGCATATAATGTGGACGAGATTTTAGCTAGTCAGAAGCGGGTGACTAAATTTATGTTTAGTAATAAATTAATAAGTAAAAATTAGTTTTTAGATAATCTTTTGAAGATGAAATTCAAATTTTTGAGTGTTTTAACGGTAGGGCTGCTTGGTTCATGGGGGTATGCACAAGCGCAGGAAACTTTAACGTTGCAACAAGCCGTTAAGTTTGCATTGGAAAATAAGGTAGACGCCCAAAAGGCGAAACTGGATGTGGACAATGCACAGTATAAAATTGATGAGGTCCGGTCTGGGGCTCTTCCGCAAGTGAGTGGATCCGGAACGTTGACCTATAACCCGATGCTGCAAAAGAGTGCATTGCCAGGGGATCTTATCGGTCAGCCAGGTACTACGGTCATGGTAGCTTTTGGGCAGAAATGGCAGTCGAACGCGACGCTCACCGTGAATCAGCAGATCTTTAATCAGGCTTTATTCACGGGGCTAAAAGCGGCAAGTACGACCCGTGAATTTTATCAGATTAACAAAGATCTGACAGATGAACAGCTCATTGAAAAAGTGGCCAATGCCTATTACCAAGTTTTTCAATCGCGTTTGCAGGAGGAGACTATTGAAACCAATTTGGCCAATACAGAGAAAAATAGAAAAGTCATTCAGGGACTGGTGGATGCGGGGCTGGCAAAGCGAATTGACTTGGACAGAACGACTGTGCAGGTGAACAATTTACAGGCACAGCTTCAACAGGCAAAAAATACGTCAGAAATTCAAGAAAATGCATTGAAATTTGCTATAGGAATGGACGTTTCTCAACCTATTGACATGCCGAAAGAAACATTTGCGATCGACGCAGAAATCCTCGAGCTTCAACAAGTCGACGTGGAAGGACGTACCGAAGTTCGTCTCTTGGAAAAGCAAACGGAGTTGTTGGAGCTGGATAAAAAATCGGCCATCGCCGACTACTATCCAACACTTTCCTTTACGGGTAATCTAGGTTATTTGGGAATGGGACAAACGTTTCCGATTTTTTCGAAAAATGAAGGGGTGAATTGGTCCGGATTTTCGGGATTAGGGCTTAATTTGAGTATACCGATCTTCAATGGAGGGAAAACAAAAGCGCAGATCAGTCAAAAAAATGTAGCGATCCTGCAAGCGAAAGCTGATTTACAAGATACGAAATTAGCGTTGAACATGGCCAATGAAAATGCCAGAACACAAATAAAAAATAGCCTATTGACCATAAATTCAAGTCAGGCCAATGTGAAACTGGCTAAGGAAGTATTGGACAATACACAAAATAACTATAGAAACGGTTTGGCAACATTAACAGAGCTGTTGGACGCCGAGAATTCGTATGCAGATGCGCAAACGAACTATAACACGGCATTGCTAAACTACAAAGTAGCAGAGGTGCAACTCATAAAAGCAAAGGGGAATTTAAAAACACTAGTAAACGAATAACTAACTTTTATATGAAACGAGTAATAATTGCGGTAGTTATCATCGCAGCAGCATTAGCAGGTATTATGTTTTTGTTGAACAAGAATAAAGCGAAGAACGAAGCTCAGACTGCGGTCGTTGCCGAGAAAAATGCGGCTGTCGCTGTGCGCGCGGATGTGGCAGACTTGCGTGAGGTAAATGCACAGTACATCAGTAATGGCGTTTTTGCGCCCAAACAAGAGGTTAAGCTGGCTGCGGAAGCTGCAGGCCGCGTAATTCGCGTATTGGTCGACGAAGGAGATTTTGTACGCGCGGGGCAAACGTTGGCCATCGTAAACGGCGACAAACAGTCGATCAACGTCAACAATGCACAAGCAAATTTTAACAATGCAAAATCGGAACTGTCTCGCTTTGAAAGTGCATATGCCACGGGAGGAGTTACCCAGCAGCAAGTCGAACAGGCACGTCTACAGTTAGAAAATGCAAAAAATAATTTGAAAACAGCCCAGATCTCAGCATCTGATTTAAATGTCACCGCATCTTTTGCTGGTGTTGTTAATAAAAGAAGTATTGAACCTGGATCATATGTAAACGCTGGAACAGAGATGTTTGAGATTGTGAATGTTTCCACGTTGAAGTTATTGGTTAATGTTGATGAGAAAAACATCGGACAAGTGAAGGTCGGACAATCGATCAAAGTCGAATCCACTGTATTGCCAGATCAAACGTTCAATGGTACCGTAAAGTTTATTGCGCCCAAAGCGGATGCTAGCCTTAACTTTCCGGTAGAATTGGAAATTAGGAACAACACGGCAAATGATCTGAAAGCCGGGATGTATGGAACTGCTTATTTCGGAGGCGAAGGAGTGGTGAACGTTTTGACCGTGCCACGTACTGCATTTGTGGGTAGTGTAAGTTCTAATCAGGTATTTATCGTAGAAAACGGCAAGGCGGTGTTAAAAACAGTCGTGGCAGGCCGAAGTTTCGGCGATTATATCGAAATTATCTCGGGAGTCGAGAAAGGAACACAAGTCATAACATCCGGTCAGATTAATTTACTGGATGGAACACCGATTCAAATTATTAAATAATAAGCTGAAATCTAGTCGATGAAAATTGCAGAAATATCTATAAAGAGACCAAGCATCATTATTGTATTATTTATAATACTGACGCTTGGTGGTATCTTTTCGTATACCCAAATGGGGTATGAGCTGATACCGAAATTTGAAGTGAACGTTATCACTGTGCAAACGGTGTATCCCGGTGCTGCACCTTCGGAAGTAGAGACTTCGGTCACAAAGGTCATTGAGGACGCGGTCGCTAGTTTGGAGAACGTTAAAAAAATTGAATCTAAATCGATGGAGTCTGTATCCGTCGTGATGATCACCTTAAACACCGGAGCCGACGTTAACTTCTTATTGACGGATGCTCAACGGAAAATCAATGCGGTGGTGAACGAGCTGCCCGACGACGTGGAGACACCAGCGCTTTCTAAATTCTCCTTAGATGACGTACCGATTATGAACCTCTCGGTCACCTCAAAATTGTCGGAAAAGGATCTGTATGATTTGTTAGACCAAAAAATTCAGCCGGTCTTCGCGCGGATAAATGGTGTTGCTAAGGTGGATATGATCGGTGGTGAGGAACGCGAAATTCAGGTGAGCGTAAATCCAGATAAATTAGAGGGCTACGGCTTATCAATTATGCAATTGCAGCAAACGATTGCCGCCTCGAACTTGGATTTCCCGACAGGAAATGTGAAGACGCGCGACAACCAAACTACACTGCGTTTGTCTGGTAAATTTGCATCGATTGATGAATTACGTAATCTACCCGTCAAAACACCTGGAGGAGTAATGATCCGTTTGAGTGACGTGGCTGATGTACAGGATGGAATCAAAGACGTCGAGAAGATATCGCGTATCGATCGCCAAAATACGATTATGTTGCAGGTGTATAAGCAATCGGATGCGAACGCGGTAGAGGTATCTGAATTTGTTCGCGGTATGATCGGCACGGTTCAGAAGGATTACACGCAACAAAATGTAAAGGTGGAAATTGCAAACGATACGACCGAATACACCTTGACGGCTGCTGACAACGTGGTACACGACTTAATGATTGCAATTGGTTTAGTCGCGTTCATCATGTTATTCTTCTTACACAGTTTACGCGATGCATTCATCGCGGTAGTGGCGATCCCGTTGTCCTTAATTGCTACGTTTATTTTCTTGAATATCCTTGGTTATACCTTGAATCTGATGTCCCTGTTGGGCTTGTCCCTTGTCGTCGGTATCTTAGTCGATGATGCCATCGTGGTTATTGAAAATATCCACCGACACATGGAAATGGGTAAGAATAAGGTGCGTGCAGCTTACGACGGTGCAAAAGAAATTGGTTTCACCGTATCGGCGATTACGCTTGTAATTGTTGTTGTATTCTTGCCGATCGCGTTATCTTCTGGTCTGGTATCGGATATCCTACGCCAATTCTGTGTAACAGTCGTCGTATCGACGTTGTTGTCCTTGTTGGTGTCTTTTACGGTTGTTCCTTGGTTGTATTCCCGTATCGGCAAGCTTTCCCATATCGACAAGCACACGTTCTTTGGTCGTATTCTTCACGGTTTCGAAGCGGGGCTTACTAAATTAACGCATTGGATTTCCGGTATTTTAGAATGGGCCCTGAAAGGCCGTTGGAATAAAGTGATTACATTGTTGGTGTCTTTGGTATTGCTTATAGCGTCATTTGTTTTAGTCGGAAAAGGTTATATCGGTTCGGATTTCTTTCCAGGAAATGATAAAGGAGAATTCTATTTGCAAATAGAAATGAACAAGGACGCGTCGCTCGAGCAAACAAACTTTATGACGCAGAAAGCGGAAGCATATTTGTCGAAAAAACCGGAAATCGAACGCACAATTACGACTGTGGGTCAGGCGTCTGACGGGATGATGAATACCTCTGGTACCAAATATAAATCAGAAATTCATATTATCCTAGCGGATGGCTTTAACAAAACTGAACCAACAAAAGTGTATTCCGCTAAGTTGAAGCGGGAGATGGAAAATGTATTGGTAGGTGCAAAGATCAAAACCGTAAACATGGGTATTATGGGTGCAGAGCAAGCTCCTTTAATGCTTACGGTAATTGGGTCGTCGCAGGAGGATGCGTTGGAAACCGCGCGTAAATTTGCGGATCTGCTCCGTAACGTGTCCGGTGCGTCTGAAATTAAGTTGACTTCTGAAGATGGTAATCCGGAGATTAGTGTGAAAGTGGATCGTGACAAAATGACGTCGCTCGGTCTAGACGTGTCCACCGTGGGGATGACCATGCAAACAGCGTTCTCGGGAAATACAGATACGAAATTTCGAGCGGGAGATACAGAGTACGACATCAACATCCGTTTCGATGAAATTGGGCGCGGTAACATAGGCGACGTACAGAACTTGAAGTTTATCAATAATGAAGGACAGGCAATACGTTTGGAGCAGTTTGCCGATGTATCGTATACTTCGGGACCGACTCTCTTGGAGCGCCGTGATAAATCACCTTCGGTATCGGTACAGGCGCAGGTCGTCGGTCGTCCGGCGGGATCCGTAGCAGCCGACTGGCAAACCGAATTTGAAAAGGTACAATTAAAGCCGGGGGTGTCCTACAAGTGGGGAGGAAACATGGAAAACCAAGAAGAAGGTTTTGGTACGTTAGGGATTGCATTGCTAGCCTCCATTATGTTAGTTTACTTGGTTATGGTCGCATTGTATGACAACTTCGTAACGCCATTCGTGGTTTTATTCTCTATCCCATTGTCGTTTATCGGTGCGTTATTGGCACTTGCGTTGGCAAATCAGTCGTTAAACATCTTCACCATATTGGGGATTATCATGCTGATCGGTCTGGTCGCTAAAAATGCCATCATGCTGGTGGATTTTGCCAATCATAAGAAAGATGCTGGAGCAAGTACGTATGATGCGTTGATCGCAGCCAACCACGCTCGTTTCCGTCCGATCCTTATGACAACGATTGCCATGGTAATCGGTATGGTGCCTATTGCGTTAGCACAGGGTGACGGAGCTGACATGAACCGTGGTTTGGCGATTGTCATCATTGGTGGTCTTTTATCCTCCTTATTCTTGACATTGGTTGTCGTGCCGGTAGTGTACTCTATTTTCGACAGTTTAGGCAGACGATTCGGAAAGAAGAAAAAGTTGAACTACGCAGAAATGATGACTGCTGACTATGAAGAGAATGAAGACTATGTCGACGAAATGGCCGTCAAACACTAATTAGCGTCTCTAAAACATTATTAGGCCAGCATCCCGCATGCTGGCCTATTTTTTTAGTGAAAACTAAGCACGATTTTTGCTCCTGCTTCCATATAAACCTGTCTGTAAATCGAAAAATGGCATAGTACACCATATAGGTATATTTTTTAACCCATAAAAAAAGGAGGTCTATTATGAATCTAGTCCAAAAAATTGAACGGTGGGGAGATAATCATCACCCGCGTTGGCTGGATATCTTACGCATCATGTTGGGGATCATTATTTTTGCAAAAGGTGTTAGTTTTATTGGCGATAGGGAGGCCGTAGCCGAACTTATTCGACAAACGCATTTTCAACTTTCGATCTGGTCTGCTGTACACTACGTTGTGTTTGCCCATTTGGTCGGCGGACTTTTTATCATGTTGGGTTTCCAGACTCGTTTTGCGGCTCTGGTGCAGATTCCTATTTTAATTGGTGCGGTCTTTTTCGTTAATATTACGAATGGCTTCAGTTTTCTGAATTCTGAGTTTTGGCTTTCATTAGTCGTATTCGTCTTACTTTTGGTGTTTCTTGTCACGGGATCCGGAAAGTATTCCTTAGATCAAATGATGAATAAGCCCGGATACGCACGGGATATTTAAAAGAAAAAGGTCATGCTGCAAGCATGACCTTTTTCTTTTACCAGATCTTGATACGATCTTCTTGTGCTTTATACATTTTGTCACCCGGTTTGGTTCCAAATGCTTCGTGGAACGCATCCAGGTTAACAATTGGTGCAAACGCACGGTATTGAGCGGGGGAATGGGGGTCGGTTTTTACCTGATTAACGACAAATTCATCTGTTGTCTTTGTTCGCCAGATGGTGGCCCAGGATAGGAAAAAACGTTGTTCTGGTGTAAAACCGTCTATTAGGCCGGGATTTCCTTTATCCTTAAGATACATCTTCAATGCATCGAAAGCAACGGATGAGCCTCCCAAGTCGCCAATATTTTCGCCCAATGTGAAGCGTCCATTAACGAATACGCCGGGAACAGGTTCATATGACTCGAACTGGGCAACCAACGCGTTGGTCGCCGCGTCAAATTTTTCCTTATCTTCAGGTGTCCACCAATTATTCAGGTTTCCGTTTCCGTCATATTGTGATCCCGAGTCGTCGAATCCGTGTGAAAGTTCGTGACCAATTACAGCTCCTATACCACCGAAGTTCACCGCGGCATCGGCTTTATAATCGTAGAATGGCACCTGTAAAATAGCCGCAGGGAATACAATCTCGTTAAATAATGGACTATAATACGCGTTAACCGTCTGCGGCGTCATACCCCATTCCGATTTGTCTACGGGTTTTCCTTGCTTCGCCAGATTCTCTTGAAAAGCCCAGCTGCTGATCGCTCGGATATTGTCAAAAAGCGATGTGCCTACTGCAAGTTTAGAATAGTCTTTCCATTTATCCGGATAGCCGATTTTAACCTTAAATTTCGATAGTTTTTCCAACGCTTTGGTTTTAGTAGCATCCGACATCCAATCTAAATTTTCAATATGGACGTGAAATGATTTAACGAGGTACTGCACCATTTCTTCGCATGCAGCCTTCGCTTCTGGTGGAAAGTTTTCTTTTACGTACAGCTTACCCAAAAGCTCACCGACAGATCCGTTGACAAATTCCAGCCCTCTTTTCTCCAAGTCTCGTTGTTCTTTCTGTCCACGAAGCTTTCGTCCGTAAAAGTCAAAAGATAGTTCATCCAGTTCTTTCGTTAGGTAGCCGGTCGCGTCATTCATGACGTTGAACTTCAGGTACTCTTTGATTTGCGGAAGGTTTTGAGGCGTTAGGATCTTATCCAGGTTTTCGTAGTACTTCAGTTCGCCAATGATCACCGTATCCGCCGTGAAACCTAATTGTTTGATATATTTAGCTACATCAATGTTTTTTACCATTTTGTTGAGGTCTGCTACCGCTACTGGGTTATACCGCTTTTGCGCGTCACGCGACTCTTCAATGGTTTTTAGGTACGACGCAATCTGCTTTTCGAAAGCAACAATCTTCGGACCCTTTAGATCCTTCGTACGTGGATCAACTTTGCCATATAGCGTAGAGACAAAGTTAGCGTACTGACCTAAGGTTTCCGTATTTTTATCATCCACCTTTTGGTAATAGGAGCGGCCCAAGCCGAGGCCACCGCCGCCGAGATACACCGCGTTCATGTCGCTGTTTTTCATATGTGCGTATACATAGGCCCCAAAAAACGGATTTCCACCTTCTGGCCCCACTTCAACCAAGTAGTTGTATAAATCGTCGAAGTTATCAATGGCATCTATCTTTTCTAAGTAAGGTTTGATCGGATTCAATCCCAGTTTATTTCGCGTTTCAAAATCGACGAAGGATTTGTATAGATCAGCAATTTTTTGTCCATCTGTCCCTTGTTCAAAGGTTTGACCGAGCGATTCTTTTAAGATTTTTAAAACAGCGACGTCTGTGTGTTCCCGCAATTCATCAAACGATCCCCAGCGGGCTTTATCAGATGGAATCTCAACTGTTTTCATCCAGTTGCCATTCACGTAGTTATAAAAATCATCTTGTGGGCGGACAGTGTTGTCCATGTAGGAAAGATTGATCGCCTGGTGTTGCTGGGCGGCGACATATCCTCCAGAAGCCGCTACTAGAGCAGCCATGGCAAGAAATTTTTTCATATAAAGTTATTTAGTTTATTTATGCAAACATAATAAAAGTTGTTTGGAAAAAACGTAACGATTGCGTCTCAGAAACTGCTTTTTTTGCGTAATTTACGGCATGATATGGGAGATTGATGGAACCGAAGTAAGCGTTTTACCGACAGAAACGGATGGGGTTGTTATCGTTCGTTGGGAAGCAGACCGGAAAATAGTACGCATCCCTGCGAAAATCTCCCGAGACGAAGCGACTTGGATCATCCGGGATTTACTGCACATGGCTCCGCGAGAACGCAACGCACCCGCCGAATCGTACCTCGATCTATTCGGTACAAAGTATGCTATTCGACAACAAGATAATATAATGCGTCCATTCATAAAAGATTGTGTAATTTATTGTAATACAGGTATAAATATATGGTCTGTTCGCGTGATTCAACAGGTGAAAAATGAATTGCTCCTTCAGCTTGTTGTTCGAGAGGTCGGCGATTGGGAAGACAGATTGGGCGTACTCGTGCCAAAAGTTGCCCTTCGTGCAAACAAAAAGAGACCGTTTAAGGTTTGTCCTGAAAAGAGGTGTATTTATTTCGACAGAGGGCTCGTGCGGTTTTCACAGTATCAAATAGCCTACTTAGTAGCATGTGCTATGCTTGACTTTACGTCCGATGGGAATCAGAAAATCGTGAGCTGGTTAGCGAAAAATTATCCGGATAGTAAAATCATAAACAAAATTGTTGCCTATGAATATGGAAACCAACATACATATTAAAATACCGCTGCCAATCTTTTTAATGGCCGAATGTCGTCAACACCCCAACATGATCCTGGCTTTATTGACCGAGGATCAAAAACGGCAGGTGCAGGATTTTGTGTTTGACAACCTAACGGACAAGGATGGGAGCCCGGAGGTGACCGATCTTAATGTCAAGCGGTTTCAATTCGATGGGGAACGGCATAAGGGGTCGTTTCGGCTTCATTTTCAAATCAGCCGTCGTTTTTGCTGCTCGGATATTACGGGATGTAATGACGACTATCTTGATTTTACGTTCGATTATGTGAAAGAAGAAATACATGCGTCGGCGCACTACTTTCAATGGAATCTTGATAATTAAATGTTGGATTATCCGTATCGCTATACCGTAAACTGTTCGTCCTTTGCCTATTATTGGCAACATGGGGTCGGTGTAGAGCTACTAAAGCAGCTAGCATCGCCACCTGATTTGGCAAATGCAGATCAGTTAATTCCCTATCTGTTCCAATGGGATAAGCTCGGCGACCAAGTGGTCATTGACCTACATCTCCAAGCAGGGCTACAGCAAGGGAATCAATGGTTGAGCGGTTTCCTGAACGGTGATGATCTTCCGCATCAGGCAAGACATACATTCGATCGCTTTTTTGAAAACATCGATTTGTACCCTCCGTGGTTGAATAAAAACCGCCTCGCTCAAGGACAGGCATTGTGTCAGCGAGCGGGATTGACGGCGCTGGTCGTGCTTCGGGACTATTGCCTTATGGGAGGCTACGAATCGGCAGCGATTAATAAACCTTTGATTTATACAGGGGTCTTAAAAAGAGGTGCTGTTAAGCGACTTATGGATACGGTCGAGTTTTGGGTTCAAATCATGAAACCGGAGAATCTGTCAAAAGGAAAGGAAGGATTGAGACAAATATTTCTGACGCGTATGATTCATTCGTTCTCCCGAGTACAGATTTTATCAAAGACTGATTGGGATACGTCGAAATGGGGCATTCCTATCAATCATTGGGATTTATTAGCGACACAGCTTGGCTTTTCATTGGTGTTCCTCGTTGGATTACGTCGTATGGGGATTTTTCCGTCGGCACAAGAGATCGACGGACTTTTTCATTTGTGGAAGTACATTGGATACCTATTAGGTATACCGCTTGATTTGTTGCCCGAGAACGAGGTACAGGCTATCGAAGCATTATATTATTGGACGATGACCCAACGAGAAGGAGACGACGACAGCAGGAGCCTGGCGCAGGCTCTACAACAGGAACCATTGGAGGCCTTTTATCCGAAAACGGTGCTTATGCGTAAGATGATGCGTGAAATCCATCTTTTCTATAATCATTTTCTGCTCGGAGAGTATTCGTGCCGTTTATTGGGATTGCCGTCTTCCACGATCGGCCGATTTGCGATCGCAAATGTCTGGATGAACCGAAAAGCGGAGCGAAATATGCAGGATCCGACATTTCGAATGCGCAGTATTCGTAAAGGGGCAGAAGAGCAGGAACACGTGCGACAGATTTACCAGTCTTTTTCCCATTCCGAGACAGGAAAAAGACCAGACGTCTACTAACTGACAGAGTCGACCTTATCCTTTGCGTAGATATTTCGTGAGAATGACAATGGTCTGCCCCTCAACTTTACCTTCGATTTGTTCCGTGTTGTCGGCAACCAAACGAATATTCTTGACGACAGTGCCGAGTTTAGCCGAAAGTGTAGAACCCTTAACATCTAAAGTTTTGATAAGGACGACAGTATCCCCATCGTAAAGACGAGTGCCATTGCTGTCTTCATGGAATTGCACGGTACCATCCTGTTCGTGGTCTCCAGTTTTTTTAGCCCAATCTAACACTTCATCTTCCAAATAGAGGATGTCTAAATTATCCGCTGCCCAACCTTCGTGGCGTAGCCTGCTTAACATTCGCCATGCCATCACCTGTACGGCGGGATAGGTAGACCACATCGTGTCAGAAAGCACCCGCCAATGCGCTGCCTCCAATTGCTCTCTTTTTTCGATTTGATCCAAACAGGTTTGGCAAATCAATACACTGTTGTCTACGCTCTGCTGATCTGTTGGAGGAACAGCATAGACAGAAAGATTTTCCGTACCGTTACAAAGCTCGCACAGACTTCCGCTTCGTTCGGCCAATTGCTTTTCTAAGGACATAACTATTTATTTGCCGCGAAAATACCAAAAAAAATCAATTTATGATTTCGTGCCGGGTTGTTATACTTGCCAAATATTTTGTATTATTGGGTAAATAAAACGACAAACATATGAAATGGCAAGGTGGCCGCCGCGGCGGCAACATAGAAGATAGGCGGGGGATGAGTGGTGGACAGAAATTAACATTGGGCGGTATCGGTGGGGTCATTGTCCTCATTATCGGATTGATGATGGGCGGAGACCCGGGACAGATATTAAGCCAGATGCAGCAAGGAGGAAGCACAGCAACGGCACCGGACACCTATGAATCCTCTCCGGAAGAGGATAAACTAATGGACTTTGCCGATGTGGTATTGGCAAGCACCGACGATGTATGGACAGGAGTTTTTAAAGCGAATGGACAAACCTATCCAAAACCAAAGATGGTGATATACAGGGAAGGTACAGAAACCCAAGGGTGTGGATTTGGACAGTCACAATTCGGCCCGTTTTATTGCCCGGGCGACCACGCCGTTTATTTGGATCTGAGCTTTAATAGAGAACTCACCCAAAAGTATGGAGCGAAAGGAGAGTTTGCGCTAGCATATGTTATTGCTCATGAAGTGGGACATCACCTACAAAACGTGTTTGGTGTGCTGGAAAAAAACAACGCAATGCGGGCTAAATTAAGTGAACGGGAATACAATAAGATTTCGGTCATGACCGAACTGCAGGCGGATTTCTATGCAGGTGTTTGGGCGCATCACGTGAAGAATTACAGCAACATAGAGATTACGTATCAGGATATTATGGACGGTATGCAAGCCGCCTCAGCGGTAGGTGATGACCACCTGCAAGAGCAAGCGTATGGGCAATCTAATCCAGAGTCCTTTACGCACGGTACCTCCGAACAACGGGCTTATTGGTTTAAGAAGGGGTATGAAACGGGTGACCTCCAAGCAGGAGATACATTTAACGATCCAAGCCTGCAATAGCCGTTAAAAAATAACGAACCGTTTAGCGGTTTCTATTGGACCAACAGGTTACAACCGCGTATGTCACTGTTGTCAAAACGACCCAAAATTTCAAATGTACCATCGGCATGCAGTTTGCCCAGGTCTTGTGTCGCTATAAACGAACAGGAGTAATAATTCGCTAAATCAATAACATTAATTGCACCTGTTTTGCCGTCAGCAAGCAAGGTAAGAGGATCGTTGGTGTCGCGGATGCGTATTTTCATCCAGTTTGGCGTGTGAAAAATCCCTTCGCCAAAGGAATACCCCTGCGAAAGTAATTCCGTCATGCCGTATTCCGAATGGATGTGCTCCACGCCGAATCCTGCGCAAAGTAACTGATGCAATTCTTCCCGAATCATCTCTTTTCGTTTTCCTTTCATGCCTCCGGTTTCCATGACCATAAGCTCCGGAAAATCCAATTGGTAAGATGCACAGAAATCTAGAAGTGCGTAAGTCACGCCGATCAGGAGGGTTCGTGTACCGCTAGCCTTTAATTTGCGAAGTTTCTTATACAGATCATTGTGGTTATACAAAAAGTAGCCCGAATCGGGGTGGCCGCTTGCTTGAATAAGGTTGTCGACCATATAAATCAACGATGAGCCAGTTCGCTCTAAATAGGAGGGCAACAAGGCCAGGACAGCCAAGTGCTGTATATCGCCGTAAAATTGTGCAAAGCAGGTACGGAAACTACGTTCATACCAGTGTACATCCGCTACGTGATGTGCGCTAGTGACCGAGCCCGTGGTTCCTGAACTCGTGAAAACAATAGCAGGGGGAGGTGTTGCGGCATAAATAAGCTGTGTCTTGAAAAACTCGATCGGTAGAAATGGTATGTCGTCTTCATGTACGATATCGGAAACTTGTTTACCGATATAATCCACATACCGCTTGTAGATTGCATTATGTAGGTATTGGAAATGAAAGACGTTCAGGCAAGCAGAGGTAAATTGATCCGGGTGCTGAATAGTAAAGACTTTTTCCTGCATACGTTACAAATATACGGGAAATTGTCAGAAGACGTTCCGCCATTCCTGTCCACTGCTTTTCGAAATGAATATTTCGGGGGAATCGGCAAAAAAAAATAAAGAGGAGGTACGGTCTCCTCCTCTTAAGCAAAGTATACTTCGTTGAACCATACTACAACATACCGCCGTCAACCGGGATGACTTGTCCATTGATATATGACGATAGATCTGACGCCAAAAATAAACAAGCATTCGCAATGTCTTCGGGTTCTCCAGCACGTTTTAATGGTATATTCGCTTCCCAACCAGCGACAACTTTTGGATCAAGAACATCGGTCATCTCGGTACGAATAAATCCTGGAGCTACAACGTTTGTGCGAATATTCCGGGAACCTAACTCCCGGGCGACGGATTTCGAAAATCCGATAATTCCCGCCTTCGATGCGGCGTAGTTGGCCTGCCCGGCATTACCTTGTACGCCAACCACGGAACTCATGTTAATAAAAGAACCTTTACGATTTTTCATCATGATCTTGGAGGCAGCTTTAGTCACATTAAAGATAGACTTCAAATTAACGTTGATCACATCGTCCCAATTCTCTTCGGTCATGCGCATCAATAAGCCATCTTTTGTAATACCCGCATTGTTGACGACGATATCGATTGTTCCGAAAGTAGACACAATATCATTGATCAGTTTCTCCGCTTCGTCAAACTGAGAAGCATCGGAACGAAACCCTTTTACTTTCGTGCCGAAAGCCTGCAATTCCTGTTCGAGCGCCTGTCCTTTTTCCACGGATGATAGATAAGTAAACGCAACGTTCGCTCCGTGCTGAGCAAAGACTTCTGCTATTTTTCTGCCGATGCCTTTTGACGCTCCTGTGATGAGAGCTGTTTTGCCTTCTAATAATTTCATTTTATCTAATAGTTTCCTTTTCAAATAATCCCACAAAAATGTTAAATATCTGGAAAATAACACGAATTTATTTTGGATTTTGAACGATTTGCTTTTATCAAATACAGCCATGGGTGTCGTCCAGACCGCCGATAGCGCCTCCGTGTTGAAAAAATGTCAGGAATAATGAAAGAATTTTGACATTTTCGTTGGGTTAAAACCGTTTCGAATGTTAATTTTGTACGGAATTTTAAAATCATGGGTAAAAAAACTAAAAAGTCTGAGGTCGATGTTGTACTGATCGGAGCAGGTATCATGAGCGCAACATTGGGTACATTAATCAATGAGTTAAGTCCTGATATCAATATCGAAATCGTAGAACGTCTTGACGTCGTGGCTGCCGAAAGTTCGGATGCATGGAATAATGCAGGCACTGGTCACTCGGCATTATGCGAGTTAAACTATACACCCGAACAACCCGATGGAAGCGTGAAGATTGCAAAAGCAATCAACATTGCCGAACAATTTGAAATTTCAAAGCAATTTTGGACGTATTTAGTGGAGAAGGATATCCTCAAAAAGCCGACGGAGTTCATTCGCCAAGTGCCGCACATGAGTGCCGTTTTCGGTGAAAAAGATGTTCGATTTTTACGGACACGCTTCGAAGCCATGGAAAAAGAGAATCTTTTTAAGGGCATGGTGTACACCGAGGATAAAGCAACACTAAACGAATGGATTCCCTTGATGATGGAAGGACGTGCCAAAGATGAGGTCATGGCCGCGACACGTATGGAAATCGGTACGGATGTGAATTTCGGCGCCTTGACACGGGATTTAATTCAGAATTTGCAAGCAAAAGATAATATTAAGCTATCCTTGAATCAAGAGGTGCGCGACATTGAGCGGGAGTATGACGGGCGTTGGGAGATCGAAGTTAAAGACCTATCAACAGGTGAAAAAAGAGAAATTAAAGCGAAGTTTGTATTTATAGGTGCAGGCGGACGCTCATTATTGTTGCTGGAGAAATCCGGTATTCCGGAAGCGAAGGGCTATGGTGGCTTTCCTGTTGGAGGCCAGTGGTTGCGCTGCAAAAATAAAGATATCATTAAACAACACCACGCGAAGGTATATGGGAAGGCATCTGTCGGCGCACCACCGATGTCTGTTCCACACCTAGATACACGTTATATTGACGGAGAACAAGCCTTGCTTTTCGGTCCATATGCCGGGTTTTCCACAAAATTCCTAAAGAAAGGTTCCTATTTCGACTTGCCTGCTTCGATTAAGTTATCAAATATCCGTCCGATGATATCTGCAGGCTTGGATAATCTAGATTTAACAAAGTATCTGATTACGGAGGTGATGAAAAGCCCGTCCGATAAACTTGATTCGTTAAAACAATTTATGCCGACGGCGAAACTGGAAGACTGGGGTATCGAAATTGCAGGACAACGTGTACAGGTCATTAAAAAGGATCCTAAGCACGGCGGTATTCTGGAGTTTGGAACGGAAGTCGTTTCGAGCGCCGATGGTTCGATAGCCGCTTTACTTGGAGCATCGCCTGGGGCCTCGACCTCCGTGGCTATCATGATTAATTTACTAAAACGATGTTTCCCCGAGCGCGCAAAATCGACGGAGTACCGAACCAAGTTACGGGAAATGATCCCTTCTTGGGGTAAAAACCTGAACGATGATGCGGAATTGTGTGCTGAAGTACGTCGTCGCTCACAAGAAGCGTTGCAATTGGTCTAATAGGTAAAAGATACGATGGGGTGCATGTAGGTGATCTGATCCATATCAGCTGCCTGCTTTATGCTGAGAATATACCCAATCTCACCACGGTGGGAGGAACCTGATCCAGGTAATGCTGGCGTAGGTACAGATTTTATTCTTTGTTTTAGCGTGTTCTCCAGGAGTATTTCAACAAGTGAATCAATACTCGATATGGATGTACCAGCGATTTTAGAAGAAATACAGAGCGCGTTTGAGGCCACCTCCTGGCTGGAACGCTTGGCAGTAGTGTTCGGTATCATTCAAGTACTGCTGTCGCGAAAAAATAAAATTTCCAATTACTTTTTCGGAATTGTGTCCATCGTTTTAACTATTTCTGTTCTGTACGATGCACGCTTATACGCGGAAATACTCCTCAACGGCTATTATCTGGTGATGAGCATCTACGGATTATGGTACTGGAAGTATAAAAATGTTGACCGCCAAGAGGTGCAGATATCCCGTTGCCGATCGTCGGAATGGATGGCCGTGGGTGCAATTGTGGTGGGTGGATATTTTTTTCTATTTGGCGTTCTATTTTATTTCACCGATTCGGATGTCCCAATGTTGGACGCTCTTGTCTCGAGTACAGCGTGGGCCGGTATGTGGCTGTTGGCAAAACGGAAGTTGGAGAACTGGATATTGTTGAATCTAAGCAATGCGATTGCCATCCCTCTTTTGGTTTATAAAGAACTTTACCTTTTTGCGATGCTAACGATCATCTTATTCATCGTTGCTATATTTGGTTATTTCAAATGGAAATCTATTTTAGCAGCTCAATCATCGATTCATGCAGTTGACTTCAACCATTCAATCTCTTATAAAGGATAATATCTCCTCTGCCATTCAATCTAAACAGCTTACGAAAGAGCTGTTAGAGCTCGCGTATACGGAAAACTGGTTTAATCTTTGGGTACCTTTAGACTATGGCGGTGCAGCAAGTGATCTAAAGGACGGCTGTGCCCTATTGGAGGAACTCGCGTATCTTGATGGCGGAATAGGATGGACGATCACATTGTGCGCGGGCGCAAATATGTTCGCCGGATATATCGATCCGGAACAAGCCAAAACTATCTTTCAGACAAGACAAACATGTTGGGGCGGTAGCGGTAAGCCATCTGGCAAAGCCGAGTTATATCAAGATCATGCAGTCTTGCATGGTACGTGGAAATACGCGACCGGCGCTCCCCATCTTACTCATTTCACGTTAAATGCATGGTTATATGAAGGAGGGAAGCCTGTACTGGGTACCGACGGCCAACCGTTGTATCGCTCATTCTTTGTGAAGCGGGAAGATGTACTAATACATTATGATTGGGATACGTTTGGCTTAGAATGCACGGCCAGCCATAGCTTTTCTGTCGAAGCACTGCGCGTACCCAAGTCCCACAGCTTCGATTTACGTCCCGAAATGCGGACACACCACGGCAGACTTTTTGCGTATCCGTTCCTGACCTTTGCCGAGTGCACGCTTGCAGTAAACTACATCGGAATGTTTCGCCGTTTCCTAGACTTGGTAGAACGTCAGTTCTTTGCGAAGTCGATAGATCACGAATGGCTACAAAACAGAGGTAGAGCACTCTTCCGTTTGGTAGACGCCAAACGGACCGTTTTGGAACAGCAAACGAAGAGACTGTATGAATTGATGGATATCACGTGGCAAGATGCAACACCGAATGAACAGCATGTGTCAGAAATTGCGGCATTGACACGAACCGTTGTACAGGAGATAAAAGGGGCCACGGTCGAGCTATTTCCATCTACGGGAATTACTGGTGCGCAACGATCGGAAGAGTTGAACATTGTTTTCCGTCATCTTTTCACGGCATCACAACACGCCCTGCTCAACACGCCTGTTGATCGTTAACAATCGAATTGCCGGCAGGCCTCGTAGAGGCGAACTTTTCCCTTCGTAACCGTACTGGAAAGGATGACAAGCACACGTTCCTCTTCGTAGTCCCGTGGTGCATTCAAGACAAAATCTGGTTTGTTGTCGCCATCGAGATCGCCCACAAAATCGATTCGCACGAAGGTATCATTGAACCCATCTTCGCGTGCTAAGAGGTAACGGCTGCCCCCCGGAAGCACAAGCTCTAATCGGTAATCCGATACGTCATGGAACACTTCCTCTTTGCCCGCGTCGTTTGTAACAACCTGTGTGGCGTTAATTTTTCCAGTCGCTTGTAAGGTATATGATTCTCCCGCCCATTCGAAAGGAACGTGCTCTCCTGGCCAAATATGTGTTCGCGGTACGGTGATGGCGGGAACCTCTTTTTTTGTTACGCCCGGTATGCGAAGTAAGAAGGAGGCATTGCGATCTGATTCAATGATCTTCGTCTTCACGCCGGCGCAATCGTCGTAGCCTTCTTTCATCATGACTTCGGCATCATCGACTTTGTATACGCCGCCGTCCCGATAAAATTGCAACCATTCGCCACGCAGTGATACAGCCGGATCATCTTGTTTTTCCCATATTCGGTAGGAACCTAATAAGAATGTTTGATCACTAACATAATCTAACACGCTATCTATATCAACAGGAGCAGGAGATTGGGAAATATCTGCTTGTTTTTCAGGTTCAAAAAACGAAGTGTCATCGGCTCCTTGCGCAGCCGTATCGCTAGATGATGTTGACGACCCGATAGGTTGGCAGGATAATAAAGCACCTAGCACAACAACAAACAGATATTTCATACGAGTAAGCTATTTTAACGCATCCTTTATCAGAGTAAACGAGCGTAATCTTTTTTCTGGATCAAAGATATAATTTGTCGTCATAATTTCATCAATATCATAAGAATTTATAAAGCTGGTGAGATCTTTTGCGAGGGAAGACGGGTCACCGACGAATGTACAGGCCGTCATATTGTATACGGCACGCTCGATTTCAGGGATACCATCGTAGATAACCTTTTCTGTTGGCGGCGACAAGGGCCTGCGATGGTTCGTGATAATCCCAGCAAACATGTTGAATAGACTAGTGGCCAAATGTTGAGCTTCATCCACCTGTTCGGCGGCGATGACATTGACACAGACGATCAGGTAGGGATTTTCTAGGTATTTCGAAGGCCTAAATTCTTTTTTATAAATTTCGGCTGCCTGCGCAAACATAGCGGGCGCGAAATGTGCCGCAAAAGCATAGGGTAGACCCAATGCAGCAGCTAAATGCGCAGAGTCTGTGCTAGAACCCAATATATAAAGCGGCACATCCGATCCTTCGCCGGGGAATGCACGTACCTTTTCGCTTGGATCATTATTTTCAAAGAAACCGAGAAGTGCTTCAACATCGTCTTTAAAATAAAATGCGGTATTCAAGTTGTTGCGTCGTAACGCCATAGCTGTGAGTTGATCCGTCCCGGGGGCTCGCCCTAGCCCGAGATCAATTCGGCCAGGATAGAGCGTTTCCAGCGTTCCAAATTGTTCGGCAACAACCAAAGGCGCGTGATTGGGAAGCATGATACCCCCCGAACCCACGCGGATTCGCTCGGTTTTACTGGCTACATGCCCAATAAGGACGGCGGTCGCCGAGCTCGCAATATGTTCCATATTATGGTGCTCCGCCAACCATATTCGTTCATAGCCAAGGCGCTCTATATATTGTGCAGCTTCTACCGTCCTGTCGATCGCGTCTCGAGCGGATTGCCCTTTACAAACTGTGGCCAGGTCTAAGGCCGAAAGTTTAAAATTTTTCATGAGCTAAAAATACGATGCAACATACTGTATCGTGTAATGATATTGTAATTCCGTCAGGACGAACGGGAAACCTTGACACTATTTAGACTTTTAGTGCATCTTTTCATAACCGGATGTTCATCGCTTGTTGGTTCCGCCAAATCCGCAGTTGATGCCGTTCTTTCCAGCGATGTCTGGCTTCAGCTCTTAAGAGATCGGCGACCTTGCGGATAGCATCGCCATCATAACTCAGAATGACATCGTTGACTTCTAAACCGCCTGTATCTGGATCGGTTTGTTCTTTAGATAAGACAAGTACTCCGTGGATCTCGGCTAGCCCCGTCGCCGATTGTTCTCCTAATGAGGAAACCGTTTTCACACGATAACCTAGCCAGTGAACATGTTCATCGGATGTTTGTTCAGTTTGCTTAATGAGCGTAACAGGAGGTGGAGTGGCGGCTAAAGCCCGTAGTTCTGGCTTTTTCACGCCGACATCTTGCTTAGCCATATTCGTAAAGAAGCCATTCAGTGCTCCTACGTTCATCACGGTGAAATCAAAATGATCCGGATCTTTGAACGCAATCTCCTGCGCGATGCCGTTTCGGTCTACGCCGAGCTGTTGGTTAGCTAACAGTTGCTCGCGAGAAAAAAATATATTGCTGTCGATTGCCGAACCATAGTCACGCACCTGTATCGGATTAAATGCGCTCATCAGAATGTTCCGCTTTATCGTATCCTGCGAATGGACAAACCAGACATGGGGATGCAGTGTGTTGTTGATGAGTATGTTTTGATAAACGCTTCGGTGAAATCCTTCGCGTAGCTTAATTCCTCCGCTCAGACAAACGTTCGCATAAATTCGATAATTGGAGGAACCATCGTCTAAGTCAATATCCCACCCATGGTCACAATGGAAGCGATTGTGATGGATATGCGTGGTTTGGTATGCATCCAGCAAGATCAGTTCACGATGCGTAGCGGTTAACTCATCCATGGTCTGTCGGTTTGCCCGCCAAAAGCGATCGCGGCCCCACGAGTTGAAGGCTCCGTGGTCGGACGTTTCTAACACCGTTTCAAATACATCATTGTAAGCAATATCATAGCCTCCAAAAGCTCCATCACCGATATTGATACCGGCTCGCGGCACACGGTAAATGGTATTATGAAGCACAGCGATCCGGGAAGCTACTTGGATCTGTACACCCGCTGACTGCTTTTCGATTAAACCGATATGGCGGATTAAATTACCGACCGCTTGACAGTCTTCCGGGAAGTGAGAAGCGCGTGGTCCCGTGCTTCGGCTGATCCTGTGCAAAGCAACGGTATCGCTATATTGATAGAGGGGATTGTGTAAAGACGATGGTCGTCCGACAAAGGCAATGCCTGAAGCTCCAATCTGTTCGATGAGATTATCTTTGACGAGAATATAGCGGTTGTGGCCGCTGATGAATACTGCATTTCCTCCGAGCTGTCGGAAGATGTTGTCCTGAATGTGAATAGATTCGGCATTTTCCATCCATATAGCACCTTGACGATAGATCCGCCAGTCGCTCCGGAGCAGTGGCTCTTTCGTCAGCATGAACGTCGGTGTCGTATGGGCGAATTGTAAACCTTCAACCGTGATATGGCTGATCCGGTGTGCAGGATCTCCTGCAAAGTGTAGACAATTTTCCAATTGCGCGGCAATAAATTCCATAGAGCGGATATCCTCGTTCGGTTCGGGGTAATAATACAGTAGTTTGGCTGTACGATCGAAGAACCATTCACCGGGTGCGTCCAACTCTTCACGGATATTTTCCACGAAACGAAACGTCCCATGTGGCGGGCTAGGACGGTTATTCTGCCAACCACCAGTCATGACGACACGATCCGCCGCAGGTTTTTCTATGATTTGAAAGTGCATTCCGCCCCAACGGCCCTCATGCAATGCGTGGAGGTAGCCGCCGGTCGGATCTTGCCACGTACGTATTCGGTCTGCATGCATGGCATTCTTGTCGTATCCTTCGAAGGGGCGTACATGCCCTTGTTTATTTGGAAAACGGGCGAGGGTAAACGTTTTTTCTTTTCCGTACAGTGCGGGGATACTATCAATCGTTGCGGGTACCTTGGCTTTCCATATATTTCCATGCGCCTTTTCCCAATGTAATAACAGCGGCTTCCCGGCACTAACAACAGACGCCCCGGCTTTTTCCGCTCGAATGCGCAGCACTGTACCTGAACCAAAGTCTTTGGACTGGAATACAAGTGGTTGATCTAAAAAATATGTGCCGGGTGAGACGATAATTTGAAACGTATGGCCTGATGTAACAAGGGACACTTTGCTAACCTCCTTTTTAGCCCGCTCGAGGGTTCGGAAGGGTCTATCCAGTGTTCCTGAGCTGTTATCGTTGCCCGTTAGAGAAACGTAAAACGTAGTAGGCTGACTGTGGCTTGCTGTCGGAAGAAGTACGATTGTCAGTAATAACATGTAAAGGATTCGTGTCATCATGCTGTTGTGTGATTGGTTAGCATCGTCACATCCCCTAAAATAAGAACAATTTATACTGTTTTTGACACGCAAACGATTGCGTAGTTTTATCTTTTTTATGCAGCAACAGCTATGTGAATAGTACAGAAGCTATGCGCAACGGATACCGTGTATCACCACGTGCTCGCCACGTTCTAATGTGCAGAAATAGAGATAATCGTTCCCTCCATCGTCAATTTTAAATTTCTTCCGAATTTCCTCCACACGAAGTGGAAAATTCTTCGAGATGACATTTGCTTTCTTTAATGGCAATGCTTTCTTCAATGATTTTAACGTGTAAGTGTCGATAATTTTCAGTTGTTTACCTGGAAAATCCGTTACATCCGTATCTCCTGTGTAAAGATGGGTGTGCGCGGCGAGCTTTCCAAGGCCATAGCGTGTCCCGACAGATTTGAAGGCGCCGGCTTTATTGACGGCGACATCGGGGTCATATAGATACTTCTTGGGGGCGCTGTACAGGGCAACCGTATCTTGTTCTTCGGTATAGTTAAAGGAAAACAGGTGAGGACCGTCCGGCAAGAGCCGCACCGCATGTATTTGTGGAGACCCTAGGTAATTTCTTTCTTGCATGAAGAGTAGTTCTTTGCAATCATTATCTACGCTAACTACATACACATCTTTAACCTGAGCCAGCGACCGAAGCGCTAATTGGATGTCGAGCAGTGGGGCAAGCTTAGTCAAAATATAGGGGGCACGACTAAAAAACAGGTCTTGCGATTCGAGGATATTCGGTTCGCAATCTTCTAAACAAAATACCTTTTGCTGTTTAACACGTCGCGAGGGATCGATATAGATCATGTCATATGATGTCTCTTGGCTTCGGAGAAGTTCTAATCCATCGCCCGCTATACAATCTACATGCGACACGTGCAAAACCTTAAAATTATGAGCAACAATTTGGGAGAGATCTTCGTTGATCTCACAATGTGTAACCTGACGGGCATGTTGGGCAAAATAATAGCTGTCCACACCAAATCCGCCCGTCAGATCGATAACGCGACTGTCTTTCGCGATTAAGGACGATTTGAAAGCTCCTGTGGCTGAAGAGGACGCTTGTTCGAGGTTTAGTTTTTCTGGGAAATACAGACCAGTATGCTCCAGCCAGGCCGGAATCTTCTTTTTAACCCGTTGCATCCCGTCGATTTGCGCAGCGAGTTCCCGCGCTGTGACTGTTTCAAATGGACTTTTCTGTAAGGCAATAGCTGCAGGGTTGCTATGTTGGTTAGCATGTATATACGATTGAACATCGGTGGTTAAGAGGTCCTTATTCATTATTTTTATAAGCTAGAGCCAAATGGATAAACGTCTTTAAGCCGCGTTTAGATTTTTTTAACGAGCAACTGACACGTATACCCATCCTTAAGCTCTCGGATAATTTCCTTGTTGACGAGTACACGGTTAATGGTTTCCTGATTAAAATAACGAATGGTAATGAGCTCAAGTCCTTTTTCCACAGTGACCTTATACCGTTTTTCGAGGTCTGCTAGGAGCGCATCTACGTTTTTACCCGTATCATCTACGGCCACAGAAAAACTAATGGCACTATTGTGCATCATATTGATCTTAATGCGATGACTATGGAATACATTGAAAATATGGCTCAGATTGTCTTCGACAATGAACGAAAAATCCCGAGGCTGAATACCGATAAATACCTGGTTGACCTTAAAAATAAAAGACGGTACAGATAGGCCGCTATTTGTCGTGCGGATCAAGGTGCCCGGCGCTTTTGGGTTTAAGAACGAACGTACGTTGAGCGCGATTTTCTTATTTTGCAACGGTTTAATGGTTTTGGGGTGTATGACGGTTGCCCCATAGTAAGTAAGCTCAATAGCGTCGGTATAGGAAAGCTCGGGAATGAGTTCCGTATGGTCAAACCATTTGGGATCTGCGTTGAGTACGCCGGGTACATCCTTCCAAATAGTAATGTCCTCAGCGTGGAGACAAGAAGCAAAAATAGCCGCAGAATAGTCTGATCCTTCACGTCCTAAGGTGGTCGTGAAATTTTCAGAGGTGGATCCGATGAAGCCCTGTGTCACGACAACATACTCGTCCAACACCGAAGGGAGATCCCGGCGGATCTTTTCCTCCGTCTTCTCCCAATCTACCGTTGCCTCCCGATATGTATTGTCTGTAAAGATATAATCTCGCGCGTCAAGCCATTTAACCGGTATTCCTACAAAACTCGTATACGCCGCTAAAATTTTCGATGAAACAAGTTCACCAGTGGACACAATTTGATCGAAAAGATAGTCGTATGAATCCTGCGGATCCTCTTCCAGTATCCATTCAATTTCAACAAAGCAATTGGCAATTTCGTCAAATATGGGATGCGTAGGTTGTCCAAATAAGTCGGCAAGGATACGCTCGTGGAACGCCTTGACGCCTTCTAAAGCCTGAAAGGCCTGCCCAGTTTGATCAACATAATGGTTGGTCACCTCCATAAGTCGATCGGTGGTCTTTCCCATAGCAGAGACAACGACCAGTAGCTCGTCCTTCTTGTGGTTGGCGAGAATCGATGCGACATTTTTTACACTTTCTGCATCTTTCACCGATGCGCCACCGAATTTGAATACTTGCATGTATGTTGTACAGGTTTAGTTCTTTGTTGATATATGGAGTTGGATCGCCTTTCCCTTATCTGTTAGAATGTCTTTGAGTTCGCTGTAAGGAATGAGCAGCGTCGTTGCCCCCTCTGCATACGACTTTATTTCGTAGGGGTTGTAGTGGAACAATAGGCCTTCCGCAGTCATCCCAAAATTCTCTGCCAGTGCAAACGTATTGTCTTCAAAAAAATAAGCACCACCATATGACGTTGTATCATCCAGTGATTCCTGCTTTCGAAAGTATGTCTCTGCAAGAGCGCGTAATTTACTGGTATCCTGTACGACATCTGTCAGCGCTAGTTGCTTACGGTCGTGCAGATCAAAATTATACCACAACTCAAGTTCCATACCGTGCGCCCCACCCGTGTAGTCGTTTATGGCATGGCGAAGAGTCAAGAAGCCTGGGATATTTAAAACGACACGACAGTCTTGGTGTTTGTACCACGTATGAAACGTTTGGTCTCCACGTTCAATTTGTTCTTCAGCATATTCGTTAAAGCCACCTAGAAAACTGTCTGCGACTTGTTCGATGTTATCCTCTCCGTCAATGAAAATAGCTTTTTTCACCAACGAGTCGATATCGTCGGCAAACACCGGATAACGTGCAGAAAACGTCGTGGAATCCAGTTGTGTATCTGTTCCTGAAAAATAGGGGCTGAAGTCTTTAAAATGAACGATGCGATAGCTCGCCGTGTCTGTAACGGGTAAGCGCTGTTCTACCTCCTTATTTTTATCTGGCCGGTTTTCCGTCACACATCCTCCAAAAGACAACATGCACCCCACTAACATGCTATAGGCAATTTTATTCATTAATTTTGGAAACTTAAAGACACGTTCACCCATTCATCATCAAACGCTGCCTGGTACTTTTCGTAAAAACGGATGGCGGGTTCATTCCAGGCCAGCACTTGCCACATCATCCCATTATATCCTTCTGTCCGGGCAAAATCAATCGTTCGGTCCAGTAATTGTTTGCCTACGCCTGTGCCCCGTTCCTTTTCCGTTACGATGAGGTCTTCGAGATAAAGCCGTTGACCTTTCCACGTAGAATATCGAATATAATAAAGAGACAGTCCAATCAATTGCTGATCGCGTTCGGCGACGAAAGCACCCCATACAGGATGGCTTCCGAAACCACTGTCTGCAAATTCTTCCATAGTCACCGTGACAGCATCCGGAGCCTTTTCATACACCGCCAGTTCTTTAATAAGGTCCATCATTGCCGGACAATCTTCCCGTTTCGCTTTTCTAATTGTTACCATGGTTAAGTTTGAAATGCTTGATTACGCGCTTGCCAAACAACGTGCTCCCTAATCGAATCATAGTACTGCCATTTTCAATCGCCAATTGATAATCCGACGACATGCCCATGGACAAGGTATCGAAGGTCGCATCTTTTCGGAAAAAGCTTGTTTTAATCCCATCGAATAGACTTTTGAGCTCGTAGAACTCGGCCCGTATCACTTTTTCATTTTCGGTGTTTGTGGCGATACCCATTAAGCCCCGGATACGTACGTGCTGTAATTCACCGAAGGAATCGTCTCGTAAAAGTTCAATCAATTCGGCGTGATCCAACCCGAACTTACTATCTTCATCGGCGATATAGACTTGCAGTAGGCAGTCAATAACTCGGTTGTGTTTAAGCGCGTGCTTATTGATCTCTTTCAAAAGTTTGAGCGAGTCTACCGACTGTATCATCGACACGAACGGTGCAATATATTTGACTTTGTTGGTCTGCAGGTGTCCGATCAGGTGCCATTGGATATCCTTTGGAAGAGCCTCATGTTTTTCGACAAGTTCTTGAACCATATTTTCGCCGAAAATGCGTTGTCCGGCTGCATATGCTTCCAAAATTATATCCACAGGTTTCGTCTTGGACACAGCCACCAATGTTACGCCTATAGGTTTCAGTTCAGTTTGTACAGATTCAATAGTTGTTGCGATACTCATAGTTGGTATATTTCGACGTGCAAAAAACGTAAAAAGCAGGTTATTCGATGCCTTTTTGTAAATTTGTACAAACTTACAAAATGCAGCGCTTATTACTCGTTATATTATCGTCGTTTTTTTTATGGATAGGTTGTAAAAAGTCGACACCAAAGGGAATATTACCACAAAAAGTCATGGTCGATCTTTTGACGGAAGTACATTTGGTAGACGGGTATCTCAATAATTTACCAGTAGACAGCACCCGCCGTATTATAGGCAGTTTATACGGCGAACTCTTCGATAAGTATAAAATCGATTCAACGGTGTTCAAGCAAAATGTCGCCTATTATTTAGGGGATCCTGTTTCTTCGAAAGAGCTATACGCAGCCGTTACAAAAAAATTGACAGATTATGATAGGGAATTTCGGGTGGCGGACTCGGTGCAGAACGCGCGGATTTCAGACAGCATCCGAATTGTTCAACACTATACAAAATTACGGGAGGATGCACGGCGGCTTATCTTGGATGTGCATGTGGATACTATTCCGTTGTCGCATCGCACATACAGAACCGATTTCATGGATCGGGCTGGCTTAACCGTCAACGTATATGAACCTCAGGCAACGTCGACAGCGATTCCCACAGTACAACAACAACAACAACAACAACCCGCGCCGACCGAAAATAAAGAGTTGAAGCCCGCAACCATCCCGCAGCGCATCCCGAGGCCGGAGCTGAAACCAAAGCCGTTAAAAGAGGTACAGGCAGATCGGTTATAGTTAATTAGAATTTTATGATTTTTCCGCATAACGCAATAGATAAATTAGGTTTTAACGAAATAAAAAACGCCATAAAAGAAAAATGTTTGAGCGAGCCGGGACGACAGATGGTCGAGAAAATACAACCGCAGATCAAACTGGATCAGATAGATCGATTTTTACGGCAGACGCAGGAGTTTAAAGATCTATTGGTCAACGATGCTCCACTTCCGGTCGATCATCTTTACCCCATAAAACCGTTGGCTGAAAAAGCCCGGGTAGAGGGATCTTTTCTGGGCGAAGAGGAATTTCACCGCATCTTACTTTCCCTACGTACGGTGTATGCGATTATTCGTTATTTTAACGATCGTCAAGGGCAATACGCACACCTCGAACTCTTATTTGAACACCTGCCCATTGAAACGAAAATTGTGCGACAGATCGAAACCGTTATCGACGATCGTGGGAAAATGAAAGACAATGCCTCACGCGCGCTATTGGATTTGACACAACAGATCGTCAAGAGTGAACAAGAGGCCCGCAAACGTATTGATCAGGTTTTTAAACAAGCCCAACATAACGGTTGGACAGCAGACGGAAACTTGACCGTACGGGACGGAAGGTTGTGTATACCTATTTTAGCAGAAAATAAACGCAAATTAAAAGGACTTATTCACGACGAATCGGCAACGGGACAAACAGCTTATATTGAGCCAGAAGAAGTATTTCACTTAAATAATAAGGTGAGGGACTTGGAATTCGAACGTCGACGTGAGGTCATTCGTATCTTAACGGAATTGACGAGCGAGCTTCGCCCGCATGTGCCTCTGTTATTAGCGTATCACGGTTTACTCAGCAAGCTGGATTTTGTCCGTGCCAAAGCGCTGTTTGCGGTAGATGTTGAGGCGGAAATGCCGGAATTGTCAAAAGAAGCCGAAATTCATCTTGTTGGAGCGCGCCACCCCTTGTTATTGATGAATGCGAAAAAGGAGAATCACCCCACGGTTGTCCCCCTGCATATAAAAATAGATCAGGAAGATCGTGTCATCTTGGTTTCGGGCCCTAATGCGGGCGGAAAATCCGTGTGTATGAAAACCGTCGGCTTGCTTCAGCTCATGGTGCAGTCGGGACTTTTGATCCCTGCTGATTCTACATCGAAAGTCGGCGTTTTCAAGCAAGTGTTTGCCGATATTGGCGACGACCAATCGATAGAAAGCGATTTAAGTACGTACAGTGCGCATCTTTCTAAAATGAAACATTTCACGGAGTTCGCTAACCCACGGACGTTGGTTTTGATCGATGAATTCGGTACAGGGACAGATCCTGTATTTGGAGGCCCCATTGCCGAGGCGGTTTTGGAAGCACTCAACAGCAAGGGGATAAGAGGAGTCGTTACGACGCACTATTCCAACCTCAAAGTTTTCGCGAGTAATACGAAGGGGCTGGAAAATGCATCCATGTTGTTCGACAACGTAGCGATGAGACCCTTATATATTCTACAAGTCGGAAAGCCAGGAAGCTCTTACGCATTTGAAATCGCGGAGAAAATTGGACTAAGAAAAGACATTTTAGAACAAGCAAAGCAAAAAATAGGTACCCAACAAAAGAAAGTGGATACGCTTTTGGTGGACCTGGAACGCGATAAAAAAAACGTTCACGACACGAAGGTCGCGATTTCGAAAAGGGAACGGGAACTGGAGCAACTGAAAACTAATTACGAACAGTTGCAGAGTCACCTCGAAGAGAACAAACGCCAAATCTTACGAGAAGCGAAAGAGGAAGCACGGCAGATTGTCAAGAACGCAAACCGTTTGGTCGAGAACACCATTGCCGAAATAAAAACCGCGCAGGCGGATAAAGAGAAAACCAAAGAATTGCGCCGTGCCTTACACCAAGCGGCAGAGAAACATACCGAGAAAAAAGGAAATGCTAAAGAGATAGTCAGCAATGCGCAAGTCGACGAAGAGGTAATAGAAGTAGGCGATTGGGTAAAGATTATCGATACCGATACCGAAGCGCAGGTGATGGAAGTGGCAAAAGGAAATAACCTGATTTTGGCATTGGGCGACCTACGTACGGTAGTGAAAAAGTCAAAGGTGCTGAAGTTAAAAGGCAAAGAGAAGGCGAAAGTAGTCAAGAAACACAGAAGCATGTCCACAGAGTCTGTAGCGGATTTTCAACCCGAGGTAGACCTCCGGGGTATGCGCACCGAAGATGCGCTGCGTCAGCTCGAGACGGTGCTGGATCGTGCCGTTATGATCGGGTACCCCACGTTAAAAATCCTGCATGGCAAAGGAGATGGGATCTTGCGTAAATTTGTACGTGATTACCTGCGGAAATACAATCACGTATCACGCTTTGAAGATGAACATGCCGATCGTGGAGGCGATGGGATAACCTACGCTTATATACAATAGATACGAATCGGTGAAGCGGCAGAGTTTGATCCTGGTTTCGATATGCATCTTACCCCGTGACAGCACGAAAATAAATAGCGTGAACGACCCCACCGTTCAGAAAAGGTAGATTTTTTGTTCTAGACGACCTACTAAAGTATGGGGCAACGACACGTTACGCTATGTTGTAATGATTATTGGCATCGTTCTATGGCTCGTTATTTTTAGTTAATTTTATTCCCAAAAGAATTAAAGATGGTAAAATATACGAGCTTTTTAGTGACGCTCGCTGTCGTTTCGGGCGCTTGCTCATCGACCAAACACGCAGCAGGCCTATTGCGGGATTGCCCAGAAGAAAAAATAGTGAATAAGATGCCTATAGCTGGTCACAACGGCAGCGAGAGTCGCCCTGCCTCGTATTTCATTTATAAAGGCGAACGCCGCGAGCTGACTGAGTTTGATCTAGAGTGGGTGAAGAAGAACTGTTCAGTAAAGGAAACTGTCGTTTATTAAGGTCTCACTCATTTATTACAAGTTGTTAAATGCGTACACGTAATCCAACGCTATAATGGCATCATTGGCAAGACGAATGTTGCGCTTGGTGCCCGATATTTCGTAGATTACGGTTAAGTGCTGTCCCTTTTTCTCTAGACCTTTTCGCTGCAGGGTCACTTTGTGATCTTTCATAAAGCTTTCGAACTCGTCGAGATGTGCGATTTGAATATCTTGAAAAGTAACGTGAATGGTACGGACAAAGTATACGTTTGCCAAGAGGTGCTCCATTTTCTGAAAGAGGGAAAGGATAACGACCATAAAGGCTGTCAAAATAAACCCAAATACATATTCTTCGAAACCGATCATCATGCCAATGCCAGCCATTGACCAAATAACAGCAGCCGTAGTTAACCCCTGTACCGTAAACTTTCCCTGATAGATCACGCCAGCTCCGAGAAAGCCTATGCCTGTGACGATATTGGCCGCAATCCGGTCGTCTGAAACATTCCCCATGCGTGACAACAACGTAAAGACCGTAGAACCGAAACAGATCAGTATGACGGTACGAAACCCCGCCGACTTATTTTTATATTCCCTTTCAAAACCGACCACAGCTCCGCATAAAATAGATGCAAAGATGCTTTGGACACGGGGATCCTCTAACCAATCAAACATATGATAATGAGCTTATTGTTTATAGCGCGTAAATATAACGGTTTTTTTTTCGGAAAGTTTGAATGGAAGGATATTTCCCCAGAGGGGGGAGAGGCAAAAAAAGAGAGGCCTTTGGCCTCTCTTCATGATTCTCGTTTTGCAATTTTAGAATGTAAATTTTACAGCTCCATTCCATGTACGGCCCAGGCCGATCAGTACGGTGTTGGACGTGTTGATACCATGCCAATATTGATTATTTGCGTTTTCAAAAATATTGGTTGTTGCTTCCGAAATATAGAAGGTATCAAACAGATTGTTTACGTTGAAGCGGAAACTTAACGCATGGCGCGGTGTCAGCTTCAGTTTATATGAAATCCCAGCATCTACGAGCTGGTAAGCAGGTAGTTCAAGTACCTGATCTTTTCCAGCCTGTCGGGATGAATATAACCGATCGTAACCGCGGAAATCAGCATCGATCGATAAACCGTTTATAATTTGGTATTTCGCGCCTAAACCATACGAAGTCTGGGCCGCATCACCGACTTGCCCTCCCGTCAAATCGGTAGCCTCTGTTGCCAATACAACGCGGTTTTCGTTGCGGACGATCGTTGTAGACATACCGTCGTATACCCAGTCACCGATAGATGCAAAGCCCGTGAATTGGAAACCGCTAAACGGTCGAGAGACAAAATCAAGTTCCAATCCTTTATGATCCTGCTTTACGCCATAATTGGAGAAATAAAGATAATCGCCTTCTACCAACAGGTTAGGGTCGTTTGTTGGATTGTAAGTTGCTATATCATCCGCGCTTGCATTGCGTGAGCTTCCTGTAACGCGATTGTCCCATGTTGTTTTGTACGCGTTTACGTTCACATCAATATATTCGGAGGTAAACCGGTACCCCAATTCTAACCCTAAGATTTTTTCATTCTCTGCAAATTGATTGACATCATTCCGATAATTCATGAAAATGTTGTTTTGATAAGGTTGACGTGAGTAGTAGCCGGCATTTCCAAAGAACGTATGGTTATCTAGGCTATAGCTTACACCACCTTTTACGTTGTAACCAAAATTGCTTACATTTTCGGATTTGTCGTTTCCAGGAGTATATTGAAAGTAGTCTTTCCGGATATTTTGTTGTTGTGATACCGATCCTTGGAAGAATGTGCTGAAGCCATCTTTGGCATATTCGATCTGTCCAAATAGACCGCCGTAACGTACGATCTGATCATAGTCCCAGGCAAGGCGATCTTCCGCATTTTTCGGGCGATCACTCCAAGTCTTCCAGGGATTTGTTGAATATACATTCGACGTCGTAATGGCACCATCAAAATTGACATTGCCGCTATGGGCAATAGACGAAGCGCCTAGAAGATCCGTTACTTGTCTGTAATGTTCGCCTTTATAGTCGCGCAGATCAAATCCGATATTGAAATTTAAGTAATCCGTGAGTTTACGGTTATAATTCGAAACAAGACCAAACCATTGGTGGTTGTTTACGTCGGCAGCCAAATAAGGAACCCGTGCGGATGTCGCATCCGTGCGTGCCGACTGACCACCGCCTCGCGCCATAGATCCATAGAAAACAGTCGATAACGATGCCCTATTGTCAATCTGCCAATCCCAGTTAAGGTTCGCAACAGGTTTATGGTAATAGTTCTTGCGTGCATTCATTTCGACGCCGTTCACTGTGCTTACGTTACTATTGAACTTTCGACCCTTGTCCAGATAATTCTGCAGCGAGCTCGTGAAACCTTGGTTGTGCCATTGCGGCGCACCCGTAATCATCAGGTTTACGTTATGTTTTTCATTCACTTTATAACCGATAGATAAAAAATAATTCTGTCCTTTACCTTCCGTGCGGTCCACGTAGCCATCACCTTGCCAATGCGTGAACATGGCAGAAACAGCAAAACCGTTGCTCATTAACCCTGTGTTGTATGCGACTGTCGATTTTAAGAATCCGTCGTTACCTACGCTTTGCTTCAGAAAACCGCCTTTTTTCATATCGGTGGATTTTGTCACAAAATTGATCGTGCCTCCCACAGAGGAGATTGCTAGTTTTGAAGAACCAAGGCCACGTTGAATCTGCACCACTGAAGCTATATCGGATAAACCCGACCAATTAGACCAATAGACACGACCGTTATCCATGCCATTGATCGGCTGTCCGTTCAATAAAAATGCCGTATTTGATTGATCAAATCCGCGTGTATTCATCGACGTCTCTCCAAACCCACGAGCTTGACCTGTGATATACACGGATGGTGTATTAACCAATGTTGCTGTAATGTCCTGCGCCCCCACTTTAGCTTCGATTTCTTCCTGCCGTATCGTGGAAACAGCAATTGGAGTTTTACGTCCTTCGGCAATATCGATGACACCGCGCCCGACTACAACAATTTCATCCAACGACTGCATAGACGAAGCTTCAAGAACAATCGTTCCAAGGTCGGAGGAGGAGGAAAAGTTGACGAGTTTAGTAAGAAACCCTAAAAATCGGATTTCTAGGCTCCCGTTTTCTTGCGGTGTGGTGATGGAAAAGTTTCCGTAAGCATCCGAAGAAGTGCCAGTCGTCGTCCCGGAAACAGAAACAGAGGCACCGGCAATAGGTTGAACGCCGTCGGAGATCTTTCCGGTGAGCACGCGTTGTGCGAAAGCGAATGGACCGGTAAGCATGCAAGCCAAGAAGGCTAGCCACAGATAGGAATGTTTTTGCATTATGTTAGAACAATTTTTTAAAATTGGTTGCAAAGGTAACTGTTTGTTTGAATAAAATAAATGGGTTACAAGGATTTAGTAATAATTTGTATTCGCTCTTAATAAGGTGAAGGTTTTCCTTTTACTAGTTTTTAGTTGTGACAACAATGAATGACTGAAAGCCTGCTTAATGGCACCGTCGTCATCGGTGAGGGGATGGTCGTATCGTCAAGAAGTTTTCCACAGTTCTCAATTGTTAAATTTTGTTAAAATGATAACAAAACATCTTATTTGTTGCAACTTTTAAAATGAGTGAACCAAGTAATATTTCAACCTTGCAAAATTCAAAAATCAGTAGCACCAACATACCTTCATTTTCGCATAAATAATTGTCTGCCTGTATATTAAGTTTATGTTAAGTTTAACGAATATCAACGTCTATTTCTAACTTTGCAGTACTAATTTTAAGACAACAAAAATAAGTATGAAAAAAATCTCTACTAAACTTACAGCAATTTTTGTATTGATGCTGCTTTGTAATGTGGCGTGGGCTCAGTTAGCTCTACGTGGAATTGTTACAGATGGGCAGCTGCCTATCGCTGGAGCTTCGGTTTCTATCAAGGGTACAGGAACTGGCGTATCAACGGATACGGAAGGAAGATTTACGCTGGATGCTACTTCCGATGCAGGGACACTTGTTATCCGTTTCATCGGTTATGCTCCGAAGGAGGTGAAATTTTCCAATTTAAATAATGATCTGGGAACAATTGTGCTGAGTTCTTCCGGCTCCCAAGATTTGGAGGAAATCGTTGTTATCGGTAAAGGCTTAATTGATATCGCAAAAGATCGTAAAACGCCTGTAGCAGTTTCTACAATCCGTCTTACAGAAATTCAAGAAAAGGCGGCCGGAAATGTTGAATTTCCGGAGGTCATGAAGAACACTCCATCTGTTTACGTGGCGGATCAAGCTGGTGGTTTCGGAGATTCTAAGATGTATGTACGAGGATTTGACCAATCGAATACGGCATTCTTGCTAAATGGTCAACCGATAAACGGTATGGAGGATGGCAACATGTATTGGTCAAATTGGGCTGGTATGACTGATATTGCTACAGCTATCCAAATTCAACGCGGTCTTGGATCTTCAAAATTAGCTATCTCTTCTGTTGGCGGAACTGTTAATATCGTAACCAAAGCTACGGATATGAAAAAAGGTGGATATGCGCGATTAATGACAGGTAATGACGGTTATGCAAAAGCAACAGTAGGATACAATACAGGTATGATTGGGAAATGGGGCGTATCTTTTATGTTGGACGGTTGGAGAGCCGATAAAAAATATGCTATCGGAACGGCAGGAGCAGGGCAAAATTACTTTCTTTCTGTTGGATATAAACCCAACGAGAACCATCAGTTGAACTTCTTGATTTTAGGATCGCCGCAATGGCACGATCAAAATTATTCGAAACCGTTAGAATCTTCCTATAGAAGTAACGGTACGATCTTATCGACTCCTGGTTATGACATCACCGGAATTAGAGGAAACTCGAATTATGGTTGGTATAACGGTGAAGGGCTTTCACAGCGTCGAAATTATTATCACAAACCTGTCAGCAACTTGAACTGGGACTGGACGATCAATGAGAAATCATCATTATCTACTGTTTTGTATGCGTCGATCGGTCGTGGTGGCGGTACGGGAATCTTGGGAAATGGTCCGGGATTTACCCCTAACGGTTTTTCCGCAGAAAACGGAACGACGAACTGGGACGTCTTAGCGGAAAGAAACGGTCAATTGGAAAATGGAATATCTAATGGTAATAACGGAAGTGTATTAAGAGCATCAGCAAACAACCACTTTTGGTACGGCTTAGTATCAAATTTTAATTTTGATACTAAAAAATATTGGACATTTAATGTAGGAGCAGATCTACGATTCTACCAAGGAGATCACTTTCAACAATTAATCAACTTATTAGGAGCACAGGGGCGTTTAGCAGAGAATAAAAATCGTACAACTGGCTATGTCGTATCGAAAACCTTCTCTACAAATCCTTGGTCCGCATTATTCAATAGTGCCAAGGTAGCGGAACGTGTTGGATACGATAACTCGGAGAACATTAATTATCAGGGCTTATTTGGTCAAGCCGAGTTCAGCAAAGATGGCTTCACAGCATTTGTGCAAGGATCCATCTCCAACCAAGCCTATCAAAAGATTGACAGGTGGAATTATGAAGGTGGCGAGACAAAATCCGAGTTCGAAAAGAAATTTGGATATAATATTAAGGGAGGAGCGTCTTATACATTTAATGATACGCACACATTCTTCGCAAACATTGGCAAATACTCACGTCAACCATTTTTAGATAATGTCTTTATTTCGAACACAGTAGATTTTGCAGATCCTTCTGTCGATAATGAAGAAATTTTTGGTTTAGAGGGCGGGTACCGGTTTACAACGCCGTTTTTAACGGCAAACGTAAATGCGTATTATACGAAATGGGATAATAGATTTTCAAGCTATACATCGAATGAGTATAAAGTTGGTGACGTAGAATATGATGATGTCAATTTCCTATTGACCGGCGTAGGACAATTACATAAGGGGATTGAACTTGACATAGAAGCACAGGTTATCCAAAACTTAACTTTGAGAGCTTATGGATCAGTGGGCAACTGGAAATATGACGGTAGCTCGCCGTATCGTGTACGTGATAATGATTCTTTCGACATAATTTTTGAAGATACAGAAGGTCTTGATGTGACTGGTGTTCGAGTAGGTAACGCTGCACAAACTACGTTTGGTGTGGGAGCAAAATATTTTATTCTACCGAATTTCTCGGTTGATGCGGATTTTAATCACTTCTCTAGACTGTATGGTAACGTTGATATTGACGACGTAATAGAGTCTTCGCTGGAAGGCGCAGTCTATCAATCTGAAGAACTTCCGAGCTTTAATATCGTGGATGCTGGCTTAAGTTACACGTTTAAGTTGAAAGCTGGCCAATCTATTAAATTTAGAGGTAACGTAAAGAATCTTTTCAATGAAGAATATTTTTCACGAAAAGATGCATTTGGATATTTCTATGGTCTAGGTACTACTTGGAATGCTGGCTTAACATACAGTTTCTAAAAGAATACAAAATGTTGAAAAAAAGGCCCAAGATGTATACACCTTGGGCCTTTCTTTGTCTTCTCTAGACATGACTAAAAATTCGGTTTCAGCAAATACTTATCATAGAAACGGAAGATATGCTCTACAGCTTCTTCTGCGCTATCTACTAGTCGATATAGTTTGAGATCCTCTTCTGATATATAGGCGTTTCCTAACATGGTTTGTTCAACCCAGTCAAAGAGCCCCTTCCAGTAATCTTTACCTACAAGGACGATCGGAAAACGTGCTATCTTGCCCGTCTGAATCAAGGTAATGGCTTCAAAAAGCTCATCCATTGTCCCGAAACCACCGGGCATCACTATGTACCCTTGTGAATATTTCATGAACATGACTTTACGTACAAAAAAGTAATTGAATTCCAGTAGTTTATCTCGGTCGATATACCGGTTATGAAATTGTTCAAAGGGCAACTCAATATTGAGACCAACGGATTTTCCGCCAGCTTCATATGCCCCTTTGTTGGCTGCTTCCATAATACCAGGCCCGCCCCCTGAAATAACCCCATATCCCTTATCCGCAAGCAGACGGGCTATTTCTACCGTCATCTCGTAATACTTATGTTCGGCTTTTGTTCGCGCAGAACCAAAAATGGACACACAAGGCCCGATTTTCGCTAACTTTTCAAATCCATCGACAAACTCGGACATGATTTTAAAAATCTGCCAAGAATCTTTTACTTTTATTTCTTGCCACGTCTTATTGGCAAATGAACTTCTGATTTTATCCTCTTTTATCATATATGTTTATGATGTTAACAAGCACAAGATAGTTATTTTTTGGAAAAGCTACTAGTAAATGAATGAAGCGTGAGTTGGAGGGGAGACGCCATCTCCGACAACTGTTGGAGAACTCTTCGGAAATTGTTCGGACGTTGTTCGTACCAGCTTCGACAATTGTTCGGCAGCTCTTCGACAGTTGTTCGGCAGTTGTTCGGGTGAGAGGCATTGACAATCAAGAAGACAATCGATGGTGTATTACAGGTTTACCCTAGTTGTCCCGCAGCTGTCCCGCAGTTGTCCCACAGTTGTGTGCCAGTTAATACGGACTTCAACGGACTTTAACGGACTTTAAGGATCGTGTTCGACTGTTTTTTTTTAAGAGGGGGATGGTTGAAATTAAGGTTAAACCAAATGTAGGTTTTTTTTTCTAATTTACAAATGGGGCATAACTTTCCGCAGGGATCACCTAATATAACAATTTTACTTCTTACTTTTGCAGTATGCATTTTTCGTCGCGATTATTAGAACAAGCTGTGGATGAATTTGGACGGCTTCCCGGGGTTGGGAAGAAGACCGCTCTGCGTTTGGTATTACATCTATTGAAACAGTCCGATGGGGAAGTAGCACGTTTTACGGGAGCCATTAATCAACTAAAGGAGCAGATCAAATATTGTAAAACCTGCTTTAATATTGCCGACGTGGATACCTGTGAGATTTGCGCCTCGCCCAAACGAGACAAAGAGATCATTTGCGTCGTGGAAGATACACGGGATGTCATGGCTATTGAGAATACGAATCAATACCAAGGCGTGTACCATGTGCTCGGAGGATTGATTTCGCCAATGGATGGCGTGGGGCCTGCCGATTTAAAAATTGAAGCCCTCATCGATCGTTTAAAGACAGGAGAGGTTAAAGAAGTGATTTTGGCATTGAGTGCAACGATGGAAGGAGATACTACGATTTTCTATTTGTATCGGAAATTGAAAGATTTTGATGTTCAAATTAGTACCATCGCACGAGGTATCGCATTTGGCGGCGAGCTTGAGTACGTGGACGAAGTGACGTTGGGGCGGTCAATCGCCACGCGGATACCGTACGAGCGCAGTGTCGGATAGCCGCTTACATTTTCTTAAGAATCCACGAAAAGCCTAGGCTCGTAAACAACATGATGGCGGCAGTCCCGAACCAAAGCGTTTGATAACCAAAATGTTCAGCGATATAAGTACCTAAATAGGGTGAAAAGATGTTGGCGGCGGCAAACGCTAACGAGTTGAATCCCATATAAGCACCTTGGGTATTTAACGTCGCTCTCGAAGCACTAATCGTTGCTGTAAACGGGAGTGTAAGCATTTCTCCCACGGACAACATAAACATGGCCAGATATAACCAGCCTATTCCGAAGGGTGCATTGAGCATCAGGTACGAAATACCTGCGATAGCTGTTCCGAAGATCATCACTTGCCTTGGTGTAAATCGATGTTCTACAGCATGTACCAACAACATTTCAAAAAGGACAATAACAAAGCCGCTGAAACCCAATAGTAGACCTATTTGCCCTTCAGTCATCGATTTGGCCTCTTTATAAAATAACGGCAGTGTGCTCAATAACTGAAAAAAAGCCATCGAAAAAAGGCAGCAAAAAATATTAAAGACAATAAAAGGTGGATCCAGGTAGGCATTTCTGTCTTTTGCTGTGCGTTTTTTTTCTGTGTGTAATTTGGGTTGTGCCGTTGCGCGCGGCCTTCTGCTCCTAAAAAAAAGAATAAACACGATAGCGGCCGAAATAGCTGTTAGCGCATTTCCATAGAAAATCCAGTCATATGAAAATGTCGCCAAAAAACCACCAAGAGCTGGACCGATGGAGAACCCAAGATTGACTGCCATCCGATTTAAAGAATACGCCTTAGTCAGGTTTTCTGGTTTCGCATATCGAGCCACTGATACCGAATTGGCTGGCCGAAAGGTATCAGCTATTAACGTGAGCAGGAAGATCATTCCGGCAAGAGTTTCAAACGTGCGGAAATGGGGCAGGATGAGAAAAATCGGTACGGTCAAGATCAGGCTAGTGGCCTGCACTTTAAAGTTCCCAAATTTGTCCGTGAGCCAGCCACCCAGCCAGGAACCGCATACCGAACCTAATCCGAAACATCCTAATACGATGCCTACCTGAGCTTTGCTGAACTGTAATTCGGAAGACATATACATACTCAAAAATGGGATTACCATCGAGCCCGTACGATTAATGAGCATGACGATAGCTAATAACCAAGCTTCGGTGGATAGACCGCGGTACGAATTGATATAGAGCTGTACGAGTTTCTTCACGGTAAAATTTGTTAGGCGCGTATGTGTTTATCCAGTTGTCGGTCAATAGTGTACTGTTGAGCAACGACCTGCACATCGCCCGTTGCTTTTTGGAATAGAACGTCCAATCGTCCGAGACGAATACCGGCAAAGCCTACTTGGTTTACCCAGACGTCTTTCCCGTCTAAATTCTTCATGCGTGTAGGTTCATCCAAGAAAGTATGCGTATGTCCACCAAGAATAATATCGACGTGACGCGAATTGGCCGCGAGTTTCAAATCAGACACTTTATCGTCTTCATATTGATAGCCTAAGTGGGATAGACAAATGACCAAATCACATTTTTTTTCTTCTCGTAGGTGCTGAGCCACCCGGTTAACCACCGGAATTGGATCTCGGTATTGCATACCTTTGTAGCTGTTCGGATCGACCAATCCTGCTATATCGATCCCTACACCCGTTATTCCAATTTTTAAGCCTCCCTTTTGGATAACGAGGTATTCCTTTGTTTTTCCTTCCAATACAGTGCCGGTGAAATCGTAGTTGGCGGTTAAAAACGGGAAATTTGCCTTGTCCAGATGTTTGACAAGCCCTTGTAAACCGTTGTCAAATTCATGATTGCCAAACGTGCCGGCTTCATACCCCAGTTTGGACATCAGTTCGAGTTCCAGTCTGCCCTCGAACATATTGAAATAGGGAGTACCCTGAAACATATCGCCGGCATCGACCAGCAACACATGTTTTTCCTCGCTACGAATGCGATTAATTAAGGCTGCTCGTCGGGCAACGCCACCTAATCCTTGATTGCGGGAGCCATCCATTGGAAATGGCTCGATACGACTATGCACATCGTTGGTGTGGAGGATGGTTAAACGAATCTCTTCGCCCGCCGCCTGCGTAGAAAAAGGTACGGCCCCCAAGGTGACGACAGCTCCAAAGGCCAACGACTGCTTAATAAAAGCGCGCCTATTTAATGAATTTAACTCTTCCATCTAATTGTGCCTGAATGTGTTTTCCTTGTTTTGTTAAATCTGTTACGTACTCCATTAATGTTTCGCGAATCCGTTGCGGGTAGTCTGTACGGCTCAGTGGCTTGTCCAAAAATGTAACATAGTCTCCACCATTGGCTAGGTAATCGTACGTAACAAGTTTGTAGGTGGCATTTGCGTCGACCTCTCTCCCTTGTACGCGAAACATCGTTACTTTTCCATCTTGTATCTCAAGTTCGATACCTGCAGCCGGTTGTCCGCCTGTCTGAGCCATATAATCGGCCCATCGAAGCATGTCCTTTCCAGAAAGTGTCACGATGGACAGGACATTCTCAAACGGCATCATTTCAAAAATGTCGCCGACGGTGACATTCCCTGCTTTCAAGTCGGCACGAATACCACCTTTCGTCGCAAAACTGGCCTGTACATCCGGCTCAAGCTGCTTTGCTTTCCAAAGCAATGCATCGACGAAAAAATTGCCCGCCAAGCTTTCTGCCTCACGTGATTTCGTCAAATGCAAGTCCGAATACCCCAATACGCGGCTCATCTCTTGCTGTAGCTTTTCTTTGTATGGTGTATAATATTGTATGATGCTGCTGTCGGCAGCCAGCGAGGCATCTATTTGATAAAATTGATTCGCGTGAACGGTGGGGTGTAATTTCGTTTTACAGGAGGAAACCGACAACGTGACGGCAAATAGGAAAACCCAACGAAGTAAACTTCTCATAACTGTGAATTTTGTGGCAAATGTACGTACTAAAATCAAATATTACTTGCTTATGCAACATTATTAGCAAACGCGGTTTATTCGTACTTTTTGATTAAAAAGATGGTAAACAAACCGTGTTTATCTTAGCATTATTCCATCGTACCCCCTCCGTCATGCGTATCGCCCTACGTTTTCAAGACCGAAGGTAGTCCGCTTTATGCGATCAATGGCGCGGCAAGTGATCGAGACGGAACGGGATGGCAGATCACCTCTCTCAAAGGTACAATTTATGTATGAACAGTATTTAAAAAAATAGGAACAGAACAAAAACAGGCGCCTTACTTTGGGGGCGCCTGTTTATTTCGTTGGGTGTCGCTTTTATTTTTTTGCGATACGATACAGTTTGCCTCCATCAGTTATAGCAAAGATCTCGCCTTGCTGTCCCTGTATGACATCGCGGAATCGTTGTCCTTCTTTGGCCAGTAAACGTTCTTCACCGATCACTTTATTGCCTTCGATGACCAATCGAGCAATATGCGTACTGCTTAGCCCGCCTATAAATAGATTGTTTTTCCATTCTGGAATCGCATCGCCAGTGTAGAACATTAAACCACTTGGCGACAATACGGGATCCCAATAATAAACAGGTTGTTCCAACCCTTCTTTTTGTTGGATAGGAGGTGTACCGATCTCCTTGCCGCTATATTCCAAGCCATACGTAATGGTGGGCCACCCATAGTTTTTGCCGGGTTGTACCCGATTTAGTTCATCGCCGCCGCGCGGACCGAACTCCGTTTCCCAAAGCTCTCCGCTTACCGGATGTAAGGCCAGTCCTTGCACATTCCGGTGTCCATAACTATAGATCTCGGGACGTGCATTGGTATTTTTCTCAAAAGGGTTTCCAGTGGCCGGTTTACCATCGGTCGTAATGCGGATGATCTTACCAAGGGCCGACTGGAGGTCTTGCGCCTGTGGACGCGTTTCGAGTTCCGAACGCTCGCCGGTGCTAACGAGTAGATGACCAGATTTGTCGAAGATGATCCGTCCACCGTAATGTAACTTACCATCGAATGTAGGGAGGGCTTGATAAATGACTTGGGCATTTTCAATGCTCTTCTCATCATCGGCTAAGCGACCTTTACCAACAGCGGTATGGTTGCCACCTTCTACCGGTTCGGCAAACACCCAATAAACCAGACGATTTTCTGCAAAAGACGGATCTAGTGTGATGCCTAATAATCCACCCTGTCCTTGGGCGTCTACTTTTGGAATACCCGTGATTGCTTCGCTAACCTGTCCATCCAGAGACACCAGACGCATGGTGCCTTCTTTCTCCGTAATTAATAACCGTCCGTCAGGCAAGACGGCTATGCCCCAGGGAGATTCTAACTTGTCGGTGACGACCTGAAAATCGTATGGTGTTGTAGTTTTCACACCTGCGATTCGAGTCTGCCCTTCAAAAGCTGGCTTGTAATCGGTATTCGCCTTGTTCGTTTCGACTGGGGGATAGATGCTGTCCGTCGCCCCGTTTCCAGAGGTGCTCGATGTGGCTTGGTTGTTACACGCAAATAACATCAGTGAAACACCAGAAAATAGAAAAGCTGGAAGTGTTTTTTTCATATGGATAGTTTGTTTTTCCGAGTTTGGTTGTATGTCTAGGATATTAAGTGTAAAAATAAACGTTTTGTTTCAATTTTCCTTAAAAGTACGCATTAACCCTGTACGCGTCAAGAGATCCCTCTATTTTAAGAAGCTCTATGTTATGTTTTCTGTAGATCGTTTCAATTTTGTATTTTCTATCTACGGGTATACCAACATATACATACCGCAAATTGGAAGAGTATGGGTTAGGATAACCCCGCCACCGAAGCCGAAGTCGCCGAATCTTCACCAACCATAACGAGCAAGCCAATTGGCTTGCTCGTTATGGAATGCATCTAGTGTTTTAGGTTAATAATCTAGACGACACAAATGTAGAGTGGAAAAGCAAGATATTCGCTAGTGCGCGCGCAATAATTATAATTTGTAGCTGAAAATCTACAAATCAGCCCCCCATTAAACATGACCACACACTTCCTCGTTTATTTTTCATAAAAATCTACTTATTTAGAAATACGTGTTGTTTTTTTTAGTATGTTTGGGTGTTAAACCTAATGGCATTATGAAAATAGTACAATATGTCGTGCTTGATGATGAGACCATTCACGTCAGCGTGCAACCTAAAAAAAGAAATAAACTTGTCCTTGTTGTAGAAATTGACAAAGAGGGCGGCACGTTTGTGGTTTCTAACTTTCCGGCGTTGGAAACGCCCGAACTGCATCAGGAAATCTTAGGTATCCTGAAGAAGGAACAGCTCTTATGAGGGTGCCTTGAATCGGCATCCACTAGCGGCGCTAATCGAAAGGCGCTGATGTAAAATAGATCGTTTGTGTGCAGAATAGCATAACAATCCGTATATTAACGGCATATTCATGATATGACTTCGGAAATCGGATGTATTGGGAAATCTGCCTCTTTTTTTTAGGAATTGCATTCGTCTACTCTTCTGTAGGCTTCGGTGGCGGTTCGAGTTATTTGGCTTTGCTCGCGGTATACGGTTTGCCTTACCAGGAATTGCGTTTGATCGCTTTGTTGTGCAACGTGATTGTCGTGACGGGTGGAGTTTGGGTATACGTACAGGCGAAACAACTGGACTGGCGCAAGACAATGCCTCTTGTATTGACCAGTGTGCCGATGGCTTACCTAGGGGCAATCGTTAAAATCAGTCAAACAACATTTTTTGTCCTTTTGGGCGTAAGCTTAATGATTGCAGCGCTCTTATTATGGTTCGAAAAAAAGGGGGGGGGAACATCGGATCGCGTCCACAGCCAGGAAAAAAGTACATTACGCGATATATCTTTTGGTGGAACAATAGGTTTCCTCTCGGGGATGGTGGGGATCGGCGGTGGCATATTCCTGTCTCCTTTCTTGAACCTGACACGTTGGGATACGGCGAAGAAGATAGCCGCAACGGCCAGTTTGTTTATTTTAGTCAACTCGCTTGCTGGAATAGTAGGTCAATTGAGTAAGTTGCCCGCTCAAGTAGACAGTGTCCGGTTGGGACTACTCTGCCTGGCAGTTCTGATCGGTGGCCAATTAGGTGCGCGGGTATCCATCACGTGGAATCCTCGCTTGATCAAGCGTATCACCGCTATCTTGGTTTTTATAGCGGGAAGTAACGTGCTGCTTAAACATGTACCGGATATGTTTTAAATTTGATAAATGAAAGTAAAGGTATTAACCTTTGGAATCACAAAGGAAATTGTCGGTGACACGAGAGTCGAGTTGGAACTGGTGGACGATAGCACGGTTTCGGATTTGAAAAATAGGTTAGAGCTTCTGTATCCGGCTCTTCGTACATTAAAATCGTATTTTATCGCGATCAACGATGAATATGCGTCTATCGATCAGCGTTTATTATCTTCTGATGAAATTGCGATCATTCCACCTGTAAGCGGAGGTTAATCATGGTAGGTGTTTCTATTTCGGAGGAACTATTGGATGCGGAGGCCTGCTTGGCTTTGGTTGCAGATGAATTATGTGGCGGCTCTGTAAGCTTCGTTGGATCTGTGCGTAAGGAGACGAATGGCCGACGTGTCACTCGTCTGGAGTTTGAATGCTATACGTCTATGGCAGAAAAGGAAATGCAGAAGATAGGGGAAGCGGCTATTCAGCAATTTTCCGTAAGCCATGTGGTGATACATCACCGTATCGGTGTTCTTCTGCCCGGAGATGTGGCGGTGGTTATTGCGGTTTCGTCTCCGCACCGAAGAGCAGCTTTTGAAGCGTGTTCGTTTGCTATAGACCGATTAAAGGAAACAGTGCCTATTTGGAAAAAGGAAGTTTTTGAAGACGGAGAACAGTGGGTTTCAGCACATCCTTAGGAGTTTATTGCCGATAATTCTGTATCTTTAACTAAAGCTCTGACAATGGTTGTGCATGAATAAACCTATAGACATAACGTTACGTGAGGTAGACGTGGAGCGGATGAGTGAGTCCGAAATTTTACCTATAGCCGATGTGGTCGCTGTGGAGGAACCCCTCGAGATCCGGATTGCGTATGGACCGGCCGGTACTCGGATGGTGAAACGTATTTCAGTTACCATGCGAACGCCCGGAGAAGACGTTGATCTAGCCGTGGGATTTTTGTTTACGGAAGGAATACTATCGGCTTATGAACAGGTGAGCGGCGCTGCTTATGTGGAAACATCTTGTTCCGGCACAACCCAAAATAATATTATTCAGGTTGATCTTCGGGAGGATGTGCTTCCGCAACTTCAACAGGCTGAACGCAATTTTTACACGACTTCCAGTTGTGGCGTATGTGGAAAAGGTTCGATTGAAGCCATAAAATCGGTCAGTCCTTTTCCACGCGCCGATCTATCGGAGATACATCTGCAGGCGCCGCTGCTCTGGACGCTTTCTGAACAACTACTTGCTGTACAGCAAAATTTCGGTCGATCAGGCGGCATCCATGCGTCTGCTTTATTTGATATGGAGGGACAGCTCCTATTGTTTCGGGAAGATGTGGGACGTCACAACGCCTTGGACAAGGTCATTGGGCACGCCTTGCAAACCATGTGTTTGCCGCTAGACAAAACATTGCTGTTGCTTAGTGGCCGGACAAGTTTCGAGCTGATCCAAAAAGCTGCAATGGCAGGCATACAAATGGTCGTGGCCATAGGGGCACCGTCTACATTGGCTATAGAAACGGCCAAACAATTCGACATAACGTTGCTGGGCTTTCTCCGTCAAAAACGATGCAATATATATCATTTAGGTTCGCACACACATATACACACGTAAATCATGAAAATCAGGATAAAAGATAATACCGTAAGGTACCGGATGAGCAAAACAGAGGTTTCACAGCTAGCAGAAACAGGTGCCATCTGGAGTTCGACTGTATTTTTAGATGGCGTATTTCGATACGGTATCGAGACCACGGAAGAGGAGACCTTATCTGCATCTTTCCAAGAAGGCTCGATTGTGTTGCGTATGCCTGAAGCGATGATCCAAGCTTTGGTTCAAACGGATATTGTTGGGTTCGACGGGATCTCGGGACCGGTAAAGCTATTGGTCGAGAAAGATTTTGTATGCCTAGATAAAACGGATGAGGACCAAACGGACAATTACCCCAATCCTAATGTCATGTGCTAAGCATTAATCCCAACGGTTATGGAGAACGAAAAACAACCCTCGAAGACGAACAACGATGCCCTCCATTTTCCGAAAGCAGAAAATCCCTTCCGGCTTTCCGATCTGAGACGTGCGCCGGTGGAAAATTGGGCTGCGGGTATTCCCGCGGTCAAAGCTGCTTTTGCAGACTTGATGGAGGAAAAAACGCTGATTCGCGGCACACGTGCCTTGTTTAAAATGAATCAAGTGGATGGGTTTGATTGTCCCAGTTGTGCCTGGCCAGATCCAGACGATGAGCGTTCCCCATTAGGAGAATACTGTGAAAACGGGGCAAAGGCGCTCGCTGAAGAAGCGACGAGTAAGCGTGTGACACCGGACTTTTTTGCCGAACACTCGGTGTATGCCCTTTCCAAATTGACAGATTATGAAATCGGCAAAATGGGAAGACTCACAGATCCCGTGTATCTACCTCCAGGCGGGACGCATTATCAACGGATAAGTTGGGAAGACGCTTTTCACAAGATCGGCACGCATTTGAATGCCTTGGCATCGCCGAATGAAGCTGCTTTTTATACGTCGGGGCGGACAAGCAACGAAGCGTCCTTTATGTATCAGTTGTTTGCCCGGGAGTTTGGAACCAATAATATGCCGGATTGTTCAAATATGTGTCACGAAACGTCAGGAACAGCACTTCGGCCAACAATCGGAATAGGAAAGGGTACCGTGAAGCTGGAAGATTTCTACGATACAGATGTGATTGTGATTATGGGACAGAATCCGGGAACAAACGCACCACGTATGATGAGTGCATTGGAACGGGCAAAACGAAATGGCGCACAGATTATCGCAATCAATCCATTACCGGAAGCTGGATTGATGGGGTTTCATAATCCGCAAGAGATCAGGGGTATTATCGGTGGCGGTGTAAAGTTGGCTGACAAGTACTTGCCGGTTAAAATAAACGGGGATATGGCGCTTCTTAAGGCACTGGAATTGCTGTTGCTTCAACTGGAGGAACAACACCCGGGTTCGGTATTGGATCATCGGTTTATTGAGGAGAAAACTACAGGTTATGAAGCTTTTGTGGAGGCGCTTCGAACAGCGGATTATACCCTCACTACGTTAGCTGAGCAATGTGGTGTTGAAGTCGACGACCTGAAGGCGGCAGCAGCGATGTTGGCCTTTAAAAAGCGGATCATTTTTTGTTGGGGAATGGGACTTACGCAACAACCGAATGGTGTAGCCATGATCCGTGAAATACTGAATATTCTGCTCTTGAAAGGCAGTATTGGCATTAAAGGAGGCGGAGTTTGTCCGGTTCGTGGCCACAGCAACGTACAAGGTAACCGTACTATGTTAATCGATGAAAAACCAACCGATGCACAATTGGATCGCTTGCAGGAGTTTTTCGGATTTAACCCGCCAAGGAAACAGGGGTACGACGTGGTGCGAACCATCAAAGCGATGCATGCAGGAGATATCAAAGTCATGTTGAGCATGGGAGGAAATTTTCTGTCGGCGACGCCAGATACCAATTATACGGCAGCAGCAATGCGGAAGTTGGATCTCTTGGTTTGCGTGTCAACGAAGTTGAACCGTGGGCATCTGATCCATGGTAAGGAATCCCTAATCTTACCGACCTATGGACGTAGTGACAAAGATATCGTGGGTGGTCAGTTGCAAATTGTGACGACAGAGAATTCAATGGGTGTCGTTCAGTATTCAAAAGGTATGTTGGACCCTGTGTCCGACAACTTGCTCAATGAGACGCAGATCGTATGCCGTATGGCGATGTCAACGTTAGGCGAGCGGTCCGTGGTGGATTGGAAAACATACCACGGTAGCTACGATGCGGTTCGCGATGCGATCGAGCAATGTATTCCTGGATTCAGTAATTTTAATATCCGTGTACGCGAAAAAGGAGGGTTTTACCTACCGAATGCAGCGCGGGACGAACAGCGATTTGCCGGACATCTGGGAGGCAGAGCACCGTTTACGTTAACGCAGCTGCCGGACAATACCCTGCAGGAGGATGAATATGTGATGGCGACGACTCGAACACATGATCAATTTAATACAACTATTTATGGGTTAGACGACCGCTATCGGGGTATAAAAAATGAACGACGTGTGGTATTCATGAATGCGCAGGACATCGCAAAAGCTGGGTTAAAGGAAGGGGATAAGGTCGATTTATTCAACTACGACGATGGTATAGAACGTATTGCTCCGTTGTTTGTAGTGGTGTCTTATCCTATCCCGCAACGGTGTACGGTAACGTATTTTCCGGAGACCAATGTATTGGTCTCGGTCAACAACGTCGTTGAGGAAAGCAATATGCCCGCGTCTAAATATGTCAAGATTAAAATCCGGAAACACGATGCGCGTATGCTAAAGGACGTATAAGGAAGGTCGTACGGGATGGGAAATTGATATGATTTTATATACTTTTTTAATTTAACTAAATTTATTAATTATTTAATTATAAGTCTTATATAATGTATTGTGTAGATGATTGTACGAAAGCGTGAACATTGGTTTAAGATGTTGTTCGTGTGGCATGGATCGGTTTTGCCACAACTTCTTCCCCGGCTTGGTATGCTATTTTTATTCTCGGTGGTCGTCGTGTATTTTCATGGAACCATGTTTTCCTATAAAGTGCCATTGAATCCTGCTCCGTTTACGTTGTTTGGTTTTGTATTGGCCTTGTTTCTCGGCTTTCGCAACCATGCGAGCTATGAGCGTTTTTGGGAGGGACGCAAGCTTTGGGGGGCGTTGTTAAATATAATGCGTTCGCTTACACGTCAAATGTTGACATTACCTCGACATTTACCTGATCAAAGCATGCCGGAGTTTCTTGATCTTTTGGCAGCTTTCGTATTTGCGTTGAAACATCAACTTCGCGGGACAGATCCTCAATCAGACCTAAAAAAACGGTTGGGTGCTGTCGCGTTTGAAACGGTGATGTCGGCTCGATATAAACCCGCAGCGATCTTGGGCTTTGTAGGCATATGGGTTAAAAAACGTCGTGATGCGGGGGATATAGACTCCGTTCAACAGGCTCGTTTTGATGAGAACCTTGATAAGCTGACCGATGTGTTGGGCGGCTGCGAGCGTATCCAATCAACACCGATCCCTTACAGCTATCGGGTCCTATTGCATCGGACGATTTATATTTATTGTTTCTTGCTTCCTTTTGGGCTGATGGACAGTTTAGATTGGTTTACACCATGTATTGTCGTTTTTATTGCCTATACTTTTGTCGCATTCGAAGCCATTGCCGACGAGATTGAAGAGCCGTTTGGTAAAGAAGATAATGATTTGGCTTTAAACAGCATGACCTGGATGATTGAAGAAACGATTCGCGAAATGGCTGGCCAACCAATCGCTGTGCCGGAACAAGCCGTCAGGACACATGTTTTGGATTAAGTATGCTCATTTAGAGAGGTGGTCCGTCCACGTGTTGAAGGCCATCTTTTAATGAGTACACTGCTTTTTGTGGATAATGCTGTTTCATGTAGCGTACAGCCGCCGCGCTTCGGGCGCCTGACGTACAATAGAATAAAATAGGACGTGAGACTTCGGCCAGTTGTTGTGATGTGAAAGGTAATTCAGGTAGAGGAATCGATCTGCCCCCAATATCGAAGGCGTCGTGCTCCGTGGTATTGCGCACGTCGATTAATTCAAATTTCTCGGGCATCTTTTTAAATGTCGACCAGTCTACTACAGGTGTTGTTGTAGGCAACGTAGAGATAATGGTGCCAGTCGACTTTTTTAAACGTATGGTTCGACACGTTCCATCGATGACATTGATCATCCACAATTTTCCAGAAAGGGTTGCTGCTGGTTGACTGAAATATTTCAACACTTCATTGGCTTGCATGCTGCCGATGATACCTGCCAACGTTGGGATCACCCCGCCTTCTCGACAATTGGGCACCTGAGCTTCTTCTACCTCTGGAAATACATCACGATAGTTTGCCGAATAGCTTCCGTCTGGTTGCCGCACATTCCAAATGCTTACCTGGCCTTCATATTGGTAGATCGCGCCATACACCAAGGGTTTCCCGGATAGTACACATGCATCGTTTAACAGCCCTTTGGTTTCAAAGTTGTCGGTGCCTTCAACGATGATGTCATAATCGGCGATGAGATCCATTACGTTGTCCGCGGTCACACGCATGGGGTAGGTGGCCACATGTATAGCCGGATTTTGTTGACGCAAACGTTCGGCAGCCACATCGACTTTTCGTTTACCGATATCAGCTGGCGTGTACAGGATTTGTCGATGTAGGTTGTCCATGGAGATGATGTCGTCATCAGCAAGACCAATGGTCCCTAAGCCACTTGCGGCGAGGTATTGCGCGGTAGGACACCCTAGTCCGCCCGCGCCGATGATTAATACTTTCGCATTTGCGAGTCTGTTTTGGGTGTCTACACCAAAATGAGGTAAATTGATCTGACAGCGGTAACGTTCGAGATTTTTTGTCATGTATTTTTTATCGGACAAGTAGCTTGCGAGCTTCCTCGGCATCGGCAGGCGTATTGACATTCATCAGCCGACTGGGTTCGCTGCTTTCTATTAATTGTATATCACTTTGCAACAGTACTTTTCTAGGACAGGTCATGCCATCGCCCAGAAAGCGTAAGAGTACGTGGAAACTGTCGGGTTCCCAAATCGTGATCAACGGTTCCGGGAGACCATCGAAGGGGCTTTGATAGGCTGTGGCTATTTTATGGCAATTTCGTTGTTTCACCAAGTCGGATAAGGTGCGTTCGTCAAGTAGCGGGAGGTCGCACGCAACAACAAGCCACGCCACCTTCCTGTTTGAGCGTAGGGCAGACAAAATTCCTCCAGTAGGTCCCATGTCCATAAAGGTATCGGCGAGCGGGCGGTAGTTGGAATCAAAATCAGCTAGTTGTTCTTTTCGACACGATATATAAACACTTGCGCATAGCGCTGCCAGGAGGTCGGCAGCATAGTAGCGTTGTTGTTTACCATGCCAAAGCATTTCGTCTTTGCGGGTGCCCATTCGTGTGCTTTTTCCCCCTGCGAGCACCAATCCATGGAGAGGCGGGTTATGCTGTTCGTTCGAAATCATTTTTTCCTCCGGTTTTGCGGATAAGTTTCGTTTCTTTTATCACGATGTCGTGGCTCAGTGCCTTGCACATATCATAAACCGTCAAGGCTGCAACGCTCGCACCGGTAAGCGCTTCCATTTCTACGCCGGTCTTGGACGTGACGGTGGTTGTGCACTCGATAATTATCTCCTGTTGTTCATTGCATTCGATCTGTACATGACAATTTTCCAAAAATAGGGGATGGCACAATGGGATGAGTTCTCCGGTTTTTTTGGCAGCCAGTATACCTGCTAAAATTGCTGTTTGGAAAACCGCACCTTTTTCGGAGTGGAAGTTGTCGCGTATCAATTCGTCGAACACGACTGGTGGCACGACAACAACGCTGCGCGCAGTAGCAGAGCGTTTCGTGACCGCTTTGTCACTGATATCTACAATGATCGGTTGTCCGCTTTCGTTTAAATGAGAAAATTTGCTCATACATATTATAAGTAAAGGGAGTAGGGCCATATTCGGAATACCTCGCCCGGATGGAAATCTGAACGTTCCAGTGGAAGTTCAATAAATGCTTGTGTTTCCGCTAGATGAGAGAAGTCGCCCGAACCGTTTGTTTCTATAAAATTTGCGGTCAATTGACCGTCGGTATTCGTTGCAAGTTGTACCTGCGCAAAATATTGTAGGGAGGGGGAGAAATGTATATGCTGTTGGAGCACCGCATGGTATTGGAGAATAGGTAGTCCCATGGACGTGCGTAACCAAGGAATAAAGTAACGATGTAGGCACATAAAAACGGAAACAGGGTTGCCCGGAAATGCAAAGATAAGGGCGTTGTTCTTGAATGTACCAAAACAAAAGGGTTTGCCTGGCCGTTGCCGAACCTTGTGGAATTTCTTTTGTACACCTAAGATACGCAGTGCTCGTGGAACGAAATCAAATTTGCCCATCGAAACGCCGCCGGTAAGGAGTATGACGTCATAGTTTTCTAAAGCATGTGCCAGGATTTGCTCCATTTCTTCATAGAGGTCGGGCATGTGAATCAGGATAGGTCGTATGCCGTAGGATTTTAGTACCGCCGCGACGGTGACCCCATTCGACCGCCGAATTTGAAATGGTGTAGGTTTCTCCTCTGGAGGAACGAGTTCATCCCCTGTGGTTAGGACACAGACTCGAGGAACTTTCTTTACCAAGATTTGTGTTGAGCCTAGTGTGGCAGCTATGCCCACTATTTCTGGCGATATCGTTTGGTGTGCATGCACGACTATATCACCCGCACGCTTATCGGTGCCTTTTTTGTGTATATTGTGCCCGTAGCGAAAGGTATTCAGTTTTACTTGAACGGTATCGTCCACGATATCCAGATCCTCATAGCGAACTACGGTATTAACGCTCTCGTGGAGCGCCGCACCGGTCATGATTTCTACACATTCCGTATTGGTCTTTATCGGGATCGGGTTATCTCCGGCAGCTTGGGTGCCTATCATTCGAAAAACTGCCGTTTGACCGGTTAGCCCCCGACTGTCTAAGGCGACTCCATCCACAGTGGCCCGGTCGTACGGGGGAAGGTCTCGATCGGCCCGTAGGTCTTCTGCCAATACACGCCCTAAAGCCTGTTCGTATGCGATACGCTCCGTGCCGTAGTCCCGTTTTTCAGCGAGGATAAGCGCTTCTGCTTCTGTTACAGTCGTCATATCCATTTGTTATCCTCCTATCATAGCCATGGATTGATTTGTGGGGGAAACCAAGCGGCTCTCTTTTTCTGCAGCCCAACCGTCCTTTGCTTTACCCATCACGGCTCGCTTAATAAGTTCTATTAACTGTAGGTCCGTCTTCCCAGAGCGCATACTGTCCTTTAGATTGATTCCATCCGATTGGTAAAGGCACGTGCGAAGGACACCGGTTGGCGTAAGGCGGAGGCGGTTGCAATCTCCGCAAAATGAGCGTGTAAACGCGGCAATAACACCAATGTCGCCACGATAACCGGGAATTTTATACCGTTCGGATGTCGCATGTGGCTCCGCGTGCATCTGGATAAGCGTGGGGTGATGCTGTTGAATGTAGTCGACAATCTGCCGGGCCGTCCACGGCTGTTCGCGGATAAAAGTATCTCCATTGAACGGCATTTCCTCGATAAAACGTACGCTGACAGGTAAGGTACGCGTAAGGGCGACAAGGGGAAGTATATCTTCCATATTCTGTCTTCCCATTACCACTGTATTGATCTTGACCTGTATATCATGCGCCAATAGTTCGTGGAGGGTGTGAAGTACTTTGGACAATTCACGACGCCGCGTAATCTGAAAAAACCGGTCGTCGTTTAACGAATCCAAACTCAAATTGACCGAACGGATCCCCAGTTTTTTCAGCTCAGGAATGTATTTCGCCGTCAGCAACCCATTGGTGGTTATTGTTATTTCTCGAACATCCGGCAGTTGGTTAATCTGCTGGAGAAAGGGTAGAAGGTCTTTTCGCAGAAAAGGTTCGCCGCCAGTTATCCGAAACTTCTCTACACCCAGTTGCGCAAATAAACCACATAAGCGGGCCATCTCCGGCAGAGACATTAATTCGGTTCGATTAAGCCATGCTAAACCGTGCTCAGGCATACAATACGTACAGCGTAAATTACAGCGGTCTATGACTGCCAGGCGTAGGTAGGTGATGGTTCTTCCGAATTTATCCGTCAGCATGCATATCTCTTCTAAAGTAAGTCGATCGAAGACATAACAAACTTACTTAAATTTGCGTTTATATGCAATAAAATCCAATCTATAAACACGCGATTATACGACGTTTCGACTGTTAACGATCAGATCGTCCCGGAGCGAATGGATGCGTATTCAACCATACACATCCGTTCGCAAGAACGAGGGTTATCATTTTTTATCGGTGATATAGAAGGTTGTCTTTCCATCCGTGGATTTAAAATGGATCATATAGCCTTCTTGTTCTGTTAAAACACTAGGAATACCTTGTGCCTCAAATGCTGTGCTATTCAATTGTTCTTTTGGTTTAGACGTTTTATGCATGTCGGTTGATTTGGCCAAATTATATTGATTTCCGTTAACCTGCAACACCTTGAACCACCCAAATCCGATCGTAGCAGTCAATGCATTCCCGGGTTCCTCATAGGTTTCGAAGTGACCAAAATAAATGTCACCAACGGACGGGGTTTGTGCCATTTCCATTGTTTCCACCGATTTGGAAAGCGGAGGCTTTAAGGAGCTGTAGGTCAGGTAGCAAAAAAAGCCCACGACCAAGACAGCGAAGAGCCATCCGACTAGGGTCATTTTGAAATAGAACGGAGTGCCGGGTACTTCCTTCTTTTTTTCTTGGTAAAATAATTTCATTTCTGCTGTCCAAGAGCGTTTCGGGATGAGGGGGCCGGTAGCGCCTACCGTATATTCACCGAAAGGTTTTCTAGAATACACGGTGTAAAAGGCGGTCTTTACTTGATTACGATAAAAAGTGAGTGCCATGTTTTGTGTTTGGTCTACCGGATTCGTAAGCCGATCGACACCAAAGCGGATCTGTTCGATTTTGCGGAAAGAATAAAACATAATAATATCAGTTTCTTTTTTAGGCCTATAGGTATGCTTTTGTGTTAAATAGGCGTTCGAAGTTAAAAACCTAAAACATATGGAGTCTGGTTTGGGTATATACAAAGTATATATATAGGTTTTAATAGTGAGTTAAGAAGCTGTTTATTAGGTGTTTAAAAATAAAAAAGGGGCCATGATTTGGCCCCATTGTATCATATTAGGAGAGAATGCCAGCACAAAAATGTAGTGTTTTGGTTAGATACCAAGCTCTACTTGCAGCATGCCTCCCCAAAGATTTTTGTTGTGGTTATTATTAAAATCTCCGTTTTTAACGGTATAATTTCCATTGATCTGGAATTTAAGGCGATGCGCCTTGATATATTTCGTCAACCCCAATTCAATCATGTCGATTTGATCCTCGTAGCTACGAATTTGCTGATGCGGGATTACATACGTGTATCGCGCAGCGATCTCATATCCTTTATTGAGCAAATAAGAAGTTTGCTGGTTTATTCCCCAACCTTTGTAAGCATAAGTTTCTTCTTCTTCCGGTCCGTCAATCTGGTTGAGTTGGTCATCTACCAGATTAAAAGGGTCTGTAACATCCCGTCGCATATATTCGGCTTGGTATGCGAAACCTTGATATTTAAAAATAGCATCTAAAAAGGATGTTTTTAAGGTGAAGGGATTCTTCACATAGCGCCCCAATTGTCCACCCTCTCGGGTGGTTCTGTCATTATAGCTGTAGCCGCCTCCGATAGATAGCTTCGGCGTTTCTTCCCGTTCGATATCTCCTTCTGAATAATCACCGTCGTTCGTAAATGTGCCTAATGGCAGAAATTCAACGCGTCCGGTGTAGGCCAGTCCATCATCTGTTCCACTTGCAACGCGTCCTTCGCCGGTAGAAATAGCAGCTTTCGCGTTGAAGGGCATTTCACCGATTTTCTTGCTGAGGTTCAGCGAAATCCCGAAATCACGATCCAATGTGAAGTTAGAGTTCACGAGTGAGCGGTCGGCAAATTGGAGTTGACCGGATGAGTTGACCCGCTGGCGATTGCCCGGAAGTTTGTTTTGCCCAAAAGAAATGTAGAAGTCGTCCGTAAAATTGTAAAAAACGACTGCGTCGCGCACAATATTAGCCACTCCCGTGTCGTCAAAGTCCTGATCCGATCGCGTAAACGCTAATTGGATCGAATACGAGATTTTTCGGGTATAGATATAGCCGTCTACCCGCATGCGCAGACGCCGAATACGGGCATCAAACTTCCCGTTGTCTTCATCATCCAGTAGATTGCTATAGCCCAACCTATTTTGCATCCGGAACCTAAAGTTTGTATAGAACAAGGAGTCTTTACTTGCATATTGTATTCCTTTGAAATTTAAAATCGTCGCACGGTCGTCGCGTTCTTGTGCGAGACTCTCTGTGGATATACAGAGACCATATAAGGTTCCCAAAACTAGCCCTAGTTTGAATTTCATGTTTATTTACTGATGTGAAGATCGTTAACTTTTCATAAATAGTTACTCGCGCAAAGATACTATTTATAAGTAAAAATTTGGGAGGTGAAGAGATTTCTTATACCGGAAACTCGCTTGATTTTTTTTGTATTGCAGTTTTTTGGTATTTTTAAACGTGTTTGAACAGTATGATAAACAGGAGAAGCGTACGATAGACCTCGCCCGAGCAAATCGGGTTGGCTGTTTACTGTATGTGCCCATTTTTCTTTTCTACATGCTGCCGTTTTATTTTTTTTGGCCAGAAAAATTGAGGCGGGACCATATCATTGGTTTGATGGCAGCTGACACAAACCCCGGTCTTGTGCTTCTGTCGGTTGTTTGTCTGCTCGTTGCTGGTATAATACTTCATGAGTTTATACATGGCACAATTTGGGCATTATTTGCCAGGGGTGGCTGGAAGGCGATTCGGTTCGGTGTCCGTTGGCGTTACATGACGCCGTATTGCCATTGTCAAGAGCCATTAACGGTCGGTCAGTACAGTCTTGGCGCGATCATGCCGTTCCTGATACTGGGGTTGTTGCCGGGGGTAATTTCTTGGGTGCTGGGAGACCTGCTTTGGTTAGGCTTTGCTACTTTCTTTAGTGTGGCGGCCACGGGCGATTTTATGGTGATCGATTTGATGCGCAAAGAATCGCGGGATACATTGGTTTTGGATCATCCGTCTGAAGCGGGCTACTATGTTGGTGTAAGAAAGGAGAAATAAGGGTGCAACGAAAAATTATTCATGTTGATATGGATGCTTTCTATGCTTCGGTGGAACAGCGAGATTTTCCGGAACTGCGTGGAAAAGCGCTTGCGGTGGGAGGATCGCCGGACGGGCGGGGTGTCGTAGCAACAGCTAGCTATGAGGCGCGAAAGTTTGGTGTACGCTCTGCAATGCCGTCACGGCAGGCATTGCAACTTTGTCCGCAACTGATTTTCTGCAGACCCCGCTTCGAAGTGTATAAAGAGGTGTCTGACGCCATTCGGACTATTTTTCGGAGGTATACCGACGTGATAGAACCGTTGTCATTGGATGAAGCTTACCTCGATGTTACGACGGATAAACTCGGCATAGGATCTGCCATCGATATTGCTAAAGCTATTAAATGTGCCATCCGTGAGGAGTTGCATTTGACGGCATCAGCCGGTGTTTCTACGAATAAGTTTATCGCAAAGATCGCGTCGGATTTTCAAAAGCCCGATGGTTTAACATTCATCGGCCCATCAAAGATTGTTCCTTTTTTAGAGCAGCTGCCGATTGAAAAATTTTTTGGTGTAGGGAAGGTTACCGCCCAAAAAATGAAGGGAATGGGCATTCATATGGGGAGAGACCTGAAGCAATTTTCAGAACAAGCACTGATGATGAAATTCGGTAAATCGGGCAAGTTTTTTTATCATATGGTTCGTGGGGAAGACAACCGGCCGGTAAAGCCGAATCGAATGTCCAAGTCGATTGGTATTGAAGATACGTTTGAAACAGATTTGAGCGAGCGGTCCGATATGTTGGATGAGCTAAAGCTATTGTGTGATAAACTTGAAAGGCGACTTGCGTTGAAATCGGCGCAGGCAAGAACGATAACCCTGAAGCTGAAGTTGTCCGACTTCTCGCAGATGACGCGAAGTAAAACGGCAACGTATTATATAAACAACGCGGAAGAGGTCTACACAGCTGTCTGCGAACTTTTTGAAAAAATCGAGCTCGCGGAGAAGAAGGTGCGTTTGTTGGGGGTCAGTATGTCTAATTTTTACGAAAATGACCTCGCGAAGTTGGACAGTCCGCAGTTGCGTCTGTTTTAAGTACTCAATTTCATACGAAAAGGAGCTTAAAGCTCCTTTCTTAATCTTGCTACGGGGATATTCATAGCTTCCCGGTATTTAGCCACCGTACGTCGGGCAATTGTATATCCTTTTTCTTTGAGGATTTCCGTTAGCTTTTCATCGGCAAGTGGCTTCCGTTTATCTTCGTTCGCAATGCATTCTTCCAATATTTTTTTTACTTCTTTGTTAGAAACTTCTTCACCGGAGTCTGTCTGAATAGCTTCTGAAAAGAACGATTTAAGTAAGAATGTTCCGAATTCTGTTTGTACATATTTTGAATTTGCGACACGAGATACTGTCGAGATATCCATTTCAATTCGGTCTGCGATATCCTTAAGAATCATGGGTTTTAACAGTCTTTCGTCGCCTGTTAGAAAATACTCGTATTGATATTCCATGATCGCATTCATCGTTTTTAGTAAGGTTTGTTGACGTTGCTTGATGGCATCAATAAACCATTTAGCCGAATCCAGCTTTTGTTTTACAAACTGCACAGCTTCCTTCATTTTTTTATCGTTTTTCTCTGCTTTCTCGTAGTGCTCAAACATTTCCTGATAGGAGCGAGAAACGCGAAGTTCAGGAGCGTTGCGCCCGTTTAAGGTCAGGTGCAAGGTGCCGTCATTGTTCGTAATATGGAAGTCTGGAATGACATGCAGTTGTTTACCGGCTGCCGCTCCAGAGTCTCCCGGCTTTGGATTTAATTTTAAAATTTCATGGATGATATCTTTGAGCGCGGCAGAGTCAACACCTAACTGCCTTTCTATCTTATCGTAATGTTTTTTCGTAAATTCTTCAAGGAAGCTTTCCACTACCTTAATCGCTTGTGCAATGACGGGATTTGCGGGGTCTTTTTTTCGTAATTGAATCAAGAGACATTCTTGTAAATCACGTGCACCAATTCCGGCGGGTTCAAAATCTTGAATAATCCGAAGCATTGCCTCTACTTCTTGTTCATTTACAATGACATTCTGTGAAAAGGCTAAATCATCAATTAAGGATAAGGTGGGGCGACGTAAATAACCATCGTCATCTAAACTGCCTATAATTTGTTGGCCGATCAAATAATCTTGGTTGGATAACGCTAGCAAATCCAGTTGATTCTGTAGTGTTTCAAAGAAAGAATCTTGTATGGCTATCGGGATTTCTTTGCGATCATCATCATCGTCCCCGCCATAGTTCCCGGAATAATCGCTGTAGTCATCTTCTTGGATATATTCATCAACACTGAATTCCTCTTCGAAGTCGCCTCCCTCTTCGTCATAACTCTCGTCGGGATCTCTATCAGGATATTCTTCCACAGGGTCATTCATATTGGTTAAACTTCCATCCTCTAACGCGGGATTCTCTTCCAACTCTTCCTTTATTCGGGCATCAAGCGATACAGTCGGAACCTGCAACAGCTTGATAAATTGGATCTGTTGAGGTGAAAGTTTTTGCAATAATTTTTGCTGTAGCGTTTGTTTTAACATTTTCTCTGCTTGTTTTCGAACGTAAAAATACTTAAATAAATGATAAAATTAAATCTTCAGCGTTGTCGAGGAACCAAAGTAGGTATAATTTTTGCGTAGGGGACGACCATCGTCATGAAATTTAGCCGAATTCCGTAAATGTTAAAATTCGTTAATTCCAAAACTGTGATGTGGTTTTTTTACCTTCAATGGCTGTTTTTCGGAAAACAATTTTCATCTTTACCGTATGTTTAGAAGGGTTAAAAACAAATTTCTGCGCTACTTTTTAATAGCTATATATAGTATCGTGATCCTGGTTTGTGCTGTGCAGCTTAATTTTCTTTGGTTATTTGGATATTCGCCGACCAAACGGGATATCGTATTACCCACGCTGAATGTTTCCTCGGAATTGTTCACAGCAGATTCCGTACTAATCGGTCGGTATTTTCAGGAGGATAGGGATCCGGTTGCATACGATAGCATTTCTGAAAATATTCTACAGGCATTGGTGGCGACCGAAGACGTGCGTTTTTATAAACACAATGGAGTGGATTTTTTCGGTCTGTTTTCGGGGATCGTATCCACACTTAGAGGCGACAAAAGAGGAGCTAGTACCATTACCCAGCAATTGGCAAAGAATTTATATCGGACACGTTATGCCCAGTCGCAGGGGCTGCTTGGTAAAGTGCCGGTTGTTCGGATGGGCGTCACGAAATTTAAGGAGTGGATGACAGCTTATAAATTGGAGAGCCGGTATGAGAAAAAGCAGATCATCACGATGTACCTGAATACGGTTTCGTTTAGCAACAATGCATATGGGATAAAATCCGCAGCAGTTCGATATTTTAATAAACATCCGAAAGAATTAACGATAGCAGAAGCAGCCGTTTTAATCGGGATGCTCAAAGGGACGACGTTATATAATCCGACACGTAATCCGCAGAAATCGTTAGAACGTAGGAATGTGGTATTAGGACAGATGCAAAAGGAAGGGTATATTACTGCGCAAGCGTATGCCTCTTTATCAAAGACACCGCTCGGATTGAATCTCAATAGCCAGGAAGCAAGAAGCTCAAATGATTCCTATTTGCGTACCGCCGTCGAAAAGTGGTTAGAGCAATGGAGCGAGGAAAATGATATCGATATTTATACCGCAGGACTCAAAATTTATACGACGATTGATTCACGTATGCAAAAAATTGCAGAAGAAGCCGTTGCCCAACAAATGAAAGAGTTGCAAAGACGGCTAGATAACACGTGGCGAAATGAACTTCCGTGGCGCGATAAAAGTGGTTCGGTAATAGCAGGTTTTCTTGAAGATAAAGCTCGTAAGTTAGATGTCTATAAGAAGCTTATGGATACCTATAAGGACGAAAAAAAAGTATTCGAGCTTCTCCATGAACCCAAGAAAATGCGCGTGTTTACATGGGAGGGTGGTGAAGAAGAAGTCGAGATGTCGAGTATGGATTCGTTGAAACATTATTTGTCTATGTTGAATACAGGGATGATGGCTATGGATCCGTACAATGGAGAGATCAAGGTATGGGTTGGCGGAATCAACCATCAATATTATAAATTTGACCATGTTAATCAAGCGAAACGCCAAGCAGGATCAACCTTTAAGCCTTTCGTTTACCTGACCGCATTAGAAAATGGAATGGCTCCCTGCGATACGTATGAAGATAAACCCGTGCGTCTAGACTTCATCAACCAGAAGGGAGAAAAAGAGGTGTGGGAACCGAAGAATGCGGATTGGAGTTTTTCCTACCGTAACATGTCGCTTCGATGGGCAATGGCTCGTTCTTTAAATACGATAACGGCGCAAATTACGCGTGATGTGGGTTGGGATAAAATTGTGGAGACCGCGCATCGGGTGGGGATAAATAGCCATCTGGAGTCAGTTCCTTCCGTTGGTCTGGGATCAAACGACGTATCGGTGTTTGAAATGGTTAACGCCTATGCAACGTTTATGAATGAAGGGAAACGGCTTGAGCCGGTCCTGGTTTCTAAAATTTACGATAGTGATGGGAAACTGATCGCTTCGTTCGAGACAAAACAGAAGCAGGTGATAGATCCCGAAAATGCCTGGCTTATGACCTATATGTTGCGTGGTACGATGGAAGAGCCCGGTGGTACATCTCAGGCGCTGTGGGAATGGGATCTGTTCGAAAATGATAATCAAATTGGAGGGAAGACGGGAACCTCTTCAGACTATGTAGATGGTTGGTATATGGGAGTGACGAAAGATTTGGTGGCGGGCGTTTGGGTAGGATGTGATGAACAGAGTATACATTTCAAAAATTCGCATACAGGAGAGGGGTCTAAGACAGCATTACCGATCTACGCTTTGTTTATGGAGGAACTGTATAAACACCCAGAACTGGGTGTGACACTGGGTAAGTTTCCAGAGGCGAAAGTTGAAATTAAAAAGAAATATAACTGTCCGAGTCCGAGAATTCGAATAACGGCACCTGCCGATAGCACAGATTCCTTGAACACCGAAGGGATTGATGATTTTTTGGAAGGAACAACGACCGAAGTAACGGGCGGCGGGCAGGAAGTCTTGCAATAAAAGGATTTTTGTATTTTAGTTGTAACTAATCTTTATTATGAACGTACATTATAAATCTAGCTGGTTTAAGCCTGTCCTGTGGGCGGCGGCTTTCTTGTTTCTGTTTGTAGTGCCCCAGATGACTTCCGCACAGTATTTTGGGCAAAATAAAATGCGCTACAAGAAACTGAATTTTACCGTTAAAGAAACGCCACATTTCGAGATGTATAGCTATTTGCAAAATGATAGCGTAGTTACTTGGTTGGCCAAGGAGGCAGAGGTATGGTACGGGATGCATCAGCAAGTGTTTCAAGATACGTTTTTACGTAAAAATCCGGTGATTGTGTATAACAACCATCCTGAATTTCAACAAACAACGGCGATTTCCGGGGAGATATCCGTGGGTACAGGTGGTGTCACGGAGGCATTTAAACAACGCGTGGTCATGCCGGTGATGCAGATCAATCAACAGACGCGTCATGTACTTGGGCATGAGATGGTGCATGCGTTTCAGTATCGGGTGTTAATGGAAGGAAAAGACACGACGCGCTTGGAAAGTGTCGGAAACATTCCTTTATGGATGGTCGAAGGTATGGCGGAATATCTGTCTATCGGTAAAAAGGACGCATTTACAGCGATGTGGATGCGTGATGCCTACGCAAGGCAAGATATTCCTTCGCTGAAACAGATGACAGAACAGTCGTATAATTACTTTCCTTATCGCTATGGGCAGGCGTTTTGGGCTTATATTGGGGCGACTTATGGGGATACCGTAATTATGCCCTTGTTTATAGAAACGGCGAAATATGGCTATGAATTTGCTATGAAGCGCGTGTTTGGCTACGATGCACAGACAATGTCCACCTTGTGGAGGAATAGCATGGAAGCCAATTTTAAGGCATTAAACAAGGATACGGTATCTCGGCCTATTGGAAGACCATTAGTTACCTCGGCGAACGGAGGACGTATGAATGTGGCTCCTGCTATTTCTCCAGACGGACGCTACGTCGCTTTTATGTCTGAGAAGGATTTATTTGGTATCGATCTTTTTTTGGCTGATGGGGAAACGGGGCGGATTATCAGAAAGCTGGGTAGCCGGATGACGAACAAAGATATTGACGAGTTTAGCTACTTAGAGTCGGCCGGCGACTTCTCCCCAGACAGTAAGCGTTTCGCTTTCAGTGTGTTTAGTGAGGGAAAAAACAAATTAATGACCATTGATGTTCAGTCGGGTAAGGTGTTGTCGGTTGAGGCGATGGGAAATATTGTGGAGTTTACGAACATCACCTTTGCGCCCGACGGTGAACGTGTCGCTTTTTCCGGTCTAAAAGAAGGTCAAAGCGATATTTATGTTTACAATCTAAAGACGAAGGAGCTGGAACAGTTGACGAATGATAAATATTCTGATTTTCAGCCGAGTTTTTCTGCAGACGGAAGGCTCATCGTCTTTAGCACGGATCGGGTTGCTTATGAAGCAGACAGTCGTGCGGTCGACATTCCTATGGGACTAGCTGTTTTAGATGTTGCAAACCGAAATATACAACCTCTTCACGTATTTCCAGGTGCAAACAACCTTAACCCGCATTTTTCCGGCGACGGCGCGTTTATTTATTTCCTATCGAACGGTGATGGATACCGAAATATGTTCCGTTATTCGATGAAAACTCTTGCTGTAGAAAAACTTACGGACTATTTTACGGGGATAAGTGGAATCACGGAATACTCGCCAGCGATGAGTATTTCGAGCCATGATGATATCGTGTATTCTTACTTTAAAGGCAACCAATATAATATTTATAAGGCAAAGGCATCAGACTTTGAACCCCATATCATTGATGCTAGTCAAGCCGATTTCACAGCAGCGATGTTGCCGCCGAATGTGAGCAGAGGGGTGAATGTAGTAAATACCAATTTGCAAAATTTCAATGCGTACCGGCGTATCGGCGATGGGCAGATTAACCCGGTGCCGTATCGTTCTAAATTTAAGTTAGATTACCTGGCTAATTCAGGTGTTGGAATGACCGTGGGATCACGGTATGGAGCCGGTATGGCTGGAGGTATATTCGGTATTTTCTCGGATATCCTTGGTTATAACCAGATCTATACGAGTCTGAATATTAATGGCGAGATCTATGACTTTGGAGGGCAAGTGGCTTACGTAAACCAAAAAAGTAGATGGAATTGGGGAGGATCGATTTCCCATATCCCATATCGGTATGGATTCAGTCAATATGCGGTAGAGGATTTGGGCAACGGAGATGAGGTTGTTATTAACGACTATTTAATCCGGCAATTTGAAACCCAACTGGATGCGTTTGTTGCGTATCCATTTAACCGTTACCACCGATTTGAGATCGGTGGTGCAGTTGCGCGATACGGTTATCGGGCGGAGAAATGGACGAGAAGTTATTGGGGATATGGCGACCGTAAGAAGCTGTCTAACGAAGAGGCTCGAAATCTAGGCTTTGGAAGCTTAGATCCGTTGACGGTTGAGCAGGTTAGTGCTTCCTTTGTTGGTGATAAGTCTGTATTTGGAATGGCAGCACCATTGGATGGTTTTCGCTATCGCGTTGGAGCCGGGCAATACGTGGGAGATCTTAATTTTACAACATATACGGTTGATTTAAGAAAGTATGTCCGTCTTAAACCTGTTACCGTTGCAGGACGTGTTTACTCTTATATTCGTTCTGGTAATGATGAGGATAAGCTGCGTGGAAATTACATTGGTTATCCATTTTTCGTGCGAGGCTTTGATGACCTCAACCCAGAGAAAGTGGGCGATCTAACATTTAATGACCTCATGGGATCGCGGGTGCTCGTTGGAAATTTTGAGTTACGCTTACCGTTTACAGGACCCGAAAAATTGGCGGCGGTGAAATCCAATTTTCTATTTTCTGACCTGAATATATTTTTCGACGGAGGATTAGCCTGGAGTCGCGGGAATAAAATTGTGAGTAGCATAGATAAAAAACCAATTGTAGAACAAACGGATGCCAATGGGCAACCCATCCGTGATGAACTGGGGAATATTATTACAGGGTATGACGAAAATTATAGAGTACCTGTTTTCAGTGCTGGTGTGTCCTTGCGGATTAATTTGTTCGGCGCAATGATTCTGGAACCCTATTATGCTGTACCTTTCGTAAAATCCCGTACAAAATTTGGAACGTTCGGATTAAACTTTATGCCTGGGTGGTAAGTCCAACACATGGATAGTGCGTAAGAGGAGTGTAGAGGATAAGGTTGTTAAGGTCGTTGTTTATGTTTAGGCATAAACAACGACTTTTTTGTTTGGTGCAAACGTGGTGGTTGGGTGAAGATTCAACCAATTGGGATTTTTCATACGAATAATGCGCTCGCGCTGCATCCGCGTATAATGCTGCAATTGTTGCTGCCGAAGTATTGCCATTTCTTTAGACTCAAATTCTTCGAGAAGCACCACGTTATTCAATTTTGGCGTACTGCTGAATAGGATACTGGAGGAGTCGCGAATTTCTTGTAATCGCGTGTGCATATCTGCACAATATCCTACTTCTAAATAGGCTCGGTTGCTATCTGTAATGATATAGACTACGTGTCGTTCCATCGCTTAATTTTTTACTATTTACTAATAGATTTGGTTATGCAAATCTTAATTACTAATTTTATTGGCACAATATTACTAATAAAATTAGTATTTAAAAATTTTTTATAAAAATTTATGTCAAACATTGCATCGAATCTCAAATTCTTGAGGAAGAAAAAAGGTCTTACACAGCAGCAATTTGCCGACGCGCTGTCTATAAAACGAGCTTCAGTAGGGGCGTACGAGGAAGATAGGGCAGAACCTAAATATGAGTTGCTAAAAAAGATAGCCGAATTTTATGAGCTTACCATGGATGAGCTAACACATGAAGTGATCGATGACAAGTGGCGACCTACGCCGAAGAGTAATGCGTCTAATTTACGGGTGTTGAGTGTGACCGTCGACTCTGACAATCGGGAGAACATTGAACTTGTGCCCGTAAAGGCTAGTGCAGGTTATCTAAATGGGTATGGCGATCCAGAGTATGTGGCTGAGTTGCCTAAATTTTCGTTGCCGATGTTTACACAAGGGACCTATCGGGCTTTTGAGATAAAAGGAGATTCGATGCTGCCTTTACCATCAGGAAGTATTATCGTTGGGGAGTACGTGGAAGACTGGCATGATATAAAACCGAATCAGACCTACGTGATCGTGTCTAGAGAAGATGGTGTTGTGTATAAACGGGTTGCTTTCAAATTCAAGGAAGACAAGGGGTTGAAATTGGTTTCTGATAACAAGACCTACGAACCGTATTGGGTGGAAGCTTCGGATATTATTGAGGTGTGGCGCGCAAAGGCTTTTATCAGTACGGTTATACCGGAGCCTAGTCCAGAACCAACGATGGAAACATTAACAAATATGATGGCGCAAATGCAGAAAACGATTAATGCGGTTGTTGATAATAAATAAAAGCTTTTTTGTTTCTTTAAAAGAATATATGTACCTTTGTACTATCTGAAGAAGAGGGGGCATAGTATGCCCCCTTTTTTTAATTCGCTTATTAAACTATATGCAAATAGAAGAAAGAGTTTGGGAATTAGTGCAGGAAAAAATAGAGGGTCGCGATGACCTGTTTATTGTGCGCATAAAAATGCATAACAATGGTGTGCTGGAAATTCTCGTAGACGGAGATAATGGGATCGCTATCGAAGATTGTGCACAGATTAGCCGTCATGTCGGATTTCATTTGGAAGAGGAAAACGTCATAGACAGGGCTTATCGTCTTGAAGTGTCTTCGCCAGGAATTGATACGCCCTTGCTTCTTCATCGTCAATATGAAAAAAATATTGGACGAGAAATTCGAGTGAAGGATAATGAAGGCGGAAAAAGAGAAGGTAGGCTGATTGCCGTTGACCAGGCGAACATCGTTCTGGAAGAAAAAGTAAAGGAAAAAGGGAAAAAGGCGACTGTACAAACGGTTACCATCCCGTTGGAAACTATTAAAGAAACAAAGGTGTTAATTTCATTTAAATAAAAATGAGCAGCAATATCAATTTGATCGACTCTTTTCAAGAGTTTAAGGATTTTAAAAATATCGATCGTCCCACGGTAATTACCGTTTTAGAAGAAGTTTTCCGGAGCATGATACGAAAACGTTTCGGCACGGACGAGAATGTTGACGTTATCGTTAACCCGGACAACGGAGATTTAGAAATTTGGAGAACACGTGTCGTTATGGAGGATGGTTTTTCTGAAGATGACGATCTTGAAATCGAGCTTGCCGAGGTACATCAATATGACCCGGATTTAGAGGTGGGTGATGATTACATCGAGCAGATCACGTTAGAGAGTTTTGGTCGTCGTGCTATCTTAGCCGCACGTCAAACATTGGTGTCCAAAATTTTGGAGTTAGAGAAAGACGAAGTCTTTAAGAAATACAAAGACCGGGAAGGGGAATTGGTAATCGGAGAAGTTTATCAAATCTGGAAGAAAGAAATTCTGGTGTTAGACGAAGATGGAAATGAGCTCATCCTACCAAAAACGGAACAGATACCAGCAGATTACTTTAAAAAAGGGGATAGCATTCGCGCAGTTGTGTTTAAAGTGGATATGATGAACAATAATCCAAAGATCATTATATCGCGAACAGCTCCGGAGTTTCTGCAACGTTTATTTGAACTCGAGGTACCCGAAATCTTTGATGGTTTAATTACGATCCGCAAGATCGTTCGGGAACCCGGCGAACGCGCTAAGGTGGCTGTGGAATCGTATGATGACCGTATTGATCCAGTCGGAGCTTGTGTGGGGATGAAAGGATCGAGAATTCACGGTATCGTTCGTGAATTACGCAATGAAAATATAGACGTCATCAACTTTACGTTGAACCATTCGCTTTATATCACACGTGCTTTAAGTCCGGCGCGGATTTCGTCCATTAAGATCGATGAAGATAACAAGACGGCCGCCGTTTATCTAAAACCGGATCAGGTATCGTTAGCTATCGGTCGTGGTGGCCATAATATTAAATTGGCTGGAAAACTGACCGGCTATGAAATTGATGTATATCGCGAGAACGACGAAGTTGATGAGGATGTGGATATCGAAGAATTTGCAGATGAAATTGATAGCTGGATTATCGACGAGCTGAAACGCGTTGGTTTGGACACGGCGAAATCGGTGCTTGCACTGAGCGAAGAGGAGCTGGTTCGACGGACGGATTTAGAAGAAGATACGGTACACGAAATTGTACGTATTCTACAAGCCGAGTTTGAATAGAATTTTCCGGCTCCAAGCACTGAAAAAACAATTGTTCTTAAATTGTTTTTTCAGTGTAAAAAAACATATTTTTGTAGTACTTATATATTAGAAGGTAAATAAATAGATGATAGAAGGAAAAAGCATAAACTTGCTAAAGGCAGCAAAAGAACTTAACATTGGGATAGGTACAGCTGTTGACTTCTTGGTGAAAAAAGGTTTCGATGTTGATTCGAAGCCAAACACTAAGCTGTCACCGGATATGTATGCTGTTCTATTAAAAGAATTTCAAGGAGACAAAATCGTAAAAGACGAAGCGAAACAAATTGTTATCGGAAAAATTCGTCGTGAAGAGTCGGCTGCTGGAACAGGTGGAGCAAATCCTGCTGAGTCTAAAGAAGACGTTCAAGAAGACATCGCAGATTCCAAGGAGATCTTGATAAAGAATGCCGCTGTGGAAGCCCCTGCAGTACCTGAAGATCGTAAGGAGGTTGAGGAACCTCAAAAGGAAGAGACTGGACATCTAAAGGTAGTTGGTAAAATTGATTTAGACAGCTTGAACCGTGGTCGTGCGAAGAAAACGGAATCAACGGTGGAAGAGAAACCTTCGGAAAAAGCGGTAGAGGCTGAAGTGCCAAAAGTAGACGTGAAACCGGTTCAAGAACAGGTTGAAAAGGAAGAGGTGAAACCTGTTGCGGAAACGCCTGTCACGGAAATCACCAAAAAGGTTGCAGAAGAGAAAGAGGTGAAATTGGAAGCACTGCCGCCTCAGGAGGAACCCAAAGAAGAAACAAAACCCGAGCCTAAGGCCGACATGAATAAAGAAATAACAGATGTTAAACCTCCTGTGAAAGGAGAAGGCCAACCTGCGACAGCAGATGAACCGCAAAATGAGGTGATACGTGCGCGTTCCGAGACATTAGCTGGACCAAAAGTTGTTGGGAAAATTCAGCTACCCGTGGAGCGTAAGCCCGTGGCTTCTTCTTCGAATGCGTCTAATAACGACAACAAACGAAAAAGGAAGCGTTCAAATAAGAATCCGAATGCCCCGATAAATCCAAATGCGACGGACGGCGGTCAACGGAACACAGGTGATCATCATGGAACTAATCGGGGAACTGGCGGTGGCTTCAATAAAGGTGGCCATAACAATGCAAATAACCGGCAAGGGGGGCAAGGCAACCAGCCGCACGACCGTAATGCCAAAGGACGTCATGACCACAGAAATAAAGGACGTCATCAAGAGGCTCCGAAAGAGGAACCTTCAGAAAAAGAAATCCAAGACCAAATCAAGGCGACACTTGCCCGTTTAAGTGGTGCTGGTAAGTCGGGTAAATTTGCACAGCGTGCCAAATTACGTCGGCAAAAGCGTGATGATATAGCCCTTTCGGCAGAGGAAGCGGCAATGGAAGAAGCAGCACAGTCGAAAATTTTACGTGTAACGGAATTTGTTACGGCGAACGAGCTGGCAAATTTAATGGATGTACAAGTGACGCAGGTTATTTCTACCTGTATGAGCTTAGGTATGTTTGTGTCTATCAACCAACGGTTGGATGCGGAGACCCTGGCTATTGTCGCGGATGAATTTGGTTACCAAGTGGAATTCATCAAACCAGAAGATGAAGAGGTCACAGAGTTGGAAGAACCGGATAACGAAGCTAATTTAGTATCCCGTGCACCGATTGTGACGGTGATGGGACACGTTGACCATGGTAAGACTTCGTTATTGGATTATATCCGAAAAGCGAATGTTACCAAAGGAGAGGCCGGAGGTATTACGCAACACATTGGTGCCTATGCCGTTAAGCTGGAAGACGGACGGAAGATTACCTTTCTGGATACACCAGGACACGAAGCCTTTACGGCCATGCGTGCGCGTGGGGCAAAAGTAACAGATATCGTCATTATCGTTATTGCCGCGGACGACGCAGTCATGCCGCAAACACGAGAGGCTATCAATCACGCACAAGCGGCGGGTTCACCGATTGTGTTTGCCTTTACGAAAGTAGACAAACCGGGGGCAAATGCTGATCGTATACGTGAGCAGCTTTCTGCGATGAATATCCTTGTTGAAGATTGGGGTGGTAAATATCAAGCGCAAGAGATTTCGGCTAAAACGGGAGAAAATGTTGAACTACTTTTAGAAAAAGTATTATTAGAGGCGGAATTGTTAGAATTAAAAGCCGATCCGAAAAAACGTGCGGTGGGTTCAGTGATAGAGGCCGCTTTGGATAAAGGACGCGGTATTGTTACAACGGTTCTTGTACAAGGAGGTACACTTCGCATAGGGGATGCAATCTTAGCTGGATCTCATTCCGGTAAGGTGAAAGCCTTGACGAACGAACGTGGCGAACGCGTGAAAGAAGCGGGTCCATCCATTCCTGTACAGATTCTGGGTATGTCTGGAGCACCAACAGCTGGTGATAAGTTGTACGTATTGGAGAGCGAATCGGAAGCTCGTCAGGTGGCGAACAAACGTTTACAATTGCAACGTGAACAAGGCATGCGTGCGACGAAACATATTACCTTGGATGAGATTGGACGTCGTTTGGCCATCGGTAACTTTAAAGAGTTGAATGTCATTGTAAAAGGTGATGTGGATGGATCTATCGAAGCGCTTTCTGACTCCTTGTTAAAGTTGTCAACAGACGAAATTCAAGTAAATATTATCCATAAGTCGGTAGGTGCTATATCCGAATCGGACGTTTTATTGGCCTCTGCATCGGATGCAATTATTATCGGCTTCCAAGTACGTCCAACGCAGGGTGCTCGTAAGCTGGCGGAACAGGAACAAATTGACATCCGTTTGTATTCGATCATTTACGACGCAATTGAAGAGTTGAAAGCGGCTATGGAAGGTATGTTAGCGCCTAAATTCGAAGAAAAAATCGTCGCTGAGGTCGAAATTCGTGAAACCTTTAAGATCTCTAAGGTAGGAACGATTGCCGGCTGTATGGTATTGGATGGAAAGATTAATCGAAACAACGATATTCGGATTATCCGCGAAGGGGTCGTTATTCATACTGGAAAATTAGCCTCACTGAAACGTTTCAAAGACGATGTGAAAGAAGTCGCTCAAGGCTATGAATGTGGTTTGAACATCGATCGTTTTAATGATATTCAGGTCGGTGATATTGTAGAAGCTTACGAACAGGTAGAAGTAAAACGTAAGCTTTAATGCAGGCGGCGTTCAAATATTAATTTAGAATCCTGACAGTCTTCCTGTCAGGATTTTTTATATCCTATTGAGGCTATCTATTTGACTATTGCTTATAATTGAAGTAATTTAGAGCATGTACAAATTTGAAATATCCAGTATTACTCGTCAGCCAAATGAGAATGTGACCATTACTTTTAAGGATCTTTCCGGTAATTACCCCGTACCCAAATCTGGACAGTTTCTAACCTTGTCCTTTGAATTTGGAGAAAGAGAGGTTCGACGTTCCTATTCGTTCAGTAGTTCACCTTATGTAAACGAACCGTTAGCCATAACCGTCAAACGAGTCGATAATGGAGAAATCTCGCGACTATTACATCATCGTACGAAAGTGGGCGATGTGGTTAATGTGATGGAACCACAAGGTATTTTCTTCTATGAACCGGTACGAGATGCGAACCGCACGCTATTTTTGTTTGCTGCAGGCGTGGGCGTGATACCACTTTATTCCATCTTAAAAACGGCGTTGGTCGCCGAGACGATGACAAAAGTGGTATTGGTTTATAGCAATGGATCACCTGAACGTACCGTATTTTATGAGGAACTGTTATCTTGGCAGAGGTTATATCCCGACCGTCTAGCAGTCGTTTGGATATTTTCGAATGCAAAGAACTTACTAAATGCACGACTGAATAGGGATTATTTGATTCGTATCGTGAAAGAGCATATGCCCGCTGACGGTCAGGCGCTGTTTTTTACCTGCGGTCCGGTGTTTTACATGGACTTGGTTCGATTCACGCTGTTAGGGATGGGGATCTCTGATTCCGATATCCGGAAAGAAACGTTCCATTTTCCGGAAGAAGAAGAGGACGAAGATGAACGGGAAGAAGAACCCGTTGATCAGACAGCGTATACGATGACACTTCGATTTCAGGGTATGGACTATCCATTGGTAATTCCTTACAACAAAACAGTGTTAGATGTTGGTTTACAACACAAAATAAAGCTACCTTACTCCTGTAAGTCTGGTATGTGCAGTACATGTATATCGCAGTGTATAACAGGTGCCGTGCGTATGGATTATAATGAGGTGTTGACAGATAGAGAGGTGGAAAACGGAAGGTGTTTGATTTGTGTTTCGCATCCCTTGGAAAACGGAACAGTTATCGAAGTATTGTAGATTTATAATGAGAGCATTACTGATTGGCGCCACAGGCGCCACAGGCACAGAACTGGTCAACGTGCTGATCCAAGACGAGCAATTTACGGAAATCGTTGTTTTCGTTAGAAGGCCGTATTTTAAGGCGCATGCGAAACTTACGGAAATTGTTGTCGAGTTTGAGAAATTAGAAGAGCATGTTTCGAAAATGTTTGGAGACGTATCTTTCTCGTGTTTAGGAACTACGTTGCACGATGCTGGTAGTAAAGATAAACAATGGCGGGTAGATCACGATTATCAGCTTCGGTTTGCAGAGCTCTGTCGCGCACAACAGGTTCCGTCGTTTGTGTTGTTGTCTGCGCTGGGAGCTAACAAAAATTCCATATTCTTTTATAACCGGATGAAAGGGACGCTGGAAGAAGACGTGAAACAATTAGGATTTCCTTCATTAACAATCGTTCAGCCGGGGCTGTTGCTCCGCCCGAACTCTAGACGTGTAATGGAGCTCGTTGCTGGCAAACTAATCGTGTTTTTAAATAAAATCGGACTCTCACGCAGTTATAAGGCGACCACCACGGAGATGCTTGCCCGTGCTATGGTTGCGGCTTACCGTAGAACGACATCGGGTGTAAGCAGGTATAGTCCGTCCGACTACTTTCAATTTGACGAGATCTAGCGTTGTGTTGCATAGACACCGCCAAATAATTCGTTATCGCCCAGGTTGCGATCGGACCTGCCATAATTCACACAACTGTGCCGATTTTACGTACAAATGCGTATCTTTAGGCGAATTTTAAAATAGACGGTGAATTTTTAAATAGTTTATAAATTGTTCACAAAAAATTACTAATATTTCAATAGAAAATTATGTCATCTAAAATTATTTACACAAAGACAGATGAGGCTCCACTGTTGGCTACTTATTCGTTTTTACCTATTGTTCAAGCTTTTGCAAAAACTGCTAATATTGAAGTTGAATTAAGAGATATCTCATTGGCTGGAAGAATTTTGGCGAACTTTTCTGATTATCTGACAACGGAACAAAAAACTTCAGACGCTTTGGCTGAATTGGGGCAGTTGGCGACACAACCGGATGCCAATATGATCAAATTGCCTAATATTTCGGCGTCTATTCCTCAGCTAAAAGGAGCAATTGCTGAACTGCAAAAGGCTGGATATGCCGTCCCTAATTATCCGGATACACCGTCAACATCGGAAGAGGAGAAGATTAAAGCGACGTATGCGAAGGTTTTAGGCTCTGCAGTGAATCCCGTTTTACGTGAAGGAAATTCTGATCGCCGCGCACCAAAAGCGGTGAAGAATTATGCGAAGGCTAACCCACATAGTATGGGGGCTTGGGATGCAGCAAGTAAAACGAAGGTGGCTTCTATGGAAGACGGTGACTTTTATGCGACGGAAAAATCGGTAACTGTTGAAAAGGATACCCAGTTCAAGATTGAATTCGTGGGAATTGATGGAGAAGTAAAGGAACTAAAAGGTCTGGCTAACCTAAAGGCTGGCGAGGTAATCGACACCTCTGTCTTGAGTCTAGGTAAATTGAAAGCGTTTGTAGCCAAAACAATCGAAGAGGCGAAAAGTGCAGGCGTATTGCTTTCCGCACATTTGAAAGCGACCATGATGAAAGTGTCGGATCCCATTATATTCGGGGCGATTGTGGAAGTATATTTCAACGATGTATTTGCAAAATACGGTGAACTGTTTGCTTCACTTGGAATTAACAAGAATAATGGTCTAGGTGAAGTATATGCAAAAATTGCTGGACATCCTCAGGAGACTGAAGTGAAATTGGCAATTGAAGCGGCGATAGCCAATGGTCCTGATTTAGCCATGGTAAATTCGGATAAAGGAATCACGAACTTGCATGTACCATCGGATGTAATCGTAGATGCGTCTATGCCTGCTATGATTCGAACCTCTGGACAGATGTGGAACAAACAAGGCAAACAACAAGATACATTTGCCCTTATACCCGATCGTTCATATGCGGGCGTTTATGCCGCAGTCATTGCCGATTGTAAAACCAATGGCGCATACGATCCAAAAACAATGGGATCTGTTCCGAATGTGGGATTGATGGCGCAAAAAGCGGAGGAATATGGATCTCATGATAAAACGTTCCAAGCAGCAAGCGGCGGAACGATCCGTGTTGTTGATGGAAGCGGATATGTGTTTATGGAGCAGGTTGTCGAAGAAGGCGATATTTTCCGTATGTGCCAAACTAAGGATGCACCTATTCAAGACTGGGTGAAATTAGCTGTTAATCGCGCGCGTCTATCGAATACACCTGCTGTATTTTGGCTGGATGAAAACCGCGCACATGATAGAGAGATCATCAAAAAGGTAAATGCATACCTGCCAAACTTTGATACGAGCGATCTCGATATTCGTATTTTATCGCCTATCGAAGCGACCAAATTTTCGGTCGAACGTATTCGCAAGGGCGAGGATACGATTTCAGTAACGGGAAATGTTCTTCGTGATTATTTAACGGACTTGTTTCCGATATTAGAAGTAGGCACATCGGCCAAGATGCTTTCTATCGTCCCATTGATGAACGGTGGAGGTTTGTTTGAAACCGGGGCTGGCGGATCGGCACCTAAACACGTAGAACAATTTTTAGAAGAAGGTTACTTACGTTGGGATTCCTTGGGCGAGTTTTTAGCGCTGGGAGCGTCATTCGAACATTTATCTCAAACGCAGAATAACGCAAAAGCTCAGGTCCTGGCAGACGCTTTGGATGTGGCAACGGAGAAGTTCCTAGCGAATGACAAATCACCAGCCCGTAAAGTTGGACAAATCGATAACCGAGGTTCTCATTTCTATTTAACATTATATTGGGCGGAGGCCTTGGCTGTCCAAACCGCGGATACCGAACTTGCGGCAAGGTTTGCCCCATTGGCACAACAGCTAGCAAGTCGCGAACAGACGATTAATGAAGAGCTGATCGGTGCACAGGGCAAACCGCAAGACGTAGGAGGTTATTATTTTCCGAATGATGCGTTGGCGGAAAAAGCCATGCGGCCGTCTGCTACATTAAATCAAGCGATTGCTTCTTTGTAAGCGATACGTCATGCTACTCCCTGTTGTGTATGGAGGTGGCTTGGTTAATTTATTGATATTTTAAAAAAGCGACCAAATTTCAAATGAATTTTGGTCGTTTTCTTTATATATTTGCAATATTCAACACATAGTAGTGATAATTTTATGAAATTTTTAGTTACCGGAGGCACGGGGTTCATTGGAGCACGCGTGGTGGTCAATTTGTGGGAGCGTAAGATACCGGTAGTGGTTGCCGACCTAAACCTAAATATAGCGTGGACAAAACAAATTGCGCTTTTAAAACATCAGCATGATCCCGTTGCACTAGCGGAAATACAAGAGCAGATTGACCAAACACGGTTCATTAATCTCGATGTTGCTAATAAAACGCAAGTCAATGATGTATTTCTCGAAAACCCGGGCATTACACATGTTATCCATTTGGCTTATCTGATGAGTGCAGAGGTAGAGGCTGATCACCACCGCGGAGCTTCGGTTAACATCGTGGGGATGATCAATATGTTTGATATGGTGGTAGACCATCAATTGACCCGGCTGGTTTTTGCCAGTAGTGAAACTATTTATGGCGCTAATCACAGTGCGTATGGCGATGAAAATTATGCGATAAAGGAAGATGACTTTTGTTCGCTAGACGATCATTTTTACACATATGGCGTCATGAAGATGCTGAACGAGTTTACTGCTCAGAAATATATTAAAAATAAAGGAGTGAGCATTGCAGCGATGCGTCCGCCCATTGTCTATGGTGATGGACGGATGAGAGGTTCTGTGCTGTGGGCTTGCGAGTTTGCCACCAATCCGGCACTTGGTAAAAAGGTGAGTTTGCCCTTTTCTAAAGACGCGCGGGATTGCTGGATTTACGTAGATGATGTCGCCGAGCAATTTATACGGCTTGCATTAAAGCCGACGCTCCATCATTTTGCTTACAATAATGGTGGACATTCTGTAACCGCTGATGAATTGATGCACACTGTCCGCCGTATTGTTCCCGATGCAGTGTACGAGTTTAACGAAAGCGTACCTCGTACGGCATTAGTGGACCGGTGTGATAGTTCGCGTTTGGAAGAGGAGATTGACTTTATTCCGAGGTCGCTGGAAGACGGTGTGCGTGCACAAATCGAAGAGGCCCGTAACCGGGTGCTACAACCAAAGGATTAAAGAATAACCCGTATTAATAACGATATAAGAGCAAAGAAATATTTATATGTCAAAATTCCGTAATACCGTAATAGGCAGTTATCCGCGTCCAGAAAAACTGGAGGACACGATGAAAAGACCCGTTATGAATCGCGAAGAAGTCGTGGATTACATTCAATGGGCGGCAAAAGATCAGGCAAGCTTAGGATTGGATACGATCACGGATGGCGAAGGCTATCGGGAAAATATGTATTATTATTACCAAAAGCGGATCGACGGCGTTACATTTGAGGATATGCCCAAAGTAACGTTTGGCACAGCCGGCTTTGGAATTGAATGTCCTCGTGTGATTGGGGAACTTAAGAACCCTCGCTTCGATATCGCACAAAACTGGAAGATTGCACGCGACGCAGCACCAGCTGATGTACAGGTGAAATTAACCGTAACGGGGCCGCATGTATTATATCGATTCAGTGTCAATGAACGTATGGATTTGTATCCTGATGGACAGGCGTTGTGCAGAGCTTGGGCTAACGTTTTGAGAGAGGAAATTACGGAGGCGATCGCCTTAGGTTGCGACCACGTACAATTTGACGAACCGATGTGGACAGAATCTCCGGAAGAAAGTGTTTGGGCCGCTGAAATACTTGCGGAATTGATTCAATCCTTGCCTGAATCGGTCAGAATCGGACTCCACGTTTGTGGCGGCAATCCGAGACGGAAAAGAGTGTATTTTACAAAATATACTGATCTTGTCGAAGCATTCAAGCGTGTGCCCGTGGATGAAGTCTTGCTTGAACACTGTACGTTAAGCTATAATATGTTGGAATTGTTCGATAAATGGGATTTCAAAGGTGATCTGGGAATCGGGGTAATTGACCAGCGTAGCGACGAGTTAGAGTCTGTAGAAGAAATCAAAGCTCGTATCACGCCCGCTTTACAATATTTTCCGGCGGAACGGTTGATCTTAACTAGTGAATGTGGATTTGGACACGTGCCTATCGATATTACCCATGCTAAATTGAAACGCTTGGTCGAGGCGTCGAATGTCCTATAATTGGATACGAACGAACCATCTAAAAACTTTAAGAAAGGCCGATCTTCACGAAGATCGGCCTTTCTTAAATAAACACATGTCCTTATGTAAATACGTCGTTGCGATTTATTAAGGGTACGGGCAGTCGACTAATTTAATGTTCCTAAACTATCTGGATTTTCTTCGTGCTGCGCCAATAAACTACGTGCCGGAACCGGGCGAACGACTTTCGTGGTGGCCATATACTGCGGATTATCAGCGTATATGTAGAGTAATGATCCACCTTTGATGGTGTTAATGATCGGTTTCGTCAAGGCACGTGGAAGGGCAGGACAACCGTAACTACGTCCTAAACGTCCGGTTGAATTGATGATGGCTTGGCTACAATAGTCTGCTCCATGAACAACAACAGCCCGCGCTTTTGCTTGGTCATTAATTCCTTTTTCTAGACCATCTAAAACAAGCGAGTAGCCGTTTCCACCCTGATAGGTGTTTTCTGTAAGAAAAAAACCTAACGAGCTTTGCAACGAACCATGTTTATTCGAAAATGATTTTGCATATTTCTCGCCGGAGTTTCGACCGTGAGAAACAATGGTATGAAAGAGCACTTTTTCATCCTTCATGTCCATAACGACCATTCGCTTTTCGGTAGAAGGCAGTGTAAAGTCGATGACTGTCAAGATCTGATCCTTCTTCGGTTGTAGGGTATAAAAACCTTGTATCGCTTGTTCAAATGCCTCAAACTTTAGAACCGACGCCAAATTCATTTTTTCGTATAGGAGTTCAGTGTCTGTTTTTGTCGCTTTAATTTCCTTAGGTATAGGTTTTGAATTGTCGGTTGTTGTATGCTTTGTCGACGCAGTAGGAATATAACTCACAAATAACCCTGTCAACACTACAAAAAATAAACTACGCATAGGCACAAAATCTTTGATCCAATTACAAAATTACTAATAATTTGAGCATTAAAGTGTTAAATTAATGTAAATATCAGTCGATTACGATGACCAGAGCGTTAAACTTTAAAGCCCAGTCAAACACAAATTTGGCATGCGAGGAGGCATTGCGGACGCACATATGCGAACGAGGAGTTGTGCCTAACGACCAGCTATATTCAATGATCGAGCCTTTTGGATTGTTTACGGGGACTCCATGGACATACGCGCCATTTGTAAAACGGCTGGCATACGGTGCGAAACCCTCAATGGACGTGGTTCCATCTTTATAATAATACATTTTTACTTTTTTTTCCTGAACAACGTATAGACCGGTTGGTGTTTCTTGTGCATAAGGCGGTTTGTGTCGACCGGTTGTAGCAGGATTCATGCTTCGGATAAGCCAATCACAATCGCCCTGCCGTTCAGCAGTCAAAATATTTTGGTTCGTGACATCAACAAATACCACCCGATGAAACTGGACAGTATCGCCGATGACTTTCACATATCGTTTGGGAACTTCCCACGTGCCGTCGAACGAGACGCCCTCGATTTTGATCATAGGTAGGGTGTCTGTACTGCGTAATTTTACCAAAGATCCATCGCGTCCGTAGATGGTTGGAGCGTCTGTTTCACCGACAGCGTAAACGGGGGCCGATTGGTAGCGTTCATTACCCAAGGAATCCGAGATGCGGGTATATTCATTACGATGGTAGTTTTTTACCAGCGGGGCTTCTTTGTTTTTGTTTTTATGGTTTTGCAGAATGCCATAGTTGGCGGGGGCACGCTGAAAATTTTCGACAAAGGCCAATTTTTCCTTTATTTTTTCTAGTTGGAACCGTCGCGAAGTATCTTGGTACGGGTAGGTGTCTTCTAACGTATGTTTGTCGTAGGATAGTTCTTTCGTTAATTTGATATCATCTGCTGTCTTGGGTTTCTTTTTTGCTTCTTCTTCCGCTTTCTTAACCATTTCAAGCGAATCGGCTTTTCTCTGTTCGACCACATCCACTTTAGACTCTTTTTTTTGGTTGCAGGCCACCAAGACCGCACAGGTCACTAGAACGGCAAACTTCGCGTATACGCTCATGTATGAATTTTAATTTTCGTTATATGATTGTCCCAAACATACATAAAAAGGGTCAAATTTTCATTAGGCCCTATTCGAATATATGCTTGTGTGTTTCTCCATATAACACGCCAAGACTACAAATGTTCATGCGAAAATTTATCCTATTTATCTGACAGAAAATAACCATTGCGTCGTTTCAAATAAGCAGACAATGTCTTATATTCGTATATACACCGATTATAAATGAGATGGTACATCTACTTGTTGTTAATAGGCTTCCCTTTTAGGGTTTGTGGCCAAGGGGTTTTTCAGCTTACGGAAGAAAAACCAACCTCTTTAAAATTCGAGCTGATCAATAACATTATTTTGGTGCCTGTTACTATAAATGGGATAACGTTTTCGTTTTTATTGGACACTGGTGTGAAAGAAACCATATTATTTGCCCATGCCGATGATTCTTTATACCTTAAAAATCAGAATAAAATGCGTTTTCACGGCATTGGTATTGAAGAGGGAATCGATGGTATTTTATCAACGGGTAATGTTGTGGAAGTTGGCAAAGCTGCAGTAGACTCACTTCATTGGATCTATGTTATACAAGCGAGCGAATTGGATATTTCCAGCGACGTCGGGGTGGCTATCAATGGCATTTTGGGGTCTAAATTTTTCAATAGTTTTGCCATCCAAGTTGATTATACAAGACAGCGTTTGACATTGTATCCTCCAGGTTATGATTATTCACGACCAGTTCGCAAATTTGCAATCAATAAACTGGAGATTGAAAACGAACGACCCTATTTACAGGCGAAGATGCGGGTAGATGACGTTTGGATAGATGGAAAAATGCTCATTGACATGGGGAATACAGATCCACTGATGCTATTCTCTTTTCTTCTTCCAGGTTTTAAAATTAAGCTCCCGTATGTAGAAGAATACATAGGAAGAGGTTTTAATGGCGCAATACATGGAAAACGGAACAGAATAGAAAAAGTTATGTTGGGTGATTTTGTACTCGATTATCCGATCGTTGCCTATCCAGATTCCAATGCTGTATTCATGAGTAAACTCGCTAGAAATCGCATAGGTTCTATTGGCAGCCAGGTTCTGCAACGTTTCCACTTATTGATTGATTATCAAAACCAACTTCTTTATCTTAAAAAGAATAAGAATTTTAGGAAACCCTTTCTATTAAATATGGCCGGTATGGATTTGAAGCATGATGGTATGATTTGGTCGAAAGAATTGGTCAAGGTAACTCCGAAGAAAAAAAAGGAGGATAAATTCCATGGTGCGGATCAAGGCATTACAATCAATCTTGAAAATGATAACGTACAGTATAATTTTGTGTTGAGGCCGATGTATAAAGTTGCCGGTTTACGGAAAGGCTCTCCGGCTGAGCAGGCAGGCATACGCGTTGGCGATACGCTGCTGAAAATAAACGGCACGGCAGCGGGCAGCTTAAGTTTGGCAAAGATCATGTCTAAATTACAATCGCATCCGGGCGATGTATTACGGCTCACCTTGCAACGAGGTACGGAGATTTATCAGGCACGCTTTCCACTTGTCGACCCGATTCCGTTTTGATAAACGACGATGATCTGTGGAAAGATGGAGGAGATGATATTGTATATCAGACCAAATTTGTCTAAGTTTGAAATATTTATAAAACCATGTCTCAAATAACTATAGTTGATTTAGCCGAAACGCTCGGACTTTCGAAATCTACCGTTTCGCGTGCCTTTCGAGACAGCAGTGATATTAATCCAAAAACAAAGGAGCGTATCTTAGCGAAGGCTGAGGAACTAGGTTTTTCGCCGAATTTATATGCAAGTAGCCTGAAAGGAAATAAAAGCTATACCATTGCGATTATTATCCCAGAATTTGGCAATAAGTTTTTTAGTCAGGCTATAAAAGGAATAGAGCTCATTGCCCGTTCGAAAGGTTACCATACACTGATTTATGTAACGGATAGTAATGTACAAAATGAAGCCTCTATTGTGCGTTCGCTTGCCAACGGGCGAGTGGACGGTGTACTTATATCGGCTTCGGGAGAAGGGAGAGACCATAGTCACTTACAACTTTTGGTGGATCACCATATTCCCATTGTATTCTTCGATCGTACTTATGATGATTTCAACAGTCATTTTGTCACAGGAAACGATTTTGAATCCAGTCGTCGAGCCACTGAACACTTGATAGAGAACGGTTGTAAACGAATAGCTTATTTAGTTATTAATCAAAATGTTTCCATTGGTAAGGTGCGCATGGATGGATACAAAAAAGCGTTGAGCGATCATGGAATTGCAACGGATGAGCGTTTGGTTCTGGATACTGAGAACGATGCGGACGTCAACCGAGACGCGATTCGTAAATTGCTTTTGGAGCAGAAGCCAGACGGTATCTTTGCTTCGGTGGAACGCTTGGCAATTTCGACGATGCGGGTAGCGAGCGAGGAGGGGATGCGCATACCGGAAGACCTAAAACTCATTTGTTTTTCCTGTTTAGATATTACCGACCTATTACAGCCGTCGTTGAGTGTCGTTAAGCAGCCCGCTTTTGAAATGGGCAAGCATGCGGCAAACTTCCTCTTCCAACAATTGGCTAAACCGATAGAGCTAACGAATCAGCTAACAACGCTCTTAGAATCCAGCTTGATTTTTCAAAATTCGAGTAAAAAAAACTAGAAAAATTTTTGTTTTATTCCCGGAACATTCTACCTTTGATCTGTTTCGGGAACATTCCCGTAATGCTAACTGTTATACTATAATAAATAAAATTCAATACGTTATATCCAGTTTAGGAAAACCAGATTATGTTTATGGGAACGTTCCCGTTTTGGTGTTAACCGGTTGTTATGAGGATCAGTATATTATTTTTTCACGTTATCATAGTCGCTATGTATTTCACATCCTGTAAAAAGGAACGGAAATCAAATGAAGCCGACATAGAAGAGCCTACTGGTCATTCGACCGTATCCCATCTCGCATTTCTAGTGCGAAATGCTGACGGATCTAAAGTATTTCGAAATACAGACGGTACGGACATGTATTGGCCTATCTCACACAGGAATAAAATAGATACCGCCTTTCCCTCCCTACACCTCAACCTATTTATGTTTCCGATAAGAAACTCAACCTGTGTCAAATGACGGGAAAATAGCTGTTGGGTTGCGCAGTAACCGAGTGGGAAATATAACAATTTGAATAACGGTATGGAGGATTGAAGCGAAAAACAGACCGTCGTGTTAACGCCGGGAGCATATTATATACTCAGTAAAAATAAACTAGAATTATAAACTATAAACAAAACATGATGAACAGATTTACATTACGCATGGTTATGGCCTTGGGTTTGTTGATGTTGCTGAGCTCTGTTACTGTCGCACAAACTGCTCTCCTGCGGGGACGGGTTGTAGACAATGAAGGGAATGGTATTCCCGGAGCAACGGTTTCTCTCGTCAGTCGACAGCTATCTACGTCGACCAGTGCAGAAGGTGCATACAGCTTGGAAAATATTCCTCCTGGACAGTACCGTATCATAGCCAGCATGATGGGGTATGAATCCTCAGAAAAACAAGTTGAATTGCATGCAGGGGATAACGGCCTTGACTTTACGATGTTGACATCAACGAGTAATCTCGATGAGGTTGTTGTAATTGGATATGGCACACAGAAAAAAGGAGAACTGACTGGAGCTTTAACAACGATATCATCCAAGGATTTTCAACAAGGAGCGATTACATCCCCAGAACAACTGATTGTCGGTAAAGTGGCCGGCGTACAAATTACATCCGGCGGCGGCCAACCAGGGGCTGGTAGTACAATTCGTATTCGAGCAGGTGCGTCGTTGAATGCGAGTAATGATCCCCTGATTGTTGTCGACGGCGTGCCGCTGTCTACAGGAAGCATTTCAGGCGTGGCTAATCCGCTGAGTTTAATCAACCCGGCAGATATTGAGACATTTACAGTATTGAAGGACGCGAATGCGACAGCTATTTATGGTTCGCGCGCATCGAACGGCGTTATCCTTATTACGACAAAAAAAGGCATAAGTGGACGTCCGAAAATAAATTTCAGTACACAAAACTCATTGGCTAGCGTGGCAAAAAAAGTGGATGTGCTTACCGCCGACCAGATCCGGGATTACGTTGCGGCGAATGGAAATGAAGCACAACAAGCTGCATTGGGGACTGCTAACACGAATTGGCAAGATGAGATTTACCGGCAAGCTTTTGCGACGGATAACAACCTGAGTGTGGCTGGAGCTTTTCAGGCGAATCTCCCATATCGTGTATCAGTGGGGTACCTCAATCAGCAGGGTATCTTGAAACGAGATCAATTGGACCGTACATCGGCGGCGATCAATTTTGCTCCGAAATTGTTCAATAATAGTTTAACGATAGATTTTAATCTGAAGGGGTCTCTATCGAATTCACAATTTGGAAATCAAGATGCAATCGGTGCTGCCGTTCAATTTGATCCTACGCAATCCGTACATGAGGAAAATAGGTTCGGCAATTACTATGAATGGAAGCAATTCAATAGTGCCACGAAGCAGTACGACCCGAATCCAAATGCGCCTCGTAACCCGGTGGGGCTTATTGAGTTAAAAGATGATCATGGCAAGGTTGCGCGAAGTTTTGGTAATGTACAGTTAGATTATGCCTTTCCTTTTATCAAGGGACTACATGCAAATCTGAATTTAGGGTACGATGTGTCTCAAGGAAAGGGAGGCGTATCGATCCCGGACTATGCAGCTGTCACCATCAGCACATTGGGCGAGATCAGTCGGTATAAAACAAATATCTCCAACCGTGTTGGCGAATTTTATTTAAACTATACCAAAGACATCTCATCCATCCAAAGTCAGATTAACGCCACAGCGGGATACGGGTATTACGATAACCGGTCGACAGTATACAACTATGATCGGACGAGTGCAGATGGTACGGTATTGAGTACACCTGCTTTTCCATTTGATCAACCTCATAACCGACTAATCTCTTACTACGGGAGATTGATCTATACTTTTGCAAATAAGTACATTTTCTCCGGTACGGTTCGGACGGATGGATCTTCCCGTTTTAGCGAAGATAATCGTTGGGGAGTTTTTCCATCCATGGGAGTTACGTGGAAACTGAAAGAGGAATCTTTTCTCAAAGACGAAGCTGCTTTTTCGGATTTAAAAGTACGGTTGAGCTACGGGGTGACTGGACAACAGGACGGCATAGCGAACTATTCGTATTTGCCAAATTATGTCAGCAGTGCCAACGAATCGAAGTATCAACTGGGTAATACGTTTTACTACATGTATTCGCCCATCGCGTATGATAAAGATATTCGATGGGAAAGCACGGCTACCTACAATGCCGGTTTGGACTATGGGTTTCTAAATGGGAGACTGTCGGGTAGTGTAGATGTGTATTATAAAAAAACCAAAGATCTGCTGAGTACGATACCGATTCCTGTGGGCACCAATTTTAGTAACCTTTTGTTGACGAACGTGGGGAATATGGAAAACACGGGGATGGAGTTCAGTCTTAATCTTCAAGCGGTTAAGCGGGATGATTTTAACTTGGATTTTGGACTCAACTTTACCTACAACAACACGAAAGTAACTAACTTAACGAATGTCGAGGATCCAGACTATATGATTGAAATCGGCGGTATTTCAGGAAGCACGGGGAACAATATACAAGCACATATTATCGACCGTGCGCCGTATAGTTTTCGCGTACACAAACAAATTTACGGAGAGGATGGCAGGCCGCTGGAAGGTGTTTATGCAGATATAAATGGAGATGGCATCATTAATGATAATGACCGATATTTCTACAAGTCGCCGCTACCAGAATATCTAATAGGTTTCAGTACACAAGTAGGCTATAAAAAATGGACATTATCAACCGTGCTTCGGTCGAATATCGGAAACTATATTTATGATAATGTTTCTTCTAATTTCGGAAGCCGGTATAACGTATTGGATCCCAATGGTCCCATCAACAATGCCCCCGTATCGTTTTTAGACACTCAATTTGGACAAAAGCAGTACACGAGCGACTACTATATCCACAATGCGTCTTTCTTAAAAATGGACAATCTGTCCATAAGTTATCTGGCCGGGAATATCTTGAAAAAGGGTTCGGGTATGCTTACCGTGTCCGCAAACGTGCAAAACGTGTTTACCATCTCGAAGTACGATGGTGTGGAGCCGGAGATAAGCAACGGCATTGATAATCGGTTTTATCCACGTCCAAGAACATTTGTGCTCGGACTTAATTTAGTCTTTTAGACCATACTTGAAAAAATGAAACGGAATATATTCGCAGCAATCTTACTCGCTATAGCGAGCAGTTGCAGTCAAGATCTAAATTTAACACCAACAAATGACATTACCTCGGATGTCGCTTACAGTACACCAATGGGTTATAAAAACGCACTGGCAAAAGTTTACGGAAGTTTCGCATTGACCAGCGGATCAGGCCCGGGCAGTAGCGACTTGGGAGGAATAGACGCGGGTACGTCGGACTTCCTTCGTTTGTATTGGAACGCACAGGAACTGACTTCTGATGAAGGTATTTGTGCATGGCTCGGTGATCCAGGAGTAGCTGATCTAAACTATATGACTTGGAACTCCAGTCATATTATGTTGCGGGGCTTATATACAAGAAGCCTTTACCATATTACAGTGATCAATGAATTCTTACGGGAAAGTACCGATGAAAAATTAGCCGCCCGTGGAATAACAGGAGCCGATGTGCAGGATGTCCATTATTACCGAGCAGAAGCACGGTTTCTGCGTGCTTATCAGTATTGGGTATTAATGGATCTCTTCGGAAATCCGCCATTTATCACCGAGGATAACGCTATTGGAAAAACAGCTCCTGAACAAATTAAACGGGCAGATCTCTTTGCCTATATCGAAGCAGAGCTAAAAGATATCGAGAATCTCCTGATGGATGCCAAACAAAATGAGTATGCGCGTGCCGACAAGGCTGCGGCTTGGGCATTATTGGCACGACTGTATTTGAACGCGGAAATTTATTTAGGTACAAATAATGGGCGGTATACAGACGCGATAACCTATGCTACGAAGGTTATCAATGCAGATTATTCCTTGATGCAGAATTACCGTCATTTATTTATGGCTAATAATAACATAAATAATTCAGAAGTTATATTCCCTATCGCATATGATGGTGTGCAAACCCAAAACAATGGAGGTACAACATTTCTTATTAACTCTTCGGTTCACTCATCGATGACTCCGGCTACATTTGGTATTCCTAACGGGGGCTGGGGAGGCAATCGTAGTCGTAGTACGTTGCCAAAAGTGTTTGACGATGTGACGGGTGAAACGGATAAACGAGCTTTATTCTTTGGGAACAACCCAACTATTGAAGACCCGGCTGTCTTCACGGAGGGATTAGCTATTAAAAAATTTAGTAATATGACTTCGGATAATCAAAATGGCACTTCCGTAAATGGTGTTTTCTGTTCCACCGATTTTCCATTGTTTCGACTAGCCGAACAATATCTCATTTATGCAGAAGCCGTGTTACGAGGTGGCGCTGGAGGGTCTAATTCACAAGCTTTGGCCTACCTTAACCTGCTTAGGGAACGAGCCTATGGCGATACTTCGGGCAATTTATCTGGACTCTCTTTAGAGATTGTTTTAAACGAACGGAGTAGGGAACTCTATTGGGAAGCATTTCGTCGGACAGACTTAATTCGTTTTGGACGGTATACCAGCGGGGGATATGTTTGGCCATTTAAGGGCGGGACACCGGCTGGAACGGCGGTAGAGGCTCACCGTACGCTGTTTCCGATTCCGGCAGCGGATCTGATATCGAATCCGAATTTGGTTCAGAATACTGGATATTAATTGGTACGTAAACGTAATGATGAATACTATGAAACGATTATCTACGATGGCTTGGTTTGCCGGTCTCCTGCTTGTTGTGTTGACAGCTTGCAATAAAGACGAAATAAAATTGGTAGCTACGCCTAATGCCGCAGGGGTATTACAGGCATCCGAATCGACGGTCATCTTGACGAAGGAAAATGCAGATGCGGAGGCTGTACAATTCCAATGGGATCCCGCTGATTTTGGGTATCCGGCAGCATTGACCAATGTATTGCAATTCGGTATAAAAGGAAGCGCTTTCGAGGGAGCCAAGGAAGTAACCGTGACGGCGGGCTTGCAGACCCGAAGCTATACCACATTCGAGTTGAACAGTCTCTTATTGAGCATGGGATTGCCCACTGAGCAAGCAAGCGAATTAGAAGTCCGGTTGAAATCATCAATTTCTGAAGCAGTAGCGCCATTATACTCGAATAGTATTCCATTGACAGTCACTCCGTATGCTTCGACCAGCTTTGTCTACGTCCCAGGCGCTCATAATGGTTGGGATCCGGTTATCGCCGAGAGCTTGATATCTCCGACGAGCAATGGGATTTATACAGGAATCATAAACTTCCCAACCGTCGGCTCAGAATTCAAGATTACACCTCAGCGTAGTTGGGACAATGCCTATGGCGATGGTGGAGACGGTAAAATTGATCAGAATACACAAGGAAACCTTAAATCTCCGCTTTCGGGAAATGTGGAATTAACGGTAAATACGAATACAAATACGATTGTCTTTAAGACACATAGTTGGGGTATTGTTGGTTCGGCAGTTGGTAGTTGGGATAACGATATCGATATGCGTTATGATAATAAGACACAAATATGGAAAGTAACCGCGGAACTTCATACCGGATTGTTGAAATTTAGAAAGAACCACGATTGGGGAACAAATTTCGGCGGGGTAAACAATGTGCTTGAGGCCGGAGGAACCGATATTACCGTTCCGATAGCGGGTACTTATGAGATAACATTGGATATTAATACGAATTCGTACGCACTCACTCAGAAATAACAGCATATTATGGAAATCACGAAATACGTAAGAAGGATTCTATGTGCGGTAGGTGTAGTAACCTTTTCTATAGGGGTATTACAGGCGCAATCCCTGGAACGAATCGAACCACTTCATTGGTGGGTAGGAATGGAAGAGCCGAGTGTACAATTGGTGTTATATGGCAAAAATATAGGGCGGAGCGAAGTGAAAATAACGAAGAACGGGCTCCAGGTGCTCGATGTCCATCGTGTCAAAAATCCGAATTATCTTTTTATAGACGTTTCGGTAGGAAAAGATGCCCAGCCGGGAAGTTATCCAATTGAGCTATATACCAATGAAAAATTGGTTGGGAAATGGGATTACGAATTGAAAGCTCGTTCAAAAGGTGTTCGGACGCAAGGAGTGACGGCGGCAGATTTGATTTATTTGTTAATGCCCGATCGATTTTCCAATGGAGATACAAAAAACGATCGCTTACAGGGTATGCGCGAGACTGCGGTAAATCGCGACTCCATGTATTACCGTCACGGCGGAGATTTACAGGGAGTAATCAATCACTTGGATTATTTACATGACTTAGGAGTAACTGCGTTGTGGATGACGCCGGTACTTACAAATGATATGCCTCAGGCGTCTTACCATGGATATGCAAACACGGAGAACTATTATATAGATCCAAGATTTGGCGACAGGGCTATCTACAAGGAGCTGAGTGACAAACTACATGAGCGGAAAATGAAACTCGTCCATGACGTCGTGCCCAACCATGTTGGATTATACCATTGGACGGTCATAGACAAGCCCATGGACGACTGGCTACATGAATGGCCTCATTTTACACAGACGTCATATAAAGATCAAACCCTTTTTGATCCCTATGGAAGTAAAAAAGACAAGGATCAAATGGAAAAAGGATGGTTTGTCGCGACGATGCCGGATATGAACCAACAAAATCCGTTTGTACAAAAGTATATCACACAGAGTCATATCTGGTGGATTGAAGAGATTGGAATAGACGGGTTTCGCATAGATACTTATCCGTACAATGACTTAAAGTTCATGGCGGAATGGACAGATGCGATCCGTAGAGAGTTTCCAAATTTCACTTTTTTTGGAGAAACATGGGTGCAGTCGGTTCCGAATCAAGCTTACTTTTTAGGAGGACAAAAGGTGGGGCAGGATATCGACACGAAATTGGAGGGCGTGACTGATTTTCAATTGAACTATGCTATTGGTGACGCGTTAAATTTCGAAAAGGACGGTGCAAACCGGCTATACAGTACACTTGGATCTGATTATCAATACCCACTTCCGCTCGCTCATGTGATTTTTTTAGATAATCACGACAAGGATCGATTTTTCTCGGTCGTTGGCGAAGATATGGCGAAATACAAGTCTGCTATGACTTGGCTATTAACTTATCGGGGAATACCGCAAATTTACTATGGCGCGGAAGTGTTAATGAAAAATTTCAGCCGGCCAGATGGCCTGTTGCGCGAGGATTTTCAAGGAGGTTTTCCGGCCGATAAGCAAAATAAATTTATGGAAAGTGGTCGCACCCGGGCGGAAAACGAAATTTTTAATCATATCCGATCGTTAGCGAATTATCGTAAGAAACATACCGTGCTCCAAACTGGAAATATCAAACACTTTGTGCCGGAAAAAGACGTATATGTATATTTTCGTTATCACGCCAATGATACGGTAATGGTTATCATGAACCTGAGTAGTACAACGCAAACGATTTCTTCACAAAGATTTATAGAAATGATTGACTTCGCTACAGTGGCTACGGACATAGTAAGCGGTAAATCAGGAACAATACCGGAGTCTTGGACATTGCCTTCGAAAGAAACTCTCGTATTAGAATTGAAGTAAAAGATGAGTATAACAGAAATTTTCGAAAAAGTGGAAGCGGTAATCTTCGATTTGGATGGCGTACTAGTGGACACAGCGGTATATCATTTCCAGGCGTGGAAACGTTTGGCTAAAGAATTGGGGTTTGATTTTACGGAGACGGAGAACGAGCGTTTGAAAGGGGTAAGCCGGATAGATTCCCTACGGTTAATCCTCAACTGGGCTGGACGAGCGGTGTCTTCTGAAGAGGAGACACGGCTTGCGACGTTAAAGAACAGCTGGTATCTGGAGTTGGTATCCACTATGAAAGTGGGAGATGTCTTACCCGGTACAGAAGACCTTCTATTGAACCTAAAAAAAGCAGGTAAGAAGATTGCATTAGGATCTGCCAGCAAGAATGCTCAATTGATTTTAGAGAAGGTCGGGATCGCTCATTATTTTGATGCCATCATCGACGGCAATGGTGTTCGTCAGTCGAAGCCGCATCCTGAAGTTTTCCTTCGCGGAGCAGAGGCACTGCGCATTCCTCCCGACAAATGCGTCGTATTTGAGGACGCGCAAGCAGGTATTGACGCAGCCAAAGCAGCTGGCATGAAGGTGATCGCTGTCGATTCGTATAACGTCTTAAACGATTATGATGCACGCATAAATAATTTGATAGAAGTAACACTTTAATAACGATGAAAAATTACATTATTCACGATCCTTGGCATATTATCGAAGCGCAGTATAGACCAGAACATAATGAATTCTCTGAAAGTATATTTTCGATTGGAAACGGTCGTATGGGACAGCGCGGTAATTTCGAAGAGAATTTTTCTGGCAAAACATTGTCGGGATCGTATATAGCGGGCGTTTACTACCCAGATAAAACGCGGGTGGGCTGGTGGAAGAATGGGTATCCCGCCTATTTCGCGAAAGTTATCAATTCGGTCAATTGGATCGGTCTACATATAAAAATAAATGGGGAGACTTTAGATCTGGTGGCATGTACGGTACAACACTTTGAGCGTCGCTTAGACATGAAGCATGGTATCCTCGATCGATCCTTTATCGCTACACTCACAAATGGGATCCAGGTGGAGGTCAAGTCGAGCAGGATGTATCATATGTTTCACACAGAGACGGCGGCCCTGCAGTACCATCTGCGCCTATTGAATGCAGATGCACGAGTAGAGCTCTCGTCATATTTGTCTGGAGATGTATTCAATCGAGACAGTAATTATGATGAAAAATTTTGGAAGACGGTTGACCGGAACGCGGAGGAATATCTCCGGATGGTGATGGAAACAAAAAAAACAAACTTCCTGGTAGAAACTTTACTGCTTAATCGGTTTTATCATAATTCGAAACTGACCGACCCGCAAGAACGTACAATCCATGCCGATAGGGTTTCTGAATCTGTGGGGATTGACGCAGCCATGGGCGATACGTTAACGATCGAGAAACGGGTTAGTATTGTCTCGTCTACAAATCACGAACGTGGAAGTCTTTATGAGGTAGCCAAAAGTAATCTGCAAGCGATAACGCGCGAATCATTTGAGCAACTAAAAAATAAACAGCATCAGGCTTGGCAGACGATTTGGAAAGAAAGTGATATTCAAATAGAAGGAGATATAGCAGCACAACAGGCCATCCGGTTTAATATATTTCAGTTACACCAAACGTATACGGGGGAAGATGCACGTCTCAATATCGGTCCGAAAGGATTTACGGGTGAGAAATACGGCGGTGTTACGTATTGGGATACTGAGGCCTACTGTTTACCATTCTATTTGTCGACACAGGATGTTACTGTCGCTCGAAATCTTCTACTATACCGATACCAACATTTACAAAAAGCTATCGAAAATGCTTCGAAATTGGGATTTAAAGGGGGAGCTGCGCTTTATCCAATGGTTACGATTAACGGAGAGGAATGCCACAACGAATGGGAAATTACATTTGAAGAAATTCATCGTAATGGGGCGATTGCTTTCGCTATCTTCAATTATATCCGGTATACAGGGGATATAGCATATCTTCTGCCCTGGGGCTTAGAGGTACTTATTGCGATTAGCCGGTTTTGGAGTCAGCGCGTGAACTGGAGTGTAAATAAGCAAAAATATGTCATTTTAGGTGTAACGGGGCCAAATGAATACGAGAACAATGTAAACAATAACTGGTACACAAATACAATGGCTGCCTGGTGCTTGCGTTACACGTTGGAATGCCTCGATAGGGCAAATGAGATCGACAAGACAGCGTTGGAGGAATTAATGCATAAACTTGGATTTTCGGCTTTGGAAACCGAAAAATGGAGACACATTGTTGATCACTTATACTATCCCGACGATAAATCACGGGGCATCTTTCTGCAGCAAGATGATTTTTTAGATAAGGAGCTTATTCCAGCAAATGAGCTTCCGCTGGCGCAACGTCCCCTAAATCAACACTGGAGTTGGGATAGGATACTGCGGTCTTGCTACATTAAGCAGGCTGATGTGTTACAAGGGCTATACTTTTTTGAAGGAAATTTCGATATGGATACGATTCGGAGAAACTATGAGTTTTATGAGCCGTTGACCGTGCATGAAAGTTCGTTATCTCCTTGCGTGCATTGCATTATTGCGGCAAAGCTTGGAAAAGAAGACAAGGCATATGAATTTTACTTACGTACGGCTAGGCTCGATCTTGATGATTACAATAACGATACGGAAGAAGGTCTTCATATTACATCGATGGCCGGAACGTGGTTGTCAATCGTTGAAGGCTTTGCAGGTATGCGCGTGTATAATGATCAGTTACATTTTAAGCCGTTTATACCATCGAATTGGGAAAGCTATGCATTTCATGTCCAATTTAGGGGTGTCAAACTGTACGTAAAGGTCAGTCGGGACAATTTTGAAATAAAGAACTTATCGGAGAGTGGAATAAACCTTATATTTAACGACCGGCCATTTACGGTTGAACCTGCATTAACAACGTGAAAAATCAACAATGTATAAACAACTTGACAAACCAAAATTAGGGATCTCTCAGATTATCAACATGAGTATGGGATTTCTTGGTATTCAAATGGGATTTGCTTTGCAAAATGGAAATGCTTCACGAATATTGCAAACTTTTGGTGCAGACGTAGAGCATCTATCCTTATTTTGGCTTGCAGCGCCTATAACCGGAATGTTAGTTCAGCCTATCATAGGCCATTATAGTGATCGCACCTGGACGCGGTTGGGTCGCCGTCGTCCATTTTTTTTGATCGGTGCCATACTCACCGCACTTGCTCTGATCTGCATGCCGAATATTGCTTTTTTTACAGCAGTGTTGCCGCCACTACTCGTCGGAGCGGGGATGTTGATGCTCATGGATGCTTCTATTAATGTTACGATGGAGCCTTTTCGTGCGTTAATCGGCGACAACTTGCCAAACGTACAGCGCAGTTTGGGATTCTCTGTTCAGACCGTACTCATCGGAATAGGTGCCGTGATTGGGTCGGCGCTTCCCTATGTTTTTGCAAACCAGCTTGGTGTGTCTTCTGCTTCAGGGTTTGGAACAGTCCCTGTAAATGTTCTATATTCCTTTTATTTCGGAGCTCTTATTTTGTTAATCACTATTTTGTGGAGCGTGTTCACGACAAAGGAATATAGCCCAGAAGAATTAATTGTATTCGATCAGCGTTCAGAAAAGGTTTTAAATAAACCGACAAAAAAGAATTTTTTGGTAATTCTGGACGACTTTAAGGCCATGCCAAGGACAATGAAGAAGTTAGGTTACGTACAATTCTTTTCTTGGTTTGCCTTGTTTATGATGTGGGTGTATATGACACCGGCTGTTGCTGAGCATGTGTTTTACAAACTAGAAGGAGAAAAGCCCCAGCTCTATGCCGATGCTGCAAATTGGGTTGGAATATTGTTCGGCGTTTATAATGGTGTCTCCGCACTCTATGCGTTGTTCATCCCTCGCCTAGCTTATCGATGGGGGCAATCTGTTGGTCACGCGTTAGCACTAACCATTGGCGGACTATCTTTATTGTCTATTTTTTGGATCACGTCGCCCAACATGTTGCTATTGCCTATGGTCGGGGTGGGGATTGCCTGGGGAAGTATACTAACGATGCCGTATGCCATACTAAGCAACAGTTTGCCGCCGAAGAAGATGGGCGTGTATATGGGCTTGTTTAATTTCTTTATTACGTTTCCTCAAATTATCTGCGGCTTCTTCGGTGGATTGCTCATTAAACACGTGTTTCAAGGAGAGACAGTTTATGGTATAATGCTGGGTGGTGTATTTATGTTGCTGGGTGCATTTGCCGTATTACGTATTAGAGAAGAAGTATAAAAAAGAGGGCATCTAATGCCCTCTTTTTTATGTGTTTTCTACTCTATTCAAGAAAACAAATTGCCCATCGAATACGTCCAGCTGAATGACGGAGTCTCGAGAAACCTTTCCAGCAAGAATTTCTTTTGACAATTCGTTGAGTATCCGTTTCTGGATAACCCGCTTCAGTGGGCGAGCTCCATATATGGGGTCGTATCCCAGTTGGCCGAGCCAATCCAATGCATCTTCACTGGCAGATAGGAAAATGTTCTGTTCGGCCAACTGTTTTTGAATGCGTTGAAACTGCATCCGCACAATATCTCCAATTTCGGAACGGCTCAACGGTGTAAACATAATGACTTCGTCGATACGGTTGAGAAATTCGGGTCTGATGGATTTTTGTAGTAATTCAAATACCTGATCTTTCGTTTTTGCAACCACCTCATCCTTGTTCTCGTCACTCAACCGCGCAAAGTTCTCTTGAATTAAATGAGATCCTGTATTGGATGTCATAATGATAATCGTATTCTTAAAGTTTACAACGCGTCCCTTATTGTCCGTCAAATGCCCATCATCCAATACTTGGAGTAAGATATTGAAGACGTCTGGATGGGCTTTTTCGATTTCGTCCAATAATACCACTGAATAGGGGCGGCGGCGCACGGCTTCTGTCAACTGCCCGCCTTCATCATACCCGACATAACCCGGAGGAGCGCCAATCAATCGAGACACGGCGTGTCGTTCTTGGTATTCAGACATATCGATCCTAACCATCGCTTGTTCATCATCAAAGAGAAATTCTGCGAGCGCCTTGGCCAATTCGGTTTTCCCAACTCCAGTCGTTCCAAGAAAAATGAATGATCCTATGGGGCGTTTTGCATCACTAAGACCAGCACGGGAACGCCGGATAGCGTCTGCAATAGCCTCAATGGCTTCTTCTTGTCCCGCCACACGCTTATGCAATTCTTCCTCTAAATTTAACAACTTCTCACGCTCCGATTGGATCATTTTATTGACCGGGATACCTGTCCAGCGAGAAACAACGTCTGCAATATCCTCAGATGTTACTTCTTCTTTTAGCATGCGGCTGCCTTGTTGCTTTTCAGCAAGTTCGGCTTTTAGTTGCTCGACTTTGTCTTGTGCCTCCTTAATCTTTCCATAACGTAATTCTGCCACTTTTCCATAATCACCTGCTCGCTCTGCCTGATCTGCTTCCAATTTGAAGTCTTCGATGTTTTGAATTTCTTGATTCACCTTGTCAACAAGGCCTTTTTCAGATTGCCAAGCTGCTTTTAGCGAATCTCGTTCGCTCGACAAATTGGCTATGGTTTCTGATAGTTCAGCGACTTTTTTCTCGTCGTTCTCCCGTTTTATAGCCTCCCGTTCGATTTCGAGTTGCATAATTCTTCGATCCAACTCGTCTACGGATTCGGGAACGGAGTCCATCTCTAGCCGGAGCTTAGATGCGGCTTCATCGATCAAATCGATTGCCTTGTCTGGGAGAAAACGATCCGTGATGTAGCGCTGAGACAATTCTACGGCAGCGATGATAGATTCATCTAAAATACGCACTTTATGGTGTGTTTCATACCGTTCTTTTAATCCGCGTAAAATAGAAATCGCATCCTGCGTATCGGGTTCGTCGACCATGACCTTTTGAAAGCGGCGTTCCAGCGCTTTATCTTTCTCAAAGTACTTTTGATATTCGTTTAACGTTGTTGCCCCGATTGCGCGGAGCTCACCTCGAGCTAATGCAGGTTTAAGTATGTTCGCCGCATCCATCGCTCCTTCACCGCCACCAGCGCCCACAAGCGTATGAATTTCGTCAATAAAGAGAATAATTTCGCCATCGCTATCGGATACTTCTTTGACAACTGCTTTTAGTCGTTCTTCAAACTCACCCTTGTATTTCGCACCGGCAATCAGTGCCCCCATATCGAGTGAAAATACAGTTTTTGTTTTTAGATTTTCCGGAGCATCGCCTTTGATAATGCGGTAAGCTATCCCTTCTGCTATCGCCGTCTTACCTACGCCAGGTTCGCCAACGAGGATGGGGTTGTTTTTGGTGCGTCGGGATAGAATTTGCATGACTCTTCTGATCTCTTCATCTCGCCCAATGACTGGGTCCAGTTTGCCAGATTCGGCGTATTCATTTAGATTTCTGGCATATTTACCTAGCGCATTGTAGGTCGCTTCGGCATTTTGATCGCTGACACGATTATTGCCTCTCAACTCTTTAATAGCTAATTTGAGGTCTTTTTCGTTTACACCTTGGCCTTTTAACAACGTGGCGATTTTATCAGCTGCAGAAAGAAGCCCCAAGAGGATATGTTCAATGGACACAAACTCATCGTTGAATTCTTTTAGATAAGTTTGCGCTTTTTGAAGCACGGACGCCAACGTATTACTGATATAGACATTGCTTCCACTCACTTTTGGTAATGCAGCAATTTCTTTATCCACTTCGGCAGAGATGTAGTTGATGTTTACGTTCAGCTTTTTCAACAAATGTACAACGACATGCTCATCTACCGCAAGTAAAGCTTTCAGCAAGTGAGCTGGTTCAATGGCTTGTTGCTGGTTCCCAGCAGTGATTTCCGATGCCTTCTGTATGGCTTCTTGCGCTTTTATGGTATAATTGTTAAAATTCATATGTATTGCTCGTTAGATGTCCTTATTTTTAATTCCCACAACTATAGTTGCTGTTAAGCCATTAACAATTTAGATGCCTTTTTGATTTCATTTCATTTTCCGGAAAATATGACATTCTTTATTATAGATAAGTGTCAAATTGTCTTGTGTGTATTCTATTGTTCTGAATGTCAAATGAGTAGGGGAGTCCATTGTATTTTTTTTATCTTTCGTTTGGAAAAAACCGATGGGCTTACGATATTTGCAACACCGACCGGTACCACGGATGGTATAAAGCCTCCTTAGCTCAGCTGGTAGAGCAACTGACTTGTAATCAGTAGGTCATTGGTTCGATCCCGATAGGAGGCTCAGCAAGAAAGCTCGACATCTCATGTCGAGCTTTTTTTATTGCAGTAACATCGCCTCTTTATGACGTAGAATCTGGAATATTGTCGGATGCTGGTTCTCTTGCAATACCGAAAGATGATAGGGCGCCGGAAGCATGATTTTGTAGTTCCGCGCTCCGTTCGGGATAAAAAACAGTACACCATGCTCGTGACCTTCTTCATCCACTAATAACGTATATTTCTCAACCGGCTCATGAAGACGGTTTTGCTGTTGTAGCACCTTTAAAAGCTTCTCCATAATTAAAATGCTCCCGGATCATCTCCCTCTTGTAACACAAGTGTAGCCGTATTCGTGTGAATGCGAAGCCTGTTGCTAATGCTCGATGTAAACAAACGTTCTAAAAAGTTCCGGTTTCGTTTAACAACACACAAAAGATCGACCCGATGATGCTGAATATAATTATTTAACGTGTGCTCAATAGACTGATCAAAATCCAGGAAAACAAATTCTAGATTACCTGCGGCGAACACCTTCTCCCATCGATCGGCCGTAGCAATAATATCTACATTTTTATCTTTATAGACATGCACACATTTTACCTTCACATGAAATCTGTTGGCGATTTGGAGGATATCCGCCAATGCCGCCTCGTCTTTTTCTCGAAAAAGTGTCGTAAACAGAATCTCTTGTATACCCTGGTATGAAGCCTCTTTAGGTACCGAAAGGACTGGAATCTTTACGCCCCTGATTACACCTAATGTATTCGACCCAAAAATTTTATCAATGATACCCTCTGCTCGGTTTGTTCCCATGACAACTAATTTGATGTCTTCGTGCTTAATAACACGTTGCGCATTTGTCACCACCGTTCCCTCTTCAAAAAGAAAGGTCATGGGCACATGCGACCGGTCGTTCTCTTCAGCTATCTGACGGAGGGAGGTTGTATGTTTTTTAAAGTTTTCAAACTGATGTAGCTCGTAATTTTCGTAAACTTCCGGCACCAGTTCTGGTTGACCTGCATGCGTGGAGGACAATACAGGCTGCATATACGTGTGTAAAATGTATAATTCGGCTTGCATTTCTTTCGCTAAATGCAAGGCATAAACGAAAGCATTGTTCGCAGCTGGCGAAAAATCAGTCGGAAATAGTATCTTTCTCATGGCTTACTTTTTATATACCTAATTTACTTTTTTTTTTGCGCTTCTCCAACGACTGTGATTCGAATCATTTTTTTATCGGACCTGTAGCACATGTATTATACGAACCGTTTATTCAATTATAAAAAACAGGTGTATATGGCAAGATTGTAAAAAGCTGTTTAGGTATTTGTATATTATTCAGTAAATTGGTGTACCGAACAGACGATTTATAAGTGAAGATTGTTCAAAAAATTTGGAAGAAAGAAAAGCCACTTTCCTTGCGGGAGGCATTGGCGGATTGTGTTTTGGATAAAACTGAGCGAGGTAAGTCATTCTTATACAAAAAGTACTATGGTTATGTGATGGCTGTTGTGTTGCGCTATATATCGATTGAAATGGAAGCTGAAGAGGCGGTGAATGAAAGCTTCGTAAAAGTGTTCAGAAAGATTAACACGTTTGAGATGCACTTGGAAGATTCAATCTTAGAGAAGACCTTTAGATCATGGTTAGCTCGAATAGCTGTCAATACATCTATTGATCTATTGCGTACAAAAAAAACCACTAATTTTTTTGATGACACACCCGACGAGGAGTTGGCGTCACATGCGACTGTTATGGCCGATAGACTTGGGGTGGAAGATATTTTAAAACTGTTGCAACGTATCCCTGATATACAACGCTCTATTTTCAATTTATTTGAAATCGAGGGATATTCCCATGAGGAAATTGGAAAAATGCTTAACATTCCGGAAAGTACATCCCGAACGTATCTTACACGGGCTAAACAACGGTTGCGAAAGTTATATATTGAGGAGTTTAGTGTTTCGCAAAATGTACATTCTTAATTGCGGATAAACATGAAAGAAGATAATAAAAAGGAATTAATCGAAGTCATTAAAGAGGGGCTGAAACAGGCACCATTGCCGTCCTATAAACCTGGGGCTTGGGAGGCTTTCCATTCCCGATATAGCCAACAGGGAAGCGTACGACGAATGATTCCGTTATGGGCTACAGCCGCTGCTGTAGCAGTTGTAGCGTTTGCTGCCGTCACTGTTTATAGAATGGGTGTGCAAGATATACCGGAGGAGCGGCAAATTGGGCATGAACCGACAATTGTTCAACGCGAACCTAAACCAATGGCACAAGGAGCACCTTTTACTGATACGGAGGGGGATGACGTAGCCCTCGGCGGTGTAAAAACCTCACGCCCCGTAGCCCCTAATAATGGTCATGGAATGGTGGGGCGAGAAAAGCTTCTTACTGAACAGGTTTATCAAAACATCCCGGAAGTACCGATGGCCGGGATAGCGATAACCGCTTCTTTGGCTCGGCCCCAACCTGAAAGGCAGTCTCAAATGTACCGTGCACGCTTAGCCTCGAAAGAGCCGGTACCGGAATTGGCAACTACAGTACTTGGCGATCAACTAGCCTCGGCACAATCGGTTGATCCTAACTTAGCGCGTCGACAAGACGTGGGAAGAGATTTACGCCCTAGAAAATTGCAAATAGCCGATAGACTAGAACTAGGGGCATTTTTAAGCCCTTCGACAACGAACCAGAGTTTCGATGTAGGCGGGGGATTGGTACTGGCCTATAAATTGAGTAATAAATTAGCCGTGCGTACTGGTGCTTCTTTTAACCAATATGAAGTTGGTATTTTGGCGTCTGAGCTGGCATCAGAAGGAGGGGGGCGCATGGACTCCCCGGTGGACGGAGCGCAGTTGATTTCAAAAGAAGTGCCTTATCGTGTCAACTCCATTCCGCTGCCTAATCTGAACTCTGTAACAGGAAAAATCCAGACATTGGATATTCCGGTGGAGTTTCGATACCATCTTTCGAAGGATTTTTATGCGACTAGCGGTGTTTCGTATGCCGTTGTATTGTCGCAAGAACGTTTCAATCACTACTCCGGTTATTCGGATGTTCCGACTTACTCCAGTGCTTCCGATTCTGACTCTCCGACAAACAAGCCCGTAAACAAGGTGGAGAGGACAGAACCATCTGCGGAAGAAAATGTTCATTCCAACGGATTTGGAGGATTTGTGAATTTTTCCATCGGTCGAAAAACGCAACTTGGCAAGTCTATGAAAATTTCAGTAGAGCCTTTTGTTAAATTGCCAGTAGGACAGTTTAAACGTGCAGATATGAATTATACGAACGGAGGTATTAAAATTATTACCCATTTTTAGGTCTACGGCTGCTTAAATTTGATCAATCCGAATCCACCCCATTCCTGCTGCGATGGCTCCTTGTACACCCGGATTACCGTCTTCGAACACCAAACAATCTTTCGGATCTACGTCAAGGTGCTTGGCTGCCAATAAAAAAGGTTGAGGAGATGGCTTTCCTTCTGCCGTGTCGCCAGCGCAAACCAGTGTTTCGAATTTTCCCAACACGTTGATTACCTCAAGCGTTATTTGAAGCGTTGAGCGTGATCCACCTGATACGATACCAATTTTTTTCTTTCCAACGTTGGCCAGCAAATGAGCTAACACATAATCAATAGGTTGGGTGTCCCGTATAAAACGCTCAATAAAGATAGCGGACTTTCTTTTCGCAAAATGCAACAGATCGAATTTAACGCCATATCGCGTACTTATTTCTGCTGCTACATCGATGGTTGGCCAACCTGCGAGTTCGTCGACAATACGATCGTCGAGATCAATACCGTGCTCAGCGGACGTCGCCACATAGGCTGCCCGGTGGGCCGCCATGTTGTCGGCCAGTGTGCCGTCTACGTCATAAAGCAGGGCTTTATAGGACTCGGATTTATCTTGTAAAAGTTGAAATTTCTTTTGTGCTAGGGCGTTCATGGTGCAAAAATAAAAAATCTCAGGTGTATACCTGAGATTTTTTATTTTTGTGCCTTTCTCCGCGCTTTTTCTTTCATAATTAAGCCAAGCTCTCTGCCCGTTTGTCCGCCAACCGATGTGTTCTCCTGAGCACGCCTGAACAAATAGGGCATAACCGCCTTAACGGGGCCGTAAGGCATGTATTTGGCTACATTGAAACCGGCATTGGCTAGGTTGAACGATAAGTTATCAGACATACCCAAGAGCTGAGCAAAAAAGACATGCTCATTTTTAGGAGAAATTCCTCTTGCAATCATTTCTTCGGCTAGCAAACGAGAACTCTCTTCATTATGGGTACCAGCCATTAAACCGATGCGGTTAATATGATCCAAGCAAAAGAGGATAGCTTCATTATAATCTACATCTGAAGCTTGTTTATTCGGTTGAATGGGCGATGGATAGCCTTTCTCGGCTGCACGCTCGCGCTCAATCTCCATATACGCCCCACGGACAATTTTAGCGCCCAAATAAAAATTCTGAGTTTGCGCATAGGCAAAATCCGCCTTCAATGAAGCTAATTTATCGTTTCTGTACAATTGATACGTATTGTAAACAACCGGACGCTCTTGGTTATACTTTTCCATCATTTCGCGTGCAAAATCATCGATCGTGTCCTGTATCCAAGAATGCTCTGCATCAACTAGCACCTTGATTCCTGCATCATGGCATGCCCGGCAAATACGATCAATACGCTCGTATACCCTGTCAAATTCTGTTTTCTCACTATCGGTTAAACGCTGCTTAGCATCCACTTTAGCAAATAAATCAAATCGTCCCAGTCCCGTCGGCTTAAATACACAGAAGGAGATCAACGAATTGTTTTTTGCAAACGCAACGGTTTTCAAGATCTCCTCACAGGTTTGCTCGAAGCTTTCCTCGGAGTCCTCTCCCTCCACAGAGTAATCCAAAATGGTGGTAACAGCCCCCCGACCAAGCTCTGTAATTGCTGGTGCACACCCTTCAATTGATTCTCCTCCACAAAATTGTTTATAGATGGTATTCCGAATAATGCCCTGAATAGGCAATCCTATTTTTAATGCAAACGTGGTGAGTGGCGTTCCGACCTTAATTAAGGTGTTATTGGCTACCATTTTAAAAAGCCAGAACGCTTTTTCCAACTCCTTATCACTCTTATTTTGAAAAGCTACCTTTGTATTGTTAAAATCTAATTCTATCTGACTATTTGCAGAAATCATATGTTTAAAAATTAATGGTCAAAATTAAATATTTATTTTGAATAGCCTTATATTTACAACCTGCTTTAAGCTATTTATTTGAAAATTATGCAAACGTTTCCGTTACGAGGAGAATATATTCAATTGATTCAATTGCTCAAGGCATTGAATTGGGTTGAACATGGGGCGATGGCCCAGTATGTGGTAGAGGAGGGGCTTGTCAAGTATAACGGTGAAGTGGATTACCGAAAAAGATTGAAAGTCAGAACGGGCGACGTCGTCGAATTTGAAGGACAACAAGTTAAAGTTATATAAATAAAAAAACATGACAAAACAGATAGCCAGCCTCGGTTACTCGGTATATTTTGAGAATGATCTCAACTCTTTAGCCCCTTTTATCGCTGAACGTGCTTATTCACAGGTTTTAGTATTGGTGGATAGGAATACGAATGACCACTGTCTTCCATTACTACAAGCCGCGCTTCCAAACTTAACAGACTATGATATCATAGAAGTGGATCCAGGAGAAGAAAACAAAAATATTGACTTTTGTATAGGCGTATGGAAGACGATGCTGGACTTTGGCGCCGACCGAAAAGCCTTATTAATCAATCTAGGTGGAGGAGTGGTAACCGACATGGGGGGATTTGCGGCGTCTACCTACAAACGTGGTATTGATTTCATTCAAATTCCAACCACGTTATTGTCGCAAGTTGACGCTTCTGTGGGGGGAAAGACGGGAATAGATCTGGATAATGTAAAGAATATCATTGGCACTTTTACGCAGCCTCAGGCCGTTTTTATCAGCTCAAAATTTTTGAAAACATTAGATGATAGACAGCTTCGTTCTGGGCTCGCAGAGGTCATTAAACATGGACTCATATTTGATCGATCACTTTTCGAACAAATCCATGCGATAGATCTTGAAAAAGATGATCTTGACGACATTATATACCGATCGGTTGCCATCAAGAACGAAGTGATTATGCAAGATCCCGTGGAAAGCGGGCTCCGAAAGATTTTGAATTTTGGACACACCATTGGTCATGCGATTGAAGGATATTCTTTATTGCATGATGCGTCGCCCTTGTTGCATGGTGAAGCAATCGCTTTAGGAATGATTTGTGAAGGTTACATCTCGACAAGAATAGCAGGGCTATCAGATGCTGATTTACAACAAATTATACACGTTTTTACTAATCGATTTGATAAGTATGTTTTTTCACCGGCCATTTACGATGATCTACTGACGCTTATGCAAAATGATAAGAAAAATGAACAAAAAAAACTGGGTTTTGCGCTACTTTCTTCCATCGGAAAATGTGGATATAACTATTTTGTAGATGAGCAACTTATCGTCGAAAGCTTGGACTTTTACCTTAATTTGAAGTAAAGATGAGGAATCGATCGTTTTTAGCAGTCCTTTTGGTAAGTATTGTACTATTCAGTGCATCCGCCCAAAAACGGGTGTTGATTTTCACGAAAACGACAGGCTTTCGACACAAAAGTATACCGAAAGGTGTAGAGACAGTACAAAGGTTACTAACAGCAGAAGGTATATCGACGGTGCATTCCGAGAATGCCGATTATTTCTGTGCGGATAGTCTCGCGTTGTTTGATGCGGTAATCTTTTTAAGCACTACCGGTGATATATTAAGTAATTCACAAAAACAAGCCTTCCAGCAGTTTATTCGAGGTGGAAAAGGTTTTGTAGGTATTCACGCTGCTTCGGATACCGAATTTAATTGGCCATGGTATGGCCAATTGGTAGGCGGATATTTTTCACGCCATCCCGAAGTTCAGGAAGCTAGGATAAATGTGTTAGATCAGAATCACCCCGCAACTAAGCATTTGCAACAGATTTGGTGGCATAAAGATGAATGGTATGATTTTAAAGATGTACAACCTGGATTGCATATATTAATGAATTTAGATGAAGGTTCTTACAAAGGTGGCGGAATGGGCAAGATGCATCCGATAGCATGGTTTAGGACGTTTGATGGCGGACGTACGTTTTATACCGGTTTGGGCCATACTGACGAATCGTACGATGTCGATAATTTTCAAAAACATCTGGTGGGTGGTATAAAATATGTATTGCACATGGAATAAAATTCCTTAAACAAAGAATTAAACGGCTAAGACTGAAAGGGTTTAGCCGTTTTTGTTTAAAAAAAAACGGAAGGTGTTTTTATTTCGCAAACGATTCCGTAATTTAGATGTGACAAGACTATTGCTAACATTGTAAACGAATTTCTTATGACGTAAATGCTTTTACCTCAAGCGCGCATATGCGCAAAAAATCAATCTAATCAAATAAACTAATACTGTAAACCTTTTTTTGCTTTCACCATGAAAAAACTTACAAATTTTTCTGGGTGCCATTCCTTTGCCCAAAAAAAACATCTCAAACAGGCGCTGTGGATTACCGGCGCATTGCTCGTCCTCCATCAGGACGTTTTCGCTGCTACTGCGTTTGGAACCAAACATGCTGGTTTGATCCCGATAGTTAAGGACCAGCAAGAAAAAACAGTTCGTGGTACCGTTGTTGATGCCAACACGAAGACACCGTTAGCTGGTGTTACGGTAAAAGTAGTCGGAAAGTCAAGCGCAACATCTACCGACCAAAATGGTGTTTTTGAAATAAAGGCGGTTCCAAATGACGTAATTGAAGTCAGCTTTATTGGATACCTGGCGGGTAGGTTGACTGTCCAGTCCAGTACGGCAAGCGTTACTGTAGATCTCCAGCCGGATAATAGCAACTTGGAAGAAGTGGTGGTTACCGGGTATGGCGCGCAACGGAAAAAAGATTTGACCGGTTCCGTCGCTGTCGTAGATGTTGCAGAATTAAAAGCCCAACCTGTAGCTTCTGCCGTGGAGGCTCTTCAAGGACGAGCAACAGGTGTTCAAATTGTAAATGACGGAGCACCGGGATCGACACCTCAGATCAAGATTCGTGGATATAGTACGATTAATAACAATGAACCGCTTTACGTCATAGATGGCGTGCCGTTTGAAGGAAAGCTTAGCTGGCTGAATCAAAATGACATTGAATCCATGCAGGTATTAAAAGATGCTTCTGCCGCATCAATTTACGGATCAAGAGCAAACAATGGTGTGGTTATCATTACAACAAAATCGGGCGTCCAAGGAAAGCCTCAAATTTCCTTTGATTCCTATGTAGGCCTTCAAACACCCCGGGAAAATACATTTCCAAAAATGATGACTCCGCAGCAAGTGTATGATTTAAATAATCGGCTAAACGGCACGAATCTAGCTCTACCGGATTATTTACTCGCGGGCGCGTTAGGTCGAGAAAAAAACAGTGAGATAACTCCGGCAGATGTGGATATGTCGAAATACAACTATTCACGGGATGCTGCCACCTTTTATCAGATTACAAAGGCGAATAAAGCAGGTACAAATTGGTTTAAAGAACTGTCTCAGAACGCGCCCACCCAAAGCTACCAATTGAGCGCTACCGGGGGAGGAGAAAATGCGACCTACGCGATGTCGGCGGGCCATTTGAAACAAAAAGGATCAATTATCCATAGCGGATTTGAACGATTTAATGTACGTGCGAATACCGTTTTTAAAGCTTTTAATGGAAAGTTGAGGTTTGGTGAAAATCTACAATATGGGTATACGAAAGGCTTCGGTGTGGGGGTAAACCCGAACACAGCCGGCGGCTATATGGAAGAAGGTAGTTTATTGGGGTTTGCGTTTCGCATTCAAAATATAATTCCCGTATACGATGAGGGTGGAAACTTCGCGGGCTCAAAAGGAGGATGGGGAAACGGGCAAAACCCTGTAGCGATGGCATATCGCGGTAAAGATGATGTCAATAAGAGCAACATGTTCTTCGGAAATGCCTACGCAGAATACGATCTCTTAGACGGATTAACCTTTAAGACAAGTTTCGGTATAAAGTACGAAAACTACACGGGAGTAGATATCACGTACCCGAATCCGGAGTTTTCTGAAGGGTCTTTTAATAATAGCTTTCGGGAATATGCTGGATACAACACGGAATGGACATGGACGAATACATTGAATTGGAGGAAAGTTATTGATAAACATAATCTGAATATATTAGCAGGAACGGAAGCTATAGATAACCGCTCTCGAGACATTTCCGCTAACAGGAATGGTTACTTTATATTAAATAGTTTAGATTACTTTTATCTAGACGCCGGAACCTCCAATTTCGGGAATACAGGGATCGGAGCTTTGGGGGCTCTATTTTCGATCTTCGGAAAAGTAGATTATAGTTATGATGATCGATATATTCTGAGTGCGACGGTACGTCGGGATGGATCGTCAAACTTTGGGGAAAAGAATAGATATGGTGTTTTTCCCGGTATCAGTGGCGCATGGCGCTTGTCGAATGAAGCTTTCATGAGCTCTGCTAAATGGATTTCGGACTTGAAACTTCGGGTAGGTTATGGTGTAACGGGAAATCAACGCATACCATCCTTTCAATATATGAATCGGTATGCATCGATCATTAACGAATCGTCTTACCCGATAAACGGGCCGGTAAAGACAGGAATTTGGCAAAAATCATATGCAAATCCGGAAGTGAAATGGGAACAGGTCAATGCCCTGAACCTTGGGGTTGACTTTACATTGTTTAATGGAGATTTTGATGGAGCGTTTGACTACTACGATAAGAAAACTAAGGATATGTTGTTCCGAGTTCCGTTGCCGGCAGCAGCCGTCGGTAGAGCAGAATCGCCCTATGTGAATGTAGGAAATATGCGTAACAAAGGTGTGGAATTGGCTTTGGGCTATCATTACGGTCATCGGCAGGAAAGCGATTTTCGACTAGATTTGGCTGGAACGATTTCTAGAAATGTAAATACTGTGGAAGCGCTTGCACCTTCCATTTCCTCTCAAATCTATGGGAATTTTAGAAGCATGCAGACGACGATACTGAAACCAGGGGAACAGTTTGGCGCGTTTTATGGGTATCAAGTAGCAGGAATTTATCAAAGTGATTCCGATGTTTCTGATTCGCCGTCCTACGCAGGAGCCCGTCCAGGTGGACTAAAATTTGAAGATCTGAATGGTGATGGGGTTATTAACGATGCCGACCGGACAGTGATTGGATCTCCTCATCCAGATTTTGTTTACTCATTAGGTATCAATACATCGTATAAAAATTTTGATTTCTCTGTGTATTTCTATGGTTCACAGGGGAATGAAGTATATGATGCGACACGATATTTCACGGATTTTAGTGTGTTTTCGGGGCAGAAAAGTGCCCGCCTGCTTGAAGCATGGAGTGAAGACAACCCAACAAGCACAACTCCTTCCCCTACAGTAAATGCATCGGCATTTGAGTATGCCTCATCTTCCTATTATGTGCAAGATGCGAGTTTCCTTAAATTAAAAAATATGCAATTGGGCTATAATGTTCCGGTAAAAAACCTGTTCGGAGAAAGCACCTCCGTCAGTAAACTTCGCGTGTATCTCGGCGTCGCAAATGTTTTCACGATTACGAAATATGACGGATTAGATCCTGAGGTGACTGCGACTTCAAGTGATTATCCCGCCCTCGGTGTAGATTTTGGTGTATATCCTCAAGCTCGTCAATACACATTTGGAGTAAGTTTAGGTTTTTAACTATAATATATCATATCATGAAAAAGAATAATTTATATATAGCAATCTTATCCACGTGTATCGCGCTGTCTAGTTGCAGTAAAGATTTTCTGGAAAAGAATCCTCAAGCACAACTGCCGCAAGATCAAATTACAAATAATGAAGGAGTCGAGGCTCTTTTACTCGGCGCGTACGGCATTCTAAATGGAAATGTCAGCGGGACTTGGGGGAATTACGCTTCGGCTCCGAGTCAATGGTTATTTGGAGAAGTGGCTTCGGATAATGCACACAAAGGCTCCGAAGAAACTGATCAACCAAACATGAATCTTATCGAATTGTTGCGGCCAAATCCAGCAAATGATAATTTATCGACCATGTGGCAGGTTTACTTTGAAGGAGTAATGCGGTGTAACACCACTCTCCGGGTTCTAAAGGAAGACCAAAACGGGGACAAAACCATCAGTTCAGCAAGGGCAACGGAGATTGAGGCAGAAGCCAGGATGTTACGCGGACATTACTATTTTTACTTGTGGCGCGTATTTCGAAATGTCCCTTGGGTGGATGAAAATGTTTCAATAGATGATGCAAAAGTATTGTCAAATGAAGTGGATATTTATCCAAAAATTGTTGAAGACTTGAAATTTGCAGCCGAAAGCCTGCCTCTTGAAAAAATTAATGGTGAAAAAGGGCGGATGGATCAAACGAGTGCGAAAGCTTATTTGGGCAAAGTCTACTTGTATGATAAAAAGTACGATTTGGCTCTACCTTTATTCAAAGACGTCATCGGCGCAAAAGACATTACGACCATGCCATTCCAAAACAATTTCAATGTCGAAACTGAGGATGGTCCAGAAGCATTGTTGGTAGCAAAGCACGCTATTAATCCAAATGGTTCGGGCGATAATGCGAATGTCGGTGATATGCTTAGCGGTTTGTACGGGACGTCGCCTGTGGGCTGTTGTGGTTTTTATCAGCCTTCTATAGATTTGGTTAATGCCTATAAAGTAAATGAAGATGGTTTACCTTATTTAGATGGATCCTATCAACAGTCGCCTTATAAATCCGATATGGGACTTGCCGAGGATGATAAAGAGACGTATAAGGTGGATCAAACATTGCGCATTGACCCTCGTTTGGACTATACTGTAGGCAGAAGGGGGGTACCATACCTGGATTACGGGATAATGCCCGGCGATGCTTGGATACGCATGGCAAGCTATGCGGGACCATTTGTAGGGATTAAAACGATGATCAATAAAAGCCAATTTGCCGCTCATGCTGTTCCTGGAGAGGCATACATTACGGGGCTTGATGTCAATATCATGCGTTTGGCCGATGTCATTTTAATGGCGGCGGAATGTGCGATTGAGCAAGGCGACCTTCAAACAGCCTTGGCTTACGTAAATGCGATTCGGGTTCGCGCCGCAAAATTGCCGCATAAGCAAATTAACGGCAAAGATGCCGCAAATTATCAGGTGAAGCCGTACCCGTCGTTTCCTAGTGCAGACTATGCTCGAAAAGCAGTTTACATGGAGCGGAGGCTGGAGCTGGCGCTGGAAGGGCACCGATTTTACGATTTAGTGCGATGGGGGCTTGCTAAAGAAACGATCGAGAAATATTCTGCATTTGAAGGTGGTTTATTGCCTGCGTTTAAAGGCATCGTGTTCAATACCCATAATGCATATTTTCCTATTCCACAGTCTGAGATAGATAGAAGTAGTGGAGCACTTATTCAAAATGAAGGGTATTAGGTGATGGTAATACCTGAAAAAACCCTTGTCTAACGACGAGGGTTTTTTGCGTCTCTTTTTGTATGTTTACCACATGAAAAGACTTCTCGCTTTATGTGCTACAGTTTTTACGATTTCTTCGCTCTATGCTCAGACAATTGATATAACACCGTTGAGAAGGCAGTTGGAAACGTCCCCCATATTGGCGAAACATTTTTTTGGGTTTTGTTTGTATGACTTGGATAGTAACCGGTTTCTATTGGGGATAAACGAGGAAAAATACTTTACCCCGGCGTCGAATGCGAAGATATTTACGTTGCATACCGCCCTTCAGTCGCTTGGAGATTCAATCATCGGACTTCATTATATCGAACGTGGTGATTCGTTGATCTTTTGGGGAACGGGAGATCCTACGTTTCTGCATAATCGATTGGATTCCAAGCGTGTGTATCAATTTCTAAAAAATAGCGATAAGAAACTTTTTTATGCGCCAAGTAAGCAAATGGAAGAGGCTTTTTATCGTAAAGGATGGGCGATTGAAGATTATGACGAATATTATCAACCTGAACTAAGTGGGTTTCCGATTTACGGAAACGTCGTAACTTTTCGTGAACGGAACGGTCAACTTGAATGCAGCCCATCTTATTTCCAACAGGCCGTTGAGACAGTTTACAATGGAGAGGGGAAATTTACACTGACGCGAGTATTTGACCGTAACTGGTTTACAAAAAGTGCGAATAGACCACCTCGCCATTATGTAAACGAAAAGCCTTTTCGATATTCAGAGGAGCTATTTGTGCAGTTACTTCAAGATACACTCCGTAAAAATGTGACGCGAATTAATTATAGCAAACCTGCTAATTTTAAAACGGTGTATTCAACGTCTACAAAGGACGTGCTACGAGAAATGATGCTTCCGAGTGACAATTTTTTGGCGGAGCAGCTGCAACTTATGTCGGCTTTGGTACGGTATGGAGATTTTCATACGCTTCGACTGCGTCACGAAATGCAACGCGAGTTTCACCGCGCATTTACAGACGAGATTACGTTGGTAGACGGAAGCGGATTATCCACTTACAATAAAGTGACTCCGCGGAGTATGGTCGAAATCCTTCTCCTAATTCGCGCTATGATACCTGACGCGGCGCAACTCCATAGGCTATTTCCTACAGGAGGGGTAGACGGAACTCTTAAACGAGCATATGCATTGGATCGCGGAGAACCATTCGTTTGGGCGAAGACCGGGACGATCCATGCAGTCCATAACCAAAGTGGCTTTTTATTAACCCGATCGGGTAGAAATCTTGCTTTTTCTTTTCTAAATACAAATTTTTTAGGATCTGAAAGTTCGATACGAAAGGAAATGGTTCGTATTATGACGTTTATCCGTGAACATTATTAGGTTAGGATGTTGGCTATTTTCATTTTAACTTTTGAATCTTTAGCCAACTTGGTATATTCGCTTTGATTTATGCAGGCTGTTCCAAAAAACGATAAGCGGTTGATACGATCTTGGTCCATGTATGACTGGGCAAATTCAGCCTATAATCTGGTGATTACATCAACTATTTTTCCCGCGTATTACACCGCGATTACGACGACAGCGGCACATGGCGACGAAGTTACTTTTTTTGGTATGAAAGTAATCAATACGGCGCTTTCCAATTTCACATTGGCGTTAGCATATTTGATCATGGCCGTCTGTCTGCCATTTATTTCCTCCTATGCCGATGTGCAAGGAAGGAAAAAGCAGATTATGATGTTCTTCACTTACTTTGGAGCGTTGGCTTGCATGGGGCTTTTCTTTTTTAAATTGGAAACGCTGGAGATGGGGATTATTTTATTCGGGTTAGCGGCTATGGGATATATCGGTGGTGTGCTTTTTAACAACTCGTATCTCCCGGAGATTGCCTCACCGGCATACCAAGATAAAGTGAGTGCACAAGGGTTTGCCTACGGTTACGTAGGCTGTGTTACGTTACAAATAATATGTCTGGTATTCATTTTAAAACCCGAGTGGTTCGGAATCACTGATTCGAGTTTCGCACCCCGACTTTCGTTTTTGTTGGTTGGATTATGGTGGGCCGGATTTTCGGCGATTCCGTTTCGCGCACTACCCCGGAATCAGCGTTCTGATGTGCGCGCGTCAAAGAGCTTACGGAGGACGGTGATTCTTGAATTCAGGATCGTTCTGCGCAAAATAAAGAAAATGGAGCGAATACGGCGGTTTTTGCCTGCTTATTTCTTTTATGCCGCAGGCGTGCAGACTGTTATGATCGTGGCAGCTGCTTTTGGTGCAAAAGAACTTCAATTGGAGAACTCAAAGTTGATTATTACCATTTTGTTAATTCAGCTGGTTGCTATTTTAGGAGCATTTTTAATGTCCCGACTTTCTGCCGTTTTTGGTAATATAAAGGTGTTGATCGCGGTCGTCCTGGTTTGGGTAGGTATTTGTATCGTGGCTTTCTACATTCATTCTGAAATACAATTTTATATGTTAGCGTGCGTAGTGGGGCTTGTTATGGGGGGAATTCAGTCTCTTTCCCGATCCACCTATTCCAAGTTTCTTCCGGAAAACATTAGGGACACCACTTCATTCTTTAGTTTCTACGATGTGACGGAAAAATTAGCTATCGTGATGGGGCTAATATCCTTTGCGCTTATTGAGCAGTTGACACATAATATTCGGTTTTCAGCGCTATTTTTGTCCATTTTTTTTATCATTGGTTGTAGTTTACTGGGGCGTTTGCTACGATTCAATAAGGCTATGACTGTATGAACGTAGAACTTTTTATTCCTTGTTTTATAGATCAACTTTATCCGGATACCGCTTTTAATACGGTAAAGTTATTGCAAAAGGCCGGTTGCGAAGTTGGTTACAACCCGAATCAAACCTGTTGTGGACAACCCGCATACAATGCAGGTTTTTGGGACGAAGCAAAAAAAATAGGTTTAAAATTTCTGAGCGATTTTTCGGATGACTGCTACATTGTTTCCCCCTCAGCGTCTTGTACAGGAATGATCAAGAATGGGTATGATGATCTTTTTACAAACTCGATAGAGCATAACCGATGTCGCAGCGTGCAATCGAATATTTATGAATTGAGTGATTTTTTGGTAAATGTTTTAAAAAAAGATTATTTTGGGGCTGAATTGGTTGGCACAGCGGTTTATCACGACTCTTGTTCTGCTTTGAGAGAATGCAAAATAAAAGATGAACCAAGGCAGCTGCTGGGACAGGTAGGAGGGTTAGAGATTCTTCCTATGCGTGATCAAGAAACATGTTGCGGATTTGGCGGGACTTTTGCTGTTAAATTCGAAGGAATATCGGCAGCTATGGCGGAACAAAAAGTGCAGCATGCAATGACGGTGAAGGCGGATTATATCATATCTACCGATAGTTCATGTCTATTGCAATTACAAGCGTATATTGACAAACATCAACTTCCCATCAAGACGAAACACATTGCGGATGTGCTGACGGCTGGGTGGGCGAATATTTAATTAAAGCTAACATTAATGAACTCAAGAAGAACTTTTCTCAAAAATTTCGGTCTTGCAACCGCAGGCCTCGCATTAGCGCCTTCGTTGGATGTATTTGCAGCAAAAAAAGCATGGTTTGACATTTCGCTTGCGGAGTGGTCCCTGCATAAAACGCTCTTTAAAGGCGATTTAAAAAATATCGATTTCCCTGAACTGGCGGCAAAAAAGTTCGGTATCTACGGTGTGGAATACGTGAACCAATTTTTTAAGGATAAAGCTAAAGAAACAACGTACTTGAAGGAACTTAATAATAGAGCAAAAGACAATGGTGTAACAAACGTTTTGATCATGATAGATGGTGAAGGGAATCTGGGTGACGAAGACGCTGCAAAACGTAAGCAAGCTGTGGAAAACCACTACAAGTGGATTGATGCTGCTGCTTTTTTGGGATGTAAGGCTATCCGCGTTAATGCTGCTGGAAAAGGGACGCCAGAGCAGGTGAAGGGGCAAGTTGTCGAAAGTTTAAGTACCCTTGCGGATTACGGTAAGAAAGCGAAAATAAATGTCATCGTGGAAAATCACGGGGGCATTTCGTCGCACGGAGATTGGCTATCGGATGTCTTAAAAACGGTCAACAAAAAAAATTGTGGCAGTTTGCCTGACTTTGGAAATTTCTATGAATATGATCGCTATCAGGGTGTAAAGGATCTTATGCCGTTTGCTAAAGGTGTAAGTGCGAAAACCCATGATTTTGACGCGCAGGGAAATGAGACACAGATTGACTATGAGCGTATGATGAAAATTGTCAAAAATGCCGGATTTAAAGGGTTTGTCGGTATTGAATACGAAGGATCTACCCTGTCTGAAGTCGACGGTATTATCGCGACCAAGAAGCTTTTAGAGCGTTACAAGTCGTTGTAGACGAAGATTATAAAATACGATAGATGAAGTTTTTCTTGATTTTATCGCTTAGTGTTTTTGCCGCTGTAGGTATGCCTTGTCAGACCATAGCACAGGTGAATCTTTATAAGATGAATACATGGCAAGACAGCTTGATTCGCCTTGGGACAGAAATGTATGAAAACAAAGCGGAAGCGAAGCGATTAGAGAAAAACTTCATTTTTGTAAAAACATTGGTCGCCTCGCTCAAGGAGCGCCATTCGTTTTTATATAATTTTGACCAATTGGACATGATTTCTGTGGTTATGTCCCCCGATAGTCGATTCCGTATATTTTCTTGGAACATCCCACTGCATGACGGGTCCTACCTGTATTATGGTGCTATCCAATCCCATACGGAAGATGGAACGCTTAAGCTAGTTCCACTACTTGATAAGACATTCGAAATTAATGACCCTGAAGGAGAAGCGCTTACGCCATCTGTTTGGTATGGAGCCCAATATTATTCGATTGTTCCCTTGACCGGGAATCGATATGCTTTGCTAGGTTGGAAGGGGCATGCTCCAAACTATTCGCAGAAGGTAATTGAAATTTTACAATGCGAACCGAATTCGTTTGTGCTAGGTGGAGCGATCTTTTCAGACAGTCCAACTATGTTCCGAAAAATTTTCAATTTTGCGCGCGACTTGTCCATGTATTTAAAGTATGATCAACAAAAATCCCGTATCGTATTTGATCATATTGTACCCGCAGACCCCAGCTTACAAGGACAATATAGCCGTTATGGTCCCGACTTAAGTTATGATGCTTATCTCCTTAAGAACGGAAAACTCATATTACAACAGGACGTGCCGTTTCAGAATGAAGAACGTGGAAATAGGGACGACTTGGTGCAACCCGGACAGGCAACATCGGGTAAGAAGAGTGGGTTATAATATACCGACACTATAAGAAAAATTAGAATTTTTGTTTTCTTTGTAGTGCAGATACCAAACGAATGGGTATTAATAACCTAAAATACTAGGTATCCGCGATAACTATAACAACTTAAAAATATGATTGAACAAAAAGATGAATCGTTGGTGGCGCACTTGGCCAAACAGAGCGTCGACGACAAGATGGTGATGGGACACCCTGCAAGCCTCTTTGTGCTATTTTTCACTGAGATGTGGGAGCGGTTTAGTTACTACGGTATGCGGGCTCTATTGGTGACATTCTTAATAACAGAAATAGCTGATAAGGGATGGGGCTGGACAAACCCCGAAGCAATGGAGCTATATGGATGGTATACCGGACTGGTGTATGCTACTCCCTTGATTGGCGGGATGATCGCAGATCGTCTAACGGGATATAAGAAAGCAATTCTTCTTGGCGCTTTAATCATGACACTGGGGCATGCGTCCATGGCTTTAGAAGGAGAGGCTAAAGTTTTCTTTTATATAGGTTTAGGTTTAATGATCTTAGGTAATGGTTTATTTAAGCCAAATATTTCGTCTATGGTTGGCCAGCTTTATCCAGATAATAGTGCGAAAAAAGATGCCGGATATACCATTTTCTATATGGGGATCAATGCGGGTGCTTTTTTAGGATCTCTTTTGTGTGGCTATATAGGTGAAAAAATTGGTTGGCACTACGGTTTTGGACTCGCCGGTGTTTTCATGTTTTTCGGCATGTTACAGTTTTATTTTGGACAGCGCATATTTGGCGTAATTGGAGATTCTCCAAAAGAGCTTGTTGAAAAACATAAGGATCCTGCTGACGTGAACTTGCCCGCCCATGTGGTAAAAGACCGACTTATCGTTGTGGCTGTTTTAGTTATTGCCAGTGTGTTCTTTTTTCTGGCTTTTGAACAAGCGGGCGGTTCGATGACGATTTTTGCAAAAAATTATACACAACGCGTATTAGAAGGAACCGCTGGAACGACTTTTAAATGGGTAGACGCAGCATTAACCTTGCTTCCGATCTTGGTAGTAACATATGTATTGACAAAGTTGGCTGGAAAAATAATCAAACAGTATCCTTTGACAATTATCTTTACGATGATATCCTTTTTTTCTATTATGTTGTTAGGAATCTGGAAAATACATCGTGAGTTTACTTCTGATGTGACAGAGGTTACCGTGGCGTGGTTTCAGATCTTAAATGCATTCTTTATTGTAACATTGGCTTCTTCATTTAGCAAGTTTTGGGAACGTATCTGGAATCCATCGGGACCGATTAAATTTGCCTTAGGCCTGATTCTTGTCGGAGTCGGATTCCTAGCTCTTTCCTATGGCAGTATGAGTATCCCGCAGGGGGCAGCTACAGCATCTGTGAGCATGATATGGTTGATCTTGGCATATTTTTTTCATACTACTGGAGAATTATGTGTGTCGCCAGTTGGATTGTCTTACATGAGTAAGCTTTCTCCGAAAAAATTCATAGGATTGATCTTCGGTTTTTGGTTTCTAGCATCCGCCATTGCGAACAAGCTTGCCGGATGGAGTGGCGGATTAATCGATCGCATTACGGAGATGTATTCAATGTCTACCTTTTTTCTGATTATAGCCGGATTACCAATTGGAGCAGCCTTGCTATTATTGCTTTTTAGTCCGGTGTTAAAGAGAATGATGCACGGCATAAATTAATAAGAGATAGATCATATAAGGATGCTCGTACCAGTTTACGAGCATTTTTTATGTATATCGTCCTTAATTTTCGTGGATTTGTTTAATTTTGGCATCTAATCTCAGGCGTATGATAGAAAATTCTTCGGTTTCCCTCCACGGCGAAGCGAATGAAAAAAGAGTATTAGGACATCCGGCAGGTCTGTTTGTTCTGTTTTTTACTGAAATGTGGGAGCGCTTTTCTTTTTATGGAATGCGCGTGTTGCTTATTCAATTTTTAACAGCTTCTGTTTTGGGATCTAATCCTGGGTGGGGTTGGACTGCCGAGCAGGCTGGTGCACTTTATGGAACATATGCCATGTTACTTTATATCACACCCATATTCGGAGGAGTGATAGCAGATAAATACATTGGCTCGAGAGCTGCCGTAATCATTGGTGCGGCTATCATGACAATGGGGCACGCGTCGATGGCATTTGACTCTCCGCTCATGTTTTTTATCGGCCTCGCTTGCCTCGTAATTGGAACAGGTTTTTTCAAGCCCAATATGCCCGCCATTCTCGGAGAAATGTATAAACACCTTCCTGAAAAGAAAGACGGCGCTTATACTATTTTTTATATGGGTGTCAATGCGGGGGCTTTCTTTGGTATGATGCTGTGTGGATATTTAGCAGAAACACAGGGGTGGCACTGGGGATTCGGACTAGCAGGTATTTTTATGTTCTTGGGAACCATACAATTTTGGATGGCAGGCCCGCTCTTAGGAAACTTAGGAATTCTAAATAGAACAAAGGCAATTGATGGAGGTAAGAAAGAAAGCGAGTTAGAAGAAGGAGAAACAAAGCACAACCGATTTACAGGAATTGACATTTTATTAATGATCCTGGTCGGTGCCATTGGATTCGTATATGCATTTAACGATCCACTTTCAAAAAATAATGTGTTAGACGTATTTGCTTTTTTGGACACGCCGGCGTTTCGGGGACAGAATATGATGGTTTTGGTTGCGTTGGTGTTGTTTCTTGTCTTGATTACTACCAGAATACGTCGTTATGCTAAGGTAGTTCGCGACCGTATGTACGGCGTCATTCTGTTGGGATTTTTCTTGATATTCTTTTTTATGAGTTTCGAACAAGGCGCGACTTCCCTTGTTCTTGTTGCCCGTGATTACGTAGATCGAGAACTGAGTGGAGCAAGCCTTATTATTTTCAATACCGTCAATACGTTGTTGACTATTGTGCCTCTAATTATTATATCCTGGGTGCTTATTAAGTTAGCGCTGATAACTTGGAAAAAAATAGCTTGGTCAAATATGATCTTATTCCTATGTTTTTCACTGATATGGGGAGCAGGAATTTGGATGTTGTACAATGAGTTTACGGCAGAAATATCCGCTATCAAAGTCTCTTGGTTTTCAACGTTGAATTCATTTTTTATTATAGCCTTGGCTTCCTCGGTATCCAAGATTTGGGAATCAAAATATAATCCTTCGGCGGCTATGAAATACGGTTTTGGCCTCTTGCTCGTTGCGATTGGTTATCTTATTATCGGCTGTGGCTCTATTGGTGCTGGACCGGGTGTAAAAGTTTCTATGATTTTTCTGGTCTTGACATACTTATTTCATACGCTGGGCGAACTTTTTATTTCTCCTGTCGGTTTATCGTATGTTTCAAAGCTGGTACCAGCACGCATGTTGGCTTTTATGTTTGGCATGTGGTATTTGGCGATTGCGATCGCACAAAAACTTGCAGCCATTCTCGGCGGACAAGTTGAAACCATCCAACAAAATTATTCACTTAGTCATTTCTTTTTCCTGTTCACGGTCATTCCGGCCGCAGCCGGACTATTAGTAATGGCGTTGAATCCTTTGATTAAAAGGCTGATGCACGGAATAAAATAAAGACAAAATTATCGTATATAAAATTTATGTCAAAACAAATCTCGTTAGAGCAAATCCAGAATTTCGGAGGAAAGTATCCTAAACAACTGTGGTATCTTTTTTTAGTTGAGATGTGGGAGCGATTTTGCTTCTATGGTATGCGTGGCGTTTTAGCTATTTTTATGGTTAATGAGCTGTTGCTTTCGGAAAAGAATGCCAATCTAAAATATGGCGCCATACAGGCATTTGTGTATGCCTTTACTTTTGTAGGGGGAATTTTTGCAGATAAAATACTTGGTTTTAAACGATCATTAACATTCGGGGCAATCCTCATGATCCTGGGTAACGGGTTAATCGCAATTGACCCGCACCAATTTTTTTATTTTGGCATTGCTTTAACGATTATTGGTACAGGCTTCTTTAAGCCAAATGTATCATCCATGGTCGGGGAGCTATACAAAGAGGGGGATGCCCGACGGGACGCCGGTTTCGGCGTCTTTTATTCCGGGATCAACATCGGAGCTTTACTGGGTGGGGCATTATGTGTATGGCTCGGTAAAGAACATTCCTGGAACCTCGCTTTTCTGGCTGCAGCAATTGTTATGTGCATAGGCTTAGTAATTTTTACCTTCACTAAGAAATACTTAGGGCCAATTGGCAATAGCCCCATTGCAAATTTGTCGAAAGGCGCGCAATTAAGCCGGGAAATCATGGTCTACATCGGTGCTTTGATCTGTATCCCATTGATCTTTGTTATGGTAAATAATACGCGTTATACAGATCTCTTTATGTATATCATTGGGCCACTAGCATTGCTGTATTTTTTTGTTCAGATGCTGAAAGAAAAAGAAGGAAAGGTGCGCCAACAACTTATCGCGGCTTTAGTGCTCATTCTCTTTTCGATTCTCTTCTTCGCAATATTTGAGCAGGCTGGTGGATCTCTAGCGCTTTTTGCAAATAAAAATTTAAATACCAGTTTATTATTCTTCCATATCGATCCAAATGTTGTCAATAATGGAGCTAATTCCTTATTTGTAATTCTGTTTAGTCCTTTGCTCGGACTGGCATGGCTTGGCATGGCTAAAAGAAAGCTGGAACCAAACACGGTCATAAAATTTGGTTTAGGCTTTCTGTTTTTGGCTATTGGATATTATATCTTTTTCGGAACCCGTTGGTTTGCGGATTCCCATGGGAAAACATCATTAAATATTTTTACGTTGGCTTATCTTGCGGTAACTATCGGCGAACTTTGTCTGTCTCCGATTGGATTGTCGATGATCACGAAGCTTTCACCAAAACACCTGGGTGGTATGATGATGGGATTGTGGTTTCTAGCTAGTGCCTACGGTCAGTATGTTGCAGGATTACTCGGCGCTGGAATGTCGTCACCAGACGAGAATGCTTCTCTGTTCGACAAACTTTTGGCCTATACTGCAGGTTATCAACAGCTTGCTTTGTACTCTGTTGCCGCTGGTTTCATTATGATAATCTTGTCGCCTTTTATTAAGCGGTTGATGAATGGTGTAAACTAAACTTTCCGTGAATGTATCTTTGTTTTACCGGAGATCATAAGCAATAATCTGTATATTTAGACGATCTTAATTTCAACACACGTGGCGGACAGCTTAGTTATTATCCCAACTTACAACGAAAAAGAAAACATCGAAAAAATAATCCGGAAAATATTTTCGCTAGCTATTCCTTTGGATGTACTGATCGTAGACGATGGTTCGCCTGATGGAACAGGAAGTATCGTGAAACAGTTACAAACAGAATTTGGCGGCCGTCTTTTCTTGGAGGAGCGAGCTGGGAAGTTAGGTTTGGGTACTGCTTATCTACATGGGTTCAAGTGGGGGCTGGGGAAACAATACGATTATATTTTTGAAATGGATGCTGACTTCAGTCATAACCCGGAAGATCTCATCCGTTTACGCGATACTTGTTTAAAAGGCGCCGACATGGCCATTGGATCCCGATACATTAGAGGAGTGAATGTAGTAAACTGGCCGATGAGCCGTGTATTGATGTCCTATTTTGCCTCTGTATATGTTCGTTTCATTATGCGTATACCTATTCAAGATGCTACCGCGGGATTTGTCTGTTTTTCTAGAAAAGTACTTGAAAGAATCCCATTAGATCAAATCAAGTTCGTCGGTTATGCGTTCCAAATCGAAATGAAGTTTAAGGCTATTCAATATGGATTTAATGTTTCGGAAGTACCTATTATCTTTACCGACCGAACGGAGGGTGTTTCTAAGATGAGTACGCGCATTTTTCGCGAAGCGTTTTTTGGGGTTATCCAATTAAAATTGGAAAGTCTATTTAAGAAGTACAATTAATTTCTTTAGATTACGTTTAAAATAATACGTATGAACGAATATCTTGATCCTAATCCTGAAAAGTTAAACCCTGCTGACAGAGACATTGAAAGAGTCTTGCGTCCGCAAGTGTTTGAGGATTTTACAGGGCAAGAAAAGATTTTAGAGAATTTATCTATTTTCGTGCGAGCCGCTAAATTGCGGGGCGAAGCGCTGGATCACGTTTTATTGCACGGCCCCCCAGGGTTAGGCAAGACTACGCTGTCCCATATTATCGCCAACGAAATGGGTGTGGGAATTAAAATTACGTCGGGTCCTGTTTTGGATAAACCGGGAGACTTGGCGGGCTTGCTAACCAATCTGGAAGAGGGCGACGTGCTATTCATCGACGAAATACACCGTTTGAGCCCTTTGGTAGAAGAGTATTTGTATTCTGCCATGGAAGATTTTAAGATTGACATCATGCTAGAAACTGGACCGAATGCGCGCTCGGTGCAAATCTCCTTGAACCCTTTTACATTAATTGGAGCAACTACACGTTCCGGTCTCTTAACGGCTCCTTTACGAGCCCGTTTCGGAATTAACTCCAGACTTCAGTATTATGATGCTAAACTTCTAACTACTATTGTCTTACGATCTGCATCTATATTAAGTACGCCAATCACTGAAGAAGGAGCTTATGAAATCGCCCGTCGTAGTAGAGGAACACCCCGTATTGCTAACGCACTGTTGCGTCGGACTAGAGACTTTGCGCAGGTAAAAGGGACGGGGTCCATCGATAGACCTATTGCGGAATACGCATTACATGCACTGAATGTAGATGAAAATGGACTGGATGAAATGGACAACCGCATACTGCTTACAATTATCGAGAAGTTTAAAGGCGGACCTGTTGGTTTGAAAACGATCGCAACAGCGGTGGGTGAAGATGAAGGTACCATCGAAGAGGTATACGAACCTTTTCTTATTCAAGAAGGATATCTTATGCGAACCTCCCGCGGTCGGGAGTGCACCGACATGGCATATAGGCATTTGGGAAAAATAAATTTAAATCGAGGAAATACACTTTTTTAATTAGAAGATATATACTTATGATTGTACGTCTAGCTATTTGGTTGCTCATTATTGTTTATCCTATTTTCGTTGGTATGTTCAGCACAGTTAAAATGTCCTCCACTAGGGAAAATAAATAACGATGGCCGATTTAATATTACTGCAGGAATCGGACCGACCTTACTATACAGGGATATTAATTATGGTCGGAATGTCGGCTTCGCTGGCGTGTTAAAAGGTGATTATAAAATTTATAAAGGGTTGTTTGCAGGCATAGAGGGACAATTTGGCATGCTCAATTCATATGGTAAAAACTACGATGTCGAGGAAAGCAACCTTAGCGCTACCGCTGAGAGAGACGCCCGGTATGTAAAGAATTATTACCTCGCGGGGACGTTGAATGTCACTGTCTATCCTGGATTATTCTTTGTGGACGAAGCTAGGGATTTCAGAGTACCTTCTATTCCAACATTGATTGCCCGCGGTCTTTATGCCGGCATTGGATTTGGAGGAATAATCAATCAATATGATAAGTTATATCGAGGATATGGTGTGGATAGCCCGTCAGGGAGAGGAGAAGCGGAAGAAGTTACTGATGAAGCTGGAAATACGACCAGAAAATATAAGACGCCCACACGTGACCTATTATGGCCGGTGTTTAACGTGGGCTTATCCATGCCAATTAATAAGTATTCTACGGTAGGGAAAGGGTATTGGAGTGCTGTTTTAAACAGCCAATTTAATTTTGCGGCTGGGGACCAGCTAGATGCTTATACGGTGGGATCAAAAGGTGATGTTTACAATTTGACGTACTTGGGTCTAAAGTATACGTTTTAGTATACGTTTAGCCCGGCTCGCCAAGGCTGGTGTGGGATTCTTCAAGAGGTGGTTTATTTGGGCGACAAGTTCTTCTTTCACCCAATCGTGTCTCTTACTGACTTGATGTAAGATATCTAAACAATTAACGATGACGGCTACTGGGCAAGAGGGGTCAATTATCCATTTGAAGCATTGCTCAAGTAAAACGTTATCCTGTTCAGGTTGATGGATGGCACTATACTTTTTGGTTGTAGCAAGCATAATGATTTTAGTAAGGCATCGTATTGTCCCCCAATTTTTCTGTTCGTGTAGCCGAAAGATTAAATTCGTATAAATGGAGGGAACCCATGTCGGTTCTTTCAAAGAAACATGCTCTAATAGCCAAGCCGCTCGAAACGAGATTTGTATATCAGTATGGAACGTGTAATTTAGCAACGTAGTGCAAGTAAACCCATGAGCCGTGACGAATTCTAGATCGAACTGTTTGGCTTGAAAGGTACGAATGCCCACTTTGAGAAAATGGAGCTGGTCTTTCTGTTTATTCTCCATAAAACTTAGGATTAAAATTAACTAGGAACAATTGTTCGGTTGCTCGAGTAATGGCCGTATACAACCAGCGTAAAAAATCGGTGTTCAACATATCGTCGTTTAGGTAGCCTTGATCTACAAATACGCACGGCCATTGCCCCCCTTGTGCTTTATGACAAGTTATGGCGTATGCAAATTTGATTTGCAATGCGTTGTAGTAAGGATCTTTTTTAATAGCATCCAATCTATCTTTTTTTGCAGTGATATATTGATAATCTAATGCTATCGAATTGTACAACTGGCGTTGTTGTTCAAGCGGAAGATTTGGAGCATCTACATAGATGCTGTCTAGTAATACCCTACATACCACTGGTTCTAACTCGTCGTCATCCACGAATTCAAGAGATATATCAGCGAATCGAAAACCGTGCTGTTCATGCATGTTACTTACTTTTCTTACTTTTGCTAAATCCCCATTGGCAATAAAACCCGTGTTTCTTTCATCGTGCTGTTGAAGCCAATGATAGTTATTTCGAACCACCATGATGAGATCTCCTCCGGTTATCTCTTCTTCACGGAAAAGTATTTGGTTTCTTATGTGCCGATTATATAAGTTTGCCGATCGATTGGAACGACAAACAACAATGGTATTCTCGATTCCAAATCGATCATAACTATAATGTAGACCTTCCAAAAGGCGATCCCCATTCATTCGAAATATATCATTAAATCCTTTGGTATGAAGTTGTGGAAAAGGGAGAACACTATCTTGTTTCTCCAAGTTGATATCGTTTCGCACTCGTGTCGCATTCACTAAAATTCCTGAAGATCTTTTTTGTCGTACGACATCGTTTAATTCGTAGTGAAATACGTGTAAATGATAGTTTGATGCTAAATGGTCGGGATCTAACGCTGGGCTCTCTATCATTTCTATAGGAGGTAACTGCGCGGTATCACCAACAAGCATGAGTGTACATCGATCGCCCGACTGAATGTATTGAATGAGATCATCTAACAGACTTTTCGCAAAAAATTGAACACCATCGTCAGAAATCATGGATGCTTCATCGATAATAAATAGTGTATTATCGTGTAGGTTTTCAGCGCGCATAAAATCCATATCTATCGAGGCCGCAGACTTCTTTCGATAGATTTTTTTATGGATGGTGTACGCTTTTCTTCCAGAATAATGACTCATGACTTTCGCGGCTCGGCCTGTAGGAGCTAGCAGGACCACTTTTCGTCCTAATTTGGGCATTGTTTTCACCAACGCACTTATGATCGTTGTTTTGCCCGTTCCAGCATACCCTTTAAGCAAACAGCAAGAAGACGGATTGAAAGTCGTCAAAAAGCTTTCTAAAAGAGCAAATACCTCTTTTTGCTGCTGCGTAGGCTGCCAAGAAAATTGTTGGATGAGCAGATTTTGGATGCGCATGGCCAAAGTTATTTAAAAGGTTGGTCAAATCAATTGTAAAAGCTAATTTTGTTCATCAAACGAATTACCCAAAAGGCAGTAAAAAAACAATGAAGTATACGTCGAAAAATTTCCATTTACATTATATAGCTCAATATAAACTGCTTGTAAAAACCGACTTTTTGGTGGATACTTTGCTGGTTGTGGACGACAATGGAGAGGTCATTGTACTTTACAGTTATGCTGCAAATGAGCCTGATGCCGAGGCGATGAAGCTATTGGGTTTGCCTTTCAAGCACGTCTTTATCGGATTACCTGTACAGAGTTTGTCGTTTATTCCAACAGATGTATATACCGAGGAGGATAGCGCGCTTTACCAAGATTTTTTATTGGACGAATATTCAGAACGTACGCATTATTATTCGATACCTAATTTAGGAGTTACGGCCATATACCAATATGATTTGTTGCTGTACAATAGATGGCGAGCTATTTTTCCGAATGCTCATTTTTTAGCAGATTTTCAACTCGTTTTAGGTGAGGCCCAATCCCGGATTCCGTTGCAAGGTGAGATTTTGGGAGCGCACTTCAAAGACACACAGGTGGAGCTTTTTGTTTTCAAGAATGGCGTATTTCAATTTTATAATATTTTCGACATAGAAACATTAGACGACCTTTATTATTTTTTGCTGAACACATGCCAGTCCTTGGATCTACAGGCTCCCGTTCAAAAGATTCTTGTTTCTGGTATACATAATGAACATTCGTATCTCCAAGCTTTGGGAAGATTTGCCGAACATATCGAATTTATAAAAATAAAATCTGCTTTTCATGCGAATGACGAATCTGTTGCCACGAAACTGAACGAGTTGAACTTAATGACAGATTATTCGCTATGCGTATAATAGGAGGAAGGCTTGGTGGGCTACGATTGTCTCCTCCCAATAATTTGCCGGTGAGACCGACCACTGATATTGCTAAAGAAGCGTTATTTAATATTTTGGAAAACCGGTTAGAACTAGAAACCTGTACTTGCCTTGATCTATTTGCAGGAACAGGTAACATCAGTTTTGAACTTGCATCACGTGGTGCAATTTCCATAGAATCTGTCGATGTACATTTTAAATGTTTGCAATACATAAAGGAAACAGCGGCAAAGATGAAGGTTGAGTCTATACACACGCGGCGAGCTGATGCGTTGAAATTTATTAATTTATGTAAAGACCAGTTCGATTTTATATTCGCAGATCCTCCGTACGACTTACCGGCACTTCCTGAATTGGCAAACCTTATTTTAGGGAATCAATTGCTTACTAATGGGGGGCTACTGGTCATCGAACATCCCTCCACACGGAAAATGGACGACTCGATTTACTATATGGAAACAAGAAAGTATGGATATTCATCGTTTAGTTTTTATCAGTGTTGATTACTAAAAACCTTGTATATGAAAATAGCTGTGTTTGCCGGATCTTTTGATCCTTTTACTTTTGCTCATCAAGATCTAGTGGACAGAGGATTAGGACTGTTTGATAAAATAATTATTGCCATTGGTGTAAATAGTTCAAAAAAAGGACTTTTACCTTTAGCTGATCGGGAGAAAGGAATTAAATTATTATTCGAAAAGTATACCAACGTGGAAGTTCAACAATTTTCCGGATTAACCGTCAATTTTTGTAAGAGGGTTGGTGCGAGCTATATCTTGCGGGGTTTACGAAATACGGACGATTTTGAGTTTGAAAAAGCCATTGCGCAAAACAATTCGCTACTGGCTCCAACGATAGAAACCTACTTCTTAATGACTAAATCCGGTTTGGCACATATATCATCAACTATTGTACGGGATATTCTTTCAAATGGAGGAGATGTATCTGCATTGGTCCCCGAGATCATACTTCGTGTTGATAGAGATTCGTCAACTTAAGTACGACCCACTTTAATTTTTCTACCCTTTATTTTTTTGTCAACCGACAGTTTTACAATTGTTGCCGCAACTCGACGATCTACGGCCACATAGGATTCTCGATCCTTTACCTCAATCAACCCTATTTCTTCTTTCTTTATATTTCCTAAGTGGAGTAAGAATCCAACGATGTCTATCTTGTTAATTTTATCCTTTTTGCCACCCGTTAGGTATAATGTTGCAAATGGAGAATTAGGCGGAAGATCATAGTCTTCTTCCAACGTTACAGTCATGCTATCTTCTGGTAAATATGGATACTCTTCGTCCGGTTTTAGGATGACGAATACCTCTCCCGAAGTCTGCATCCGGGCGGTTCGACCATTGCGGTGGATAAAAGCATCTTCTTTATAAGGGAGTTGATAGTGGATAATAACGTCTACCTCTGGGATGTCTAAACCGCGCGCAGCTAGGTCCGTTGTAATTAGAATCCGATTTGAATTGTTACGGAACTTTAAGAGGGCAAGCTCCCGATCTGCTTGCTCTAATCCACCGTGAAATAAATCATGGATCACCTCGCGATCATCTAATAATTCACTTATATGATCAACAGCATCCCGATGATTGCAGAAAATGATAGTTTTTTTCTCTCCGTTCATGCAAAGCAATTTAAACAATGCTTTGAGCTTATGCTGTGGGGGGGCTATTACCTTTTTTACATGGAGTTTGGGCTTTGAATCCGAATCCGCCGAAAAATCAACGGAAACAAACTCGCCAATTCCCGTAAATTCAGGAATGTCAGACATCTTCGTTGCGGATGTCAAAATTCTATTCTGAAGATGATGGAGATGGTCAATAATATACACCATTTGGCCATGAAAGCCAAATTCAAGCGACTTATCGAATTCGTCTAACACCAATATACGTGCAGTAGCGCCGTCAATATGATTACGCTCCAGGTGATACATGACTCTCCCCGGTGTACCGATGAGGATTGCTGGTGCTTCGACTAGTTTACGCCGTTCCATACGTGTGTCGTTACCTCCATAGACACAGGTCACCTTAAGACCTAAAAGTGCTTTCCGAATCACCTGTTCAATCTGTAAGGCAAGCTCCCGCGTAGGGACTAATATAATCGCTTGTAAACCTTTTGCATTTTGTTGTAGCAGACGATCTAATATAAGCGTAAAAGCTAATGTCTTACCCGTTCCTGTAGGCGAATGGAGGACAAAGTCCTTTTTGTCATCAAATTGTTCGAGGACGGTACGCTGCATGTCATTTAGCTCGGAAATCTGCAGTCGCTGTAAAATCTGTTCTAGCTCCATCCCACAAAAGTACACATTAATAAATGAAAAAGGGTTTTTCCATGATCAAAACGCCAAGACCGATTAATTTGCCGCTGTAGAATATGCGTGGAAAAATGGGAGAGGATCCGAAGATGTATAAAGGAGAAAGATCCACAAAAAATGTTTGGATTCTTACGGATCATTAGCAGACATGAAGGTTCGTTATATTTGATCTGATGGGCAGTATCTAACGAAAATGCCGACTGAAACAGTCGGCACCTCTGTAACCTTATTCGGATAATCAATTAAAAATGGAATTGTACACCCAAAGTCGGAGCCAATGAATTCGCGTCTAATCCGAATTTATTCGTAGTAAGATCAGCGGATTTGTCCTTGTAAGAATCAAAATATAAACCTCTTACTTTTAATTCAATACCGACTTTACTCGTTGGAAAGAAGGCAAAACCAGGAGCTAATTCAACACCGTAACGTTCAAATTTCGCTTCCGTTTCCACACTACCTATTTCTTCCGTTTCTTTACCCCAAGCCATCGGTACGGATAGTTGGGAGAAAAATTTAAATTGTCCATCACCAATATAGTTTCTTACAAATGGGGAGACTTGGAATGCATCCTGTTTAATAGTTCTGTCGCTCGGCGCTTCATTTTTACTCCAATTGTAACCAATACCGGTACCTACCGCCCAGTTATCGCTGACGAAATAACCAACAGTCGGATTGATAGAAAAAGAATGGGCTTTGTTATCGGAGTCTTTGGTTTTAGATGTCTCAAAGCCTACTTGGCCACCAACAATAAATTTACCTTTTTCTGTTTGTGCTTGAGAAGCTAATGTTAAAGCTGTCACAGCTGTTAGCGTTAAGAATAATTTTTTCATAATACCTGAAATTAATGTTTGTTCTAATTGTTTGACTTTTTATCAAACTTGTTCAGATAGTTCAATACTCATGCCAAGACAAATCGATGATTGTCATCAGACTGTTTGTTTATGCAACTATTTATCTTTCAATGAATTGAATCTATACTTTAGCAAACATGAAATATGAAATGAGATGCATAACTCTGTTTAACAGCTATTTACGGGCGAATCGGTCGGAATGACAGTATACCTGAGAACGGGCAACATGTGTCAGTTTAAGATGACATTTATGCAGGTTCTGTTAAAGAGTAGACAGGAAAAGCGTACAGAGAGAAGTATAGAGAGTAGAGAGCGACGAAATAATTTCTAAATCTCCTTTTCTATATTGATAGAACTTCTGTCTTGTTGTCGTCCTTCTGTCCAGATCAAATTTCCATTCCAATATATTTTACTTGGAAAGACCTTATTTTTTTCGTTGTAAAGTTCAGCCATTAGCGTATCTGTTTTCACGAGCTCCTTCCATTGGATGACGATAAATGAATTTCTGTAGATGGGTTTGAACGTGAGGCCTAAGATATTGGAAATTCCCTTTTTTTCTATGGAAAACTCGTCAAAAGGAGGGACGTCAGGAGTTAGGCGTCCTGCTGTGGGCGCTTTGCCGCCGTCATTATTACCTGACTGTGTAATCTTTTCAATGACCAGATCAGCTTCTAAGAGGTCTCTCCCTGTTTTGTCCTTGATTTCCAGTCCTACTTTCGTATCGAAATCATAATAAAAAGGGTCATAATTTTTTTTATCGCAAGAGGCTAAAAGAAATAGCGCAGTCGTAAAATAAAATAGCTTTTTCATGGTTTGTGTTTTTTAGCTTAATACTATTAATATAGTGGTTTACATTTTATTTTGCAACAATATTTACGCAAAAATTAATCTCAAAAATTAGGTAATGCCTAAATTTACATATTGTAAGCAACTATTTTCTACTAAATTAACAACTGTAAATTATATTTTGTTTTATTAATCTTTGTAATGTATAGTTTTTATATGTAGAAACTTATTCGTGTTATTGTTTACAAGATAATTAATTCAGGTTTAGGACAGACGATTACGCGTTTTAGGGAAAACACGCAGTAGTTTGGTTTGGCTAGAGCAGGTTAAACTTTCCGACCCTTATCGGATAAAATACACGTCGTAGATTTTGAGCGAAGGCAATAGCCAAAAATAAAAAAGCCCGCTATTACCCGGGCTTCTGTTTTTAAAATAGAAAAAAGTTATTCAAAATATTCTTTAATGCGCTCGAAAAACGATTTCTCACTTTTACCAGGTTGAGGTTTAAAATTCGCCGAACTTTTTAACTTTTCTAGCAGAGAGCGCTCTTCTGCAGATACGACCTTCGGAGTCCAAACGTTGACATAGACCAACTGATCTCCCTTATGATAAGAATTAACTTCTGGAACACCTTTGCCTTTCAGGCGTAAAATTTTGCCACCTTGTGTACCCGGGTCTATTTTTATTTTTGCCTTGCCATCGATTGTTGGAATCTCGACGCTCGTCCCTAAAGCAGCATCCGCAAAATTAATATACAAATCATAGATAACATTCAGACCATCCCGTTTCAACGATTCATGCGGAACCTCCTCGATCAAGATAATCAGATCACCAGGAATACCACCACGAGGCGCTGCATTTCCTTTCCCACTCATGGAAAGTTGCATACCTTCACTCACACCCGCTGGAATATTGATAGCTATGGTTTCTTCGCCTCTCTCCAGACCTTCACCTTTACACGTATTACATTTGGAGGTAATCTCTACACCCTCACCATTACACGTAGGACAGGTGCTGGTTGTTTGCATTTGACCCAAAATAGTATTGGTAACTCGACGAACTGATCCTGATCCACCACATGTGTTACACGTATGATAAGAAGACTTGTCTTTCGCGCCTGTTCCCCCGCACGTATGACAATGTACCTGCTTGTTTACTTTTACCTTTTTTTCAACACCTTTTGCAATTTCTTCCAGTGTCAATTTTACCTTTATGCGTAGGTTAGTTCCTCGTTGCACACGGCGGCCACCACCTCGGGATCCTCCACCAAAAAAGCTATCAAAGGGGCTTCCTCCGCCAAAAATATCGCCAAACTGGCTGAATATGTCTTCCATATTCATGCCACCACCGCCAAATCCAGAAGCAGAATTGCCGCTATGACCGAATTGATCGTAGCGTTGGCGTTTCTCTGGATTGCTCAGTATTTCATATGCTTCCGCAGCTTCTTTAAACTTTTCTTCTGCATCCTTATCATCTGGATTTTTATCCGGGTGATATTTTATCGCCAGTTTACGATATGCCGATTTGATTTCAGCAGCTTCCGCAGTTTTGGAAACTCCCAAAATGTCGTAATAATCTCTCTTCGCCATCTTTTATTGACCTATAACTACTTTTGCAAAACGGATAACCTTATCATTCAAGAAATATCCCTTTTCGACTACATCTATCACTTTATTTTTTAAATCATCAGATGGGGCAGGAATTGCCGTAATGGCCTCTTGATATTCTGGATCGAACGGTTGGCCGATAATATTTTCCATCTCTTTCAATCCCTCTTGCGATAAGGTCTTTTTAAATTTCTGATTGACGAGATCAATACCCTGTTTTACCGACTCAATTTCTGAAGCTGTTTGCATAGCTACTAGAGCACGATCGAAGTCGTCAAGTATTGGGAGGAGTTTGTTTAGAACATCTTTACTCGCGGATTGAATTAGATCGACACGCTCTTTGGATGTTCTCTTTTTATAGTTGTCGAATTCAGCAAAAAGACGTGTGTATTTGTCGTTCGCTGTAGCTAATTCATCTTGCAGACGTTGTTCAACGGATCCTTCCGGATTTTCCAATTCATTGTCAGTAGTCGGATCTATCTGATTCAAATTCTCCTCTTGCAAATTGTTTTCCTGTTCGTTCATCATATCTTACTATAATAGCACTTCATTAATCAACACTCTGTAGTCAATAATATTGCCAAAACACGACAGACCGACACCCTGTCAGTCTGTTTCATAATAACCTATCAAAATGTCTGTTTACTGATGATTTGTCAGTGCATGAGTTTTAGATGGTTACGTTGTCATATAACGCAGTGTCCGCCGTTTTTATAATTCGCGCAGGCATGTTTCTTATGATCTGGTAATCGTGTGTTGCCATTAATACAGCCGTCCCTGAAGAAGCAATATCCTTCAACAGTAAGACGATTTCCTCGGAGGTGGCGGGGTCAAGGTTCCCGGTGGGCTCATCGGCCAAAATAATTTCGGGGTTGTTTAGTAATGCACGGGCAATGACCACACGTTGTTGTTCCCCCCCGGAAAGCTCATGTGGCATTTTCCGTAACTTAGAGCGTAGTCCAACCTTTTCTAATACGTCAAGCATCCGATTTTCAATCAGACCCCTTTCTGTCCAGCCCGTTGCCTTTAAAGCGAACTCGAGATTCTTTTCTACCGTACGATCATTCAGAAGGTGGAAATCTTGAAAGACGATCCCCAGCTTTCTTCGAAGATAAGGAACATCATTTTCATGTAATTTCTTTAAATCGAATCCTGCAACCATACCTTCTCCGCTCGAAATGTACAGGTCGCCATAAATAATTTTCAACAAACTACTTTTACCTGTTCCCGATTGCCCAATCAGATAAATAAATTCTCCTTGGTTGATGTCAAGGTTAACATGAGAGAGCACCAAGTGCTTCTGTTGATAAATATCTACGTTCTTTAATTTTATTACTGTATTCTCTACCATAGTATCGTTTATACATCAATTTTTCTAATTTGTCCAAATGGCATCTCTTTCACCACCTCCATAATATAGTCTGCCTTTTCAGCTAAACCAATTTTGTCCAATGATTTTTCTGGCCGGTCGACCCGAAAATAAGCTAACAATGTGAAAGCATCATCTCGGAGTTGTACATAATCAGGTATCTTAGCGACACCTTTTACCTTAATGACATACATCTAACAAAGTTAAAATTTTTTATCAAACCTATGCATCCCGTGTATTAATTCTGAGTGGCATGATCCATGAGGAAAGCCAATACATTCACACCATCAGCGTAATCTGTCAAACGGGGGCTTTGGCTTCCTCCTAAAGGAAACGTTGGAATAGATGTTTCTATTGTTGCTTCTGTCACTAAGCACTGTATGCTACTTGCACTATTTTCTAAGTTGAGTGTGACGGCTGCTAAGTCAGCATATTCTTCAAAAAAAACGACGGCCAGCGGAGAGGCTAAGCGTTCGTCTTCTTTAACCAGTAAAAATCCATTGTCGAAATGCTTGTCGCCGTTTATCAAATAAATAGACTTGTTATAATCGTAGTTATTTGTGTATTTGTGATGAGTGCTAATCGGTCTAAACTCTTCAATGGCCTCGAAAAATACCGCAATATCATATCCTTTTGGAAGAAGTATCTTGGAAACAGAACGACATCCTAACCCAAAATAATCAAAGATGTCAAAGCCGAGCTGATGGAGTTGCTGCGCAGATTCGTTTCCAGTAAGTAAGGCTATCGAATTTCTGTTTTTACGAATGATGTGGGGTTTCTTTCCGAAATAGTATTCAAAGTATCTGGAGCTGTTGTCACTTCCAGTGGCAATAATGAGATCAAATCCGGATAACCGTTCAACGATATCGATATATGTCGCAAATTTAGGCTCAATCGTTATCAATTCTTGCATTAGAAACGATGTCAATCCGGCATCATCAGACGATGTCTTAATTTGCGCACGGAAACCGGCAATTAACACGCATAGAATATCGTGAAATCCAACCAATGGAATATTCCCTGCCAAAATAATACCCACGGTCTGATCGACGGTTACGTCGGGATAGCCGACTAACCAATTCTGTAAGTTTTCGGGTGTCAAGTTTGCCGACAGCGTTGCCAATTGCTTTCGTACATTATTTTTGGTATACCACGGATTTTTGATAGAAGCATTGTCGAGTAATATATCTAACTTTTGATCGTCTGATCGAAGAAAATTTCCTAAGCTTACAAAAGCATCTATTCGTTGTTTCTGTGTCAAAATCTTTTTATTTAGAATCGTTCTGATATTTTTTTCCAGTATCTTTGCGTGACTTAAGAAATAACTACTAACTTTGTATAGTATTACACTTAAGAACGAAACAAAATTAGTTTATTTATTATAATTGTGAGGTGATAAATGGCAATTAAAATTACTGATGAATGTATAAATTGTGGAGCATGCGAACCCGAATGCCCAAACAATGCAATATATGATGCTGGCGTAAGTTGGAAATTTTCTGAAGGTACAGCGCTAGACGGGGTTATCGATTTCGGAGACGGTGTGACATTAGACGCTAATGCGCCACAGGAAGCGATATCTAACGAAGTTTATTATATCGTTTCGGATAAATGCACGGAATGTGTAGGTTTCCATGACGAGCCACAATGTGCGGCCGTCTGTCCAGTGGACTGTTGTGTTGAAGATGAAGAAGTCGTAGAAAGCGAAGATGAGTTATTAGCAAAGAAAGCGTGGCTACACGCAGAGTAACTGTGCCCGTAATTAGAAATACAGAAGCACTGCACAACAGCAGTGCTTTTTTTATATCGTTTTTAATACAGCATACAATTTGGTATAAAAGGTGTTTTTTATATTTTTGTTTCTTTAAGAAACGAAAACAACATTAAATGCTAAAAAAACAAGTAGGTATTATTACCCTTTTTACTGTTTCGATTGCCATTATTCTAACCCTAATTTATGAGTTCAATTGGTTCTCCATCCATCCGGATGTCATGATGGGAGTGCGCTGGGTGGTTGCGGCAGTCTTAACACTAAACGCGATACTCCGAAAAAATCTAACAACTTGGATCTTGACATGCTTGATTCTTGGGGTTTTCGTGGGATTAGATTTTCCGAATTTGGCGCGTGCTATGCAGCCCCTTTCGCAAGGATTTATCAAGCTCGTGAAAACGATTGTTGGACCGATTTTATTTGCAACGTTGGTTTTCGGCATTGCCGGACATTCTGATCTTAAATCTGTAGGCAGAATGGCCTGGAAATCGATGTTGTATTTCTTTTGCGCCACATCCTGCGCCATATTCATCGGTTTGATCGTCATTAATTTAACGCAAGCTGGTGTTGGAGTGGATGTCGCACATATGCCACATGAAGAGCTACCAACAATGGCGACTTTAGCAGATGCAGATCAAAAAGCTTTAGACCATATCGCGCCAGAGGTACATGGAGTATTCAAGTTTAATGCTTTTATACGAGATACATTTCCAGAAAATATAGTCAAGGCTGTTTATGAAAACAAAGTTCTACAAATCGTAGTTTTCGGAGTTCTCTTCGGTATCGGATTAGCTCTTGTTGAAGAGAAGAAAAGAAAACCATTAGTTGATTTTACGGAGAGTTTATCGGAAGCGATGTTTAAATTTACAAACATTGTTATGTTGTTTGCTCCGATTGGGGTTGGCGCGGCGATGGCGTACACTGTTGGACATTTGGGTGTTGATATTTTGAAGAATTTATTCATGTTGTTGGGCAGCCTGTATTTCGCCCTGATCCTATTTTTATCATGCGTATTATTGCCAATTGCATTATTTCTTAAAATACCTGTAAAAAGATTTATCAGTGCTGTTAAAGAGCCAGTTTCCATTGCGTTTGCAACCACGAGCTCCGATGCCGCTCTACCGAAGGCGATGAGCGCAATGGAACGGTTTGGTGTTCCTCGTAAGATTGTTTCTTTTGTGATTCCCACGGGATATAGTTTCAATTTAGATGGCACTTCGTTGTATCTCTCATTAGCGTCGATATTTGTCGCGCAAGCAGCAGGAATTCCATTGACGATTGGACAGCAGTTGCTGATAGCATTTACATTGATGATCACATCTAAAGGGGTAGCTGCTGTACCAAGAGCCTCATTAATTGTCTTGATTGCCACCGCCGACCAGTTTGGCTTGCCTACATTTGTAATAGCTGCGATACTTGGTATAGATGAATTGATGGACATGGCAAGAACTTCCGTAAATGTTATTGGAAATTGTTTGGCGACAGTAGTAGTAGCTAAATGGGAGGGAGAATTTGACGAAGAAGCGCCATTTCGAGAGCATAGCGAGACGACGACCGATCTTTAATTTGAATGAATATAGCAAAACGAAGAGAGCCTATTGTTGAAAAAATAGGCTCTTTTTATTTGGAACAGTTCATCTGATGAATACGCCAAGGTCGGACAAATCGTTCGCAGATATCACCCTTTTTTCTATCACATTTCGTTTACTTAAACGTTTTCGTGATTTGAGCAATCGTTTGTGCATTATTGCCTACCTCAAATAATACCTATATTGCTGTCAATAACAATAACCGATAGCATTATATGAATCTAAAAACATTATTTTTTTTTATCGCAAGTAGTTTCATACTTCATCCATTTGCCCATGGACAATCTCGAACGATCACATCTTTTAATGAAGGGTGGGAATATTATAAGGCCAACAATTCGACCTTTTTTACAGCATTCGAAAATGGACAGAAATATATGGAATCTCAGGGACAATGGACGCGTTTAGAGATATGGGAAAAGGTTACATTGCCTCATACGTACAATAGAGAAGATATGCAACGAGACCGTAACTTTTTTGAAGGGAAAGCGGTGTATCGGAAAAAGTTCCATGTAGAGTCATCTCTGAAAGACAAACGAACATTTCTTAAGTTTGAAGGCGTAGGAGCGGTAGCACAGCTTTACATTAATGACAATTATATTGGAGAACATAAGGGAGGGTATGCTATGTTTAGCTTTGAAATCACGAATTCCCTACAATATGATAAGGAAAATACTGTAACAGTCGTCACAGACAATCAATCACGAAAAGATGTGATTCCAATCAATCAATTTTTATTTCCTGTTTATGGCGGAATCTATCGTCCTGTCTACCTGATTACAACAAATAAAACCGGTTTCGTAGTAACTGACCAGGCATCGGCTGGGATTTATGTACGTCAACAAAATGTGAGTCGGAAGCGTGCCGATATCTATATGGAGGCTAAATTGGAAACGAAGGAAAAGCGCGCGCAACATGGCGAGTTGCTAACGGAAATACGGGATTATGAAGGGCGACTAATAAAAAAAGATAATACACCTATCCAGATTTCACCACAAGGAGTAACCTATTTTAAGCAACACCTGCAGTTGGAAAATCCAAGATTATGGGACGGTGTTCGAGATCCTTACCTATACTCTATAACAGCGAAAGTGTTTGTTAATGGGGAGGAAATGGATGTAGTGAGGCAGCCCCTTGGATTACGGCATGTTGAAATAGTGGGTGGAAAAGGAGTTTTCCTAAACGGAGAAAAATACCCGATGCATGGCGTTTGCCGCCACCAAGATCGCTGGGGATATGGATCTGCATTGAGCTTTGCACAGCATAAAGAGGATTTCGAAATCATGAAAGAAATGGGCGTGACGACGATTCGTTTGGCTCATTACCAGCAATCGCCAGAAGTCTATGCACTAGCTGATACATTAGGTTTTTTAACGTGGGCTGAGATACCCTTCGTGAATCGAGTTTCATATTACGAGGGGGATAATGCGAAACAGCAGATAACGGAATTGGTAAAACAAAATTTTAATCATCCTTCGATTTACATTTGGGGAATACATAATGAAGTATATTCCAAAACTGCTGATGAACAGGTCCCCGTACTTTCCAGAGCGCTTCAAGATATAGCTAAAACATTAGATCCCGACAGGTACACTGTTTCTGTAACGGGCTACAACGTGATCGATCGACAGGAAAACCTAAATACGGACGTGCAGGGTATCAACCATTATTTTGGTTGGTATGGAGGCAAGATTGAAGATCTTGGCCCATGGGCAGCGGAGGTACAACAAAATTTTCCAGACTATAAGATTATGTTGTCCGAATATGGGGCGGACGGCAACATGGATATTGGACAAGAGGAGTTGGCGCAGCCTAAAGACGTGGTAACAGGTAAGTCGTTTCCAGAGAATTATCAGACCGAAACCCACATTCGGCAGTGGGCGGCAATAGAACAAAATCCGATTATTGTAGCGTCGTATGTATGGAATATGTTCGAATTTGCTGTTCCAGCATGGAATAGAGGAGGAGTAAATGCTCGAAATTTAAAAGGATTGGTCACATTCGACCGGAAGCGGAAAAAAGATTCTTTCTATTGGTACAAGGCCAACTGGAATCCAGATCCGATGATTTATTTAGCAAACAGACGTGATAATCAGCGTACACAGTCGGTAGCCAAAATCCAAATTTTCTCGAACCTGAATGCCATAACAGTGGAAGTCAATGGACGAGAATATGTTGCTAAACGAGGTGTAAACAATAGACATTGGGTGGTGGAACATGTACAGTTGAAGCCTGGTCAAAATATGATTAAGGCTATTGGCAAGCACGGACAACGACAACTTAAGGATGAAATGCAATGGACATTAAACGGAAAATAAGTAGGCAGCTATTTTGTACAGTTTTGCTGTTTTCGCTATCCTTCGCTGGGAAAGCGCAATATTTGCCTATTATTCCTCAGCCACAACATGTTGTAGTAGAAGAGGGTAAACTTACTATATCACAGGAATTAGTTATTCATGCGACGCCGTTGGCAGAGCGAGCTGTAACTTATCTTAGAGAAGAACTGGACAGCCGTTTTCAACGCTTTGCATTTGTTCATACAGATCGCCCTGCTCAACTATTGTTCGAAACGATTTCGACAGACGATGGAGGAGGCGATGAGTATTATGAACTAGAGGTACGTCGGAGCGACATCATCATTCGGGCGACCGGACCGACAGGTTATTTTCGGGCAGTTAGCAGCTTGTTGCAATTGTTAGAGTCTGTTAAATCTGGCAAACAGCTCGAACTCCCTCTCCTTAAGATCAAAGATCAGCCAAGGTATGGATGGCGTGGATTTATGCTCGACGAATCAAGACACTTTTTTGGAAAGGAAAAAGTAAAACAATTGCTTGATTGGATGGCCTTTTATAAGCTAAATGTCTTTCATTGGCACCTTACAGATGAACCTGCCTGGCGTATCGCGATCAAAAAATATCCTTTTCTGACACTGGTTGGCGGTATTGGATCCTACACCGACCCAACAAATCCAGCGAAATATTACTCGCAGGAGGACATAAAGGAGGTCGTGGCCTATGCACAATCGCTGTATATTCGAGTTGTGCCCGAAATCGATATGCCTGGGCATGCGACAGCCGCTAACCGTGCATATCCGTCGCTGAGCGGTGGGGGGACTGAAGAACATCCGCATTTTACCTTTCATCCGGCGAAAGAAACCACGTATACATTTCTAGCGAACGTACTCAAGGAGACGAATATGCTGTTTCCTTCAAACCTGCTCCATTTAGGAGGTGACGAAGTAGCATTTGGCAGCGATGCCTGGAATAAAGACGCTAAAATCGACTCATTAAAGAGTCGTCTAGGCTTCCTGTCGAATAAAGATGTTGAAACATATTTTATGCGCCGTATGGCTGATACCGTTTATTCGATTGGAGCCAAACTTTTGGTTTGGGACGAAATGGCAGATGCCGGTTTACCCGTTGATAAAAGCATTCTTTTTTGGTGGAGACACGACAAAATATCCCAATTTGATCTCCTGCAAAAAAAGGGATATCCAACTGTTGTTTGTCCAAGGCTGCCCTTCTATTTTGATTTTGTACAGGACGAAAAGGACGAAAACGGACGTAAATGGGGAGAAGCATTCAATTCATTGATGTCTGTTTATCGGTATGACATAACGGCTTTGGAAGGTAGGGCGATAAATAAAGATCTCATCTTAGGTGTACAGGCAAATTTATGGACAGAACGTGTGGCCAGTGATATGAAACTTGAATACATGACCTTTCCACGTATCGCGGCATTGGCCGAAGTGGCCTGGACAAAGGACGCGCGAAAGAACGAAGAAAATTTTAGAGCGGTATTGAAAAAACAGTTATCCCTTTACAGAAGAGACAATCTTTATTTTTATGACCCGTTCGCTCATGGTAACGTGGAGCCGGCCGCACCTGTTATCAACAAAAAATATATTGATAATCCAGAATAATAACTATTATATGAAAAATCTATTTACATGTGCTTTGTTAATACCATTTTGTTTGATAAACTTTTACGGAGCTTTCGGGCAATGGACTGGGCCTAAACAAAAGCCGACGGAAAAGAAAGAAATAAAATATGGGCCTATTACGCCCCCTCATCGAACGGATGACGATATGAACCGATTCCGAGCCTATGGACTTGGCCAATTTATTCACTGGGGTATATACGCGATTCCCGGCAATGAGTGGGAAGGCGTAAGCGCGCGGGGTGGGGCTGCGGCATCGGAATGGATACGATCATGGAGTGGGCCTACAGCGCCTAAGAATTGGAAGCGCATATACGACAACCTCTATAAGCAATTTAATCCTAAGGATTTCGATGCCAAACGTTGGGCAAAGCAGGCCAAAGACATGGGAGCCAAGTATATGATATTTACCACGAAGCATCACGACGGGTTCGCACTCTGGCCATCAAAGTATACCGATTATACGATTGCGAAGACTCCATATAAGAAAGATATTGTAAAGGAAGTTGTTGATGCTTATACAGCGGCAGGGATTGATGTATACCTATATTTTTCGATTCTGGAATGGAATAATCCAAACTATATGGGAAAGGCGCCACAAACCGATGAGGAAAAAAAGCGATATGATCTATTCCTCCAATATACGCGCAATCAACTGTTGGAATTGCTTGACAATTACCCGCAAATCAAAGGATTTTGGTTTGATGGTACTTGGGATCAATCTTGGAAACGATCGTATGAATTTACGTATAATTTAGAAAAGGAGCTACGGGAAAAACATCCGGGCCTGATCATTGGATCGCGTTTCCGTAATGACGAGTTTGAGCAGCGTCACTTCGATAGTAACGGACGTCTCCTTGGGGATTACGAGCAGGGTTGGGAGAGAAAGCTTCCGGCAGCATACGAGTGGTTAAACGGAAATGATTGGGACGCTGTGATGACTATCCCACCAAACGGTTGGGGATATATGAAAGATTGGACCGGACTTTATACGAAGACGGCCGACGATCTAATCGACATGCTCATGCAATCGGTCTCCATGGGTGGAAATTTCGTTTTGAACTTTGGACCGGATGGGCAAGGAAATATGCATCCCGGAGAAGATAAATTAGCAAAAGAAATAGGTGAATGGATGAGGTTAAATTCTGAAGCGGTGTACGGCACTGTACATGCTGATTTCCCCGTGAGCAAATTGGGTTATTACACACAGAAAGGTACTACGCTTTATCTGACGGTGTTCAATCGTCCGGTTAATGACCTCGTACGAATAGCGGTCCCCAAAAATGGTCAGTTGGTGCCGATATCGGCAGAGCTTTTGTTAAATAACCAACAGCTTATGGTAGCGCATTCCGATATGGGCCTAGATCTAGATAAAAATACATACTACACCATTACGTTGCCCAAAGCATTTCAAAGTGATCGCGCGTTTGTTATTAAAATGCAGTTGGGAAAGCCTACGAAAAAAGCAGAAAAACTTATGGACGCTAAAATGTAGAAGAAAAATCAACATGGAAAACTGTCAATTTCTAATTTGAGGGGGGTATTGAACTGAAATGGGTAGCATTTAGTCAAAAAGTCTGATTTTTGATTTTTTTTGACGGAATGCTACCCTAACCTTATTAGGAATTTATTGGGTTATTGATAACCCAGCAACTTCATGACTTGTTTGGAATTCTGTTCTTCACCGAACACCTCGTAATTAAATGTTTCGTCCCTGTTTCTCCGAACCAATACGTGTTTCGGTGAAGGGAGTAAGCAGTGATGAATCCCTCCGTAACCGCTTAGAACATCTTGATACGCTCCTGTATGGAAGAATCCTAAATATTGAACTTTTCTGGTTTTTGGCATAAATACAGAATTCATATGCGCTTCCTGATTGTAATAATCCTGTCCATCGCACGTGATTCCACCTAAATTGACACGTTCGTATTCTGAATCCCAGTTGTTAATCGGTAACAAAATATATTTCTGGTTCAAGGCCCAAACGTCAGGCAGATTCGTGATAAATGAACCATCGATCATGAACCACTTTTCTCTATCGTTCTGTTGTTTTCTACCCAACACCTTATACAGAATACCAGAAGCTTCTGCGACGGTATATTTACCGAATTCTGTAATAATATCCGGCTCCATCACTTCGTGATGCGCACATATCTGTTTGATACGGTTAACAATTTCATTAACCATGTATTCATAATCGAAATCGTGCACTAGCGAATCTTTGAATGGCATGCCCCCCCCGATATCCAGTGTGTCTAAATCAGGGTTTACCTTTTTGAATTTGCAGTACAGTGTCACATATTTTTCAAGTTCATTCCAATAATATGGTGTATCGGAAATACCGGAATTAATGAAAAAATGTAGGAGTTTGACCTTGAAATTTGGATTATCTACGATTTTGTTGTTATAGAAATCAATGACATCCTCCATTCTTATCCCCAAACGCGAGGTGTAAAACTGTGAATCAGGCTGTTCTTCGGATGCTACACGGATTCCCAGTGCACAAGGTTCGTCCAACTCAATTTCATCATCGTATAGATTAAACTCTTCTTTGTTGTCTAATACAGGGACAATGTTTGTGTAGCCATCATGAATCATATCAATGATGTATTGCTTGTACTGATAGGTTTTGAATCCATTGCATATCACAGTAATATCTTTTGTCACCGTGCCCGCACGTTCCAACGAGTCAATCATCGGCATATCGAAGGCGGAGGAGGTTTCCAAATGTATGTCATTTTTTAGCGCTTCTTCCACTATATGCTTGAAATGTGAAGACTTCGTACAGTAACAGTACTTGTAACTCCCGCGGTAATTATGCTTCAATATCGCGGTTTGAAAAAGGATCTTCGCCTGTTGAATTTTTTTGCTGACGATAGGTAAATAAGTAAAACGTAGGGGTGTACCATACGTCTCTATCATTTCCATCAAATTCAAATCGTGGAAGTACAATTCATCATCGATAATTTCGAATCCGTCTTGTGGAAAACCAACACTTAAGTCAAGAAATTCCTGATAGCTCTGCATTTTTTATTATTTTTGGCAAAGATATACTTTCATGATGAATACCTAACTATTCGGGTTGATAATTTTCCAATTCATTATCAGAAAGTTATAAATATTACGAAATAATTACATGGCTAATTCTATACAAGAAGCGTTGATTGCGCAAACGATTCAGGCGGTTCAGGAACTTTATCAAGCGGAACTTCCAATTTCTCAAGTAACATTACAGGAAACACGTAAGGAATTCGACGGACATATTACAGTCGTTGTCTTTCCCATAACCCGATTCTCTAAAAAATCTCCAGAACAGACTGGAACGGATATAGGCAATTGGCTACAAACAAATGTTGCAGAGATTTCCGGATTCAATGTCATCAAAGGCTTTTTAAATATAAGCTTGTCGGATAGTTATTGGACAAATTTAGTTAATACGCAGATAACCGATGATACATTTGGCTCCTTTCCATTCAACGGCAAGAAAATCATGGTGGAATATAGTTCGCCTAATACCAATAAACCCCTGCATTTAGGCCATATTCGAAACAATTTACTCGGCTATTCCGTTGCAGAAATCTTGAAGGCGTACGGATATGATGTTGTTAAGGCTAATTTAGTTAATGATAGAGGAATTCACATCTGTAAGTCCATGCTTGCTTGGCAAAAATTTGGCGCAGGCGAAACCCCAGAATCCGCTGGTATGAAGGGAGATCATTTAGTGGGCAAGTACTACGTTATCTTCGACAAAGCGTACAAAAAAGAAATTGAAGAATTAAAGGCAAAAGGTTTAGGGGAAGAGGAGGCAAAGAAGGCTGCGCCTTTAATCAAAGAAGCACAGCAAATGCTTCAGCAATGGGAATCTGGCGATCAAGAGGTTCTTGATCTTTGGCGGACCATGAATGGTTGGGTATATGAAGGGTTTGATAAAACATATCATCAACTTGGTGTAGATTTCGATAAGTACTATTATGAATCCGACACTTATTTATTGGGAAAAAATATCATTCAGGAAGGTCTTGAAAAAGGAGTCTTCTTTAGGAAAGAGGATAATTCCGTGTGGATCGATCTCACAGAGGAGGGTTTGGACCAAAAACTCGTATTACGTGGTGATGGAACATCTGTGTACATCACGCAGGATTTAGGTACTGCGCAGCTCAAGTATGATGAATTTCAGATGGATGAATCGATTTATGTGGTGGGAAACGAGCAAGATTACCATTTTAAAGTATTGTTTCTTATTTTGAAGAAACTCGGAAAATCTTGGGCTGACGGGTTGTTTCATTTATCGTACGGAATGGTCGATTTACCGTCAGGCAAGATGAAATCGCGCGAAGGAACGGTCGTCGATGCCGATGATCTGATGCAGGAAATGATAGAAACAGCCAAAACAAGGACGGAAGAGCTTGGTAAAACTGAGGGGCTTTCTGCAGCGGAAAGAGACAGATTGTATCATACGATTGGAATGGGGGCGTTGAAATACTTTCTATTGAAGGTGGATCCGAAGAAAAGATTGTTGTTCGACCCTAATGAATCTGTTGATTTTCAAGGGCATACGGGCCCTTTTATACAATACACGCATGCTCGGATTAAATCTGTACTAAGAAAAGCGCCTTTTGACGAACGAGTCCCTTTAGGAAATCCGCAGGCATTATCTGTATTTGAACAAGATCTCATCCAAACTCTAGCTAATTTTCCCTCTGTAGTCGAAGCATCCGCCAAAGAATTTTCTCCGGCGCAACTTGCAAATTATGCCTATGAGGTCGCAAAATCTTATAACAAATTTTATCACGAAGAAAGTATTCTAAAATCAGAAGATGCAGAGGTCAAGAACTTTCGGCTACATCTCTCTGCCGCCGCTGCCCGAATATTAGCAAAAAGTATGCGTTTATTAGGAATTCATGTACCAGAAAGAATGTAATATTATGCAGCAATACAATGTAGGACTCATAGGTTTTTCAATTGGCGGACAGGTCTTTCATGCGCCTTTTATTTTGGGAAATCCGAGCCTTTCTCTTTACAAAGTAACAGCAAGAAAGGCTGATCAACAAAAACTCTTAGCCGAGCGATATCCTGACACCACGGCTGTATTAACTGTGGATGATATTATAGATGATCCAAAAATCGACATCGTCGTTATCGCTACATCAAATGATGTACATTACTCGCTTACCAAGCGTGCGCTCGAAGCAGGAAAGCACGTTGTCGTCGAAAAGCCCTTTACCAATTCGACCGCTGAAGCAGATGAGCTAATTGCACTAGCTGAAGAAAAGGGACTTTTATTAACTGTACACCACAATGCCCGTTTTCATTCCGATTATAAAACTGTAAAAAGAATTTTAGAGTCTAATGTCTTGGGACCGGTCGTCAATTACGAAGCGCGATACGACCGTTTTAGAAACTTTTTGAGGGCAGGTGCGTGGCGCGAAGAAGATCTTCCGGGTTCAGGGATCCATTATGACTTGGGAGCTCATTTGGTCGACCAAGCGTTACAACTATTTGGTAGACCGGATTGGATATTTGCTGATTTACGAAAACAACGTGAAAGTGCGAACGCAGTTGACGATTTTGAATTCATTTTAAGCTATCCGACGCGAAAGGTATCGTTGAAAGGACAGATGTTAGCAAAGGAACCTACGACGCGGTACGCTTTATACGGTTGGAATGGATCCTTTGTAAAACCTGGGATAGACCCTCAAGAAGCAGCATTACGCAACGGAAAATTTCCTCATCTTGACCCCAATTGGGGGATAGAACCTGCAGAAAATTTTGGTAGGTTATCTATTTTGAAAGAGGGATTGGATGTTGAGGAGACAGTCGTAAGCGAGAAGGGATCAGGCCAAGATTTTTATGCCAATGTTGTTTCGGCTTTGAATGGATCAGGATCATTGTTTATACAAGCTGCACAAGCCCGCGACGTCATTAGTATATTGGAGGCTGCGGAGCAATCCTGGCGTGAGAAAAAAGCGATCTCTTTGATCGACAAATTAATCGCGTATTGATGGTTTACGACGCCGTTATCATTGGTGGTGGCGCTTGTGGGCTTATGTGTTCCGCTCAAGCTGGATTATTGGGCAAGCGCACATTGCTGCTGGAACGGAATGACAAATTGGGCGCGAAAATATTGATCTCGGGAGGAGGGCGTTGTAATTTTACGAATCTACATACATCTCCGACCAATTTTATTTCGGAGAATCCAAACTTTTTACATTCAGTATTCTCTCGATGGTCGGTAGAGGATACCCTCTCTTTTTTTCGATGCTATGGAGGCATCATAGGTGAAGAAAAAACGTTAGGACAACTTTTTCCCAAATCGAATAAGGCAAAAGACGTCGTTTCCATGTTTTCTAAATTAATGTATGAAACACACCAAGATGTCTGGTTGCAAACCGAGGTTAGGTCGGTAGAAAAGTTGGACGGCGGGTATTCTGTCCATCTCCTCAGACAGGGAGTCGAGGAACGTTTGCATTGCTCTAAACTTGTGATTGCCTCCGGAGGACTGCCCGTTGGAAAATTGGGAGCTTCCGATTTAGCTTTACGTGTGGCACGTCACTTTGGGTTATCAGTGGTGCCTACTGCACCCGCATTAGTGCCGTTAACGATAACGGGAAAAGATGCAGATTGGTATGCATCACTAGCTGGGAATAGCATATTTGCTCGCGTATTTAACAGCAAGATTTCATTTGAAGAGAATATACTGTTCACTCATTGGGGACTAAGTGGTCCGGCGATATTACAAATATCGTCCTATTGGCGCCCGGGTGATACATTTACTATTGATTTGCTGCCGAAGTTCCGCTTAGAAGAGCTTATTAAAACAGAGCGATCGTTGGGCGGGAAGCGAACTGTGGGGCAACTATTACAAGGTTATTTCACTCGAAAATTTGTTGATGCACTGGCGAAATTTATCCCCGTGCATGTGAAGATCGCTTCGCTGAGTAAGGTTGATGCCAAACTCATTATCGATGTTGTTCATCGATTTCCTGTAAAGCCAGCTGGTGACAAAGGCTATGACAAAGCAGAGGTTATGCGGGGTGGTGTCTCTACAACCGAACTAAACGCAGGCACCCTGGAATCCAAACGATACCCGGGACTGTATTTCGGCGGTGAAGCTGTCGATATTACCGGATGGTTAGGCGGATTCAATTTCCAATGGGCTTGGTCGTCTGGACACGCCATTGCGCAAGATTTGTAGATCCTCGACGGCTGATCCGTAATGGACAGATACATATGCTCATGTCACCACATACCTAGAAATATGCGGACAAATTCAACCTTTCCATCGAAAAATACTACCTTTGCAGCTGAAGCAAACTCGTTCTATCGCTTTCCTGTCGTCGGCAGGGAAGAGGAAAGTCCGGGCAACATAGAGCAACACGCTTCCTAACGGGAAGGCTTTCGAAGGAATGGAAGACAGAAAGTGCCACAGAAAATATACCGTCCGCTGTAAGGCTGATAAGGGTGAAAACGTGAGGTAAGAGCTCACGGTCTTGTATGGTGACATGCATTACGGTAAACCTCGTGTGTTGAAAGACCAAATAGGTTGCGGAATCAAGAGGCTGCTCGTCTCCTGTTATGTCCCATAACATCCGCAATGGGTAGGTTGATAGAGCTTATGCGTGAGTGTAAGCCTAGATAAATGATAGAAAGCCCGAAAGGGTAACAGAACCCGGCTTACAGGTTTGCTTCTTTTTTTGTAAGTTAATCCGTTATTTGCTATTTTGTTTCACAATTACCAAGATAAATATATATGACAACAATCCTGATTATTGACGATGAACGGCCAATAAGAAGTTCCCTTCGTGATATATTAGAATATGAGGACTACAAGGTTCTTGACGTAGATAATGGACTGGAAGGTCTTGAAGTATTGAAAAAGGAAAAGATCGATTTAGTACTTTGTGATATTAAAATGAATAAGATGGATGGTATGGAAGTGTTGACCGCTGCCCAAGAATTTGGCGATACACCATTCATTATGATTTCAGGACACGGAACGATCGAAACTGCGGTGGAGGCGGCGAGGAGAGGCGCCTACGACTTTTTGGAGAAACCACTCGATCTGAACAGGCTGCTAATCACCGTTCGGAATGCGTTGGAAAAAGGTGTCTTAGTTAAAGAAACCAAAGTCCTTAAGAAAAAAGTCTCCAGAACTAAGGAAATATTGGGAGAATCTTCCGGGATAAGCTTAATTAAAGAGACTATTGAAAGGGTCGCACCAACGGAAGCCCGTGTTTTAATAACTGGTGAGAACGGATCTGGTAAGGAGCTCGTTGCACGATGGCTTCATGAAAAATCTAATCGTTCCGGTTCATCGTTGATTGAAGTAAATTGTGCGGCAATTCCCTCGGAACTAATCGAATCAGAATTGTTTGGCCACGAAAAAGGCTCTTTCACTTCAGCTGTAAAACAACGTATTGGTAAGTTTGAACAAGCGAATGGAGGCACCCTATTTTTGGACGAGATTGGAGATATGAGCCTTTCGGCTCAAGCAAAAGTATTACGAGCGCTTCAAGAAAATAAAATCACTAGGGTAGGTGGAGAAAAAGAAATCGATGTAAATGTACGTGTAATTGCTGCAACGAACAAAGACCTGTTGAAGGAAATCGATGCAGGCAATTTTCGGATGGACTTATATCATCGTTTAAGTGTTATTTTAATTCATGTCCCTTCTTTGAGTGAGCGGGTAGATGACATCCCGATTATTGCTACGAATTTTTGTGAGGAAATATGTGGTGATTATAATATTCCAACAAAAGAAATTACGACTGATGCAATGCGGGCTTTACAGTCATTACCGTGGACAGGAAATATTCGGGAGTTACGGAATATGATCGAACGACTTGTGATTTTAAGCGATAAGAAAATCACAGAAAGAGAAGTGAATTTATATGCAAATCCTTCAAGTCCGGTGACAAGCAATCGTCCACATGGGGAGCAAACTAGATCGTCTAATACCTTCGACTTCGATCAATTTGAATCATTTCAAGATTTTAAGGATTACGCTGAAAAGGAATATATTAACTTTAAGCTGGATAAAAATAGCTGGAACGTTTCTAAAACAGCCGATGAAATTGGAATTCAACGAAGCCATCTGTATCATAAAATCGAAAAGTTTAGTTTAAAGCGTGCGGATTAACAAAAAAGCCTGTGATTTTTACACAGGCTTTTTTAGTCGTTAAACTTCCGCTTTTGCCGTCTATATAATACAATAATAACTATAATTAATAGGACGACACCCAAAATGATTGCTGCTGTCGGTGAAGTTTCACGTCCCGCAGTAGCTATATGCCTTTGATTTGCTTGTACGATTAACGATAAGTAACTAAATAAAATTAAAAACCCCACTTTTCTCATAACTTACTTGCTTAAAATTTATAATTGAGTTAATATAATGTTTTATTTTCCATAAAACAAAATATGGAGGTGGTTGTCGTAAAATATTTTGTTAAATTTTCGTTAAACGCCTTTTGGAGGATTGGCTTCATACGTGTCCTTGTAGAAGGCTATTCCGCTCCCACAGGACTATGTATCAGTTCGCGAGCCTCTGCAAGTATTTTCTTTCTTTTTTCTACATCAATTTGCAAGTGATCCAAAAAATCTGGCATCCCCACTAAATCGCGCACTAGGATACAATGGTTCTTTAACAGTAAGCTCTTTTCAACATCATTTAATGTTGTTAGACAAGTCACCGGATATAAGCCATTATCGTCGACCCTAACTTTTATACTGCTTGCAATAGGATAATCCCAGGCGAGTAAATTAAGATTATAAAATTCACCGAAGTTTTTAGAATCCGACGTTAGGTATGCATTGGTCACCAACCATCCCGTGGTAAAGGTTCGGGTTTTACCGAAAAAAGAAAAGGGCAGCTCACTAATGTCTTTTACTCTCGACATGAAGTACATCGGGGTCGTGACTGAAATTTTTGCATCAACATCGTTGCGAAATTTACATTCAATGGCTAGGAGGTCAGTCCCTTTCGCAGCTATTACGTCGATTTCGTGGGTCACTGCATGTCCTTGGACAATTTGACTCGTTACAGTTTGATAACCATCGTCTGCAAAAAGTTTTCCTATCCAGCGCTCAAAATAGAAGCCCTCGGGTCCAAGTTGCCGGAGTGCCTTTTTTAATGAATATCGGGCTGCGTAAGAATCTTTGTGATTACGTAAACAATTGTAAGCTATTTCGTATAATTCTTTGGTGGTGATCCCGTCATATAAATGTTTTTGTATATCCCGATAAACACGCTCCACCTGCTGTGGTGTCGCTCCAGATCGCGACAAGGAGTAACGAAGACTATCTGGATTGAAGGGCACCAACTCACCTGAATATTTTTTTACACGTACCATATTATGATTAAATGGATTATTATTGTGACAGAAAATAGGAATTTTTAATGGTATCAGCAAAACATTTTGACAGGGCTGACTGTTTTATGTTAAAAGTAACGTTATGGGAATTATAGAACTAGCGGTAGAAAAAGTCAAAGATAAAATTGACGAAGCTTGTGAACAAGGCGAAATCTCTAACTCGGAGCGATTGTTGTCTGTTATTGCAGGAGGATTTATTTTAGGATTTAGTGCGAAGCGCCTTGTAAGACATCCTCTAGGAGCACTCTCCGGCCTGACGCTAGGTGGTGCTCTCGTCGCAAGGGGAATCACAGGAAAGTGTCCCGTAAAAGGTGCGTTAGAGGCGGAGAAGGTGGAAGATGATGTCACGGTAATCGAGCATCGCTATTTTGTGAAGTAAATACGATTCTAGTTTGTGTTATTTATACATTGGCCAAATCATTTTACGATGATTTGGCTTTTTTTTGGAATCCTTACTTGTCTAGAACAACGGTACACATATGAAACAATTAGTGGTATTCACTGGAGCGGGCGTTTCTGCTGAAAGTGGGATAAAGACATTTAGAGGCGCGGATGGACTTTGGGAGGGATATCGTATCGAAGATGTCGCAACTCCTCAAGCTTGGAAAATAGATCCCGAGCGCGTATTAAAGTTCTATAACTTACGGCGTAAACAATGCCTCTTAGCACAGCCCAACACGGCGCACTATCTGTTAAAGAAGCTGGAGGAGAATTATCGTGTTACGATTATCACGCAAAATATAGATGATCTCCATGAACGTGCCGGAAGTTCAAATGTATTGCATTTGCACGGCGAAATCAACAAAGCGCAATCTTCTTTGAACCCGCGCTTTGTTTACGAGATGCAAACAGATGAAATTATAATAGGAGATATGTGTGAGCTCGGATCTCAACTAAGACCGAACGTGGTTTGGTTTGGTGAAGCAGTACCTAATTTAAATTGGGCTATTCAACTCACACGAGAGGCAGATGTTTTTGTAGTTATCGGAACTTCCTTGCAGGTATATCCAGCCGCAAATCTAATCCACGAGGTCTCCCAGTCTTGTCAACTATACTTGATCGATACTCATGCAGACGACTTTAATCTTTCTGCTCGTATAACAAGGATTTGTTCCCTTGCGACGGAGGGTGTGCAAAAGCTATTCGAATTATTGACCAAATAAAATTCTTAAAGGAATAATAATTCATTGATTATCATATTTTTATGTTTCTTATATCATGTAATGATTTCCTAAAAATCGCTACAACTATAGAAAAACGTCCAAATTTAATTCTGAATCGCTTCATAGTTCATTTTAACACCATATAAGACAGTATTTTAAGTAGTTTATATAACTATTTAGTTGAAGCGATTGTAGGCTTCTAAAAAGGATTTACGCATAATCATAAAAGTCTCGATAACTTCACCGATAAATAGATCGTCGAGGATTTCAAACACGCCATTCACACCGTCAACCACGTCAGTTTCGTTAAGTTTAAACGATTGTTCTAACGTTCCCTGTTCAAACTTCACGATGAACTTTTGGTTCATGGAAAAAATTGTAATCTTACATTCGGAATGAGGAAGCTCAGCTACTACACGCATACTCTATAAATAAATTAGACAAAAAAGAGAGGCCCCAATGATAAGCGGAGCCTCCGAATTTACATCAAAAATACTAATTAAACTAATCCTTGAGCCTTCATCGCGGAAGCTACCTTTATGAATCCTCCGATATTAGCACCTTTCAAATAGTTAATGTAACCATCGTCTTCCTTTCCATATTTAAGACAGGTTTTATGTATATTCTCCATAATACTCTTTAACCGGCTATCAACCTTCTCCGGTTGCCACTGCTGGCCGATTGAATTCTGTGACATTTCCAGGCCTGAGACAGCTACGCCTCCGGCGTTGGCCGCTTTACCAGGTGCAAAATGTATCCTTGCTTTATGGAACACTTTTATGGCCCCAGCGGTCGAAGGCATATTCGCACCTTCTGCGACACACGTACAACCATGTTTTACCAGCGATTTTGCATCTTCCTCGTTCAGTTCATTCTGCGTTGCACAGGGAAGAGCGATGTCACATTTAAACTGCCAGGGCTTTTTCTCCGGATAAAACACGGCTGCTTTGTATTGCTTCGGATACTTTGCGAGTTCGCGACCTAACCCCGTAACATAAGAGAGTTTTTCGAGTGTAAATCCGTCAGGATCATGCAACGTGCCTGTGCTATTGGACAGGGTAATCACCTTAGCGCCTAGATGAATTGCTTTCTCTGCGGCATAGTAAGCAACATTTCCCGCCCCAGAAATTGCAATTGTTTTTCCCGCCATTTCTGTATCATTATTCTCAAAAATGCACTGTACAAAGTATAGGAGGCCGTACCCGGTAGCTTCTGGCCGTATGTATGAACCTCCCCAGTTCTTACCTTTTCCAGTCAACACGCCTGTAAAATTGTTTTGTATGCGTTTATATTGTCCAAACATATACCCAACTTCACGCTCTCCAACGCCGATATCGCCCGCGGGCACATCAGTTTCTGCACCGATATGGCGATATAATTCTGTCATAAAACTTTGGCAAAAGCGCATGATTTCCATATCAGACTTGCCTTTAGGATCGAAGTCAGAACCACCTTTGCCGCCACCCAAAGGTATTCCCGTCAAGCTGTTTTTGAAGACTTGTTCAAAAGCAAGAAACTTTAGAATACTTAAATTTACTGTAGGAGAGAAGCGGAGCCCGCCTTTATAAGGGCCGATTGCACTATTCATTTGCACACGATAGCCGCGGTTAATCTGGACCTCGTTTTTATCATTTAGCCAAGTTACACGAAAAGAAACGACACGTTCGGGTTCAACCATACGTTCCAAAATTTTTAACCCGTTCCAGCTTGGATGCCTTTCATTAATATAAGGAATTAGATCTTCCGTGACCTCAGCGACAGCTTGAAGAAATTCTGGCTCGTTTGGATTGCGTTCCTCCACATACTTAATGAAACTTCTAAAGTTAAGCGACATTTTATAACAAATTTGGTTTAGACATAGACTTATGTTGCGAATGTATCAATTTATCTCGAATATTTGGGCATGCACGCGGTATTAAAGCTGTATTTTTTCAGAACAACGATATTTTTCTATAAAGCTACACAGCTAAGTCGTACTGATGCAAGTCAAGTAATCATTGAATTATAATTTATATTATGTTAAATAAAAGAATTCATGCTTCCCCTTTTCTCATAAATTAGCAACAAAAAAAAGCACGCCAATTGGCGTGCTCCCTTTGTCAAACTGTTCTTTACATCAGATCTTCGATCATAATAGCGCCAACAGTAAGATTTGTTCTTGGATCTATTAGAATAGCTTGAGAATTTTCAGGAAAATCACAGTGTCGGTCGAATACGACATTTGCGGCAGCTTTTATTTGGACTTTCCCAATATCATTTAATTGCAGATGTTCACCAAAGATTTTCTCTTGTGTATTTACATCAAATTTATATAAGAACTCGGACACCTTGACCTTCGTAACTGCAGTATGATTTTGCAGCAGATATACCTGGGAAAGATCGAGCGGCTTATTATCAAACCAACATACGTTGGCTTCAAATTGACGTTCTGCAAGCGCGGGATTTGATGCCGAAACTAGAATATCACCCCGCGATATATCTACATCGTCGGACAGATGAACGATAACGGATTGACCGTCGATCGCTTCTTCCAAATGTGCCTCCGCGAACTCGATACGATCTACAACACTTTTTATACCACTTGGCAACACTAATACTTGTTCGCCCACTCGTAGGCCCTGCCCAATTACCCGACCGGCGTAACCTCTATAGTCGTGCAAATCATCCGTCTGGGGTCTAACCACCCATTGTACAGGAAAGCGCCAAGGGTGCTCGTTTTTATCTTCCAGCTCGACTGCTTCTAAATAATCTAGCAACGATTGACCTTTGTACCACGTCATTCGATCTGATCTACGAACGATATTATCTCCTTTTAACGCAGAAACTGGAATAAAGTCTACATCTGTGAGACCAAGCCGATCGGCTAACGCGAGATAATCCGATTTTATGTTTTCAAACACAGCCTGTTCGAATTCGACCATATCCATTTTATTGACACAAACAAGTACTTTTTTTAGTGAAAGTAACTTCGCAAGGAAAGAATGGCGTTTTGTTTGTTCGATCACTCCCTTTCGCGCGTCTATCAAGATGATTATCAGTTCGGAGTTTGACGCTCCTGTGACCATATTTCGTGTGTACTGAATATGGCCCGGGGCATCAGCGATTATAAATTTTCTACGTTCGGTTTGAAAATACTTGTAAGCCACATCAATGGTGATTCCTTGCTCCCGCTCTGCTTTAAGTCCGTCTGTTAAGATGGCCAAGTCGACCGTTCCATCGTTATTTTTTCTGTTGGCTTTTTTTATAGCTTCCAGCTGATCATCCAAGATGGAGTTGGTATCGTATAGTAACCGACCTATGAGCGTGCTCTTCCCATCATCTACTGATCCTGCCGTGATAAATTTTAATATATTCATAAATATGTTATGTCCTTATCTAAGGTGTCTCCGTTGTTTTTAAAAATATCCCTGTTTCTTGCGCTCTTCCATTGCGGCTTCCGAGACCTTATCATCCATCCTTGCGCCTCTTTCACTGACCGTCGATACCTTAATTTCTGCTATAATATCATCCAATTTAACCGCAGTTGAATCTACAGCAGCCGTACATGTCATATCACCTACGGTTCTGAATCTAACAGATTTATGTTGAACTAAATCGTCGCTATCTATATGCAAGAACGGGGCAGCAGCCATCCACTGTCCATTTCTGAGGACGACATCTCGCTCGTGACTGAAGTAGATGGAAGGTAACGCTATTTGCTCACGTTTAATGTAGTTCCAGACATCGAGCTCGGTCCAATTTGAGATTGGAAAAATGCGTACGTTTTCACCTTTATGGATTTTTCCATTGAAGATATTCCATAATTCGGGGCGCTGCCGCTTAGGATCCCACTGACCGAATTCGTCACGCACAGAGAAAATACGTTCTTTTGCCCGAGCCTTCTCTTCGTCTCGTCGCGCACCGCCAATACAGGCATCAAAACCATATTTTTCAATCGTGTCCAACAACGTAACCGTTTGTAGCGCATTTCGACTAGCATTTTTGCCCGTTTGTTCTATTGCTTTTCCCTCATCAATGCTATCCTGGACCAAGCCTACTACAAGTTTCTCACCAAGCTGTTCAATTAGCTGATCGCGGAAGGTAATCGTTTCGGGAAAATTATGTCCGGTATCGATATGTACGAGTGGAAAAGGGAACTTACCTGGACGGAACGCCTTCTTTGCCAAATGTACCAGTGTGATGGAATCCTTCCCGCCTGAAAACAAAAGTGCTGGGTTTTCAAATTGACCGGCAACCTCTCGCAAGATGTATATAGCTTCTGCTTCTAAATGATCTAAATAATCCATTCTCTCTCTTTATTTCGTTGTAACATGTAAACCACATTCTTTTTTACTCTTATCTTCCCACCACCAGCGTCCTGCTCGGAAATCCTCTCCTGGCTGAACAGACCGGGTACATGGCTGACAGCCAATACTCGGAAAGCCTTTATCATGCAAAGGATTATATGGAATCCCATTGCTTTTTATAAACTGTTCGATCTCTACAAGCGTCCAATGAAACAAAGGATGAATCTTGATAATTTGATTAGCGTCGTCCCATTCAACCATTTCCATGCCCTCTCGATTCATCGATTGTTCTGCTCTAATTCCAGTAATCCATATTTTGTATCCTTTTATAGCACGGTGCAATGGCTCAATTTTCCGAATGTAGCAACATTCTTTTCGATTATCTACAGAATCATAAAAGCTGGAGGGACCTTTTTTTGAAACGAGTTCTTCGACAGCCCGTGTATCGGGATAATAGGCTTGAATCGACAGCTTATATTTTTCAAGCGTCCTATTCCAAACATAATATGTCTCGGGAAACAGTCTCCCTGTCTCTAAGGTAAAAATGGAAGCGTCACTTTCCGCCTCTGCAATTAAATGGGTAAGCACTTGGTCTTCAATCCCAAATGAAGTCGAAAACACAGCCTTTTTACCGAATTTTTGTTGGATATAGCGGATGATATCTACTGCCTCTAGGCCGCCGATATCATGACTAATTTGCGCTATCATATGTTTTTCTTCTCTAAAATCTCCTTTGTGTGGGCATTCAATATTTGTATTTTCTTCTGAAAATCACCTTTCAGTCCATTTCTTAATTGGGCCATCAACTCTAATGTTTCATCAATTTCCTCTGGAAGCAACTCCTCAAGGAACTCCTTTATTCTTTTGGCTATTGTCGGTGATTTCCCATTCGTAGAAATGCCGATTTTAAGATTTCCCTTTCGGACCACCGATCCGAGATAAAAATCACACAACGCCGGCTTATCCGCGACGTTCAATAGAATGTGCCGCTGAGACGCCAGCGATCGAATGTATTCGTTTATCGTGTCATTATTCGTCGCTAGAACGATAAGGTCTACTTGCTCTACATCCGTGTCTTCGAACTTCCGTTCGGAAATATGGAGCGTCTGTTTACCATCGACAAAGGTACGTACTTCTTCGTCCACCTGCTCTGCGACGATATGCACCTTTGCGTACGGGGAGTTTGCGACTATTGCCTGCAATTTTTCCAACGCAACGGGGCCTCCGCCGACTAAAAGCGTTTGAATTTCTGCTAATTTTACGTATATCGGGAACAATTCATTCATTCACCCACGAGTATTTGAATTTCCTTTTTAATCTGTTCAAAACCCCGATGTTTCGCTACTACATCGCCTAACACAATGATTGCCGGAACGCCGACTAAATTTTTTTCGGCTTCTTCTAAAATTGTATCGATGCGGCCTAACGCAATCCGTTCATTAGGAAGGGAACCGTTTTGAATAAGTGCAATGGGTAAATTACCTTTCCTATGACGTTTATAAAGATCGACAATTTGGGGAAGTTTTGCATAGCCCATTAAAATAATGACGGTTGCATTTGTTTCTACAGCGGCGAAGAGATCGTCCGACAGACGACCATCAGAAGTTGCCCCGGTAATCACCCAAAAACTTTCGCTAATGCCACGGTATGTCAAAGGTATTTGCTGAAGTCCTGTCAATCCTACCGACGAGGATATACCTGGAACGACTGCTGTTGGAATATTAAATTGCCTGACGTAGTCAAGTTCTTCTCCTCCCCGTCCAAATACAAACGGATCTCCGCCTTTCAGACGAACAACGTGGCCATGTGTTAATGCATAGTCCACGAGCAACTTATTGATGTAATTTTGAGAAGTCGAAATACGTTCCGCTCGTTTTCCGACATATATTTTGGTGCATGTCGGCTTGGTATATTGCAACAGCTCTTCATTCACAAGCGCATCGTATAAAACAACATCGGCTTCACGAATGGCCTTAATGCCTTTCAATGTGATTAAATCAGGATCACCAGGGCCAGCCCCAACGAGTGTAATAAATGGTTTATTTTGCATCCTCTCTCCTTCCCTGTAAATTTAACTAATAACCCGCAAATCCTCACGACGCATTGCACTTTCCTGATGAAATGCTGTCGCTTGTATCAAGTAAGTCTCCGCAAACTCTTTTGAGGGCTCAAATTTGTTGATCTGAAGAACCCGCTCTGAAAACGACGTAGGCAAGTCAAAAATCCCTGTTTGAATATAGTGCGTGTCAAACTCATTGATGACTGCTATTTGGGAACTGGCATTGATTCCTTTATCGAGCAGTAGCGCTTTCGCTGTGCCGACAAAACAGCTATATGCATGATAAATAGCATCTGCATAATATGCTTGTTCAAGAGCGGATTTTGCCAGGTCAATTTTCTCTTCTGACTCAAATAGTAAGGTAGCTACCAAGTCGATGATCACTCCAGCACACTCGCCCACGCCGATCGCTGTGGCGAAGCTCTCCTCATGTCCCCAGTCAATAAACTCGTCAGATGATAAATTTGTCAAGTCTGCTAATGGTTTTAACAAGCGATAAAAATAATCTTTCGTTTGCCGATCGTAATAAGCATGAAAGTTTTCTTTCTCCTGAGCATTTGTTTTAAAATCTGTCAGTAATAGATCCACTACTTGTATAACGCGTTTTGTTGGCACCTTAATAACACGTTCAGCGACCCGACCCTTACCATCGCCAATGGTACCTCCTGCCAGCATAACCTGAGCTGCGGGAACCACCCTACCCTCCGCTTTTACGGAACTACCATGAAAGCCGATATGCGCAAGTCCATGCTGGCCACAGGAATTCATACAACCTGAAATTTTAATTTTCAAATCCCGTTCGAAAACAAAATCCTGATGAAATTCATGAATGTATTTTTCCAATACACGAGCCATTTCCGTGGAATTTGAAATACCTAAATTACACGTATCCGTTCCTGGGCATGTTGTTACATCTGCCGTGCTATTATGTCCGGCTTTGGCAAAGCCTAATGAGGACAGCACGTTGAAAACGTGCGGTAATGACTCTTCACGTACAAATTTAAACAATAGATTTTGGTCTTGCGTTATTCGGATATCATCCGCAATATGATCGCGAACTCCAGCAATTAAAAGACGTGCTTTTTCAGTAGGAATATCTCCAGTCAACACTTTTACATAAACGCCGAAATACCCTTTTTGCTTTTGTTCAAAGACATTTGTCGCCCTCCATATTTCGTAGGATAATGGATCGACCGGAGCACTAGTTTCTATAGGTACTGTGGGCAGCGTTGGTTCCGGCACGACATTTCGGTCGATTTTAAAAGATTTGATCTTTGTTGCTATCCGCTCTTCCTCTATTAGACGAAGTACCTCTTCCAATCCAAACTTTTGGACTAAATATTTAAAGCGAGCTTTGTTCCTGTTGTTACGTTCACCATAACGATCGAAAACCCTTAACGTAGCCTCCACGTAAGGCAACACTTCATCTTCTGGTAAAAAATCAAATATTTCATAAGCCAACAGAGGCTGTGATCCGAGCCCTCCGCCCAACATTACCTTAAAACCTCTTGTCTCAACCCCATCAATCTCACGTATTTTGGGAATAAAACCGAAATCGTGGATATAAGAAAACGCGGTATCCTTATCACTCGACGAATAGGAAATTTTGAATTTTCGGCCCATTTCCGCACAGAACGGATTGCGAAGTAGATACGCAAACGTACTTTGTGCATAGGGAGACACATCAAAAGGTTCATCAGGATCTATTCCTGCTGTCGGTGAAGCTGTTACGTTTCGAACGGTATTGCCGCAGGCTTCACGTAACGTCATATCGTTCTCCGCAAGCTTAGCCCATACCTCCGGTGTTTTGTTTAGACTAACATAATGGATTTGAATATCTTGCCGAGTGGTCAAATGTAGATTTTTACTGGCATATTCATCCGAAATGTCAGCAATTTTTAATATCTGTTTGAAAGAAATACGACCAAAAGGAAGTTTAATACGAACCATTTGCACGCCAGGCTGGCGCTGCCCATATACACCTCTGGCCAACCGTAACGACCTAAATTTCTCTTCTGGTATTTCTCCACCCTGAAAAGCTCTAATCTTTTTTTCCAGTTCGATGATCTCTTGCTCTACTACTGGATTTTCCAATTCTGTACGAAAACTCTGCATGTTACTTTCTCTTCTCTTTAAGATTTTGACAATTATCAGTAGTCATTACTGAGTTCTTTTCAATAACTTGATGACAAAGTTATAAAATATTTATCTACTAATCATACAAAATCTACCAATTTAGTATATATTTGTAAAATATTTTTTCCGCGTTATTGAAAAGAAGATTTTGTGAGCAAACGTAATTATTTAATTTACAGTATAGTGGTTTTACTATTGGCATCAGCTTGTGCGCCTAAAGTGAAAGAAGGGTATGATGAAAAAAAAGGTTATACCGGCAATATTTCCATTTCTGGTGCTTTTGCATTGTATCCAATTGCGGTTCTGTGGGGAGAAGATTTTAAAAAAATACACCCCAATGTACGTTTCAATATTTCCGCTGGCGGTGCTGGAAAAGGTATTTCCGACGTACTCTCAAATATGGTAGATATTGGTCTTGTATCACGAGATCTTCATCGACAAGAAATTGAAAAAGGTGCCTTCCCGGTACACGTGGCTAAAGATGCGGTAGTTGGAACCTTCAATAAACAACATCCGAACTACCTTCTGTTAAAAGAAAGAGGGCTAACGCAGAAGGAACTAAAGGGTATATTTGTAGAGAAAAAATATAAGTTTTGGAGCGATATTGACGCTCGTTTCGTTAAAGAACCGATCGAAGTTTATGTCCGTTCGGACGCTGCCGGAGCGGCAGAAACATGGGCAAAGTATCTTGGAGAACGTCAAGAGGGATTAAAAGGAATTGGCATCTTTGGTGATCCAGGTTTAGCTCAAGCGGTTAAAGATAAGCCGTTGGCAATAGGTTTTAATAACATTAATTATGTTTTTGACCTTAAAACTAAAACTACTTCTGAGGGGATAGCTGTCGTTCCTATTGATATTGATAAAGACGGGCGCATTAGCGGCGATGAAAATTTTTATGATCATTTGGATTCATTGACCTCGGCTGTTGCTACGAATCGGTATCCCTCTCCACCGGCACGTGATTTAACCTTTGTTGTCCGTTCAGATAAACAGACTAAACTCCTCAAAGCATTTATCCGCTTTGTTTTGGATAAGGATCAACAGGGTTACCTTTTGCAAAACGGGTACGTCCCGTTAAATGAGGAATTAAAACAGCGGGAGCTTAATAAATTGTAACATGAATTGGAGATTGGTAAAAGATAAATTGGCTGAAAATAGTTTTGCTATACTGTTGATAAGTTCGATTATCATAATCGTTCTTATTTTAGTAGGCTTAACGGCTAAATCCGTTCCTCTGATGCAAGCTGAAAACTTGGGCAGAATTTTGACAGAAAGCATTTGGTCTCCTTTAAAGGGTAGTTTTGGCTTCCTTCCGTTTATTATGGGGACAATATGGGTAACACTGATATCGTTGATCATCGCCGTGCCTTTGTGTGTGTTAGCTTCTGTCTACTTGGTAGAATATGCTAGCGATGCTTTACGCAACATGGTACTCCCTCTCGTAAATGTTCTTGCAGCAATACCTCCGGTACTCTATGGCGTTTGGGGCGTCTTATTTGTAGTTCCTGTTTTAAGCCAATTTGTGGCTCCGATTTTTGGGGTGGATACCACAGGGTACACGGTTTTTGCTGGTGGAGTGGTACTTGCTGTCATGATTTTTCCAATCATGATAAGCATTATGGTTGAAGTACTTCATACGATACCTCAGGAATTAAAGAACGCATCTCTTTCATTGGGTGCCACAAAATGGGAAACTATCGTGAAGGTTATTTTAACGAAAGCTAAACCTGGGCTTCTGGCGGCGGTTGTCTTAGGGGTGTCCCGTGCATTTGGAGAAACGGTCGCGGTCTTGATGGTTTGTGGCAATATTCCCCAAATTCCAAAATCATTTTTTGACGCCGGTTATCCCTTACCGGCTTTAATCGCTAACAACTTTGGAGAAATGATGTCCATTCCGCTCTATGATTCGGCACTTATGTTTGCCGCTCTGTTGTTGTTCGTTATCATTTTTGGATTTAATCTTATTTCTCGTCTTATCTTAAACAAATTGGAGGAAAAAGCTTCATGAGTAATGTAAAGCAACGATTATTAAAAGAGAAGATCGCGAAAATTGCCATGCAAATTTCTGGGATAACCATTACCGGATCCCTTTTCTTTATTATTGGCACCATTCTGTATAAAGGATTACCTCATCTTACTTGGGAAATGGTAAGTCAAACGCCAAAAGGCGGTTTCTATATCGGAAAAGACGGCGGCATATTGAACGCCATATTAGGTTCGCTATACCTTGCCACCGTATCTACTGGACTGGCAACCCTTACCGGTGTGCCGATTTCGATTTATCTGAATATGTACGTCAAACAGAATTCTTTTATAGAACGATCTAGCAAACTTTTATTCGATGTGTTGTTTGGCATTCCCTCTATAGTATATGGTGCTATAGCGTTCAGTATAATGGTTTGGATGGGCATTCGTGCGTCTTTATTGGGTGGTATTATCACGATTACATTGTTGACCATTCCGATCGTTGTCCGTACCGTAGACGAACTGTTAAAAACAGTACCTGCGGATTTAAAAAACGTGACGTATTCGTTGGGTGCTACCCGATGGGAAACAGCTCAGGTGTTTATCCGTTATATCAAGCCGGGCATCTTTACAGCGATTCTCCTGGCCTTTGGCAGAGCCATTGGTGACGTTGCAGGAGTACTGTTGACGACAGGTTTCAGTGATAATTTACCAAAGTATATTGATGAGCCGTCGGCTACATTGCCTTTAGCTATATTTTTTCAACTGAGCAGTCCTATACCTGAAGTTCAGGGCCGCGCGTACGCGTCTGCTCTTATTTTAACATTTATTATTTTAATCATCGTTATATGCACGCATCTACTAGCATCCAAACAGCAGAAACACAAGATTTGATCGCCGTATCTACGCCACATATACAGATTAAAGACCTGAACGTCACGATCGAAGGTAAGCGTATATTAAAAAATGTTAACCTTTCCATTCCTAATAATTCTGTCACATCCATTATCGGTCCTTCCGGATGTGGAAAGACAACATTATTAAAGACATTGAACAGACTGGTGGACGATTCAAAAGGGGTAGAAATCACCGGATCCGTTTTGGTGAACGGAGAAGATATTTATGCTAAAGACGCAGAGATTACACATATTCGGAAAAAGATGGGGCTACTCTCCCAAAAGCCATTTCCATTACCGATGTCTATTTTTGATAATGTAGCATATGGTCCACGTATTCATGGTGAACGTGATAAAAAAGTCTTAAAACAAATAGTGGAAACACAGCTACGGAATGTTGGTCTCTGGGAAGAAGTCAAGGATCGCTTAGATGCGTCGGCCACACGTTTGTCGATTGGACAACAACAACGTTTGTGTCTAGCACGTGGCTTAGCAGTAAAGCCGGAGATTATTTTAGGAGATGAGTCTACTTCTGCCCTAGATCCAATTTCTACGCAGACCATCGAGAATTTATTGATCGACCTGAAGTCAGACTACACTATTGTATTAGTGACGCATATTCTCCGACAGGCTCGGCGAGTTTCCGATTATATTATCTTCGTTTATGCCGGAGAAATCGTAGAATTTGGACGGACTGAAGATGTATTGTTAAATCCACAACATGAGTTAACTAAGCAGTATGTCAAAGGTTTTATCAGCTAACGAGTAGATTTCGGGCGTACATAGCAGAATTAATTCGGTACCAAATGTTGTAAAGCCTGCCAATACTTATCTTTAAATATAAAAATATCCATATTCAGTCGGCCTTTGTATGCTTGTTTAATTAACATCAAGACTTTGGCCGGTGTCCGGAACTCTTTACATGCAAAATAAATCTCGCGTAACCCATCTCCTGTTTGCCTGCCGATATACAAATATCCATTTTTATCTGTAAGTCGGCCTAAAATCTCTTCCTCTAAGATATTCATTTCTTGAAAGTCCCGTTTGTTTGGTAAGCCATTCTGGCTATCCCCTTCATAGTACACTTCTACACGCATAATCCATGAATGTGACGGTTTCTGGTCCCATTGTAACAAATCCATATTCATAACAGCGAGTAAAAGCTTTCCATTTTGCAGGACACCTTCTAAGGCACTGTACTGATCGTTTTCGGTTTGACGCTTACTACTTTCGTATCGTTCAACAAATTCTTTCTCGCGCCACAGTAGGTAGTTCTTCAGTTTCGAAATAGGAATACGCTCGCCCTTCACTGCCTCCGGCTCGACTATTTCGATCTGATCCACCTTGGTTATTAAATCGTATTCTCCAAGATAACTGTCAAGGAACAAAAAAATGCCAGAAACGATTTCTTCTCTATTTTGTGATGTAAGTCCAGGATGAATGACCGATATGCTGATTAAATCTGGATAGTACGGATCTTCATGGGTTGTAAAAAACAAATTCTCGATGCTGAAATGGTAACCATGGATCGATAAACCTTCTGTTCCAAAATCAAAAGCGGGCTTTAACGCTGTAAATTTCCAGTTATTTAATTTCGGAGCCTTCTCAACCAGTTCTTCCACAAGCGGGACCGTCGGAATATGACCATCCGGCGTGAGTACTAATTCTGCCGTGTATGGACCGATCATACCCACTAGCGTAAATATGTGTGGATTAATATTCTGTAACTGGGATGTAATAACATTTATAAATCGTTGCTCTACCTCACGTTGTGTTTGAACGGCTAAAAAAAACGCGTGTTCATTTTGTTCAAACCATGACCAAAACGCACCTATTGGATCTTCTATGTCCAAAAGAAAAGATTCACGTTCCTTCCTGTTAAATAAGTTTCTAAAAAATCGCCTCATTGGCTAAGTGTTGCAATTGGTTTATCGTTTCGGGACCATTCGCTCCAGGACCCCACATAAAGATGAGGTAACGTTATCCGGCATAATCCAAAGCTAGCAGTGTATGACAAGCTGTTACACCCGATCCGCAATATACGGCAATTTTTTGCCTCTCTCGATTGCATAAGATTGGTTGATAAAATGCCCGTAACGCAGTTGGAGATTTAAATAGGCCATTTTGTTCTAAGTTATTCGCCAATGGAATGTTAACCGCGGTGGGTACATGGCCAGCCTGTAAGTCAATGGGTTCAGACTCGCCTAAATAGCGGTAAGCTTCCCGTACGTCTATAATTAATGAGTCCGGATCTTCTATAAGCCCTTCTACTTGTTGCATAGATATCAAGGGCAATTGCCATTCGGAAAAATAATAGGGGACAACGGATTTGGGGACTTCGAAGCCTTTGGCTATAGAAAAGCCTGCTCTTTTGCCCGCTTGGAAACCGCCGTCTAGCACATATGTGGCTTGGTGTCCGGCACTTCGTAGCATCCACCAAAAACGAGCCGCAGCATTTGTGCCCGCAGCCCGATCGTATATTACGACTAACGATTCCTCTGTTATGCCCAAACGGCCTAACACTCCAGAGAATTGAGCCGGCGAGGGCAAAGGATGCCGACCTCCTACTTTCGCATCATAGATCGCTGAAAGATCCTGCTCTAGGTCAATGTGGATAGCACCTGTAAGATGTTCTAGTTTATACTTATCCCGACCTGTCGGACCCGAGGTAGCGTCAATTAGTGTTAGCGCGTTTTGGCCACGCAACGTTAAGAGTTGTTGGGCTGAGATAATAGACTTCATACGCAAGGATTAAATTTTAAATATAACAGTTTTTTCGCTGATATTATGGAATAAGGTCGAAGTTTGTCTTTTTGGTGGGCATATTCGTCAGACTTGTTATGTCAATTGTTTGACATAACAATCTGTGTATTCTCGCGAGCATTGTAAAAAATCGGAACCGTCCAACGAAACTACAACGCGACTTGGACGGAGAAACTGTAGATAGCCGATATTCGAGCTGGATTAAATAATCAAATTATTGCAGAAATGATAGACGAACTGTATCAGCGAGATAAACATAATAGCGATGGGATCTTTTTGTAATTTTGAGTGAGTCTGTGCGAAAGGTAAAACAACTTTTTCTGTGTTCGTTGGATCTTTAAAGATTCGCCATCCCCGATGGTCAATAGCCATAAGGAGGTCGTAGCGAACTTTTTTTTTCTGTACCAAGCAGGGTTGAACACGTATACATAACATCAAACTAATAGATGACAGCATCTTCGTCATTGACTTTGTGCATAGATGCAACTATGGCTAATACTCCATAAAAAAAGGGCTAAAATATTTAGCCCTTTTTTTATGGAGTAACAATATTAAACCGTCTCTTGATTTAACGATTGTTTATAGATTGCTTTCTTAATTTGGGTACGACGAGTTACTGATCTTTTCTCGTATGCTTGACGTGAACGTAGTTCGCGTAAAACACCAGTCTTTTCAAATTTCTTCTTGAAGCGTTTTAATGCTCTATCTAAAGATTCTCCTTCTTTTACATTTACGATAATCATGTGCTTTTATATACCTCCTTTCGTGCCCTTTTTATTTTGTGTTTGCAAAAGTAATTTTAAAAACTGAGTTAATCAAATTTATTTTCCTTTTTTATGTAAGGCTTAATTTCTATAAGTCAAACTTCCGAATCAAGCTCTCCAATGGTTCGTCCAATGTACAAAGTGCAGTTTGAAAACCCAGTGCCACTGCAGTTTTCAAATGCTGTGGGCTGTCATCGATAAACAAAGTCTCTTCAGGTAAGAGTCCTGTTTGATTTATTACTTCCTCAAAAATAGCTCTTTCGGGTTTTCGTAAACCAACTAAATGTGAATAAAATGTCTGTTCAAAAAAAACCGAATTATCAGCCACATTATGAACGTCTTGAAGATGTTGCATACAATATCGATAATGAATTGCATTGTTGTTGCTTAACAAAAAACAACGATATTTGTTTTTGAGATATACCAACGTTTCATGTTTTCCCGGTGGTACACCAATCAATAAGGTGTTCCATGCCTCATCAATTTCGCCATCTGTCAATGCGAAATTTCCTGACCGTTGACGAATTTCTTCTCTAAATTCATTTTCACTGATATCTCCCCTATCAAAACCATCAAATAGGGCGTCTTGTACACGATGCCCAAAAAAAATATCTACATTTTTGATACCCAAGGAAATAAAAGCTTGACGTACGCGATGAAAATCGATCATGAAGATTACATTGCCATAGTCGAGAATAATATTTTTAATTTTTTGCATCGAAAATTTTGTTTTCTCGGCACAAATATCGATAATTGCATCGTCAAAACAGAACAATGTTACTGTTTTGATCAATAAAATAAACCGCGCCTATAGCTCAGTCGGTTAGAGTAGAAGACTCATAATCTTTTGGTCCCTGGTTCGAGCCCAGGTGGGCGCACTTTCAAAAAAAGCCGTTTTTCTTTACGAAAAATGGCTTTTTGCGTTTATTAGGGCACTTTAGGAGCATGTGCCCTATGCTGTAACGGATTCCCCGAAACAGTGTGTTTTACATAGTTTTTTGTTGAACTTCACACAAAACCGTAACAAATAGGTAACGGAACTTTTGTGTGGCAATTGAAAAAATTATGGCAACCGTAAGCGCAAAGGTTTATGAGCACCACAAGAAAGCCGATGGAACGTATAATGTAAAAATCTGCGTCCATCACAAAAGTGAAAGAAAGTTTATTGACACGGTACACTACGTTGTCAGAAAACAGTTGACCAAGGATAACAAGGTCAAAGACCCGTTTATCGCCGATAAGGTCGAGCAACAGTTAAGAGATTATCGAAAGATCATCAGCGAACTCGACGATCGACTGGATTATTTCACCGCTGAATCCCTACGCGATTACCTACGGGACAAAGATGAAGATGTCGATTTTATCAAGTTTTGCGATCAGCATATCGAACGTCTAAAAAAAGAAAAGCGAACAGGAACGGCCAACAATCACCGGAAAATCCGTAACAGTCTGGTCGATTATTTCAACCGTTCGTCCGTTTCCATCAAAGAGATAAATTCCAATATGTTGATGGCTTATGAGCGCTATCTGCGGTCAGAAAGGACAATGACACGGATCAACCAGTTAGGACATGAGGTAACCACGAAAGAAAAAGGATTGTCTGATAGCGGTCTACATAACCAAATGCGTGACCTGCGAACATTATTCAATGCTGCAAGGGATCATTATAATAATGAAGACCTCGGCATTTACCGCATCAAGCATTATCCGTTCAAGAAATATAAAGTTGGCTCCCCACCCCTAACAAAAAAAAGAAACAATACACTTGAACAGGTATTGACTATTCGGGATTGTGTCACGAAACCCGGAAGCCGTGCGGAATTGGCAAAGGAGCTTTATATGCTTTCGTTCTACCTCTGTGGCATAAATGCGGTAGACTTGTATCAAATAACAGAACGGGACGTTAGAAACGGACGTTTAGACTATAACCGATCCAAGACACAAGGTAAGCGCAAGGACCATGCCTTTATCAGTATTAGCATTGTCGATGACGCCAAGCCTTTATTCGAAAAATATTTAGGCAAATTACGTGAACGCTATTCAAGTGCCGATGCCCTTAATTGGGCATTATGTAAAGGCATGGAGCAATTACGCAAATTGACAGGCATACCCGAACTAACTTTGTATTGGGCGAGACACACATTTGCAAACACGGCGAGGAATGATTGTCGTATGAGCAAAGACGATGTGGCTCTTGCACTCAATCACGTTGACGAGGGCAACCGTACAACAGATATTTACATTGCAAAGGACTGGAAGATTGTGGATGACGTACAGCGGAGGGTTATTGTGCAACTTAAAAAAGTGGAAGCAAAAATCAGGAAGAAATTTGCAGATAAGGCTACATCGGAAGATGTGGCCGCATAGAGACGGTAATGCTGCATGGGATATGTGATATCCCGTGCAGTAATTTAATAATTAAATTTGATTAATCATGAGAACTGTAATTTGGTTTTTTATCACATGTATCATTGCAACATTCGGATACTTCGCTGCTCTGAGCATGAAGAATCCATGGCCCGGCTTTGCAGTAGCTTTTGGTGTTTGGATAATATTCATATGGACTACAACAAGTCCGAAAAGGCATCGTCGCCGATGATGTAGTTGGGATACAGACTTCTCCTGTCAGATCGACCATATTTTCCGAACGGTATTTTTAAAATTGAAAATCATTTGCTTTCAAAATGCGAAAGATAAAGTCAATTCTTTTTTCGACAGTTGTTCGCGGTATTTCTACAACAGCGTAATTTAAATCGGTATAAACCTGAAACATCATCTCATATGTGGCAATTGCCTCCTCGAAAGACTGCTTTCTCTCTGCATCATTCAAATAGATTTCTTTCCAAGGAGGCGTTATAAATACAGTCTTGTGATATCGGTTACACCGAGCAGACTCCCAAACGTTCTTATGGATAGGGAGATTGCATAATTTGAGGTAGCCTATTACATCGGGGATGGCACGGTCAAAGAATACAAGCGAATTTGAACATAGGGCGTCTTTGTAATCTCGTTTACCCATTTTTAGCATTTCGTACGCAAATCCTTTTTTGTCAGCCCATGGAAGACTAGTTCCACCTTTTTGAAGTTGTTCTTGAATGATGTGTCGACCAGATTCTTTTACGCAAGAATACCCCATTTCGGATAGCGTCTCGATAATCGAGGTTTTTCCCATCCCCGGTCCTCCGGTAATAATGATCGCCTTATGATTTATTGTCTCCATATGTATGATTGTTAGAATCACCCATCGGCTATTAGTATAGTTGAACCATAAGCTTTTGTTGACACACCAAAGCTACTTAGTTAGCCCATACCTGAAAATGATTGATGATTTCGAATTGATACTCTGAAAAAAATGATTATTGTAAAGGTTGAAATGGGTATTTAGGTAACGGCTATTATCGGTAGTAATAGATGTCTTAATTGATGGCAGCAATATCAAGAGTTTATTGGATTTTTAATTCTAAAAACCAACCTTTTTCTTTTCTTATGTTTTCGATACCGTTATCATCTAGCCATTTACAAAACTCGGTCTCATTGGTGGCATTAAACTTTATAATGTCTCCATTGTGGAGTAGCAATGTGAAATCATTCAAAACGTTTATATATTTGAATATTTCCGATGCAGAACGGTCCAATTGAGGAAAATATCTCGCGGCTTCCATATTACGAAGAATAAAAATTTAATCACCATGTCGCCGTCTCACAAAAAGCGTAGGCAACGACTTATAGTACTGAGGTCTTAGGAAACCGGCAACCGATAAGTGCGCCCACGCCATAGCATGAGCGTTCTCCACTTGTCGTCCCGGTTGCATTGAAAGTTCCTAAGTTTCAGTACAGGACTTAAAGCAAAAACGCTTCAAGAATTTCTTTTTGACAAAGATAGGATTTTAGAAATTATCACGGAAATAGTATACCCGAGATGGGTTGATGTTTTTTAATAGGTGAACTCAATGAAGTAAAGTTTATTATTTCAATAGCCTGTGCTTAACCATATTTTTTTATCGAATAATTCTGATGGATATAGCGATAAAAAAGGCCACCCGCAAAATAGCTGACAACATCCCAGAGATCTGCCGTATGGTAATGCGTGATCCGTGGCATGATGTACTCAAAGATATAAGCGGTTAAAACCGGGATCAGGAGGATTTGAAATAAGGGATAGCGGTATGGTTTGGAGGCCCCCAGTATACATAGACCTACCGATTGCGCTACGTGGAGAATTAGCGGTACGAATACAAAATCCGTCAACCAGTTATTGAGGACCGGAATGGGATGCCCCGAAGTTCTTGTAAAGCGGATTAAAAACCAGCTGATACAATAAAATTGGAAATAATTGTCGTCCAGCAGGTATATTAGTGCACGAAAGAAACTGCGATGAGCATAGCTAAGCCTCCACATACCATTAAGATTAAGAACATATACCAACCAACAGCTTTCTGCTTCTTTTTAAAAGAAGAGTCATTGGGATCCGGGGTGAATAAAGTTTCCCGTATTTCGTATAGGTTTCTTGATAACCAACTTCCTGATTTCTTTGCCATAACAACAATAATTTATGGCAAAAGTACACTATTTAAAATATTAGAACAAATGTTCTAATATTTTTTTACCCGTTTTTATATCCGATCGATCAGCCTCCTATGGTAGTTTATCTGTCCCAGATGGTAAGCCAAATGTGTGGTAAGATGAACCAAAAAGAATGCATAAGTTGTTTTCTTTTCAAATACAAGCATAGGATATTCCTCGTCGAGATTTTTTTCGGTTAATCTGTCCAGTGCCTCGCTGACCACTCCGATAGTGCCATCAATCTGTTTTATCAATTCTGCACGGGGGATATCTTTCAATGCGAATTCCTCGGGACGGTTACGTACATAACCGGTTTTGCCAATTTGAGCGCCAACATACGTATTCAAATTACCTATCAAGTGTAGGCAGAGGTTTCCCGCAGAGTTTGCTATGTTCCCTTCTATATGCCAAATATTGAGTTCATCGCGATAAGTTTCTATTTCTTGTTTCAGTTTGTTGAGATCACGCTCAAACAGTGTTTTTATTGTGGTGATTACGGATGCTGCCATATTATCATTTTAATCTGATTTCAAACAAACTGACGGTTGCATTATCATAGTGCGCAGGAAGCCCCTTAGTATTGCTTAACTTTAAAGGACCAAGGTATTCGAATCCACATTTTCCATAATAGTTAATCAGTTTGGTATTATCTCCCACCGTATCCATCCTTATGTACGCTTTATCGTGGTCGCTGGCGTAGGTTCTTGCCCATTTGACAATTTCGGCTACCAAGTTTTGTCCTCGAAAATCAGGATTGGTAGCTATCCTGTGAATGTAAACCGCAGGGTCTGCATTCCGCTCTTCCCATATCTGTGGATCATCGAACGTTGTCGCCCAGACACAGGCAATCCTGCCATCGATCTCCAGTTTCCATTGCCGTTTCTCGTCGATCTCTTTTTCCACCAATCCATGCTCGAACTCCGGCCAATGAACCGTAAACCTCGTTTTTTGAAAGTCTGTCGCAATCTTATAAAGCCTGAAAATCTCGTCAATATCAGCTTTTGTACTATTTTTTATCGCCATCATGTTGTTCGGTTATTTGAATCTGTTACTTTGAGTTATAGTATTCGAATTCGCTAATGTCATGGTATCCGAAAATTTCTATTTCCGGATGGTCTTGCATCAACCTACGGATTTTCTCCAGGGTGTCGATCCGTAGCTTGTTATCGTCTGCCCTCATCTCAGCGAGTTCGTGGACAGGGTGATCCATGTCCGATAATTCTTCCCGTAGATAATAGGCATCTGCTACATAAAACAGCCATTTGTCACCGTTTTTTATAGCGATTCCGCAATGGCCAAACGTATGTCCGGGAAGCGGTATTAATAACATTTCTACGTCTAATGCAGTAGCTACTTTTCTTGCTTCGAGGCCGAACCACAGCCTATCTGATGGCTCGTACGTCTTGATGTCCGGGTTATGCTGCAACGGTATTTTTAGGTATCTCGGACTCCCCGACATATAATGCTCATATTCCTCCCTGCCGACATGTACCGTCGCATGGGGAAAATCGGCAAGTCCACCGATATGGTCGTTGTCCAAATGGGAAATGATGCAATCGCCCACATGCTCGGGGTTTAACCCCAGACGTTCAATTTGCCTAACAGCGGTTTGACTTTCATCAAATCGATATCCCGTTATTTCCACAAGTTCGTGCCCTATCCTTTGTTCGGGCAGCTGGCTGTCAAGAAGACCGATGCCGGTATCGATCAGCACCATCCGATCCTTTTGCTTCAAAAGCAGGCAATGTCCGCAAACATTATCAGCATAGGGAGAGACGATTTTGACGCAGTTTAAGTGATAAATTTCTGTCATAACTATTTAATTTGCTCATGGATCAAAGCTGCTCTGTTAACGAGTTCTTATTTCCAAGAGGTAAAAGTAAGTGTTTTTTTGAAAAAATAGAACAATTGTTCTATTTTTGTGTTATGAAAACCAGCGATAAGATATTGGATGCCGCGCGGAATCTTTTCAATGAAAATGGAATCCGAAATACGACGACGAGACACATAGCGAGTTCTATGGCTATAAGTCCGGGTAATCTTCATTACCACTTTAAGCATACCGAAGATATTGTGATTGCACTTTTCCGGGAGCTTATCGAGTGGTATGACGGGATTGTCGATAAGGTTCAGGGACTTCCAATGGAACGTCTTGAAGATCTAACCCCGACATTAGAACTTATATACGAGCAGGAAGACAAGTTCCGTTTCTTTTTTATCCATTTTGTCGAGATCAGTATCTGGATACCGGAAATAAAAAATGACTACAGTCAATTGATTATGAAGCGCGAGAACCAATTTAAAACGTGGTTACGAAGCCTTCAAGAGCAGGGGATTTTGACTCGGCTGGGGGATCAGGTGGAGAGACAGCTGATAAAAAACTTATTTATCGTGGGCGATTTCTGGATATCTCATAATGTGCTTTTCAAGCAGTATACCGGCGAGGAGGCAAAGCGGGATTTCGTTTCTACGATGCTTTCTGTTCTTTCCCCCTATTGCATAAGCTCGCGATAGCAAAACAATTACCATGGATAACGAAAAAAATACTTCCCTATGAATAAAACTAATCAAGCTATTGTACCATATCCAGAAAAAAATCGGTCAAAAGGACTTCAAGTAGAACATATGTTTGACAGGATCGCTTTTCGATATGACTTTTTGAACAGGCTTATGACGCTAGGGATCGACAAGACCTGGCGCCGTAAAGCAGCAATATGTATCAAGAAACATCAGCCAAACAGGTTGTTGGATATAGCAACAGGAACAGGAGATTTCGCATTCCAGTTGGCACGGCTCATGCCGACATCGGATGTGATTGGAGTTGATTTTTCTTCAAAAATGATTAAACAGGCTTCGCGGAAGAAAAGTGAAATTTCAAACTCGGACAATGTGGATTTTGCTATTGCGGATGCAGAGAATCTTCAATTCGAAGTAAATACTTTTGATGCTGTTTCCTGTACGTTCGGAGTTCGCAATTTTGAAAACCTAGAACGAGGATTGAGCAATATGTATCGCGTTTTAAAACCTGGAGGCATTGGCGTAATATTGGAATTGTCAGAGCCGAAAAACCTTGCCATTAAACTTTTTCATGAACTTTATTTTCATCGTTTCGTCCCTGTTTTGGGTAAGATCATTACCGGAGAGGATAAAGCATATAGTTACCTGCAAAAATCCGTGAGGCATTTTCCTGATAGAAAACAGTTTGTGGGTATACTAAAAAAAGCGGGCTTCAAAAATGTGAAGGCAAAGTCGCTATCGTTTGGTATGTGTACCATGTTCTGCTTTTACCGATAAACCTTACTTTATACATGGGCAATATTAAGTGGATGACATTAGAGCTACTGCAGAAAGCATTTTCTGAGTTAGGATCGGATGGCAATTACATTTATATGCCAACCAACAAAGTGGAATATTATCCCACAGAACCTTATCGTTCACACTATTATGGCATCGGACTTATACAACAAGGTGAAATTAGATTTTATACCGACCTAACCGAACATTACGTTTCTGGTCCCGCTATAATCTTTACGGGGACTTCATCGATCAAACGTTGGGTTACCACAGACACGCCTTGCGAGATGGAGTCGCTATTGTTTTCCGAAGAATTTCTTCAAGAGAAATTGATAGAGTCCAATATTCTCCATGCTTTTGCACTTTTCGCTAACAATGGCGGCTATGTAATAAACTTAGGACAAGAAGATTTCACAATATTCAAGCAAATGTTTGCTGTTTTAAAATCAAGAGAATCTTCAAAATCTCACTTTCACAAGGAAGTTGTGCGTGGAATTGTTTACAGTATGATCAATGAAATTGGTCATTTGTACTTAAAAAACCCTCCAAACATTGGTCATACAAAGTTGTTGGTTACCAAATTTAGGGAAGCAGTTTTCGCCTACTATAAGAAAAGCAGAGCCGTATCATTCTATGCAAATCTGTTATATGTTCATCCTAAGCACCTTAGTCAGACGGTCTCATCAGAAACAGGAATGCCCGCAAGTGAATGGATACAACATGTTGTAATTCTTGAAGCGAAGATATTATTACAAGATAACAGACTTAGTATTTCAGAGGTTGCGGACGCGCTCAATTTTCCCGATCAAAGCACGTTCGGGAAATATTTTAAAAAATATGTGGGGATAAGCCCCATTCTATACAGGCAAAGGTTAACCTTATAACCTTACCTTTTTGCCAATTAACCTGCCGTTCACCCCTTTTTGTAGCTCTTTATAGGGGGTAATTTTGCCAATTATAACTACTTAGGTCGTTGAACCTATAGTTATCTAAATCATTTTACAATCAATATATGGCAAATCAATCGATCATTAAATTATTCGCCCCGTGTGTGCTCGCGGCGACTTTGGCCTGTAATAATAGCCAACAACACCAACAGGATGACGTTTCGCTTGAAGAGTATCCTATCTATACATTAACGTCTCAAGCAGCCACAGTTTATACGGATTTTCCCGTGAATTTGCAGGGAGTTCAGGATATTGAGTTGCGCTCGAAAGTAAGCGGTTTCATTGATGATATTTTTGTTGACGAAGGCCAATATGTAAATAAAGGCCAATTGCTATTTCGCATATTTGCCCCTGAATATGAAGAAGAGCTGGCAAGATCGTCAGCGGCGATAAAAAGTACAGAGGCAGAGTTGGCGGATGCCCATATAAATGGCCAAGCGGAGAAATAGTTATCGTTTTTTAGAATAAACAATGCAAAGAATCACACCACAAAATATCTTAGGTAAAATGATTATCTTAGCGTACATTGAGATTAGCATATAAATAGTTAATGAGAGACACAATTTTTATAAGTCATGCTACACCCGAAGACAACGATTTCACGATCTGGTTGGCCTCTCGATTACAAATGCTTAATTACGAGGTGTGGATTGACAAAAATGGACTTTTAGGGGGCGAAAAGTTTTGGGAGGAAATTGATCAGGTCATAAGAAACAGAGCGGCCAAAGTCTTACTTGTCTATTCGCATAGTATCTGTCAAAAAGATGAGGCTGGACAATTGATCCCCGGCAAGTTGAAAGACGGAGTATATAAAGAATTCAGCCTATCTGAAAGTATCGGTAAGCAAAACAGCCTAAGTGATTTTATTATTCTAATGAATATAGATAGAGCCACATATAATTTGTTCATTGGAGCAGATAGGCTTAATCAAATACCGTTTTACGATAATTGGGGTGAGGGATTGAAACAATTAGAAAAAAAATTGAGGAATGACAATGTGCCAAAAGTGAATAAAATTGTGCATAATGAATTTGCTCAGTGGTATGAAAGCCAGTTTTTACCGTCCAATAGTATAGTATCGAAGTATGAATTATATTATAGCAATTGGTGGCCGATAAAAGAATTGCCCGATTATTTTTTTATTTACGAATTTCAAACCAAAGGTCAAGCTGATGCAGCATTGAAGGGCCTTAATGAGTTTCCAACTGGCAAAATTTCAAACCACCTTGTTTCGTTTCAGGATTTTGTGGATTTCAAAATTAATGATAACGATGTTGAGGCTTCAATAAAACCACAACGTACTTATAAAATAAAAATTACAGATGTATTAATGGGAAACGGAAACCAGTCATTCCCAACCATTCGTGATTCTGAAAACTATTTCAAGTCCCTTTTAAGGAGAACCTTTCATCTTATGATGAAAAAAAGGGGGATGTTCTGGTATGAAATGGCAAACAAAGATTTAGCATATTTTTATACTCCCGCTAACCTTACAACCTTGAAAGTTAAGTTTGAATATCCATACCGAGAAAAGAAATCATCAAAAACTAAAAACCTTATCGGGAAATATAAAACACTGGGGCACTGGCACTATGGAATGTCGGCAAAACCAATCTTAACCCCTCTGTTGGGCTATAGCTTAAAAAACCATATCATTTTTACAGATGATGGATTTAAGGTTTGGAAAGATGCCAAGGGAGAGCCAGATAAGAGTAAAATCCATACTCACCGCCGGGCCAAAGGGAAGAGATTCTTTAATGAAGAGTGGCGTGACATGCAACTGGCATTTTTAACCGGGTTAAAAAAGGATGACAGGATTTCCATTAAGCTGTCTTCTGATTTTGAATTAGAAATGTCCGCTATTCCGGAGACATTTTGGGCTGACTTTGGTTACTTTGACCCTAAGGATAAATCTCGGCAAGGAATATTAGGAGATTACGAAGAACATATTGACGAAAATGATAACTGAACCAACGCTGATCCATATTCCAGAACCTAAGTTAACTTTTGGACACAACCAAAAAATTGAAGACCCAAGAGACGGATTAACCCTTTTTGGCCCTTATACACAAAAGGAACACAGTGGGACTATAAACATTGGTATTATAGGCCCCGAAGTTCAAAGAAACTATGTTATCAAATATTTGTCTGATATTCATAAACCAATTTTTCCCGCTAAGAATGATATAGCTAGACCTTACTTTCCAGGCCTCGAAGCTGCATTCAATATATCAGTCAATTTTAACTCCATGCAGGAGATAGATATTCCAATAGAGGAAATTGAAAAGTTTTTGAAGTATACAGATGGACATCAACGTGTTTTCAATTTGACAGATTTATATGCCACCAGATTAAGCCGATACCTGAATGAAGAACACTTTCGTGTTGATGTTTGGTTTATAGCAATACCAGACGAAATTTACCAGTATGGAAGGCCGCAATCGAAAATCCCCAAAGCGGAAGACAACAATAAGATTGGACTACGAAAAAATGAGAGAAGCTCAAATCAGATACTTCTTTTTGACGAACTCACCGAGTTGAAAGTGGCCTATGATTTTGAAATAAACTTTCACAATCAGCTAAAGGCAAAGCTTTTGAACGATAAAATCGTGACGCAGATAATAAGGGAAAGCACAATTAATTACCAATCGTTATGGACCGATGAGAAGAAAATTGAGTACGAAAAGTTATTTGATACCGCAAAAGCATGGAATATATCGACCACGCTTTATTATAAATCGGGAGGATTGCCCTGGAAGTTAGGTGAAGTAAGGAAAAATGTCTGTTATCTTGGTTTGGTTTACAAAAAGATCGATTCTCCCGAAAACCAAAGGAACGCTTGTTGTGCAGCACAAATGTTTCTGGATTCGGGGGACGGTATGGTTTTCAGGGGAAATATTGGGCCATGGTACAATCCAAAAACCAAAGAGTACCATATTAGCAAGAAGGATGCATTTGAATTGTTGTCCATGTCTTTGGAATCTTTTAAGCAGAAATCCGAAGATGATACATACCCTGACGAGATTTTTATTCATGCAAAGACTGGGTTTGATGATGAGGAATGGCAAGGTTTTACAGAGGCTACAGCTAGCAAATCCAAAATCATAGGCGTTCGGATTAAGGAGGACAATACTTTTAAGATGTATCGCGATTTCTCCTATTGTATTCCTCGTGGTTCGGCCTTAATTGTCACTGAAAATTTAGGCTATTTATGGACAAAAGGCTATATTCCTCGCATTCAGACCCAACTTGGCCTAGAAACCCCCAACCCCCTACGAGTAGAAGTCCTAAGGGGTGATGCAGATATTGAAATTGTGTGTAGGGATATTCTAGCGCTCACGAAGTTAAATTATAACGCTTGCATTTTTGCAGATGGAGCACCCGTCACGCTGCGTTTCGCGGATTCTATCGGTGAGGTGTTAACAGCGGGGAAGGCGATCAAATCCGAAGTACTGCCTTTCAAACATTACGTGTAGCTTTAATGACTATTCTATACTACAGAATCCCTATATTTTCCCAGCTTGCGTGCTGTGACCATCCCTTTACTCACCACCTACCAACTGGTTCGATGAAAGATGATTTTTGAATTACTGTTACAAATCGAGCAGTTTAGAAGAGCACTCTTAACGCTGTAATCGTAATAATGATAAAAAATAAACTGTTCGTAGATTTAGTATTTTGGTAACTTGTAAAATGAAAACGTTAATAATAGTCCTTGGAAGTTCTTATTTTTATAGCTTTAAAACTATGTAAATCTGATGGATGAAAAAAGATTATTTGAGGCTTGCTTTTCACTTGCTGAGGGTCTGATGTGGGAAAAGACTACTTCGCAATTAGAGAAACTTCCTGAGCAGATGTATGAGTTGTCTGTAATGACCGAAAATTTTGTCAGCCTATCAAAAAAGAACTTTTATCAAGTAGAGAATCTAGCAGACGGGCAAGAAATATTGATAGGAGCCATAAAATATTTGAATGCCCTTGCAATTCCACCATTAAGAGGAAATTATGAGTGGTATGAATATTCATTGACTATTCTTTTGGAATTGGCAAATCCTGGTGGGGGGCCTAATCAGTCTGGTTTACCGTATTTGCTAAGGGCTAGAAATGGAATTGAGCAGTTGATTGAATGGGCAAATCATCCGGAAGACGAATAACCCATAACGTAGCATGGGTCGAGGATTATGGATCTACCACTAAAACATTCCATACAGAATATTTTTATTCAAGTCGGTCAGTTTGATCGATATGCCATTTTCGATTTCTATTATGGTTCGGATGCCTATCAGAAGTATGGCAATACCGTATACGGCTATATTATTTATACACCATCAGAGCGTGCTAAATTAAAGCTTGAGATCAATTCCCATAATGTTGGTAACGACGATGGATTAGTGTTGCTGGATGGCGCTTTGCAGGATACAGAAAAAAATAAGTTGCTCAAAACGGAAGGTTTTTATGCAAGGGATGTTAGAAGTCTAAGTGCACTTGATATCGGACCTATTAAAAATCAATATGACAATGCGGACGTTAAAGATATTCCAAATACTATCAATGTTGACTTTAGCCCAGACTTATTCGATGGAGAACGTATGCAGCTACTTCTCTTTAGAAGAAGAATCAAAGAAGGCATTCCGTTAATTCCGGCTGAAAAAAGGATGTATTTTAGCCTTATGCTTTTGTTGGAACGCGATCAGCTTTCAGATGGTGATAAAAATACCTTTTTGATAAATCCCGAAACGGGAAAGTTCTACGACGATGTTTTGATTACCTCGTTGAAAACACTGGTATATGCAGATCGAAAGAATAGCCCTTTTAGGGCAGCACTAAATAACGCGCTTGCCAATCGCAGGAAAGAGCGGGTCGCTTTTATATGTCGTCATTTGGGCATAGCGACCAAACATATTGACAAGCTAAAAAATGAAAATGAGGAGGCTTGGATGGAATTGATGAAACTAGTCTATGGATTTGAAGACGAGACATTAACACTATGGGGTTGGACCCAACATGTTTATTGGGATTTTGAGCGTTTCATACATATCTATTTGAGACATTATAAGAAATTCCTAATTAACGAATCTTCCAAAGGCCAAGGTACCGGCTTTCAATATACGTTGAAAGACATCAGAAGGATTATTAATATTGTACTGGATGCAAACAAGGAAGAAATTGAGAATCGTCTAAAGGCTGGTAAGGGATTTCATATTCAGAACGACAATGGGTATTATTTCAACGGCAATTATTATTCATTGAAAATTAATCCAGACGGTAGGTTGATGCAATTTCATCCGCAAAATAACCTTTAAAATTTTTCGATTTATTTTATTCTATTTTGTATTGGCACTTGAATGGGTGAGTTTTAATTCGAAAGTCCTGTCTCAATTCGGACTATTTTGAAATATCGGGATTTTCTTTTAAAGATTTAGTCATTTCTTTTACTTGTAAAAAATGATCATTAATTAACCATGATGGAGAAATGTATTCAAAAAAGATACGTGAAAAAGAATGCCAACTAATAGCAAATTTTACATCATCAACTTTGTGGGTAAATTTAACATACATTTCCTCTTGCCCTAAAAACTCATAATTGTAGCTGTATTTATTTGCCATTGGCTGCAAACTCGCCCGGTCAAAAAAGTGAAATATTTGAAGCTTTCCGCTTAAAAAGTCCAAATAATCTTCAGTTGCCTTAATGGAAAGACAATATGGATAATAGCCAAATTGTGTAACCGCATAATTATTTTGACAAAATAGAATTGGCTCAACAAGTTGGAGACTATTTAGCAAGTTTTCAAAATCATCAATTTCGTCATCGAAAGTAGCGAGTATGGTCAAGCCTGTTTCCATTGTTTGAAGTGCAAACCCTTTTTGCCTAGCTTCTTTAAACAAGCCGTTAACCTTCTCTACATGATCTTGAACATTGGAGACGAGAGACTGTCGAATCATTGGCATTCCTCGTTCATAGATGTCTGCTGGTTCATCAGCTAATAAGTATTTCATCAACGTACTTCCTTTATTGGCCTGAACCTTATTCTTAGACGATCCAGACTTGACTTCAATAGGAAACCACTCGTCTATACCGGTAATTATCATTAAGTCAAAGTATTTAAGTACATTAGTTAAATCGTTCATAATCGCAATGCCTCCGGCCTTAAAAGCATATCTGAAACATTTCCTTTCCAAGCGACTGCCTTTTTTATTACTTATAAAGCCAGTGCTTTGCTTAAAGTTTTGCGCTTTGAGATCGAAACGGTTAATGTATAAGAAGGCAATACCATCGGCTATTGATTTAAACAGTATTCTAATATTTTGGTAATCATCTATTCTTTTGAGCAAAATTTTTGATTGTGCTTTAAGCTGTTTAGATTTTTCTTTGGAATTCTGCAAATTCTTGTTAGCCAATAGCTTTTTAATACCAGACGCTTCGTTTTTAGCTTTTCGTATCCTATATTCAATATTGGTTAGGCTGACTATCAATTTTTCTTGAATCAGGAGGCAAGTCGTACCGCTGCCCATTGGATCTTTTTCCAATTCTTTTAACTGATTTACAATTTTACGTATCGTAGGTAAATAATATCGTAGTATTTCCATGGTAAATCTATTGGTTTCCTATTTTACACGCCTTAAATTTAGAGGGTAATAACAGTTTACATAAGGATCGATCCCTTGCTCCAAGTCTTTTTCCTTTGTGTGAATAGTGTTTCATTTAATGATTTTGTCAACAATAGTTGATTCTTTTAGGCTAAATAAGCTATCCATCAAAATACCAGCTTTTGAAATTTTGATCATCGTCAATCCAACAAGACAAAACTAATAGGGCACAGCTAATGAGCTTCCAATCCCGCGAGCTGTCACCATACGATTTAAGAAATTTGGCACCATGAAAAAGATTATTCCTTATCCTCGTGATATAGGTACAGAGCTTTTGGGTGTTGGAAGGATTTTCATCGGGCACTAACGCGAACATCAACATATTGTCATCACCTACAAATTGTTTTTTCGGAGGATTAATGAGGATATACTCTATTGCTGTCTTTAATTCGTCGTCCGTTTCCAAGCTATCGATGTAATCATCGAACGTCTCTTTTTTCTTTAACCCAAATTTCAACCAATCTGGATGCGCTTCTTTTTTCACATTATCCTTCAAGTATCCTGAGATTTTTAGTGTAAATTCAAATCGAGAAAAGGCTATAAAAAATTCATTTAGCAATGCGAAGTTTTCATCATTTCCTACATCTGTTTGAAAGCCTGTAAGATACTTGGTTGTCGCTCTTTCCATTATTTTGTAATCGTAGATATATTAATTAACATGGATTAAGATACTATTTATTCCCCATATTGATATGGATGTATGCCCATTTTAATACGTCTAAGTTTCAAGCTATAAATTTGCGCCATCGATAAAAGATGTATTTGATTAAATTCTTAAAAACAGAATGCTATCTGGCGAATTTCGACGAGTGAAAAATTTGACGTTTTAAATAGTCGATACCATGCAAAGTGATTGGTTTGGTTGGGTTCTTTGAAGAATAATGTTAGATTTACAGCAAGATTCAATCTTCGTGACTTCACCCTAAACGCTGTGTCAAGATACTTGAAAATGTATTCTAAATATCCAATTTGATGTAATGATATGATCGACAATAAACCGAAAGAGTTGGTGGCCGAAAATCTAATTGCCCATCACCTGCTTGAAAATGGCTTCAAATTAAGTAAACCGTCCTTTGATCAAGAAGGAGCCGATTTACTAATATTAGACAGCATCACAGAGAAATCAACTTCGTTCCTTAAATTACAATCAAAATACAGGTCATTCGCGAACAATAGCAGTTCGTCAGTAACAATACCGATCAAATATGTGACAGATAATTTTGTATTATTTCTCTACGCCGGCAGCGATTTGGGTGACAAAAGACTTTATACATTTTTTATTGAAGACATAAAGAAATGGCGAAATAAAGGAGAGAATTACCATTTAACCATCTCCGAAAAGAGTTTAAGGGAATACCAGATAAATGTTTTTAGTCAGACAACAATTCATATACTGAATGAAAAGCTAAAAAATACTACCGTAAAATCATACACTTCTGTCATAATAGATGGAATTTTTTTGGAAAAAGCATTAAACCAAACTAGAGCTCTATACAGTAAAATATGGGAAGCTAGAGAGTTTAAACAACCTATGTTGGGAGATATAATCCAAAACATCCTTGATTATAATAGATTCCCGGAATCTGTTGGAGATATTAACTGCGTTTTATTTATAAGTGATCATCACCATTTGGAGAATGTAGTTCATATTCCCGATCTAAGAAAAAAGACCATAGGTTTACCTCACGTCAAACTATCTATACATAGGTCAGATCAAATTATTGGTTTTCAGGTAACAGAATACTTAGATAGAATTATAAATACGGAAAACATAATATTGGTGGCAGATGACGTTATTTATCAAGAACCTCTTAATAAGCTAAAAAATAAAGGTGTGGACATAATCATTGTCAAGCAATCAACTGATTTGGGAAGTCGACTTTTTACTCAATTCCGATGGGGAGATATAAGTTATCCAATTGGATTATCATTGGGGCTATTGCGTCACGAACTATAATTTTCTTCCACAATTCGGATACGAACGTAAATACGAAAATACATATTTCATATCAGATTAACACACAATCAAGTTAGGACATATCCAAGATGCGATTCAATAAATCTAAACAAGACATTTTGTCACACATCAACACCGGGCATTAAAATTGAACTATGTATATCGCCTTTAGAATTGTCTAAGGGGTGTAGTGTTTAACAGGATGCACCTAACATTAAAGGTCAAAGACCATGCCAACACGGCATAGGATTCTGACAGACCGACAGTGTCGAGGCTTATCGTGAGATGAGCAATTAGGATGTAATTCTTCATAACATTAACTATGTTTATAGTCTCACTGATTTAGTTCAGTAAACCCGAGTTGAAGTGAAACATATTCGACGAGGTTTCAAGGTAACGGATATGGCAATCAATGTTCGGTAAACTTGAAAAGGTTAGGATGAAGACGTTCAAAACCTAATCTGTAGTGCCACATTTAGTATTATTCCTGCATGATTGGCCACGGGAGGATTAAGGCATGTAATAGGTGAAAACCCTTCGACGATAGAGGCGCATCGTCTGCCAAGCAATGAATATACATTGTGCATTAGCCGGAGTTTGCTAAGATTGCTGAATCTCTCCGGCTAATGTCCCAATAAACAGATGGAAAATACTCAATTATACAGTGCCGACGTTTGGAAAAGATTTGTTGTAAAAACATTAAAAGCAAAAGAGAAAAGATATAAACATTTTGACCATAGATTTGATTTCTCTAAACACAATGAAAAAATTCATGGTTTGGTAAAAGACCCCAAGCTAAAAAGAGTAGCTACTCACGCTTTCCTGCCTTTTGTTAAAATCTTAGTCAAAACACCTCGGTATAAATATAGTGAAACAGCATTTGAATATACTTTAGAAACTAAAATTCGTCCAATTTCATATGCTTCACATTTTGATTCTTATATCTATTCTTTCTTTTCTTTTGCGCTAAACGAACGTTATCAAAGTTATATTCATCACAAGGGTTTCGAATCCAGTGTGTTGGCTTATCGATCAGATTTGGAAGGAGAATGCAACATTCAGTTTGCGAAGAAGGCTTTCGACTCAATTGATTCGATGATTAAAAAAGAGGAAGAATGCACCGCAATAGCGTTAGATATAAAGGGGTATTTTGATAATATTGACCATTCTATACTAAAGGAAAAGTGGTCAAAAGTAATGTGTCTGAAACATTTGCCGATAGATCAATACAACCTTTTCAAATCATTAACTAAATATGCTTACGTAAATCAAGTTAGTCTGCTTAAACATTTCAACGTTAATCTTAGTAAAGTGAAACAGTATCGAACCTTATTAGATTTAGTTCCCGATACAATAGGCGGGAAAAGTTTCCAAGAAAAGTTTGAAGTATTGCGTAAAAAAAGATTGGTAACGAGTAATCGTCCAAAAGTTGACAAGGTAACTCGTGAATTAAATTTTAAAGGTATTCCACAAGGATCTCCAATGAGTTCTGTTCTTTCTAATATTTATCTTATCGATTTTGATGAATGGGTTTATAAACTGGGAGTTGAAATGGGATTTAAATATTTCAGATATTGCGACGACTTGCTAATTGTTTGTAAAACAAAGGATACTGATAAAATCATATCTGATTTGAAAAATGAACTAAGCAGGAGATACGACCTTCCTATTCAAGATAAAAAAACAGAAATTATTTTATTTAAATCGAACAAGAATAACGTTATTCAGAGTTTTGACCAGAAAAAAATGGCTCTGCACGCGTTAACTCAACCCGAGGAGCGACATTATAAGAATCTTCAATATCTTGGTTTTGAGTATAATGGGAGAAATGTGTATATACGGCCAGGTAGTTTATCGCGCTATTTCCGTAAAATGAAAGGCCGTATTAAGAAAACTATGATGATGGCATATGGCAAAAAAACAAAGGACAATCATTTACGCAAGAGGCAACTTTATGAAAGATATTCTCATTTCGGTGAAAGGAATTTCATAACTTATGCTCAAAATGCCGCAAGAGCTACTTATAAGAATTCAAATGGTATTCTTAAACAAGGCTTTAATTCCGTCAGTATAAAAAGGCAATTATGTGCTCATTTTGCAATACTTCAAAAAGATTTAAAAGAAAGTAGCGCACAATTTGCTTTGTTAAAAGGGACAGCGACAAAATCGTAGAGCATGGTTTACCAAACTATTATACCATCCAAAACCGTAACAAATACGTAACGGAGAAAAATTTCACGGTTCCACAAATAGTTCATATATTGCTTCTGTAAAGCGTGAACGCTGAATTTGCACGATGTAAAAAGGTACAGGCCGAAAGTCTCATAATCTCTTGGTCACAGGTTCGAGCCCTGTTGGGCGCACTAAAAGCCGTTTCAGAAGAAATTTTGAAGCGGTTTTTTTTCATTTCTTTGAGCCGATTTCGTCGGCGAGACGGTCACGGGTAAATCGCCCCTACGACTGGTTTTACATAGTTTTTTGTTGAACTTCACGCAAAAATGTAACAAATATGTAACAGCATCTTGCGTGGTAATTGAAAAAATTATGGCAACCGTAAGCGCAAAAGTTTATGCCCACCACAAGAAAGCCGATGACACTTACAACGTGAAAATCTGTGTCTATCACAAAGGCGAAAGAAAGTTTATTGACACCGCACATTATGTGGTCAAGAAACAGCTCACGAAAGATTTAAAAATCAAAGACCCTTTCATTTTGGAAAAGGTCAATGATGAGCTCAAAGAACATCGGAATGCGATTAGCGATTTGGACGACCGTCTTGATTACTTTACCGCCGAATCCCTGCGTGACTACCTGCGTGATAAGGATGAGGACGTGGACTTTATCAAGTTTTGTGATAAACACATCGAACGTCTGAAAAAGGGCGGGGAAAAAGAAAAAGGAACGGCGAAAAATCAGAATGTCATACGCAACAGTTTGGTAGACTATTTCAAACGCCCATCTGTATCCATCAAAGAGATCAATTCCAACATGTTGCTGGCGTATGAACGTTTCCTGCGGTCAGAGCGTATTATGACACGCTACAACCAAGATGGCAAACCTGTTGTCAGTACCAAAAAGGGACTATCCGATAGCGGGCTTCACAATCACATGCGCGATCTAAGGACACTGTTCAATGCCGCACGTGACCTATACAACAATGAAGATCTCGGAATATATCGCATCAAGCATTATCCGTTCAAGAAATACAAAGTTGGTTCCCCTCCTCTCACCAAGAAAAGGAACAATACGCTTGAACAGGTGTTAACCATCCGCGATCGTGTGACCACTCCCGGAAGCCGTGCCGAATTGGCCAAAGAGCTGTATATGCTTTCGTTCTATCTCTGCGGAATAAATGCTGTAGACCTTTACCAATTAACTGAACGGGACATCAGGAATGGCCGCATAGACTACAATCGTTCCAAGACTGAGGGCAAACGTAAGGACAATGCCTTTATAAGTATTAAGATCGTTGATGAAGCCAAGCCTTTACTTGAAAAGTACTTGGGTAAACTTTCGCTTCGCTATTCCAGCAGTAGCTGTCTCAATTGGGCATTGTGCAAAGGCATGGAACAGTTACGCAAATTAACGGGCGTACCCGACCTTACGCTGTATTGGGCCCGGCACACCTTTGCCAATACCGCCCGTAACGATTGCCGGATGAGCAAGGACGATGTGGCTCTTGCGCTCAATCACGTTGACGAGGGCAACCGTACGACAGATATTTATATTGCCAAAGATTGGAAGATTGTGGATGATGTACAACGGAAAGTGATTGCACAGCTTCGGAAAGTCGAAGACAGGATATTGAAAAAAAAATATGCAGGCTAAAGATAATTCAGACAAGATCGCTGCATAAACTATTAATTCGTTGCATGGGCATTAAGCCTATGCAACGTTATAGTTATATAAATAATAAAATTTAAACTTGGCTAACAATGAAAAATGTAATTTGGTTTTTTATTACCTGCATCATTGCAACGGTAGGTTTTTTTGCCGCATTATCTATGAAAACTCCGTGGATTGGGTTTGGTGTCGCTTTTGGTATATGGTTTATATTTATATGGACTACAACAAAGCCAAGAAGACGTAGAAGATGATTTTGATTTTTTGTTAATACAACCTTTAAAGGTTGGTCATTTATTTTTACAAAAAATATTCCTCTCGAGGAAGGACACTTAAATAAAGCTGATAGAAATGACATACAAAGCTCTGTACGATTCTCCCACTGTAGAAAAATACCGATTTCTAATAGAGACTTGCGGGCTTTTCCCAAAGTCAGAAAAAGCCGCAACAATAGCGCTAAAAAATTCACTTTGCAGTGTTGTCGTCTTAGATACAGACAGTAAAAACGAAGTGATAGGTATGGGAAGATTAGTTGGTGACGGGGGCTGCCATTGCCAAATTGTAGATATTTGTGTATTACCAGAGCATCAAAAGAGGGGGTTAGGAAAGCTTATCATGACGATGCTAAATGATTTTATCGAACGCGAATTGCCATCGTCTTGCTATGTCAATCTTATTGCCGACGGCAATGCTTATGACCTGTATGCCAAATATGGTTTTGAGCCAGTGTGGCCAAAATCGAGAGGTATGGGAAAAGTGGTTAAGAATTATTAAGTCACTTTACCAACTAATCTTAATACAGCCCCCGAATAAACTCATACTTTTTGTTTCTATCATTTTCTTTGTAACCTACTTCGGGCTTTTTATTAGCAAAAATCGTTATAAAAATTAGGTTGAGACACTGTGCCCCAATTGCAACTACGCCAAATGCAAGCCCTATAAAAAGAATCCATATGGTTGGTTCATTTTCAAGATACCAAAGCATAGCAAATGTCAGTGCCATAAGGATTGAATACAAGTAAAAACGTTATTTTAATTTTAGGTATGTAACGTACCATAGTCATTCAAAAAATAGGTGAAATAATATATAAGCGATTTTTAATACCATACAGCTAATCAAGATACTATCTACAATCCTTGTCTGCATGTTTCTATCATAATCGTCCATCGTGTTACATTTTAGTGTTTCATTCAACAGAGAGAATGTACTTTGCAATTTCTTTTAAATCTTCATCCGGTATCTGTGGGAAACCTGGCATCTGCATTAGCTCCATGCGCTTCCTCCCCGGCGCTTTTATCCAGGCAATCAATCCCGTCTCATCTTTCTCATAAATTTGCTTCATTTCCCTTATTGGAGGCCCCACCAGTTGCTGATCCAATTGATGGCAACCTGAACAACTCGCCTGAAAGAGCGCAGTCCCTTTTGCAAGATCGCCCAATGACTCATCAATTTCTAATTCCGCCTCTTCTTCAACATCGTTTTCTCGTGCTTCTTTACTCAAGGCTTGAAATGAAGCGGTATGTGCTGCCATCATCTGTTGATGCTTGTCTAAAGCATTGTGTCGGTACATTTGGCGGCTTCCGCCATAACAGATCATGAAAACAAATATGGCTATCGTTATTTTCCAAAAATGCCTATTCAGGTGTTCATCGGTGTCTTTTACCGTTTGCCATATCCACCATAACGCCAAAACGAGCAATCCCCCAGCTACCCCCATAATTTCGATAACCTCAAAACTCACCCCTTTTGCGGGTAATGTCATCAATACAATAGCACCAAAAACGACCTGTCCCGCTAACCCAACCAATGCGATGTGGTAGCCAACGCGCTTAATCTGGGCTCTGGTGAAGTTGTTATAGATTTCTTCAAACGGATAATTTTTACGCCCGTTGTACCAGACAATGAATACTCCTGTAACCGAAACACAAGCACCTAAAAACTCAAAATATCTGGGAAAAACGTTCGGTAAAACCAATGAACTGAGAAAACCTTTGACCGTTCCCCATTTTTCAGGAAACATCATCAAGTTGACGTTCGTCAAAAATATTAACGGAATAAATAAAAATATTAAAACGGATAACGCAATGATGCCAATATGTAGTGCTTTATGGTTTTTCATCGCACCCCAACTGTACTTATGCAAGTAAGTCAACAAAAAAGCAATCGTAACCGACGGGATAATCATGATCCATGCAAATCCCGTTAGCGCATTTGCCGAATAAAAGTAAACGGTATAAAGCGTATTGATACTCAATAAAGGGGCTACTCCCAATACAACGGCAATACTTTTATTGACAGTGATAGTCTTCGCTATCTCATATGCAAACATATCATACTGTTTATCCTTCAAGCCTTTGACCTGAGCCCAAAGGACGACGATACTACCTCCAACCATCAAGTTGATAAAAATAATATGAAGTAGAAAAGAAACTATCAATAGTGTGACCAGTAGCCATTCAGGCAGTGGTAAATCCAATGGTATATCTTTGGGTACTGGTGTGTTTATTTGTAATAACATGGGTATAAAATCTTAGTTGTTATCGTCTTCTTGTTCTTTTTGCGCCAAATCAGCCTCTATGCGCTTTGCTACCTCATCGACCGCATTTATGGGGTTAATTATAACACCTTCGGTCTGCGCACCCTGCAGCGACTCACCCGAGCTTTGCAGTTGTTTGATGTATGCTACTAATGCCTCGAGCTCTTTTTTATTTCCAGGAAATGGAGGCATAAATGCCCTACCTTGATGCATGTTCGGGATGTAGCTCGCCATAGCTTGTTCATTCAACGGTTTATCTTTGCCATACATGTTTTCAAAAACATCTACAATGGAATTAATACCATTACTCGTGTGGCAACGACTACAGGTAATCATAAATACATCCCGGCCGGCGAGGACTTTATTTTCAGGAGTAATTTCACTGACAGTGGCATAAGTTGCATGCTTGAGGACACCGTCTTTCTTATACAAGGGATAATCTTCTTCGCGGAGGAGATTGGAATACATGTAATTTCCGATGACATAAGGTTTACGTACGAATTCGCGTACTCGCTCGAATATGCCGAGAAACCCGAAAATGAATAGACACGGCACAACAACAAGTGCAAAATTTACTTTCTTAGGTCTTAAAGTGGCCCATAGCGCAAGTATGATTGACAGCGATGCGGCCCCTATGATAAAGTATTTCAACAAATCATAGTATTCTTCGAAATCCATAGAACCTACCGCTGTACTCATATTAGCCTTCATCGCATCGGGCATCACATTCCAATAATAAATTGCTCCCGCGATAGCAAATGGTGTCCAAAACATGACCCATTTACCGGCATATTTGATAGCTAGAATACGTATTGCGGATTCTTTTTTTGAAAATATAGTCGTCAACAGCATCCCAAATACACCACCAACCAACATGGCTACAGGTGTGCGAAATGCCAGTTGAGGAATATAAATAGGATTTGTAAACCCATTAAGCAAACTTTTGTCCGTATTCCAGTTTCCGGGATCCATCATGAATCCTAAAATAGAGACGATAATCACCATCGTAATCCAAGAAGCAAGACTTAAAAAAGCGCCAAATCGTATGTGTTTTAGTTTTGCGTTCAACGATTTATTGGAATTTTTCCACGTAAGGTAATAGATCATGATAAGTACAACTTCGGTTACGAAAACGATCCATTCCGTAAACCAGGCCCAATAGAACACACGTATCAAACTCCCGATCGAGCTTGGACTGACCAAAGCGACAGAAAACCAGATACCAACACCGGTCATCGCACCGATTGTTGTTGTGATGATGAACGCTACTTTCATCTTATTATAAATAAGCTCGTCCCATTTGGTATCAGTTATCTGGTCTGCCGGTGCATTCTTAACACCTTTGTATTCCAACCAGGTAATGTAAGGGATAAAACCAACGGCCAGACCGTGGTTAATCATAACGTGGATGATGGCAATGACGGCTATTAAAAAACGGTCATTCAACCAATCCAAATGAAACATAGGAAAATCCATAAATCTCTCTCTTTTGCTTTTTGACAAAATTCCTACTTTGTTTGGAAGTATTGACGAAATAGAGATGCGGATGACTTTTGTTTTTGGAACAGGCGATTGCTGTTTCTGGTATAATAGTTTAGTTATTTGTAACAGCTAAGTAATCGCCAAAAAAAGTACTCTTTTCTAGTAAGTTTGGAAAAAGAAAGGCAGCCCTAATTCAATAGAACTGCCTATGCTATGTCGACTAAAACTTTGAGTTTATCTTTGCATTTTGCGGAACTCCTCTGGACTGATTCCATGTTTCTTTTTAAAAAAGGTGATGAAGTACGAAGAACTGTCAAATCCCAGTTCAAATGAAATTTCGGACACGGTCTTGAACGTGTGATATAGCAATCGCTCCGCTTCCATTAGAATTCTGTCCCGTATCAATTCACCTACACTTTTATTGCGTCGCTCCCGACAGATCCGGTTCAGGTAATTGGTCGATATGTTTAGCTTCTCTGCATAGAATGAAGGAAAGCGCTCACTTTTGTAATATTGTTCGAGCAATTGTTCGAATGCCCGAACCCTATTTTCTCTTTCCTTATTATAAGGCGTGGCAAGCCGTATACCGCTGCAACGTTCCAGCATACCGAGTACAATATTCAAATAAGACCTCAGAATCGTTTTAGAGTCTTTATCCGACAGCTTGAGCTCATCGTACATCGAATCCATCATCATACGCAACTTGGAAATGTCGATGTTGTTTTCCAATTGTTTGTATACTGCATTATTCTTTAAAAAAGAGAAGTCATGCAATACGTTATCGTTGTAACGTTTTGTAAAAAAGGCATCCGTAAAAAGCAAAATCCAACCTTTCGCTTCTTTATGTATTTCAAATGTGCAGACACTGGATGGTGCAATGCTCAGTGCTTCTCCTTTTTCAACCTGTACGATAGTCTGATCGATGGCAAATCTTCCCCCTTCTTCTTCAAAATAGATGATCGTATAGAACATTCTTTGATTGGGTAATGACAGGAAACCATATCGTTGATTAAAGGTGTGAAGCGGAGTGACAATAAAGCCTATATTAGAGCTTTCCATATCTTCCAATGTCAAAACGTTTATTTCTTCTGTTCTGACAACCATAATAATATTACCTTAATTTAAATAATCTTGTGATCAATTAAACAAGGAATATCGGTGGTTTGAAGATGCTAAAGCAAAATCCGTTGCACAACGACCCGATAGGAATCGGAGTAAAAACAATATCTTCAATGGGATGTTCAATAGGCATTTTGTGGCTATCATCGAGAACAGGTAAAACCATAACAACCTCGAGCAACTTAACTGTTATCTGTGCATCACCGTTACTTTTTTCCTCTTTAATCTTTTCTTCCAGATAACAGGATCCTTTACATACAGGAATGGTTTCAAATCGATTGATACATAGCTGGCGTGCGATGTAATCGCGGTTGAGCTCAAAACCCAGATAAATCCATATACTGCTGGTGGACTGCATGATAACAGCCAAAAGCAACGATATGTACATGAATTTTTTCAAAACTGAGCGAAATTAATAAAATTTACTTTTCTTTTTTTAATATAGCGATGTCTTTCAACAGCCTTTTTGTTTCTTCGTTTGATGTGCCATCATATACTCCCCGGATATGAAGATCCTTGTCGACTAAAAGCAGGCCTCCACTATGCGTAAAACCTCCGGGAGCCAAACTATCAGGATATGCAATGGCATAATAAGATTTGTCCGCCAAGCGCATTACCTCTTCCTGATTCCCATACAGAAAATGCCATTTATTACCTTTTGCTCCTATTTTATTAGCGTACGCCTTTAGGGCAGGTATAGTATCCCGTTTGGGATCTATGCTATACGAAAGCAGAAGCACGTCGTCCATGCTCTGGGTTTTCTCCTGCACCTCTTTCATCTGAACGCTCATCTGGGGACAAATTGTCGGACAGGAAAGGAAAATAAACGATGCCACATGTATCTTGTTCTTCAAACTATTTGAGGATACTTCCATACTATCTTGATTGAGCATCGTAAACGAGTCAATTGTCGGATAAATGGTAGTATCCCCCTGCGTTGAAGCTGTGCCGAGATAAGGTAATTTGTTCTCCTGACAAGAGGCAAAACTAAACGCCATTAAAAACAACAAGACTCTATTCATAAATTGCTGACAAATATTAGAATTTCATATCCAAATATACGTTTTCTCACTTTAAATCTATTGTGTCGACTCCCACGATATTCTATTTAAGTTGCTTTATGCACGAAAACCTAAACCAATAGCACGCTTATGTAGCTATCAGAAAATATATAGAGTGGTAACTTTGTATGAAATTTTGGTACGGCCCAATCTGAGGTAGGAACATAATTATAAATTGAATTTCAGATCGACGTAAGTTGCTTTAGTTGAGGTGAACTTCTTAAAAAATTCCAAAACAAGTAAATTTCTGAACAATGAAGTTATTAACAAAAATTAGTTATGTTTTTATAGTACCGCTTTTAGCCCTAAGCGTAAATGCCTTTTCGCAAGAAAACACGGATATTCCAGTAATAAGCCCTCCAATTAATACAGAGTTATTGGGCAGCAATAGAGGACTGGCTTTTCAAATGATCATTGATAAAAAATTTAAGAGTATTCCTAAATTGGGAATTTTCAGCGTTACGTCCTTGGTAGGTGAATGGGATAATGATCAAATCGACGACTACATGACACAAGCCAGCCTGACGTATGAAGTTTTGAAAGGCTTAAAACTTGCCGGAGGTTTTCATGTAACGTCTGTAAAGGGTATGCGACCTATAGCAGGCGCCATTTATACGGTAGCCAACCCGACTTGGTTGTTTGTCGCTAATTCGAGAATAGATTTTTCTAAGGACACCAATGTAGAAGGCCTGGTTTTAGTTGAATACAAGCCAAAGATTAATGACAAATGGCGTTTCTATTCACGACTTCAGGCTTTATATGAATACAATACCATCATCGACATGCAGACCAGAAGTTATTTGATGGCTCGAGCTGGATTAAGTTATAACGAGTTTTCTTTTGGATTGGGTTCTAACATTGATTATTATGGACCAGAGAAACACAATAAAAACAGCTTTGGTGGCTTCGTTAGCATTTTGCTTTTTTAACCGTAATAACTAAAGCAATTAAAATTGTTAACACGAGGATAAAAAAGGAGAAAACCGTAACCTTCTTAGTATTGGAATAAAAAGGACAGACTAAAAAACGTTAACCTGTCCTTTGCTTTTTCCTTGTGAAATTAGGGAGTGTAAAACTAACTGTGTCAGTGGGTGAATTACCGCCCCGCGGGGCGGTAATTCACCCACTTTGCTCATTTCAAATCTAACACCATTCTTCCCGGAAACCAAATAGCTAATTTCTGAGCTGTAGTTCCCCAATTGGCCAGTGGCATCGTCCATTTTTTCTTAATGTTTTTATGTGCCAGATAGATCAGTTTCAATAACGCCATATCTGAAGTGAACGCACCTTTGGTTTTAGTGACCTTACGGACCTGGCGATGGAATCCTTCGATCGTATTGGTGGTGTAGATCAATTTTCGGATGGATTTATCGTATCGGAAATAGGTGGTCAGACGATCCAGTTACGCCGCCACGAGTCGATGACCACCGGATACTTTTCACCCCATTTATCCTGGAGCTCGTCCATCCGGAGTCCGGCAAGATCCAATGTGTCAGCCCGGTAGACAGGCTTTAGATCGTTCATAAACTCTTTTTGGTCCTTACTTGCTATATACTTTAGGCTGTTACGAATCTGGTGCACGACGCAGGTCTGTACTTCGGTGTCGGGAAAAACATTCTGTATCGCTTCTGAAAAACCTTTTAGATTATCGATACAGGCTATTAAGATATCATCTACTCCCCGGTTCTGTAAATCGGTCAGTACGCTCAGCCAAAAGTTAGCACCTTCATTTTCCGAAACATACATCCCCAGTAAATGCTTATGCCCATTTCGGTCAATGCCAAGGATATTGTATACTGCCCGAGAAACAAAACGATGGTCTTCTTTAACCTTATAGTGCATGGCATCCATCCATACGATCGTGTAAAGAGAATCCAGACTTCTTGATTGCCATTCCTTGACCTCAGGAATGATCTTATCGGTAATCGAAGAAAGGGTACTGTGGCTGATGTCAGTATCGTACATCTCCTTAATGTGGTTGGAAATATCCCTAAGACTCATACCTAGACCATACATGCCTAAAATCTTCTTTTCCAGACTCTCAGCTAAAATTGTTTCCCGTTTCTTAATGAGCTGGGGTTCGAAGTTAGATCGACGATCACGGGGGGTATCGATATCGATCGTACCCTCAGAGGTTCGGATCTGCTTGCTGGACTTGCCGTTACGCCGATTACCAATGGAGCGCTGGGCTTCATCCATATGGTTCTCCATCTCAGCTTCTAACGCTGCTTCTAAAAATTTCTTCATTAATGGAGCAAAAGCTCCGTTCTTACCATAAAGTGATTCTCCGCTGCGTAACTGTTCCAGAGCTTTATCCTTCATGGACTCAAAATCAAAATCGTTTTCTTTAATACTCATAATTACTATGTCAAAAATAATACTTCTGTTTATTATCCTTGACACAGTCTATTTTACAGTCTCTGAAATTACGCAGATAGAAACTCTTCTGTATTTTTAATCTCCGCATAGAAAAATTCTAATGCTGCTAAAAACGCATGGTGCACATCACCAGCTTTTACCGTTTTACCGTTAATTTCCAAGTCTCGTGACGCACAAGTATCGCCGAGAACCGTACACTTATAGCCGAAGTCAAATGCAGCACGTGTGGTAGCGTCCACGCACATATGGGTCATCATTCCAGTAATAACCACTTCGGTTACGTCATTTTCCTTTAAATAGTCCAAAAGTCCAGTTTCTCTAAAGCTATTTGGATAATACTTTTGAAAAACTTTTTCTCCGACAAGTGGTTTCACATTTTCGTGGATTTCCACACCAGGTGTTCCATCAACAAAAATTGGCATTACTTCTGGATTAGCCGATACATGTTGGATGTGTGCAATAGGTAAATTGTTTGCTCTGAAATGGTCCAGAACCCTGCGAGTATTCAGACTCGCAGTTTCAGGGTTTACCAATGGAAGTGCTCCGTTTTCGAAATATTCATTCTGGATGTCGATGACAATTAACGCCTGTTTGCTCATATTCATTTCTTTTTTGAATAACAAAATTAGCACACACCGTCATGACCGATCATACCAAACCATTACGAAATGATACCATTTTGATAATTGGCTAAAAATTCGCTGGTTGTCATCCCGGTTTGCTTCTTAAAAAAACGCATTAAATGGTTGGGTTCTGAAATATTGAGTTTATAAGCTATTTCAGAAATAGTCAACTCAGAATGAATGAGATAATCTTTGATTTCTATTAGCAATCTTTGTTTTAACAAATCCGTTGCTGTCAAATTGAACTGTTCTTTTACCGATTTGTTTAGGGTAATACGACTGATACCCATTAGATCTGTATAATCGCTGATTCGCTGTTTATGTTCGATATTTGTTTCTATCAGTTTTTTGAATTGAAACGCATAATTGGTGTCTTGATTTTTTAATGATAATTGATGCTTTTCGGCATACACTCTGTTCAATTTCTGTAAAAGGTAATAGATCAGGGAACGGATGATATGCACACTGTCTATTCTGGTTTTCCGTAATTCTTCTTTAATCTCTGATAACAAAACACAGTACATATCCATGTTTTCTTTCTCAACCTGCATATTTAATGGAAACTCCAACTGATAGAAATACGATAAACGGTAGGTAAATAGTTTATCAGAGAAAAATTCATTTAGAAAATCTTCTTGAAAAACCAAGGACGTAAATTCCAGATTATCTTCATTAACACCCCATTGACGTTTTTGAAAAGGGGAAATAAAAATAATACTGTTGTCCTCTATATTTATTTTTTGGTAGTTAAGTGTAAGCTGACCGCTGCCTTTCCTGATAAAAATGATTTCAAAATAATCTGTGTTAAACAATTTCTGACCAATATATGCTTCAGCGACTTCATCAGAAGGGAGTACGTTGAGCGGAAAATCCACGCCACATTCTGTCTTGTTAAATTTTATTGTTTTCAACTATTTCTCTCCTTTATTATTAAAGATAAAACCGAAATCACGCGATTTCAATTCTACGTTTTTATCAGTACAAAGGTACTTTATTTATATCCAAATTATCAAAATGGTAGCACCGATTGTGCTTTAGATAGTTGAATGCTTCTTTTCATAAAATGATTGACAGGAGATGTATCAATACTTTTCTTGTCTATGCTTGCGCTGAAAGTCCACATCTCATTAGCCTCTGGAAGACGAATGATTTTGTCTCGAGGCGGATGAACACTACTTCGTTAGAAATGACCATGAGAATATTAATGGCATTTTTTCATAATATACTCGCATTAACAATACAGTGAAAATATAGATTTAAAGATTCAAAGGCACTATTCTCAATACGCAAGAGAAATTTCTGGATCAATAATAAATGCATATACAGCCTTCTATCAATCGGGTATTTTTTGTTCTTAGACATAAAAGGCCAGTTTCGAAACCGTTTGTAAGTACCCCATTTTTCCGACAGCTGATATTGGACTTTTCTAATTTACGTTACTAATTGATTTATTTGTTGTTGGTGTCTAATATTTTTTGATAATTCCGTTGGTGTGAGATTCCCAAGACCTTCATGGGGTCTGTTGTTATTATATTCATCCATCCATGCCTGGGTATGTTCTCTTACTTCTGACAAGTTGAAAAATAAATAAGCATCCAAAATTTCTTTGCGATAACTTCGGTTGAACCGTTCGATGTAGCCGTTCTGCATAGGCTTACCGGGCCGGATAAATTGAATAGCGATGCCTTGATCTTTACACCAGAGCTCAAAATGAGGACTGGTGAATTCGGGGCCATTATCTACGCGTAGACAGAGCGGTTTGCCCCGCCAGTCTATGATTTGTTCAAGTGTCCGTGTTACCCTCAAAGAAGAAATAGAAGTAGCTATTTCGATACACAATATCTCACGGGAGCAGTCATCCATCACATTAAAAGTTCTAAACCTATTTCCGCTTGCCAAGCTATCGCTCATAAAGTCCATGCTCCATTTTTGATTAATGCTGGCCTGTTGTTCCAGAGACTGTTTCTCCCGAGCAGGTAAACGACGTTTGCCACGCCTCTTCTTGTTCATATTTAGCAGCTTATACACCCGGTAAACTTTTTTGTGATTCCAGGGCTTCCCCGCTCTGCGCAGATAAGCGTAAAGTTTTCGGAATCCATATACAGGATGTTTCGCGGACACATCATCTAATGCAGATATGACTGCACTGTCATCTTTCTTACTAACATAGTAATATTGTGAACGGCACATCCCTGTCAATTTGCAGGCTCCGGTGACACTCAAACCGTGATCCAGGATAATCTCCTGGGTTAACGTTTGAGTTCGATTAATCCATTCAACGGTCAGTTCCAAAAATGCATATTGTCCATCGCGATTGCACCATTAAAATAATCATCATCAAAAGGTAGATTTGCTACAGTTCCTTTTATAAGAGTGATTTTTCCTGAAACTATAGAATCTTTGTTACGCTCACTGGCAAGCCGATGCATTAACTCGGAAGGATCAATTCCTACAATAGTACCTTGCGATACCGTTTTTGCCAAAGTTTCCAGACCTATTTCCGGTCCAAATCCTATTTCAATTACACGGTCTTCCTCCTTAAGGCCAAGAAGTGCGATAACTTCACGAGCCATTGCATCACCTAAATCTACCATCACCTTGGCTCCTTTTTCGCCCGACTTGCCTTCTGGAACAACAAACATTCGGTACATATCTAACATTGTTTTGTTGTTTTTTAGAAAGAAGAGTATTTGTGACTTATAAAGTTAATAACACTTACCATTAACCGTACAACTTTTTCCTTCTGTAATTTCTAACACAGATTCAGGATTAGACTTTCGCCATTCGGCAAAAGACTTGCTCAAAGTTTCTAAAAAAGCTTCTGCCGGTTGAGCACCCGAAACTGCATATTTTCGATCGAAAACAAAAAATGGAACACCCGTAACTCCTATATTTTGGGCTTCCTGGATATCCTGAGCTATTTCATACTTGTATTTTTCGTCCTCTAAATTGGTTTTGATTTCGCTTTCGTCCAAACCGAAATCTTTACCCAATTGTGCTAAGGTCTCTGTATCAGCAATATTTTTTCCTTCAATAAAAAATGCTTTGAACAAACGTTCTTCAGCTTCGTTACCCAGATTTTTTGATTTTGCAAATTGTATCAACTGATGGGCTTTTAGCGAATTAACAATTACGGATTGATCTAAATGATAATCTAATCCTACCTGCGTTGCCATTTGTGTTACATTAGCCAACATTCCCTGGACTTGCTCTACAGCCATTCCTTTTCGTTTCACCAAATAATCGGCATAGCTTTCCGTAGCAACTTCTGGAATTGTAGTATCCAATTGGAAACTTTTCCAGATTACTTCAATGTTTTTCTTATCTGCAAATTGTTCTAAAGCCGCTTCAAAATTTCTTTTTCCGATGTAACAAAACGGACAAATTACATCACTCCAGATTTCTACTTTCATTTAAGGGATTTTTTAATTATTTCAAATAGATTAGTTCTGTAACAAGTTAAACCTTTGGTTATAACTGTTTTTATGATACCAAAGTAGCTTCTAAACTAATTTCAACATTAAGGGCATTACCCACGGGACACATTTCTTTGGCTTTCAATGCAAAATTTTGGAACTGTTCCTCCGTAATATCAGCAATTTTGGCTTGTAAAGTCAAAATTGATTTTGTAATTACATTGTTGTTCAGCGCTAATGAGACGGTTGTTTCAATTTGATTATCAGCAGAAAATCCGTTTTCTGACAGGATGTAACTCAACGTCATTGTATAACAAGCAGCATGAGCGGAAGCCAGTAATTGTTCCGGATTTGTAAAACTTTCATTGTCTTTAGCAAATGAAGGTTTGAAAGCTGTATTATTTATTGCGGAATCAGTTACATTAAACTGTCCTTTTCCTTCTTTAAAACTTCCTTGCCAAACGGCTTTAATCCTTGTTTCCATAAACTTAATCTTTATATATTATTTATGATATAAAGTTACAAGCTCTTAAAATTTCATACAATGGATATAGAGATCATTGTATAGGACATTTTACCCATCATTTATTTTGGTTCGTTCTTATTGGCTGTCCTTCCTATCGCTAAATCCTCTAACTCCTCGCGCTCTAACCATTATCTCTCAAAATTTCAACTATACATTCAGTAATTTGGTTCATACTGTCAATGCGCAAAATATTGTCGCAGTCTTTAAGATCAAAACGCCATTTTGCAATTTCATAATATGAGTCAAGTAACGATTTAAATGTTTCTATTTCTTTCTTATTTATCACACTTGATTTAAATATCGAAATCATCTTTTACCTTTTTTCTCTTTTTTGGAAAGTCTGCTTACATAGTAAAAATATTTTACCAACATAATGGTCGATACCAGTAAAAACAGTATTGCAGAAGTAAATAAGGCTATTGTTATTCCTTTGAGATATGAATTTTCAGGATATGCATCCAGTAAAATCAGTGTACCCATTATTAAGATTATGACACACGAGATCATAATCTTTATTCTTAAACTTTTCAGAACTGATTGTCCCTTCGCTTTTTCAGAACTTACGATGCCAGATGTTATTTCTATAGGGTCAAACAATATTGATTGCCCACGCATAAAAACATGTGTTTCACGGATAATAAGGATTGTTACTATTGATAAACCATGCTTCAATCCATTTGAAAAATCAGTGTGATTTTGTAAATAACAAGTGTAAAGTAGAAACAACAGGACCACAATAGTACATATTCCTAATAAAAAAAATGTCATTAACCGATAGAATCGTATTACATAATCAAACATAGATAGGAATATTTTAATGATTGGCGATTATGCTTCACTCTTTAAACTTGTAATAAAACTGAATTTATTCGCTTTTTGATTACGTAATGTTTCAATGACCCGACTTACCGCCGGAAATTTTACATTACCGTCTGCCTTTATTAAAATCTTCAATTGATCGTCGTGCAGACCATAGTTTACTTTTCTTGCTGTAGAAATCCAATTAAAAAGTTCGTTTGACATATTAGTTGTGGTATCGACTGCGATACCGGGATTAAATGCTTTGTCCAAATGTTTAGCGGTAGATAAAGATAAAAATTGCTTTAGCTGCTTTAGCGGAACACCTAAAGTTTCCAATGCTAGAAATTTTTCCTTTTCCTCCGGCGTCAGTCGAATATTGTATTTTTCAATCATAATATCCAAACTGTGTTCTTTTACATCTCTTTCCGCAAAAGATAAAAGACACTTTCCATCATTACTAACAGTTATCATTACGAAATTTTCGTCGGGCATTTTTTCCGTTACCACTGAGGCAGGAACATCTATAGGGATGGGTTCTGGCATTTTGAATACTGCCGTCATTACAAAGAAGTTCAATAAGAGAAATGTTACATCCGACATTGCTGTCATATCGACACTTGGTGCTGTTCTTTTGATTTTAATTCTTGGCATCGTTGTACAAATTAATTGTACAATAGTAAGCATTGTTGACTAATATTAGTCAACAATGCTTACTATATTCATGTGTTATTACATTAATATGACAAGGCCAAAGGATGTACTACTTTTTGAGAAGCGAAGAAAGAGCGGTCAGACTATTAACAATGGATTTCCAATCACCATCTTCGGAAATAGTTTCAATATATTTGCTAAAACGTAAATGGGATTCTCTGACAATTTCTTTTCCAAGGTCAGTTAAAGTGATTTTTGAATACCTTTTATCCGCTTCAATGGGCTTTACTTCAATGATATTTTTTTCTATCATATTTGAGATGATGCGACTCATTGCCTGCTTTGAAATCTGTGCCTGTTGAGCCAACAATTTATTTGTAGTCCCCTCTTCGTCGATATATATCAGCACTTGCATATAGGATAGTTGAAACTTGCCTGGCCATAGGTCTTGCAAATTAGCTTCAGCCCATTCTTCAATATCTTTTTTAAGGGCATATATTATTCTTATATATTGGACTGGCTGTAGAATTTTATTCTTATCCATACTATTTCGTGAAACTTTTAGACAAACTAATAACTTGATCAATGGGCAACAACACCAAAAATACGAGTCATTATTGATACGTCATTATTTGATGTTTGCGTTTTTATACCGACTTTTTTTAATTAAATTATCCAGTCCGAATTCAGCCAATTTATCTACAATAGGCAAGGTCTTCAATCCTAAATCAGTTAACGTATACTCTACTTTCGGGGGAATTTCGGGATAGACTTTTTTGCTGACTAAATTATTTTCGACAAGCATATTCAATTCTTGTATCAACATTTTTTCACTGATCCCAGTAACAGCTCTTTTCAATTCACCGTACCGCATTACACCGTCATTGATTTGGAACAATATCATTAATGTCCATTTACCACCTAGTAAAGTTAACGATGCCCTAACAGGGCAGTTATCATCGCAAGGTGGATTCGTTTTTAAGTCTTTTTCCATTGATAATAAATTCTAACTATTTAACATGTACTAAACATATAGATAAGTACCTATACAAAGGTAAGAAATAGCATATTTTGTACAATATTTTTCTAATAAAAGCAGCATGAAGGAGCCATGAAATAACAGATAGAGAACTATTACGACTTACAATCCAGTCCTTTCAGATGGACCGTATGAGGGCGCTTATCGAGACTTAGGTGCTTTCAAGACGCCAACACTACCCAATATAATGGTTAGCTTACCAAATGCATTACGTGCGCTTCAAAACAATAGATGAAGTACTCCCTCTTACCGTTTTGGTATCAAGGATACGGCTTCACCGATGCTGCATTATACCAGAACAATGGCCAAGTGGGTATACAGACCAAAAGGTGAAGATATCGAGTCATTTCTATATGCACTGACCGATGAGAAATTTTAAACAACAAGGAATTTTCGAACCCAATTAATAAATGATATTCAAAATACAATGATAAAAAGAAACATGTGCAGCGACGTGAACGAAAAACCTCTTTTCACCGATTTGAGCTACTGCAATCTATGATTGTTGTTAAATGTAAATAAAGACTTGCCTCAGATAAGAAAAATATGCAGGACATTTTATCAAGGCTTTAAGTATCATTTATAGCTTTTCTAAATTCAATCGGAGGTTTTCCAGTCTGAATTTTAAAAAAACGCACAAAATAAGATTGGTCTTCATATCCGAGCTGGGCAGCAATTTCCTTTATAGTAAGGTCTGTATTGACGAGCAATCTTTTCGCCTGCAGTACTATTCTGCTTTTGATAATGGCATTCGGCGATGTTTCTTTTTCATCTACGATTTTTCTGTACAAAGTTTTGGCACTGATATGAAGTAGTTCCGCATATTGTGCAACTCTATGATATCGATAGTAATTTTCTTCAACCAAATGGCTAAATCTTCTAGTTATCGCATCTTCTACTGTTCCCAATCTGTTTTGTTCAGGCGACCTAATAAGCCACGCTCTACTTGCTGTGATGATCAACTCCTTCAATTTCGTTCTTGTCATTTCTTCTGTCCAATAATCATCTTTACTCAATTCCTGCTTTATATCGTCAGCAATCCTGCCGAATGAACGATTTTCGTCATCAGTTAATGTAATGTACGGCGTTTCAAAAACATTGTTGAACAGAATTCCGTCACATGTTAGTTCTTTGTCGTGGAACGCAATACAATAAAACTCTGGGTTAAAATAAAGCAGTGCCCCTTTGCTATTATCCTCAATTTGAAAATGTTGTCCGACACTGAAAAAAAACAGAGTATCCTGTTCTGTTTTATACTCAATAAAATCAGTAATTACGGAGCTTCCCGCTTGTGCGTAAAGAATGATGTAGCAGTCGTCCGATTTGCGGCATGGTAATGAAAAACCACTCACTCGACTAGTGGTGTCAAAATCTAAATAGCCGATTTTCTTGTTTCCGAATGATCTTAAAATTTCCATAAATAGATTATTAACATTAATTCGATTGGGATATACAAGAATACTTTATTTGCTACTAATGGCTCATTCGGCTCATAGATAAAAAAGGACGGTAAAGCTTTAAAACCTACCGTCTCTTTTCCAAATTTTAATAGAATTTATTTCCCCAAAACTCGTCTTCAGCAGCTTGATCTTCAGAAAACAACCAAACCTCTACGATTTTTTCATCCACCACTTCAAACAGATCAACACCATTCATATCCACAGTTCTTTCACCAATTTTACCGCTAAAACGTGCTGAAAATGAAACTAAATTCCCGTTAGCCATCAAAGCACTAGTCCATTTGGTCTAACCTGCATATTTCCAGATGTATGTCTCATTATGCCTTGAAACATTTGGATAATTTCATTTAGATTATTCTTCAATCCCGCAAACTGATTGTCTCCCGGTTGGCACCACTTAGTGTCTGGAGTAAATGATGAAAGTGCACTTTCTAAATCAATTTTGTCCAACGCCTCAAAGTATGAGGCGACTACTTCTTTCGCTTTCATCTAAAGATTGTTTATTTGATGAAATAATTTTTATTCTCTTTTGCCCATTCCGCTAAAGAGGTCATTTTTACAGGAAGCTTTTCCAGTATTTCGTTCATTTGAGGATTGAATTTTGGAGGGTATCCAGTTGAGTTCTGAAGATTTTCATAATAAGCTGCAACGCTATTTGCTCCAGCTTCACCCACCATTGGTTTTAATATATCGCCAAATTCTTTCGGTTTCTGCGAATAATAAGCGATTTCCTCGCCTACACCTTTAGAAAATGCTGCGGCCAAATCATTACCTTTTAAATTTTCCAATCCACTGATCTTAAAGCTATCTGCTTTTAAATTTTCATTATAAATAGCTTCAACCACAAAAGCACTCACATCCCTGGAAGCTATCCAACCAATGGGCATTGCCTCTGGTGTAGGATAAGCTAATTTTTTCTCATTTGTGATGAAGGGAGCGCAAAATGGTCCCATCATATTTTCCATATAAATGGTTGGTTCGATGATTACATAATCCACACCACTATTTTTTAAATAATCTCTAACATCCAATTTCACATCGTCTACTGGAGAACCCATCTTTTTGGTTTCTAACCAGCCACTTGTATTCCACACAATTTTTTTTACTAAATTTGCTTTAGCTGCATCAATGACATTTTTCGAATATTGCAAACCATCAGAAGGATTGGGAAGCGATACAGGTATCATAAAGGCAATTGCATCAATACCTTTAGTGATTTCTTTAATTCTATCGTTATCAGCTAAATTTGCCAAAACCGGCGTTGCTCCTGCCTGAACCAACTTTTCAAAACTATTTTCTGAACTTGTCGCAGCAATTACTTCTGCACCTTTTTTCTTTGCTTCGCCTATTACGTTGAATTGTTGCGAGCCTGTAGCTCCAAATACTAATATTCTCATTTTCTATTTTTACGTTTAATTTATTAAAATGTGTATGATTCCCCATCTCCAGGCACGTTCACTTTATCGGTTATTCCTTTTTCAGAAAGAAATTCCTTCAATTCTTTTCGTGTAAGCGTATTGTGGTTTACGCCTTCCATGTGACTTACCACAATTGTGGCATTTGGAATCGCCTTATGGACTTCATAAATATCATTTTTATTCATAATGACCTGTCCACCGAAAGCGAATTGGTTGTCACCACCGTTTAAGACAATTATTTCTGGTTGGTGTTTATCAAGGGCTTCCTGGACGCCTTTGTACCAAACGGTATCGGCTGCTATGTACAGAGTTTTTTCAGTTGGGTGTTTTAGTATTAAGCCGCAAACACATCCTGCAATTTTCAAAATATAGCCTCTCCCGTGTTGGGCTTTTGTTCTGCTCAGCTTTATATCGCCAAATGAAGAATTTTCACCAAGAACTTCGACACTAGAAAAACCTGACTTTTCTATTTTCGATTTATCGATGTGATCTTGAACAAATATTTTAACCGCTTTTGGCAAAATATGAATAGCTTCTTTATCCCAATGATCTGGATGCAGGTGGCTTACAAATACAAAGTCAATATCTTTGATGATTTCTTCTTTAGCGTAAGGTAATTCGTTTAAAGGGTTCTTTTTGAAAGTCCAATTTTTAGCCGGAATAAACGCGGGCAATGTTCCTTTATCAGACAGCATTGGATCTATCAATATTTTCCTTCCTGCATATTCAACAATTAGCGTGGCATTTCGTATTTGGTGAATTTTCATTTATAGTACGATTTTAAATTAGAACATTGGGTTGTTATTTGCTCGTGAATCTGGCATTTGCATCATTGCATCCCAATGTTCAGCCAATTTCCCATCCTCAATACGATATATATCGATAAACCGCCATTCTTTTGCCCCCATCTCCGTACGGGAATGAAGGATAACTAAATCGTCTTCTGCCACAACGTGTTTAAACACAACTTTTTGTTTTGGTACTCCTTGCGCGGCAAGCATTCGTACAACTGCTTTTACGCCTTCGGGACCATCAGGAAGGGTTGGATTATGCTGTATAAACTCCTTACTCATCAATTCATCCACTCCAGTGATATCTAAATCTCCAAAAATTCTTTGGTAAGCAGTAATAGCTATCTGTTTGTTAATTTCTATTTGTGTCATCGCTCTTTATTTTGAGATAATATTTATACAAAAGTACTCTAATACCCACCTTTGAACAAGTACTTACTTAATAGTTTGGTACTTACTAAATGGTTAGAAATACTGACTATCAATAAAAAAAACTTAAAAACAAATCGACCTTGCAATGATAACTGCCCTGTTAGAGCATCGTTAACTTAGCTTGTAAATGGACATTATTGATGTTGTTCCAAATCAATGACGGTGTAATGCGGTACGGTGAATTGAAAAGAACTGTTACTGGGATCAGTGAAAAAATGCTGACAACTGAATTGAGTATGTTGTTGAAAATAAATTAGGCAGCAAAAAAAGTCTTTCCCGAGATTCCGCCGAATTAGGATTAAAAACTTTGCCAATTGTGGATCAATTGGCTCAGTCCGGATTTGAAAATTGGGTTTGACGAAACTTGTTGCTGTACTTGCACGTTATGACAAATTGTGGAATGAATGGCAGGAACTGAAAAAATCAAGTAAGGAATGCGCTACTATATATACAAACTTAGCTTTTAAGAACAATAGATCTGGTAGCATTGGAGAACTTGTCGAAAAATTAAAATATAAAGTTAATAAGCAAAACGTCATTGGAGGCTCAAATTAAATATCAAACGAATGTTTTCTCTTTAATTACCGTATAAATCTTTGTATATAATTATATGGAATTATAAATCAATTTCCCGATAACGGAAGCATTTAGCCATATAAAGAATGGCAACTTGGAAACTAACTTCAGTACAGAAAAAATTATAAAGAACGTATTTGAAATCTTTTAAATCTGTAATTTCATGTGCATTTTAGCTGTGGGAATAAAAATGACCATTGTGCACTATTGATATTTACAGGGAGAAATAAAAATTTAGGATCAGACACCTGCAAAGTCAGGCGTCTGATCTTATTGTCAAATATAGATATATTTCATAAAAGCCTAGTTTTTATGTTTACGTGATTTTAAACACATAGGCTGGTCGCTGTTTATCTATATCTTCCGGAAATATCAATTCTAAACCATCGACTGTTTGCTTAAATCTGACTTTATTCTTTTCTCCTAAAAGCTGTACTTCATTAGCTCGGTAATTATCTTTCTTTACACTTTTGATCAAGACATTTCCTGTCTGCGGCCATCCCATTACGATGGCGTATAATACATTTCCTTTAGTAGTGAATCTCACATCCTCGGCCGTAAAAGGCTTATTTTTTCCTTCGTTGAATCCTTGTGCCGTTAATGGGGCAGGATTATCCATGGCAGGCCCCTCTCCAAATAGATTCCATGGCCTCGTACCGATTATGCTCTCGCTATTTATGCTCATCCAAGAAGCAATCCCTTCCACCGTCTCGATAGCTTCCGAATCTATGGAACCGTCCCCTCTTAGCGGCACGCTCAAAAGAAGGTTTCCATTTTTACTCACTACATCAGCTAGCATGTGGATAACCGTCTTGGAACTTTTATAATTTTTATTCTCATAAATGCGTCGATCATAATGCCATGCACCGATGCAGGTGCACGTTTGCCAAGGCTCCTTCTCTATCTGATTACTTTGACCTTTTTCAATATCCCAAACCATACATTTTCGCTGTTGATCATCGAGAATTTTCCCATTAATTACAGCTTCCAGTTTGCCATTATGCTTTTGTTGACTGATATTGTAGTAATGGGCTGCAATCCTTAAACCGGCGTCGTCTATCGGCCATAAAGGGAGTGCCGTATCATCGAAATAAACTAAGTCAGGTTCATACTTATCAATAAGCTCAACCGTCCGGTCGTAAAAATTATTGCAATACTTCTTGGTAGGCACGTTTACGCCATTACCCCAATGCCATTGGCGATGAATCATTCCATCGTCTCCGCTATTTTCACTTAAGGGGTGGTTTTGTGCATAGAGATCTTGCGGGTCAAGGCCAGACCACCATTTATTTTTGCCATCAGATTTTGTAATTTTTCCGTCATAGGGAATATCTTTGAGAGGGCCTTTTTTATCTGCGCGTTGCGCTGTTTCGTACCAAGTCCATGCATGCGCTGCGTGAACACTAACACCGAAACGTAAACCACGTTTTTTGGCTGCCTTTGCCCAACCCGCTATCAAATCTTTTTTTGGTCCCACTTTGGTGGAGTTCCAAGGCTGATGGCTGCTATCATAAAGATCGAGGTTATCGTGATGGTTGGCGAGAGCAACAAAATATTGAGCCCCAGCACGCTTGTAAAGGTCCAGCAACATTTCGGGATCCCATTTCTCTGCTTGCCATTCATTGATCACATCTTTGAAGCCGAATGTTGATGGATGACCGTACTTTTGCACATGATAGTTATATTGATCGCTTCCTTCCTGATACATCCCTCTCGCATACCAGTCTCCTCGCTCAGGTTGACACTGAGGGCCCCAATGTGCCCAAATACCAAACTTCGCGTCGCGGAACCATTCCGGAACCACATATTGCTCAAGGGATTTCCAGTCCGGTTTAAAGTCTATTTTAGCTATAGGCGCATTGGCATGTATCTTTGAACGCGCAATCGCTTTACTTAACCAAAACGACGGAATAGCCATTCCTAGGGTTTTTATTACAGTTCTTCTTTTCATTATTTTTAATTTAACTTGTTTGTACTAACATGAAGTGAAATATAAGATAGATCAGTAACCTTTGTTTTGCGTAAGATTCCTATTGATCTGGAGTTCAGACAAGGGAATGGGCCATAACTCGTTCACACCCGCCTTGAAATTGCGTCGCTGATAGATCAGATAACCTTCCTCATCTACGGGAAAATCCTTATATCCAGCCGGATTATCCGTTAATTTCATTCCCGTAAACTGTCTATTAAGTTCCTGTGCAGCAATACCCCACCGCAACACATCAAAATACCGTAAGCCCTCAAATGCAAACTCAACCCGACGTTCCCTCCTTATCATTGACCGCAAGGCGTCTATACCCGTAACAGTAATCTTCGGCATGGCAACATTCTGCCTTCCCCTCACCAGGTTGATCGTCGCATCCAAAAGCGGTTGATCAATAGGGTCGCCCGCTTCCAGCTTGGACTCTAAGTAACCCAATAACACCTCCGGATAACGGATAATCGCCCAGTTACCCCCAAAATTCATCAGGTTTCCATCGAAACTTTCATCCATGAATTTCCGTATGCAGTAACCACTCCAGTTATATCGATTAAACCTATCCGGCGAGGTGGTACCGGGACGCGCAATATAGGTTTGTCCCTTGAACACGCTTCTGTCGGAAATCAAAACGGTATAATCGAGGCGCGGATCTCGGTTTTCATAAGGGTCGGATGGATTGTACAGGTTAGATTCTTCAATCGGTTTTCCGTCTGTGCATTCAAATGCCTTCACCAATTCGTTATAGGGAGAAAACTGATGCCATCCTCCCCAAGTTTCAGGATAAAGATATTGGGGCAAAACATGTCCATATACATCCTCCTGATATTGTGAAGTGAGAATAAATTCATCAGAGGCTACGTTACTAGCCGAATACAACTTGGTAAAATCAGCGTAAATATGATAAACATCAAACCCTATGATCTTTTTATAACTTTCAGCAGCTTCCGCCCATTTTTGACGTGCCATTTGCAAACGTCCCAAGATGGCAAGTGCTGCACCCGCTGTAATCCGCCCCTGTTCATTTGCGGGTCTGCTTGCCGGCAGAACTGCCGCACTTTCTGTCAGCTCTGCTTCTGCAAAATCCCATACTTCATCGCGCGAGGCTCGGGTTACATTGTTTGCCTCCTCGATGCTCAGTACCTTGGTAACCAATGGAACACCTCCGAAATAAAGCGCCAGATTGAAATATTCATAAGCCCTTAAGGTTTTAACTTCACCTATCATGGTGATTTTGAGACTTTCATCCATTTCCACTTCGCCGATATGATCCAGAAAATTGTTGCATGCTGTCAACTTTTGATAAGAATTTCGCCAGTAACCCTCCGTTACCCAATAAGCAGAATTCAACGTACCATCCGTCACTCTGTCCGGTATCAGCTCCTTTTCTGATCCGTTACCTGCCATAAGATCGAGGTATAAAAGACTTCGTGGTGTCCAGAAATCTTCACCTTTCCATCCGGCGCCCGTGCTATAACAACCCACCAGTGCGAGGAGCGCGTCTTTTTCCGTCCTCCAGAAGGTAGCATCTGAAACTGCATCTAAGGGTTGTTTATCGAAAAAATCTTTGCTGCATGCTCCAAGAAACGTGCATGTGGCCAAAAGCAAGTAGCATAACCACTTTTGGCTAAAATATGTGATGAATTTCATTATGTTCATGATAAGAATTATCGATCGTTAAAAACTAACATTCAATCCAAAAGTATACACGGCGGTTATCGGGTAAAAGGGGGTGTTATCGCCTGTACCTTGTCCCATCTCCGGATCCCAGCCTTGATAAAAGCTGTTGAGGGAAAATAAATTCTGTCCGCTAAAGAAAATGCGTAATCTATCCAATCGCATTTTTCTGGTAATTTTCTCTGGGAAAGAGTAACCCAGCTGAATATTCTTCAGGCGAAGAAAGCTTGCATTCCGATTCCAGAATGTCGAAGGCATAATCGTTCCGGAGCCCATATTAAGACTGGTCAATTTGATATATTCCGCATTTCTATCCGGACTCTCGGCACTCCATCTATTTTCGGCCTGCCATCGTTGAATCTGTCCTCCATTATAAAATGCGAATGCCTGATAAGAGCCCATCTGACGATCAAAACCTGCCAATCCATGAAGTAGAACAGACAGATCCACACCTTGGTAATCAAACCGAATGGTAGCACCATAGCTAAACTTGGGCACGGTATTGCCGATAATTGTTCGATCATTTGCCGGATCGACAACTCCATCTGGTGTGCCGTTGGGGCCGCTTACATCGGCGTATCGCACAAAACCGGGTTGCGCCGCATAGGGTTGAGTAGGGTAGGCTGCAATATCGTTTACGTCAACGAAAAGGCCGTCGGCTACATAGCCATAAATAGCCCCCAATGGTTGCCCCACAAACAAGTTTTTTGCAATATCTTGCGTTAGACCATCCGCCAGTTTTGTTACCCGGTTTTTCGTATAGGTAAAATTCGGACTAAAGCCGATATTCAGCTTTCCGATAGAGGTACGATAATCCATCAGAAATTCAAATCCGTTGTTCCGTACAGATGCGGCATTTACCTCCGATGGTGTTAATCCCAACACACTTGAAACCGTCAAATTATAGAGAATATCCCGTGTACGCTTATCAAAATAGTCCATCACGAAGGCGAGTTTACCTTTCATAAGTGAGAAATCGAGACCGATTCCCCTTACCTCTGTTGTTTCCCATGTAATATCGCTGTTTGCCAAGGTAGTTAAGCGCGCCCCCGGGAGCAGTACACCGCCGATCGGGTAATTATTGCCCAAGCTCAATACATTCTGATAGGGGTAATTACCAATGTTCTGATTTCCCAAGGTTCCCCATGAGGTGCGCAATTTCAGATTGTCGACCCCTTTTACATGATCCTTGAAAAAAGGTTCTTCGGAGATCCGCCAGGCTGCCGAAACAGAGGGAAACAACCCCCAACGTCCTTCGCTGGGGAAGCGGGAAGTTCCGTCATACCTTGCATTCACCTCAAAAAGATAACGATCTGATAATATATAGTTTACCCGTCCAAAGAATGAGCGCAGGGCCCATTCAGCCGCCGAGCCGGACGATTGCATATTGGCAGATGAGCCTGCATTTAGCTCGTGCAACAGATTGCTCGGAAAATCGTCACGGAAAGCGGTGGTCCAGTCTGAGCGGAATTTTTCTTCTGAGAAACCTGCTAGTGCATTGATTGCGTGTTTCCCATAAGTCCTGTTAAACTGTAGCAACGATTGAAGCGTTAATAACGAGTTGTCGCCTGAATTAACGGTCAGATTGTTCGGACCAACCCGCTTATTTTGATCAAAAATAAAATCAGACGCAAAACTATTGTTAGTAAAATTATTATAATTGTATCCCACCTTACCACTCCAGATAAGACCGGGTACTATTTCCCAGGCAAGCTCTGCCCCTCCTAAAAAAAATTTGTTTGCTCGGTTCACGAAAGACTCGCTCGAAAGCCATGCTTCGGGGCTGAAATTGTCCTGATAGCCAAAAGTGCCGTCGGACTTTCTGCCCGCATAAATAGGCCCTTGCCTGACGGCGAAACCGATCATGTTCATCATTTCTCCATCAAATTGCCTTGGTTCATTGGTTTGTGCACTATTACCCGTCATATTGACCTTCAGCGTAAGGTTATCCAATATTTTACTATCCGAATTCAGCATGTAGTTATAACGACGATAATTATTTTTGGCAACAACACCATCCTGATCCAGGTAGCCAAAAGAAAACAGATACGAGTTCTTATCCGAACCGCCGGAAAAAGAAACATTGTGGTTCATCTGAAAGCCCGAGCCCGAGGACAACAGGTTTTTCAGGTGCGGCACGTTTGGATAATTGTCAGGGTCCACGCCCGACCGGAATTTATCAATCTCTTCAGCCGTATAACTTAAAGCCTGTCCCATGTTACTGTTAGCTTCATTGAAAAGTTCCGCATATTCGGCCGAGCCGACAAAATCGGGGAGTTCTGTCACCTTTTGCCAGCCAACAGTATTATTATATGAAACGCGAAGGCGACCACTTGTACCGCGCTTCGTTTCGATCAGGATAACCCCGTTTGCACCCCGCGTACCATATATGGAGGCTGAAGCAGCATCTTTTAACACTGAAATACTCTTTATGTTATTGGGATCGATGTCGTTCATCGAAGCGGCCAGACCATCAATCAGCACCAACGGATCGTTTCCGGCACCCGAAAAGGTACCCTGCCCTCTGATCCGTATCGAAGCCGCATCATTTCCGGGACGCCCAGCACTCTGAGAAACCGAAACGCCCGTTGCTAAACCCGCCAGTGCCTGTGAGGCCTGGGTAATCGGTCGATCTTCAATGTCGGTCGCAGAAACGGACGAAACGGAACCGGTTAAATTCACCTTCCTCTGCGTGCCATATCCCACTACCACCACTTCGTCGAGGTCTGTATAAGACTCGATTAATCTAACCTGTATAAATTCCCTGTTATTTACCGGTATCTCCTGCTTCTCATAGCCGATATAGGTAAAAACCAATACAGCATCTCCGGGAACGTCAGACAAGACAAAGTTCCCCTTTTCGTCAGTCACGGAGGTTATGCTTGTTCCTTTTACATATACACTGATGCCCGGTAGCGGATTCCCATCGCCTGCCGAGACGACAGACCCCTTAACGATATTTTGGCGGGTAGCCTTTTGTTTTCCCACGAGCGAATTTGGTTGGTATCTAACAGCAATTACATTTCCATCAATTTCTTTAAAATCTAGTTTAGTTTGTCTGCCGATTTCTTCCAAGATGGTTTTCAAGGAAGCTTCCTTGACGTTAAGGGTTATTTGCAACGGTATGGAAAGCAATTCCTTATTATAGGTAAAAGAGACGTTGGCTTGCTTTTCAATTATATTGAAAGCTTCCTGAATATCATCGGTTTTCACGTTTATAGAGACCTTCTTGGAAGCTGCCGTTTGGGAAAGAGCAATCTCTGCCTTTAACATGGAAAACGAAAAACAGATCAAAAATAAAGGCAATCCGAATCCAAACGACATAAGTACAAGTTTTCGTTGATTAGTTTTTTTCATTATATTAGATTGTTTGATCAAAAATTGAACAGCGTCACTGTTGTGCCTGTGGAAAGAAGCAACAGTGACGGATCACGATGGTCGTTATTTCTAAAATAGCGGCCATTAAATTTAATGTGCGTCTACATATGTTTATAAGGTTTATAATGTTAAATATATTAGTTAGCGATCGGGCATCGATAATAAAATAAGTTCCCCTTTTTTCTCGTACCCAATATTTAAGGAAAACTTCATGCCCTCTAAAAGCGTACTTAATGACGTATTTTTATAGCGGCCGATCATCTGCAGTTTTCCAATATCCGGATGATTTAACTTAATTTTAATGTTGTACTTTCTCTGGATGGCCGGCAGGATGTCAGCGAGACTTTTACCATCAAAAACAATATCGCCCTGTTTCCATGCCAATACGGTTTCCAGATTTTGGTTCTTCAATACACGTGCTTTTGATTTCTCACTATAGATAATCAGGTCATTTCTCGTTAGCAGCCATTCTTTCTCATCATTTACGTCTTTTACACCCACTTTACCGGTTTTTACCGCAACCGTGAATTTTTCATCTTTATACGACTTTACATTGAAGGAAGTTCCGTAGACTTTGACCCGCTTTTGTTCCGTTGCTATCACGAAGGGTACCTTTGCATTGTGTGCCACATCGAAAAATGCTTCCCCGCTTATTTTAACTTTTCGCTCTTTACCGTCAAATTGTTTGGGATATTCTATTTTTGAACCGGCATTGAGCCAAACTTTTGTCCCATCCGAAAGTAAAACGGAATCGATCCGGCCTAAAGCAACCTCTTTTGTAATGGACACCAGGTTTGTAGGCTCCGCTTTTGGCGCCTCGTTATGGCGCACGAAAAACCACATAGAAGTAACACCTAGCAGTATACTTGCCGCTACGCCAACTTGCCAGCGTATCCTTTGCTTGTTTCTTCTACGAATAGTAGCGAGTTCCCGGTTCAGATCATCCCTTAATTGATCTGCTATCAATGTATCCAGCTCACCGGATTCCAATAGTGCAAAAAATAGCGCTACTTCAGAGTGGCTAGCAGCTCCATTGAGATAACGATGTATTAATGTTTTATAAAAATCCAGATCTTCCATAATCGCTTATAGAAGTAAAGACAAAAAAAACTTAAAATAGGCCACCCCTCTTTTCAGTTTTTTTACTTTTCTATAAAATAGATTCCATGGTCAGAAACAGGACGACGGGTAAATGTAAATCATGCTGTAGATACTTTTTTAACGTACTTACGCACCGGATCATGTGCTTTTTAATGGCACTTTTGGAAACGCCCAATATTCTGGAAGACTCTTCGTAAGTTTTCCCTTCAACCCTACAGAGCTCGAACACCCGCTTTGTCTGTGCCGGCAATCGATCGAGTATCTCCTTAAGCTTTGCTTGATATTCTTTATCAATAACTTGTTGATCAACACTATCGATATCCAATCTGAAACGTTGAAAAATACGCTGTTGCTGGATTTGGTCTGTTGCTATCTTGTGCAAATAGTTGAGTGTGTAATTTTTTACGACGATGAATAAATAGGATTCAAGTGATAGAACATGAGCGAGTTTGGTTCTTTCTGTCCAAATTTTTGTAAAAATTTCCTGTACAACATCTTCAACTAAATCCTCCGTTTTAATGTACTGCTTAACTACACGTAAAACAACCGGATAATAGGCCTTGTAAAACAGATTGAAGGCAATATGATCCCCACAGCCAATAGCTTCTAAAACTTCTTTGCTTATTTTAATAGATGCCATAGCACATATCCTCAGATTGTTCTTGGATTTACAAAATTTTCGGTTTATATCCCAAACTTACATAAAAATCGGGAAATATAATCGCAGTCAATAAAAATGGAGGTATTTCGTCCGTCCTCATTATCCTTTATAATAGACCAAGTAATATATAGATCTTATTCTCAAGGGATGTATATTCCCAAAAACAACTGGGTATCCCATCTTTTGGAAATCACACAACCACTGAACGGAAGTGCTGTAGGATTCTAATATCCTTATCTCGGTTTTATTAAAGTCAGAAAAAATACTTTATTTATAAACACTTTGATATGGGGCATCTAGCAAGGCAACATAGAATAAACTATATGAAACTTGATCATTTTATAAACGCGTTTATCCTATTATATGTCTTACATATAATATTTAATTCGGTATATTGCACGAAAACCTAAATCAATCGCACTCTTATGTAAATACCGGAAAATGTATAGAGTGGTAACTTTGTATGAAACTTTAATGCGAACGAATATAAGAAACAAAAGATATGCAGTCATTTAAAATTCTTAAAGTATGGTATCTAGTTTTTAGCATTCCTATCCTTTATTCCTGTGATGGACAAGGCACCGAAGAGAGCCTTCCTATTATGGGCGAGAAAGAAATCGTTGCGATTGAAAAAGGAGGCAAGACCGTTACCGATACGATTTATCACAGGATCCCTGCATTCCGTTTTGTGGATCAGGATAGCGTGTGGATTTCCAACGAGGATGTTGCTAACAAAATATATCTGGCAGATTTTTTCTTTACACGTTGTCCAACGATATGCCCATTGCTCGCCAAAAACATGTTGATTATAGCAAAAGAATTTGAGAATGAAAAGCGGTTCCTCATTTTGTCTCATACGATTGACGATAAGCATGATACGCCAGCTGTTCTTCGAGATTATGCGAAAAAAGTCGGAGCGCCATTAAATTGGAAGTTTTTAAATGGTCCTCAGAATGCTGTTTATAAGATTGCAGGAAAAGAGGGATACTTTTCGTATGCAGAGGAAAATCCCGATGTCCCGGGGGGATTTGACCATAGCGGCGCATTTACATTGGTAGATACCAAAGGTCATGTTAGGGGTGTTTACGACGGCACGAATGAAGAAGATGCAAAAAAGGCAATAGTGGATATCCGTAAATTATTGAAACAATTGTAAACGGTTAAACCAAATTGAAAAGGATCATATCTTTCTTACTCCTTATTGTACTTGCTTACCAATTTCTGGGAAGTATCGGTGTATTTGTGTGGTTTGAGAGTAACCAATCCTTTATTGCAGCAAACCTTTGTGAAAATAGAACCCGGCCTGAGATGCATTGTAATGGTCAATGTGTGCTCATGAAAAAGCTTAAAGCACTCGATGAGAAATCTTCTGAAAAAAGCCTTCCACAAAATGTAAAATACGAAACCTTCATTTGCCTGTTGCTGGATTTCATTGTAATGCCTGAGCAAACGTCGATCTGCGTGAAAAATACCTATGTAACATATTATAACGACTACTATAGCTTTATCCATTTTAAGAATAACTTCCGTCCCCCTCGATTCCAAGTCTAATTTATCCCTATAAATTTAGTAGTGCTGGGTTGACCAAAGGTGCATTTATCCTTATGGCTGTCAACCCAGCGATTTTGGCATTGAATAAAATCGAGAATGAAATCAGTTTACTTTGGAAAAGTATCCATGCTTTTAGGCATTGCGGCTATAGCTTTGGTATACAGTTTAACCGGGTGCGGAAATAACACGCAGCAGACCCAAGAAAAAAGACCTATCGACACGGTAGTTAATACGGTTGATATAAGCACATTAACCAAAATTGCAGATACTACATTAACCGACAATAAGGTGAGTGTATTTGCGCAAGACAGTCTAAGGAGCAAAAACGAAACCATCTATATCCAGGTCACAGACCTTGAAGGAAATCCCACCGCAGATGCTCATCTTGATTATGATGTAATCATGGATATGGGCATGATGTCGCATGGAGGGCCTTATTATCCTTTAGTCGATTTGGGCAATGGACTATTTAAGGCCGAAGTTGTCTTTATCATGGCCAACATGGATGATATGGGCGAAGGATGGATATTACATACAATTCTTAACAAAAAAGATAGCTTATCTTTTCTTTTGCCGGTTTCAGAAGCAAAATATGTACGTACCATCTCGGTAAATACCAAGGATGACAGCCGTGTATTTGTTAGTCTATTGTTACCTGAGGAGGTAAAGGCCGGTACCCAACCTATCGGCTTCACGCTTCACAAAATGGATCATAACCTTTTCCCGGCGTTGGAGGGATACACGGTCGAGATAGAACCTCTTATGCCGAATATGGGGCATGGCTCTCCGAATAATGAAGCCGCCACCGGTACTGGAAATGGACGTTATAGCGGAACGATCAATTTTACGATGAAAGGTCATTGGAAGATTAAAGTGAATCTATTAAAAGGCGGAGAAAAAGTATCGCAGGAGGAGTTGGTATTTCCTGTTGAGGCCAGATAAAAAACGAATCAATTACTACAATAATTAGAAAAATGAATAAGCAAAACCTATTTTTTGCAGCTGCAGCTGCACTGGTGTTCACATCCTGTGAAAAAACTGAAATTAAAGAAGTTGAAAAAATTGTCTACGCGGATCAGGCAGGATCTTTGACCCTGACCTTTGATGCCCGGTACGGTGAGTCAGATTTTGAACTGAATAAAAGATATCCCTATCAACTCGTAAACGCCAGTGGGACTTATGATCTGGATTTCGAGTTTAACCGTCTCCGTTACTGGGTAAGCAATGTCAAACTGGTTGATAAAGAGAATAAAGAACATGCCATACCGGATTCCTATTATCTGGTGGAAGAAACTAACGAAATAGTTGTACCACATTTGGTCAATGGAGAGAAGTATCCGGCTACCAAGCGCGAAGAAGTGATGATCAAGGAGATTCCTTTTGGCGAATACAAGGCCATTAAATTTTCTATTGGTGTAGATCAAAAATACAATGATAATATTACCCTGACCGCGGGGGAACTAGGTTCGCTGAACGGAATGGGTGTCAGTGATGGCTGGATGTGGTTCACGAGTTACAAATTCTTGACCCTAGCTGGGACCATTCATTGGGCAGACGGTACACCAACTTCGAAAGCGATGGCATGGGAAACAGGTTCGAACGAACTGTTTGATGGCGCTGAAAAAACTGTAGAACTGACTACGCCGCTAAAAATTGATGGTCAAAATTCGGGGAAAATCACTTTTAATGTGGACGTAAAAGAATTGGTGTCCGCTATAGATCTACCATGGGTCAATAACAGCATCAGCCAAAGTAAAAAAGAACTTATGATAGCTCTGCGCGATGCTTTCTTAAGTAAATCGTTAACATTCAAAGAAGCGGGTTCGGTTTCTGTGGAAGCAAATTAATGTCAATAACAGGAAGAGATAAATATATTAGAGGAGTCTTCATCTCTTTGGTAATGCTGTTCGGATTATTTTCCTGTTCAAAGGATGATGATTTGGACACTACAGATGAGGAGGAGACCCCATTTGCCTTTCGTCAGCCTGCATTTTTTCCCAAAGCAGTGGAATCCGCTATTGATCCCAAAACGGGTCTGCCCTCAAATCCTCTGACCAAAACGGGAGTTGAATTGGGTCGGAGACTTTTCTACGACCCGATTCTGTCTGCCAACAAGCAGGTTTCCTGTGCAAGTTGTCACCACCAAAGCAAAGGATTTTCCGATGGAGTGGCTATTACCACAGCCGGTGTATCGGGTAAGCCTCTGGAGCGGCACTCACCTACATTGATCAATCTGGCGTGGACAGACAAGGGACTTTTTTGGGACGGAGGGTCGACCAATCTGGAGTCGCAGGCATTTGGTCCGCTGACACATGCAGATGAGATGGGCATGTACCTACCCGTGCTGGTGGAACGGTTGCGGGCGGATGCTACTTATGTGGAGCTATTTCACAAAGCATTTGGGGAACTGCCAAGTGAACATCGTACAGCTATGGCGCTATCTCAATTTCAGCGGATATTGATCTCAGCGGACACTCCGTACGATTTATACCGTCGAGGAGAGCAGCCGGACGCGCTATCTGCCGACCAGCTTCGGGGACTGAATCTGGTTCGCCAAAAGTGTGGATCTTGCCACGCAGGGGAATTATTTACGGATAATGATTTTCACAATAACGGGATAGACGATGATTTCTCGGACGGATCGCATGAGGGAATTTATTGGGGCAGATACCGTATTACCTACAATCCACTGGATTTGGGTGCTTTCAAAACACCCACGCTGCGCAATGTGATGGTAAGTCCACCTTATATGCATGACGGCAGATTCAAGACGATAGATGAGGTACTAAATCATTACCGTTTCGATATTAAAGATACCCCTGTTACCGCTTCGGTATTATACCAGAACAATGACCGGGTCGGCATACCCATGACAGACAAAGAAGTCGAGGACATTAAGTCTTTTCTGAATGCGTTGACCGATGAGACATTTTTAAAAAACAGGGAATTTTCAAGTCCTTTTAAATAATTGATATGAAATATCCATGTAGCACAAGCTGCACAAACACGAATGAATATAGTGTGGATATTCCATATGGCCGTTAAAAGACAAGTTATATACATATGAAATATAAAATGATAAAAAGAAACTGGAAGAATATGGCGACCGCACTTATAGCGTTTTGCTTTCTCCTATCGGCCTGTAAAAAGGATGCCGATATTATTGACGAAACTAAAATGGGCGATTTCTCTATTGAGTTTGACCATATCGTTGGGGAAGACCGATTATATATCGACCCTAACTATCTGTACCGAAATGCAAAGGGCGAGCAATTCAGTATACGTATCCTGATGTACTACATCAGCAATATCAAGCTTTACAAAGCCGATGGAAGTAGTTATACCGTTCCGCAGGACGATAGTTATTTTATGGTAGATGGATCAGATCGAACGACCCGCTTTACAAAGGTTAAAGTGCCGGAAGGAGATTATACGAAAGTTGAGTTTATGATCGGCGTCGATCAGGAAAGAAACATGATGCCTATGGAACGAAGATCAGGGGTGCTTTCCTTCAATCCGGGAGAAGGCCATGCGGGTATGTTCTGGACATGGAGCCAGGGTTATATCTTCTTCAAACTGGAAGGGAACAGTGACGTGGTAACAGATGATCAGCAAGGTGACCCTACTGGTAATAAACAATTCAAATATCATATCGGAGGTTTCGGTTATCCTTTTGACGATCCGGAAGCAATGAACAATATCAAAGTCATTACCGTTGACCTGACCAAAACCAGTGGGGACCATCTGGCGCATGTGAGAACAGATTTAAGGAGCAATGTCCATTTGATGGTTGACCTGATGCAGATCTTTAATGGCCCGTATAAGTTGAGTATAGCGGATAAACCTAACGTTATGTTCAATAAAGAGGATAGTGGGAATATCGCGGGTAATTTTGAATCCCTGTTTACGCATGACCATACCGAGAACTATGTGCGAAGTGAAGAGGAGCTTTCCTCGAATTAATAAAACAAGGAAGAGATGAAGAAAATAATAGTTATTACCACGATTCTTGCCCTGATATGGGCCTGCAAAAAAGGAAATGACATTTTGGAGGACGAAGAGATATTCTTTGGATTTGTACAGCCTTCCAATTTTCCGAAGCCTGCCTATGACCTTTCCAGAAATCCGGTGACAAAGGATGGTTTTGAGTTAGGGAAAAAGTTGTTTTATGAACCAAGGCTTTCGCGAAACAATACAATCGCCTGTGGGAGCTGTCATATACAGGGTGCTGGATTTACACACCACGGTCATGACGTGAGTCACGGGATTGATGACCGGCTCGGGACACGTAATCCCATGCCGATTATGAACTTGGCCTGGCACAATGAGTTCTTTTGGGATGGCGGTGTATTTGATCTCGACTTGTCAGGGGTAAATGCTATCCATAGTGAGGTGGAGATGGACGAGACGGTACCCAACATCCTGCTCAAATTAAGGGCACGTCCGGAATATCCTACGCTGTTCAAGAAAGCTTTCGGTACGGAGGAGATTACAGATGTGTTGTTTTTTAGGGCCTTGTCGCAATTTATGCTCATGGCTACCAGTAGTGATTCCAAATACGACAAAGTGACGCGTAAGGAAAAAGGTGCTTCTTTTTCAGAATCGGAAAAACGGGGTTATCTGTTTTTCCAGAATAACTGTGCGAACTGCCACAAAGAACCCTTGTTCACGGATCTTAGTTATCGTAACAATGGTATACGTCCCAATAGAAGTAATGACAAAGGAAGAGCTATCGTAACGGGTAACGTAAAGGACGAATACAAATTCAAGGTACCCTCTTTAAGGAACCTTTCCTTTACCGCACCTTATACACACGACGGACGCTATCTGACCGTTAGTCGTATGCTCGACCATTATCGCCATGATATGGTAGATTCACCGACATTGGATCCACTGTTCCGTCAATCTAACGGCACATTGGGCATTGCCATGACCGAGGATGAAAAAACAGATTTAATGGCCTTTCTGAAAACACTGGAAGACCCTGCCTTTTTGTCGAACAAATTACTTTCAGAACCATTCGGCTCTGATTTTATAGTCAATTAGCTATTAGAATATGAGAAAGAGAATAATACTATCGATTTTTTCCGTTGTCGCACTTTTTGCAAACATACCCATGTCAGTAGCCTGTGATGTCTGCGGCTGTGGAGTCGGAAGCTACTACTTGGGCATCTTACCGAACTTCAACAAACGTTTTGTCGGTTTACGATACCAACAGAATAGACTACAGACTCACCTTGGCCCTAACGGTATCCGTACACCGAATTCAACGAATGAAACCTATCGTACGATGGAGCTTTGGGGCGCATGGAATTTCGGAGAACGTTGGAGGGTAATGGCGATAATTCCGTATAGTTTTAATGAGCGGACCATTGGTAACAACAGCTTGGAAACCGGAAAGAAGAACGGGCTTGGTGATATTGTTGTTATGGGGCATTACAAACTTCTGGATGATGTCCGTACGACAGGAACGAACAAACTTCTGATGCAGTCGTTATGGGTGGGGGCAGGAATCAAGGCGCCTACCGGTAAATATGATACCAGCGAACAGTCCAGTGCAGAGATGGGTGCTCCGAATAACTTCCAATTAGGAACGGCGAGTACAGACTTTATGATCAATGCAGCTTACGACATTCGTTTGATGGATGCCGGGCTCAACGTTAATGCAACGTATAAGATCAATACAGAAAACAAGCATGATTATCGTTATGCCAACAAATTAACGATTAATGCACTGGGATACTATAAGTTCAATATAAAGAACAAAGTACGTATTTCTCCTAATGCAGGTGTGCTATATGAAACACAGCCAAAAGATGTGCTTTATAACCGCTTTGACGTTAGCCAGTCTGGTGGACATTCCACGATGGGAATTGCAGGTGTTGAGATCAATGTCGGGGCAATCTCTATTGGCGGAAATTTTCAGACTCCGATCAACCAAAAGCTCGCAGATGGACGTATAAAGGCTGAAAATCGTTTTATGACCCATGTATCATTCTCCTTTTGATTTCACCAGTAAAATAAATCGATATATGAAAAAATTAAATATAATATTAGCCGTTGGTCTTCTCGCTACAGCTATTGCATGCAACAACAGTCCGAAGACAAACAGTTCAGCAGCTCCACCGCAGACTAAAGCAGACCAACCTAAAGAAATGGTCGTCCACGATTACCTTAAAGAAGGCAACAAAGGGATCGGACCTATAACGTCATTTACACAACCTGAATTTGACCAGACTGTTGCAGATGAAGGAAATAAACTTTTCATCGTGAAGTGTACGATGTGTCATGAATACAGCGAAAACAAGCTTGGCCCAGCTTTGAAAGGTGTAACGAAGAAAAGAACACCGGAATGGATACTGAATCTGCTATTAAATACACAGGAAATGTTTGATAAGGATCCGGATGCACTTGCCATAAAAGACGACTTCGAAAGTACGATGGTCAGTGTTGGCCTAAATGAACAGGAAGCAAAGTCTATACTGGAATATTTAAGACAGGAAGATGCAAGAACGAATTAGAAACTAAAATCCATTTATCATGAAAACAACAAATAGAAGAGACTTTGTTAGAGGTAGTTTAACACTGGCTACCGGTTTATTGTTAACCAATAAGACATTTGCAGGTAGTACGCTAGAATCGAAGGTAACTAGCAAATTCAAATTTGAGAAGGCAAGCCTGAACTATTCCTATAATGAACTGGAGCCTGTCATCGACACGGCTACTATGGAAATACACTATGTGCGTCACTACGGGACATATATCACCAGTGCGAACGAAGCCATTATTTCGGAAAACGTATCGGCAGCTCATGTAAAGGATTTGTTTTCCCGTATATCCAACTATTCTACGAAGCTCCGCAATAATGCGGGAGGAGCATTTAACCACGAACTGTTCTGGTCTATTCTCCGTAAACCAACAGACAACAATGTACCAACAGGACAGCTTGACCAAGCGATTAGAAGCAGTTTTGGATCTTTCGACTCGTTTAAAGAACAATTTTCTAAAGCCGCATTAGGCCAGTTTGGCTCGGGATGGGCATGGCTGGTAAAAGACGGCAATCAATTAAAAATTGGTTCGACACCCAATCAGGACAATCCTTTAATGGATGTGTCGTCATTCAAAGGTACTCCGATCTTGGGACTCGATGTGTGGGAACATGCTTATTATCTGAACTATCAGAATAAGCGGGCCGACTATGTCGATAAATGGTGGGAGATTGTAAACTGGGAGCAGGTGGAACATCTATATCGTACATCCAAATAAAATTAATTATACACAATACAATAAACAAATGATCAAAAAGAGTTTTTTTTCTATCGCATTATTGACAATGATGGCATCTTGTTCTAAGGACACAGAACTTGTGGAAGTAGTAGGTGGAAATCTTTCCATCGAATTTGACAATGTGTTAGGCAACGAGGATTTTGCGCTTGATAAGGCTTTCGACATTGATGGCAAGACCTATACATTTAATAGTTTTAGATATTGGGTAAGCAATATTCGATTACAAAAACAGAATGGTGAATGGATCGAAATCCCAAACTCTTATTACCTGATCGAGGAAACTAAGGACATTATTTTTTGTTTCTTCGCCAACGAATTAAAGAATACAGATTTAACGTAGGTATGCAATAATCTAGTAACTAAGAATATGATGAATCAAATTACCTCTTATTGGGACAAACAAAGTGAGATTTGGAGAGAAGAGAAAGAAGACGCTTGGCTTCTACCGGAAACGACTTACTGGCTCGAATTTTTTCAAGCATTACCGATGCCATCAGCAATCTCTGAGCGGAAAATATTAGAATTAGGTACTGCCTCCGGTTACTTTGCAAACATCATGGCTTTATGTGGTTATGAGGTAACTGCAATTGATGTTTCACCAGCAATGATCTCTGAAGCCGGAAATGTATCTCGGAAACAAAAGCTTACGGTTGACTATAGGGTTATGGATGCACAACGCTTGACATTTGCCGATGACTCATTTGACATCGTGTTTACGCGTTTGATGACGTGGACAGTTCCCGACCTACTAGCTTGTTATAGAGAGGTCTATCGGGTTCTAAAACCGGGAGGAAAATTTATAAATTTCGACGGTGATTTCGGAAGTGTTGTATTCTCCCAAGAGGGGCACGAACGCTATCCTGCCGAAATCATGGAAGAAGCAAATATCATCAAAGCATGCCTCGATATAAGCAAACACAAACGTCCGGCATATGATGCGGTAATCTTAGAACGTGCTGGTTTTCGTTCGATTGAATCCGATCAACAAGCGCAATCGCGTATTTTAAAGACCGATGAACGACCTACTGGGCTTTTTATGGTAACGGCTACAAAACCCGATTGAGCGCTGCTGCGCTGACAGCCCGCATTACTTGGTTTGCAATCGGGCTATACCTTCCTTTTCCGTTGAAAAGCACTATACACGATGACGATGCTAACTGTCATCAAGAGGAAAGCGAGAAAGAAAGGTGCCCCCGAGAACTTAAACGGTGCTTTGTCATGCGTGAAAAAATAAAACAAATTTGTCATCATTGGAGGGCCGACAATTGCGGTAGCGCTCATCAGACTCGTCAGCGCTCCCTGCAGTTCACCTTGTTCATTGGACGGGACATTCTTAGTGATAACCGATTGCAATGCCGGCCCACATATCCCCCCCAAGCAATATGGGATTAGAAACAAAAACATCATCCAACCTTGCGACGCAAAAGAAAACAATAGCATTCCAATCGCGTAGAAAATCAAACCGTAATAGATGCTTTTTTGTTCGCCCAGTTTGGGTGTCGTCCACCGAATCAGCACACCCTGAACCAATCCTATCAATAATCCGATGACACCCAACGAAATACCCACCATTCGTTCCGTCCAGTTAAATTCATACATCGTAAAAAAATTCCAGTTGCTTTGTACGGCATGACCAGCGATATAAATTAAAATCAATGCAACAATAAGCCCAGAAATTTCGGGGTGCTTTCCCAAAAACTTGAATGAACCGATGGGGTTCGCCCTTCGCCAATCAAATGTACGCCTCTTTTCTTTTTCCAAACTCTCGGGAAGAATAAAGTAACCGTACAGAAAGTTAAGCAAACATAATCCTGCTGCTGCATAGAAAGGAACACGGGAACCATAATGTCCGAGCAATCCTCCAAGTACAGGGCCAATAATAAACCCCAGACCAAAGGCTGCGCCAATGAGTCCAAAGTTTTTAGCCCGATCCTCATCCGTTGAGATATCAGCGATATACGCGCTAGCCGTTGTAAAGCTTGCTCCGGTGACACCAGCTATTACCCTTCCGACAAAAAGCCACCAAATATTTGGCGCAAGCGCCAGAAAAATATAATCGATTGCGAATCCAAATAAAGAAATCAGAATAACAGGTCGCCTTCCATATTTGTCGCTCAGATTGCCCACCACAGGAGAGCAGACGAACTGTGTAAACGCGTAAGCAAATCCAAGCCAACCACCATATGTGGCAGCTTCACTAATATCGCTATGGATAAGTTCTTCAATTAATTTTGGAACCACCGGAATGATTATTCCCCATCCGGTAATATCAATTAGCAACGTGATGAATATGAATCCGATAGCTGCTTTCTTTTTTTTATTTTCCATAGCGCCGTAAAAGTAAAAAAAATCCGAAAATATTTTATACCCCCGATGGGAAAGCTTAACTGTTAACCCCATCCGACCCTATCGGATTAACTTCCAACAAATGCATCGAGTTTGTATACACGCACGCTTATCTATCACAAGGTGATCTTTTTTAATTCCGTGTTCCTGTAAAATTCTTCATAAGAAAAATGCGCTGGTTCCTGTAGCTTTTCCACACTTAGTCGCCCGAATTTTGTATAGCTCCTTTTGTTGTCTACCTCCATCCCCTGTTTATTTATCCATATTTCACAAAAAAATTAACGTATTGTTATCATGTTCATCTTCATGTAGATCATATAGTATACATGCGTCCCCCTTTGTTGTTTCGTCCAGTAATGCAATAAAAAGGTCCTAATTTCTTGGCGATATTCGCCTTGCATTTATAATAGCAGTTAAATAGACGTGTGTGTTCGGTGTGTTTGCTTCGTTATAATGGTACTTAAGTGATCCATATACAAATTTTTATATCGATCAATCCTTTGCATCGTTGCATTTTTTTCAAGATCATGAAAATGAAATCCATCCATTCTTTCCATACCAACAAACTGATTCATCTTGTGAAAACCGAATAATACACCATCATCTACCGACCGTTGATCAAAAAATTCTCCCGGCAACGTAAAAGCGGTATCAGGTGCGTTCCATGTTGTTGTAACCATATATTTTTTGCCGCTCATTAACCCCCCCGTCCCGTAATGAACAGCCGGATTGCTCCGGCTACGTCCATCACTTGTGTACATGCCATTCTGATGCCCCGCCGTAAATACCTCATCGATATATTTCTTTAACCTATTTGGCACCTGGAACCACCATATAGGTGTATGATAAATAACGACATCTGCCCATTTGAAATGTTCAACCTCCTGCAATGGGTCATATTGGTTGTTGATATTAGTTATTCGAAATGTTATATTTTTTTCTTTCAATATAGATATTGTCCAGTCCGTTATCATTTCATTGAATTTTCCTCCTGAGTGAGCAAATTCTTGTCCGGCGTTTAAAATAAAAACATGCATATCCCTGTGATTTTATGTTAATGGCACAAAGATCTGTTCATCTTTTTTATAATACAAATAATTTAAATTGTACATTTGTATTATAATAATTATAGTTATGAAGTGGAATTTAGAATGGCTAAGAACATTTAAAGCTATTTACGAAACCGGCACGCTATCTGCCGCGGCTCACGACCTATTTATTTCGCAACCCGGTGTTAGCTTGCATTTAAATTCATTGGAAACATTTACAGGTTATAAACTTTTCGACCGATCGGCGCGAAAGATGGTACCGACCGAAAAGGGAAAGATCCTTTATAATTCTGTATTAGAGCCGTTAAAAAAAATGGAAGCCGCAGAACAACACTTCCATAAACGATCTGTAACAGAACGTGCAACACTTAGTGTAGGGATGTGCTTCGAAACGTTCCAGTATACTTTAGAAGAACATATTACCATGCTGCCCTTCAACCTAATTATTAAGTTTGGCGAATACCCTCAAATGCAGCACGACTTAGATGGCGGCTTTCTCGACTTGATTGTCACCCCAAAAAGGGGAAACCAGCAAGGTTTGGATTATGTGCCATTTTCAAAAGAGCGTATTGTTCTAATTGCGGGGAGTAAGACGAATACGGACTCGTTGGCTCGATTTATCCAAGCCGGTAAAAAGAAGTCGGCCATAGAATTCCTAAAAGAACAATTGTGGTACAGCACGGCTGCGGATATGGAACACCTTAAAAATTTCTGGCTGAAACATTTCGGTGAGCATCCAGATTTTAGTCCCAATTATATTGTTCCTAATATAAGTTCAATTATTCGCTGCTTAAGCAATGGCACGGGTTTTTCCATTGTCCCAGATTTTCTTTGTCGTGACGCGATTTCAGCGGGGCAAGTTAAGCTAATATGGGAAGGTGATACGCCACTTGAAAATACGTTGTTTTTTGGCACTCGAAAAAAAACGATGTACCGAAAAGAAATAGCTGAATTGCAAGAGTTATTACGACAAAAATGGGAAGCATAGAACCGTGAAAACACAAAAATCATTTATCAGGATTGATATTAGAAGGATTTTTTACGTTTCTTTTTTATGGATATCTCCCTATTTCTTCATCATTTATAATGGAATGGTGTATCTTTAACCTACACAATTTAATACGAATGAAATATTATTTGATAGCGGGAGAAACGTCCGGGGATCTGCATGGAGCGAATTTAATTCATGCACTAAAGCGAGAAGATAGACAAGCTACCTTTCATATCGTTGGCGGTGATAAAATGAAAGAAGCAGCTGGTTTACAGCCTGTGATTCATACGTCTGTAATGGCCTATATGGGCTTTATTGAGGTTTTGAAAAATCTAGGGAAAATCAGAAGAAATCTAAAAATTATAAAGTCGGATATCCAAAAGATCAAACCAGATATCCTTATCCTCATTGATTTCCCTGGTCTCAATCTAAAAATCGCCGAATTCGCTAAAAAGATAGGAATTCATACTTGCTACTATATATCTCCAAAAATATGGGCATGGAATCGAAGTCGTGTTCATAAAATAAAAAAGGTGGTAGACCACATGTTTTGTATTCTCCCTTTCGAAGTGGATTTTTACAAAACATATAGTTACCGAGTAGATTATGTAGGCAATCCTTTGTTAGATGCAATTGCAGCTCATACGCCAAATCCAAACTTTACCGAAAGGAATGGATTAAATGAACGTCCGATAATTGCGCTTTTGCCGGGGAGCCGTCAAATGGAGATCGAGAAACTACTGCCGGAAATGATCGATTTATACTATCTTTTCCCAGCACATCAATTTGTTATCGCAGGTGCTCCCGACTTCAGCGAGGCATATTACAGCCAATTTATAGGTGAATTGCCTATCCCTGTTGTCTTTCAGCAGACGTACGATTTGCTACAACACGCAGAGGCTGCTGTCGTGACAAGCGGCACTGCTACATTGGAAACGGCGATATTGAAGGTTCCACAAGTTGTTGTTTACAAAGCAAATACGATCACTGTATGGATTGCTAAGTGGTTGGTGAACGTGAAATTCATCTCGTTGGTCAATTTGATAAACGGCTTTCTGTCCGTTCGCGAGCTTATTCAAGAAGATTGCAATACCCGCACTATCGCCGATGAATTAGACGAACTTATTAATAATCCCGCACTTCGAAGTAGTGTCTTAGAAAACTATGATATCTTAGCCGAAAAGCTCGGAGAGCCCGGAGCTTCAGAAAAAACAGCGAAACTCATTGTAGCATATAGCAGCGAGCGTGCAAACTAAACCTTTGAAAGAATTGTTGTTCTAACTAACTACAACATAATACGAAACGTTATGAGAATAAAAATCATCATCGGTATAGTTTCCCTGTTTATTTCAGGACACGGAATCGCACAATCCACGGAACAGCACATCCCAAAGTTAGAGCTCCGTAAAAAGGAGAAGAAGCACTTCAATAACAGAGATTCTTCTGCTGTTATTTATATTGATACGCTCATCATGAAAGACAAATCGTCATTGCAATTCTTTGGTAAGAAGAACGTAAAATTGATCGTTAACTATGCCGAGATCGGAAACCGCGCATTTATTAGCGGCATCGGTAGACAAAACAATGCATCAAACTTTGATATTGAGATGCATTTAGTCAAACTAGGTTCATTGTATGTGGTTGCCCGGGGGCAGGATGCAATGAATGGAACAAAAACCTTTCCGAATGGCGACGGCGGACATGTTCGGTTTGCATACAGCGGTATCACTCCCCAAACGTCCGACAAAAAGGGACCGAACTATCTATACATAGATGTATCTGCAGGAGGAAGGACGACCAATCCGACCAGCGATCTCAATCAAATATATTCCCGCATTGCCACTTCCGCGCCGGGGCTACGCGGCGTCCCGCAAGGTCAGATCTATTCAGGTTCTCCTGGAAAAGACGGTGAAATCGTACTTAAACAAAAATAACTTTATACCATGTTTTCTACGCTATTTGTAAGGAGTACATGTCAATCGCTAAATTTTATATAAAAGATGACCGTGTTTTCTGACTATCTCAAAACAATAACATCGATATTGCTTTGCGCCGTGTCTTCTCTTAGCTTTGCGCAACATTTTTTACCGATAGCTCGTAAAGATGCGGTGAGCTTTCGTGGGGTCGAAACGTATAAAACCTCGTGTGTATGGGTCAGCGGTTCCAAAGGCACAGTAGGTAAATCAGTAGATGGCGGTAAAAGCTGGCTATGGGTAAACCCTAACGGCTACCAAAACTATGATTTTCGCGACATAGAAGTATTTTCTGAAAAAGAAGCCATCATAGTTAGTGCGGGCAGCCCTGCTGTTATCTTGAGGACATCCGATGGTGGGATCTCTTGGACCGAAGTGTACCGCGACGACCGCCCAGCTGCTTTTTTAGACGGAATCGATTTTAATGGCGCAGAAGGATTCGTTATAGGGGATCCCTTCGACGGCCGCTTTCAGCTCTTGCACAGCAAAGACCGAGGAAAAACATGGAACGATGTTTCGGACTTTATATTGCTCCTAGCAGAGGAAGGTGAGGCTGCTTTTGCAGCGAGCGGGACATCGTTATGTTATTTCAGAAACGATCTATGGGTGGGCACAGGAGGTGTCAGCGCTCATCTCTTTCGACGCAATGAAAAAAAACTCAAAATGGAGAAACTTCCCTGTCCCATTATTCAAGGATCAGCTAGCCAAGGAATTTTTTCCGTCGACTTTCGCACCGACAAAATTGGCATTGTTGTAGGGGGAGATTATAAGCGCGATAGCATTTCAGAGCAGGCCATTCTGTTGACCCAAGATGGGGGCTTCACGTGGGTTAAACCGAATAATTCCGGTAGTGGTTTTAAATCCTGCGTTAAATATCTGGACAAGCATGTCATCCTCACAACCGGTACATCGGGAACCGACATTTCGTATGATGGGGGCTATACATGGAAAAACCTTTCGGCAGAGAGTTTCAATAGCTTCGCTGTAGGAAAGCGAAAAAAGGAGATCTATCTTGTCGGTAGTCAGGGAAATATTTCGAAATTGATACTCTAAACAAAAAAGCTGACCAATCGGTCAGCTTTTTTGTTTTAGAACTGTTTAGTAAGTTTTTCAACTAAAACAGATTTTGGAACAGCACCGATTTGTTTGTCAACGATCTCGCCGTTCTTGAAAAACAACAATGCTGGAATATTTCGGATACCGTACTTTACCGAAATTTCAGGATTGTGATCTACGTTGACTTTTCCGACAACAGCCTGTCCATCATATTCTGAGGCGATCTCATCAACGACCGGTCCTACCATGCGACAGGGTCCACACCACTCTGCCCAAAAATCGATCAATACGGGTTTATCTGCTTTTAATACCAGTTCCTCAAAGTTGCTATCTGTAATTTCTAATGCCATAATATGTCCTTTTTAATTTTTGCTTGACAATAATAACAAAGATAAAGATTTGACCATAGATAATAGTCACCGGCTATTCATAAATTTTTATAGCTTATCAATTTAATCTATAATTTACTCCCTCCAGTTTTTCCAACCCATCTAAAAATTCATTCGTCAAATTGATTCTGGTGGATTTCGCGGGCATTTCAATAGCTAACTCATCCTGCACATCTAAAATTTTAAACTTTAATTGGCAATTTGACTCCCCCCCCTCCTGTTTGGTTGATTCTACTAAGGAGCGTACCTGCTGCACCAACTGGTCATCAAGTAGGTGAAGAGGGAGCTGTATTGTGAATGATTTGGCCATCTTATCGCGGAGGTCTGATAATAACTGTATATGTTTCAATTCAAACCCCCAGTTTCCGACTTGTTTAAAACGTTCCTGCACTAATCCACGAATCTGCACGAAAAATCCCTCCTGTAGATAACCTTTAAATTTCACGTAGTCTTCCCCGAAAACCATGATTTCAAACGAATCGCTATAATCTTCGATTATGAACGAACCGAACGGTTTTCCCGACTTCGCTATCCGATGGTTGGCCATGGCAATAATTCCGCCGATAACCACCTCTTTATTCTTTATACGGTTAAAATCCAGTAAAACCTCTTCCTCTACCTCACTGGCTTTTACTTTGTTGATTAGCTGTAAATCGGAGACACGGTTCGAACAGAAATGTTTGATTTCGAACTTGTAGTTATCAAGCGGATGACTGGTTAGATAAATGCCAATGACGTCTTTCTCATATTTCAATTTTTCGATTAAACCCCAAGCTGAACACGGTGCTAATACAGGTTCTGGCAATTCGGCCGCAGCGGATCCTCCAAATAGACTGGCTTGAGCAGAGCTTTCGCTATCTTTAACTCTATTCCCATATCGTATCGCTTTTTCGAGTCCCGTTGAATTGTCACCGTCCATATAAAAATACTGTGCCCTGTGTGTATTCGTGAAGCTGTCAAATCCTCCTGCATAAGCGAGGCTTTCAAATGCCTTTTTATTTGCCGAACGTAAGTCGATGCGTTTGGCTAAATCAAAAACAGATTTATACTTACCGCCTTTTTCTCTGGTTTCGACAATGGTATCCACGGCGCCTGCACCTACTCCTTTGACTGCTCCCATCCCGAAACGAATCGCGCCTTGGTCGTTGACAGTGAATTTATGATAAGATTCATTGACATCCGGCCCCAATACTGAAAGTCCCATCCGTCGACACTCTTCCATGAAAAATGTAACCTGTTTGATGTCGTTCATATTGTTAGACAGCACAGCCGCCATATATTCTGCTGGATAATGCGCTTTCAGATAGGCCGTTTGATACGCGACCCACGCATAACATGTGGAGTGCGACTTGTTGAAGGCGTAAGAAGCGAATGCTTCCCAATCTGTCCAAATTTTTTCCAAAGTTTTAGGGCTGTGTCCCTTTTCGGCCGCTTGGTCAACAAACTTGGGTTTCATTTTGTCAAGAACAGCCTTTTGCTTTTTACCCATCGCCTTCCGCAAAACGTCGGCATCTCCCTTAGAAAAGCCCGCGAGTTTTTGCGAAAGAAGCATGACCTGTTCCTGATAGACGGTGATCCCATAAGTCTCTTGTAAATACTCTTCGCAGGCATCTAAATCGTACGTAATTGGTTCAATACCATGTTTACGCTTAATAAATGATGGTATATATTCCATTGGTCCGGGTCGGTACAACGCATTCATGGCGATCAAATCTGCAAATACTGTAGGTTTTAATTCCTTCATATATTTCTGCATACCGGGCGACTCGTACTGAAAAACTCCGATTGTTTCACCCCGTTGAAAGAGCTCGTAGGTCAACAAATCATCGATAGGAAATTTGTCGGGATCCAACTCGACACCATGACGTAGTTTGACATTCACGACGGTGTCCTTAATCAACGTCAAGGTCTTAAGCCCCAAAAAGTCCATCTTGAGTAAACCTGCACTTTCCACAACGGAGTTATCAAATTGGGTAACGAAAAGATCGGAATCCTTTGCTAACGAAACGGGAACGAAATTCGTAATATCATCGGGTGTGATGATGACTCCGCAGGCATGTACACCGGTATTTCGCATCGAACCTTCCAATACACGAGCCTGCTTAATTGTTTCAGCCTCCAACCCCGCACCGTCTGCCAAGGATTTTAAACGGTTTACAGCTTCGATTTCCTCTGAACGTAAGACATCTTTAAGTCCCTTGTCGTCCATCGTAAAAATTTTGCTAAGCTTTAGATTAGGAATAAGCTTTGCTATTTCGTTAGCGTCCTGTAAGGGTAGATCAAGCACACGAGCGGTATCCTTAATGGATGATTTCGCTGCCATCGTACCATAGGTAATGATCTGAGCCACCTGCGAAGCACCATACTTATCGATGACGTATTGCATAACACGCCCTCGGCCTTCGTCGTCGAAGTCGACATCGATATCGGGCATAGAAACCCGATCCGGATTTAAGAATCGTTCAAATAGTAAATCGTATTTTATAGGGTCAAGATTCGTTATACCTAAACAGTACGCTACAGCAGATCCAGCAGCCGACCCGCGTCCGGGACCTACAGACACACCCATCGACCGAGCTGCTGCAATAAAGTCCTGTACAATCAAAAAATAGCCAGGATATCCAGTCTTTTCAATGGTCGCGAGTTCAAAATCCAAACGCTCAGTTACTACTTCGTCGATAACGCTATAGCGTTGTTCGGCGCCCCGATAGGTTAAATGTCTCAGGAACGCATTTTCCCCTCGTTTACCTCCATCCACCAGATCCTCAGCGTGTTGAAATTCTTCCGGTATCTCGAACTTAGGCAATAAAACGTCGCGATTCAATGAATATATTTCAATTTTGTCGAGCACCTCTTGAATGTTAATGATCGCTTCAGGAATATCAGCAAATGCTTTCTTCATTTCTGCCGCCGACTTGAAATAGTATTCTTGGTTCGGCAATCCAAATCGAAATCCCCTACCCCGTCCTTTTGGTGTAGAAAGCTTTTCACCATCCTTTACACACAAAAGGATATCATGTGCATGCGCATCCTCCTTTCGTAAGTAATAGGTGTTGTTAGTCGCAATCAACTTGACACCGTGCTTATGCGCCAACTGGATTAGTGTTTCGTTAACCCGATCTTCATCCTCCTGCCCATGACGCATCAATTCGATATAAAAATCGTCCGCAAACTGTTCTTTCCACCAAATCAATGCATCCTCAGCCTGCGCTTCACCAATATTCAATACTTTGCTGGGCACTTCCCCATGCAAGTTGCCCGACAAAACAATTAAGTCTTCTTTATACCGCTCAACAACGGAGCGATCGATCCGAGGTACGTAATAAAATCCATCAGTATAGGCCACTGAAGCCATCTTGGCTAGATTGTGGTATCCATTTTTGTTTTTTGCTAAAAAAACGATTTGGTAACCGTTATCTTTTCGAGTTTTGTCCTTGTGATCTTCACAAACATAGAATTCACCGCCCACGATCGGTTTAATGATACGTCCGTTGGGTGAATCCCCTCTTTCTGCGGCTTCCGCATTTTTTGCTTCTATTTCTTTATTAAAACCCAGCGCTTTATTTACAAAATGAAAAGCTCCCATCATATTCCCGTGGTCTGTAAGCGCAACTGCCGCCATATTCGCCTTACCAGCTGCCTCCACCAATGCAGGTATAGAAATTGTGGATTGCAGGACCGAAAATTGTGAGTGATTATGTAGATGTGCAAATTCAGCTTCATCGAAAGCTTTTCTAACTTCTTCGTCGATTTCCGTTGTCGTCGCCGCCCCTTTATTTTGTTTACGAATGGCGTCCGAAGCAGCTTTTAGATTGATATGTCGCAGCCCCAACGGTTGTATGGGGGTCGGATTTTGTTGCCTGAATTCGATGAAATACCCAGTATCCACCAACAGTTCAGTAGGAGTAAACACCTCCCGGCGAACGAGCTCGAAGAAACAACGCGTAGTCGCTTCCACATCGGCCGTTGCATTGTGGGCCTCAGCAAATGGAACTCCAAACAAAAATGCATGAAGTTCAGTCAGGTTTGGTAATTTATAACGTCCACCTCGCCCTCCAGGCAATTGCAATAATTCGGCAGTTACTTCGGTACAGGTATCTAACACAGGCAGCGCCGACATAGGCGAATCAACACCATAACGGTAAAATTCGGCACCCATAATATTGATATCAAAACCAATATTTTGTCCAACGACAAACTTTGACTTGCTTAAGGCTTCGTTAAACTTGATCAAAACATCAGATAGTGGAACACCATCTTGTTCCGCAAGCTCCGTAGATATTCCATGTATTTTTTCCGAGTCGTACGGTATATTAAATCCGTCGGGTCTGATCAGATAATCCTGATGCTCTACCAATCTACCCATCTCATCATGCAACTGCCAGGCTATCTGAATACAGCGTGGCCAATTATCCGTATCGGTAATAGGCGCGTCCCAGCGTTTAGGCAAACCGGTTGTTTCGGTATCAAAAATTATATACATCTAATTCCCTTTCTCTTCTCACAAAGTTAAAAAATAAGACGTGTATTGACCTATCTCAATATATAATTTGTTGTCAAATAATCGGTATCTTCGTGACGCATAACCTAGAAAAAATGGCCATATTTGATTCTTTGAGGAACCCTCACGCACGTCGAGACGGGCGGTAAAGCTTTCTAAATTGTAAAATATGAGTATAAGTGGCTAAAATATGCAAACGATTCTTTTTTTAGTTTTTTCATTTTTACCGTAATTTACAAAACGGACTAAATTAAAAAAAACATGTTTTCAGCAGATACGTATAGAAACCGTAGAGAAGTGCTTCGTGATCGCATAGGAAATGGTATCCTATTGTTTCTTGGCAATATCGAACATCCGATCAATTTTGAGCACAATACCTATCCATTTCGTCAAGATAGTACCTTTCTCTACTATTTCGGTATCAACGCCCCATCTCTTGCCGCTGTCATAGATATAGATGAAGGTCAAACTATCGTTTTTGGAGATGAAATGACGATGGACCAAATTGTGTGGATGGGTCAGCAGCAAACACTTCACGAAAGATGTCTGGAAACCAACGTTACCGAATCCAGACCGTACAACAGTCTTTTTGCGTATGTGCAAGAGGCCCTCGCTACGAATAGAGAAGTGCATTATCTGCCTCCTTATCAGCCGAGCAATAAAATCCTTTTGCATCACCTGCTAAACCGGCCTCTTACATCATTCCACCCGTCCATTATATTCATTGAAGCGGTGGTTGCGCAGCGTTCTATCAAAGAGACTCAAGAAGTGTCAGAAATTGAGGAAGCTGTTCGAGTGTCCGCCGAGATGCATTTGCTCGCAATGCGGCTTGCGAAGCCAGGCATGCGTGAACGTGAGATAGCTAGTGCCATTCGACATTTTGCTGCGGATCAGGGGTGTTCACTTGCTTATCCCCCGATTTTAACCATTCACGGAGAGATCTTACATAATTCGTATCAGCAACATCTACTCAAGGAGGGAGATCTCTTATTGAATGACTCCGGCGCTGAGACATATCGTGGATATGCGGGTGATTTAACACGGACCTTTCCCGTCGGGAAGCGTTTTACATCGAAACAACGAGAGCTCTACGACATCGTATATTACGCCTTCCAATCTGCAAAATCCCGTTTACAGCCAGGGGTTTCGTTTAAAGAAATTCACTTGCATGCCTGTGAATCATTAGTAGAAGGCTTAATTGCTATAGGACTGATGAAAGGTAACGCCAAAGAAGCTGTAAAACAGCATGCACATACCATGTTTTTTCAGTGTGGGCTTGGTCACTTGATAGGACTCGATGTACATGACATGGAAGATCTTGGCGAGCAATATATTGGTTATACCGCTTCAGCGCCGAAAGATACGCGGACGTTTGGTTTAAAATCTCTGCGTCTTGGAAAAGCGCTCGAACCAGGTTTCGTAGTTACCGTAGAACCCGGTATCTACATCATTCCCGAGCTTATTGATCAATGGAGAGCCGAAAATAAACTATCTGATTTTATCAATTATAGTAAACTTGAAACATATCGTGACTTCGGGGGCATACGTATCGAAGATGACTTTTTGATTACTCAAGATAGCTATCGTCTGCTTGGACCGGAATTAATTAAAACAGCGGATGAGATTGAAAATTATAGAGCAAACTATGTATAAAATAAATCATTTAGCCAAAGAAATAACCCTTTCCGTAGCGCTTGTTGTCTCGAGTTTTGCAGTCTTGGCTCAACGACAATGGACAAGTGATGGAAACGGATATTATAATTTTTCAAATAAAGAAATTACAGTGACCAATGTACTGCGTCCAGGTGAAAGCAGACCTTTTCTTAACAAAGCCGATCTTGTTCCAACAGGCACAAATACACCGCTTGATGTACAAAGCTTCCAAGTTTCACCGACAAACGGTAGCCTCCTGCTGTTTACGAACACGAAGCGAGTTTGGCGAGAAAACACAAGGGGCGACTACTGGCTGTTTAATAAAGCAACGCGAAAGTTGACACAACTTGGTGAAGGTTTGCCTACTTCGTCGCTTATGTTTGCAAAGTTCTCGCCCAATGGGCAACAGGTAGCTTATGTTTGCAAGCATAACCTCTATGTCGAAGACTTAAGCACGCATCAAATTACGCTACTTACGTCGGATGGTGGCAACAAAATCATTAACGGTACTTTTGACTGGGCTTATGAAGAGGAATTTGGAACCAAAGATGGCTTCCGATGGTCACCTGATGGTACGAAGATTGCATTCTGGAAACAAGATGTCAGCAGTACGCGCAATTTTCTGATGATTAATAATACGGACAGTTTATATTCGTTTACGGTACCGGTAGAATATCCCAAAGTTGGCTTGCCTCCGTCTGCCACAAGTGTATGGATCGTAGATGTCGGATCTAAAAATACGATTAAAGTAAAATTGGATGGTGACGAAAGCCAGCATTATATTCCACGAATGGAGTGGCTTTTGGATGGCAAAGGCGTTATTTTACAACGATTAAACCGGAAACAGAATGAAAGCTTGATTTGGATTGCCAATGCCGCGAATGGGATGGGCTCAATCATACACGAGGAACGAGACGTCGCTTGGATTGATATTAAATCGCGTTGGAATAACAATGATCCGAGTGGCTGGGATTGGGTGGACAACGGAAAAGAATTTCTTTGGCTATCGGAAAAAGGCGGATGGCGCCAGCTTTATGCCATTGATTTGACGGGTAAAGAGCGACTAATCAGCAAAGATACGTTCGACATAATTAGCCTCGCATTATTTGACACACAACGAAACAACGTTTATTTTTATGCATCGCCATCCAATGCTACACAGAAATATCTTTACAAAATTGACTTAAAAGGAGGTCGATCCACTCGCGTTACCCCGGCATCATTTGCCGGCACGAACACCTACGACATCTCACCGAATGGTAGAGTAGCTATATTTAAACATAACAGCACCATCGCTCAATACGATGATGCGATCGTATCCCTTCCAAATCATGAAGAACTCGTTCCGTTCGCCAGGCAAAAAAACGCAGATCCCTCCGATGCTAAAACCGAGTTCTTTCAGGTTACTACCGTAGACGGAATTACGCTGGATGGTTGGATGGTTAAACCTAAAAATTTTGATCCAAGCAAAAAATATCCTGTTGTCTTTTACGTGTATGGAGAACCTGCCTCACAAACTGTTACGGATAATTTTTATACCGGAAAAAATTTCTTGTATGTTGGAGACATGGCTGCAGACGGTTATGTTTATGTGTCGTTAGAAAACCGAGGCACACCAGCTCCAAAAGGGCGAATGTGGCGCAAATCCATTTATCGCAATATCGGTCGATTGAATATCCGTGACCAAGCCATGGGAGCCAAAGAAGTCTTTAAATTTGGATTCATAGATACAACACGTGTTGCTGTTTGGGGTTGGTCAGGCGGAGGTGCTTCCACGTTGAATTTGCTCGGACAATATCCGAACATCTATCAGACCGGAATTTCTATCGCGCCTGTCACTAACCAATTACTTTACGACAATATCTATCAAGAACGCTATATGGGACTTCCACAAGAAAATGAAGAAGACTTCATCAACGGTTCCGCAATTACTTACGCCAAATACATTACTGGTAATTTACTATTGATACATGGCACAGGCGATGATAATGTGCATTACCAAAATGCCGAAATCTATATCAATGAATTAATACGACATCGAATCGCCTTTCAACTCATGTCCTATCCAAACCGAAGTCATTCGATCAGTGAAGGCGAGGGCACAACGGAACATCTTCAGAAAACGTATACGAAATTTCTACAGGAGAACTGTCCACCGGGCGGCCGTTAAAAGCAAAAAACAATGGAAAAAGTCCTCGGTCAATGCCCAAGGACTTTTTTAGTAATACATCTTAAAAGAGGATAGATTCGCCTCGGTTTTTTAGCCAACCAGTAATACTGTATCGCGTACGGTTAACTTCTTTTACCTCGTGCTCAATCAGGCGGCTATCAAAAATAGCTAACCGGCCCAAAATCGGAGGTATTTCAACTTCTGTTTCTTGACCGCCCTCCCGTGGGAGATAAAGCGTCAACTGCCCGCCATATGTGGATGACCAAACTTCGTCGTTGAGATAGAAAACCACCGAAAGGGTCCGCCGCTGATCATTTCGAAAAACATCTAGATGTCGCTTGTAAAATGTCCCGGGCTTATACACCGCGTAATGGAATTCGGAATCCTCGATTCCTAGATAGCATGTTCGATTGAGATAAGCAATAAAATCGTTAATCTTATCAAAAAACACACGCTCCACATCATCCTGAAGGGCCTGATCTATCCACAGGATAGAGTCGCTACGGATTTTTTTGACCACCTGCTCCTCCTGTTGCTGGCCGATAGCGGCAGATTTAAACGTATGTTCTTCATGCTTTTTTTGAACCTGCTCTCGTAATACCTTTGCTTCTTCCGGTGTGAAAAAATTGTCGACCACAGAGAAATTTTGTGTCAATAAGCCGTCAATGATTTGCTCATAAACAGGATTAATTTGTATCGTACTCATGGAGTAAAAAATAAGCACAAAAGTAATAGGCGAAGCACAAGCATTCGCACAATTTGAAAAATAAATAGTGTGCTACCACTTACTTGATATCCTTGCTAGGCAGATACATGTATTTCTTCATTCCATCTGAGACAATTCCAACTTTTATTTCAATGGACAAAAAAGCAAGTAGAAAAGTTTGGATGCACGGCCGTGTAGCCGGTGTACCTTTAGATTAGTAAAATGCAGCAATACGACATGCAGATCCTCCTGTTAAAACTTGTTAAAGTCGATAATCTGATGTATTTATTCGAACTTTCCGTCGTTATAAAAGAAAGCTTAGCAAAATACTTCATAAGTTAGTTTATATTGGTTAGTTTGAAAAGTCTTAGGGTTCCCCGCCTTAGGACTTTCTAGTAGGTTCCCGTCGTAATCATGTTCCGTTTATGTGAAGCGTCATGAACGAATTGTCCAATTAAACGTTCTGTTTTTAAAACAAGCAATATGAACATACTAAAACTAAACGTCCAAGATGCAACTGTATCCCATGACAACGAACGGCCGACTATCACACTTCGTTTGGAAATAGCCTTCCGTTGCGAAGAAGAGATCGACCAATTTTATACCGCTGGAAATTTAGACACGACTACTTTAAAAGATACCGTCATCAAAGCTGTTACCGATCAACTTCAAGGAGTTAGCTTAAAAAAATAATTAACGTGTCGGTCCAGTCTTTGTCGAAAAATCCTATTTTGCAAAATTTTAGTGTTTGAATTCTATAATTTTGCCACATGGAACAGGTCGGAAATATTGAGGCATTTTATAAACGGATTGGCTATCACACTGAGCAGGCGCAGGCATTCGACAAGCCTCATATTAATATTTGAACGCTCTGCGTGTAAAGGTAGTAACGGGTTGGAAATATCACAGTCCGGCTCTCAAAAAAGCTGCTTTTGTATTTTCAATGAGGCATTTATTCGACAATGCAACGAGCTGCTACAAGAATTCCTATCTTTCAGTTAATACGGGGAAAAGATATTGCCCCGTACTTATCAGCAAATGGAAGAACTACCACTCTTCTTCCATAAAATGATGGAAGAAAATCAGGGGCGAATTGCTTTTTTCCATACTTTAACGGACGCTTTCCCAACGCAGCAGGGATAGCTGCAACATCTTTTTCAGCTATGGCGTCGTATCTGCCGTCCATCCCGTATAACAAGCCCAAGTTTCCATAGGTTATTGCGTGATCGCGTCTTTCGGTTTTTTACGTTGCTTCTTGTCCTATGGAAGCAAGCTCATATTTAGATTTTCAGGCTCATTGTCAATTTAATGTCAGGTTAACAAGCAATACAACGTTGCTTGATACGATTTAGCAAAACTTTCCGTTATAAAGGTAATTCATAATTTAGGTTAATAATTGGTTAGTAGTAACATCCTGAAGCTCCCCGCTTCGGGATGTTCGTTTTTAAGCGCGCTCATTGGAAAATGCGGACTCCTGGCTGGATCTGCCACATGGGCAAAGTAGTTGAGAAAAAATGCATCAATGTATGCTCTATGCAGGAAATCAACAGATAAAACTGCTGATTTATAGCAAAATAATTACAAATATTTCCGTCTATTGGAATGCCTTTTGACAAGGTTCATATATGATAAAATTCTTGAAAATTGTACTCGTTTTGACATTTATCACTCTTCTTACTTGGATGCTTGTTGTAAAATACAGTAACAAGCCAACAGTAGATGCGAAGCATCAGGTATTAATTGAACGCGTCGAGGCCATGGGTAAACTAGAGTTGGTTAAATATAGATTCAGCGATGTAATCGAGCATAAGAATATCAGTACCTTTTTACCTGACGCAAGCGTGCTTCTTATTGTGAAAGCCGATGCGGTCGGGTGTGTAGATTTAACTAAGCTAAATCCTGATCATATACAGGTTGTTGGTGATTCAGTTTCTATCCAACTGCCCAAGCCTGAAATATGTTACGTGAAAATTGATCATAAAGCTTCAAAAGTTTACGATACTAAAATGGCGTTTTTTAGAGAGGCAGCCTTAGTAGACGAAGCTTTCAAAGGTGCTGAACTAGAGGTTACCAAGGAAGTTATGAAGTCCGACATTTTACAGGAAACCAAAACGAACGCACTGCACGTCTTCCGGCCGTTGTTGCAAGGACTTGGTTTTACGAAGATGAATATATCATTTGAGCTATAGTGTCCGCTAGTTTATCTAGTTTGATTTGCGTAAGCTATATTTAAAATATTATCTTCGCTTAGCTATAGCTGCGCTATAGCTAAGCGAAGATAATATTTTAAGCCGCTTTGTTCAGCATGCAAAAACAACATTTTGCCGTTTTAGATGGATTGCGTGGAGTTGCCGCTATCGCAGTGGTGATTTTCCACTTTATGGAATGGATTATCACGGATTTCAAGGACAATTTCGCCGGACACGGATTTCTTGCAGTAGACTTTTTTTTCTGCCTTTCCGGCTTCGTAATGGCCTATGCGTATGACGATAAAATAAAAACGATAGGGACGAGTCGTTTTATAATCCGACGGCTTATTCGTTTACATCCCCTAGTGTTCATCGGATCGACATTGGGGCTTTTCGGCTATCTTTTGGATCCTTTCTATATGGAAGAACCAACCGGAATTGTAGACACTTTTAAACTTTTTGTCTATTCTATCCTTCTTATTCCGTATCCTGCTCTGGCCAGCAAATCTTACAATCTTTTCGGATTCAACGCACCGGCATGGTCGCTTTTTTGGGAATATGTGGCCAATCTAAGTTACGTGTTCATGTTGTCACGTATCCGCAAACACGTGCTCGTAGTTGTACTCGTACCCGCCGCATTGTTATTAGTCTATGTCGCCTATCGAGACGGAAATCTTGCTGGAGGTTGGTCACGCGACAATTGGGAAGTTGGGGGCATCCGTTTAGCTTACTCGTTTTGTGCCGGATTGTTTGTATGGCGAAAAAAAATCATTATTAAAAACCGAGGGGGATTTATACTTCCTGCAGTATTATTACTATTGGCCTTGTTCTCGCCTTTTTTTAAGTACAATTGGCTCGCTGAATCGGGTATAGTTCTATTTTATTTTCCGTTCCTTATATCACTTGGCGCAGGCGCCAGTACAAATTATCCTGTCGAACGGATATGCACGTTTTTAGGCGATGTTTCCTATCCGTTATACATGACTCATTATTGGACATTATGGATATTTGCTGGATATCTGCGCTCGGAGTATTTCCATGCCGCACACCTTCCTTGGGTTGTGGGCTGTAGCGTGCTGCTGTTAGTATTGCTTGCTTATCTAATTATGAGGTATATCGATATCCCTCTTAGACGGTGGCTGCAACTAAAAGTGGAATAGTATATGGTAAAATTTTCCGTTTCTTAAAACTTTCTGGATACGAAATCGTTATTTCCATACAAAAAGTCTGTTTGTTAGCTGTATGCTGAATGTATAGGGTATAACAAATAAACTTACTAAAAGTGAAAGTCCAAGATGTAAATCTCGGACTTTCCTTTTTTTTCTAATTGTTTCCCCAGCGGAACGGTATACTAAAGAACGTTTTTATACCGTTAAAGATATACTGATAAACATTTCATAATAAATTAAGTAATTGTTTGATCAATCCCGATGTTCCCAGCATTGGGATTTCTTTTGTAAAGTTGAAAACAAATCCAAGCAATGTGCGTTATATATGAACAAGAGTTTATTTATTATCATGTAGCTCAATCTGTAGAGTGTAATGAATAAGCTCAATATATAGGAAAGCCCGGTATAGATATATCGGGCTTTCACGGTATAATTATTACATCATTTAGAAAACAAACGATAATCCGACGGCACCTCCGAAATGCAAGGTATTCTTATTACGTTTATCTCCCCACACGTTCCATTGTCTACCAATTTGGAGATCACTTGTCGCTTCTGAATAGTTGAAGCTGGGTGCAAAATATATCTGCCAATGATTTGTCAATCGAACGCTTGGAATAACACGTAAGGCGTATCGTTGCGCTTCTTGATGCCGAAATTTGTCATTAAAATTGGAACGTTGAACAAGTTCCGTTGCTAAAGCAAATCGACGCTTCTCTAACAATCGCGCCCCTAATCCAAATTCAACAGCATACCCCATATCTGGATGTTCAATATAACGCCCCAATCCCAACATACTATATAGAACGCGTCCACCAGATCGAAAATGGGCACTTAACAAACGACTCTCATCCAGCTGAATAGAAACTTCTTTTTTTCCATTTCGGATGAAATTAAAGACGGCTATTGGATAATCACTACTATCTGCCACATTAAGCAGACCTGCCAACTGTATGCCGCTTACTTTGTCTGCAATATTAATCCCACCAGCTATTTGGCTACCCGCAATTCCACGAGAAATATTGGCTATTCCAGCAGTTTGCATGCCATGCGAACCATCGGCTAGATTCACGCCTCCGGCCAATTGTATTCCCCTCTTCAATGTGTCTGTATTGTTCCATATACCAGCGATTTGTGTACCGTAAAAATTATGCAGTATAACATTGGCTCCGCCAGCCATTTGGAGACCTCGTACATGACCGCCAACTACATTGAATACGCCCGAAAATTGAGCACCATGCACATCATATTGGTTGACGTTGAATGCACCAGCAAGCTCTGTGCCATGCACACCAGCAGTTGATCCACCTATGACGTTCAATGAGAAATTGTTCACGACCTGAGACTCGAAGAATCCATGGGTACTTAACCCTGGCGTCAGCGACATTTGAAATGGACTATACGCAAAGAATCCTCCAAGATTCATGCTGTGTACACGTTGTGACGAATTTGTAAAAAGACGTCCAAAAAAATTGTTAAACACGTTTTTCTCCAAATCGTGTTCCCTATAGAACCCCATTTTCATTTTTTTATTGCTAAGTTTTAACGCGTCTATTGGAAGGAGAAGCATTAGCGAGGTATCCTTGTAGTTTGCTTTGCTCAATGAAATCGCGACAACGTGTTCGGGCTTCTTGATATCCAACTGAAAGTACCCCTCCTGGTTAGACAAGGTTGAAGCATCATATGTAAATTTGTCGTATATACTTGCATTGGCTATAGCTTCATCCGTTCGTAAGTCTCGGATATATCCCGAAACGACAGCTCTGTTTCGGTCATCTGTATTCATATCGACTACGACATCCATGCGTTGTGGAGCGTAGGTAATGATAATATGTGTCGCAGTCTCCTTGAATGCATACTGACCACCCAATATACGTTCTAGATAATCTATGCAAAGTCCTTTATAAGAGCGAACTGAAACGGAGCTGTCCAACTGTATAAGATGACTATGGTACGAAAATTCAATAGCATATTTTTCGTTTAACGTGGCAAATACCTCGCGTAGGCTTGTCTGTTCAAAGCGTGGCATATTAACATGCGTTGCGAGTTTTCCCTGCGCAACAGATTGCCAATGTACGGTTAAGAAAAAAAGAAACGCACCGAACAATTTAGCCTTGCGGATAATATATATTATAATTTTAAGATTCCGGATAATTCTATATTTTGACATAATAACTATTTAATGTGATATGTGTTGCCGCGCTTCTCCACAGATAAGTCGAATGTGCGAACAATAACTTTTAGCATATCAGAAAGAGACTGTTGCTCAAAGGTCGCTGTTAGTGGCAGCTTCGCCGTTTCCGGGTTATCTATCTTAAATTTCACATCGTAAGCCTTGCCTAGGGTTGCAAAAACCCGAACAAGTGGTGTATGGTCGAAAATGAACTCCTGATGGATATAGTACCGATAAAGTTGATCGCGAACTGTATCGATAGCTACGATATGTTTGCTAGTATCAGAGATTGTTACCATTTGGTGTGGCTTTAAAATCAATTGTTTGTCGGCATATGACACACGTACAGCTCCACTTGCCACAATCACCTCCGTGAGGCTTTCTGCTCGCCGTACGTGAAAACTTGTTCCCAGAACGGTAATTTGCGTGTTTCCACTTTTAATAATAAACGGTCGACTCTCATCTCTTTTTACATTAAAAAAAGCTTCTCCTTGTTGTAGGAGTACCCTCCTGTTTTCGTCAAATACACCCTTTCTATATTTTAAGTGCGTATGACGGTTCAGTGCGACGGAGCTACCATCTGGAAGCTGCGCCTGTTGAGTTTGTTCACCCGTTTTCAGAAACACGTTTTTACTTGCATCAAACTTGAAAAACCAGATGGACAACAGCCCCAGAATACCTGCACTAACAGCTGCATTTATCCAAAGGATTTTCTTTTGACGCAGCGACCGAACCGGCCCCATTTTTTTTTTCAGACGTTCTTCACGTTTGTCTACAAAAGTTTCCCAAGCCCGATCCACATCGACGTCCGGAGTCTCTTTCAGCACGGAACTCATTTCCCATAATTTCTTCATTTCCAAATATTTTTTCTTGTATTCAGTTTTTTGCTGAATCCAACGCTCTACTTGGGCGCTTTCCTCGGGACTCAATTCGCCCTGTACATATCTTATAATCCAATCTCTTTTCATAATTTGTACGTAAACAGTAAAACCAAAACTGTTAAATAATCAATTAAATGCACGCGAAGATGCCTTAATGCTTTCGTCATATGCCCTTCTACCGTTTTTACGGATAGATTCAACGTATCAGCTATCTCCTTATACCTTAGTTCTTGAAAGCGGCTCATCTCAAACACGATCCTACTTTTTTCGGGCAACTTGGCTAATGCTGCGTGCAGTTCCTTTTTCAGTTCCTGCTCGCCGAAAGGGAGATCTTGTAGGTTTTCTGCATGTACCGTTTGATAAGCCTCATAGCGTTGTTGCAGTTTATATCTTTTTAACGTATTTAAGGTTTGGTTATGAACGGATCGATAAAGATATGCTTTCCATGAACTTTGGAGAGTTTTTTCCCAATCTCGCTCCCATAATTTCAAAAATACGTGCTGAACAATTTCTTCAGCGGCATCGGAATTTCCTATCATGCGATAGGCATATCCATGAAGTTCTTTGAAGTGCTCTCGAAAAACCGCCTCAAATTTTTTTTCCTTTGTGTGTATCATATTATGATTACAAAAATAAACCGATAGCCAGTCTCATTTGGCTATATAGATAAGACAACTTTACTTAGCTCTACCCTTATTTTTTTCTGTTCATTTTTTTTCATAAAAAATGAGGGTAAGAAGGACCTCGGTTGTCATCTATAAAAAAGAACACAACATGACTATTATTTTATCCCTGTGCGTCATAATCATCTCCTTAGTCTCACTCTTATCTGCACTTTTAGGACTATGGGTGATCTACCTACATGAATCTGCTGACTAAACACGAAACACTGATTTTTTCATATAAATCCCATCCATATGTTAGGTTATTTTATCGGACAAGTATACAAATATAGGTTAAGTGTTTGTATACAAAATCTTTCCCGAGCGTTTCCTAGTTTTTCCTATCAAGAGATTTCAGAGCAAAGCCGTCGATTTTATACGAATTTCGGACGTATCCTTTGGGAAGGAATGTTTCCGAGATTTGTTAAGTTACGGATATCCGAGACGACGAGTGATGTTTTACAGGGAACGGTCCAAAAAGAACAACCCATTGTTTTGCTTTTAGGGCATTATGGCAATTGGGAAATACTAAGCAAGTTGCCACAGCACACTAGTATACCTGTTCAGGCATTATATAAACCATTAAAAAACAAAATATTAAATCGTTTTCTATATCGAAAAAGATCGCAATATGGTGTACGTCTGCTACCGGCAGGTCAGGCATTACGCATTTTAATGAAAGAAAAACAACGTGCATCGATTACATTTTTCATAGCCGATCAATTTCCGGGACACAATCGAGGTTTAACTGTGCACTTTCTTCATCAGGCAACACGTATGTTCGTCGGAGCCGAACAACTAGCAAAACGCCTCAATGCCTATGTAGGATACGTTGAATTACAACGTACCGGGAAGAACGTATGGACGCTCGATATTAAGCCGATCTGCGAATATGCTGGCAAAACCGCAAACGGATATGTTACCGAGACATTCGCGCACATGTTGGAGGAAAGCATACAAAAAGATCCGAGTTGGTGGTTATGGACACACCGACGTTGGAAATAAAAATAAGGGTACAGCCTCTTGAGTTTGTCTTATCATAAATATATATCAGAATTAAATAGATGAAAAACACAAAAAACATGAAAACAGTAATGCAGTTAGGTGCAATCGCTTTGATCGTTTGCTTCAGTTCACCGGATACCGCCCAAGCTCAAGAAATAGATTTTGGAGCCAAACTGGGAGGTTTATATAGCCTGCCCTCCTATGGGAGCAAGGTGACTGACGACAACGCGCAGTTTGGTGTACAGGCTGGGATCTTTGCACGTACTTCCGGAAGATTTTATATTCAGCCAGAACTAAACCTGTCAATTTATAAATCTTCTTACCAATTTTCACAAAAAGATTACACACCTTCGTTCTATCAGCTGAATTTGCCTATACAGGTGGGGTGTGCTTTTTATGAGCGGGATGATATAAAATTACGCGGGGCATTAGGCCCTCAGTTCAATTATCAGCTCAAGAAGGAAAGGGTAACCTCAGGTTCGGATTTTAAATCGTTTACATACGATGCAATGATCAACCTCGGATTAGACTTCAAAAACTACACGTTGGACTTGCGGTATAATCATGGCTTGAATAAAAGCAGCAAAGATCTGGATAGTCGCAATCGGGTAGTTAGTTTATCGGTCGGTTATAAGTTTTGACAACAACAGACGTAAATGTTAAAAATAGTTAAGAAATCAATAAAAATATACTACTGCTTACAGGAAGTCGTTATTTACGTATAATTTCATAATTTAGGTTAATAATTGGTTTGGTAAAATCCTGGAGCTCCCCGCTTCGGGATTTTTTTTGAACAGTTATCAGTAAGAATTATTTTGTATAATAAGCATATGTAAGTTGAGCCACTTTTGCGATTATAGCTTCATTCGTGGCAATATCCTCTAAAGAATGTGATACGAAGACGGTAATGAAAATAGGTGTGCTGCTAGGTAAAAAAAGAACACCTACATCGTGAACCGCTTCGGTAACGCCGTTCCTCGTTCCAGAAAATCCCGTTTTGTGTGCTACGATAGTTCCAGGAGGCACCCCCCTTTTTAATCTATTTGCGCCCGTTTCTGTTTTTTTCATAACATCCCATAAAAATGCATGACTCGTTTCGGAAAGTTCTTGATGGCGATTATAGAAGAAGGTTTCTAGAGCTTTGGTGCAGGCTTTGGGCGTCGTCCAATTCTGAAATTGGAGATCCCAATTGTTCTGCATGGTTTCTTCGTTGATTGCGATCCCAATGTTTGATATACCTTTACTTTTTATATAACGTTCTACCTCCGCCGGTCCGCCTAGCAATTTTAATAGAACATCACATGCTACATTATCGCTTTGTGAAAGCATATAGATAATAATTTCAGATAAAGGCAACTTAACACCACTGGGATATTTTTCCCGCAACGGACTCCAAATATCCGGCGTTAGATCCTCATTCCGTATGGGAATGATCTGATTTAACGAAAAGACACCTTGATCCACCCGAGCTAACATTGCGGTCGCAATGTGAAACTTAAAAACACTTTGCATGGGAAAATGTTTGTTCCCATGGATGTAAAATGTGTCTTGACATTCAGGATTAATAATGGATACACCAACTGTCGCTTTCTTTGTAGCGATATATTGTTTGATTTCTGATTCAAGTGCTGATTCTTGGGCTTGTAGTTGACAAAACAAAGACGTTGTACAGGCAAATGTGCAAAAGGTACGGGTAACTATGTTCATAAATTATAAAACGAATTGTCGTATAAAGATAAGTAATTGAAAGAGCAAAACAAGGGCATTGACGAATTGAACGACTTATAAAGAATGTGCAGCTTTGAGCTAAAAAAGGTTAGAAAAGGCGTTTTTCAAGGTATTAAGTTTACATAATTTGGAAAATTCCGACATACCCGTTGTCGTCCCTAATAGGTTTAGACGAACGGGAAAGAAGATTTTAATCGGATCACTGGAAATTACGCCCTTTATGAAAAACGTCGTCTCCATATAATTGTCCATCCTCAAGCTGTACCAACCAACTATTTAAATTATAACATTTTTTTACCACGACGTGGATCACGGTACGTTCAACTTGAATATGTCCTTCCGCTAATAATAATTTAGATTGTAAGATTTCCCTCCTGTATTTTTCAAATACCTTTCCCCAAACGACCAAATTTGCAAATCCTGTTTCATCTTCAATAGTTACAAAAAGGACGCCTTTTGCTGTTCCCGGTCGTTGCCTGACCGTTACCAAGCCACATACTTTAACCGGCATACCATTTTTAACACGGATAAGCTTATGGTTAGGGACAACATGCGATGCATCTAATTTGTCTCGTAAGAAGCTCACGGGATGCGCCTTTACCGATAAACCAATATGTGCATAATCTTGCACCACATGTTCACTAGGTGTCATCAGAGGAAGAGAAATCTGTCCCTCCATTACACTATTTGATACATGATTCCGAAACAGTGCAATAGGTCTATCTTGGAGAGCAGCGATCTCCCAAAGCGCCTGTCTCCGATCCAATCCCATGGAACGAAAAGCATCCGCATCTGCCAAACGCTCCAATACTGGGGTCGACAGTATATTGGCCAATTGATCCACTCGTTGATAGCTTTCGTTTCGATGCCTTATTATCTGTTGTATATCTTCTTCGTGCAGTCCTTTTACCTGCCTAAAGCCTAGTCGTAAATTATTTTCTCCTGAATGTGCTTTCTCCAAGGTATTATCCCAATAAGAATAATTAATATCCACTGGAAGTACGATTACACCATGTTTCTGCGCATCAATAACAATTTGCGCTGGTTGATAAAATCCCATGGGTTGACTATTCAATAACGCAGCAGCAAAAATCGCGGGGAAATAACATTTAATATAACTTGATACATAAACCAACATAGCAAAAGATGCAGCATGACTTTCTGGGAAACCATAACTTCCAAATCCTTCCAACTGTCTAAAAACGCGAATGGCAAATTCTTCTTCATATCCCTTACTTACCATGCCTTCCACCATCTTCTTTCGAAAAGCACTGACCTCTCCTTTAGACTTAAAAGTCGCCATGCTCCGGCGCAGTGCATCCGCTTCCGCGGCAGTAAAGCCTGCAGCGACAATTGCAATTTCCATGGCTTGTTCTTGAAATAATGGAACACCCATGGTACGTTTCAACACCTCTCTGATTTCTTCCGATGGATACTCTTCGGCTTCTTCTTCATTTCTTCTTCGTAAGTAAGGATGAACCATATCGCCTTGAATTGGACCAGGTCGTACGATGGCCACCTCGATAACCAAATCATAAAACTCTCTTGGACGCAGGCGTGGCAACATGGACATTTGAGCACGGCTTTCGATTTGGAACACGCCCAGTGTATCCGCCTCGCTAATCATTTCATAGACCTTAGGATCATTGGCTTGCATAGCGAGTGTCAGCTCCTTCCCATAATGTGTTTTTACTAAATCAAAAGCTCTACGGATACACGTTAACATGCCCAGTCCTAAAACGTCCACTTTCAGAAAGCCAAGAGCTTCTAGGTCATCCTTATTCCACTCTAGGTTCGTCCGGTTTTCCATACGAGCATTGATAATGGGACAGAGTTCATGAATGTTTCCCTGTGTAATCACGAAACCTCCAGTATGCTGTCCCAGTTGCCGGGGAAAGCCCAAAAGTTGACTACTAAGCATTAAAACCTTTTTAAAATGCGGATCTTCTATATTAAACCCTTGTTCAGCAAAGCGCTCCGGTTCTATTTCGATATCCCAATGTGATCCAATTGTTTGAGAAACCTTACCTAACGCATCCATAGATAATCCCATAGCCTTGCCAACATCTCGTAAAGCACCTTTAGCGCGTTCTTGTGTTACAGTTGCTACAATTGCTGCACGATTACGTCCGTATTTTTCATAAATGTACTGGATTACCTCCTCCCTTCGTTCGTGCTCAAAATCCACGTCAATATCGGGCGGCTCGTCCCGTGCATCGGACATAAACCGTGCAAAAAGCAACTTAATTTGTGTAGGATTGACCGAGGTAATGCCTAAACAAAAACAAACGATCGAGTTTGCTGCTGATCCCCTTCCCTGGCAAAGGATATTTCGCTCCCGCGCGAAACGCACATAATCGTATACCGTTAGAAAATAGGAGGCATACTCTTTTCGTTCGATAAAGTCCAACTCCATCTGAATGGCAGCACAATGCTTTTGCAATTCTTCTTTGCTAAAACACATCTTGGCCCCCTTCCAAACTAGCCGGGTTAGTTCCTCTTGTGGAGTCCGGCCTTCGCTTGTCAACTCCTGAGGATATACATAACGTAGTTCATCTAAGGAAAAACGACAGGTTTCAACAATATTCATGGTATTGGCTAAAGCTTCGGGATAATTGCAAAAAAGTCGTTCCATTTCCACACTTGATTTCAAGTATCTCTCTGCATTTGCGTGTAAACGAAAACCGGCTTGTTGTATCGTGCATTTTTCCCGAATACACGTCAATACATCTTGTAATTCACGACGCTCAGGCTCGTGATAGTACACATCGCCCAAAGCTACCAATGGAATCCCCAATTTCCATCCGAAAGTAGAGATACGATACAAACGTTTCGCATCATCTCCCTGATAAAGCTTCGACATACCTAAGTAGAGGTTTTCTTTCAGGTGGGTAGCATATTCGGATACATCCTGTACATATTCGAAAGGAAGTTCAAAATTTTCTTGCAGGTTTTCTGGAGGAGTGACAATAAAAAGAATGTCCAGTTGATGATCGTAAACATCTGATTTATATAAATGACAACTTCCCTTCTCTGCGCGTAAGTTTCCTTTAGTCAATAAGGTACACAAATTCCCATACCCTTTTTTATTAATCGGGTAAGCTAAAAGACTATGACCATCCATCAGATCCACCCGGCATCCTAGAATGAGTCGGATATTCCATTTCTTGGCTGCAACGTGTGCCCGGACAATACCCGCCAAACTGTTCCGATCGGTCATCGCAATGGCTTCATAACCTAAAGTTGCCGCCTGCTTAATTAATTCATCTGGATGCGAAGCACCTCGGAGAAAACTAAAATTACTTGTTGTTTGCAATTCGATATATCCCATTTTGTCTTAAGCGAAAAAACCATGTAAATACCAATTCGGTGAACGATCTCCTAAATAATGTCCCAAGCGAAAAAGCCAATATCGATTTCCTTTGACATCTTCGACCGCATAATAATCTCGATGCTCACCTTGTTCTAACCACCACTCCCGTTCAATACGTTCGGGGCCATCGGCACGTTTTATGTAATGTACTTCGTCCTGATAACGAAACATCAAAGGCGGGCAATCCGGAATGGGAGCTGTAACCATAACGGGTTCAGGAGGGTGTAATAAACGGGTAGGCCTGGTGCAATTGCTGGGCCATGGGATCGTAGCTTCTTCGAATAAAGATGTAGCTGTACGAATAGCACGTTCAGGCCAATGGTGTTCATCCGGTAAATACCGATGAATATGGCAATCCATATCCCGTCCCCTCAACCGATCTAATAGTTCTGCCAATTTCTTGTTTTCGACAGTACGATCAACGGCCCACAAACGTTCTTGGTACAAAGCCAAATCTTCGACATGCGATGCATGAAGTGTAAAAAGTTCAATACCCAAGGCTGGTTCGATCATCTGTATTTGAAGTACAAAAAGATCAAGCAGATGTTTTTTATTTACGGTAGGCCGATTGGTCCCGATCTCGATCGGAATTAGCTTACCATCTACGCGATAGCTTATCATTTTGGCCTTCCGTATTCCTTTTCCTTCTTTAGCAAGCCTATTGCATATCCGATTCACTAATTTTTCGATGGCAATTTCGATGCCTTTAGCTGTTCTGATCGGTTCCATGCACGGTAATTTTTCTTCGTAAGGGTCAAGTGCCTTTAAAGGGTGTATACACTCTTCACGGGTTCCGTTGAACTGTTCAATGCGCTGTACCAACTCTGCACCAAACCTTCTCCGTAAAGAAGACAAGGGTATGTTCATAAACCTATCCAGTGTGTTTAAACCTAACTTATATAAACGATCTATTACTGTCTTTTCTAGTCGTAAAGCTTCCGGAGGTAGGCTATTGAGGCTTTCGTTGATATTTGGTGAATCGATAGGGAGGTTATGGTTCCCATATCTGGCTAAAGCCCAAGCGGCACCAATGGTATTCGCTACAGCAACCTTCACCGTGTACCCGCGCTGAGATAATTCCAATTGTATATCAGATAGATAAGCTTTTTCTCCCCCCCATAAGTGTGTACATCCGGTACTATCCAGAATCAATCCCCCCAATCCATCTAAGCCGATTAGAGGCGTATATTTAATACACCAGTAACCAATCTTCTGCAATAAAGTAGAGGATCGCTTGGGGGTATCCTGAAAAATAATAAGGTCAGGCACAGCCGCTTTGGCATCTGCAAGTACCATATTTACATGTATACCAAGATTAAAAGCAGCTCTATTTACAGCGGTAATACACATGCGTCCATGCAACGGAAGCACGGCAGCTAAAGGAACGTTTTTGTATAAAGGAAATTGTCTTATATACCAATCCGTAACCAAAAAAGGGAACCAAATCGCTACATACCGTTTTTCCATGACCTATCCAATCTGCTGTCTAACTAATTCGTTAGGTTTGGGAAAATATTCTTTGATTATCCGTCCATAAAATTTGCCGTGTTGCCAGCTGATAATCCATTGTGAGGGATCCGCATTTTTCACTTTTAGTAAATCTACCTTCCACTGAGGGAAGCCAATGCCCGGTAGCTTATCAATTATTAGACTGGGAATTGGTTTAATATTCCAGCGGGCAATACAAGTGGTTGATCCTAATGTACGTTTATGTGGATGTAGAACAAATCCTGTAACTCCACTTTTTTCTACAGCAAGCTGCAATCTTCTTGATTGAACAAAATTGAGATCACGGATCTCCGCTACAACAGCTAGAAGGCCGCTACATTTCAGACCTTCTTCCAACGCCCACAAAATGTCTTTTTCGCGATGCATATGTACAAAGACTATACGATCAGGATTTAAACCAAATGTTTTTATAGCAGGTGCATACAGCTGTTTTTCAGGACTTATCCACAAACACATACCTTGTTCCTTTAGTATAAAAGAGAGCAACGCTCCAATAAATCCACTGCTTGCTGCCAACTCCTCCATCTGGTTATATATGAATTCATGAATGGCACCAACTGGAAAGGTTCCTTCCGGAAAAACAGACTCTATTTCTCCCAATCCCAGTTGTATTACCGGAGTTTCGCTTTGTTTATATCCTTCCCATTGATATATCTGTTGTTGCAGGGATGATATGGCAATTTGTTTTTCAGATTGTGATCGCATAGTCTCTCCTTTCTTATCTTCACAAAGATAATACTAATTTTTTTAGCAAAAGAAATAAAAGAGAACCTATTTAGAATATACTTTGCCGAGTATCTCTGTCTATTGCAAGTTATTTTTCGTAAAATTCAATCGGTAAACCGTCTGGATCGGCTATAAAGAAAAACATTTTTCCTGTTCTTTCATCTTCGCGGATAGGTTCGCATACAATACCGTATTCTTCCAAAGTTACCACCGCTGCATATACATCTGCTACTTCGAAGGCAAGATGTCGTAGGCCTGCAGCTTCTGGATAAGAAGGGCGAACAGGCGGATCAGGAAAGGAAAATAGTTCAATGGTATACTGTCCGCGCAAAGCGAGATCCGCTTTATACGAATTTCGTTCCTTACGAAATACTTCAGTTAACAGCTCTAATCCTAAAATTTCTGTGTAGAATTGAAGAGATTTGTTATAATTACTACAGATTATAGCAATATGGTGTACGTGTAGTAACGCTAAGGGCATATCAAATTAATTGAAAAAGATCCTGTACACCAAGTAATTTTCTAGCTGTAAATCCTTCTGCATAACGAACCTGAATATGACGACCAAATTCAGAAGCTCTTCCCCGCGTGGATTCCATGAAATCAGGGTTGGAAATATAAGTTTGTGGCTCGGTGTCCCCTGCTTTCGCATTAAACTGCGTTGTATATGCTAAAATAGACCGTTCTTTAATTTCCCAGAAAGGCGTAATATCTAGAATAATATCGGGCTGTATGTATTTGTCTTGAATAAGTTGTAGCTGTAATCTCGGCCGAAAGGCCTCTTGAGAAACACCTTCTGCGAAGGTTTCTATCCGCCGCAAGCCACTCAAAAAAAGTGCGTCATTTACCAGCTGACTTGCTCTACCGTGGTCTGGATGACGATCGTCTAGAGCATTGGTGATTACGATTTCGGGTTTATACTTTCGGATACACTGAATGATGATTCGTTGGTTTTCTTCATCATTTTTAAAAAATCCGTCACGAAGTTCTAAGTTTTCCCGGATTGCAACACCTAGAATTTGTGCGGCTCGGCTCGCTTCTTCTTTTCTAATTTGTGCACTTCCACGCGTACCCAGTTCACCTTGGGTTAAATCAATAATTCCTACATTTTTGCCAGCATTAACGTATTTAGCAATAGTGCCTCCAGAGCCCAGCTCAGCATCATCGGGATGCACTGTCATAATCATCAAATCTAACTTCATAAGCCTTCCATTTTGGCTACAAAGATAAAAAAACTTAATCCTTTTTATTTGGCGATTAATTGTTCAATTTTTGTCATAACTCGCGATGCTTGCGGATTCGTCAGACTGTAAAAGAAGTCTACAACATTCCCTTCTTTATCGATGAGGTATTTATGAAAATTCCAAAGAGGTCTAACACCTACCCGACCGTTTTTGGATTTATCGGACAAAAATTGATACAAGGGGTCGCAATATTTTCCAACGACATGGATTCGTTTGAAAACCGGAAAAGTAACCTGTTCATGTATCCGACAGAAAGTTTCCAATTGTAGGCCAGTCATGGGTTCCTGTCCACGAAAATCATTCGAGGGAAAAGCCAAAACTTCAAAACCTTGATTTTTGTATTTTTGATAGAGCTTTTCGAGTGATTTAAATTGTTTGGTGAAAACACACTGACTAGCAGTATTGACAATCAGTAATACCTTACCTGCATAGTCCTGCAACGATTTCCGCTCTCCGTTAAATTGTAAGCCATGATAGTCATAAACCGTATGCATAACTGTTCTTTCGTATTTTGAATCAATAATTGTTTCCGTGTAAATTCTTTATAGGCCGCATCCGTTCGTAGCCTCGGATGATGTTTTCTATTTCGAAATCTTCTTCCGGATCGTAAACAGATTTCAAGTTATGCCCAAAGACTTTTGCCACCGACTGATAGAAGAAAGCAGACAATCCGCCTTTCATTTCTTTTACCAATTCGTAACTTGTGTTTCCAGTCTGACGTTGCACCAGTTTAATCAATATTTGTCCTTGCGAGATACTCAGATTTTTAATTTCGGCATTAAACTTATTCTTGATTTCTTGTTCACAAGCTTTGATCAACCTTTGTTCTTCTCGCTTAGACGAAACTAAGGCCAGGTCTCGATCCAGCTGTTCATAACGTTTTTGCGCATAAATGGCATATGGAAGAACTCGTAGTACGTTACGTTCTAGACGAAGATAACGCAATCTATCTTCCTGTGTTTTGAACGTCCGTTTGGCCGTAACCTGGACGTCATCAATCGGAAACCAAGGGACAATTTCCCCGTTCTCCAATCGCGTAGTAGGATAATGTTGTACAATTTCCCCTTCTCCATCTCCATAATGCGGCACTTGTAATACTTGTCCTTTCCCTGCCAACGGAAGAAGAAAACACAAGTACATGCCCGACACAATTAACCTCATCATCACCCTTGGAAAATATTTACGTATTTTAAAGTCTCTAAAATATTTGCTATATTTATATATTGTTTTCCTTCCTATGTTATTACCTCGGAAAACATAATAAAAATAAGAACAAAAAAATAGAAAAGCAACTTTTTTCAGCGTGTATATGGAAGATTATGTGATTGACATTGAAGCAGAAAACAAGGAAATCAGAAAGAGATACCGTGCATTACTCCGAGCTTGCAAACCCACCTTACAACGCGGCGATAAACAAGAGATCCGTAAAGCATTTGATTTAGCGCTAGAAAGCCATAAAGATATGCGGCGAAAATCTGGTGAGCCCTATATTTACCACCCTATCGCCGTAGCGCAGATTGCAGCGGAAGAAATTGGTCTAGGAACGACATCTATTGTGTGTGCACTCTTACACGATGTCGTAGAAGATACTTCAATCACCCTACAGGAAATCGAAGCCCAATTTGGTAAAAAGGTGGCTCGGATCATTGACGGATTGACGAAAATTTCTGGAATTTTTGATCCGAACAGTTCAATGCAGGCAGAGAATTTCAGAAAAATGTTGCTTACATTGGCGGATGATGTCCGCGTCATTTTGATCAAGCTAGCGGATAGATTGCACAATATGCGCACCATGGAGTTTATGGCAAGACATAAACAATTAAAGATTGCTTCCGAAACGAGCTATTTATATGCTCCATTAGCACATCGACTTGGACTCTACGCCATAAAATCTGAGTTAGAAGATCTGTCCATGAAATACACAGATCCTGACACTTATAAATTTATCGCTAGAAAACTCAATGAGAAAAAAGCGGAGCGTGAAAAATTCATTTCTGATTTTATTGGCCCTGTTAAAGAAATATTAGTAGAACAAGGTATAAAGGCGGAGGTCTACGGCCGCCCCAAATCGATCTATTCCATATGGAATAAAATGCGTAAAAAGTCTATTCCTTTTGAAGAAGTATATGATCTTTTTGCCATACGAGTAATCATTGATACGCCAACGGAACGGGAAAAAACAGAATGCTGGAAGGTGTATTCCATCATCACTGATCTTTATAGACCGAACCCAGATCGTCTTCGGGATTGGGTTTCTTCCCCTAAAGGAAACGGTTATGAGTCATTACACACTACGGTCATGGGACCTCGTGGACAATGGGTAGAGGTACAAATTCGTACCAAACGAATGAACGAAATTGCAGAGAAGGGCTTTGCTGCCCACTGGAAATACAAAGAGTCTAATTCGGATAGCGGACTCGATCAGTGGATACAAAAGGTCCGTAATATGCTGAGTAGCTCAGAGCAAAATGCCCTGGATTTTGTCGATGATTTTAAAATGAATCTGTTTTCGGATGAGATTTTTATTTTTACACCAAAAGGTACACTGGTTCAATTACCCAATGGAGCGACTGCTTTGGATTTTGCTTTTGAGATTCACTCTGATATTGGAGCAACGTGTATTGGTGCCAAGGTGAACCACAAATTGGTTCCGCTGAGTCATCCTCTTCAAAATGGTGACCAGGTGGAGATTATCACATCCAGTAAACAAACGCCAAAGGAAGATTGGCTAGGCTTTGTTGTGACAGCTAAGGCGAAATCCAAAATCCGGTCCTCATTAAAAGAAGAAAAAAGACGCGTTGCAGAAGATGGTAAGGAAATTCTCGAACGGAAGCTGAAGTCCTTGAAAATCACATACAATACGGATAATATCAATAAAATTGCAAACTTTTTTAAATATCCTAGTTCGCAGGAACTTTTTTATAACGTAGCCAAGGGAATTGTTGATGTCAGGAACTTACGGGAATACGCCGCGAGTGAAAAAACACCCGAACAAAATCACAATCAATTCAATTCCCATATCACGGGACTTGTTGAAAAGATAAATAAAAAGGAGGTAGATACCATCCTTATTGGAGACGACTTTCAGCAGGTTGATTATACACTTGCTCCATGTTGCAACCCCATTCCCGGAGATGATATATTCGGTTTTTTAACCGTTAATGATGGTATTAAAATACACCGTACCAGTTGTCCAAATGCATCTAAACTCATGGCTAATTATGGTTATCGGATCTTAAAGGCAAAGTGGGCATCATCACAGACGCATGTCGCTTTCTTAACCGGGTTACGTATCGTAGGGATTGACGACGTTGGTTTGGTGAATAAGATAACCAACGTGATTTCTCAGGAGTTTCATGTAAATATTCGTTCTTTGGCTATAACAAGCAACGAGGGCATATTTGAAGGGAATATTATGGTCTTCGTAAACAACACCGAACAGTTAGAGAATTTGATGAAGAATCTCAAAGATATTGGTGGTATTACAGGCGTAACACGCTATGAAGCCGATATTTAATCTAGGAAATGTCATCCTTGGGTGAAAGCCTCGTTTTTTACAATAGAAAATGATAAATTTGTAAGAGATTTTAAAAAGCACTATGAACCAAGCTGAAAGCTACCAGACGGTAAAAAAAATATTTGAAGCTTACTTAGAAAACAAAAATCTAAGAAAAACTCCGGAACGCTACGCGATTCTAGAGGAAATCTACTCGCGTTCAGATCACTTCGACGTGGAATCCTTATACATCCACATGAAGAACAAGAAGTATCGGGTGAGTCGCGCAACGGTTTACAATACCCTAGAGTTGTTAGTTTCCTGCGATCTCGTAACGAAACATCAATTCGGCCGTAATATGGCTCAATTCGAGAAGTCTTATGGATATAAGCAACATGATCACGTTATTTGTATTGAATGTAATAAGGTAGTCGAATTCTGTGATCCTCGTATAAATCAAATCCAAAGCCTTATGGGCGACTTGCTTAAATTCGACATTAAGCATCATTCCCTAAATTTGTATGGCGTGTGTGAAGATTGCCAAAATAAAGAAGCGGAAAGTAAAGTGGTTAAAGGGAAAGAACCTGTAATTTCAAATTAATGCAGTAATAGTAGATTATTGTATTACCTTTGTTCAGAAAAGATCGACCTTATCGATTTTTTCTGAACTTTATCTTTTTTAAAGACGGTAGAACGAATCATTTAATTTTAAATCTCAATATTTCAAATATTATGCAAGTTGATGTGCTTCTGGGCCTGCAATGGGGCGACGAAGGAAAAGGGAAAATCGTTGACGTATTTTGTCCTAAGTATGATTTGATCGCGCGCTTCCAAGGTGGTCCTAACGCTGGACACACATTAGAATTTGACAACAAGAAATTTGTTCTCAACACCATTCCTTCGGGGATATTCAATGAAGGTACTTTAAACTTAATTGGTAGTGGCGTCGTTATCGATCCGATTATCTTAAAACGGGAATTGGATAACCTTCGTGCGGCTGGCTTCGATCCGGTAGGAAAAGGAACCTTAGTTCTCGCTCGTAAAGCACATCTTATTCTTCCTACCCATCAGTTGCTGGATGCAGCCTCCGAATCAAAAATGGGCGCTGGAAAAATTGGTTCAACTTTAAAAGGTATTGGCCCAACTTATATGGACAAGACAGGTCGTAATGGATTGCGTGTTGGAGATACAACTCTTCCCGATTTTCAAGAGCGTTATGAAAAATTAAAAACGAAGCACTTGGAGATATTATCTCATTATGGTGAGATTCCTGATTTCTCTGAGAAAGAACAATCTTTTTTGGCTGCGATTGAATTTATCAAATCCATTCCGCACGTGGACGCAGAACATTTGGTAAATAATTATTTAAAATCAGGAAAGCGCGTTTTGGCAGAGGGGGCGCAAGGGACATTATTGGACGTCGATTTTGGATCCTATCCATTCGTTACCTCATCCAATACAACAACGGCGGGCGCATGTACGGGCTTAGGTATTGCTCCAAATAAAATTGGGGCAGTATATGGCATTTTTAAAGCTTATGCGACACGCGTAGGCGGTGGCCCTTTTCCAACGGAACTAGATGACGAGACTGGAGAGCAGCTACGGCAGCTCGGTCATGAATTTGGAGCGACAACAGGACGTGCGCGCCGTACGGGATGGATCGACATTCCTGCCCTAAAATACGCTATCATGCTAAATGGTGTGACGGAATTGATCATGATGAAAGCGGATGTATTAGATACGTTCGAAAAAATTCACGTGTGTACACATTACAAACACAATGGCGAGATAATCGACTACATGCCTTATGAAATCATTACCAACCAAGCCGAGCCCATCTTGGAACAAGTGGAAGGATGGAATCAGGACATCACAGGAATCCGCACAGCTGATGAGATTCCTGCTGCATTAAAAAATTACATTGCTTATTTAGAGAAGGCATTAGAGGTACCGATTAAGTATTTGTCTGTTGGGCCCGATCGTGTTCAAACTATTGCTTTGTAAAAAAATATGGCTACAGCCATTTTTCGGATTGACACGAGTTTTGAGGAACGCGCGTTACTTTGGGCGCAACAATTTGATGAATTGTGTTTCTTTCAATCCAACGGACATCCAGACCCTTACAGCAAGTTAGACCGCTTTTTAGCTGTACAGGCTATTGATGTGTTTGAATCCGTCGACGAACGGGATATATTTAGCGATTTAGAAGCGTTTAAAGCCAAGCATCCCCAACAATGGATGCCTGGCTTTTTCAGTTACGATTTGAAGGATCAAATCGAAGATATTACACCGAAACTCCCCGCGGTTCTTCATTGGCCGAAAGCGTACTTTTTTGTGCCATCGATAATTATCCATTTTTTTCATGACAGTATCGAGATACAGGCAAAGGATCCACACGCCGTTTTTCAAGAGATACAGTATATACAACAGCGCGAGGATATGATCAATCTGCCTCCCATTAACATCCAAAAGCGTTTTTCCAAACAGGAATATTTACGTGCATTCGACCACATGCAACGGCATATACAGCGGGGGGATATTTACGAAGTAAATCTTTGTCAGGAATTTTATGCAGAAGATGTTCAGTTAGATCCGCTTTTGTTGTATCGAACACTGAATAGTATTTCTCCTACCCCTTTCGCCTGTTTCTTTAAATTTCGCCATCGTTATGTGCTCTCTGCTTCACCGGAACGTTTCTTAGCAAAGCGCGGAGATACGCTCATATCACAACCCATCAAAGGAACTGCACCCCGCGGAAAAAATGAAGACGAAGACGCTGCATATATTCAAGCGCTCATCCATAATCCGAAAGAAATTGCAGAAAATGTGATGATCGTTGATCTCGTACGCAATGATTTAACACGCAGTGCGATTCCCGGATCTGTAAACGCGGATAAGCGGTTGGAGGTACACACTTTTAAGCAGGTGCATCAACTGATATCAACGATTACTTGTGAAAAATCTCCACAAGTTTCGGACACCGAGGTGCTAAAAAATACGTTTCCAGCAGGATCGATGACTGGGGCTCCGAAGGTCAGTGCCATGAAACTTTGTGAGCGTTATGAAGCCTGCAAGCGTGGCCTTTATTCTGGAGGAATTGGTTACTTTGCTCCTGATGGTGATTTCGACTTTAATGTCGTTATCCGCTCCATAATCTACGATCAATCGATCGGTTATTTATCCTTTCATACAGGTGGAGCCATCACGTTGGAAGCAGATGCCGAAAGGGAATATGCAGAATGCCTGCTCAAAGCATCTGCAATTCTGGAGACATTGAAAACATCTGTCTGATCACACGCGGGGGTGTTGTTTATAGATTTTCAGCTAACTACTTCTGAATCAATCGAAATTCGTATATTTGAGTATGCATGTTCCTTACATCAATATACATACACACTGTACTTTGGAAAGTACGGAACACGAGTTTTCTCTCCCAAACGTTATAATCTCTAAAAATTACTTATTCGCACAACCATGTTCATTGGGCATTCATCCCTGGTATATTGATACCAACCCAAGCGCTCAACTGGATGCATTACATGATCATGGCAAAAAAAAGCACGTGTTGGCCATCGGCGAATGTGGACTGGACAAACTTTGTGACACAGAGTGGACATTACAAGAAAAAGTATTCAGAAGACAGGTCATTTTTGCTAACAGTGTCAACAAACCATTAATCGTACATTGCGTGCGCGCACATCAAGAGTGTCTCAAAATTTTAAAAGACGAGCGTGTTCAAGTACCTGTTATCTTCCATGGATTTGAAAAAAATCAGTTGCTCGCTCAACAGATATATCACGCAGGTTATTATGTGAGCTTAGGCCCCTCCTTGCTTTCCGGTAAAAAGGATGAATTGATCACCGATGCGCCATTAGATAAAATTTTCTTGGAGACCGACGATAAATCTACTAAAATAGTAGATGTTTATACGTATTTTTGCGGCGTTCGAAAATTAGACAACCCTTCACTTAAGCAGCAGTTGTATCGAAACTTCGAAAATATATTTAACTATCAACTTGTAGAATGAAAGATTTATCGTGGCTTTCGCGGACAGAAGCATTAACAGGACGCGAAGCCTTAGAAAAATTAGCCAACTCGCACGTCATGGTCTTAGGATTGGGCGGCGTAGGATCCTTCTCTGCGGAATTTATCTGCCGAGCTGGTGTAGGAAAGATGACCATTATAGATGGTGATACGGTCGATCCGTCTAACCGAAATCGGCAACTTCCTGCCCTTGCCACGAATCATGGGGAATCTAAAGCGCAGATCATGAAGCAGCGATTATTGGCTATTAATCCTGAATTAGAGCTTCATGTTATTCAAGATTTTATAATACCCGAAAAAATCCCTGACCTGTTGGCCTTAAAGCCCGACTATTGTGTCGAAGCTATTGACAGTATCACACCCAAACTTTTCTTTATACGCCGAGCGCTGGAAGCACATATTCCGTTCGTGAGTTCGATGGGGGCTGGCGGAAAAGTAGACCCTACTAAAATACGTATTGCCGATATCAGTAAATCCTATAATTGCAAACTGGCACAACATATCCGTAAAAAACTGCGTAAGCACGACATTCGAGACGGGGTTAAAGTAGCATTTTCTACGGAACTTCCTGATAAAAATTCCTTGCTTTACACCGATGGCAGTAATTTCAAAAAGTCGGCGTACGGAACCATGTCTTATTTACCCGCCGCATTTGGAGGCGCTATCGCATCTGTCGCAATTCGGGACTTGATCGGCATGAAAGTGGATTAGGATAAAGAATATCTATTCACATTACAATATTACTAATTTAATTAGTAATATTGTAATGTGAACAAGCCCAAACAATTTGCGATTGTCGATATAGAGACCACTGGAAATTATGCTGGAGGGAATCGAATAACAGAAATAGCGATCCTGATACATACCGGAAAAAAAATTATTGAGGAATATCATACATTGGTAAACCCGCAATCGTATATTCCATTGGCTATACAGACATTAACCGGTATAACCGACGACATGGTTGTGGGTGCTCCCATTTTTGAAGATATTGCAGAAGATGTTTATCACCTGCTTCAGGGTAAGATATTTGTAGCGCACAATGTGAATTTCGACTATTCGTTTTTAGTTAAAGAATTAAAACAAGCCGGTTATGATTGGCAGGCTCCTAAATTGTGTACCGTTCGACTTTCTAGAAAAATACTTCCGGGCTTTAAATCCTATAGTTTAGGAAAACTTTGTAGTCAATTGAATGTCCCCTTACGCGACCGTCATCGTGCAATGGGCGATGCACAGGCTACGGCGCTACTTTTCAATCTGTTGTTGCAACGTGACAAGCAACAATATATTGAAGAGAGTATTAATAAAAATACAGAACATCGGCTACCCACTCATTTATCTTTGGAGCAATTTAGCAAAATCCCCGAAGCATGCGGGATTTATATCTTCCGCAATGCCAAAGGAAAAATCATATATGTCGGGAAAGCTATTAACTTGAAAAAACGGGTTCTCAGCCATTTCACAGGAAGTAATACAGGCTTGCGTAGGCAACAGTTTATCAATGACATCTGTACGATTGATTTTGAGGAATCTGGGACAGAATTAATGGCCCTACTAATGGAGTGCCAACTGATAAAAAAACACTGGCCTATTCATAATCGAGCCCTCAAGCGGTATGAACCTAAATACGCATTGATTTGCTATCAAGACATTCGGGGATACGATCGCTTGGCGGTAAGTAAGGTTATTCTCGGCGTACAGCAACTTCGCTACTTCGAAACTGTACAAGAGGCCAACTTATTTTTAAGTAGTTTGATGCATCAATTTCAATTGCCTCCGGCACTATGCACATTTTACTCACCTTCTACGCGAACCCGTGAAGACAAACGAATTGACTACACTGACCTTCCTTCACTAGACGCATACAGCGCAACGATAACGCGACTGCTTCACTACCTCGACACGAACAAACAGTCGTTTCTATTGATTGACAAAGGACGCAGCGATGGGGAAAGCAGCTATGTCTATTACAAAGAGGACAAGTTATATGCATTTGGCTTCGTCGATTTTATTCAACAATGGACACATGTGGAAGATATCGTTTCGTATCGAGATAAATGCATCAGTAATTTTTATATGCAACAAATCGTTTTGCAGTACGCGGCACGCTATCCTGAAAAGGTAAGTTTCTTGTCCAACAATTCAGAAGTATCCTGATCGCGTGTCATGAACTCCTGAACTTTCCTCACCATATTTGTACTTCCTATTATAATCGGTGTACGCTGGTGCAAGTGTGTGGGCTTGATAGTTAATACCCGTTGTTGACCAGAAAGAGCCATCCCCCCTGCCTGCTCAATGATAAACGCCATCGGATTACATTCGTACAAAAGGCGGAGCTTACCGGAAGGATAGTTTGACGTTTCCGGATACAAAAAAATTCCTCCTATAATGAGAGTGCGATGAAGGTCAGCGACCATAGAGCCGATATACCTCGACGTATACGGTCTATCAGTTGCCAGATCTTCCATTTGGCAGTATTTGATATAGTCTTTGATATATTGCGGAAACTTTAAATAATTGCCTTCATTGACCGAATATGTATTGCCCTCTTCTGGAATGCGCATATTCGGATGTGAAAGACAAAATTCACCGATAGAAGGATCTAACGTAAACCCATTAACACCTTTCCCGGTAGTATATACCAACATCGTTGAGGATCCATAAATAATATAGCCTGCTGCCACCTGTTCGTGACCGAATTGCAATATCTCTGCAGTATTCATAGGTTGTTCGGGGTCTTTTCTTCGGTAAATGGAAAAAATAGATCCGACGGAGACATTCAAATCTATATTTGATGACCCATCTAACGGGTCCATGCATACCATATATTTCCCTTTTGTAGATATTGATCTTTTTGTCAGGTCAATCCCTTCTTCGTGTTCTTCTGAAGCGATGTAACAGCATTCTCCACCCCGGCTCAAAGCTTCGATAAACTGCTCATCTGCATAAACATCCAGTTTTTTTTGTGCCTCGCCTTGCACGTTGTGATCTCCATTTTCGCCCAATATATCGGCAAGTCCGGCCTTATTTACTTCTCTATTGATTACTTTTGCTGCAATTCCTATGTCACGCAATAGTCGCGAGAGCTCCCCTTTTGCATACGGAAAATCGGCCTGTTTCTCTATGATAAACTGCCCCAGTGTTTTTAAAGCCATGAAAAAAAATGGTGTTAAGCATGTACATTTTCCGGGCATCCCCAACCTTCTTGGTCATGCAACGCCCGATACAGAGTGTCAAGTTGCTAAAACCTACGAAGAGCATATCCCTTATTATTAAGTTCACGAAGCAAAACTACGGAAGAAAAACCAATTAAAAAATTGATTTTCAGCTTATTGTACGATATACACGTATTTATTCGTCTGATAGACAACCGCTTATTTAAGAAAAATTTTTTTAGCAATGCATAACTAAAACGATTGATGTATTTCGATAATTCAGCTTTTTTGAAGGCGTAAATTTTAGTATTCGTCTTTTTCCGTCAGGAGCGACCAATAACGCTTGGGAACATGCTGCACATGGAGCGTCAGGTTTTTCCGCTCTGTGATATTGACGGCGGAGAAGTACCGTTTCCACAATTTAGCATATACGATCTCTACTTCCTGTTTTTTGTCAGCGATCTTTTGTTTTAACGTTCCTGCATCCAGATCATTTAACCGGACTTCATTTACCACTTTCAGATCGTAATAGATCCCATAGCCACGTTTTTGATCGTAAATTAGCCAACGCTGATCTGCGTAGCGTTCGACGAAATGGCGGGTAATCAGCGGAAGCACATTAAAGTCGGGAGCCACATGCGCAAAATATAGATCGTCCTGAAGGAGACAAAATCGTACGAACGCCATCATCCGATGCCGTTCGCGCGAAACGGACTTTACGATACGTTTGACCTGAAGCACATCATGATCACTGTAATTTCTGTTACACATGCCGAAATCCGAAAAATAGCGTATTGCCATACGTAGAACCAACAGCGCCGAACCGGCCTGTTCAGATAAATAGACATGCCAAAGCTCTATTGATGCTCGTTTTCCAACTTTTTTTTGTAGGCCTGCCTCCACACGATCCGCTTTGCTTTTTTCTGTGATCACCATATGCATATCCGCAAATATATCTACCTGTTTTTCAGGCATATCACGTAAATCCAGCGGCGAACGCTTATATTCGAATGCATCGAAAACAGCTGTTAAAACCCCATCCCAGGTACCATCGAAATAAAATATTGTCTCCTTTTGGCCCATCTGATCTAAAATAGCACGAGTTGAGTATGTTGTTTGGAGCATAATGTATGCGGTACCTGTTGCAAAATTAATTGTTTTAATTGATCTGGATGTTTATCTGAAAAGATCTGCTGATAACCTCGACACGTAATGAAATATTTTGCTCGGCTCGTCACAACGCCTATTTTCTTAAGAGTGTCTAGAGAAAGGCACCCGAATTTACGCGTGGCGAGAATCTTCTGTACTGATGAAACGCCAACGCCTGGAATACGTAACAGCAGATTGCGCGGTGCTGTATTGACATCAATGGGAAAAATGTGCATGTTTCGTAAAGCCCAGCCGAGCTTAGGATCAACGTCTAAGTCAAGCAATGGATGATCATCGTTTACAATTTCGTCAGCACGGTATCCATAGAAACGCATCAGCCAATCTGTTTGATACAAGCGGTTTTCTCGAATAGTAGGAATATGACTTCCAATAGCTGGAAGTCTACTGTCGAATGAAATAGGTACATACCCCGAATAATAAACACGTTTCATTTTAAAATGACTGTAGAAATATTGAGCGACGGAAATAATTTGTTTGTCCGATTCATTCGCAGCACCTATGATCATTTGTGTACTCTGTCCTGCAGGAGCAAAATGTGGTGTGTGTTTGAAAAGCTGTTTCTCCTCTTCTGTTCTCAGTAACTGGTTTCTTAAATACGTTATCGGACCAATCATATCTTTCCGATTTTTATCTGGCGCCAATAACTTTAATCCCACTTCAGTAGGTATTTCCAGGTTTACGCTCAACCGATCTGCATAAGTTCCCGCAGCATGTATTAATTCAGGTGATGCCCCTGGGATGGCTTTCAAGTGAATATAACCATTGAAATGATACTGTTCGCGAAGCGTTTTCGCGACCAAAACCAAACGTTCCATGGTGTAATCGGCATCTTTAAAAATGCCTGAGCTTAAAAATAGCCCTTCGACATAATTACGTCGATAGAAGCTTATAGTTAAATCGACTACTTCCTTAACAGTGAAAGCCGCCCGCTTAATATCATTACTTTTTCGAGATACACAATAAGCGCAATCATAGATGCAGTGATTTGTGAGCAGGATCTTTAACAACGATACGCATCGTCCATCTTCGGTATAGGTATGACAGATTCCTGTCCCAGTATTACCTAAACCGTTGTTATTATTTTTTCTAGAACTGCCGCTAGAGCTGCAACTGACATCGTATTTCGCAGCATCGGCAAGAATGGTGAGTTTTTCCGTTAATCGATCGTCCATAAACACAAAAATACTAAATATATTAGTATTTTTGTGTTAAATCACAGTTGATAAAATACCTGATTTTGGTTATGATTAAAAGAATTAATCCAGTTTACCTACGACGATCTTCACCAATTTCGAATAATCAAAATATTGTTGGGCTATTTCTAATACCCGTGGAGTAGTCATGCTACGTATTGCCTCGTTATAATGGCGATAATAGTCTAACGTCATCCCGTAAAAATATACTGCCTTGAATTTATCCGCATGAGAAAATATCGATTCGAGGCTTCCCAAAATCGAACCCATCATGTAGTTTTTTACCAGTGCGAGCTCCTCGACTGAAGGTTCAAGTGTACGAAGTTGTACAAATTCTTTTTCAATTTCTTGTAGTGTTGACCGTGTGGTTTCGGCACCGACTTCAGACGCGATCGTGAAAAATCCTCCATGCTTTAAGCTCGCGATGGCCGAACCTATGCTATACGTATAACCTTTCTCCTCTCGAATATTACGCATCAGCCTAGATCCAAAATAGCCACCAAACAAGGTGTTTACAAATTGCACAGCCGGAAAATCAGCATGTGCCCGGTTGAGGGATGGACATCCCAATCGGATAGCCGACTGTAAAGCCTCCGGACGCTCTTCGACTATCGTTGTTGGAATAAATTCAGGAAATATCGGAGAAGAACTATTAAATCCGCGGTCGGATGATAGCCAGTTCGTCTCAAAAAAAGAGCGCACATCTGCGAGCATATGCGATGAGATATTGCCCGATAAAATAAGCGTACAATTGTGTGGCTGGATCTGCTTTCTATACAATGCACATAAATCTTCGCGACTCAGGCTGTCGTACGCTTCTTCTGTAGGTGTACTGCCATAGCGACTCTCTCCAAATATATATTTGTAGAAAATACGACGAGCGAGATAGTCGTTCTTCTGCATAGAAATCTGCAGAGTTTGTTTGTTATTGCGGATAAAGGTTTCCAGTTCAGCTTCGGGAATAACGGCGTCCATGAGAACATCATGAACAATAGGCCATAGCGAAGAGGCGTGCTTACGTAAAGTATAAAGTGTCAATGATGTTTGATCGAAACTATATTCGGGCATCAAATATGCGCCATAAAAATCGATTTCATCCGCAATCTGTGTACTTGTTCTTGTTGTCGTGCCTTCCTTGATCATATGGCTTAGACAGGTATGCAAAAGCGGATTCTCAGGTGCTGAAAATACATGCTGAAATATGAATTCGGCTTTGATCAATTCTTGCGCCGGTGCCTGAAAAATGAAAACCCGCAATCCATTTTCAAAAACAAACTCTTCGGGTTCGATCAAAGTGGCCCCAGCAATGGGATGTTGAGGAGGTGCAATTGTTCTATTCAACATGTTGCGTGTCTTTAGCGTAGTAGATTAATGTTGATGAGTTTGAGCGATTAAATATCTGATTAGCAATAATCTGTATATCACAAGCGGTAACAGCAAGATATTTTTCGACTTCTTGGTTGTACAAGGTGGCGTTACCCAACACTTCATAAAATGCAAGATTCATGGCTTTATCCAAGATAGATAATTCTGCAAAGACTAAAGTGGACTCGATTTTATTCTTCACCTTTTCCAGCTCGAAATCCGTAACCAACTCGTCCTTTAACAACTCAAGTTGGTTCCAAAGTAAACGTTCGGCCTCCTCCATGGAAACATGTGGTAATGGTTTTCCTTCGACTACGAATAAATTATTGTCTATCGATCCCATCACATAAGCATTGACTTCACTGAATAAAGGCTGCTCTTTAACCAAGATGCGGTACAAACGAGATGAATTGCCTCGGGACAGAATATCCGACATTAAGTCCATGGCGGCATATTGATGGTGCAGTCGGTCAGGCCCATGAAAAGCCATATATAGGCTATTCACCGGGACATCTGCATAAACAGTTTCTCGGCGCGGTTCCGCTTGAACCGGTTCTTTAGGGATGTTTCGAACCTCTTTTTTACCTGAAGGAATTCCTCCAAACCATTTTTCTGTCAGTCGTTTTATTTCCTGGAGGTGAACATCGCCGGTTACAACCATGATGGCGTTGTTTGGAATATAATATTTAGCAAAAAAAGCACGCACATCCTCCATGGTAGCATCTTCGATATGACGTAATTCTTTTCCTATCGTAGCCCATCGATAAGGATGTACACGATAAGCGAGCGGACGTAACTTTAGCCAAACGTCGCCGTAAGGTTGATTTAAATAGCGTTGCTTAAATTCTTCTGAAACGACATTTCGCTGTATGTTCAAGCTTTGCTCGCTAAATGCCAATCCCAGCATACGGTCGCTTTCTAACCAAAATGCAGTTTCCAGATTGGCAGAAGGTAAGGTGATGTAATAGTTGGTAATATCGTTACTGGTAAATGCATTATTCTCGCCTCCCACTTCTTGAAGCGGTCCATCATAGTTAGGAATGTTGATAGAGCCACCAAACATGAGGTGTTCAAAAAGGTGAGCGAAACCGGTCTTATCGGGGGACTCGTCCCGAGCTCCAACATCATATACAATATTAACACAGGCCATGGGCGTATTGTGATCTTCGTGAACTAATACGCGCAAACCGTTATCGAGTGTGAAACGCTGATATGCTATCATTAAGAATTTTTATGTATAAAGTTACAAAGCCCAGTTAATGTCTTTCTGCAATAATAAAAGGGTCTTTTCTTCTGCTGAGCCAGGCTCCGCTTTGAAATCGTACACCCAATTTGCTTGAGCCGGAAGACTCATCAATATCGATTCTATCCGACCATTCGTCTCTAATCCGAAACGTGTTCCTGAATCATACACCAAATTAAACTCGACATATCGGCCTCGACGCAATAACTGCCATTGTTTTTCACGATCGTTGAATTTTCGATCTCTGTTACGGCGCACGATCTCTGTGTACGTTGGTAGAAAAGCTCTTCCCAGATCACACGAAAAATCGAATAGCTTTTGTTCGGTTAACCCGGTTTTCTCCGGAGTAAGCTTATCATAAAATATGCCCCCGATTCCGCGTGTTTCCTGACGATGCTTGATAAAGAAATAATTGTCTGCCCACGTTTTAAATTCCGTATAAAAGGAGGGGGCGTGTTTGTCACAGACATTTTTCATCATTTGATGAAAGAACTTAGCATCATCCTCGATCACATAATGGGGCGTCAGATCAATTCCGCCTCCGAACCAGCGAATTTGATCGTTCAGCTCAAAATATCGGATATTCATATGAATAATTGGCACCCAAGGGTTGTTGGGATGAATAACAATAGATACCCCCGTCGCAAAAAAATCCTCTTCGTCGACACCGAAGGCATTCTTGACTGTTTCAGGCAGTTTTCCGTGGACAGCCGAAAAATTAACCCCTCCCTTTTCGATCAGTGCACCATCCTGAATAATCCGTGTTCGGCCACCACCACCACCTTCCCTATCCCACAGCTCTTCTTGAAATTTAGTCTGGCCGTCTAAGGTTTCTAGCCCTTTTGTAATCTCGTCTTGGATGATCCGATAAGTGTCGGCAATATGTTCTTTTGTTAACTTCATTTATGTGAGTTTTGTAGCTAATTTTTTTACTTCGAGGGCCGCTGGCTGCTTATTATATAATATTTGATAAACCGTGTCACATATAGGCATATTCAGCCCGTAACCTTGAATAATATTCTGAATACAAGCCGATGCATAATACCCCTCCGCAACCATGTTCATTTCTAGTTGGGCCGATTGTACCGTGTATCCTTTGCCAATCATGTGTCCGAATGTGCGGTTACGGCTAAACTGCGAATAAGCCGTAACCAATAAGTCGCCTAAATAGGCTGACGCGTTGATGTCACGGGATTCCTCTGGATCAATGGCATTCACACAAGTTTCCATTTCGCGGATTGCGTTAGAAACTAACACCGCCAGGAAATTATCACCGAAACCTAGCCCGTGACAGATCCCTCCTGCCAACGCATAAATGTTCTTCAGCACAGCGCCATATTCCACCCCGAATATGTCTGTGGAGATAATGGTGTTGATATATCTATTACGCAAGAGCTTTCCTAACTGTTCAGCATGATCACTAACCTTAGCCGCCAACGTAAGATACGATAACTTCTCCAACGACACTTCTTCAGCGTGACATGGCCCTCCAATCACAACAATTTGTTCTATTGGAATGCCGTAGACTTTCATGAGATACTCTCCTACGATGAGATTTTCGTCAGGGATAATCCCCTTGATTGCAGAAACGACTATTTTGCCGGCAAAATCACTTGCCTGTACTTCCCTCAGGGCAGCTTTTAAATAGGCCGAGGGCGTATTTAACACAACGATATCAGCTTGTTGAATCACTTGCCTGGCGTCCGTGTATAGGTTAGTTTCGTCTACGCGAAGTTCAACGGCACTTAGATAGCTCGGATTATGGTGATAGGTCTTTACATAAGTTAAATCTTCTATTTTCCTAATCCACCACAGAACATGTTTCTGCACTTCATTGTCGCCCAGCATTTTAATCATCGCTGTGGCCCAACTTCCACTTCCTACAATCCCAATCTTTGGTTCAGATTCCGCCATATACTCTACCTGTAAAAACAGCAAATATACGTATTATATATGGTCCAACAGACAAGAGAGCAGAAAATCACCGTTGCCGACGACTTGAGCATTTAGCTATGGTATTGTAGCCAAGAACATCCTTTATGCTTTCCCAAAATGCCCCCCACGAATCTCCGCAAATCAGATAAGCGTGTATGGGATTGAGCTATTTCAATGCACGGTAAAGGTTAGCAGCGGTATCTTTCTATTCTGCAGGCGGAAATCCATCGCCTCTACGTTATTACATAGCACTCTTACCGTATAAAAGTCTTTTTCTCGGTGCTAAACCTTTCTTGCCGCCGCTGTAGCCAGACGGAGGTCATTTACATCTTCTTTGTTCATGTTTTTTTTATTATGTTTCCATTTATTCGTTTAACTACCAGATTTAGAGGGCTATTATCGTATTTACGAAGCGCCAATTATGTGGATGAGTTCAATCGGTAAGCACATGTCGCTTACCGATTTTTTATTTTTCGTTTGAAATTTTTATCTTTGTCCAAATATTCCAATTAATACATTTTAATATATGTAAGATTCGATTTCTTTTATAAACAAAAAAATTGCTGGAAGTCCGGCGAGGCCTAATCTTCGTTTTTGTTTTTACTAATTTGAGAAATCATGCTTACTATAGAGAATATCACCTATAACCATCCGGATAAAACCCGTCTATTCCACGCGTTGTCATTATCTATTTCATCCGGTCAGAAAATTGGACTAATTGGTCAGAATGGATCAGGAAAATCGACTCTCCTCCGATTAATTGCAGGAGAACTCCTGCCGAACGCTGGCCGGGTCAAACGTTCTACTTCTGTCTATTATGCTCCTCAGGTTTTTGGACAGTACGATGCATGCTCCATAGCCGAAGTCTTAGGGATTGCGTCCAAATTGCAAGCTTTATACACGATACTAAAAGGAGAAGCTACCGAAGAGCAACTACTTATTCTAGATGATGATTGGACATTGGAAGAACGCAGCTTGCAAGCACTGCGCTATTGGGATGTGGCCGAAATCAACTTGTTTGCTCCTATGTCTACACTAAGTGGCGGTCAGAAAACAAAAGTATTCCTAGCTGGCATACAGATCCATGAACCCGACCTTGTCTTATTAGACGAACCGAGTAATCATTTGGACGCAGCGAGCAGACAATTGCTTTACAATTTTATTCGAGACAGCAAACAAACGTTGCTCATTGTCAGCCATGACCGGATGCTTTTGAACTTATTACCTACGATGTATGAGCTTGATGCATCTGGCGTGACCGTCTATGGCGGAAATTACGCTTTTTACGCCAATCAAAAAAGTATAGCCGCCCAAGCGCTGGAATCTTCCATACAACATCGAGAAAAAGAGTTAAGGAAAGCAAAAGATAAAGAAAGAGACACATTAGAAAGACAGCAACGGATGGATGCGCGAGGTAAAAAAAAGCAGGAAAAAGCGGGTGTAGCGCGCATCATGATGAATACTATGCGCAATAATGCCGAACAGAGCACGTCTAAAATGCGAGATGTGCATACCGAAAAAATTAACGGATTGTCGCAAGAACTGACAGAGCTTCGAAATAACCGGTCCGTTGTAGAAAAAATGAAGTTTGGTTTCACCGACATGTTACTACACCATGGAAAAATCCTCTTCGATTTGCAGAATGTTCAGTATCGACATGCTGAAACCAACCTGTGGACGGAAGGCATTTCGTTACAAATCCGTAGCGGAGAACGTTTGACCTTTAAAGGTAAAAACGGGGCAGGAAAAACGACACTCGTTCGCTTATTACTTAAACAACTAGAGCCGACGTCCGGCACTATTTCCAACTTCGCCCGCCGAGCGTTGTATATTGATCAGGACTATTCCTTGGTAAATGATACCGACATCGATGTATATACACGAGCTCAACAAGCAAACCAAAGAGGGTTGCAGGAGCACGAGGTTAAAGCGCGCTTAGATCGTTTTCTTTTCGACAAAACGTCGTGGAACAAACCTTGCAATACGTTAAGCGGAGGGGAACGTATGCGTTTGGCCTTATGCGTTTTAACACTTTCCAGCGAAGCTCCCGATGTCATCATATTAGATGAGCCAACAAACAATCTTGATATTCAAAATATAGAATTGCTATCTGACGCAATTAACAGTTACCAAGGTACCTTGTTAGTCATTTCACACGACGAGCATTTTTTGAATGATCTTCGCATTCATCGCGAGATCAATTTAACGCTTCATCATTAACATTTAAAAGTGCCCCAAATATAAACGATACGGGGCACTTTCTATTCTATACACGCTGCAAAGGGGGGCGTTGAGGACAACTAACAGACCGGATTGTGACTTTCATTCGGAATAAGGTTTTTCAATCGTTTGCCAGAACACGTTGATGTCTTATGGGAGAATACAGCATGTTTTCGATCATAAACAAATAAGTAAACCGCGAACACCGATCTGCTGTGCCTCGTATACATCTAGACATACATGATCTTCCAAGCTATGGTTATGAAGTGTATGGAGAAAGGCGGCGGCATCGAGGCCTTATTCGTCAGCAACATGGGACAATACAGCAGTGTCATCTATATTTTTATCTTCAGTAAAATGCGTTGAAACAAATGGTCACCCACCGCATCCTGCTTGCCGAACGATTTTACAAAATGCGCAAGTTGATGTGCATGAAAAGAATTAGCCACGACAGCCTGATCTACGTCAGATTGCACGCTTCGCGTGCTGCTATCTCTGAAACTTTGTCGCACATGACTAACTTGTTCAAGAGGAATACTTGTATGGTTAACTAGATTTGTATAATAACTTTCTTGTTGATTTGCTTTAAATATGGATTTAGCTGATAGCTTTGCGGCTCCAATTAGGCTTCTTTGTTAGAAATTTAGTCTAGGCCTGCTCAAAACGGCTTTTCCAGTGTAACAAACGGGACACATGATGTCGCTACACATTTCTACTGATAATTTTTCTGCGATATGGGTACATTACTTTTCTACAAAAGTACACGGTTTGAACTGGGTACCGCTTAAACATATTTTTAAAAAAAAATGAGAAATGATGTAAAGCATTTGGAAAAATATTTACGATACAACGTCGGCCTATCAATAATCTAGTAAAAGATGATTAAATTTACGCGTTGGATAGTTGTATTATAGGCCGCCTACAATGGAAAAACAAGTAAATGCAGATGAATTTGTAGAACGGTTCATGTCTGGAAGCCTAGAGCATTTAAAACACAAACATGCACCTGTTAAAGTGTTCCGTCTCAGCGAAATCGCACCTCATCTCAAAATTCCAATACCACCAATCTTATTTGGCTATAATCTTTTAGTTCATATTACAGAAGGTTATTTCAAACACCAAATTGGTCCGCACGTCTATCTAGTTCAGGCTCCGGCTGTACTGATTAGCAATTATGGTAATATTTCTGCTATTACGTCTGTTGATAAAGCCGCACAAGGCCACTGTATTTTGATCAACGATAAGGCGATGACGTCGCTCTTTAGGGAGCAGGAAATTCTGCATATTTTTACTATTTCGCCGTTGTTGAATTTATCCGCCCATGACAGTGACGACCTTCACCAGTTGATACGCCTGTTATATGACGAATTGTACACCCCCCGTCCCTACCGCGAACTTTCCGAAAGTTTACTGAAATCAGCCTTGCTCAAAGTTATTAAACTCTCCGAGTCGAATAACCGGCTGGATCGGCGACAAGAAATCGCCATGACATTCAAGCAACTGGTACATAAAAATTTCTTAAGAGAAAAGCAACTTAATTTTTACGCTGATAAATTGGCCGTTTCGAACAATTACTTAAACCGTTGTGTCTCTTCGATTTTTAAAAAATCGTCGAAAGAACTTATTTTGGAAGTCTTGATCATGCATAGTCAACTTTTATTGTTAGAATCGACAAAAAGCGTCGCCGATATCGCTTATGAACTCGATTTTGCGGACGCTTCGTATTTCTCCAGGATATTTAAAAAAATTGTCGGTCTTTCACCGACTGCTTATCGGGAAAGTGTAAAATAACATATTTATTTATGCACGTTTTGTCCTAGTTATTGCACAAAATACAATATCAGTTTCATCTTCTGCTTGTTAATTTTGTTTTAATCGATCTGCACGTAGAGGACAAATTGAGGGTGAACAATCTTACATACTCAATAATCCGTACGTTTCGGACGGGCACATTTTACACATTCTTTATGTTAAATACCATAGCACATACCGATTTTGATACATATATCGCCTCGTTTAGAGCGAGACTTTCTTCCTTGTTTAATGAGGAGTACGACTACAACGCCTTGAGTTTGGAACGAGGACTTCCTACCGACTTCTGGAATGAGATTATGCACATGAACCCGTTATCCGTAGCAATACCGGAAATACATGGCGGCCGTGGTGCTCTGGTTAAGGAATGTCTCGGCGTGCTTTCAGCAGCTTCTTTTGAGTCGCTATCTTTATCTCTCATTTTTGGAATAAATATCGCACTGTTTTTGGAGCCGTTTGCAAAATATGGACAACCGAACGTACAGGGAAGCGTTTTCACGAATTTCTTGGAACGCCAGGCAATGGGTGGGCTTATGATCACAGAACCAGCCTACGGCAGCGACGCTCTTAATATGCAGACCGCCTATGAACCAACTGCAAACGGCTACCGTATCCAAGGGCAGAAACATTGGCAAGGGCTGACTGGAGCCGCCGACTATTGGCTTGTTACCGCACGTCGAAAAAATGGGAATGGTGATCTAAGCCGCGACATCGATTTTTTTCTAACGGATAACGGGGTGGAAGATCAACGTATTCATGTACGTGAGCGCTATAATAATTTAGGTTTATACGCCATTCCCTACGGAATAAACGATCTCGACATCCAGGTTCCAGACGATCATAAACTAGCTGTGGAGAGCACTGGAATTAAATTGATGTTGGACACCCTGCACCGTAGCCGCTTGCAATTCCCGGGTATGGGTATGGGATTCATCAAACGTTTGCTTGACGAAACACTCGAGCATTGTAAAAATCGTCGTGTTTCAGGCCTGAGACTACATGAACTGGATGCCGTAAAATTTCAATTGTCCCGACTCCAAGCCGCTTTTACCCTTTGTTCGGGTATGTGCTATTACAGCGCAGCTGTTAGTTCTATTGACCGCGACCTGTCGGGACATGGTATAGATGCAAACAGCGTAAAAGCGTTCGTCACGGACTTAATGCAAGAAGCAGCTCAGACAAGTCTACAATTGTCGGGAGCAAAAGGCTATCGCCTGGATCACATTGCTGGCCGAAGCGTAATAGACAGCCGACCGTTTCAAATCTTTGAGGGATCTAACGAAATGCTGTATACCCAGATTGCCGAATCTATCGCGAAAGTCATGAAACGTAAAAAAGAAACCAAACTATTACAATACTTACAGACCGATCTGTTGACAGCGACGGCGGCTCCTGTTTTCGCCACTACTTTGGGTCAGGTTATCTTATCAGATATCTTAAAACAACGTGAACTAATTATTATAGGAAAGATGATTGCACGTGTCGTCTGTTTCCAGTTTGTTATTTCCCTCGGCGAGACAGGCTTTAATCCGCAATTAATAGAGATAACCCGCCAGCATATACATATGGACCTATCAACGTTTGTGGGACAGCTCCATAGTAATCATTGTGCAGATCCTATACTAGAATACCAAGAAAATGCCGACTGGATGCACTCGCTTTAATAATGAATGTAAAGGTAAAATACGTCCTGATGTTTGTCTGAGGCGTTAGAAATCGAACGGGAGCTCAAGCGCTACTTGGAAAAACAACTGATCAGGGTATAATTTTCTGCTGGCTCATCTCATCCAAAAGTCGAAAAGATATTTTTCAGTCTCTCTAAATTCATAAAACCCAACTCTACCGCATATTTGCTAAATTTGTTTAGCAAAGTAATTTAACTATGCATAATTGCAAAAAATATGATCGACCAAGCTATTTATTAATACTGGCGCTGCGATGGGACTTGGTTAGGCGGCAGCGGAGGAATTGACAGAAAAAGGTGCAAAACTACTTTTAGTCGATTCTAACAAAGAAGAGCTCGAATAAGTTGTTCGGGACCTCCAAGTGCAATATCCAAATGTTCACGTCGAAACATATGTGGCTGATGTCTCGAATGAAAATGATGTAAAAGCATACATCGATCTAGCGAAAGCAACGTTTGGTCGAATCGAACGTTTATATAACAACGTCGGAATCGAAGGGAAACAGGCACCACTAACAGAATACGATCTAACCGTTTTCAAGAAGGTAGTCGATATCAATTTGTTGGAAGTATATTATGGTATGCGCTATGTAAATCCACTGATACCAGGAGCAAGGATATGGCCGGATCACAAATGCTGCTTCGGTAGGCGGTATTCGCGAGTTGGACAATCAGGTGCCTTATGTTGCCACGAAACAAGCCGTTTCTGGCCTGACCAAAAATGTAGCGATCGGGTACGGAAAAGACAGTATACTAACTGATGCCGTCGCGCCCAGAGCGATTTTAACACCTATGGTGGCAGAAGCATTTCGTCAGGTAAACCCAGGCGATCCGAAGATTGAGGAGATCACTTACCCTAAACGGAATCTGACACGAGCACTTGATCAACTGAAAGATAGATGTAGCCAGACTTATTAGATTCCTAATCTCCGACGAAAATGGTAATGTCAACGGACAAACAATTGCCATTGACAGAGGTGAGTCAAACCTATATGGTAACGCCGAATATATAGTCATCTTTCTTTCCGTATGGTATTTATGGGAGAAGGTGGAATACGTTAGAGCGTTGCTTTTAGTACACGAGGAAATTCAAACCGCCCTGTGTATGTGTTGCACTACTTAATGAACTCACCATACCATTTTCCAGATGACTTTACGATCCGCTGTTGTGTTTCAAAGTCGACATGCACCAATCCAAACCGTGGATGATATCCTTCCGCCCATTCAAAGTTGTCCAAGAAAGTCCAAACGAAGTAGCCGTGTACCGGAACTCCTTCCTGCTTAGCCTTCAAAACCTGAATTAACGTTTCTTGAAGATAGCGTAGACGTTTTGGATCATCCACTATGCCGTTATCCACCTGGTCCGGAAATGCAGCCCCATTTTCGGTTATAAGTAGAGGCGGAATATTGGAATATGCACTAAACTTCTTCAATATATGGTATATCGATGCTGGATAAACTTCCCAGTTCATAGCAGTCATTTCCACTTTCCTTTTTTTAGCGGTGACGATTTTTGCATTTAAATATGGTACAAAAGGCGCATAGCGTATCATTTCTCTAGTATAATTTTGCACGCCAATAAAATCCATGTCAAACGCCAACTTTTTTTCATCATCTGCACGCATAAATTTATCGATTTTACGGAGAATTTTTATTTCTCCAGTGGGGTATCCCATTCCTAAAAGCGGTTCGATAAACAGTCGGTTTAGCAACAGATCTGCTTTCTTGGCGGCAATAATATCCCGCTCAATAGCTCTATATGGCTCAATATGGGAACAAGAAAATGTTGTCCCAATGTTATTATCTGATTGTAAGGAACGAATGATCCTACCGCCAAGCGCTTGTGAAAGCGCTGCGTGATGCGCTGCCGCCAAGAAGTTATCCAGTCCCTTTTTTCCGGGAGCATGTACGCCAAAGAAATAGCCGGCAGCCGTGAAGACGGTTGGTTCATTCAATACCATCCAGTTTTTCACGCGATCTCCAAAATGTTGTACACAAACAGAGACATATTGACCAAACCATTCCGTCACATCTCTATTTACCCATCCTCCTTTACATTCCAGCGCGTGTGGTAAATCCCAATGGTACAATGTAATCCAAGGCGTAATGCCGAGCTCCAGAGACCGATCAATTAACCGATTATAAAAATCAATTCCGGCTTGATTGACTTCGCCTGTTCCATGGGGCATAATCCGGCTCCATGCAATAGAAAACCGATAATTTTTAATATGAAGACGGTGCATTAATAACAGGTCGTCGAGGTATCGGTGATAGAAATCACAAGCTATATCCCCTGTATGCTTCTGAAATATGCGATTCTTTTGCTGAACAAATTCGTCCCAAATAGATGGCCCTTTACCATCTTCCCGGTGTGCCCCTTCGATCTGATAAGCGGCTGTGGAAACTCCCCATATAAAATCATCACCAAACGCAGTTTTAGTCAGCAGCATACATGTCCTGGATTACTACAAACGTATGGAAAGGGTCAAATAAACAATAATGCACATCCCAATGAAATCAAGCTAGTTTTTAAGTGACCGTAGAGGAGAATAAAAGGATGTAAAACGTGCTAAGAACAAGCGCAACACGATGTTTTTTAGCATATGTGTGATCTTTTTCATTATTCCATGGTTTACATGAATGGATAACGTTATTACCTGAGTAAAGGTAACATAATCGTGTAAAGAACACATCAATATAACGTGAAGTTTTTGTGTCTTTTTGTGAGGGATCTATCCGCGTTTTTGTTTCAGGTTGTAGCAGATATAGGTTATAAAAGTCGTCACATGTTCAACTCAAACCTCCTTTGGCTGGAGTTCTGAACGTTCAAAAAAAAATACCCTTATCTTCCGATAAAGGTATTTTATGCGGAGAGAGAGGGATTCGAACCCTCGATACAGTCATCCCGTATACAGACTTTCCAGGTCTGCTCATTCGACCACTCTGACACCTCTCCTTTGGGTCTGCAAATATAGCACAATATTATGACACCGCTAGTTTTTTCTACAAATTTCTATCGGTGATTACGTCTGGGGAATAGCAACGTATTGTTTTTCTTGTTGTTTCGTTTTTCACCACTTATAACTGGGCTTTGCTATCCTATTATTTCGACGTACAAAATCTAAAAAAGAGGAGGATTTTCGTGCTTTTTCCCTACATTAGACAATCTACAACCGAAAAAACAATGAAGAGAATACTTTCAATTGATGGCGGTGGGATCCGTGGTATAGTTCCAGGGATGATCTTAGTTGCACTGGAAGAAAAGATTCGACAAGCCACGGAGACCCCCAATGCACATCTAACGGATTACTTTGATTTCTTTGCGGGGACAAGTACAGGAGGAATTCTACTTTCTATTTTATTATGTCCGGACGATCAAGATCCAACCAAACAAAAGTATACGGCAAAACAGGCTTTGGATATCTATCTCACTCATGGCACGGAGATTTTTGCAGCGAAACGTTGGCGACGTTTTTTGAGTAAATTTGGCTTGTTAAGTGAACTCTATGACAATCAGGTTTTAGAGAAAGTGTTGTTGGATTATTTCGGCGATCGAAAACTAAGCGAACTATTAAAGCCATGCATAATCACCGCTTACAATATTGAACTTCGAAAAAATCACCTCTTCCGCCAGCAGAAAGCAATTTCTCACGGCGACTCTCGTGACTTTTTCATACGAGATGTATGTCGCGCTACCTCAGCAGCTCCTACCTATTTTTCTGTGGCAGAAATTTTTTCTGTGGCAAAAACCAGGTATCCGTTGGTAGATGGGGGCGTTTTCGCGCACAACCCTTCCCTATCAGCACTATTGGAAGTCATCAAGAGCTATAACACCTACAAAATAAATGATATTTGGATTTTATCATTAGGAACTGGCTTGTCCAAAATTTCGTACAATTATGAAGACTTTAAGAAAAAACGGGCGATTTCCATTGGCCCGGCGTTAGTCGATATCATGAGCAGCAGTTCGGCAGAAAGCTCCGATTATTTTTTGAAACAACTCTTCCGTTCAGTTAATAAAAGTCATAACTACATTCGTATAGAGCCTAATAACCTGTCTTCCATCGATCCGGCAATGGATGCCGCTTCTGTCGCTAACATCCAAAAAATAATTTCACTCGGCGATAAGTTAGTGAGTGAAAACGAAGAACTTTTAAACCAAATTGTGGCAGATGTAATCCAAGACAAAAAAAATAAAACTGACAGATCCGTATGGAATTTCCTAAAAAATTAAAAGAAAAAGTGTGTTTTGGCACATTAATCTTACATTTACGAGGTAAAGAAATAATATGGCTTTAAATTACGTTTGGATAGCTTTTTTTGTTATCGCTTTTATTGTGGCCCTGACTAAATTGATTTTCTTTGGCGACACGGAGATTTTTCCGCTGTTGGTCAACGGTCTTTTTGATAGTGCAAAAACCGGTGCGGAATTGTCCTTGGGTTTAGTTGGAATCATGACGTTTTGGCTGGGCATCATGAAAGTAGGTGAGCAAGCTGGCATAATCTCATTATTTGCTAAAGGTGTACATCCCTTCTTTAGCAAATTATTTCCCGGCGTTCCAAAAAACCATCCTGCAAACGGCTCTGTCATTATGAATTTTTCGGCCAATATGCTTGGATTAGACAATGCGGCAACTCCAGTTGGGCTAAAAGCGATGAAGGAGCTTCAGGAGCTAAATACAAAAAAGGAGATCGCCACTAATGCCCAGATTATGTTTTTGGTACTCAATACAGCTGGCATTACCCTAATCCCCACTTCAGTTATCGCTTTACGTTTAGCCAGCGGAGCGGCAAATCCAGCCGACATTTTTATTCCGGCGCTGATCGGTACTTTTATTTCGTTCGTTTCGGGCATGATCGCAGTCGCCATCTTCCAAGGAATAAATCTATTTAAGCTGCCCGTCCTCATGTTTTTAGGCTTCTTTATCGGATTGATGTGTATACTCTACTTTGGTTTACATGGATTACCCCCAGAACAGATTGAGAAAATAACCGGTTTAATTGGCGGCTTGCTAATCTTTTCGATCATCATCCTTTTTATTGCATTTGGCGCTATAAAAAAGATCAACGTTTATGACGCGTTTATCGACGGAGCCAAAGAAGGATTCACCACCGCGGTGATGATTATCCCTTTTCTAATTGCTATTCTAGTTGCTATCTCTGCTTTTCGTACAACAGGTTGTATGGATTATATTGTCAACGGTGTTGCCTACCTATTTTCTTCACTCGGAATGGATACACGCTTTGTTCCCGCGCTTCCTGTAGGATTGATGAAAACATTAAGCGGCGGCGGTGCACGCGGCTTGATGGTTGATGTCATGCAAACGTACGGCGTAGATTCTTTCCAAGGTAGACTTGCGAGTATTATTCAGGGATCTTCGGAAACAACATTCTACGTGTTGGCGGTTTACTTTGGTTCAGTTGGAATTAAAAATACACGATATGCATTGACTTGCGGACTGATAGCCGACTTCGTCGGACTTATAGCGGCGGTTGTGCTGGCCTATGTCTTTTTTGGATAATAGGATATCATACATTAGTAGGTTATGATGAAAAAAACGATAGCTTTAATTGCACACGATGGAAAAAAGGCAGATATGGTGGCCTTTGTAAAAGATCATTTAGAAGATCTTCGGAATGCGAATATTGTAGCAACCGGAACGACCGGTTCTTATGTGCTACAAACAGGATTGGAAGTGGAACTGAAATTGAGTGGACCAATGGGTGGTGACGCACAGATTGCCGCTCTTGCGGCCGAAGGTAAAGTGGATGGTATTATCTTCTTTCGTGATCCGCTAGGGAAACATGCACACGAGCCAGATATTCAAATGCTGATGCGTATATCTGATTTATATAACGTTCCGTTGGCAACAAATCCAGCCACGGGAAGTTTAATTATTGAAGGGCTTTTTAACGATTAATATGGCGAGAGATATCACGGTTAAAATTGGAAAAGACCATTATAAAACTGAAATCCAGGTAGAACAACATAATATTTTAGCCGACGAACCCATCGATGTAGGAGGAACGGACTTGGGACCTTCACCAACAGAGTTTCTTATGTCGTCAGTTGGTACATGTAAAGCAATAACGGTACGGATGTATGCCGACCGAAAAAATTGGGAACTTGAGGCGGTGCGTATAAGAATGTCCATCGGAGCGCAAGAGGGTGAACTACAAAAAACTACTTTTATCAAATGTCATATCGAATTGATTGGGAACCTGAACGAGACACAGAGAAAACGCTTGTTGACCATAGCGGATAAGTGTCCCGTGCATAAAATACTGATTAATCCGATCATTATTGAAAGTAATTTGATGTAATTTTTTCACTTACTTTTTTGATTAAGGTAGTATATTTGCCGTCGTTCAAAATATAAACGTATGTCTTCAAGTAATCAAAGTGGGGTCGATTCACCGTTTCAGCTCTTCGATCGGGCCGAATGGAAAGGCCTAAATGGGCATTTTTCTTATCATTTGACAGAAGACGATGTGAAGAATCTACATGCGCTCAACGAACCACTGAACATTACTGAGATTGAAGAGGTCTATTTCCCGTTGGCGCATTTACTTAATATCTTTATCGAACGGACGAAGGAGGCACACAGTGTAGTGAATGGCTTTCTACAAAAAAACACGCAACGCCTTCCGTTTATTATCGGTATCGCGGGGTCTGTTGCCGTAGGAAAAAGCACGACTGCTCGGGTATTACAGAAGGTATTGTCTATGCTCCCCGGTAAACCCAAAGTCGATCTAGTGACGACGGATGGTTTCTTATATCCAAATAGCGTATTGATAGATCGAAACATACTGAACCGCAAGGGATTTCCGGAAAGCTACGATACCAAACTACTCCTCGGATTTTTATCCGCAATGAAATCCGGTGTCGAAAAAATAGAAGTCCCTATGTATTCACATCTGGAATATGACATCATCAAAGAAGAACAACAAGTCGTTACGAAGCCAGATATCCTTATTGTTGAAGGAATAAACGTCTTGCAGGTTAACTCTTCTCGAGTTAATAATGTCTTTGTTTCTGATTACTTCGATTATTCAATCTACGTAGATGCCCGTGAAGCAGACATTATGAAGTGGTATGTGGATCGTTTTGAATCGCTGCGTGCCACATCGTTCCAAAATCCCGACTCCTATTTTCATCGCTATGCAGATATGAACAAACAAGAAAGCGTTGCTATGGCAACCAACATTTGGAACGAAATTAATCGTCCCAATCTCCACGAAAACATCCTTCCAACCCGTTACCGTGCAGACCTAATTTTAGAAAAAGGATCGCATCACTTTGTTAAACAGATTAAAATCCGTAAAATATAACATTTACGTTTCCAGATCGTAAGCTCTCTTGAATTTTAATACCTCTTTTAAAATCTCATTTTCCAATTGTGTGTGCAGTTTACTGCTACTGCTCGTGGCATGCATTTCCATCTTATACTTCACGTAATCCTTTCCTATTTCAACAACCTTAAGGTTTAGGTCATCTTCTCCTGTCAAATAGGGATGATTAATGAGCGTTTTTTGGATGGCGTCTTCCAATTTACCAATTTCGACCGCTGTCTGAAGAGGCAATTCGAATCGAACAGAAAACAAACTCGAACGATGCGCCGAAAGGTTTACCATCGGCGATGTAAATACCATGTTATTAGGAACCATGACCATATCATCTTCTTCGTCTTGGATAATCAAACTCGAGAAGGTGATGTCGATGATCCGGCCTTTGTACTCGCCAATTTTCACACGATCTCCGACAGACAACTGATCGGAAAACATGATAAAAAGTCCGGATATCATATTGGTAATATACTCGCGAAACGTGACCGCAATGGCCATTGCTACAATGGTCATACTGGTCACAAATTCCCTTGGATTGATACCTATTGCTAGCATGATCGCAATGATCGCTACGGACGTGTTCAGTACGGCGGTAAGCCGACTGATACCTAACACAAAATTACCGCGTACAGAACGGTTCTCATGCCGCTTATTATACAAAGTGATCACGATATATCGTCCTATAGAAAAGAGAATGCTCGATGTCAAAAATAAATTAAACGCATTGGATACATCATTTAAAAAGTGGTGTGTTTTATAAAAGTCGTCAAAACGCCAAAACGATAAATAAAGCAGTACCCAAGCTATTAGCTTGAGAATAAATTGCAAAACATTTGCATGGTTTTTCTTTTCCACCGTGTCCATTAATGGTCTAAAATATCACTTTTCTTAAATTTTTGCAATATCTGCATCTCATTGACTAATCGGGCGCTTTTATCCTATCGTTCGTTTTACATGATACGCTACAACCCCACCGCCAACGCCCGATGTATAGCACGAAAATATAAACCCATTTTAACGATAGTTATCCCTATCAATCCATGTTAAAATCGCTGATTTAAAACGTGTTAATGAAGTAATAGTCGGTGCACATTTTAAAATATGTAAAAATAAGTTAACTTAGCAAGCTGAAATGTGCTAGATACATAAATAATTATGCAAACAACATTTGATTTTGAAAAGCCTATTGCAGATTTGCAAACCCAGATAGAAAAGGTATTACAAGTTCAAGAAAAGACAAAAGTCGACATGAGCGCAACCATTAATGAACTCGAAACGAAACTGGAAGAGACGAAAGTCGAAATCTATACCAATATGACGGGATGGCAGAAAGTACAGATGTCTCGGCATCCTGATCGTCCACAGACGTTTGATTATATTGAGATGATCTGCGATGAGTTTATTGAGTTACATGGAGACAGAACGGTGCGGGATGATAAAGCTATTGTGGGGGGCATGGCGTCTATTAATGGCCAGTCCGTGATGGTTATCGGCCACCAAAAAGGAAAGAATACGAAGGAGCGTCAATTCAGAAACTTCGGCATGGCCAATCCAGAGGGCTATCGCAAAGCCTTACGCCTGATGAAGATGGCAGAGAAATTCAACAAGCCTATCGTTACATTTATTGATACGATGGGAGCTTATCCAGGACTAGAAGCAGAAGAGCGTGGGCAGGGAGAAGCCATCGCACGCAACCTGCTGGAGATGTCAATTTTAAAAGTTCCTGTGATTTGCATCGTCATAGGCGAAGGGGCATCAGGAGGTGCATTGGGCATAGGTGTTGGCGATCGTGTATACATGTTGCAGAACACCTGGTACTCTGTGATTTCACCCGAATCATGTTCATCTATTCTCTACAGAAGTTGGGATCAAAAAGAAAAGGCCGCCGATTCTTTAAAGCTTACAGCAGAGGATATGCTTAAAAATGGACTAATTGACGGTATTATCGAAGAACCGGTCGGTGGTGCGCACCAAGATCCAGCAGCGACGGCCGAACATGTAAAGGCACGTATATTAGCTGATTTGATGGAACTTAGAGCAAAAAATGCTGACACTTTAGTTAATGAACGTATTGATAAATTTAGCAAAATGGGTGTAGTCGTTGAGTAATAACGGTTCGTTATACGCCTACTTTGCGGTCTATACATAAAGAAGCCATCATGTTTCATGATGGCTTCTTTATGTATGATTGAATCTGCTGCTGATGGATTTAGTACCTGAACGGATAATCCTGCATAAACTCAAATTTATAATCCGTATTTGCCTGAATAGTGTCAATGAGCGTTGACAAAAGATACTGTCCTTTTCTATTTTGAAACATGTCATCATGCATTAATAAAACCACATTATTTGGTTCCATCGACGATTTGTTATTCATGTAATTTTTCAGCCGAGTATAAATTTCATTAACGGATTGGATAGGTTTTCCGGTTAGACCATGAATTTTCCATTCTACATCCCATCCGAAAATACGGTAGCCGTTGGTATATAACATATCTGCCGTACTCGCACCACTTTGCAAATCAATTCGTCGTACATCATTATAGATCCATATATTACGCCCGGGAAGTCTAATAATTTTGTGCTTCAAATTTAAGTCGACTTCATTTTTCTCGAAATCATCAAAAGCACTGATCGGGTTGCTATAAAATGTCGTGAATTTATTGTTAGCATGCGTATAACTGTGATTGTAGCATTCTACCAATGGGTTGTTATAATACCGCTGGAAGTCCCGTTTCAGGCCTTTCGACATATGCGCATGTTTACCGACCAGAAAGACGTTGATTTTTATATTTTTAGCTTTGGATATCGAATCGATGGCAGCACTTCCCAACAGCGGGCCGTCATCAAATGTGAGGTAAATATGTTTCGGGAATTTATCTAATGCCAAGCGAACCGAATCTTTGATACGTCTACGCTCCAGCTTAAGCAGTTTATTTACTGAATCTTTGCTAATCGGATGCAACGTATCGGTAGGAATATGTATAGGATCTCGCCATCGCTTTGTCAACATTCCATTTCTTACAGGATCCGTATTCTTAACTTCTTCCACTCGCTCCGCAAACTCAGTCGTGTCCTGGGGCGCATTCGCCGCTCTGGTATTCATCCCTCCCTGGCAGGATGTCAACGAAATTGACAGATACGCCACTGTCCCTAAGTTGAATAGGGTCTTGATCCCATTTACCATGTTTATATCTACGCTTATCAGAATTTGATGCAAAATTAGAATATTAAACGAGCAAACGCAAAAAAATTAACTGGCATAACTGCAAATGAATGTAAAATATATGTAAAACAAATCGTCACAACTTGAATTGGACGTCGTAAATTACTGACACCCACTAAAAAAAGAGCTGCATAATTTATGCAGCTCGTCCTAATTTTAGTCATCGTGACGGCGGTGGTGTCCGCGATGTCCACGATCATGGTTTTTGTGATGTCTTTTATATTCGTGCCTACGATCTCGATTATGGCGTTCGTAATGGTCATGTCTGCGGTGATCTCGAATAATCCGTTGCGAATGGTTATGTGCGTAACGGCTATACTGTCGTCGAACATGTCTATGGTTTCTCCATGGATGATCATGATTTAATACAACTTTGTACGTTCGATACATATCTACGTGCCTGTAACGATTGGGCAAAGATGAACGGGTGATCCACCTGTTTCCATGATAGTACGTATATCGTCTGTGCGACACGTCATAATACACATCAATCTCCGGCATGTAATAATAACGTACGTAATCATATCCTACTGGCCCCCAGAGCGGCTGCGCCCCAATATTGATGCTAACACTGACTTGTGCCTCGGCAGGCTTGGCTATGCCTAAAAATCCTACCAAAATTGCTGCGTACAATAATCTCTTCATATAACCCCTTTCTTTGTTTATTGATTCGGTTGTCTTTTGTTATTATGACAGCATAGTAAAGAGAAAGGATTAATGGATGATATGTTAAAAAATGTAAAACATTAAAATGACAGCCCAACTTTTACGCCAACTTCCAACATATGCAGATCCACCGATGTACTTCCTCCAGAACTATACCCTCCTTCTTGAAGATTGCCATCGTGAGACTGGGACCAGTACGCGTTGCGCAATGTTCCTTGCCGGTATTCGAAATACGGCCCAGCAGAGATTCTAATACGCCGACCTATGCGAACGTTCACACCTGCTTGCGCGTTTGCAAGTAATCCCGACGAGATGGACGACCTTGTTTCCATTTCGGAACCATTCCAGTATTCAGTGCTCTTATTACTTCCGACTCTAAAATTGTAGCCGATTGATGTGGCCAAAAACGGACTCACACGCTTATCAATGAAACGAAATTTTGCATGTGCGTATACAGGTATAGATAGATAGTTTTTTATCAGATCCCAATCGTCATCATTTTCCCAGTCATTACCAATATGTACCATGTGTCGCATGCCTGTTCCAGCCCCAACGCCTATTTTAGGTGTTAAATGAAACAAGCCGATGTAATCAAATTGCAAACCTAAAAAATCTATGTCGTCATCATCAAATCCGGCCGTGAAATTATCGTTTAATCTCCCGGCGGTATAAGATACGCCAAAATTAAAGTTATTCGAATAATAAGGCTTAAAGTCCTGTCCTAAACATATGCCTGTTGTTAGGCATAGTAGAATAATTGGTAGAAGTTTTTTCATATAATCTTATTTTTTCAAAAATACAGGTAATTCAATTAGATCAGAACAATTTATGAAAAAATAATCTCGTAAGGTTACCCGAATAGATTGCTGGATTTTCCCTATCTTTGTGCGATTTAAAAAAATGAACATTTCATGGCTTTACAATGTGGTATAGTAGGTTTGCCAAACGTCGGTAAATCAACATTATTCAATTGTTTGTCGAATGCGAAAGCGCAAGCGGCAAATTTTCCTTTTTGTACAATAGAACCAAATGTGGGCGTCATAACCGTACCCGACGACCGATTAAATAAATTAGCAGAACTTGTCAATCCGCAACGCATTGTGCCGAATACCATCGAGATTGTCGATATTGCGGGGCTAGTTAAAGGTGCCTCTCAAGGGGAAGGGCTTGGAAATCAATTCTTAGGAAATATACGTACTACACATGCAATTATTCATGTGTTGCGTTGTTTTGATGATGGGAACGTTATACATGTGGATGGATCCGTTGATCCAATTCGCGATAAAGAAATCATCGACACGGAGCTTCAGCTGAAAGATTTGGATACCGTGGTTAAGCGCATACAGAAGGTCGAAAAAATGGCGAAAACCGGAGGTGATAAAGATGCCAAGAAAACGTTCGAAATTCTTTCTGTTGTCAAGGAACATTTAGAATCTGGAAGATCTGCGCGAACAGCTGCTATAGCCGTCGAAGATTTCGAATATATTAGTGATTTGGCTCTTCTGACGGTCAAACCAGTCCTTTACGTTTGTAACGTAGACGAAGGGTCTGTCAACACGGGGAATGCCTATGTAGAACGTGTTCGGGAAGCTGTTAAGGATGAAAATGCGCAAGTGCTTGTCATTTCGGCTCAGATAGAGTCTGAAATCGCGCAGTTGGAATCGTACGAAGAACGCAAAATGTTTCTAGATGATCTTGGCTTAGAAGAATCAGGAGTGAATAAGCTGATCCGCGCAGCCTATTCATTACTCGATCTAGCAACCTACTTTACGGCTGGCGTACAGGAAGTACGGGCATGGACGATTGAGAACGGATTTACTGCACCTCAGGCTGCAGGTGTCATACACACGGATTTTGAAAAGGGTTTCATCCGGGCTGAAGTAATCAAATACCATGATTTTATACAATACGGCTCTGAAGCTGCGGTTAAGGAAGCTGGCAAATTAAGTGTAGAAGGGAAAACATACGTGGTGGAAGATGGCGATATAATGCATTTCCGTTTCAACGTGTAACCGAAAGTATGCGTCGCGAAATCCTGTATCACAATCTACTGATACAGGATTTTTTTTGCGCCAAATACGTCGTTTTTTATCCAATTATCTTTTTGATTTATTATCTTCGGCTATGAAATTTGGTCAAGTAAACAATCCTGAGGAGATTGACTTCACGTTGCCTCCTACGCCGAAAGAGACACTACATTTACTTCAGAAGCATAAGAACGACAAACCTATTGAAGTGTATGTAGGTTGTGCAAAATGGAATAAGGCAGATCTGAAAGGGTTTTATCCGAAGGGTACGAAAGACGAGCTTGTTTACTATGCTAAACAGTTTAATTCGATCGAACTCAATGCTACTTTTTACAACTCTCCGTCCAAGGAGCAAGTACAAACATGGCGAACCAAAACCCCTGAGGGATTCAAATTTTTCCCCAAGATACCGCAATCCGTTAGCCATTACAGCCGGTTGTTGAATACAAAAGAAAAGGTTGAAACGTTTATCGATGCTACAGTACTTTTCGAGGATAGACTGGGCATGGCCTTTCTTCAAATGCATGATAATTATAAGCCAAAGGACTTTGATCGCCTTCACGCCTTCCTTAACGAATTTCCAAAAGGTTATCCCTTAGCATTGGAGGTACGAAATGCAGAATGGTTTTCCAACGACGACATTCAGCAAAAACTTTTCAAGGTATTGGAAAACACGGAGACGACCAATGTGATTGTTGACACCGCTGGACGCCGGGATATGGTACACATGCGGTTGACCACGCCTATCGCATTTGTGCGTTATGTTGGTGCAAACCATGCTAGCGATTACGACAGACTAACGGCGTGGGTAGATGTCATTAAAGCATGGAAAGACGCTGGATTACAAAAGCTTTGTTTCTTTATCCATCAAAATATCGAAAAAGAATCGCCTTTGTTAGCCGCGCATTTTATCAATGAGCTCAATAAAAAAATTGGTACGAACCTGAACATTCCCAACAAGGGGCAACAAGGGTTGTTTAGTTAGACGGCCAAATTTTGTAGCTAACGTATGGGTTGACTTATGACTGTTAGTTTTAATTAACTTTTGATTAATAATGGAGAATCCGTCCTAAAGAGCCAAATGAGCATAAAGCAGCTTTTAAGTTACACGCGTTTCTCCCTGTACTAAAACGTACTATATCCCCATTTAGGAAGTACCATCTGTACTATATCTGCTTATCGTATTAATGGCATTGCAGGGCTTAGTCCTCTGTTTCCATTTCCTGAAACATACGTCTATCCTCTGCAGCTCCCACGGAATCGCCTAGCTTCTCTCTCATTTCGGCACGATAGATATATAAATCCGAATAATAGGGATTTCGTTCTATCGCTTGGGAATAGTCCTCCAAAGCGGCCAACCAATTTTCCATTTTTTCGTACAAATCGGCGCGAAGCGCATATACGTAAAAGTCGTCAGGGAGTAATTTTATCAATTTGGAATAGTCATCGACTGCTGCGTCAAACTTTTTTTGGTTGATCAAAAAATTACCTCGTTCCTCATACACGGCGCTATTATCCGGATTAAGCTCTACAGCCTCGTTAAAATCAGACATTGCACGCTCCTCTTCTCGAATGGCCTCAAACAATTTACCTCTGGATAAAAAAGCTGGAGCGTGAAAGGGATCCAATTGAATAGCATCATTAAAATCGTCAAGCGCCGCCCTGTAACGCAATACACGGAGATAAAGTGCCCCGCGATAAACATATATGTCGGCGGTACCAGAAAACCGATCGATGCCATGGGAATATAAATTGATTGCGTGTCTATAATCAAAACTTTGTGTTGCATCGAGCGCGTCATGCAACAACAATTGTAGGCTGTCATACGGATGAATAGGACGTGTCTCCTCCGGTCTGTTCTCTTGCCATTCCAAGAAAACGTGGTAATTAAAATCCAGTTGTTTAGCAACTTGATAATCGTAGAACGCACCCTCGTCATCTTGTACCCGTTGATTTAGTATGGAACGACAGGCGTAAAAGAAAGGTTGCTCCGGAAAAGAAGAAATGGCCGATGAATACAATTGTATGGCCTCTGTATCCTTTCCTTCTTTCCATGCTATATAGGCCCTTTTGGCCATTTCCAATACGTCATGGTTTGTTGTATCCCTCAACGTTGGCAAATTGTCAACGTCTACAATAGGGAATAGCTGGCTATCAGCTAATACGAAATATCTGTTATTTTGTAATGACATGGGCGTTTATTATAGTTTTGGTCGCTTCTTTTTGAAAAATACGTTGTTGACCGATTAGAAATACCGTTTTACAATACGCAATTTATGCGTATATCGGTTCCAGTTCCTATTAAAAATTCCTTCGGAATCCATTTTGTCGACCCGTACACTTGCCGACGCATGTAATACCGTTTCCGTGTCGAGCATAAGACCTACATGTATAATTCGTCCCTCTTCATTGTCGAAAAATGCTAGATCTCCACGCCGAACCTCTGTTAGAAAGTCTACGGTCTCGCCGAGTTCCGCTTGTTGATAGGCATCCCGCGGCAAGGGAATCCCAAAGTGTGCATACAGGACTTGACTCAAGCCAGAACAGTCGATCCCATAGGACGTACGACCTCCCCATAGGTACGGCGAATTTTTATAGTACGCAACGAGTTTGGTTAGCTCGGTGTCAAAGTCGTGCAGATTGGCTGTTCTCAACGGGGAATCAATACGACTGTATAGAGCATGTCTGTTGTCTCCTAACAAGCCGCTCGGTATTTTCGTACCATGGACAAGACGGATCTCTTGACCGTTTACCAAAGCGTTAGCGCCACCGATGTCGACTATTCTAGACAAGTGGTCGGTCACGACAGGTGCTGTCGAATTTGTCGACATGACAAATTGCCCATGTTGGATCCAACCCTCATAGTTGGTATCAAGCAGGCGGATATAGTACCAGTCAGGCTCCTCGATTAATATTTCAAATTCTTCGGCAAACAGAACCTGACTGACCATTTCGCTACGATGAGAAGCGGCGGCCCGTAACGGCACAACGGATAGATGGCAGAAAGCTGTAACCATATTTATTTATATATTTATAAAACAAATAGCATACTGCGGATGTTCAGTACATACGAAGATAATTTTTTAATTCCAAAAAGATGGGCAATCATAGATTTAATCGCATATTATTAGCTGTAGACGACACTCCGTGCACTGAAAAGGCGATCGAATACGGAAAAGACTTGGTCCGCGAATTTAATTCGTCTTTGGCTTTGGTGACGGTTGTTCCACCGACATCTCCAGCAAGTTATGGCGCGGATCCTCTACTTGGGCAGCAGCCTATTATTGTACCCGAAGTTTCAGAGATTCAACAAGAATCTGCCCAACGTTTTCTCGAGAAAATTGGCTCTATGTTTGAGGGCGCACAGGAAGTCTTTCTTTTCAATAAGATTGGAAACGTTCGAGATGAGATTTTAAATACCGCGACAGAATGGACAGCCGACTTAATCATTATGGGATCGAATGGACGTACTGGTTTCGAGCACTTTATTTCTGGAAGCGTTTCGGAATCTGTAATAAGAAAAGCGAGTTGTCCTGTTTTGGTCATTCCCGGAAAATGCGAATAATACAAAGCATTTCAGGATTAGATTTTGCGTAATCGGGCAGCAAACATGCTGTCCGCCTTTTTGTCATAGCCCTTGATAACCCCTTGTGTTTCTACCTTCATCCCCCTTTCCGATTCCAAGAAATTCAGCACACCTTCATTCTCCGCTTCAAAAACCGAACAAGTAATGTAAATTAATTGTCCACCCGTTTTTAGGTATGGCAATACATTGGTTGCTATACAACGTTGTAAAGTGGCAAATTCTTGTATTGTGGTGGCAGAGAACGCATGCTTCATTTCAGGAGTTCTCCCCCATGTGCCCGATCCCGTGCAAGGTGCATCCAAAATAATTCCATCAAAAGAATCTCTCCCCATTACTGAACTAACGTCTTTCGTCAAGTCCAATACTCTTTTCGTATACGTTGTCTTCACGTTCGCCTTTTCAAATCGTTCGTCTAAGTTTCTTAAAATGGATAGTCGAACATCGGAGACAACAAGTTCTATGTCTGGATGCCGATCCACCAACATAAGCGACTTGCCTCCGGAGGCGGCGCAAGCGTCCCACCAACGTTCTCCAGCGCGTACAATCGCCTGATCCAGACTGTGCTGAGACGACAAGTCCTGTACTTCATAGAGCCCGTCTACTTTTTTTAATTCCTGAAGCTTACTTCCATTTGGCAGTGAATATGTTTGGGTATCTACAACTTCAAACGGAATGTTTTGTGTGTCCAGGGCTGATTGAACACGATTTTGTGCGTCAGATTTAACACGGATGAACAAATCCGGTTGTATTAGATGGCTAACCGCAAAAGCAGCATGGTCTATATGCGGGGAAAGATGTTCTGCAAATGGAAAAAGACCACTGGTCACGTTTAGTCCTTGTTGCTCTACCAATGTCAACTTATTTGCCACGCTTTCCTTGATATGCATGTCCCAGGATGGTTTATACAGACTAACGAATGGGCTTTCCACCTCACATAAAAATTCGGCGATCACGAGGCGTTCATCGATGGAAAGATCCGCGGCAGCATCTCCTAATCGAAAATAATTATAACATAAACGCGAAGTCATCCGTCGATCGGATGACCCCATTTGTCTATTTTCCTTAAAGAACTTTGTTAAAAAACGTGCGAAGGGCTCTCTGTAATCATAGGCGTCTACAGTTCTCCGAAAATTCCGCAGCTGCTGTTCAACCCTCTTGTGATTCATATCTGCCATTAATTAAGTTGAAAACCGCCTCCTTTGTAGACTTTGAACGAAACAGCGTGATTAATATATCCCCATTGTTCATTTCGGTCGAAATCATAGGAGCTGAATAAACCAACAAATTGCTCTTTGGTAATATATTCGGGATAACTGTTTCCATATTTTGCCAACAACCCCCCAAAATATTTTGCCGCATCATAGCCTTTGTACGAATGATCAGAGGGATTTACGCCAAACAAAGTATAGTATGAATTCTTGAAACGTTTGACGTCGTTTGCCCAATTTTTTAAATGACTCTCGGCGGAAATCACCGGGTTAAAATTCGCAAAGTTGGTATACGAACTGAAATCGATCCGGTCCCAAAGCGGATGTCCGTATAAATTAATCGTCACGTAGGTTTCCGATGTCTTTTTATCGAGTCCGTTCAGCAAAGTGCGAAGCTGATATTTATCGGTGGTACCTGCAACGACCCTATTTGTACCCGAGACCGTCAGGGCATCGTTTAATTGTGCCACTGAAGAAACGGAGATTACCTGAATGGATGGTTTCACACGTTTGAGCTCCGAAATAAAACCGCTTAAAAACTGTCGACCATCGTTATCCGATGTATTGTAAATGATAATCGCGTCTCCCACACTATAGTCCTTTGCTACACGAGTGGCCATAGCTTTTGTGTGCACATCAATAGACGGTGTGAGTGAAACTAAATTTGGCAAATTGAATTCGCTCGCCTTGGATGCCGCTAACGGATTAATTTGAAGCACACCTTTATCGGACAAACCTGTTCCGAAAGCGCTAATTTCTTTTGGATAAACCGGCCCTACAATTAAATTAGAGCCCGCAATATCTTCAGATTTTGCAATCATCATACTCTGAGTCTCGTTATCGCGAGAGTCAATAACGTTTAAAGAAAAAGATTTTCCTTGTTTGGCCAACTCATCTAAACCGAGTTGAAACCCTTGATAGAAATCGAGCGCTATTGCGGAACGTTTAACATCTTCTTTTGAGAGCACATGCGGTGTTAACCGATCCAACTGAAAAGGCAACACCAATGAAATACTATTTTCAAGTAATTCCTTCTTTTTCGTTACCGCCTCTTTGGTTGTCTCGCTTTCTTTCTTACTAGATTGTTTATCTGTCGACGTCGTCGTGCTTCCTATATTTCCGCCGCGATGATCGGGAGATTTTAGTACACCGACCTTGGGCGAACATGCGCCCAAAGTTAGTGCTATACCTAGTGCAAGAAATAACTTATTCCCACTCAATTGTTGCTGGTGGTTTTGAACTGATGTCATATACAACTCTGTTGATTCCTTTAACATGATTGATGATTTCATTTGAAATTTTTGCTAACAAATCGTACGGTAAATGAATCCAATCCGCTGTCATACCATCCAGAGATCCCACAGCGCGTAACGCTACCACATGTTCGTAGGTACGTTCATCGCCCATTACCCCTACAGATTGTACGGGCAAGAAAATTGTTCCAGCTTGCCATACCTTGTCATACCATCCAGCTTCTTTTAAATTGCGGATATATATGTCATCTGCTTCTTGCAAAATTCGTACCTTTTCTTCGGTTATATCACCAAGAACGCGAATAGCCAAGCCAGGCCCCGGGAAGGGATGCCTTCCTAAAATAGCAGGATCTACATGTAGTGTTTTACCAACACGGCGAACCTCATCTTTGAATAAAGTTTTCAACGGTTCAACGACCTTCAATTTCATAAAGTCTGGCAGTCCACCCACGTTATGGTGCGATTTAATGGTCGCTGAAGGCCCCTTCACCGAAATGGATTCAATAATATCCGGGTAAATAGTTCCTTGTCCTAACCATTTAGCCTCTACACCTTCCGGAAGATCGTGTTGTATATCTTTTGCCGCTTGATCGAACACATCGATAAATGCCGCCCCGATAATTTTCCGCTTTTGTTCGGGTTCCGATACGCCAGCTAAACGACCAAAAAAGAGTTCTTTTGCATTAATGCCTTTGATATTCAGTCCCATATTTTTATACGAGTCCAACACCTGTTCATACTCGTTTTTACGTAAGAGACCGTGGTCAACGAAAATACAATGTAGTTTTTGGCCTATCGCTTGGTGTAAAAGCACCGCTGCGACCGTCGAATCAACCCCTCCCGACAAGGCCATGATGACATGGTCGTCGCCAAGCTGTGTCTTGAGTTCGGCCACTGTCGTCTCGACAAATGCGTCTGCGGTCCATTCTTGTGAACATCCGCAAATGTCGACCACAAAGTTCTTTAATAGGACTTGTCCGTCTGTACTATGTGTTACCTCTGGATGGAATTGTATACCATAGGTGCGTGTTCCGTCTATATGGTAAGCTGCTACACGGACCTTGTCTGTGCTCGCGATAATATTAAAATTGGCAGGAACTTCTTTAATCGTATCGCCATGTGACATCCAAACTTGTGACTGTACGGGCACGCCTCTCAATAGCTCATTTTCCTGATTCACGAACTGCAAATTGGCACGGCCATATTCTCGAATTTCCGACGGAAGAACCTCGCCTCCCGATTGCTGCGCCAAATATTGTGCACCATAACACACACCTAATAACGGAAACCGATTCTGTATGGACGCATAATCTATTTGAGGAGCGTCGTCTTGTCGTACGGAAAAAGGACTTCCTGAGAAGATTACACCTTTGACCGTTTCATCAAATTCCGGAAGGTTATTAAAGGGATATATTTCGCAATAAACGTTAAGCTCACGAACACGACGTGCTATCAATTGTGTATACTGCGAGCCAAAATCAAGGATGATAATTTTTTCGGACATGCCGCAAAGTTACATATTCGTTATGTAATTTTTAAGGATTTTTTACCGTGAGCCACCGAAAGTATCCCTGCTAGATTAATTATCCATCTATCATTTTGAGGCAACCTCTGTAGTTTAACAAATATAGTAGTGATTTTTTTTGATATCGCCTGTTTAATGCAATACACTTTCTTCTTCTGTTTTACTCTTATCGCCGTTTTTAGCGCCGAAGCGCAGGTATTTGGATTCGCATTCGACGATGGACATGATTTTAAAAGACACGTGTTCAACAAGCGTTTGCTGATTAACGGACTCTGGGTAAGTTCAGTTGCAAGGCATCACCCCTCTAGCTACGTCGAATCGAAGATGATACGACGAATTTAGGTTGGGTGTAAATAAAATTCGACGGGAAAAATAGTATTGCCTAGATTAATCCATTGGGACAAGGAGCGAATCGGTAGGATGATGTTGTTATCGGATTAAAGTTCCTAAGTATTTTAAATAATAAGCTCTTGCGCCATTGGCGTCAAGAACCTCGTTTACTGACCATATTCGTTAGTCGATGAAGGTAATCTTTCCGCCGGCTAATCTTCTTTGCCGTCTTTCTGCAGGATTACCATATATCGTAATTACACCCCCAGCGCGAGTTTGGACATCAGCAGAGATCGAACTCCGCACGTCACATACGCCGCCACCATTAATCCGCGCCACGGCATGCTTGCTCTCCAATTTTTCACCGTAAAAATTACCGCCAAAAGTTAGGTTTATCGTTTGGGCCTCGGTTTGCCCATTTAATTCAACAGAGGATCCTGTGGTACTATTCACCTCGACGTTCTTGGATTGAACCTGTAAGTCCAATTTGGCCCCTTCATTGGCCCAGATCACTAAACTATCTACAACAAGTTGTTCTGTATCGGTCTGTACAATGGCTCCTTTTTGTACAGTGAAGTTAGAGATATTAGGTGAATATATTTTGATAAATGTATTGGCTCCTTTTAGTGGATAGCCACTAGCCATTTTTATTCGTAGCTTATTTTCCTTTTGAATGATTTCGACTTTATCCACTAAGTCCCCTTCTACGTTCACATAATTCTCGTTGCTCGGGATCAAAACCACGTTTAATTTGTCCGTCAGATCGAGTTCCCGAACATTGCCTATATCAAATTTTATTTGGGCCATTCCCGAAACAGTCATGGCAATAATTGCGGTTAAGAGAAGTGTTGCTTTTTTCATATACGTACTAACGCACAAAAGTACGTAAAGATTGTGACTACCGGCCTAATAATGCAAGTTCTTGCTCAGAGTACATCTTAGCACCTTTCAGATAAGTATATAGTAGCTCTTTTGTGGCGCGATCGTTTAACTTGTAGAGATTATTTACTAGAAAATCTTTATCTTCCTCTATATTATCCTTATATCCGAGATAAGAAGGTATGTAATACTGAATACATAAACGAATATACCGCAGTTCGACGTTACTGGGATTAGCTGCTATTTCTTTCTCTAGCATTTGCTTTCCGCTCTTGAAATAACTCATTTTTTTGAAGGGGTTACTGATGTGTTTCGCCATGAACATGTGATAGGCCGCTTCATACCCACGTTCAACAGGAGAATCAGCATATTTCTCGAGCGCTTGCAGATGTCGTTTACACGTGGTTTCATCTTTATGGCCTACTTTAAAATCTTTACGGATATCCTTTATGGACAAACCTTGTGCTGACAATAATACAGATGTCAATACTTGTAAAATGGCGATGTAAAAGATTTTTCTCATCATAAGCTTATTCCGTTGGTTCCGGTATATAAGTTACAAAAAACAAGCCAGTTTATTGGATTAAATTACGGTATAAAAAGTTGATTGTACGTATCGTGAGCGCGGGAAAATCATTTTGATATGTAGGTATACATCCATTTGTAACAACAATAAATCCGTAGCGGGATGCTGGATTAAAAAACATCGCGCTATAAAGCCCGTATGCCGACCCCGTGTGTCCTGTAAGTTCGACTCCTGGAATGAGCTGATTCGTTTTGAGAAGCGCTAACCCGTAGCGTTCCTGGTCGTGGACGGCGGTCTGCATAAGCTTTGCTGAGGTTTCATGCAGTAGGTTTTGCCGCTGATAAGATCCAAACTGCATGTGCATGATCATGTATGTTGCTAAGTCTTCGGGAGATATTTTCATACCTCCCGTGGGAGAAAATATGGGTGTGGAATGTCCCAGTCTATACGAACGAATTTCTGCAGATCGCGGATTGTAAGCCCCTGGCTGAGCTATAAATCCCTGAGACACGGTATCGTACGTGTATAAAGTTGCGAATGCTTCTTTATCCAGAGAGTCTACACAGTACCCTCCTCTGATCTGTAACGGATTAAGCACTTTTTGGGTAATGTAACGGTCAAAACGTTCACCTGTAACCCGTTCAAGCACAGCTCCTACCATGTTATAATTTAGGTTGCAATATGCATAACCGGTTCCCGGCTTATAATCATTGTAACTTTTAGACCAGTTTTCATTTTTCGTTGGATTGATTACATCCAGATCAAAGTATCCGTTACTATCATTTATGCTGGAGGTATGGGAGAGCACCATTCGAAGAGTGATAACAGTTTCTGGATATTTCGGATGACGGATGGGGAATCCGATCAAATCCCCAAAGTCGTCATCTAGACTTAATTTGCCTTGCTCTACAAGTTGCATAACTGCCGTAGCTGAAAATGACTTGGAGATAGATGCTATCCGAAAAAGGTTTTTCGTTGTTAATGGTGTCCTCGTTTGAATATCTTTCATCCCGACTGCCTTGTGGTATATCGGTTTCCCCTCTTTAACGACGACGACAGCTAGTCCGACAGCCTTAAATTCATTCGCAATGGACATCAGGCTATCTTCTACATTTAATTGTCCAAATATAGATTGATGTAATAGAGTTAAAACAGGCAGTAGCATCTTGAAACAGACTCTCATACGATTAGATTTGACACAATTTACGATTTAAAATAATATCCGCAATAATTTATAGGTGTCTTATTAAGACTATCGTCATGTTTCCAATGACCTAAGCCAGGTATTTTAAACCTAAACGAAGTGCATAGCCGATGGCGATTCCAAGCGTAAAGCTGGCAAAAGTGCCCACCAATATATATTCTGTAAACTTAGTATCCTTTGCGTTTGTAAGATCTCCGAAGCGAAAAATTGATTTTGCTCCGAGTAAAAAGCCAATTCCTGACAAAAAGCCAAGCTGTATAAACAGGATGATAAGCAAGCGTTCCATGATGCCGATAAGTAAACCAGCGTCAGCAAGTGAATTTTTGGGTTTATGCAAAAAATCAGACTCAGATGTCCATTTACTGAAAAAGACACGCAACGCAATTGGACTGACACAGACGGTGAGTATGAAACTTAAGGCATAGAGAAGCGACGGAGCCGACCACAAATATGTTAGCCATTCTGGAGGAATGCCGTATGCGTACAGTACCACGGCCAATAGTACCCCCACATGGAGCAGTTGATCAACGATAAACGCTCGAAAAGGTTTATTAGTCCATCTTTTTTCTATATAAATTTTTAGACTATCGATAACCAGATGCGAACACGCTATAAATACGACGGTCTGCCAATATTTGGACAAATCGGGCAAGAAAAATAACAAGAGTAAGCCTGTGTGGACGGCGATGTGCAAAAACAGATAGGCAATATGTTCTTTCCTTTTGTTGACCCAGCTTTTGGGTTGGAGAACGAAATCGCCGAGGCAGTGCGCCAGTAATAGCTTTAAGAAAAACACACTCATGAGACTAAGATCGCTTGCGTACAATATGCTAATGCTTCTTGAATTTTGGCAAATGACGCCTTATTCAACTCGTTGCTAACCTGGCTCTGATGTTTCTTTTTAAGCAGTTTAGCTAAATCAATTTGATTGAGATTCGTATGTTCTAGCGCTGCTTTTACAGTGATAGCCATGTTAGGTGTCCATCGTTCTGTGAGCGCTGTCACAAGGGAGAGGATCACATTGCACAGCCTATTGGTTTGCTCGTTTGCAGATTTCAAAAACAACGTGTCCTTCTTTAGCTCATCGAACGCTTCGCCGGAATAAATAAGTGCATCGCCGAAACTATTTTTTACGTGGGCCGCGTCATGTGTCTTTGTCCCTATTCCTATCCCAATTCGAGCATCCAGTTTCAGTGCAATCATGGTAGCTTTTATAGAGATAGCAACTATAATCGCTTTTTCTATATGTAGCTCAGCTTGAAAACTATCTCCGCGAAAGATGTCAAATTTCGTCGTCTGCTGCGAAAGCACCTCTTGCAATGCTGGAAGCCAGGTCGTCGGGCTTTCGGTTCGTGAACCAACGATATCACCCGTTAGGATAGCAATTCTCTTTTCCATCTTATCAAAGATAATGATTTATAACGGGCTAAGCAACGTCGTTTTTGAGTATATATCATTAAAATCAATGATAAACGCATTTATCATCAAAATCAATAATAAATACATTTATCATTAAATTCGGTAATAAACAAGAAGACTATAAGCCTTCTTATTTTATTCCCGTGTTATTCATATTTATACAACAATATTGATAATTTTCCCTTTCACAAAGATCATTTTTTTCACAGGTTTATTATCTAAAAACCGAAGTACATCATCATTGGAAAGCACAATTTTCTCTATCGCTTCTTGATCGAGATCTAGCGCTAAAGCCAAATTCATTTTCATCTTTCCATTGATAGACACTGGATACGCAAATTCAGATTCTACTAAATAGGACGGATCAAAAGCGGGATAAGAAGCGTAAGAAATCGTCCCTGCAGGATTACCCAGTAGAGCCCATAATTCTTCGGTCACATGTGGTGCATATGGCTCGAGAACGATAATCAGGTCTTGCAATATTTTGCGCTTATTACATTTTAAATCGGTCAACTCATTAACACAGATCATAAATGCAGAGACCGATGTGTTGAATGAAAAACGTTCCACATCTTCCTCAACTTTTTTGATGATTTTGTGTAATGCTTTAAACTCTGCTTTTGTTGGCTCATTGTCGGATACGTTAAAATTTCCGTCAGCGTCATGGAACAAACGCCACAGTTTACGTAAAAACTTGTGCACCCCTTCTATTCCATTTGTATTCCAAGGTTTAGATTGTTCCAATGGCCCTAAAAACATTTCATACAGCCGCAAAGTGTCCGCCCCATAGGTCTCAATAATATCATCAGGATTGACAACATTAAATTTAGACTTCGACATTTTCTCGACCTCCGTTCCACAGACATACCGATCATTTTCAAGAATAAATTCAGCTTCGGCAAAATCAGGGCGAGAAGCTTTAAATTTCTCGGTATCCAATACGTCGTTGTACACGATATTAACATCCACATGAAGCGGGATAGTATTATACAGCTCTTTTAAACCATGTGAAACGAAGGTATTTGTCCCTTTTCCGTCTGTATCCAACACACGATAAACAAAATTAGAACGTCCTTGTATCATCCCTTGGTTGATCAACTTTTTAAACGGCTCTTCTTCGTTGTGAAAACCTAGATCTTTTAATACCTTATTCCAAAAGCGAGCATATAGGAGATGCCCCGTAGCATGCTCAGAACCACCAATATATAAGTCGACCGACTTCCAATATGAGACCGCTTCTTCCGATACAAAATCGTCTGCATTTGACGGGTCCATGTACCTAAACCAGTACCAAGAAGATCCAGCCCATCCCGGCATAGTGCTCAACTCATACTCGTATTCCCCCTTATATTTCCAATTTTCAGCTCTTCCTAACGGCGGCTCGCCCGTCTCTGTAGGCAAATACTTATCAACCTCGGGCAGCAAAAGCGGCAATTCGCTCTCTTCAATAAGATAGGGCAATCCATTTTTAAAATAGACAGGAACCGGTTCTCCCCAATAACGTTGTCGTCCAAAAATCGCATCGCGCATCCGATAATTGACCTTCGCTTTTCCCAAGCCCAATTCTTCCAGTTTTTGGGTAAGTGCTGGAACAGCTTCCTGGTAATTCATACCATTAATAAAGTCCGAGTTAATGTATCGACCTTCCTTATTTGGATCTGCGGCTTCCTCAATATGTTGAGTATCTGATATAGGAATAATCGGCAATTCAAAATGTTTGGCAAACACGTAGTCTCGTTGATCTCCGGATGGGACTGCCATTACCGCGCCTGTGCCGTATCCCGCCAACACGTAGTCGGCAATCCAGATCTGTACATCATTGCCCGTTAACGGATGTTTAGCATAGGAGCCCGTAAATGCGCCAGATACTGTTTTTGTATCGGCCATACGGTCAAGTTCTGATTTCTTAGCCGTTTTTTCCTTATATGCCGTAATTGCAGCACGTTGTTCCTCTGTCGTCAGGACATCCACCCAATCATGTTCGGGAGCAAGGACTAGGAAAGAAACACCATAAATGGTGTCTACCCGTGTAGTAAATACCTCTATCTCCGAACCCATTTGAGGAACCGGAAATTTAACCAATGCACCTACCGATTTACCAATCCAGTTGCGCTGCATTTCTACCAACGGTTCGGGCCAATCTATCGTGTTTAACCCTTTCAATAAACGATCAGCATAGGCTGTGATACGCATAGACCATTGCATCATTTTCTTTTGCTCGACCGGATATCCCCCCCGTTCAGAGACACCATTGATCACTTCATCGTTAGCTAACACCGTGCCTAGTGCCGCACACCAATTGACCGTACTCTCGCGCAGATAGGCCAACCTATACTTTAACAACTCACGTTGTTGTTCCTCATAGTCAAACGATTTCCACTCTTCCGCCGTAAAGACTCGTACGTCATCGTCTGCTACCGCCTTTACGCCGTGCGATCCTAACCGATTAAAATGGTCCACCAGGGTATCCATCGATTCTGCCTTGTCATTTTCTTGATTATACCAAGCGTTAAACAACTGCATAAAAATCCATTGCGTCCATTTATAATATAGAGGTTCAGACGTTCGGACTTCTCTTGACCAATCATACGAAAAACCGATATTATCCAATTGTTCACGATAACGGTTGATGTTAACTTCTGTCGTCACAGCAGGGTGTTGGCCGGTCTGAATAGCATATTGTTCCGCCGGCAATCCAAAAGAGTCATATCCCATCGGGTGCAGAACATTAAAACCTTTCAGCCGCTTATATCTCGAAAAAATATCGGAAGCAATATAGCCGAGCGGGTGACCAACATGCAAACCTGCTCCCGATGGATACGGAAACATATCTAGCACATAATACTTCGGTTTTTCCGTCGTTTCCGACGGTTTAAAGGTGCCGTTCTCAGCCCAAAACTTTTGCCACTTTTTTTCTAAAGATTGATGATTGTATTCCATTTCTTAACCTGTTCTGCTTACCTCAAAGAGATGCGAAATTAGCTAATTTGGATCAAAATAGACAGAAAAGTTTCATAATAAACAATAAATTGTGCATATTGGGTGTTAAATCTTTAAACGTTTTTATGAGTTTTCATGGAAGATATTACATGAAAATATTTCGTAAATGCGCATTATTATTTACTTTCGCATCAAAATAGATTAGAAACACGATATGTCAACATACGAAGAGGGTTCACCACGAAAGAAAACTAAATCTGTTTATGTCTCCACGGTAATCAGCATCGCGCTGGTCTTGTTGATGACGGGACTACTAGGACTGATCTTGGTACATGCAAAGAATCTTTCCAAATACGTAAAGGAGAATATCGTCTTGAACATTATTGTCAATGACAACGTCAACGAGGGTGATGTTCTTGCTATGCAAAAAGATATTGAAAAGGATCCCTACGTATTGCGAACCGAATACATCAGTAAAGAGCTGGCAGCGAAAAACTTAAAAGAAGATCTGGGCGAAGACTTCGTGGAGTATTTAGGCCACAACCCATTACTGCCATCGATTGACGTTTACTTAAAAGAACAGTATGCCAATACGGACAGCATACAGACATTTATACAGAAAGCGTCAAAAAACAGTCGAGTTAAGGAGGTCGTTTTCCAAGAATCGTTAATCGATATGGTCAACAAAAATATCCGTATTATTGGTATGGTTATTTTAGCGTTCACGGTCGTACTTCTCATTATCGCTGTAGCATTGATTAACAACACCATCCGTTTAGCGATATACTCGCAACGCTTCTTGATCAAAAGCATGCAACTGATCGGTGCTACTAAGAATTTTATTCGTAAACCGTATTTATTTTATGGTATCTTCCACGGTTTACTTGGGGCGTTAATCGCTATCTTGTTATTAATATTCACCTTACAATTTGCGCAAAAACAGATTCCCGATTTGGTATTCCTTCGCAATTGGTACGAATTCGGCGCAATATTTTTAATTGTCGTTGCATTAGGAGTGCTCATATCGGGATTCAGTACATACTTCGCTGTCACCAAATATCTTAGAGCCAAGTCACACAGTTTATATCGTTAAAACTATCAACCATGTCTGAAAAGAAACAAAAAAATGTATCGTCAACAGGAAAAGTCGGCTTTGCCTTCGAAAAAGTTAATTACCAATTGTTTATAGCAAGTATAGCGGTTGTTGCACTCGGATTTATCCTGATGATGGGTAAAGAAGACATTTATAGTTTTACAAAGATTACCTTGGCCCCTTTCGTCGTCGTTTTGGGATTCGCCCTTGGTTTTGTAGCAATTTTATATAAACCGAAAAAGAAAAATATTCAAGAATAATGACCTATTTTCAGGCGATTGTTTTAGCAATCATTGAAGGATTAACAGAATTTTTACCTGTCTCTTCCACAGGTCATATGATTATCGGAACAGCATTGATGGGAATGGAACCTTCTCCATTTGTCAAACTATTCACGATTGTCATACAATTGGGAACGATCTTATCTGTATTAGTTCTTTATTTCAAGCGTTTCTTTAAGTCTTTGAATTTCTATTATAAGCTTGTCGTAGCAGCCATACCAGCATCCATACTAGGTTTGGTGTTAAACGACTTCATAGATTCCTTATTAGAAAGCCCATTAATGGTTGGTGTAATGTTGGTTGTTGGCGGGATTATCTTACTATTTGTAGACAGGTGGTTCAATAAGCCGCAGATCGATAATTCGGACAAGATCTCGTATAAACAGTCGTTTATCATCGGTTTATACCAGTGCCTTGCTTTGATTCCGGGCACCTCGCGATCAGCAAGTACCATTGTGGGGGCCATGACACAGAATTTGACCCGGAAAGCAGCAGCAGAATTCTCTTTCTTTCTAGCAATCCCAATGATGCTTGGAGCGTCTGTCGTTAAATTATTTAAGTTTTTAAAAGAGGGGCATGCGTTTACAGGAGAAGAGATTAATCTCTTGCTTGTCGGAAATCTGGTAGGATTTGTTGTAGCCATTATTGCAATTAAGTCGTTTATCAATGTACTTACCAAATATGGCTTCAAAGCTTTTGGTTGGTATCGTATTGTGGTGGGATTAGTGATTATTGTACTTTTATTGAGCGGACATAGTCTGCAGATTATTTAAATGGCAAATACAACAGAAGAGACGAATTCTTCTCCATTCCAGTTTGCAGAAGGCGAGATTTTACTAATCGATAAACCTTTGGAATGGACAAGTTTTGATGTAGTGGGTAAACTCCGGAATTCAATGAAACCGGAAAAAATAAAAGTGGGACACGCGGGCACACTTGATCCATTGGCCACGGGACTATTAATTATTTGCACTGGTAAATTCACGAAAAAAATAGATTCCTTTCAAGCAGAAGATAAAGAATACACTGGTGTTATTACGTTGGGTGCTACCACCCCTTCTTATGATCTTGAAACAGCCATCGATGCGACGTTTGACTATACACAAATTACCGAGGAGGACATCCGCTCCACAGCAAGTAATTTTATAGGTGAACAACAACAGTATCCTCCCGCCCATTCGGCTATTAAAATCAATGGGGAACGGGTTTATGAGAAGGCCAGACGAGGTGAAGAAGTAGCGCTCAAATCTCGTCGTATTGTCATTCAAGAATTTCAGATCGAAAAGATAGAGTTGCCCGCCGTTTATTTTCGCATTACATGCTCGAAGGGTACTTACATTCGGTCTATCGCACATGACTTCGGTAAAGCATTAGGAATCGGAGCCCACCTCAGCGCACTTAAACGTACAAAAAGTGGCAACTTTCATGTCGATAATGCTTGGAATTTGCAAGATTTAATTCAAAAGATTAAATTACAAAAAACGGTAAATCATTAGACTTAAAATCCTACACCAGGAATGAAAATATACAGAAGCTTAGATGAGTTTGAGACCTTATCAAATGCTGTGGTTACTATCGGAACCTTTGATGGCGTACATATAGGTCATCAAAAAATTTTATCGAAGTTAAAAGAGTGCGCACAAGAATCAACAGGTGAAACGGTTTTATTAACATTCTTTCCTCATCCTCGCCTTATTATTAATCCGAATGATGATAATCTACGACTGATCAATGATATCGAAGAAAAAACGCATAGACTAGCATTATCGGGAATCGATCATTTGATCATCACTCCCTTCACACGGGATTTTTCTAATCAAACACCTGAAGAATACATTAGTAATGTTTTGGTGGGGCGTCTCGGAACGAAACAAATTGTCATCGGTTACGACCATCATTTTGGAAAAGATCGGCGGGGTTCTATTAAAGATCTAAAACATTACGCCGATATCTACGACTACTCGGTAGAACAAATTCCGGAGCAGGATATTGAAGATGTAGCTGTGTCTTCGACACGGATTCGCGAATCTTTGATTAAAGGAGATATCGAAACCGCAAATAAATATCTCGGATACCCTTTTGAGTTAACGGGAACTGTGATCCGAGGTGACCAGATTGGACGGGAGATTGGTTTTCCTACCGCAAATCTAAATGTGCACGAAGCACATAAACTTATTCCAGCGTACGGAATTTATGCCGTGGAAGCGGAGATCTATCCGAATGTTCCATCAATTCAAACGGGTAATTACATACATCCCGAACCGGAACGCATAACTAAGGGTATGGCTTATATAGGCACACGCCCTACCGTGGATGGCATGAACCGAAAAATAGAAATTAACCTGTTGGATTTTAAAGATGATATTTACACCAAGACCTTGCGCGTAAAATTTCTAAAGTTTATCCGACACGACCGTTGGTTTGATTCACTAGAAGCAATGAAAGAACAGATAAAAGAAGATGAGGTAACCATTCGGAGCTATTTCGCTGACTCCCTGTAACCCGCCAATTGGAACATGTTAAAAAAAGGGAAACGCTTATACGTTTCCCTTTTTCTGTTGCCTACGTTTTTCGTACTCTTGCAGAACGATCGACAATTGTTCGTCTTGCGTAAGATCGGAATTGTCCAAGACAAATGCATCTTCAGCTTGACGCAACGGACTTTCCTGCCGAGTACTATCAATATGGTCGCGATGCGCGAGGTTATATTTTACATCATCCATCGATACCTTTTCGCCTTTTGCTGCCAATTCGGCAAATCTACGTTCGGCACGTACACTGGGACTCGCCGTCATAAATATCTTCAGATCGGCGTCTGGAAATACAGTTGTGCCGATGTCCCGACCGTCCATAACGATATTACGACGCCGTCCTAGTTTTTGTTGCTGGGCCACCATGGCTTGTCGCACCTCCTTAATCGTGCTAATTTCACTGACCTTCTCGGATACATACATGGTTCGAATCTCTTCTGAGACATCTTCTTCATTGAGGAGAATCTGGATTTTATCCATATTTGGTATGAAATCGATATGTATATTTGCCAACGCCGCATGCACCGCTTCGGCATTTGTCACATCTACGCCTTCACGCAGAAAATACAAGGTTACCGCTCGGTACATGGCCCCGCTGTCTACGAATACGAAATGGAGCTTTTTAGCTAATGCTTTTGCCACCGTACTTTTGCCGCAGGAAGAAAAACCATCAATGGCGATAATAAAATTTTGTCTAGACATTATTTGCTTCCCCCTATGACAATCCCTGGCTTATTTACCAATGGAACTTTAATCAAATTTTCATCGACAATACTCTCTGGCAAAAAGATATATTTTTTATCATAAATCGTCTTGTCAATATAATAACTTAGCCAATATTCATTTGTTAAACCAAATACTTGAGTATCGATCGCCTCAATTTTTACTGAACTGGAACTCGGTATATCCCCTAAAAAGTGCCTCAACGTAGTTGTCTTTACTTCATTGCCGTCCTTCTTCCCATATCCTTTGGATGATACCAAAACGTTTACAATCGGGCACGGTTTTTCGTTAATTAAATACACATTCCAAACTTTCGATGTTGGAGTTTCACCTTCCAGCACAACGGCGATGGATATATCTTCTACAACATTTTCCGGCAGATCTTTCTTCATGCCCTATTTTTTAACTTTTGTCGTTTTACTTGCTGCTTTACGCGGTGCTTTTCCAGCTGATTTTTTAGTGCTGGTTGATTTACTTTTAGGATCGGCAGCTGCCCACTTTAACACATCTTCATAAGTAATCTTCTCTATATCTGTGCCTTTAGGAATCTTCAGGTTTTGTTTGCCGAAACGTACGAAAGGCCCCCAACGTCCGTTTTCAATTTGTGCCTCCGGGTTTTCCTCGAAAACACGAATTATCTTCTCAATATCTTTCTGTCGTTTATCCTGTATAATTTGGATCGCTTCTTCTTGCGTAACATCCATGGGATCGATGCCTTTTGGCAACGAATAAAATGCACTAGCATGTCGAATATAGGGACCGAAGCGACCGATCGCTACCGTCATTTCCTTATCTTCGAATTCCCCCACCTTCTTGGGCAATTTAAAAAGATCCATGGCTTCTTCGAACGTAATCGTTTCGATCATTTGCCCCTTTCTCAAAGAGGCAAACCGAGGTTTTTCCTCATCATCTGCTGTGCCAATTTGCACCAAAGGGCCGAAACGACCGACCCGCACACTCACAGGTTTTCCCGACACAGGGTCAACTCCAAGGTCTCGTTCGTGTGTTGCACGGTCCGCATTTTCTAACGTATCTTGAATTCCGTCATGAAATGGGCCGTAGAAGTCTTTCAGCATCTCCGTCCATTCCTTATCTCCTTGAGCGATCTCGTCAAACTCTTTCTCTACCTTCGCTGTGAAATGGTAATCAATAATGTCATTGAAATGCTCCACTAAGAAGTCGTTGACAAGAACGCCTATATCAGTAGGGAACATTTTAGATCGCTCAGCCCCCGTTGTTTCCGTTCTTATTTCTTCTACAATTTTTTTATCGAGCTTACTCAATACGACATATTTCCTTTCGCGACCATCACGGTCCTCTTTGACCACGTAGCCCCTATTTTGAATTGTCGATATTGTTGGTGCGTACGTTGACGGTCTGCCTATTCCCAATTCTTCCAGTTTTTTCACCAACGAGGCCTCTGTATAGCGTGCCGGAGGACGAGAAAATCGTTCCGTAGCTGTCATAGCTTTCAATTCCAGAAGCTGTCCTTTATCCAATGGTGGTAGTAATGCATTATCACCGTCCTGATCCGCTACAAGATCTGAATCATCATCCGTCGATTCCATGTAGACCTTCAGAAATCCATCAAACTTCATTACCTCACCCGTCGCAACTAGCTCTTCTTTTCTCGTCGATACACCAATCTTTGCAGTTGTTTTTTCAAACTCCGCTTCGCTCATCTGAGATGCGATGGCTCGTTTCCAAATCAACTCGTATAATCGTCGCTCAGCGTTGTCTCCATCAATGCTATGATCCGAAAAGTATGTTGGGCGAATTGCCTCGTGTGCTTCTTGAGCACCCGCAGCTTTAGTTTTATATCGCCGTAACTTATGATATTTTTCGCCGTACGCATTCACAATTTCCTGTTGTGCCGCTTGAATAGCGGTATCGCTTAAATTGACGGAATCTGTACGCATATAGGTAATACGCCCAGCCTCGTAGAGTCGTTGCGCAACCTGCATTGTACGAGCCACCGAAAATCCGAGTTTTCTACTGGCCTCCTGCTGTAGGGTTGATGTCGTAAAAGGCGCTGCTGGAGTGCGTTTAGCCGGTCTTTTCTCTAACGAGTTGATCTCAAATGCGGCCTCAAGGCAGTCGTTCAAGAACAGATACGCGTCCTCTTTTTTCTCAAAGCGTTTCGGCAACTCAGCTTTAAACATCTCCCGAACCTTACCTGTCGAAAATTGCGCAACGATTTTGAAAGATGCCTCCGCCTCAAATTTATTAATCTCCCGTTCGCGTTCTACAATAAGCCTTACAGCGACGGACTGCACGCGTCCCGCAGAAAGGGAGGGTTTCACCTTTCGCCACAAAACTGGAGATAATTCAAACCCCACCAACCGATCAAGTACCCTACGTGCCTGTTGCGCATTCACCAAATTAAAATCGATCTTTCGGGGTTGCTCAATCGCTTTAAGAATGGCCGGTTTGGTGATTTCGTGAAATACGATACGTTTTGTCTTCTCATCTCTTAAAGACAAGGTTTCATACAGGTGCCAAGAAATAGCTTCTCCTTCTCGATCCTCATCGGAGGCTAGCCAAACCATCTCGGCATCCTTTGCAAGTTTTTTTAATTCGCTAACTACCGCCTTTTTATCTGACGGTACCTCATATTTTTGTTTAAAATTATTCTGCGTATCTATCGCATCGTCCGTCTTCACTAGATCCCGGATATGGCCGTAACTAGACTTCACTAAAAAGTCTTTGCCTAAATATCCTTCTATCGTTTTGGCCTTAGCCGGGGACTCTACAATCAGTAAGTTTTTTGCCATTTAAATGAATGATTTCTGCAAATAAAGCTATTTCAAAATGGAATGACAATAATTTTTGTTACTTCATCCCGAAAAAAATAAATAATATCGTACTATGTCAAAAAAACAATATCTATCAAATAGAAAAAGGCGAATATGACCGACGCAATACCGTTCGTCGTCATAAATGCTCTGTCTACCCTACTTAAATCTGTTGGGCTTACAATACGATGCTGATAGATTAACAATGTTCCATAAAATAACAGACCTATATAGTAAAACCAACCGACAGTCATGTAAAACATGGGAAGAAGCACAAAAACAAACGACAACACATGTAATCCTTCGGAGATATGCAATGCTATTTTCCCACCAAAATATGCAGGAATAGAATTTAGTCCATGAGATCGATCGAACTCTTCATCTTGAAGCGCATAAATGATATCAAAACCACCAGACCAGCACATCACCGCTATACCGTAAAATATTGGTATGATGTTAAACTGATTCGTTACCACAAGGTAGGCACCTATTGGAGCTAGACCGAGGCCTACTCCCAGCACCAAGTGGCACAACGGCGTAAAGCGTTTGGTGTAACTATAAAATAACACAACAAAGAGTGCGACCGGAGACAAATAAAAACAGAGGGTGTTTATAAAGTATGTTGCGGCAATGAACAGCAAACAGCTAAAAAAAGTAAATCCGATGGCATTCTTTGGAGAAATCCGGCCCGCAGGTATGTCACGCATGGCGGTGCGCGGATTTATTGCGTCGATATCTCTATCAAGGAAACGATTAAATGCCATTGCAGCACTTCGCGCCGAAACCATACATACCAACATCAACAACAGTTTTTTCCAATCGAACGTATGTGCAGTGGTTTGCAAAGCTAGAAAAAAACCAATCAGCGCAAACGGTAATGCAAAGATACTATGTGCAAAAAGCACGAGGGACATATATTTCTTCATGATACTATACCGACGGAGGAGGAACAAAATTTTCGTTTATTTCGCCTATCGTTCCGAGGATACTATCCGTCCCGGCTTTTGTCTCCGCAGACGTTAAAAAGACAAGAGGTACCTCTTCAAACCATGTCAATAGTGCCTTTTTGAATTTAGCTATATTTTGATCTGACTTTACCATAGATTGCTTATCCGCCTTGGTAAACACAAGCATAAACGGTAAACCTTGCTCCCCTAACCAACAACAAAAATTGAGATCAATGCGTTGTGGTTCATGCCGACTGTCTATCAAAACAAATACACATTGCAAATTGTCACGTTTCGTTAAATATTGACGGATAAATTTTTCCCACTCCGCCCTGTTTTTCTTTGAAGTTTGTGCAAAACCATATCCGGGTAAGTCTACCAAATACCAGTCCCCGTTAATAACAAAATGATTAATCAGTTGCGTTTTGCCCGGCTTTTGCGATGTCTTAGCTAAGCCCTTTCGGTTTGTAAGCGCATTAATTAGTGAAGACTTCCCTACATTCGACCGACCAATGAAGGCATACTCCGGCAAAGTCGGCGCAGGCAGTTGTCCCACATTTGTATTGCTACATACAAATTCAGCAGATTTTATAAGCATATCACAAAGGTAAAAAAATACAATTGCTAAAAGCAATAGTTTTTTTTTCACCAGTACTGTAATGTTTGGGTATTTTTCACTTAATTTAAGAAAATTTAGTAACCAATGCTTGAAATAAGAAATATTGTTAAACAATATAGCAACCACCGCGCGCTGGACGATGTGTCGGTAACGGTGCCCGTTGGTAGTATATTTGGCCTACTGGGACCAAACGGGGCTGGAAAAACTTCCTTAATCCGAATTATCAATCAGATCACGGCTCCAGATAGCGGCGAAATCTTCTTTGATGGTGAACGCCTTCATCCCAAACATATTGAACGTATAGGCTACCTCCCAGAGGAGCGTGGTCTTTATAAGAAAATGCGCATCGGAGAACAAATGCTTTATCTAGCACAATTAAAAGGGTTAGGTAAATCAGATGCTACACAGAAAATAACGTATTGGTTTGAAAAACTAGGTATAGAATCTTGGTGGGATAAAAAGGTAGAAGATCTCAGTAAAGGAATGCAACAGAAGGTACAGTTTGTGGCCACCGTGGTACATGAACCTGATTTGATCATACTGGATGAACCTTTCTCGGGATTCGATCCGGTAAATGCCCAAATCATTCAACAAGAGATATTGGAACTAAATAAAAAAGGAGCGACCATCATTTATTCGACACATCGCATGGAATCGGTGGAAGAGTTATGCGATCATATTGCTTTGATTAATAAATCCCGAAAAATAGTAGATGGAGCAGTGAGCGACATCAAAAAGTCATATCAAAATCATACGTATGCGGTCAAGTGTACTGAACATATATCTTCCGGTTTTAAAGTACAAGATCAAGATGTTTTCCAAGTTATCGATTGCGTTCGACGAAACGATGAACTAGAAATTAAGCTCCAGCTAGACAAACGTTTTACATTAAATGACGCATTACTACAGCTTATACATCAAGTAAATATCCGAAGCGTAACAGAAATAATACCGTCTATGCACGATATTTTTATCGATAAAGTGACTAATACCATAGCCACAAATTAATCAAGCAAAAAATGAATAAAATCATTCTTATCATACAAAGGGAATATGTGAGTAGGGTTCGAAAGCGATCTTTTTTATTAACGACGTTTTTGGTTCCGTTGTTTTTTATTGGCATGTATGTGGGCATTTTTTTCCTAACAAAGAAAAGTTTTGAAGATTCTCACGCGTTAGTACATGTCGTCGACCAAGAAGGAACAATAGCGCCGCGACTTAAAAGCAATCGTAATATTACGTATACACGGTCCAATATTGAACTCCAAAAGCCGGTCAACCACCTCAAAACGATGGCTGATAACACCAGCTTGCTCATCATTCCAAAAGACTTTTTTAAGATTCGAAGTGTGGAGCTTCTCTCTTCCGGAAAACCAAATATCACGATGCAAGGAGAGATTCGCGATCAGTTAAAGGAAATTGTCCGAACAGAAGAATATGCCAAACTCGGATTTGATATCGATAGCATACGCGGTGTCAACGACCGGATTACCATCTCGGCTAAGGAACTGACAGAAGAGGGAGAGGCCAAGGAAAGTCATACCGAAATGGCTATGGGGATAAGTATGGCTTTATCTGTACTGGTTTATCTATCTCTTTTTCTGTATGGTGCACAAGTTATGCGTGGAATCATAGAAGAAAAGACGAGCCGTATCGTTGAAATAGTGATATCTTCCGTGAAGCCTTTCCAGCTCATGATGGGTAAAATTATTGGTATCGGCCTCGTCGGTCTTACCCAGTTCTTACTTTGGTTGCTCTTAACGTTCGCCTTAACCAGTGTAGCGACAACCATGCTCGTTGATCAGAACGACATGGCTTCCCAGGTTGCTAAAAATTCCCTTCAACAGGATCAACTTTTACAAGCAGATCAAGGATTTGATTTAGCCGCAGCATTTCAATCTATCAACGTTTCTGAATTGCTCGTTTGCTTTTTCTTGTTTTTTCTTGGGGGATATTTCTTGTATAGTGCATTGTTTGCAGCTGTAGGTTCTGCTGTCGATAGTGAAACAGAGGCGACACAATTTACGATGCCAATTACGATGCCCTTACTGCTAACGTATGTTTTATCGTTTGGGGTGTTGGTCAATGATCCAAACGGGAGCATCGCCACATGGCTTAGTTTTATTCCGTTCACGTCGCCCATTGCGATGCTGGTACGCGTTCCTTTCGGTGTACCCACCTGGCAAATTGTCGTATCTTTGGTTTGTCTCGTAATAGGTTTTCTGTTCACAACATGGATTGCTGCCAGGATTTACAGAGTAGGAATATTGATGTATGGAAAAAAGGCGAGCCTTAAAGAACTGATAAAATGGTTTAGTTATAAAAAATAAAGTAAAACAATAGGTCCTTAAAAAACCGTCAAATCATCAACATGGAATCAACATATCAATCCCCCCAAAAAAGATCCGGAAAGTTTGGTAAAATTTTCAGTTGGATACTTATCATCGCTTTGCTTATATGTGCAGGGTACGTCTACTACAAATATTACTTCGTATTTGGTGAGGGCGTTAAGTCAGGCTATTTAAACTTTGCGGTAAAAAAAGGAAATCTATTTAAAACATACGAAGGCAAGCTTATCCAAGAAGGTTTTGGAAGCGCAAAAACCGGCACTGGAATATCGAGTAATGAATTCGAGTTTTCAATAGAAAATGATTCTATCTTTCATGTATTGGAATTAAACAGTGGAAAATATTTTGATCTCCATTATAAGGAATACCATGGCGTCCTACCATGGCGCGGAAATACGAGATATATTGTTGACCAAGTGATTAATATGAAATAACTGAAGCTTCAGGGGAACTAGCTCCGTCTTCCTACTTCCCCTGAACTTCTAAAAGCCACTTTTCTTTGGTGTGCCGCTCATCACGAAGGTAAGCTTTCCACCGGCAAGGATATCTTCGTGCCGCAGTAGGTAACCATCCAAAACTTTACCGTTTAGCCTAACTTCTTTCACATATACATGTTTTTCCCGTTGATTAATGGTTTCTATTTCGAACGTTTTCCCGTTATGAAGTGTCACCTTCGCTGACTTTACAAGTGGACTCCCTATCCAATATTCTACAGATGCAGGACTCACCGGATAAAATCCTAGGGCACTAAATAAATACCAAGCGCTCATTTGTCCGCAATCATCATTTCCTCCTAATCCATCATAGCCTGTATGATATTGGTTCCGGAGAATCAAACGAATACGCTCCTGCCCTTTCCATGGAATTCCTGCAAGATTGTGTAGGTAAACTACGTGATGGGCGGGCTCATTTCCATGTACATAATTTCCGATAATCCCTTCCCGCGTGATATCCTCGGTATTAGCGAAAAATTTATCTGGCAAATGCATGGTGAACAAAGAGTCCAAATAATTTCCCAAGCTATCCTTGCCTCCCATAAGTTCCATTAAACCCTGGGGATTATGCGGCACATAAAGGCTGTAGTTCCATGTATTTCCCTCGATGAACCCTTGTCCGTGTGTTTCCAGTTGGTCAAAATTTTTTCTGAATTCCCCTTTAGCATTCTTCGGGCGCATAAAACCAATACGCGTGTCGAAGAGATTACGCCAATATTCAGAACGTGTAATAAATGTGTTGTACAGTTCTTCTTTTTGTAGATGTTTAGCCAATTGAGCGATGCACCAGTCGTCATAAGCATACTCTAACGTGTTTGAAACGGAAGTCGCGGAAACTTCATCGGGAACGAATCCTAGGTCAATATAAGCGCCGATTCCCTCATATCGCCTTGTATTCGCTGTGCTAACGCATGCTGCTAATGCTTTCTCGGCATCGCCTGTGTATATGCCCTTAATTATAGCGTCGGCCACGACGGATACGGCATGATAACCGCTCATACACCAATTGTCGTTTGCGTAATGCGACCAAATGGGCAACATGTGTAACACGCTTTGATCGTAGTGCGCCATCATCGAGGCAACCATATCTGCATTACGTTTGGGATTTATTAGATTCAAGTAGGGATGAAAAGCTCTAAACGTGTCCCAAAGTGAGAATGATGTATAGTTCGTAAATCCGTCAGCCCGATGGACTTCTTGATCAAGACCTTTATACTCCCCATTTGTGTCCATGTACATCGTGGGCATCAACGCAGCATGATACATAGCGGTATAAAAATTCACGTAGTCATCCGATGACATCATTTCCACCTTTATTTTCTGCAATTCCGCTTCCCAAAGTTCTTCTCCTTTCCGTCTCACTTCATTGAAATTCCAATCAGGAACTTCGGCATCCATGTTTGCCAATGCATTGCGCATGCTTACAGGGCTAATGGCGACTTTTAACTGTACTTCTTCGCCTTCTTCCGTGTCGAAATCAAAATGCATTTTCATGTTTCGGCCAGCAAGCTCAGGGAAATTTGATGTCTGATCGAATTTCCTCCAAAATCCTTTGTAAGGTTGATTCTTATCCGCAAATGAGGCGCCATAGTTCTTAAAAGATTTGGAAAAGCGAATCGCAAAATATATGGTCCGGGTTCGCGCCCATCCGTTCGATTGCATGTAGCCCGTAAGCAGGGAGTCATTTGCCACGCGTACAACAGTCCAAACATTCTTATTATCGTAATTGTAAATGCCTGACTTCAAATCTAAAATCAGGTGTGCTTCGTTTGATTTCGGAAATGTATACCGATGAAAACCTACACGCGCAGACGCCGTCATTTCTGCCAATACGTTAGGATCTTCTAAAAGTACACGGTAGTAATTGGCCCGGGCAATTTCTTTATCATGAGTATAACGCGACCGGTAACCATCCTCAGGACGATCTGCTGTCCCGGGGTTTAGTTGGATCTTTCCTACTGTTGGCATAATAAGTAAATCACCCAAATCGGAATGCCCTGTCCCGCTAAAATGGGTGTGACTAAACCCCACGATGGTCGGGTCGTCGTATTGATATCCTGCACAATATCGATATACTTCGCCATTGTATTTCCCGTTTACGGCGTACGGAATCGTGTCGGTATCCGGGCTCAACTGTACGGCACCAAACGGGACTGTCGCACCTGGAAACGTATGCCCCATTTTTGCTGTGCCTATGATGGGAGATACGTAATCGATCAATCTCTTTGTCTGTGCTTGAACACATAAAGGTAGTACAAGAAATAAGAATATTTTTTTCATAAAAAGAGTTAAAATAAACTATACATGCTGAAGAGTCACAAGTTAAGAAATCCAACGTTTATATGCTATTGACAACGTCGAATTCTTAAGATAGGAGCCTGCACTGCGTCAATATCATGCCCAGTATCCTGTTTTCTCAAACTTGGGATATATTCCGTAGTAAATTTCGGTTATCTATTAAAAATGTTTCTTCTAAAAACTATTTACCAGCGATATCAAGTCAACTGTTTTATCCATAGGATCCAAATTATTATCCGCCGTCAATACGATTGGCAGCCGAGCTTATTTTAATACGTTTACCTTGCGAGCCAGCAATATTAACTTACCGAGCAAAAAGCACATATAGCCTCTTCCGGCTCCTTCTAATTGAACGACGATAGTCTTACCGATTAATTTTGACTGCCGGATTTATTTTTAAAATCAGCAAGTTGGACGCATAATAAAAACCCTGATCAATTATAAAATTGTCAGGGCTTTTAATGCTGTTAATAGAACAAATTATATCGTATCGCTGTAAACGTAACGGATCTCTTCTCTCAAATTGTATCGGGATGCCATCACTTCGCCGTAGGCACCAGCAGTCCGTATAGCGATTAGGTCCCCACGCTTGGATTCTGGCAAAGGAACCTCTTTACCAAAACAGTCTGAGCTTTCACAAATAGGACCAACAACATCATAGTTGACTATCGGCTCTTCCGTCTCGCCAACACGCTCCATTTTGTGGTATGCTTGATACAAAGCCGGCCTCATCAATTCCGTCATCCCCGCATCAAGTACCAAAAAATGTTTTTTTACGCCACTTTTCGTGTAAAGCACTTTACTCACTAGTGACCCGCATTGTGCTACGAGTGCACGGCCTAATTCGAAGTGTACTTCTTGATGTGGCCCGCGCTCCAAAAACTTGTCAAAAATATCAAAGTAAGTATCAAAGTCCGGAATCGGTTGTTCATCGGGATGATGATAATCTACCCCTAGTCCCCCACCCACGTTTAAAACCTTGATTACTGTTCCCCGCTCTTCAAACCAACTTTTCCATTCGTTAACTTTAACACAGAGGCTTTTAAAAACATTCATGTCTGTAATCTGTGATCCCACATGAAAATGCAAACCTATCAGTTCGACATGGGCTGCGTTGCGGATAACAGAAGCGGCTCGCTCCAACTCCGAAGTTGGCACGCCGAACTTATTCTCATCCAGTCCTGTCGTAATATAATGATGGGTGTGTGCGTCAACATTTGGATTTATCCGTAATGAAACATTCGCCTTGACGCCTAATTGGCCAGCCAACTCGTTAATCACTTCCATCTCCTGAATAGATTCGACATTAAATGCAAAAATGTGATGGTTCAGGGCCAAAATGATTTCCTTGTCAGATTTGCCAACCCCCGCAAACGTAATCTTTCCCGCATCAAATCCCATATCGATAGCTTTCTGCACCTCATTACCACTCACACAATCAGCTCCAAATCCACTAGCTTGAATAGACTTCAATAATCGATCATTGAAATTAGCCTTCAACGCATAGTGTACGTGAAATCCACGTTTATCCGCGGCTTTTTTAGCGCTATCCAACGTTTCTTGAAGTAAACTGAGGTTGTAATAATAAAACGGCGTTTCCAAACCTGCTAACTGACCGTGTAATTTTCTAGAAAATAACATACGCTAAAACAATCTATTATGCAATGAACGAAGCGCTTCCACTTTATGATCAGCGTCCAATAACAACGAGACATTGTAATCGGATCCACCATAGGAAACCATACGTAACGGCAGATGTTTTACGGCGTCTAATACACGTGCAGCATATCCGTGCGTATTTGCGCTAAAATCACCCACTATACAAACAATCGTCTGATTGTGGTCTACGTGAACAGACCCGAAGTCTTCCACTTCCTTCACAATATCACCAAGATGTTTGGTATCATCAATCGTTAAAGAAACAGCCACTTCAGATGTCGTGATCATATCAATCGGTGTTTTGTAGCGTTCGAAAATTTCAAAGACTTTGCGTAAAAAACCGTATGCCAGTAGCATTCTGGATGATTGGATGTGGATAGCGGTAATGCCGTCTTTCGCCGCGATGGCTCGTATTTGACCGGTTTTTCCACCCTCTTTGCTAATCAATGTACCCGCTGCTTGCGGATCCATCGTATTTAGCAAACGAACTGGCACATTATACTTCTGTGCAGGAAAAACGCTCTGTGGATGCAAAATTTTGGCTCCAAAATAGGCCAATTCTGCTGCTTCATCAAAACTTAGATTGGCTATTGGTGTTGTATTTTTTACGACACGCGGATCGTTATTGTGCATACCATCTATATCTGTCCATATTTGCACCTCCTCGGCACGTATCGCAGCCCCGATTAGGGACGCTGTATAATCCGATCCTCCTCGCCGTAAATTATCTATCTCTCCAAAAGAATTTCGACAAATATACCCCTGCGTAATAAAAAGCGTATTCTCCGTATAGCTATTCAATAAGCTCGTTAACTTTTCACCGATATAATCGACCATAGGCTCATTGTCTTCATCTATTTTCATGAAATCCAATGCCGGCAATAGCACGGAAGGCACTTGGATTTCTTCTAGATGAAAATGAAACAATGCTGTCGAAAGCAGTTCTCCCTGTGCTAAGATTATTTTCTCCTCAACTGGTGTAAACATCTCATTACCTAATGAGGAAATATAGTTAAAATGATAATCAATCAGATTCTTCCCTTTAGCCAGCCCCTTTTCTGTTGCGAATAATTCGCTTATGAGCCCTTCATACTTGTCCTTATGCTGTTTGATAAGCGCCAATGCCTCAGCTTCCTTACCGGCCAAGAAAGCTTGACCAATTTCAACCAAAGCATTCGTAGTCCCAGCGACAGCAGATAAAACCACGATCTGACGATCTGAAGGATTCACAATATCCAACAACCCTTTGATTCGCTCGGCACTACCAACGGAAGTACCGCCAAATTTTAAAATTTTCATAATTCGAAGTATACTATTCTTAAAAACGTGTAAAAGTAATTATTTAGACTATTATATTAACAAAAATGCGGCACAAAACGCTTATCATTGCTTTGTGCCGCATAAAGATTATTATGCGGAAGAATTACTTCTTCAGAGCGTCAATCAGTAGTAAAGCTAATTCTACGCCAATACGTTCTTGCGCTTCATTGGTCGCTGCGCCGATATGTGGTGTTAAAGAAACCTTTGGATGGCTCAGCAATTCCTGTCTAGGGGTCGGTTCATTATCGAATACGTCTAAGGCTGCAAAAGAAACTTTTCCTGCGTCTAACGCTTTTAATAACTCCAGTTCGTCGATAACGCCTCCACGGGATGCATTTACTAAACCCACTCCATCTTTCAACAGCGTGAACTCTTCCTTTCCTATTGCTGGTTTATCCAAAAATGGCACATGTAATGTGATAAAGTCGGACCGCTTAAGTACTTCCTCAAATGACACTTGAGAAACAGGCAAATCTACCTGTACCCCACCTGAAAGCAATAAAGGTAACGATGTCGGACCTTCGAACAAATCGGTGTAAATTACATCCATTCCCAAGCCTAATGCAACTTTTGCAGTTTCGCGTCCTATTCTTCCAAAACCAACAACGCCTAAAGTCTTACCTCTCAGTTCCACTCCTTTCGCGTATGCTTTCTTTAGTCCCGCGAAATTAGTAGCTCCCTCTACGGGCATTTTACGATTCGCATCGTACACAAAACGAACCCCGTTTAGCAGGTGTGCAAAAACAAGCTCAGCAACCGATAAAGATGATGCCGCTGGCGTATTGATTACGGCAATTCCTTTAGAACGTGCATAGTCGACATCAATATTATCCATACCGACACCACCTCTGCCAATGGCTTTGATGTTTGGACAAGCATCAATAAGCGCTTGTCTAACTTTTGTGGCACTACGTACAGTAATAGCGTCGTACCCTTTTAGTTTCTCCTCGAGTTCCTCCTGAGGAATATGATTTGTATCTACTTCAAATCCAGCATCTTCCAACAGTTTCTTTCCTACTGCGTCAATACCATCGTTGGCTAAAATTCTCATTTCGTATTATTTAGTTTTTTCTTCAAACTCACGCATGGTATCTACCAACGCGTTGATAGAGCTAATTGTCAAAGCATTATAAACAGACGCGCGGAATCCTCCTACCGATCGGTGTCCTTTAATCCCAACTAATCCCCGCTCCTTTGCCAAATTCAGGAATGCAGCTTCCTGTTCCGGAGTGTCCATAACAAACGTGATGTTCATTCGGGAACGATCCTCCACATTCGCTGTTCCCTTGAAGAATGGATTTCGATCAATTTCATCATACAGTGTGCGCGCCTTGATGATATTTTCCTGTTCAATTACTTCTACTCCTCCCTTTGCCTTCAACCAACGTAAGTTTAGCATCGATACATATATGGAGTAAACAGGTGGAGTATTATACATCGAGCCCGCCTTAGCATGAGCTTGATAGTCAAAGATTGTTGGAACAGTACGCCCAGACTTTCCGAACAATTCATTTTTCACAATGACCAAGGTTACTCCCGCAGGGCCCATATTTTTTTGCGCACCTGCATAGATTAAATCATAATCTGCAACATTGATCACTCTGCTCAGAATATCGGAAGACATATCCACGACAGTCGGGATGCCTACAGCTGGCTTTTCAAAAATCTCCGTTCCGTAAATCGTGTTATTTGATGTAAAGTGAAAGTAAGCAGCGTCCGATGGGACAGAAAATCCTTGTGGGATATATGTATAGTTCTTATCCGATGAGGAGGCTACGATTTCTACATTTCCTAGCTTCGACGCCTCTTTAGCTGCCTTAGAAGCCCAAACACCTGTATCCAGGTATGCTGCTTTCCCTCCTTCTGGTAATAGGTTCATTGGAACCATCGCGAACTGTTGACTTGCCCCGCCCTGCAAAAACAAAACAGAATAATTTTCCGGCACATGTAAAAGTTCACGAACGAGCGCTTCCGCTTCGATAACTACCTGCTCAAATTCTTTGGAACGGTGCGATATTTCAAGAATGGAAAGCCCTGTGTTATTAAATTCAATAACTGCCTGTGAAGCTTCTTGAAATACTTCCTTTGGAAGAATGCATGGTCCTGCCCCAAAATTGTGTTTCATCGTTAAGATATTAGTAGTAAATAATTTAAACTAGATCATTTAGACTCCTCTTGACTAAATGAAAAGCAAAAATAGCATATTTTTTAATTTTTTTCACATTTCGCAAACATTTATTAACAAATAAACAATCATTTAGGTTTTTTAATATTAAAATGACATACTTAAATCGTTTGCGTCCTTTCACTCAATGAATTGGAATTATACCCAGCAAATACGAGCAAACCATTGGCGCTCCAAATAGACGGATGACGTCACAACAGGGCTGCAATTTTAGCCGTTCTTATAATCGGTTAAAATTAAAAAAAATCGTAACTTCGCATGCGATGTGTGCAAAGTTGTTTGCACTTAAGCTTTATCGAAACCACATTAAATATGGCTGAAGAAACAGAAAACGAAAACAATCTAGTCCCTGCTAACGACAGGATCATTCCAATTAACATTGAGGACCAAATGAAGTCTGCTTACATAGATTATTCTATGTCGGTTATCGTGTCACGTGCTTTACCGGATGCACGAGACGGTATGAAACCGGTTCACAGACGCGTTTTGTATGGTATGTTAGATCTGGGTGTGACCAGTGGCAAACCCTACAAAAAGTCGGCTCGTATTGTTGGAGATGTGCTCGGTAAGTATCACCCGCACGGAGACTCTTCGGTATATGATGCGATGGTACGTTTGGCTCAAGACTGGAGCATGCGTTACCCATTGGTAGACGGTCAGGGTAACTATGGATCAGTCGATGGCGATCCCCCCGCAGCCATGCGTTATACAGAGGCAAGGTTAAAGAAGATTGCCGAAGAAATGCTCTCTGATATTAATAAAGATACCGTAGATTTTCAACTCAACTTCGATGACTCTTTGGAGGAACCATCGGTACTGCCTACGCGTATCCCGAACCTATTGGTCAACGGCGCTTCTGGTATTGCCGTGGGTATGGCTACCAATATGGCGCCACATAATCTGACCGAAGTCGTCGACGGAACTATTGCTTATATCGATAATAGAGATATTGAGATTGCAGAATTAATGCAGCACATAAAAGGGCCAGATTTTCCAACTGGCGGGATCATCTATGGGTATAATGGAGTCAAGGATGCGTTCGAGACCGGACGTGGTCGAATCGTTATGCGTGGCAAAGCTGAAATTGAAACCTTGAAAAACGGCAGGGAATGCATCATTGTAACCGAGATTCCTTATCAGGTCAACAAAGCCAACATGATCGAGCGAACGGCGGAGTTGGTAAACGAGAAAAAAATTGAAGGCATCGCTACAATTCGTGACGAATCTGACCGGGAAGGCTTTAGAATCGTTTATGAAATCAAACGCGAAGCGAATGCCAATGTTGTTTTAAATAATCTATATAAATATACAGCTTTACAGACCTCATTTTCAGTAAATAACATTGCGCTGGTTAAAGGCAGACCAATGCTACTGAATCTGAAAGACATGATTCACGAATTTGTGGAACATAGGCATGAGGTGGTCATCCGCCGTACGAAATACGAGTTGGCAGAAGCTGAAAAACGCGCACATATCCTAGAGGGGTATTTGATTGCGTTAGACCATCTTGATGAAGTTATTCGTCTTATCCGGAATTCAGACACCCCAGAAGACGCGCGTGTCGGGTTGATGGAAAAATTTGGGCTTACCGATATTCAAGCACGTGCCATACTAGATATGACTCTTCGCCGCCTAACTGGACTGGAAAGAGACAAAATTAAAGAGGAGTACGCTGAATTGATGAAGACCATCGATTATTTAAAAGAGGTCCTTGCTGACGAAAGTCTTCGGATGAAAATTATCAAAGATGAGTTGACCGAGGTAAAAGAGAAATATGGCGACGAGCGAAGATCTATGATTGTCCATTCTGCAGAAGATATGCGCATGGAAGATTTCATCGACGATGAAGAAATCGTCATTACGATCTCCCACAACTCCTACGTTAAACGGACGCCGCTTACAGAGTATCGTCGTCAAGGGCGTGGAGGAAAAGGTGCAATCGGCTCATCTACCCGCGACGAAGATTTTACAGAGCACATCATTACAGCCTCAGCACATAATTATTTACTGCTATTTACGGATCAAGGCCGTTGCTTCTGGTTGCGAGCTTTTGAAATTCCGGAAGGCAGCCGCACGTCCCGTGGAAGAGCACTACAAAATATCATCAATGTGCCGAAAGAGGAAAAAATTAAAGCATTTATTAAGATCACGAACCTCAAGGATCAGGACTACCTAGAGAACAATTTCATTATCATGTGTACGAAAAAAGGTACAATCAAGAAAACATCACTTGAGGCCTATTCTCGACCACGTGCGAATGGAATCAATGCCATTAACATTAACGAAGGTGATGAGCTACTCGAAGCATGCTTAACAACGGGAACAAGTGAAATTGTTATGGCATTACGCTCCGGACGTGCTATTCGGTTCAACGAATCTACTGTACGTCCTATGGGTAGAACAGCGACTGGAGTCCGCGGAATCACATTGGCAAGCGATACGGATGAAGTTGTTGGCATGATTGCTGTAGATAGTGCTGAGACCACCGTATTGGTCGTATCCGAGAAAGGATATGGAAAACGTACCGACATCGAGGACTATAGGGTTACTAATAGAGGTGGCAAGGGCGTGAAAACGATTAACGTCACGGATAAGACAGGTGAACTTGTAGCTATAAAAGGGGTGACTGATAATGACGACCTCATGATTATTAATAAATCCGGAATTGTTATACGGATCGGTGTAGATGCATTACGCGTTATGGGACGTGCTACACAAGGCGTTCGATTAATCACGTTAAATGACACCGACGCTATTGCTTCAATAACGAAAGTGGAGCGCGAAGAGGACGAAGAACTCGATGAAAATGTATCGAATGTAGATAGTGAAAATGAAGTTTCTCATGATACGACAGACACGAACGAAGACGAATAAGAAGAATATGCGTTTGTATACGATGCTTTCAGGAATGCTTGTAATGGCATCCCTGAATGTGTTTGCACAATCGAACTATAAAGAAAGTAGCAATAGTTTTGCTTTGTATACGCAGACAGGCGACCTCAAAAACTTGGAAAACGCCAAGAAATTCATTGATGCAGCTTACAAAACACGTCGAGATTCGTCCAACACACGGGTTAATGTGCTTCGCTCTATGATTTATAGTTCAATGGCCTATGGAGATTCGTTGCGAACCATCAAGAATCCAAAGGATCCTATAGATATTACGTACGACGCGCTAAACAAAATCAAGGAACGTGAACTGACAGAATACGCTTCAGAAATGAAGTATGTAAAGCAAAATTTAGCTGCGGCGCATATTTACAATGCAAATAAAGCGCTTCAAAAGCAGAATTACGCAGGAGCATACGAAAGTTATTTGAAAGTAAAGGATTTGGAAATTTCCAACTACGACGTGACCTACAATTTAGCCTTGCTAGCCGTACAAACAGAACAGTATGACGCTGCGGCCTCCTACTACGACCAAATACTGAAAAGTGATAATGCGACGGCAGAAAACTACTTAGAGTTGGTAAATGTATATCGGAAAACAGGCAATAAACAAAGAGCATTAAACACCTTGCAAACGGCACGAACAAAATTTCCGGAAAGTAAGGATGTCTTAATGAATTTAGTGCAAGAGTTTGCACAAAACAACGAATACAAAGCTATTGTCCCGATTATTGACGAAGCCATTAAGTACGAGCCAGAAAATATTGAGTTAAATTACCTCGCCGGCTATTCGAACGAAACAATAGGCAACAAAGACATCGCGAAAAGATATTATCAACAGGTGCTGCAGTTGAATGCTAACAATTATGAGTCGAACTTGGCTTTAGGCTTGATCTATCTAAACGACTTTCTTCAGGATGAAAATAATGTAGAAGCCCAATACCATGCACAAAATTTATTGTTGAAAGCAAACGAAATTCGTCCATATGACGTTAATGCTTTAAAGTCCCTGTCCCTTTATTACGAGAAGTCGGGGGATCTTATGCAATTAGATCGCGTAAAATTATTATTGAATCAACTATCAAATAATTAGATATGAATGTAAAAAAAGCAATAGTATTTTCCTTACTAGTTGCTGCGGGAGGAGCGACTTTCGCACAAACCAGTAATGTCAGAAAGGCAAAAAGCAGTCTACAAAAATTTGAAGAATTAAAGTCTGCAGGATCCGCTGAACTTGGAAAAAGTAATTTAGACGCAGCGAAAGAAGCGATTGATTTGGCTGTCGCACATGAAAAGACTAAAGAAGATCCTGAAGCGTGGACTGTCTATGCTTTGGTGAATGCGAATTTAGCATCCTTAAACAATACAGCAGAAGCTGCTACTGCAGCTGCAGAAGGTATAAAAAAAGCAAAAGAATTGGATGCCGACAATAAAAACGCCGACAATATAAAAGTGGCGGGTCAGGTACTGGGCCAGTTCAATTTCAATCAGGGCGTTGCGGCTTGGGAAAAGCAAGACTTTAAAAGCGCTTATGCTTCCTTCGATAGTGCATTAGGATTTTTACCTGGCGATACAACGTTGACCTATTATTCTGGATTAGCAGCTATTCAGAATCAGGACTACGCGAATGCTATTGAAAAGTATAAACAACTGATACCTGCGAAAGAATTTTCTTCACACAAGTCCGTGATGATTGATCTTCCAAAGTTGTATCTATCGGCAAAAGACACTGCAAGCGCAATAGAATATGCAGCACAGGCAGCGCAGGCCTATCCGAATGATAACGATGCCGCTGTACAGAATATCGAATTGAATCTTATCGTCGGCAATGAAGCAAAAGTCATCACAGATATTGAGAACCAGATCGCAAAAGATGCTAATAATAAAGCGTTGTATTATTATCTCGGCATCGCGCATTCAGCAGCCAATAATAACGACAAAGCAATAGAAGCTTATAAAAAGGCTGTTTCAATCGATCCGAATTATTCCGACGCCAACAGAAATGCCGCAGCGACAATTATTAATGGCGTGCGGGATCAACTTAATGCTCTCAACGAAGATAAAACCCTTTCTAATACAGATTATAATACGAAAGTAGCCGCTTTAAAAGAGAAAATTAAAGAAGCACTTCCTTATTTAGAAAAGGTCGTCGAGCTAAACCCAGAAGATGTAGATGCATTAAAAAGCTTGAAAGGATACTATGACTTTCAACAAGACGAGGCCAAATCTACCGAACTTCAAGCAAAGATTGACGCTTTCCAAAAGTAAGGGTACATGAAAAGAAACGAGAGGGGGTTGATGATCATCAACCCCCTCTCGTTTTATAAAAAGAATATAGCGTTATTATTATTTTACGCTATATTCGTCCAAAATATTGTCTTCAAAGAAATCGTCGATAGAACGATCTATACGCTTCCAAGTCATATACGAGTTTACATAAGCACCGTTTGACAGAATAGGTTCGGTCGATTTTAGGTATAAAATATCTCCTTCAAAATCAATTTTGCGCCGTTGTACCTGATTTTTCCAATTGGGATACAAGGAGCTTTTTATAATGTAATTCACAATTGCATTGTTGTTATCCACCTTATACTTGCCACAAAACGCAATATATCCTTGTAGAGAGGAAACCATTTCTTCTTGAGTGGCCATCATCTTGTCATTACTTTGGTACAATAGTCGCTCTTCTTTCGAAATCTGTACGGACATAAAGCCATCCGGAGAATACATAAGTACTCCGAACGGAGTTTTTCCCATAGGGAACAGTGAATCCTCGCCGCCAATTGGAACTTCGATATACGAGAGTAATTTCCAAGTACCGACCAATTCGTTCTTTAATGATGTCATAAATGAATCCGTGTTAAGTTCTACCATCTTAACGTATTATTCGATGCCTTAGTTTGTTTAAAAGCGAGTATGATGTTATTTTGACAGAAATATTTTTGTTACATTTAAGCCTTCAAAAATATACTATGGTTTTATCGGAAATCGATGTAGTAGATGACATCACAAAGGACGTTTTTTTGGCAAAATATTTTAAGCCTCAGAAACCTGTATTAATCAAGGGACTGGCTAAAAATTGGGAAGCGTTTGAAAAATGGAATCTTGATTATATTGCAGCGCAAGCGGGCGAACAGGAAGTCGGGTTGTATGATAATAAACCGGCAGATCCGAAAAAAGCGACCAATGAACCCGTTATGCAGATGAAAATGAGGGACTATATCCAATTGATAAAAGAACAGCCTTCCGATCTACGCATTTTCTTTTTCATTATTACAGACAAATTACCGGAACTACTAAAAAACTTCTCCTATCCTGATTTGGGCTTTAAATATTTTAAGCGTATACCTACCCTCTTTTTTGGAGGCAGTGAGGCAAGAGTATTGATGCATTACGACATTGACTTGGGCGATCTGCTACATTTTCAGTTCGAGGGGAGAAAGCGCGTTCTTCTTTTTCCGCCTGATCAATCATCGTTTCTGTATAAAGTGCCCCTGTCCGTGCATACCGTTTACAATGTTGATTATGAACAGCCCGATTTTGAAGCATTTCCTGCATTAGCATATGCGCACGGCTACGAAATTTTTATGGAGCATGGCGACGCACTTTTTATGCCTAGCGGTTATTGGCATTTTAATCGATACTTGGAAGCTGGCTTTTCCGTCACCTTGCGGTCCTTCCCCACTTCGCCTACGCGATTAATAAAAATGCTTAAGGAGGTATTTCTCCTTCGTTATACGGACAAGATCATGCGTAAAGTTTTTAAGCATAAATGGGTAAACTATAAACAACGTAAAGCTTTTCGAAACAGTCAAAAAGCCCTCCAAAAACACCTCACCAAAAAACCTGACTGATGGAACATTGTCTCTGTGGTTCAGAAAAAGCATATGAAATGTGTTGTGCACGGGTACATGAGGATCTGAACCAAGCTACATCTGCAGAAGACCTTATGCGCGCACGATACACAGCGTTCGCCAGGCGTATGATGGGGTTCATTTACGACAGCTTTCATCCCGTATGCCGCCGCCATCAAAACAGAAGGGAAATTGAACAATGGGCACGAGAAAATGAGTGGTTGCATTTAGACATTATTAAATGTACGTACAGTACTGTTGAATTCAAAGCACATTACCTGGATGTGCACCGGCAAGTCCAGATACACCACGAGAAATCCGCCTTTAAGCAATTGAATGGTACATGGTTTTATGTTAGTGGAAAAGTACCGTCCTAAAATCACACCAAGTTTGTAAAATAAAAAAATGATCACTACCTTTGCACTTCCGTAAGTGCGGAGAACATTAAATTAATTAACAAATTTAAAAAAATGCAACAGTACGAATCTGTCATCATTCTTACCCCGTTGCTTTCTGAGGATGCTGCGAAAGAAGTAATCGCAAAATTCAAGACCATCCTAACAGAAGGCGGAGCCGAAATTGTCGCTGAAGACAATTGGGGTTTGAAAAAATTAGCGTATCCAATCCAGAAAAAAACTACTGGATTTTATCACTTAACTGAATTCAAGGCTCCGGGTGAATTAATTCAAAAATTAGAACTTGAATACAAACGTGACGAGCGCGTTATGCGGTTCTTGACTATCGCTTTAGACAAACATGCGATAGCATACAACGAAAAAAAACGTAGCGGTGCATTCAACAAAAAAGCAGAAACTAAAACTGAGGAGGTAGCAAACTAATGGCAAACGAAAATATCCAATACGTAACTGCCCCTAAAGTAGAGGACAACCGTAAGAAATACTGCCGTTTCAAAAAGAACGGAATCAAGTATATTGATTACAAAGACGCAAACTTCTTATTGAAATTTGTGAATGACCAAGGTAAGATTTTACCTCGTCGTCTTACAGGTACATCGTTGAAATTTCAACGTAAAGTAGCACAAGCTGTCAAACGTGCCCGTATTGTAGGATTATTACCTTACGTAGCTGATTCATTAAAATAAGGAGGGACACGACATGGAAGTTATATTAAAACAAGATATCAAACACCTTGGCGAAAAGGACGATGTAGTGGTTGTAAAGCCTGGTTACGGTCGTAATTATTTAATTCCTCAAGGATTTGCAGTTTTAGCAACAACATCTGCTAAAAAAGTACTTGCTGAGAACATTAAACAAGCTCAGTTCAAACAAGAAAAAATTAAAAAGGACGCGACGGAATTGGCGGCTAAACTAGAAAATGTAAAGCTTTCTATTGGTGCTAAAGCTGGCGAAACTGGAAAAATCTTTGGTAAAGTGAATAGTATTCAGATTGCCGATGCGTTAAAAGCGCAAGGATTTGATGTAGACCGTCGTCGCATCACATTTGAAGTAGAACCTAAAACAATAGGTGAATACGTAGCAAACTTAAACTTACATAAAGAAGTCAAAGTTCAAGTTCCTTTTGAAGTAGTTGCTGAATAAAACAACTGTAACAAAATAGATTAAAAAAGAGATAACGATTGGTTTGTTATCTCTTTTTTTATATCATTGTTGGCTTATCTGATCACGAAATCACTAGCGCATCTAATTTTTTTTATTATTTTGCAGAAAAATCAGAACAGATGAAACCAAAAACAATCCTATTCGGTATCATTACCGCCCTCGTGGCTGTGGTTTTGTTTAACAACAAGGAAGAAGCCGGCTTTTGGCTTTTTGGCGAAATACGAACCTCTAAATTGCTGATTTTAGGCATTTTTTTCTTACTGGGCGTGATAACAGGAGGGCTTGTCTTTCGACGGAAACGTAACCATCCGAAAGAATATAGTGTAAACAACTCCACCGTCGACATGTCCACCGAAGAACAATTACAACGGCCTTCCCCTTATGATCACTTATCGGATGAAGATCGTCGTTTTTTAGGGAAAGATTAAAAGAAGAGTGATGCCAAGCCCCACGTTCAACTGTCTAAATCGTCGGGCGGCTTAGGAAATTTTTGCTTCTTACCTTTACGTCCTGCTTGAATTAAGCTCTGACTAATGATATATTCCATCTGTCCGTTCACGCTTCTAAATTCATCGTGTGCCCATTTCTCTAAAAGTTTATACATGTCCTCATCTATCCGAATCACAAAACTTTTTTTCATATACTATATTCTCTGGCGTCAAGTGAATATTGAGACGCGTTAATTATATAATGTTCCTGTATTAACGATGGGTTGTGCCGCCTTTTCTCCGCAAAGAACGACCATAAGATTACTTACCATAGCTGCTTTCCGCTCATCGTCCAATTCAACAATATTCTCAGCAGACAGTTTTTTCAAAGCCATATCCACCATCCCCACAGCACCATCTACAATTCTTGCACGCGCGGCGACAATAGCCGCAGCTTGTTGTCTTTGCAGCATAGCACCTGCTATCTCAGCCGCGTATGCTAAATGACTAATACGTGCTTCTTCCACCACGACCCCGGCTTTCTCTAAACGAGCGGTTAATTCTTTTTCTAAAATATGATTGACCTCCTCTCCGCCATTTCGCAGCGTAATTTCCGAAGAATTATCTTCTAGGTCATCATACGCAAAGCTGACCGCGAGATGTCTCACAGCAGCCTCGCTTTGTGCACGTACATAGTCGAAAATTCGCTCAACATCATAAGCAGCTTTATACGTATCCCCTACTTTCCAAACTATAACGGCAGCAATCTCGATCGGGTTCCCCAATTTATCGTTTACTTTCAAGGTCTGTCCCTGTAGATTCTCTGATCGTAAAGACATCTTCGCCGCGCTAAATAATGGGTTAACGAAAAATAGCCCGTTGGCCTTGATCGTTCCTACATATTTTCCAAAGAAATTCAATACCCGCGAATGGTTGGGGTGAACGATCAAAATCCCCTTTAAAATAATAATAACAACGACCATTAACACTACAATTAACAAGCCATAAAGCGCATTTTCTTCATTGACAGCGAGATAAAATGCATACAATGCCGCCATAAAAGCCATTAGCGCTAATCCTAACGCAACATAGCCAGAGGTGGGTTTAACAATCTTTTCCATAATAGTTAGTTTGATGTGATATCAATTTGATATTACTAATATATCAAATAATTTTCAACTATCAACTCAACTTCGTCAAGTTCTTCTTATTTACGATAAAAAATAATCTGCCAACACATTCAAAAAATAAAATTCTCATTTAGAGCATGTTCATAGATTCTATTAAAAAAAAATGTGTGACAGTTTGGAATTTCAGATCAAAATCCTACCTTTGCATCACTTTAAACAACGAACCAGTAATGGTTTAAACAGTTTAAAATGATTCCGTAGCTCAGCTGGTAGAGCAATACACTTTTAATGTATGGGTCCTGGGTTCGAATCCCAGCGGGATCACAAAGAGCGTGCTAAGGCACGCTCTTTTAGTTTAAATCATATCTTTTCAGCATTTAAAACTCTACGAAAACCTGCTTCAGGGTATCTTTATGGTGTTTTTCATAGTTCGATTTCCCTTAAGGCTTTGGTCTTCAATAGAGCTATTGTAATTTTTTGTCATAAGAGACAGGAAGTTCAGTATGACAACTACCTCTTCGTCGTCAACCTGGATACCATTTTTTGCTAATATCGCAATTGGATTTTTTAACCGAAACCTCTTTTATCAATGAAGTTCATTTTATCTTTTTCATTTCGTTAATAATATTTTAGCAAGGACATTGTTCAAAGGTTATGCTTTTGCAGGAATGCCTCGTATTCCTTTTCGTCCCGGCACATCTTATCGTACCAGTTCTTTTTCAGGATAAGCGTGGTTATCGCCAGGATCAGGATACTCGTCAGCAACGACACCCCCTCCTTAACCACGATATACATCGGGATGAGCGTAAGCGCACACTGCCACACGATACCGATCCCGACATTGAACATATCGCGCCTGAAATGGGTGTTGCGTTTCAGGTCGGGGTACATGGCCATGGCCTTATCCGCAATAGGCTTCCAGTATCCCCAGGGTCTTACCCGGATATAAAAATCCACCAGCACCTTCTCGTCGGTCGCCGGCGAAGAAAAGGTACCCAACAGACAGCCCAGCAGGGAGATCAGCAATAAAACCGGGAAATAATAAAGCGGTAAGGTCCCGGGGAAAAAGTACTCAATAATGTTTTGGTTTCTAAGATTAATTTTCATAACGACATTATCCCCGTTTTATCATCTAAAAAGGTTTAATCACAAAATGAACAGTAAGGTTTTTCCTTAAAATTCCAATTGGATAGGATGGATCCTTTATACTATACGGGTTGGTTTTCTGAGAATATAGGGGATAACAACTATCTGTCTATTTCCTGAAAAAAAACTAAAAATTACGTTAATGATGTCCGTGCTTTGTCTATTTAAGGATTACCGTCGACGGCCATCGCGTCGAACTATTTTCGCGAAAGGACATAGAGTCCGACCAATGGAACGCAACGGCCGGAAAGCCCCTTGGAACAAAAGAGAAACCAAAACGCTCAATGCCTGTTTAAACGTATTCAAAACTGATGTTTCACTTGTTTATACTAAGTTCGTTCAAATGGTAAAGAAATAAAGTCCATTCGGATAAGACCAGTTTTCTTGGTAAAGAGAAGATTATCCCTCAACATGCTGTGCTGCAGGCAATCAGGGAGCATAACCATAGAATAGAAGCGATCGCGAGTCAGGAATATGCAAACGGAACTTTAAAGCGCTTTGAGGTTAGGAACTTTTTCTGTTCAGCTGCTATACCGTACTCTCCTATGTGGGTGTAAAGAACCTCAAACCATTCGATGTCAAGGGCCACCATCAGAACATGGATAACGTATTTCATAACAATTTAGCAAGGGAGCCACCAGTGTATAAAATACACTTTTCCGTTTTTAAAAAATAGTTTTATATGCCCTTCAGAATTATGGTCTGGGTTTTCTTTCAATTCCATTACCCACAGCACTCCTTCTTGGAATACATTCAGCTTTCCAATTTCAGCTCCGGGAAACAGGTCTTTTATTTTTGTCATCTTCGTTTCGGCATCTATTCTGGTGCCTTTGTAGTGGATATAGTTTCCGTTCAAAAACCAGAATTCATCTACGGCCACGCTGTCTCCACTCGTTTCAAAGCGTGAACCGTTCTTGAACAGATATTTATCGTCTGGAGATTCGGTATCAAAGACGGTGACACAGGGAGCTTCATCTTTCAAAAGTTTCACACTGTCCGGATTGCCAAAAACTTGCTTAAATTCCTCCAATGTAAAAAATCTTTTCAGCTTACCGTTAAATCGAATGGCGTCTGCCAACATGAAGTCAGCTTCCTCATATCCTGCGCTGCGTCCAGCAGTTGTGACATTGGTCCTGCACAAGCTGAAAAGATCGTACTGTCGAACAAGTGTTGTATCATACGTCAACGTCAACGGATTTTCGGGGTCATCGGTGATGTCCAAAAGACGGTTGTCTTTCTTATGAAATTCAAGCCAGCCAATGGTATTTTCAACCCGACGCTCTATAGACGAACGATCCGATACATCAACTACGTACAGTTCTATGGTTATTTTTTCTGGTAACGTGTTGCTGAGTCGAACCTGCACCGCAGTATCGCCAAAAATTTTAAGGGCAGCGGTATTGCTTGATTTTACTAATTTCTGCAACAATTCTTCGCAAGGTATTGTTTTGCTTTCCTGGGTCAAAACAATACTCGCCGTATCTGTTACAGGGCGCGATGTTTTATGCGTCGGGTCTTTGCACGAAAACAGTGCGATAATGATAAATACAGATAACCTGGACATAAGATTTCTTATAGTTGAACTTTATTAAGGCTTGTTAGGGGCAAAACGTCTAAAAATTGATTTCCAAACTCCCTTTCTTCAGTCTATTCCCCTTTTCGCTACGCTATTAATTTTATGATTAAATGTAACTGCCCCTCTTATCACTTCTATTTCAATATCGTCATTTTGCTGTAGCGGCTAGAGCTATTAATTTGTCACCTACTAAAGTAGCCTTTAACGTTTTTAGAGGTACCGTTCCACCTGTATCTTTTAGAGCGGCATATCCTTTACCGGCCTCGACTTCCAGCACTAGCTCACCCCTCTTTATGCCAAACGCAGGCACAAACAGCCAGCAATATACTAATCACGCAACAAACCGTTCGTACATGATTAAGGGTGTTCCATCTGCTTTCAAAATTTGCCCGCATTTGTTGAATGGCGTCATTTGTCGAATGATAAATATCGAACTTGTCAAGTTGGTCATTCAACGGTACATTTCCGGCCGCAGTAACCCCGAAAACACCAATCAAATAAACAAGTGTTGCCAGTAATAGAAAGATAAATACCGGCTGCTGTCCCCTAAATACAAGTGTGGATACCGGAAGAAAGATTGCAGTTCCCATAAAACTCAAAAAAAATAAGGGGTTCAGAATTTCCCTATTAATATGCTGCATGGCCTTTAGATACTCCGTGTCTGACAGCTTTCCCAATCCAAGGACTACCGAACAGGAGTACGCATAAAAAAGTCCGCCAATAAGAGCCGTAAGTACGACTGTAACGATCAATAACAACGTTGCCATGCTCATACAATTTGATTTGTAATTAATTACTTTAGTCAGTAAACACAGGGTTATAATACACGGGATTAAATATATAAAAAATTAAATCGCTTGCGGTACCTTGGCACTTGGATATTTTGATGTACAATCAGAATTCATGCAAAGTCTACTCTTTTTTATGTACATTATTCATGTTCCAAAATTCAAAAGACTTTTGACCTCTACCATATAGCGAAAATAACGTCTAATAGACAACTATTTTATACAGAGGCGAAAATGGAATTTTGGGGACTTTTTATTGTTTAATGGATACCTGCAATGTTCGGATAACAAAAACCTCAACCGTTAGTCATGCGTTGGCAATCGCAGCCTAGTAGTGCTATTTCCATAAACAAAACATAATGCATAGTCACAGCTTATCCAAGAATTCCATATAAGGGGCTACACTCTCCTCGATGGCGTCTTCCGTACTATTCAACTCAATACCGTAGTGCGCAAAAAATGGTCGATAATCTGCTCGTACGTATGCAAAGGTCAATTCAAAAGGTCGTGTTAACTCTTCGATGGTGTATTTATAGGCACCATCGGCACAATATTGATTCTCGTCAATCCCAATAGACAACGCTAGAGCCACTTTCTTGCCAGAAATTTTGTACCCGCTGGCGCGGCCGTATGCCCATCCGTAAGTAAGTACCTCATCCAGCCATTGTTTGAAAAACGGTGGACAGTTGAACCAGTAATAGGGAAACTGGAATACAATTTTTTCGTAGCATTCAATCCGCTTCTGCTCAGCGGCCACGTCAAGCTTTCCGTCAGGATACGCTTCATGCAACAGGTGGATGTCGTATCTTTCAGGGTATTTGCTTAACTCTTCTACCCATCTTTTATTAAATGCTGATTTTTCCAGCTGCGGATGGACAACGATTACTAATGTTTTCATATTTTTTTGTATGCATCAACTAATTTCGAAAGCAAAAGTAACGCGCAAAGCCGTAATTTTATGCGTTGCCAACCCATTGTATGGAACTATAAAAAATGTAAGTAATGTCTAGAATAAAAGAAACATCCACAAATTACGCCAATAAGCAAGCACTAGAAAATGAATGCCTAGAGGTCTATGCAGCCAATATCATCGGCGGCCAATGGGCATTGGCAATCTGCTGCTATCTGATAAACGGAAAGCAACGATTTGGAGAGCTCAAAAAATCGTTGCCCAATATTACCGAGCGCATGCTCACCTTGCAGTTGCGGAAATTAGAAGAGAATAAGATCGTAAAACGTACAGTGTATGCGGAAGTCCCTCCCCGTGTCGATTATGAGCTTACACCCATCGGCCTTGAATTGAAACCTATTATTACTGAGCTGGAAAACTGGGGTAAAAAGCATAAGGTAATATAGATGATCCTGCTCGTCTTCGGATCCTACTGTCTCGCAAAGAATGTGGTGTCATTGACGAAGTGCTCTAACGGATAAAATACTGTTCTTACTTCGGCCGTCGTATTTACAAGTAGCACAATAAATTTGCACTAGTTTGTAACACGCACATTGAATACTGAAAATGAGCGATAAATGATTTGTAATAGAACATGGTGAGGGCGCTTACGTTAGATAACAACCGGAGACGGATGTATAGTTAATCGCCTGCACGGAACATGCTTCAGAATGGATACGCCGTCAGCCGATCAATAGCCAATTGGTACATGTACTTAATATTACAAAGGAATAAAAAAATAATTCACGTGATGTATTCCTAACTTGGGAACTGCTTTCGCTAACAATCGTTGACCCCTCGTATTCTTAGCTTCACAAAATCGGTCGGCAAAAATCCCGTCTCCCGCTTAAAAAAGGTCGTAAATTGAGAAGTACTCTTTATGCCTAGCTCGTAAGCAATCTGTTTGACGGATTTATGAGAAGCAAACAACATATTTTTAGCCTCAATTATTAATCGGTTCTTTATCACCTGCTTGGCTGATATCTTTAACATTCTTTTGCATAGGATATTCAAATAGTTCGGTTGAAGATGTAGGTGATCGGCATAGAATGCCACGCTTCTATCTGTTTTACAATGCACATCGACCAACCGGACAAACTTCTCCAACGTGGGATGCTTAAAATCTTGCAGGTTTGCGTCCCGCACTTGCATACATTCGGTTTTGAGTAACAAATAAATGGTTTTCAACCGGCTAATTACAAGCTCGTCACTACCTACTATTTTGGTTTCCAGTATTTCCTTGATCTGTAGTAGTTCATAGAGCAAGGTAGCAAAGACAGTCTCATTCAAATCAAATACCGAGATCGGGCTTGATTTACTAACTGAAAGATTAGATATCGCACTAATAGACTCATAGATTTCTGTTTTCGCCATCAGATGATGTGCTAGCGTACCGGACTGGAGATCACATGCTCCCCACTGCCCTGGAAAAACCACCAGGACTTTTCCTTTTCCAATAGTATGAGACCGTCCATCGATTTCAACAACTCCTTCGCCCTTTTCGAATAAAACGACATTAAAATATGTCGCCTGTTGCGGACGCTCCACCTTAACCGACGATTGTAGGAAGCTGTAAAAGACGTTGTTCTCCAAACGACGTACAAACATATGCCCTTTCTTGGTGTCGCCAACACTTAAACCTGAACCGTGATCATACCGCATATTTATTATATTTATGAATGAATTATTTTAATTATATAGAAATATAAAAATCAAAAACGAACTAAAAGAACATGTAAAAATACAATTTTTCAATTTAAATTAACAATAGACGACATTTATTGCTGTATTTTTCACATGATAATTACTTTTTATCTCTATGAGCAAAGGCTATTTCTTAATCCATGATGATAAGGCAAAAATTAGATAGCGCTCTTCACAAAAAGAAGGTAGCCAACTTAGCTACCTTCTTTTGTAATAATAAATCAACGTTATTTCAAATCGAACCGATCAAGATTCATCACCTTTACCCAGGCAGCTACAAAATCCTGAACGAATTTGCCTTGCGCATCACTACTTGCATAGGTCTCGGCTACAGCTCGTAGTTCAGCGTTCGATCCAAATACTAAATCTGCCCGAGTCGCCGTCCATCTAACATCTCCGGAATGTCTGCTACGACCTTCGAACAACTCCCTGTCATCCGACACAGCCTTCCAACGAATTCCCATATCTAATAAATTAATAAAGAAAGCGTTCGATAACTGTCCAGGTGCATCTGTAAGCACGCCATGTCGAGAACCATCGAAATTGGTATCCAACACGCGCATGCCGCCAACAAGGACAGTCAGTTCGGGAACCGTTAGCGTTAACAAGTGTGCCTTATCGATTAACAGTTCTTCCGTAGACACCGGGACACCCTGGCGCCGATAATTTCGAAATCCATCCGCAACTGGTTCTAGATAGCTGAACGATTCGACATCCGTCTCTTCCTGGGCCGCATCCATCCGCCCGGGCGAAAACGGAACCGTTATCGTATGGCCGGCTTTCTTCGCAGCTTCTACGATACCGGCACTACCCGCCAAAACAATTAAATCAGCCAAAGAAATCCGCTTTCCTCCCTGTGAATGTTCCGCGTTGAACTCCTGCTGTATCCTTTCCAAAATAGCCAATACCTTGCGAAGCTGTGGAGGATTGTTCACTGCCCAATCTTTTTGTGGGCTCAGTCTTATTCGGGCACCATTCGCTCCGCCACGTTTGTCAGATCCTCGAAACGTTGAAGCAGAAGCCCAAGCTGTGGAGACCAGTTCCGCAATGGTCAAGCCTGAGTTCAATATCTTTTCTTTTAGACGAGCCACATCTTGTGCATCCACTAAAGGGTGATCCAGCGTTGGAATCGGGTCTTGCCATATTAGAATCTCCTGAGGAACGTCTGATCCAAGGTAACGCGAACGTGGCCCCATGTCGCGATGCGTAAGTTTAAACCATGCCCGGGCAAATGCATCAGCAAATTCATCCGGTCTTTCTAAAAATCTCCTTGATATCTTCTCGTACACAGGATCAAAACGTAAAGCGAGATCAGTAGTCAACATGGTCGGACGGTGTTTTTTAGTGGTGTCATAAGCATCAGGGATGATGGTGTCGGCATGCTTCGCGACCCATTGGTGCGCTCCCGCCGGACTTTTTGTTAACTCCCATTCGAAGGCAAAAAGATTTTCAAAAAAGTTGTTGCTCCACTGTGTTGGAGTGGTTGTCCATATCACTTCCAGCCCGCTTGTTATAGTATCTGCACCTTTACCGCTACCATAACTATTGTTCCACCCAAGTCCCTGCATTTCTATTGGCGCCGCCTCAGGTTCTTTTCCAACATGGTCTGCAGGTGCAGCACCATGCGTTTTACCAAAACTGTGCCCCCCAGCAATTAACGCCACGGTTTCTTCGTCGTCCATGGCCATACGACCAAATGTGTCTCGGATATCCTTTGCCGCGGCAAGAGGGTCGGGATTTCCATCCGGACCTTCCGGATTAACGTAAATCAAACCCATTTGGACAGCTGCTAGTGGCTTCTCTAAATCTCGCGAATGAATTTGCCCGTCGGCATCGTCATCCGAAGAAACGACACCATGTTCCTTCGCCACACCTTCCGAGCCGTGTGCATAGCGCAAATCGCCTCCAAGCCACGTCCTTTCCTCTCCCCAATACACCGATTCATCCGGTTCCCAAGCGTCCTCTCGGCCTCCCGCAAATCCAAACGTTTTAAATCCCATCGATTCTAACGCTACATTACCCGTTAAGATCAGTAAATCTGCCCAAGAGATATTCCGCCCATATTTTTGTTTGATCGGCCAAAGAAGCCGCCGAGCCTTGTCAAGGCTTACATTATCGGGCCAACTGTTCAAAGGAGCAAAACGCTGTTGCCCTGATCCCGCGCCGCCACGACCGTCACCAACGCGATAGGTTCCCGCACTGTGCCATGCCATACGAATGAATAATGGACCATAATGTCCGAAATCTGCCGGCCACCAATCCTGAGAGTCTGTCATCAGCGCATGTAGATCAGCCTTAACCGCGTCCAAATCTAAACTATTAAACGCTTCTGCATAATTAAACGTGTCGCCAAATGGATTGGACGAAGGGGCATTACCGCGGAGTATATTTACCTTGAGGTGCTTCGGCCACCAATCTGTATTCCTAGTTCCGCCTCCCGCAACATTGTTTTTCAAACTCCCATTGTGAAATGGGCACTTACTGATGTCATTTGATTCTTTTTCCATTTTTTCGATTAGTTTTATGTGTGATATTAAAATAACAATTCAATCTCCGAGATGTTTGTTCTCAATATATAAAGGTAGTCTATTAAAAAAAGGATTGTAAATAGATATAATTGATAAACAATAAACAAAACTAATTCTGTAAAAATGCGCATACGGTATTATTATTTATTTCTATATTTAGACACGTGCGCATGGATTATTTAAACAGCTATCTTCTTTTTATCGATACCGAAACGTCCGGGATCCCGAATCGTTGGAACCGACCCTATATGGACCAGCAAAATTGGCCTTCGGTAATTCAGGTTGCCTGGATTGTGTATGACAATACCGGCGTAGAAATCAAACGCAACAGTATGTATATCTACGAAAGCGACATCGTTATAAAAAAAGAATCACAAAGGATACACGGTATTGACATCGATTTTCTGAAAGAAAATGGTTTTCGCAGAAAAGAAGTTCTTCGCAAATTGGCACATGACATCAAAAAATATAAACCATTGATCATTGGTCACTTTATCGAGCTTGACGTGCACGTGTTAAGTGCTGATTACTACCGCGCCCAACTGAAGAATCCATTCGTGCATCAGGCGTTTTTCTGCACCATGTTAGACAGCAAAAAATATGCTTTGAATCCCACGGTGGATTACCTAAGACTTATACAATTGTACGAATATGTCTTTCAGATTACCCCATCGGAGATGCACGAAGCGGAACACGATGCGCACCTAACTGCTCAATGTTTCCTAACATTGTGGAGACGTCGATCCATTTCAACGTCGGATATTCTGAAACAACAGACATTGCTTTCATCGAAGCTTAATATTGAGGATAAACAAAATTCATAACTTTGGTCGTTAATGCTATTGCTATGCCACAATTACTCGAACTATTAAAGAAAACCGAACCTTTTCATCTATTACCGGACAGTGTATTAGCCAGTATTGCAGAGTCTTTAGTGCGAACAGCATACAACAAAGATACCTTGGCCTATCGACAAGAGATTACCGAAATGAAGGGCGTGGACATTCTCTTCGAAGGAGAATATGAGACTTTTTTCTTTGATTCTTCGGAGAATAAACGCTCCATTGAAATACATCATTCACCATATTGCTTCGGTGGAATATCTGTTCTTTTAAACCGAACAAGAGCGTTAAAATCCGTGATGGCAAAAAAGGATACTGTCGTGTACAGCTTGCCTAGAAAAGAATTTCTTGGTCTCTGTGATGCGTATGAGGAATTCTTTCAATATTACACCACAGACTTTGGCAAACGTATGCTTGACGAAGAGTTTTCACACTTCGTAAAAACGCCTGCCTCATTCGAAGAAAGTTATATTGCTGCTGAACAATTGTATTCGAGAAAAATTGACGGCATCATTTATAAGGATATCGTGTCTTGTTACGCTGAAACTCCAATCTATGAGGCCGCCCAACATATGGCGAACAACAAAGTGAGCTGTCTTTTTATAAAAGATGCTGAAGATCAAATTATTGGCTACGCAACAGACATCACACTACGTGACAATGTTATCGCACAACGAGTAGATCCTGACAAACCCATAGCAAGTGTCATGGACAACCCAATCATCTCCATCTCTAACCAAGCCTATCTATACGAGGCCGTCCTCATGATGTTCAGTACCAAAACACGTTATTTATTGGTAGAAAAAGAGGGCAAATATGTCGGATTTTTGAGTAGAAATAGAATCTTGAGCGAGCAGGGGCAATCACCATTGGTATTTATTCAATCGGTAAAACTCGCGGAGACAACGGAGGAGCTTCGACAAAAATGGAACTACGTACCAGAAATTATCCAACAGCTTTTGGGGCGGGGTATCAATGCAGAAATTACCAATCAGGTCATTACAACGATAGCCGATACCATCGCCATCAAGGTTATTGAACGCGTCATCCGCGAAATAGGAGAACCTCCCGCTAAATTTGTTTTTATGATTACCGGCAGTGAAGGCCGCAAAGAACAAACATTGAAGACAGACCAAGATAATGCCATTATTTATGAAGATAAAGCCAATGAACATCGGGAGATGGTACGAGCGTATTTCTTGGATTTTGCCACAAAGGTGTCCGACTATCTAAACGACATTGGATTTGTATATTGTAAAGGAGGCTATATGGCCAGTAACCCAGACTGGACGCATTCATTATCGCATTGGAAAAGAAACTATAAAAAATGGATTGAAGAGACCATTCCTGAAAATGCGATTAAGTTTTCTACGTTTTTTGACTGTCGTTTCTTATATGGCGATCGAGCGATTATTGAACAACTCAAAGAGTTTCTCGAAGAAGAACTCCAAAAACCGAATGACCGTTTTTTCGCCTTTATCGCGAAAAATGCCCTTCAATACGAACCTCCCCTAACTTTTTTCAATAATATCAAGACAGAAACCATTGGAAAATCAGAAGTATTTAATATAAAAAATGCCATGACGCCAATTGTGGATCTCGTGCGCGTATATGCGCTTAAGAAACGTATTTATCAAGAGAATACAGGAGAGCGATTGAAAAAACTGATGGAGATGGGTGTATTTACGCCACAACAATATCACGAACTGTACCAATCGTATTATTACCTTATGGCACTCCGGCTCGAGAACCAAGCCAATCAAATTCTGGTCGAAAAGTCTGATCCAAACAACTATATCCCGTTCAATAAACTAACAAAGATCGAAAAGGTTACATTGAAGGAAATTTTCAAAACAATCAATAATTTTCAAGTGGGGATCAAAATGCGCTTTACCAATAATATTTTAGGTTAATACCTTTTTTTCCCATGGATACAAAAAAATCGCGAAGAATCTTCCTAGAACTTTAGTTCGCCGGGAGAAATACCATAATACTTTTTAAATGCACTGCTAAAGTTATTTTGGTGTCCAAACCCGGTCAACAACGCAACTTCATATACCGACATCTTCTCCTCTACCAAATACGTCCTCGCTTTCTCCATGCGGACTCTGGTGAGATAATCATGAATAGTAACTGAAAAATACTCTTTAAAATCTTTTCGCAATTTACTTTCACTCATCAACACTTCCGTCGCCAACTCCTTTTGAGTCGGGGGGTTGGCTAATCGCTGCTCAAGTATTTGACGAGCCAATTCCAACCGCTCGATATCTACACTATTGAAAAGAGACTGTATACTATCCGACTTTTCATTGTATTGTTCAAACTGATACATCAAGAGCTCTACAATACGAGACTCGGTATGTAATCGACGTATTTCTCCCGTCTTTTTGGATTCAGTTAATTCAGAAATTGTATGCTGCATTTCATACGTTGCCATTAAATCCTCTTCTGAAAAAGAAACGTATTCACCTTTTTCAATATCGTTAATGAAATGTCGATGAAGCAGGGAGTCGCGTTTGATCAAATTTAAGTAGTACTCTTTCGATAGCACAGCAATAAAGTAACTGTATTCCACACCTTCCTTCACCTCATGAACAGTTTTCACCGAAGGTATATATCGGATGTTGTGCCGACTGACACCGAATGGAAGCTTAGTGTTCGATGACTTTACAAAAATAAATTGACTGGTGATTGCTTCTCCTTCTATCTCTGTGTGAATATGGACAGGTTGATCAAACGCCATCTGCGTGTGCAATAAAAAGAGGCCACTCGTGGACAGTTGGAAATGTGTCATGCGCACGGGGGGCGTCTCGATGACCAGCCTGTTTTCCATCAAAGGCTTTTCCGGAACATACCGATCCGGTATTTCCTCTATGAAGAGCCATTCATCCAATTCCACTATCTTACTTTTGATCACCATAGCATGCGCGAAAATGCTTTTTTTAAAGATACCTATTTTTTGTATACTATTTATATTTATTCTAAATAATATTATTATCCATCAGATTTTCATTACAATACCGTTTCAACGTTTCCATCGACCCCGTAATCTGCAAAATAGCCCTTCCGTGACTATCTACCACGTCCAAAACTCCTTGCTCGCGATCGAGCTGATGAACATACATCCGACGGGCAATCTCGTTTAATTTCCGACAATTAATCTGTAGTTCAAAGGTTTCGTCTTTAACAAAATAGCGACTCCCCTGATCCACTAAATGCGCTATCGCTCCTATATACCCCTGCTCAGTTCCCTGACTTGTAACTCGAATACCAATCGTTTGTTGTTTGTTAGCGTACGAAGCAAAAATACGTTTCAATACATCGATAGATGTTTCCTGCAATTCAGCCCTGTTCGCAACGGCGGCCAGGTGAAAATCACGGATGCCATCGCCTTGTTCAAACACAGGCCGGCCTGTCGAATGTTTCAAAAAATAAGCTTGGATCCGATCGAATGCTGCTTTATTGCTTCGGTCGGTTAAATAGACGCCATGCAATAGTCTTCCATAACGATCAAAGAAATGTATGCTCCTTTCTACTTCATCGTTAAATAACACACTTCCTTGCCAAATTTCGGGTTTTACTCGAACTTTCGGATAGGAAGTTGTGGAACACATCCCTGTATCTTCCACCAATTGATAGGTGTATTTGGCATAGCGTTTATGCGTGCAAAAATCATTCTTCGTATAATATTGTACCTCACCCAGCGTCTCGAATTCTGCCAACAAACCAGACATGTCATCCGCAGTATAATGCGTAGCCCTACCCTTTTCGAGTGTATAAATTTCGACCTCCGAGACCTGTAGCAGTGCTGCCTGCTCCGCTCGGTCTAGGTAGGGATTCGACGCTAGCAAAATGCCTCGTCTTTCCTGTATCATGGATGTCTGTTGCGTCATGGAAGACAAGCTAGAATGGAAAACACACGAATCCAACTTCATCTCTTCTAGTTGAATATATGGTCTAAGATTCCTAGGATTTAGCACCACCCCCGCCTTAACCGAGAAGATGGTATAGATGTCTGTCGTATTTAATACTTCTACAGGAGTGCCGTCAAAAAGCTTCCGCCCATTTTTCAACATAACAATGCGGTCCGCATAGGTCGCTGCAAAGTTGACTTCATGAACAACAATAACGACCATAAATCCCTTTCTCGACAACGCTTTGGCAATGGCTAACACCTTCTGTTGATAATGCATATCCAATGCAGATATGGGTTCATCCAACAATAACAATCCATCTGTACTATCCCATACCTGAGCCAATACCCTCGCTAACTGAACACGTTGTTGTTCACCTCCGGACAAGCTCATGAATATGCGATCCGCCAAATCCTTTACGCCACACAGTTCCATTACTTCTGCGACAATTTCTAAGTCCACTTTTCTCGGCAAAGATTTAAAATGTGGATACCGTCCCATTATCACAATTTCTGCAACAGTGAAGGACACTGATATTTGCTGTTGTTGGCTCAGCATAGCCCGTTTCGTTGCCAGTTCGTTTGCAGTATATTCAGCTAGTAGACGTCCATGTAAACTCACGAGACCCGCACTCGGTTTATACTCTCCGCAAAGCAATTTCATCAGTGTCGACTTCCCTGCACCGTTCGATCCTAACAGCGCTAACACTTCACCTCTTCTTACCTGCAGAGAGATATCTTTTAGAAGCTTTCGCCCTTTCACTTCAAAATGTAGTTTTTCAACCCGTAACATGCTTTTTCATCTATTAGACCAGCAAACAATCGTATCCTATTTCTCTTTAATTAAAATATACAAAAATACGGGCGTCCCCAGCAAAGCCGTAATTACTCCTATAGGTAGTTCTATCGGTGCGATCAGGGTGCGAGACAAGACGTCTGCTGATGTCAATGTCAACGCGCCCAGCAACATGGATGCTAAAAGCACATATCGATTATCAGCGCCACCCAACATACGCACGGTATGCGGTACAAGTAGACCGACAAAACCGATTATGCCCGAAACAGCAACGGATGCGCCCACAGCTAAAGTCGCCAATGCAACCACACCAAGTTTAACTCGGTCGGTTCGCATACCCAACAAATCGGCCTGCATTTCACCTAACGCAAAAGCATTGAGTGGTTTTCCGAAAAAAAGAAGAGCAAAAACGGCTAACAAAATCATTGGTGCCACAGCAATAAGATTTTCCCAAGTGGCGCCGCCCAGGCTACCCAACATCCAGAAGGTAATTGTTCTAAGTTGTTGCTCCGTAGCCATATATGTCATCAAACCCGTCAACGCGCCTGCAAAACCATTGATGGCAATCCCTGCAAGCAGCATCGTTGTCACCTGGGGTCTCCCCGCTTTCAACGAAAGTTGATAAACGACAAATGCTGTGAGAGCCGCACCGATAAAAGCGCCAAAAATCAGTATATAATATCCTAAAATTTGGGACAGGCCAACAAACAAAACATGCTCAAATGCAATTACTAATACCGCGAACAGCGATGCGCCTGCTGAGATACCAATCAACCCTGGCTCTGCCAACGGATTTCGGAAGATCCCTTGTATAGCGGCGCCTGAAGTACCCAATGCAGCGCCAACGAAAATACCTAACAACACGCGTGGAAAACGAACAACGAACAACACATCGTGTTGCATGCCATCATCTAACGCACGGGTTTTAATGCCTATTTTATGAAGTAACAGTTGAACAACATCGACAACTGGCACATGAAAGGCTCCCAGTCCCAGTGAAAGAATGGCCACAACAGCCAGTGTGACACCTAAAATAGCAATGATAATACGTTGCTTTGCTAACACGTTACGTACAATCTATTGATCCATAATGTTTACAACCCCTTGATGCAAAGCCAAGACAGCTTCCGGCAACCGTGTACTAAAGTTAACGAGCAAAGAAGGATTCATACTCAGAATACGACCGTGTCTCCCGGCAGTTGTCAGCCGCATTCCCGGCAACCGCAAAATAGCATCTTTTCCGCCTAAACTACTCACGCCAAAATCAAACATTAATATGACATCAGGATTAGCATGAACCAGTGCCTCGGTCGTATAGGGCTTAAAATCATTGAATTCCTTTACCGCATTTTCATTTCCGGCCAAATCCATCAACGCATCGATACTACTTCCTTTCCCGGATACGCTCATGGTTCCAGCCCCTCGTGCGTAAATAAATAAGATCTTGGGCTTCGGCCTATTTGTCATCTTTGTGCGTACCAGCTCCTTAACCTTATGCATCGTTACTCGTGTGCGATTCACCACACGCTTTCCTTCATCTTCGGCTTCCAGAACATTAGCAATTTGTTGAATAAATCGGTAAGCGCCGTTTTCAGAAAACTCCTGATGAATAGCGATAAACTTTATCCCCGAAGCTTTCAATTGTTGTACGACCGCATTTGGCACATCACCAATCGGCGCGATAACAAGCGTCGGTCGAAAAGCCAGGATCCCCTCTGCCGACAAGGCCCGGTTCCGACTCACTTTAGGTAGATCGGCAGCAGCCTTTGGCGCTATGCTGGTCACATCCGTAGCCACGACTGCCCGGCCCATTCCTAAACCAAAAACGGTCTCCGTAATGGCGCTATTTAACGTAACGATACGTTGAATGCGTGCACATACAGTTTGGTTACACAGAATCATAAACAGTAACCAGCTTATATATAATTTCTTCATTTTGTGTGCTTTTACCCGGATGATAAATAGCTGGATCAAACACCACATTATGCATCATCCGCTTCTTCATTTACAAAACAAATCAATAATCAGTCTAAATACAAATAGTTTACCTAGGGAATAATATGCCTACTTGATGGGAGTTAACTCACAAAAACCTTTTTTTCAGATATTTAAAGTAAAAAACAAACCTTGAACAATCGTTTACAAATCGAATTAAATAGAAGATTTGACAGTTTTCATAGAGAAAAATTCGAACTGAATCCCTTCTTTTGTACTGTTATTTAGATTGAATAAAAATAAAGTGACTATACTTGCCTTATATAAGAAGATTATTATAGTTAATATGCTGTTATTTGTTCTGCCGCCATTTTCAATAAGTCAAACGCGCTTAATGATAAAAGGAAACGTATGGGATTCCATGCAGCAACCCTTAGCAGACGTATCTGTCCAGCTATTGCCCGATAATAAATGGTACCGCACCGATAAAGACGGATATTTCGAATTTAAAAGTCTCTATGAGGGCACTTATCAGATCACGGTACAGCATGTTGGCTTTGGATCAAAAAACTTGAGTATTCCGTTGGAACGATATGATTCCACATTATGTGTTGTGCTAACAAAAGAGAATAAAACAATTGAGCAGGTAAATGTAAATAGAAAAGTTACGGAAGTTGACAATCTCATCCAAGCGGAAAATGCAGCCATGCCTGTTCACGTAATAACGAGGCGCGAAATTGAATTGATGGGCAGTAGGCGTCTGGACGAAGTGATGAAAGAACAGACCGGAGTAGCCATCGTCAACGATATTAGTGGAGGATCACGGGCGGTCGGTGTACAGATTCAAGGGTTTAGCAGCAATTACGTTATGGTGTTGATTGACGGCCAGCCCATGCTCGGTCGTAATAACGGAAATTTTGACCTATCGCGCATATCCGTAACGAATATCGAGCGAATTGAGATCATCAAAGGCGCGAGTTCGTGTTTATATGGAAGCGACGCATTAGGTGGTGCCATCAATATCATTACACGGCAAGGAGTTATTACTCCCCAGGTTCAGGCATCTCTACTATATGGCTCGCTCCATGTGGTCGATGCGACGATAGAAGGTGAAACACCTTTGGCTAATCAACGTGGTTCAGTCGTGCTTTCAGGAAACTATTACCAAACGGATGGATTCAATACGGATAAGCAATACTTAACCTCCGGCAGCACGACCCTTGCTCCCTATGAGAATATCAGTTTACAAGGGCGCTTGCGCTACAAAACCAGCAAGAACGGAACCCTTGGTCTTACGGCTCGATACGGAGGTCGAAACTCTACTATGATCAACGCTTGGTCCAACGATTTGACATTAGAAGACGGGCAACGCGATAACGATTTCAACCTCGGCGCGAGCTACGACCATCAGCTTCGCCCTGGCCTGCGGACCATGAGCCGATATTACTACACACGATTCCAGACAACATTGCAAGCCCAATGGCTACAACAAGCTGCTTTAGCTGGATCAGAAGAATTTGGGCAACATATCCATCGGTTGGAACAACAATTGTTATATACACCACTCCCCTCTTTAAAATTAACGGCTGGGCTAGGCGGTAGCATGGAAATAATGGACAACCGGGATCTAGGAAACACACACTCGTTAAATACCGCATTCGTTTACGCGCAGACCGAATGGAAGACTACCGATCGCATTCTGACCATGTTGGGCGTACGTTATGACCATACCAACACGTATAATGGACGGCTAAGCCCTAGCGTGGGCCTGACTTATCAACTTGGATCTAACCTCCTTCTAAAGGCGGGGGCCGGCGCTGGATTCAAAGCCCCCGATTACAAAATGAGATATCAAATCTTTTTTAACCCTGCAGCGAATTACCTTGTCGTTGGAAACGACCGCCTGCAAGAGGTGCTAGAAACATTGGATTCGCAAGGAGAACTTAGCTATAAGAACAGCTACATGGTCGATCGGCTCGCAAACAACCTTCAGGCAGAAAAAAGTTGGTCGAACAACCTAGGTATCACTTGGAATCCTGAAAAAAAATGGCAAACACAACTGTCATTCTTTTATCACCGGATACACAATCAAATTAATACGGAAAGTATCGGAAGCGGAACATCTATTTCACAAATCTACACCTATCGAAATTCGCCAAAAGTAGTTAATAAGGGCTTTGAAATCTCCGCCGATTATCACGTACAGACCAACGTGGAGTTATCTATCGGTTATCAATATTTAATAGTAAAAGATCTGAGCGTTCTGGATAGTATACGCTCCGGACGCCCGCCCTACGATTATTATGTAAACCCGACAACGGGGCAATACCGCAAAAGTAAACCATCGGACTATTGGGGCATTCAGGACCGTTCTAAACATATGTTGAACGTAAAAGCACTGTATACTTATCGTCCATGGCAAATGAATGTTAATTTACGCGCAAATATTCGCGGAAAATATCCCGTTCAAGAAACCAACATGAACCAGTTTATAGACGATAACGACAAATTTGTCCCCGCACATACATTGCTAAATCTCACGTTGGAAAAGACGCTGATGAAAAATAAACTTACTTTACGAGTGGTAGCAGACAATCTCCTGAACTTTACAAACCGCAATATGTTGGGGCAACCGGGAAGAGTAATATTGGGAGGGATCAGTTATCGATGGGTCAAACCATAATTATCTATAATGCAACAATACTTATTCATAGTAGACACGAATCATAGTTTATGAAAACAATTAAAATAGTTCTCCAAGTATGTCGGCCGATCTCTGTTTTTAGAAAACACTATTTCGCGCTTTGCATCATATTGCTGATAGCTACATCCTGTGGTAAAGATGAAGACGCAAGGCCGATATACGAAGACGGAAAAAGCACGGTAATTTATGATTTACCTGGCGACACAGATGCTTCTATGGCCACAGGAGTTAACGGAAAAGAAAAACGTGATTTTTACATGTTTTTGTTTCGCTTCCGCGATCAGCGGCAGATCTGGATAAAAACAAAAACTGATTCGACAGAATGGCTGAAAACGGACGAGTGGGACTTAGCTTTTACGGGTCCTTATAATTCTGAAATCTACGTAAACAATGCAAATTATGCCTACAATCCGGGGTTTGAAGGAGAGGCGACCAGAACAGCCGTTGTCCACATAAACCAACCCTATGATCTCGTTACCGAGGCTCCGTCCGATGAGCAGTTTGATCAAAGCGAGGTTACCAAGATTGGGTGGGCCTCCTCAGAGTCGTCACCCGGCTGGTTTCGGTATAGTTTAAACACGCATATTATGCAAGCCATCCCAAACCGTACATATATCATTCGCTTGCCAGACGGTCGACACGCTAAATTGCAACTGATTAACGCTTACAAAGGCAATCCAGAGACCGTTACGAATTTGAAATGGCCTGCTCCCTATTTCACGTTTCGCTATTTTGTTCAACAGGATGGTAGTAAAAATCTGACTACCAACTAGTAAACCTATTTGTCGTTTTTCTTACTTGCCGGACGTTTTAAGCATTTTATCATATATGACTAAATTTCTAACAAGAGTTACATTATCCTGCCTGATCGACACGGCGATAAGCCCTACACAATATTTTCCACGCCATGCGCTAATCAATAACTTAAACTATATATAGTACACATTATCAAACAGTTTACATCAATCATATGCAGTCAATCTTTTAATAGATCATTGCTCAAAAAACATCCAGTACAACAGCCTATTTGTCAAAATTCGGATTCAAATTCAAACCAAACAAGTCGCCCTGACCATTCGAATCAACAGCAGGTATGCCTCGAGTCAGCCCGCTACGTTCGCCGGAAACCGGGGCGATACACGATGTCCCCCTTTTTTGCCTGACCAGCAGCCGCCCGTCCGCCAAAAAAGACCGCGCCCCACGGCCGCTCCAATGGTGTACGCATTGTCTTTGATCGATTTACGATCGTCGATACCCTTCCCACTATGCGCTTTCTTGGTCCGCCAAAGCGGGTGCATAGCTGGTATTCGGAGGGAGCTTTTCAACCGGAGAGCCCAGCGCCACGGTGCCTTTTTTTGTTGCGTCGGCCTCACATGAGCCAAATTCAAAAAAGGAACTTCTGCGTGAAATTAACCAAATGAATCCTAAAGCAAACGAGTTTTACAGTTTTTCATGACCATATCTTTAACACCTTATCTACAAACAACTTACTCACATATTCGTTCGAAAATTGACAAAACCTACAGGTATTTAAGTGGACTCTTTTATCTTTGTGAGAAAAGAATGCTAATCGCTCCACCCAACACGCTTTAGCGTATGCTGTTGGCTGCAAGCTTGCATGAAATGTATGACTGGAGAAGAAACGTATAGAAAAGAATATGGAAAACAAGTGGCCAAATACCTAACGGCATTTGGTTTGACGGAAGAGGATTTAGGAAAACTGATCAATTCCAGTTCCGACAACATACGTGATATTATTCAAGGCGCGGTAGGTCTCAGTCTAGGTAAGATGATAAAAATTGCCAACGTGTTCTCCGTTCATTATTATAATTTTGCAGATCCGAATTACCCCCTTCCAGAGGAACGGCATTTATCACGGACGACGAAGAAAAAAATTGAGAAAAGGAAAGTTATTGGCATAACCGTTCGCGACAACAGCAATTTGTTGGCCAACGAATTGGATCGATTGATACAAGAGGGGTATTTAGACAAGCCCGTTACGGCGAACGATTTGCATGCCCACATGGATATTCGGCTTAAAGACAGAAGTTCAACGGAAATCACCAACCTTCTCAATAAGAAACCCCGAAATAGTTTGGTTGAAAAACTGCAACAAAAATCAGGACGACAAAATTTGTATGTACGCAAAGAATTTGCAGCAGCTTATCGAGAATCACGTCAACCGGATTTATTTTCCGTAGCAAGTAACGAGAGGCGGGCCAATGAGGAGCTCAATCAGCCGATTGACCAGATCGGCCACCTTCTTAAGAAAAGCCATTCTTCATAGGCGAATCAGCATTTTTCATAGAGTCATTCTTAGTACGATCAGTTAAATTTGTTATTAAGAATTGTTTCCAACAAATACGCTGCATTCGTGAAAACCATCTACTCCCTAAAATCCCTGTTGTCCGTCCGGATGCCCCTATTCGTATTCGCCATAACATTTTGTGCATATGCCTGCACCACACCCAGCATTGAGCCTAATCCATATGCGATCACAACACCACAGACAGGCTCACGAAAAGAATTGACACTAGATTCTATATTCCTATACGCCAATCAAATCTATCTTTGGCGCTCAAATCTTCCGTCGTATGAGGTATTTAATCCACGAGGCAAGTACAAAAACATATCGCCAGAACGAACAGCCTACCAGCGTGCACTCTACGATTTAACCCAATATGGTCGAAATATCGCTGGAGCGCCTTACGAATGGACACCGTATGAAGGTCATGCCAAATATTCGTATCTAGAGGACGCGACATCATATAATTCTTCGTATTCTGCCACTTCGGCCACAACGGACACCTACATCACACACCGACAATACTGGCCATTGCCTCAGGGCACCGTCGCCTACCTTTACCTCTCGTCGTTTCCTACTCTTGTCGACGTACAGCATGAGCTCGATCGTGTTTTTGCCGATTTTACCGTTCGAGGCATTACCCACCTCATTATCGACTTACGCCACAATGCTGGCGGATTTGTAGAATCCGCCGCTTACCTGGCAGATCTGATCGCTCCGGCTAACCTAACCGGAAAAAAAATGTTTTCCGAGCAGTTCAACGAAGTGGTGCGAGCGGGAAAAGCAAGCCTTTTAACTAAGCAGCTTTATAGAGATGCACAGGGCAACCCCGTTTTATTTAATGGACGCTTGGCGACTATGGCCGATGTCGATTATCGTGAAGACGCTAATACACATTACTTCTCGAAGAAAGGCACCTTAAACAGCATAAAACATGTATCCTTTCTCGTTTCGGCCCGAACAGCATCGGCCAGCGAGTTGCTGATTAGTTGCCTGAAACCTTATCTACCGACGACGTTAATTGGGCAGCAGACCTACGGAAAGCCAATTGGATTTTTTCCGATCTATATCGATCAATATTGCATTTACCTGAGCAGCTTTCTATTGCGCAATGCCGACGGGTGGTCTGACTATTTCCAGGGCCTGACTGTAGACATTCCAACAGAAGAAGATGAATCAGGCATTCCCATTGGCTCCGTGCAAGAACCATTGCTTTCAGCGGCATTAAAGGCCATCGATCCGAAACTCCTGAAGACTGCTGTCTTCCTACCAAAAGCAGACACCCTCACCGTGTGCACCCTTCAAGCAAACGTCACAGTAAAAACTAAATTTTCATTACGCTAACCATCCGACGCAAACAACATGCTAACCTATAAATGCATACAAAGATGAGAACAGGAGAAAACGATATCCTAACGAAATGGATAGAACAACTGCAAGCGCGCGGTCATTCTGCTAGCAAACAACGGGTATGGATCATGCGCGCACTGTCGCAGCAACGAGAAATTGCTGATATGGAAAACTTCTGGCTCACACTACGCCAACAGCACAAAATTTCCTGGGCTACTTTTTATAGTTTCATTCGGTTAGCGGTGAAAGAAAATTGGCTAAAAAAATGCGGAAAGCATCCCACGCAGACGCGATATCACCTCGCTATTGATTGACAAACAAATAAATCGTACGCCTCAAACCCCAGTTGCGTCTAGCCGGCCAAATCGCGATGCTGAACACCCTAAAGACGTGATAGGGACACATTAAAAAATGTTAAATACAATGAACGAGACGCTAAGTTTCATTTTAAATAGCGATTTTCATAGATGAATAAGCAAAAATCAGCATACAAACGATACAAGAAATCAGAATCTTTGTATAGAATCATTTTAAATAACGAATCATGATGTTACATCAGAATATCAAAGAAAAGACTACCGCATCACATCAACAACTCGAAAAAATCGTTGTCCATCAACTGAAAGCGGTACGTTCCAATGCCGATTATGCAGACGTCCTCAGAAATTTCTATGCCTATTTTTCAACAGTCGAAAAAACGATAGCTCCGTTTATTACGCCGCAGGTACTACCAGACTATGCGGACAGACGTAATTCCAGCCATATCAGACAAGACATTGAGGCGCTTGGTGGAAATCTCGACAATTTACCTCAAGCTTGTGCGCCTGAAGTCACGAATACCTTGGAAGCTTTAGCAGCATTATATGTGCTGGAAGGATCGATCATGGGCGGACCTTATATCGTCCAAATGCTTCACAAATATGGTGTGACGGAAGGCACTTCATTTTTCTCGGGCTATGCAGAAGACACCGGCAGAATGTGGAGTGCATTCACTTCGGTACTGAACCAATTCGGGCAGGACCCTGAGACCCATCAAAAGGCTATTGCAATAGCGAATGAAACATTCGCTAACTTTGGTAACGTCTTTACAGCTGTGCCGGCAGAAAGATAATCTCATTGCAATGAAAGAAAGTCAACGGAAAAATACAAAATTATGGCTTAAACGCGCTGGCATCGGCGCGTTTATGTTTTTTCTACTGAAAGGAATTGTCTGGCTTATCGTTTTTGCTCTTGCCGCTAAATCATGCATGTGAGTGCATATTTATTTAGTTGTATTCTTCTAATCCCACGCTCCTGCCGAACAATAGCCATATATCATTCTGTTTCATAGAACTTTGTGCAAAATTTTAAATCACTCTCTAATTTTTTTTTTGGAAAAACGCTTGACTTAGTGTATGAATAACACTATATTTGTACTTTCATAATTTAGGTTTATAATTGGTTAGTTAAGGGTTTCCATTCTCCCCGTTTGGAAACCCTTTTTTCGAATACCTCTGTTGCATAACAGCCCCAATAATCCGAATGATCAATATATTTGTAGGTCTACGATGTAAATTGTATTTTTAGGAGACATTGATCACACCTAAACGCATACACGCTTAACGATCAGCGTCACAAGATTAAATGATGATTATACAATATGGAAATGAAAACGATTAAAGGTCCTGCCATCTTTTTGGCGCAATTTATGGACGACAAGGAACCCTTCAATAATCTAAAAAACATTGGAACCTGGTTGGCAGGGCTTGGATACAAAGCGGTACAGATCCCAACATGGGACAATCGTTGTATTGACTTAAAAAAGGCAGCCGAAAGCAAGACCTATGCAGATGAGATAAAAGGTACGTTGCAAGAGATCGGATTGGAGATATCCGAGTTATCTGTTCACCTGCAGAGCCAACTAGTCGCTTCTCATCCCGCATATGATATTATGTTTGACGGTTTTGCACCTACTTCCGTACACAACGATCCAAAAGCCCGTACCGCTTGGGCTGTTCAACAAGTGAAGTTGGCCGCTCAGGCTTCGGCCAATTTAGGGCTAGAAACCGTTGCCGCTTTTTCGGGTGCCCTGCTTTGGCATACGGTTTATCCTTGGCCGCAGCGTCCCGCGGGTCTCGTGGAAGCGGGTTTTGCGGAGTTAGCCAATAGATGGATGCCGATATTGGATGAGTATGATAGACTGGGTATCAACGTGGCTTATGAGTTACATCCCGGAGAAGATCTACATGACGGCGTGACGTTCGAACGTTTTTTGCAAGCCGTGAATAACCACTCCCGAGCTAACATCCTGTATGACCCTAGTCACTTCGTCCTGCAACAATTGGATTACCTCGCTTTTATCGACTTTTACCACGACCGTATAAAAGCATTTCATGTGAAGGATGCTGAGTTTCTGAAAAACGGCAAGTCTGGCATCTACGGTGGCTATCAGGACTGGATCGATCGTCCTGGACGATTTAGATCTCTCGGCGACGGCCAGGTTGATTTCGGGGGGATCTTTACACAATTGTCTCGATACGGATTTGACGGATGGGCCGTTATCGAATGGGAATGCTGTATAAAAGATCCAGTGCAAGGTGCCACCGAAGGCGCGGATTTCGTGCGTAAACACATCATTGAAGTAACCAGCAAGACGTTCGACGACTTTGCGAGTGCCGGTGCTGACACGGAATTAAATAAAAGAATATTAGGTATTTAACGATATAAAAGCGTTCCACTGATGGAACGCTTTTTTTGAACGACTCTCCTCTTCACATCTCGCGGGTTTCTTATCTATATGGTTTACCGCTCCGTTCGTTCCATACGTTTAAATACGTTGAGCTCATTCAGCAACGCTTTAAAATGGTCATTCGTTTTTTCTTCTTCTCCCAATAGAAATCCCCACGCTTTTAAGTCGCGTACTCGATCAAATAAAATTTTACAGATCGCTAGAATGGGAATAGCCAAAAACATTCCCGATATTCCCCAAAGCATCTCACCAGCAATGATTGCCACCATAGCAAACAAGGAATTGACCTTTACTTTGGAACCTACAATTTTTGGAACAACAAAATTACTGTCTATGACATGTACAATAACTAATCCCAAAACGACAAATAAGACGTGCGTTATTGACGATGTCGCAAAAGTAATCAGTGCAATGATAACTATGGAAATAAAAATCCCAACATAGGGCAGTCCGTTAAATACACCCGTGATTAACGAGAGCATTAAACTATATTTCACACCAATTATCGATAATACAATAAAGGTCAATCCAGCCACGATCATCATTTGTACGATTAGACCTATCAAATATTTCTTTACGACATACTGAATTTGTTGCACAATATCCAATACGATTTCGTGGTGTTCCGTTCGATTTAGCAATAACAAAAAACGAACGACATGTCCCCTATAAATCAGCATAAAGAATGCATACAGAAACGTAAATACAAATAAGATCAACAACGAGGATAAGGAAATCAACGCAACGCCCACAATGGCCGTCCCTTGACTGATCGACTTCGACACGGTATTTGTTAAATACGCTATCTGTTCATTTTGAGCAACTCCGAATGTCTGATGTACCCAAGTTTGCAGTATATGGAACCCATCGATAATCTGTTTCTCGAAACTAGGCCAATCGTCCTTCAGCATAGACAACTGAGAACCTAACATGGTCAATATTCCTCCGATCAAGCCGAAAAAAAAGAGAAGAGCAAGGATGGCCGCCAGTGTACGATGCAGTCTCAACTTTCGTTCCAGCCAGTTACAGATTGGCACCAGTAAAAGTGCAAATAAACTACCTAAAATAAAGGGGACGATAATGGTCTGCCCAATATGTGCAATGTACCCCAAGGCGATGATACTGATCAACGTACATGTTAGTTTTATGTAAAACGGCAAGGACAAAAATCTACTCATAATCACTAATTAAAATACCATTGGGCGAATTACCTCCCTATTGGGCGTCGAAATTTACAAACAATCAGGTAGTAAAAAAACATTTTTCCAATTTTATCGTTGAAGAAGTAGAACGAAATCGACACGCTACCTTAATAAAAAACATAATCCTACATAACATGCATATTTTAACACTGTTACAAGACGAACTACGCCAAGAGTTTGAAACAACAAAGAAGTTTATTGAATTATTTCCAAATGAAGGGCATGCATACATGCCCCATCCTAAAAGTATGAAAATGGATCATCTCGCGACCCATATCGTCGAAATCTTTTCGTGGGCAAATGTTATGTTGAAAACCAGCTTTTTGGATCTGTCCACCGCGGGAGATGGAAATTTATTGACAACACGCGACCAATTGCTTAAGCGTTTGGTTGAGAATTACGAGGCGAGCGAAAGTGCGCTCCACGATGCCGAAGAAGCAGAACTGTCCCAGAATTGGGCCTTGAAACATGGGGAACACGTGCTAGCTCAATGGTCGAAATATGGGGCGATACGCCATGCGCTATCCCAAATATCGCACCATCGGGCGCAATTAGGAGTATACTAATCGACTAAATGATATCCCGTTACCAAGTAGCTACGGACCAACGGCAGACAATCAAACGTTTTAAAACCAACCCATTGATTTTTATACCTTTACTTCACCGGCACACATGATTCAAAATAAAATCTACTAATTCTATAGATTTAACTTGCATTAGTAAAAAGTCTTTCCGATATTTGACATATCATAAAAGAACATAGGTTTATAATTGGTTAGCGAAAGGCTTCCATTCTCCCCGTTTGGAAGTCTTTTTTTTCAGTCTATTAACTAAACAACTATATATAAAATAGACCAACTGCGTATGGTCTATTTTTGTGCACAACCTGAACAATAGCTTGCTCTCATCATGTTTGGAGGCACACATGTGCACAAGAAAAGCACTTGCCAATCATTTATTTGGCAAAACGGACTGCAGTTGTTCGTGCAGCGTCGCCTCGTCCAGCTCTTTTTCATACTTGGCGATAACGATTGTCGCGGCAGTATTTCCGATAATATTTGTAATGGCGCGGGCTTCACTCATAAACCGATCAATACCCAAAATAAGGCCAACCGCTTCTACTGGAACATGTCCGAACACCGGAAGCGTAGCAGCAAGCGTCACAAAACCACTTCCAGTTACTCCGGCGGCACCTTTAGATGTTAAAAGTAAAATCAACAAGAGTGAAATCTCCTGTTGCAGGCTAAGATCCATGTTTAACGCCTGTGCTATAAACACCGCCGCCATGGTGAGATAAATACAAGTTCCATCCAAATTAAATGAATAACCTGTTGGAATGACTAAACCTACTACGGATTTAGAACATCCAGCTCTTTCCAATTTCTGCATAACATTCGGAAGTGCAGACTCAGAAGAAGACGTACCTAAGACGATCCATAGTTCCTCTTTAATATACCGTATAAGGTGCAGCACATTTACTTTAGCATAAAACCGTAATACAGCGCCTATGACAATAATAATAAAGAAGAGGCAAGTGAGGTAAAAACTAACCATAAGCAACCCTAACGATGATAAGGCTTCTACGCCGTACCGGCCAATGGTAAAGCCCATTGCGCCCATTGCGCCTATAGGAGCTAGATACATAATTATTTTAATGATAGCAAAAAGCCCTTTCAAGAACGATTGCAATACGTTAATAACAGGCTTTGCCTGTTCCACACCGATTTTTGAAAGACCGATACCAAATAATACAGCGAAGACTAAAACCTGTAATAGGTTATCAGAAGCCACCGCACCGATTACGTTGTCGGGGATAATACTGATTATCCAGCTCATGATATCCTTATGTTCAGCAGCTTCCTTTACATATTCGGCGACCAGAGTCGGATCAAGCGTTTCGGGATCTGCGTTCATGTGGTTCCCAGGACCGATCCAATTGACGAAGACGAGACCTACAACAAGCGCGATCGTTGTCATAATCTCAAAATAAACCAACGCCGACAGCCCAACTTTACCTACCTTTTTTACGTCTTGCATACCCGCTATGCCAAGTACGATCGAACTAAAAATCAAGGGCGCAATAACCATTTTGATCAACTTAATAAAACCATCGCCGAGAGGTTTCATTTTCATCGCAAAATCGGGGTAAAAGACACCCAGCGCGATTCCCACCAAAATACCAGCAACCACCTGTATGTATAAGCTTCTCGACAGTCTTTTTATCATCATTATGTATGTGCAATACGGTTTATAATTTGCGCACGATCCCGTTTTCTTGCAACAAGATCCGTCTAAAGATATTACTTTTCAAATAAAAAAACGGATCAAAATCGCATCGTCCAAAAAACCGGCGGATACGAGCGATGCAGTACTCTTTAGCAAAAAAAAACACCTACAACATACGTCGTAGGTGCGCTACTTTCTTCAATTTAGAACACTATTTCTTCGCTTCCACTTGGATTCCAATTTCGATATCTTTGCTGATCATCCATTCCGCAGGATCCGCTTCCGAAGTACCGAATTTAATGCCCCAGTCCGCCCGATTTACTGTAAACTTAGCCGCTACTGAAACCTGTTGGTCAGTAACTGTTACCTTCGCTGGAAACGAAATATTCAACGTGCTGTCGCGCAATGTCAGATTTCCGCTGACCGTTTTATTCGCTCCTTCGATGGCATCTTTCGCTGCTGTTGCGTCTAAGTCCGAAACACTGGTAATCTTAAAGTTAGCTTGCGCAAATTTCTCCACGTCGAAAAAATCAGGATTTTTCAAGTGATTTTCCAAATCAGATGCTTTCTTGTCAGCTTCGGTCACCGACGCTGAATCCACCTTTAATGATTTCATGTCAATCACAAAGTCACCTGCTGTCACATTGCCATCAGCCACGGAAAGCTCACCGGATTGTAACGATAACGTACCCCAACGAGGAGCAAACCCCCCTTTATGAAACGCTTTCCAATCCACTTTAGATGATGCAAGATCAACTGTGTACGCATCGCCCTGCTTTTCTGCCACTTGCTGTTCTTCAGAAACAGCTGTTTTCGAAGAATTGCCGCCACAAGACGCAAATAAGATGGCTGCTGCAGCCACCAATGATAAACCGATTTTTTTCATAAATTATATGTTTTTGTCTAAAACAAAGCTAAAAATATCTATCTTGATTGATTCCTACAACATAAAATTGAATTTAACGCATAAAAAGACATAGAAATTACTATTCGGTAAATGTTAAAACATCCATATTCGAACCGGCTAATCTAGAACCGCGAACGACGCGCGGATAATTTCAGCGGCCTCGACAAGCTGTTCTTTAGAAATGACCAGTGGCGGCGCAAACCTAATCTTATCGCCGTGTGTGGGTTTTGCGAGTAAGCCACGCTTCATAAGCTCCATACACAGCAACGTGGCTGCGTTCGGATCTTTATGCCGGATGACGATCGCATTCAATAACCCTTTCCCCCGGATAGTTAATAACGCCGGATGAGCAATATCTTGAATCAACGTCCTGAAATAAGCCCCAAGTTCTTCAGCCCGCTGCGCTAAATTTTCCGCTATAAGCACTTCCAACGAGGCAATAGCCACCGCGCAAGCCAATGGATTACCGCCATACGTGGAGCCGTGTTCTCCCGGTCGAATGCACAGCATCACATCATCGTCGGCCAATACGGCCGAAATCGGCAAGGTACCGCCACTTAATGCTTTACCAAGAATCAAGACATCAGGACGAACGCCTTCGTGATCACAAGCTAACAATTTCCCCGTACGACATAAGCCCGTTTGAATTTCGTCCGCCATAAATAATACACGATGTGTACGGCACAATTCCGCTGCTCGGGACAAGTAACCTTCATCCGGAACATACACTCCGGCTTCTCCCTGAATAGGCTCTACCAGAAACGCCGCTACATGTTTGTTTTCCAAGGCCTTTTCAAGCGCCGTTATATCGTTATAAGGCACGGTCACATACCCGCCCACGAAAGGACCAAAACCTTGTTTGGCTCCGTCGTCGGTGCTAAAGGAAATGACATTGACCGTACGCCCATGAAAATTGCCTTCAACCGTGATGATCGTAGCCATCCCGTCTGGGATTCCCTTTTTCTCGTACCCCCACTTTCTGGCCAATTTAATTGCCGTTTCGACAGCCTCCACACCTGTATTCATGGGCAAAACTTTCTCATAACCAAAAAACTTAGTAACATACGCTGTATACTCGGCCATCTTATCGCTATGGAATGCCCGAGAAGTCAACGTAAGCAATTGCGCTTGTTCAGTTAATGCCCGAATAATTTTTGGATGGCAATGTCCTTGGTTGACCGCAGAGTATCCCGAAAGAAAATCATAATAACGCTTTCCTTCCACATCCCAAACCAAAGGGCCGAGACCTTTGGACAGCACCACGGGAAGTGGATGATAATTGTGCGCACCGTACTGTTCTTCGGTATGAATATAACCTGCTGTTTTGTCTGGGATCGTATTGTTCGAATTCATAAGATACTGGATTATTTTTAGCTCGGTTCTTCGTTCCTCCGCCGTTGATCATCGTCAGTGCGATCTAGTCACGTCGCCCTTCAGCGGCTGACGCGATCATACGCTCAACAATCTGCTCAAGATCGACGATATCAAACGGTTTGGCCAGGTAAGCGTCTGCTCCCGCCTTTTCGGCCAACATATGGATATCGTTATTTGCCGAAATGTAGATGACAGGGATATGACCAAAATCGGGATGTATTTTTAGGAGTCTCGTAGCCTCGATACCCCCAATGTCTGGAATCCAATTGTCCATTAAAATCACGTCCGGACGCAAGTCGTCTACCTTCTCGATAATGTCGTGCGAGGTTTCCGATATTTTTACATCGTAGCCGGCATCTGTCAAAATGATAGAACAGACTTCCAAAATATTACTATCGTCGTCAAAAATTAATATAGTTTTGTTTTTCATACGTATTAATAATCGTTTTTAGCGCTCTTCAGTTATCGTGGGCTTCCTTACCAAGCTGATTTATAAATATAGCCATCTCTTTTGGTTTTAAAATATAATCGGCCCAAACATTTTGCAATGCTTGTCTCGGCATATAATCAACTTCTGCCGTCGATGGATCCTGAACAAGAACCAGACCTTGACGTTCGTGCACGCAAACCAGTCCTTCCACTCCATCCGCATTGGCACCAGAAAGCAACAACGCCGCCGCACCATCCTCAAAAACCTGCGCCGCAGACTGGAAAACGACATCAATCGATGGGCGCGAGTAGTTTAGTTTTTCCGAACAATCTAGCGATACAACTCGTTTATTTTCAAACAGCACGTGGTAATCCGACGGTACCAAATAAATATTCCCCGTTTCTAAAACTGTCTTATCTTCAATTTCAAAAACGTTCAGCGTTGTGTGGTTCGCGAGTAGCTCGTCCAACACCGATTCAGCATCCGCTTTCCGATGCAAGATTAAAATGATCGGAAACGCCAATCCATCGTTCAGGTGAGGTAGAATTTGCAACAGCACCTTTAGGCTTCCTGCTGATCCTCCAATTAATAAAATTTCCACGGATGAACGGTCCAAACGTCGTGTTCTCATGTTACTGCATTTTTCGCCAGATCTTATCCGAATCGAGCTGTTTGAAATGTTTTTCGAGGTTCGAGAAGCGAATTGTTTCCTTTGCTCCCAATGCCAAGAATCCTAAGGTATCCAAACTGTCGTCAAAAAGACGAAACACCTTATTCTGAAGTTCTTTTTCAAAGTATATTAATACATTTCTGCAAACGATCAACTGAAATGCATTAAATGAACTGTCCGACACCAGGTTATGCGTAGAAAATATCATTTTGTCTTGAAGATCCGTGTGAAATTTAACAACATCGTAATTCGCTGTATAGTACGATGAAAAGTCTAGCGTGCCACCAGATAGCATGTAGTTTTCCGAATACTGTTTCATTTGACTCATCGGATAAATTCCTTTTCGGGCCGTTTCTAATACACCGGGATTTAAGTCAGTCGCGTAAATAAGGGACTTATGATATAGGTTCGTTTCTTTCAGCAAAATAGCAATAGAATATGCTTCTTCTCCCGAAGAGCAGCCCGCCAGCCAAATCCGTATAAAGGGGTAGGTTCCCAGTTGCGGAAATACCTTGTCACGTAGTGCTCTGTAGAATGTCGGATCCCTAAACATCTCCGTCACATTCACCGTGATCTCCTCGATAAACCGCTGCAAATAACCCGGGTTATTCCGCAATCTATAACGTAGTTCTGCAAAGCTCGCGAACTTATCCAAAAGACATATTCGGTTCACACGCCGCTTCAACGATGCCTTGCTGTACTCCGTAAAATCATAACCGTACAATGCCGAAACATCGGCCATCAGTAGGTCTAATTCATCATCTTTTATAATAGAAGGCTCAAGCATCCTTTACGCTATTTTTTCTAAAGCAACCACTAATTTATCAATATCAACCGGTTTCGATATATAAGAAAAAGCGCCTGCCTCCAAACACTTTTCTCGATCGCCGGCCATAGCTTGTGCCGTAACCGCAATAATCGGGATATGATCGTATTCGGTATGTCCCCGGATGATCCGAATCGCTTCATAGCCATCCATCTCTGGCATCATCATATCCATCAGCACGACACCGATTTCCGGCTCCTGGGCTAATATCTTGATTCCCTCTATAGCACTCTGGCACGATAATGTGCGATATCCCCGCGACTTTAATGCCAGACGTAGTGCAAAAATATTACGACTATCGTCGTCAACTATCAATACCAGTTTACCCTTATCCATTGTATTATCTACTCTTCCCTGTTGGTTAATGTTCATACAACCAAACTCGCAGCAACGAAAGCAGCTGATCGGTGTCTACCGGTTTCGAAATATAGTCGGATGCTCCTGCCTGAATACATTTCTCCCGGTCGCCAGTCATCGCTTTTGCGGTCACGGCCATAATGGGTAGTTTCCTATATGTTGGAATCTCCCGAATCATTTTTATCGTTTCATAACCATCCATCTCTGGCATCATCATATCCATAAGGACAATGGAAACATCTGGATTGCTTTTCAGTTGCTCCAAGGCCTCTTTCCCGTCAATCGCCGACACGACACGCATCTGGTATTTCTCCAGGGCTTTCGTCAGCGAGAAGATATTCCGCACGTCGTCGTCGGCAATCAACACTGTTTTACCATGTAAGACTTCGTTCAAGGAACCTAGCTTGTTCTTTTTCTCCTTCACATCGTTCTTCTTTTCTTCGACGAGATGTAGGAAAAGACCAACTTCGTCCAAAATACGCTGGTAAGAGTGAGCCGTCTTGATCACGATAGAATCCGCGTATTGTTTAATCCGCAGTTCTTCCGCTTTTGATAGATTTTTTCCAGTGAAAATAATAATCGGGAGATTTTCTAATCCTTCATTTTTTTTGATGGTCTCCAGTGTTTCGTAGCCCGTCTGATCGGGAACTCCCATGTCTAGAATAACGCAATTTACATCATCAGACGACAGCGCTTTCACACTATCATCAATGCTGGTTTTTATTTCTGAAGTGATGTCGAAACTACTTAGAAAATAAGACAGTGCTTTCGCATGTTTCGGATTTTCTTCGATAATTAAAACTTTCTTTGGATAACGGTTCAAAGCATCTTCAATCTTTTTAAACATGTTACCGATCTGCTCCAAGGCTACCGGTTTATTTATAAAGTCTATGGCTCCACGCAGCAAACTTTCTTTTTTCACTTCCAACGACGACATAATGTGAACCGGAATATGTCGCGTGCCGGGGTTGCTTTTTACTTCGTCCATAACTTGCCAGCCGTCTTTCACCGGTAACTGTATGTCCAAAAGAATCGCCAACGGCTGATATTTTAGCGCTGCGGGTCCTGCGAGGTCTCCCCGAACGATCACGATTCCTTTATAACCTTGCTGCCGCGTGTACTTCAGCAATACTTTCGCAAAGTTTGTATCGTCCTCCACAATCAGAATCACCTTATCGCCATCCCGTATATCCGCTCGATCGTCCTCAACGTCTTCCGGAATATCGATCACCGTGTACGGATTTCGTTCCTCAGTCACGATCGTATTGATTTCTTCCACATCGTTAGCAATAATTTGCATGAGTTCTTCTGTCGTCGGCTTTACCACTACTGCGCCTTTCTTCTGAGGCACGACCAAACGGAATGTACTTCCCTGGTTTTCCTCGCTTTCCAACCGGATCTCCCCCCCCAACAAACGGGCGATTTCACGGCTGATCGATAAGCCTAGCCCCGTGCCGCCAAATTTCCTGCGCGTCGATCCGTCTGCCTGTTGAAAGGCTTCAAAAATAATACGCTGCTTATCCGTCGCGATACCTATTCCAGTATCTTTCACCGCAAAGACCACAAATCCCTCCTGCTCGGGATCCTTTTCAATCGACAGGGATACATGGCCCCTAGCCGTAAATTTGATCGCGTTAGACAACAAGTTGCGCAACACCTGTTCTAGACGTAACCGATCAATTTCCATAACATCCCCAACTTCAGGTTGAATCTGCATCTCCAATGTCAGTTCTTTCTCCCTCACAAGTGGATCAAACATATGTTGTAGCTCCCGTACTACATCCGATAAGGAGACCTCTTGGTAATCCAATTCCATCTTTCCCGCCTCAATTTTCGATAAGTCCAGAATCTCATCAATCAGGCTAAGCAAGCTCGTTCCCGAACTTTGTATAACTTTTGCTGATTCAACCTGCTCTTCGTTCAAATTTTCATCTGTATTCTCCGCCATCAGGCGCGAAAGCAACAAGATAGAATTAAGGGGTGTCCGCAGCTCGTGCGACATATTCGCTAAAAACTCCGACTTATATTTTGTGCTGAGTGCCAATTCCTCCGCTTTTTCCTGTATTTCTAGGTTCCGTTCAGCAATCAGTTGATTCTTTTCCTCCAATAGCTTCGAACGTTCCTCCAATTCTTGATTCGATTGCAAAAGCTCTTCTTGCTGCACTTTAAGCTCTTCTTCAGAAGCCTGTAGCTTCTGCGTCTGTGCTTCCAGTTCAGTATTTAAATTTTCCAGTTCCGCATGTTGTGTCTGCAATTCCTCCGCCTGAGCTTGCGTCTCTTCCAAAAGTGTCTGTACATGCTTCCGATTCTGCGACGAGTAAATCGCCAAGGCAATATTTCGAGACGCCTCTTTGTAAAAATCGAAGCGTGCAGCATCCGCAGGATTGTTCGACCCCAGCTCTATCACACCGATACAGCTTCCTTCCAATAGGATGGGAAGCAGTATTACATAGCGAACTCCAATTTGTCCATTTGAAAAACTCAACACATAATCCTCGGGCTTTAAATTCTCCATCACCTTTATTTGCGCAGAGACAAAGACTTGCCCAACCATTCCTTCACCAATGCCTATGGTTTTCTTCATATGTGACTCTAACCCATACGCGTAACGAAGTTGAAGGAGACCACTTTCTAACAAATAAAAAGCACCATTGACGCAACCGGTATATTCAATAAGTAGCGTTAGCGCGTCGCCGGCTAACACATCCTCACTTTTATTGCCCATCAGCGTTTCGTTTAGAGAAGCTAAGCCCGATTGTCTCCATTCGTTGCTGTTTAATGCATCAAAAGAAGACTGTAGGGCGGCAGTCATCGCGTCGAGCGATCCTGCGAGACTTCCCAAATCATCTTGTTCTGCATCGTTAACCCGCATAGAATAATCTCCATGCGCGATCTGATCCGCTATCTTTTGAATAGTTTTTAAACGGCGCGAAATTTCTTCGTCCTTCTTGCGCAACGATTCCTGAAGCCGTTCACGCTCTTGAAAATCCCCCCGGATGCGGCCATAAAAAATAGAAGTAATTAATAGCGATGCAATAGCGGCCCCGACAATAAAAATCGAGGTATAACGCGATGCTCGATCCAACTCCGCTGTTCTATTGCGCAATAACACTTCCTCGCGGTCAATAAATTGAGCAATCACGTTCCTGCACGCATCCATATACCGTTTCCCTTCTTCGAGCTGATTTATAGACACGGGCCGTCCCGTCTTTTTTGCGTCCACCAAACGCGCCAGTACATCCGTACGCGATTTGACATACGAAGCCAAGCTATCTATCCTTACCGTCTGCTCGGGATTATCGACAGTCAGCTCCCTAGCTTGCGTCAGGGATTTTGGAAGAGATTCTAAACTCTCTTCATAAGGTTCCAAAAAGTCAGCCCTACCAGTCAGATGAAATCCACGTTGACCAGTCTCGGCGTTCTGGAGATCGATTAAGACACGGTTGGCCGAAGCAATGGCGCGTCGCGTATGGTCTACTTTTTCCCGGTTGTTAATCTGTTGCTTGATACTCACATAGGAAGCGGTAGAACTCGCCAATAAAATCACTAAGGAAATACCAAAGCCTATCTGTAGGTTTCTTAAAAATTTTCTCGGCATAGGTTGTTTTAATCTAGCGGTAAGGTGAAATAAAAAGTGGAGCCCTCTCCCAGTTGACTGCGCAATCCATATTGTCCTCCATGTTGTCGGACAATTTCCGAACAGATATACAGCCCTATTCCCAATCCCTGAAAACGGAGGGACGATTCCTCCACCCGGTAAAACTTGTGAAAGATATCTTTTTGCTTATGTTCTGGGATACCTATTCCAAAATCCGTCACCTCTATCTGTACATACCGGTCGTACAACGAGGTTTTAATAAGTACGCGGTCGCTATCCGGTGCGTACTTGATCGCGTTGGTTAAATAGTTGATTAACACTTGCTCTATACGTATTTCATCGCCTACGATACAACGGTCAATACAATCTCCCGTCCGTTCGATCCGGAGAGGTGTACCTTCATGCGTATGACAAATGGTATCCACAACGTTTGTCAACAACGTTTCAAAATGAAACGGTTTTTTGTTCATTTTCAATTTGCCATTGTCGATTTTCGAAATGTCCAACAAGTCGGTTACCAAACTATTTAGCTTTCCAACCTGTGTCTGCACCCGGCTGATATATGTGAAAGCAGGGTCCTGCGGCTCAATCTTGATTGCACGATCCAGCAGCTGGGCGTATGCTTTGATGCTGGTCAGTGGAGTTTTCAATTCATGGCTGGCTATGCTCAAAAATTCGTCTTTTTTCTTCTCCACATGCTTTCTGTCATCGATATCGGTAAATGTCCCCACCCATTTATGCACGTAATCGCCCTCCATAATGGGCGTAATACGCAATAGAAAAAAACGGAAAACATCCACATCAATCTCTTTGAGACGCACTTCCATTTCCAGCGGACTATGTGTTAACATCGCTTCAGACCACTCCTCCCAAATGGATGGATCATCTTCATGTGTTGCTGGAAAAGCATCTGTTGTATAACTGTAGCGAAACCATTTATTATTCACAAAATCAATTTGTCCATCTTGATTGGCCGTAAACGCGATTTGCGGCAGCGATTCAAGTATCAAATGCAACTGATCCACACGAGCCTTTAGTTCTGCCTGCGCATTTTTCCGAACTTCAATCTCCGAACGGAGTGCCTGCTGTATCTCATTCAAAGCCAACGTCTGCTCATAAAGCCGGTAAAACGTTTTGACTTTTAACAATAATATATCTGGATCCACGGGCTTGGTTACATAGTCGATCCCCCCAGAGGCGTATCCTTTGGCTATAAACTTCTTATCGGTATTAACTGCAGATAAAAAGATGACGGGAATATCCCGCGTTTTGCTAAAACCAGAGAGTGTCTCTGCCACCTCAAAACCGTCAATCCCCGGCATCTGCACATCCAAGATGATCAGCGCATAGTCCTTGCGCAGTACTTTTTTTAAAGCTTCTTCGCCCGATAAGGCCGTATCTACAGAAAAATCCTTCCGCTCTAGTAATTTTTTGAGCGAATAGACATTCTCGGGTTTGTCATCTACAATTAGAATCATAGTCGATCGTCCAGTTCCTATATAAAAACAACGATCCAACGCGCTGCGACAGCTCCGTTAGCTTTCGTGTTATGATAAGATTATTTAGGTGTACGCTCCAGCGACTGCATCACCAAATGCAACGCAGAATTGCTAAAAGCCGTTCAAATGTACTAAAAAAATGAAAACGATTTGCCGTTCGTTACGCATACCGCTGCGCGGTATATCTCGACAGCCAAACACGAACCTTTTTTCGTCCGACTGTCGAATAATCGCGCTAAAAACAGAAAGGCCAACGGTCTATTCAATCAAAATATTCATATATAGTACCTTTAGGGCTCGTGTGCGCTCGCAATACATCCTATTTCTACACCACCAAACCGCGCCATATCTAACCATCGAAGGTCTTGCCGTCCACAATCCCTGCCGGCGCGACGGAATAAATCAGGTATTTACCCTCTCCATTACCGTATTTTCACTTTGCTATTTGCATGTGCTAAACGTCCCCTGTATTGAACAAGTAAGGCCTCGCGTCGTTTATGTGAGACAACAAATAAGGATCGATCGCAGATAGCACGCCTATTAGGCTATTCGTTTTCTTCACGACGCTGGTTTTTATTTGGAACAGCTGTACCTCAAACAGTGACCGGAAGACATGGTATACAGGTTCGACACCCCATGCCGTCGATATAGCTCATTCATATGTCGTTTTGATTACGAGCGCAACGGTCTGATCCAACAGAAACCTGTCGACAGCACTTGGGTCCTCCCACGTTGGTGAATTGTTGGATCGCACAGAAAATGATCGCATCCGCCTCGATTTTGAAGACATCAACAGATACCATATAGGTGAAAATAGACGACGACGCCTATCTGGTCCCACACATGGACTCAGCCACCGCTAACACATACTTAGCGGGTGCTACACGTTGACAGAAGCACGAGATGTATACGATATACATTTCCATTTCGAGGAAAGCGATCGTGCCACGTCTGGAACCTATACGCGTCATTATGTTGATGAAAAACGAATGCACATACACACTGATTCCTCCGTGGCTAATTGATTAAATAGTCAGATAACTTGGAAGAGTGCGCCATAGTTGGTAAATTCACCAAACATATAAAAATTATAAAACCGTATGTCCTATAAAAAAACAGCAATGATGATCATGACATTAATCGTCACGACCGCACTCTCTACCGTATCCGCACAAGAAAAAGAGTCTGCCGCCGTTAAAAGCGCAACCGACAAACTCATTCAAGCCATGCTCAAACCTGAACAGTCTGTTTTGAACGCGCTCGTTACCGACAATTTAACATACGGGCATTCGAGTGGAAAAATTGAAACGAAAAAAGAATTTGTAGAAACGCTGGTCACCGGAAAATCGGTATTTGAAAACATACAGCGTGTCGATGAAACGATAAGTGTCGTCGATCATACCGCAATTGTACGGCACACGTTACTCGCAAAGACCAATGATCCGGGCAAAGGCCCTTCCGAAATAAAGCTCGGCATCGCTTTGACATGGGTAAAAACCCACGGTTCCTGGAAACTATTGGCCAGACAAGCCTATAGATTACCCTAACCGAAATGCGCTGCGTTTTCGCCTATGGATGAAAACGCGGAGCACTTTTTCATCCTTTTTGAAGAATCCGATCCAATACCATAGCTGTCCGCGCAGCACTTTCTCCAGTTGACGGGCAAACGCCCTTTTCGGTCAATTCGTCTACGATGGTTTCAATGAGTGCTTGCTGTATGTGCATTGGCCGCTTCATTTTATATTCCTCCGTGTTTTCTTTCGTGATCAATCGGATAGGGCTAAAGTCAAATGTGCTAAAAATTAATTCTCCCGCGGTTCCTATTATCCTGACCGCATCGTGTGCTTGTTGTTCCCCGTTGGAGAAGGACCACATCCCATTGCCGAGCACGCCGGATGTATGTTGCCAGCAAGCAGTAACACAATCCGCCACTTCGTAATGACCCGCTCGGTTTGTCGAGAACCCGCATGCGCCCTGAATCGGCCCCAACACGTAATCCAATATGTCCAACGTATGCGGCGCCATATCTACAAAATATCCGTCACCGCCAACACGTTTATCAATGCGCCATGTGTGGAGCGCCGGATCCAAATCTGAAGGCAATGGTGGACGCGTCAATCGTACCGACACGGTTAAGATGGTTCCCAGCACCTGTTCATCCAACAATTTCTTTACCTGCACAAAGTATGGCAATGCCCGTCGATAAAAAGCGACATATAATCGTCTATTCGATGCTGTTGCGATACGATTCATCTCTTCCGCTTCTGCAGCAGTAAGAGCCATGGGCTTTTCAACGTACACGTGCTTTCCGGCTTCCATAGCGCGTATCGCATAGGACCTATGTGTACTTGGTGGGGTCGCCACATAAACAATATCGATCTCTTTGTCTGTCAATAGCTCATCGACCGTTTTATAAACCCTAGGTACACCGTGCCGCTCCGCATAATCCTTGGCTCGTTCCCATGTTCTCGACGTAACCGCCAACAAACTGGAATTCATCGTTTTATAGAATGCCGGACCGCTCTTCATCTCCGTCACGTCGCCTACGCCAATCATCCCCCATCTTACTTGCTTCATCCGTTGTAGATTTTATCGTTTGATGCTAAATATAGGGAAGTTCGGCAGGCTTTGCAAATTCCAGCTGAACCATCACCCGCAATGAATCGCACCCAAACAAAAAAGCGGACCAATAAATTGCGTCCGCCTTTGTTATGAAATATTAAACAATTACACATTAATAAATACCTCAGAGATTTGGTCACCCTGTTTGGTACGAATGGATTTATATTTTACTTGCTGATCGATCTGTAGCGTCTTTCCTGCAAGTTTATCATTAAAATACACAGTCTGCTTCGTGATATTATTACGAATAAAACCATAGTGTCCCTCCGTATTGTAATACGAAACTTTACCATATTCGTATTCATCCTCTCCTGCTGAGGGTGGTAATAAGTCTTCTTCCTTGAATTGATACTTACGTTCCGGCGGGGTGTTGGATAAATTTCCAAATTCGTCGACGTAAACAAACATTTCTTCCAATGTTTTTCCTTTGTTGTTGTCGACTTTGTGAAGCTCTCTTTTCTCTTGCTTCTGCTGTTTTTTCAGTTGTTTCTTCTTTACGCGTTCTTTTTTGTTAAATGTAATCTGGCTTTTTCCCATTCAGTGATTTTAAAAGTTAAAAATAAAAAGGTAAAATATGTCTTTAAGAGACGGATTTTAGATCTTTTAAAGAAAAGATAAAAGGCGGTATCCTAAGGTATATGTCCAAATATACGACTTTCTTGTTACATATCCAAATAGTATCGCCTGCAAAGTGCGTTCAACGACTATTGTTCCGTAGCACAAAACTATTTATCTTTAAGCATTGAAAAACAGAAAACGAACATGATTACCTTAAAAACCTTCGATAATCCCGTAGATGCGCATCTACTCAAAACGAGATTGGAATGCGAAGGCATATCGAGTTGTGTTTTCCACGAACCGGGTCAGGCGTTGAACCCTTTACTTCCGTTGTCGCCACATAGTTATCGGTTAGACGTCGGAGCCGACGATTTGGCCCGAGCACAGGAAGTTCTGCTTGAATTAGACCATCATATACCCGCATACGCCTCTTTCGAAGACGTCGTATGTCCGCATTGTCGATCGGAGAAAATCGACAGGCTAGGTAGCCGGCAAAAAGGCACACGCGCTTTGCTCCTCTCCCTATTTTCGTTGTCCACAATGTCCCTTCCGATGGTGTTTGAAAATCGGTACTATTGCAACACCTGCAACCGGGCGTTCGAAGCGTAGCGTATTATTCGCTTAATTTGTACTTCAGGCAATCCACACAATATTAATACCGCAAAACAGTTGCCGCTTCTAGACAACCGGTAACTGATAACCATTATGGTAAGTGGCAGCTAAAAATCGATTGGCTTGTCCATCGGTAAACTCCCGTTTCGTTTTGTCCCAGTAGAGTTTCTTTCCCGTACGATAGGCTACATTCCCCATTTGGGAAAAAATGGCAATGTGCGCACCCGCTTCTATCGGTGCATGCAGAAGTGCCTGATCCTGATGTTGGATAGCTTCCACAAAGTTTAACATATGTTTTTCTAAGCCGTTATCTTGCGATTTTTGCATCGGGACGGCTTCCATACGATCCTTTTCCGGGATCACCTCCCATCCTTGTCTATTCAATACCAACGTTCCGTTATTACCGATAAAAGAAACACCATGATTGCGGTTGTAGGGCCCTATATCGATCCCGTTTGCATGTTCCCATTGAATATTAAAGTCATCAAATTCAAATACCGTGGTCAAGGTATCTGGTGTCTCCGCCGCGTCGTCGGGATATGCAAATTTGCCTCCTGCGGCCATCACGGATTTTGGATCAGACACCTGCATTCCGAGCAACGCATAGTCTAACATATGTACCCCCCAATCCGTCATCAATCCACCTGCATAGTCCCAAAACCATCGAAACTCGAAATGAAAGCGGTTTGGATTGAACGGTCTCTTTTTCGCCGGGCCTAACCATCGATCGTAATGAACACCGACGGGTACAGGCTCGTCCACTTTCACGGGAATACTCTTCATCCATCCTTGATAGGCCCACGCCTTTACAAGCCTGATTTTTCCAAGTTTACCGGAATGCACGAATGCGATAGCATCCCGAAAATGCTGCTGACTGCGCTGCCATTGTCCAACCTGTACAATCCGATTATATTTCTTTGCCGCTGCGACCATGATCTCACACTCCCGAATAGAATTTCCGATAGGCTTTTCCACATATACATGTTTACCGGCCTTGACAGCGTCTGTCATTTGCAAGCAATGCCAATGATCCGGTGTTGCAATGATAACGGCGTCCACCGTATCGCCTACCAGCAGTTCTTTATGATCGACAAAGCGTCTAACCTGGATATTTTTTGCACCTAATTCTGCGATACGTTTGTCCAATATGCGTTCGTCTACATCACATAATGCAGTACATACCACATTGGGTATTTTCAGTAATGCGTTCAGGTTTGACCACCCCATTCCATTCACCCCGATTAGTCCGACCTTAATGGGACCAGCCCATGCTGAAAAACCTTTTGTCGGAAACAAGAAACCGGTTGCAGCCAGCGCAGCGGCACTACGGATAAAATCTTTTCTTTTCATAGTATATTATAAGTAACAGAGATACTACAATTTATATTTTTGGCAATATATAGCCATTGTGGTAAGATGCAGGGAGATAGGTATTAGCCTGATTTTCCGAAAAACGACCGAGTACTTCATCCCAGGTGAGGCGCTCACCCGTCCGATAAGCAATGTTAGCCATATGCGAAAGCTTCGCGATATGTGCTGCTGCGTCGACCGGTGCCCGTAATATCGTAGGATCCTGCTTCTGGACAGCATCCACAAAATTCACCATGTGCAGGTCTAATCCCACATCTGCTTTTTTCTGCAGCGGAACCGCCTCCATGCGGCCTTTCTCCGGAAAGACTTCCCATCCACCACGGTCTAAAACCAACGTCCCATTATTTCCAATAAAAGCGATGCCGTGCTCACGTCCATATGGGCCATTGCTGATACTCGTAGCGTGTTCCCAAATGATATTAAAACCGTCAAATTCGTAAACCGCTGTCAACGTGTCGGGCGTGTCGCCAGCGTCGTCGGGATACGCAAACTTTCCCCCCATAGCCATAACAGACTTTGGCGAAGATACCTGCATACCGATTAAAGCATAATCTAAAAGATGTACGCCCCAGTCCGTCATCAAGCCCCCTGCGTAATCCCAAAACCAGCGAAAATCATAATGAAACCGGTTCGGATTAAATGGTTTACGTTCGGCCGGCCCTTGCCAAGACAGATAATCTACGCCAGGGGGAACCTCAGCGTTTGGCTTTGAAGGCACCCGTTTCTTCCAGCCTAGATATGCCCATGCCTTTACTGTCCTGATTTTGCCGAGCTTACCACTCTGTACAAATGCCGTTGCCTCTTGGAAGTGCCGCTGGCTGCGCTGCCACTGACCCACCTGCACTATACGCCTATATTTTTGCTGAGCGGCCACAAGCACATCACACTCCACCATGGAGTTCGCCAATGGTTTTTCCACATAAACATCTTTCCCAGCTTCCATCGCGTCAACAGCCTGCAGACAGTGCCAATGATCCGGCGTTGCGATAATCACTACATCAACCGCTTTATCTCCTAACAGCTCTTTATAATTTTTGTACAAACGGGGGCGAAACCCTTGTTCACGCAACTCCCCCGCACGTTGATCCAACACGCTGTCATCAATATCACAGATCGCCGTACATCGAACACCCGGAACCTTTAAGATCGCTTGGAGATTGCTCCACCCCATTCCCTTAATCCCAATAGCACCGACGCGGATCTCCTTCGAAAAATTAGATAAAATCATCAAATACTGGTTTGTCGATTAGTGTACAGCAATATACATAAATCATCCAACAATGGAAACAATGTTTTCCTGAATCACCTGATTGTTACGATTATCGGCAGTATGGTATACCGGAAATTTTGCAAAACTTTGCCAAAATTTTATAACAATGCCCGTGACCATTTGTTGATATTCGTACAGCCAACAACAGATATACCCATGGCAACGGAAGAGGAATTAAAAACAATAGCACAACAATTGGCGCTACCTACCGGCTCAAAAGGCTTAGAAATAGCCCGCATGATGGAAACCACTAACGCCAACATGACCGCACAAGCCCTAGACGCATTAGATATGGCCGCTGGTCAACACGTCGTAGAGATCGGCCATGGCAACGCAAGTCATCTAGCCGGTCTTTTACAACGTCATCCGGAGATCCGTTATACCGGATTGGAAACCTCGGTACTGATGCAAACTGAAGCAATTAATCGCAATCGGGAGGCTGTATCTAATGGTCGCGCTAAATTTTTCGTATACAATGGAATTACCTTGCCCGACGACCTCAAAGAAGTTGATCGTATCGTCACGGTCAACTGCATCTACTTCTGGCCAGACCCGGCGGACTTTATCAACCAATTGGCCACAAGGCTGCTTCCCAAAGGCCGATTGATCATCACCTTTGCTACGAAACAATTTATGGAACAACTTCCATTCACCGGTTACGGATTTCGATTGTATGAAGAAGCAGATTTGCTCCATCTGACAAATCCGACGAACCTTCGACATATGCAGACACTGCATGCCGCGGAGCAGGTACGTAGCAAAGCCGGACAACAGGTTGAGCGAAAATTCAGCACCATGGTTTGGGAAAAAAGATAGCTGTCAGCCGACCGTTCAACAAAGCTTTAACGAATCAACTGATCTTCCAGAGACCGCAAATTTAGCGCGCGGAATCATCGAAATTATCTCCGACCGACCGTATACGCTCAAAGGCATTCAGGCTTCATTGGCCACAGACGTACATGAAATCGTCCGATTGGACGCCTGATCCCAGCAGGTAGAAAAAACGTCAACGATTCAACAATTGAACAATACATCTATATTCGGAGCCGGTATTCTTTGTCCCAGCGTCGGTATTGATGCCACCGATAATCGCCGCCAGGAGTCTCAGTTCCCAGTCGGTCATTGATCGACACATTGAAACTTAATCAAACATATCTGTAGACAACCTTCGGATTACCGAACAAAATAGGGAGCTCATTGGCTCCCTATTTGTTACTGATCGTCTTTGCTCAACGAAAACGGTAAGTCTGTTTTGTTCGTTCCTCGACTCTTATTGGGCTCGCTCCGCATATCAAAGGATAACGTTGCTCCCTTCACCAATTCGCTGTGTTTGATATAATTTTTCGGGTAGGTTTTGCCATTCCACTTTAGGGCATGGATAAACCGGTTTTCTGTAGAATTATCTGGCGCTTGTATACGGATCTGTTTACCGTTAGATAAATGTAAAACAGCTTTCTTGAACAATGGCGTGCCCAGCACATATTCGTCGGTCGCTGGTGTCACCGGATAAAAGCCAAGTGCGGAAAACACGTACCACGCAGATGTTTGTCCATTATCTTCGTCTCCGCAATATCCGTCGGGAAGCGGGGAATACATACGCTTCATGGTTTCCCGTACCCAATACTGCGCTTTCCATGGAGCCCCCACATGATTGTATAAATAGATCATGTGTTGTATGGGTTGGTTTCCATGGGCATACTGTCCCATATTGGCAACCTGCATCTCGCGGATCTCGTGAATTGGAAAACCATAATAAGAGTCATCAAAAACCGGAGGTAAATTAAAGACCGAATCCAACTTAATTTCCATCGCTTGATGGCCACCCATCAATTTTGCCAAACCTTCTATATCTTGAAACACCGACCATGTATAATGCCAGCTATTCCCTTCTGTGAATGCATCACCCCATTTAAATGGATTAAATGGCGATTGAAACTGTCCATTCTTATTTTTTCCACGCATTAAGCCGGTGGACGGATCAAATAAGTTTCTATAGTTAAACGAACGTTCTTTATAAAATGCCAAATCTTCTTGCGGCTTATCCAACGATTTTGCCAACTGATAAATGGAAAAATCATCGTAGGCATATTCCAATGTCCTGGCCGCATTTTCGTTGATCTTCACATCGTACGGGACATACCCGAGCTCGTTGTAATAAGTAGCCCCCGCGCGTCCAACCGCTGTTAACGGCCCCGCATTATTTGCTCCATGTTTAACCGCTTCGTACAATGTTTCGATATCCTTCGACCGGATACCCTTAATCCACGCATCGGCTACTACGGAAGCCGAATTGTTGCCAACCATCACGTTTCGGAGTCCGGGACTAGCCCATTCAGGCAACCATCCGCTCTCGCGATAAGCGTTGGCTAATCCGTCCTGCATTTGCTCACTTATTTCTGGGTACATCAGGTTCAGAAACGGAAATAAACTCCGGAACGTATCCCAAAATCCAGTATCCGTAAACATATAACCCGGTAATACCTGACCATTATAGGGCGAATAGTGAACCACTTGGCCATTTGCGTCAATCTCGTAAAACATCCGTGGGAATAATAACGAGCGATATAAGCAGGAATAAAATGTACGCATATCGTCGATCGACCCACCTTCTATTTCTATTTTCTTGAGCTCTGTATTCCAAACATCTTCGCCTTTTGCCACACGCTGGTCGAAATCCGTTCCATCTAATTCTTTCAAGTTCAGCACTGCCTGTTCGGGCGAGATAAATGATGAAGCCACTTTTAGCAATACCTGATCCCCTGCATTAGCGATCTGGAAGCCAACCAACGCTCCCACATGCTCCGCCTTCACCATATAACGGCCATCTGTCAGGACAGAATCCGCAAAGGTAGAGACATTGGCAAATGGTCTATCGAATTCCAGTACGAAGTAGTTCTTAAAATTTTCGGGCACACCACCACTATTCTTGGTCGAGTAACCGATAATCTTTTGTTCTCTCGGGAGAACTTCCACATACGATCCCTTATCGAATGCGTCCAATAATACGTATGCCTCGTTTGTTTTAGGAAAGGTGAAACGAAAGTAAGCCGCGCGCTCCGTTGGTGTGATTTCCGTTTTGACATCGTAGTCCGCTAAGTATACACTGTAATAGTGCGGTTTGGCAATCTCTGCTTTATGCGAAAAATAACTGGCGCGCTTATCTTGATCGAATGTTCGTATACCTACCATTGGCATGATAGAAAACTGTCCGTAATCATTCATCCATGGCGAAGGCTGATGAGTTTGCTTGAAACCCCGCAACTTTTCGGCAGTGTACATATACATCCAACCGTCCCCCATTTTTCCGGTTTGCGGGCTCCAAAAATTCATACCCCAAGGCATGGCAATAGCAGGATAGGTATTACCAGTGGACAGAAAATAGGTAGACTGAGTTCCCACGAGGGTACTTACCAAATCAATCGGTTTTTCGACCTTATCGATCGTTTGGGCATGCCCAAACGCCAAGCTCCCGCTGATTAGTAGTGTTGTAAGAAATTTAAAATTCATATGCAGTATAGGCTTATCATATATTTTTTCTAAAGTACACAAAAGATATGATAAAACGATAGCTAAAAGTATTTAGCACATCAGTTAACTAGCACAATTTTACCAAAAACGTCTCCACTTTCCATCATGTGATGCGCTTGTGCTGCTTCCTCTAGCGGAATTTCTTTATATATCTGGGGCCGAAATGCCGTACCTACGATCGGCCACACGTGCCGCAGAACATCGCTGGTTAACCCTTGCTTGAACACAAGATCCCGAGCACGTAACGTACTGCCCGTAATAGAAATCCGCTTCTGCATCATTTTGACAATAGAAAGCGACACGTGTTGGCCTTTCATGGCATTGATATAGACCAAACGGCCATCGGGAGCCAACAGTTCGATATTCCGTTCGAAATAATCGCCACCGATACTATCCAGCACAACGTGAATTTTCTCCATTTTCAAAGCCTCGTAGAAATCGTTCGTCCGATAGTTAATGACTACATCGGCCCCCAGATGCCGACAGAACTCAGCTTTTTCTGCCGATCCCACCGTCGTGTAAACAGCCGCACCAAAAGCCTTGGCCAATTGAATGGCTGTACTTCCGATCCCTCCAGACCCTCCATGCACCAATAACCCTTCTCCTCCTTTTAATTTACCCCTGCGAAACACATTGTCCCAAACGGTATATACCGTCTCGGGTAAGGCGGCAGCTTCTGAAAATGACAAACCTGCGGGAACGGATAGACACATATCTTCATCTGCAGTGACACGTGTGGCATAACCGCCCCCCGCGACCAGACAGCACACCTTATCCCCTACTTTCCAACGTCGGACCTGGTCGCCAATTGAAACAACAATGCCGGCAACCTCCAGGCCGGGTATATCCGCCACAATACCGTCCGGTGCAGGATAATTACCTTTGCGCTGGAAAATATCTGGTCGGTTCACCCCCGCAGCCCGAACGTCAATCAGCACCTCCTTTGCTTTCGGAACAGGTGTCTGCCGCTCCTCGAGCTGCAGCACTTCGGGACTACCCGGTTGCGTAATTACTATTGCTTGCATCTTATTTCTTTTTTGGATATTTCTGCAATCGCATATTAAGCGTGACCATAAAGTAGCGGCCAAGCCGGTTATTTCTAGCCTCATACAAATCATTACCTATATACTCACTATAGGTACCCATATTCTTATTTTGATCCAACAAATCGAATCCCTGTAAGCGCAACAATGCTAACTTATTCGGCAAAAATGACACTTCTAAATACGCATTAATAATGGTGGGGTTGCTGTTCATGAAACTGCTTTCATATCCTGAATTGAAACGCTGCGACATTTCTGCGCCCAATGTGATGTAATCACTCACATATCCTTTCGTAGCGCCGCTTAACAACAAGCTGTGCGCCGTTATCTCCGTGCGATATGGCCACGTATAACTAGCGTTGTTTAGCATATAACTACCATTAAACATGGATTCGAAATAATCACTCCATGTGTACCGCAATTGAAGAGACTGCGCATAAACAAACTGCTTCGTCTTGTTTCGTTGGTCATTGATGTAGGACAGGTTATTGTAATAGTCGGCATTTCCGCTAAAATCCAATTGCAAACTCTCGTTTAGTAAAGGTGTATTAAACAAATAATACCATTTCAGGTCATAATACCCTTCTGCATTACGGAAGCTGGTCTCTTGTATCGTAGATCCCGCGATTGCTTTTTTATCGGAAACGATTTTATTCGCAACATAATTGTACGCAAAGTTTGTTTCAAAGTACTGACTGCGCGACGTGATAAACTTTCGTAAGGTCGTATTGATACGGTTGGAAAACTCTGCTTTGAGTTCCGGATTTCCGACGATGATATTTTGTGAATTGCTGTTATCGCGGACAGGAATAATATGTAAAAAGTTGGGCTGGTTATTCTTACCGATATAGTCAATACTCCAATCTAGTGCATCATTCAAGCGCCATTTGAATCCCGCTGTAGGCACGAGATTTACGTTTGCATACCGGTAAGTCATATCTTCCCGGGGCAAATAGCCCGTTAACGTTATGGGTTGCACAGCAAATCCAATATTGGTGCGGAATTGCTTATTCGGAATATATTGATAATTCAAGCCTGCACGGCTGCTGTTAAACCGATAATTGTAGTCTACGCCTAATGAATCGACATAATAGAAGCCATCAAATTCCGCGCTTTTCAATTTATCTTCGACTAAACGCTTAACCGTCATGTCCGTCAGTTCATACTCGTAACGTAACTCCAACAAGCTATAATTGGAAAATGGTTCGACAAACGATACAGCTGCTTTCACGCCGTCCGTCCCATTGCGTTGTTGAATAAAATATTGTTGGTCAAACCTCGTCAACGTTGGCGTACTCATGGCCGAATCAATGGATGTATAGCTATCCAGTACATCTTCCAGTTTTCGTTGTTCATTAAAATTTAGGGAAGCCGTCGCCAACAACTTCCTTCCGGGTTTTCGAAAGGCCTTCGAATACAATATGTTGACGTCCAAATTCGGATTGCGCTGATAGGAGGTATCTTTGTAAGTTCCAAAATTCGTGATCTGTTTGTTGTTAATCTGTCGTATTTTATTATTGCCAAAATATACCCGATCGTACGAAAAAACCGGCTTCACTTCCAACACATCCTTATTTTTAAACTGATGCTTGAATTCAGCGGTGAGCCGATGAAAATGATCGTCGTTTGTCGTCTGGTACTCTTCGCTATTGGATATTTGATCCTTCACATAAGTAGAGCGCAAAATGGAATTACCCCAGGTGACATTATCCTTCCTCGTGAAGCTATAACTGGCGCTAAATTGTGTATTCTCCGCGAGGTTGTCCGAAAAATTAAAACCGATCGATTTAATCGTATTCTCTCCGTCGGTTGGGTCTACAAAGTCTGTTGCATCAAACAAAGATTTTTCGCGTTCGCCCACACCACTTGGTGATCCAAAAGAGAACAAGCTCGTATTTGTATTGTTGATGGAGCCTACAACGGAAAATTCCTGACCATCATTGAAACGGTTTATGCCCACACTCCCGATAAAACGTTCTCTCGTACCGGCTCCCGCGGTCAATTGTCCAAACGAGATCCGTTTACTATCCTCCCGCAAAACGATATTGATAATCTTCTCAGGCTCTTCCGTGCTCAATTCTTTGCCTGTCGGATAGTCGCCATAATAGTTTATGATCTGTATTTTGTTGATAAAGTCAGCCGGTAAATTTCTCGTGGCCGTGAGCACATCTCCGCCAAAGAATTTTTTACCGTCCACCTGTACCGACGATATCGCTTTGCCATGTGCATACACGGTACCGTCGCGAGATACGTGTATACCGGGTAGTTGTTTCAGCGCTTCTTCCAGCAAGGAGTTTTTCCGAAAGGTAAATGCGTCCATGTTATACTGTATCGTATCTTCTCCGTACACAACGGGGATAGTCTTCACAATATATACACCGTCAATCAGTGAAGCTTGCCGCGTAAGTGTCACATTTGGCATGACCACAAAAGAGGATCGTTCATAGGATGGGATACTCTTATTGACGATCTGAAAACCGAGCATACTGTAGGATATTCGGATATTCGATCCACGCACGCCTTTAAATGTATAGAATCCAGCACCAGAACTGGTTGTGGTTAGCGTGTCTAAGGTACTCGTCAAGCGGACTGTTACATCACTCAGACGCGTATCTGCTGTATCCAAAACATAGCCCTGTATTTGTTTCACTACAGTTTGCGGCGTTTGTGCATATGTCCGTAACGGACATAGGACAACAAAACTGACCAACGTGACCAAATATATGAGGTGCTTAAAATACTTCACAAAAACTGATGTTTCGCTCGTTTGTGATCAATATACGAAAAAATTGAATTTCAATAAAAGTTTATATAAGAACGTTAAACAGGTGATATTTTGTATAAACAAAAACGGGTTATTTCTTTAGAAACAACCCGTTTTTGAAAACGTTTCAAAAATTATTACTCACCGTCGAACGTCACCTTCACCAAATGTTTGTCAATTTCCCAACGGCCAGTCCCCTCTTCACCGATCACATCGAATAATTCCAGGATTCTCCGTGCCACATATTCTTCCTCCACTTGCTCTTCCAAGAACCATTGCACAAAATTAAACGTTACGTAGTCCTTGGCTTTCATACATCTATCCGCAATCGTGTTAAACTGCTCTGTCACGAACATCTCTTGCTCTAGCGTTTGTTCGAACACGCCGCGAAATGATTCAAAATCAACCGGAATATTGGTAATTTCCGGAGAAACTGCTCTACCACCCCGGTTGTTGATGTAGTTAAATAATTTCAACATATGCTCCCGCTCTTCATCTGCTTGCTTAGCGAAAAATTTAGAGGAATTATCCAACCCCTGATCGTCACACCAAGATGACATAGCGAGATAGAGAGCGGAAGAATGCGCCTCCACTTTAACTTGTGCATTTAATATATTTTCGATTTCTTCTGATAAAGAAGATTTTAATTTCAACAGATCTTTCATATCACTCGTATTTATATTTTCTACTATATTAACAATGTAATCCCGACATTGTTTGATACAAAGATACGGCCGAATTGGCGGATATGAATAAAAAAAATACAATACAAATTAAGTCTAAATTACGGGATCATCGACTTAACTTGTTTAGAATCAGAACAATTAAAGGGAAGAATTAAGCCAATACAGCATCTCTCCGCAGCATCTTTTTAATTTCACTGTTGAGCTCGATCATAAACTTAGCTCCTGCTAATATATCACGCAATTGGAGCACGTCCTGAACAGAAAGAAGAAAGCACCGCTCCGTGCGGAACGGCATAACGATCTCAAAATCAGCTGAGCGAGAACTATCATCCAACATGGAAGCGATGTCAATCGCATCAATTCGTCTTTTAAACTGAAAGAAGTCCGATATTTTGAAAGACGTTGTGGTCTGTTGAAACTCCAACCAATAACAATTCTTACGGCTACATTGATATACCGCGCCATTAGCGCCTTTATATACTTCTTCTACGTTTGCTAAAGGACAAATCATCGTTGCTCACCAATTTTTATGGAGCAAATATATAGGTTATTCAGATTCAATCCAAATAAAAAAGCTGATTTTCCAATCAGCTTTTCTATTTCGTATGTAGTACCGTTTAAAATTCTTCTTCCGTGCTCAACAATTCTTTATGGTTGCTTCCGTTGGCACGGTTTTTTGTTTTATGTTTATTGATCTGCCGTCTAATTGATTCTACTGCGACGTCCGTCGCCTCTTCAAAACTTTTCGCCTGTGCCTTCGCAAACAGCTGGTTGCCCGGGATGTTCATTTTGAGCTCCACTATCTTATTGGCTTCATCGTCTACATTCTCTAACCGTAAATAACATACCCCTTCGATAATGTTATCTAAGAATTGTTCCAGTTTTGCTGTTTTTCTTTTGATAAAGTCAACCAATTTTTGATCTGCATCAAACTTGATAGATTGCACCGTAATGTTCATTTTTCCTCCTTTTTTTAAGCCTTTGGATGGGCTTGTTTATAAATTGATTTCAACCTCTCCACAGAGTTGTGTGTGTAGACTTGTGTCGCCGCTAAGCCTGCGTGTCCAAGAAGTTCCTTGATCGCATTCAGATCTGCTCCATTGTTCAACAGCGCAGTCGCAAAGGTGTGCCTTAGTACATGCGGACTACGCTTCTTTTGGGATGTGATTTGTCCCAAATAATTCTGCACAATTTCGTACACCAATTTCGGATAGGCTCGTTTTCCTTCTTTAGTAACGATTAAGTGGTTCGATTTGTTTGGTAACTCCTTCGCATATTTTAATTGCAAATATCGTTTCATGTTTTCCACCAATGTTTGATGAATAGGTACAAATCGTTCTTTCCCGCGTTTACCAAAGATCAGGATCTTTCTATTGTAGATATCGATGTCTTTCTCTTGAATAGCTAATAATTCAGCCAAACGAATGCCCGTTCCAAACAATAGCTCCAAGATGATCAAATCGCGCACCTCCTCAAAATTATTCGGATCGGAACAACCTTTATCCAATAAAGCGACCATCTTCTCCTGTTCAACGACAACGGGCAGTTTCTTAGGTGTTTTCAGCGCATGGACAAGCAGCATAGGGCTTGTAGTCAACAGACCTTCCCTGCATAAAAATTTGTAAAAAGAACGTAATGAAGATATAGATCGATTGATACTGGAAGCTTGTTTACCGCTGTCCTTCATAGTCGCGAGATAATACCGGACGAAACGGTGATCCACGTCTTCAAACGTCCTATTTTCGAGTTCGATGAAGCTCAGGAAATTATCGATTTCCAACGCATAAGCGTGGATCGTATGGGGAGAATAACGTTTTTCAAACTTCAAAAAATTTAAAAATCTTTCCTTCATCATCATCTATAGCCTTCTGTTATAAAAGTAGCAAAAAGACGGACATAAACAAATTTAATTTCATCAATATTTGTTAAAGAAACGACATAAAAAAAACGGAACAATCATGTTCCGTTTTTTTATGTCGTGGATAGGACCCGTTATAATTTACTATTCACATCGATCGCATTCAATTCGCTAAACGCTTGTTTCAAACGTTCTACAAAGGCTTCTTCCCCTTTGCGCAACCACACGCGCGGATCGTAATATTTTTTATTAGGCGAATCTGTCCCTTCCGGATTTCCGATCTGTCCCTGTAAGTAATCATGATTTTTAGCCTCGTAGGCACGTATTCCATCCCAGAACGCCCATTGCATATCGGTATCGATGTTCATTTTGATCGCGCCGTATGATATCGCCTCGGCAATCTCTTCCGGAGTCGATCCTGATCCGCCATGAAACACGAAATTAACTGGCTTTTCTGCGGTCAATGCAAATTTCTCACGGATATATTCTTGTGAGTTATGCAAAATAACAGGTTGTAACTTCACATTCCCTGGTTTATATACCCCATGTACATTTCCAAACGCCGCGGCTACCGTAAATTTATCGGAAACCTTCGAAAGCTCTTCATATGCGTATGCTACTTCCTCCGGTTGCGTGTATAATTTTGAACTATCTACATCGGAATTATCTACACCGTCTTCTTCGCCTCCTGTTACACCAAGTTCGATCTCTACCGTCATTCCTAGCGGCTTCATGCGTTGTAAATATTTCTTTGATATCTCGATGTTTTCTTCGATAGGCTCTTCCGACAAATCCAACATATGAGAAGAGAATAAAGGTTTACCGTGCTGTGCAAAGAATTTCTCCCCAGCATCCAACAGCCCGTCAATCCAAGGCAATAATTTTTTTGCAGCATGGTCTGTATGCAAAATGACAGCCACACCATAGTGTTCAGCCAACAAATGCACATGTTGTGCGGCTGAAATGCCCCCCAAAATACAGGCTTTTAATCCGTCGTTATTTAACGTTTTCCCTGCGTAAAACTGTGCGCCACCATTTGACAACTGAATGATAACGGGCGAATTGACAGCTTTCGCTGTTTCCAGCACCGCGTTAATAGAATTCGTTCCGATCACATTGACCGCAGGTAGGGCGAATTTATGTGTTTTAGCAATCTCGAAAAGCTCTTGAACTTGATCTCCTGTCAAAACACCTTTAAAATCTTTTAGGCTCATATGTTTTGTCTTATTATGTATAATATGTCACTAAAGGTACAGTTTTTTTTTCATACCGAACAAGACTTAGTGTAAAAAATACACCCAAAATTACTACTAAGGGTATGGTGATATCTCCCGCTCTGCCTTTGTCGGCATGACCTTTTATGCATCTTCCAGAAAGAATAGATGCCCCATCCGGCAACGGCCGACAAAAACACTTCCTTCTCACCGTCGTTCTGCCGCGTGCCTCGATAGGGCGTTCTTTTTCCATGCTCTTAACCTTGCATCCATCACGTCGTATCCCTCAAATCATTAAAGATAGTATAAGACAGTATAAGGCAAGTTGTGTGTTGTTCGACTGCTCTTCGACTGTTGTTCGAGAG
>NZ_JBHULR010000003.1:0-117469 GCF_042684625.1 Sphingobacterium suaedae | reverse complement strand
ACTTCGTCTTGTGTTCGGGTGTTCTTCGACTGGGAGTCGAAGAACACCCGAACACAAGACGAAGTGGAGCCGATGAAAAGCCGTCGCCGTCTCGAGCCTGTGTCGAACATATAGCGAACATTTCCCCAAAAAAAGTACGTTCAAAAAGCCCGCAAAGAGATCCTATACCCAAGACTGTTGGATCTCGCATTGCTCACGGAAACGTAACAGACCTTTTATACGAAAACAACTGTTAAAATATCCTTTGTTATAGCCCTTTTTTAAATATATTGATATCTTTATCCACTTAAAGCAGACAACTAACAACACGATGATACAAGTTTACGGAATAAAAAACTGCAACACAGTAAAAAAAGCCCTAACCTGGCTCGACGCACATCAGGTCCCTTACACGTTTCACGATTACAAAAAAGAGCCGGCAAGCTTAGAGAAACTCTTACATTGGGAAAAAGAAGTTTCTTGGGAAGCTTTAGTTAATAAGAAGGGTACAACCTGGAAAAAACTATCGCCGATAGAACAAGCGGCGGTGAACCACGCCGATGCGGCGAATGAAGTATTGATCCAGCACAATAGCATGATCAAGAGACCTATTTTGGAAACAAAAAAAGGATTAATTTTAGGGTTTAACGAAGACGAGTACACGTCCAAACTTACTTAGCATATGACGAACAGGATAAGAGCCGCCTCACTTTCCCTATTTTTATTTGCAACGGCAGCAGTAGGGCAGACGGTAAGCAAATACAACTACACAGAAGCTTTCCATCCCATCTTCTATACGCAGAACGGAACGCCTTACCGCTCGGCTAGCGGAAAACCCGGGCATGCCTATTGGCAGAACCGCGCAGACTATGATGTTCACGTATCTTTAGACGATCAAACCGATCGTATCGCCGGTCGAGTTTCCATTACCTATACCAATCAGAGTCCGGACGACCTTTCGTATATTTGGTTGCAATTGGATCAAAATCTATTCGAGGAGAATTCCAGAGGGCAAGCCGTCGTCCCGCTAGAAGACAGTCGCTACGGATCCGCGAATTCAGAATTTGAAGGTGGCTTCGCCTTATCCAACATTAAATTTTCAGATGGCACTACAGCATTCTATGAAATTATCGACACCCGCATGCGGCTGGAGCTTCCCAAAAAACTCGCGGCAGCTGGCGGAAGCGTCACTTTTCAGATCGACTTCAGCTATACGATACCCGAGTACGGCGCCGACCGGACCGGTATACTGTCCACGAAAAACGGAAAGATATACACCATTGCACAGTGGTATCCACGTGTATGTGTATACGATGACATTATAGGTTGGAACACAGAACCCTACACTGGACCGGGCGAATTCTACCTAGAGTTTGGAGATTATTCGGTGGAGATCACCGCACCGGCAGACCATATTGTTGTGGCCGGAGGCGAACTCCTCAATCCAGAAGAAGTTTGGACAGCCGAACAATTGACCCGGTATAAACAAGCTTTTCAAAGCAATAAAACCGTAGCAATAAGATCGTTAAACGAAGTAACATTACCTGCTTCTAGACCTAACAAATCCACCTTGACCTGGAAATTTAAGTTGAAGCAAGCCCACGACTTTGCCTGGGCTTCTTCGGAGGCATTTGTGCTCGACGGGGCAAGAATTAATAACCCCAGCGGAAAAAGTGCGTTAGCGCTCTCGGCCTATCCTGCAGAAAGTAGCGGGAATAATGCCTGGGAGCGTTCCACCGAATACACCAAAGCGGCCATTGAGCATTACAGCAGCAAATGGATGGAATATCCGTATCCGGTAGCCGTCAATGTGGCATCCAATGTGGGAGGAATGGAGTACCCGGGTATCTCCTTTTGCGGTCATGACGCGAAAGCTGGTAACTTATGGGGTGTTACCGATCATGAGTTTGGACATAATTGGTTTCCCATGATCGTTGGCAGTAACGAACGCCTTCACGCTTGGATGGATGAAGGCTTCAATACGTTTATCAACGGATTATCGACTGAAGTTTTCAATAAGGGCGAGTACCATAAGACGTTCGGGAACCGTAATAGTATGACGCGTGCCTTTGCACAGCCACAGTTGGAACCAATCATGTCGACGCCGCAGAGCATGAAAGAACGAAATATCGGAATTCTCGCCTATTACAAGCCGGCTTTTGGCCTTCGCTTGCTTCGCGATGAGATTATCGGCGCCGAGCGTTTCGACCGTGCGTTTCGCAGTTACATTTCTTATTGGGCATATAAACATCCGACACCGGACGACTTTTTCCGAACAATCGAAAATGAAACCGGCGAAAATCTTGCATGGTTTTGGCGTGGATGGTTTAAGAACAACTGGTCGCTCGACCAGTCGATCCGGACGGTTGACTATGAGAAAATGGATCCTAAAAACGGAGCCTTAATCACCATTGATAATTTGGAGCAGCTTCCTATGCCTGTTGTTATCGAAGCAACAACCGAATCCGGTCAAAAGATCCGTAAAAAGCTACCGGTCGAAATCTGGCAACGCAATAAAGCTTGGCGATTTAAGTTGAAAACCACCGAAAAATTGATAAAAGTCGTCATTGATCCCGACCAAGTTTATCCCGATATCAATCCTGAAAATAATGTCTGGCCTAGAAATTAACACCATGAAGATCGTCAATCCTTATCAGCTTATCGCCCTTTTTATGTTCTTCCTCGTCTCCGGAATAACCACCGTGTCGAACGCACAGGAGGTTAAGGGAATTGTCCACGAACTGGAAAGCAGTCAGCGCTTGAAAGATGTGGTCGTGAAAAACCTTCGGACGCAACAAGAAGCACGGTCTGATGCAGATGGTAATTTTTCCATTGGAGCTCAGCTTAATGATTTATTAACATTTGCGCAAGCTGGATACGAAGTCGACACCGCTTATATCTATGAAGAAGGAATCCAACGTATCTATTTAGTCCGAGACCAGAAAAGCATTGTCATCGATGAAGTGGTAGTCAGTCGGCTAACCGATAGTCGGTTAATAGCCGAAATTGAGCGCGCCAGAAATGAGGGCAAAGTAACAGAGGGATCCCAAAACCGCGGAGGGCTCCGCTTGTCTCCCTCCCGTCTATTTGGACGTCAGGGTAAACTCGCGCGCAAAAACCTGGACTTATTGCTCCAAGAGCAAGCGAACCGAAAGATTGATCGCTGGTTCTCCAACCAGACCATCCGGGCCATAGTCCCTCTCAGCGATAGTGAACTCCCTCTATTCAGGGAACAATTCCGACCGACTCTTCAATTCATGGAAACAGCCTCTCCAGAAGATCTGCGGATTTATATCCTCGATGCATACAGTAAATTCAAATCCAATAAATAAAAAACTCCACTACTAACCCACTACGAATTATGTTGTACAAAAAATCCATCCCGCAGATTATACAGGAAGCCCGGGAAAGCGGTGAACACACCCTAAAGCGAACATTATCCAGCACGGGGCTTATCGCACTAGGCGTTGGCGCCATCATTGGCGCCGGTTTATTTTCTTTGACAGGTATAGCTGCCGCTGAAAATGCCGGACCAGCCGTTATCCTCTCCTTTGTAATTGCTGCTTTAGCGTGTTCGTTTGCAGGCCTCTGTTATGCAGAATTTGCTTCCATGATCCCTGTTGCCGGCAGTGCCTATACATATTCTTATGCCACAATGGGCGAGTTTGTCGCGTGGATTATCGGTTGGGACCTGGTGCTGGAATACGCGCTCGCCAGTGCAACGGTAGCGGTAAGCTGGTCGCAATATTTTAACCAGCTACTCATGATCGTAGGGATCAGCATCCCAGAGCAGCTCTTGAAGGGTCCCTGGGAAGGTGGAATCGTGAATATCCCTGCTATTGTAATCGTTTGCTTGCTGTCCTTATTGTTGATGCGCGGGACTAAAGAATCTTCCACCGTCAATAACTTACTGGTGATCTTAAAAGTTAGTGTCGTGTTGATCTTTATTGTTCTCGGCTGGAGTTTTATCGATTCAGCTAACCATACTCCATTTATTCCGAACAACGAAGGGGAAGAATTGGTCAAACGTGGAGAGCTCGGTTTTTTCTCCTTTTTAACCAGTGATTATTTTGGTCAGTTCGGTATCAGTGGAATACTGCGGGCTGCAGGGGTACTCTTTTTTGCCTTCGTCGGTTTTGATGCCGTCAGTACTGCAGCGCAAGAGGCTAAAGATCCAAAAAAAGGTATGCCCATTGGCATTATTGGCTCGCTGATCGTCTGCACCATTCTATATGTCCTTTTTTCGTATGTGATGACTGGTCTCGAAAACTATCAAGCGTTTAAAGGTGATGCAAAGCCTGTCGCAACGGCCTTCGCAAAAACAGGATACACCTTTTTAAATTCTGCACTGATTGTTACCATCATAGCAGGATACACGTCTGTTATCTTAGTTATGCTACTGGGTCAAAGTCGCGTGTTCTATTCCATGAGTAAAGACGGCCTGCTGCCTAAAATCTTTTCCGACCTTTCCAAAAATCAGACCCCTTGGAAAACAAACTTGATCTTCATGATCTTTGTATCTATTTTCGCAGGGTTCGTTCCCGTATCGGATCTCGGACATATGGTCAGTATCGGGACATTGTTTGCGTTCACGCTCGTTTGCATTGGCATCTTAGTCCTTCGCCGGACTAACCCTGAGATTGAGCGTCCGTTCAAAACACCATTTGTGCCCGTAATACCTATTTTGGGGGTTGTAGTCTGTATCTTACTGATGGCCTCCCTCCCAATTGAAAGTTGGGAACGACTGGGCATATGGTTACTTATCGGACTGATCATTTACTTCCTATACGGAAAGAAACATAGTAAAATTCGGAAAGCACAACAGAAATCTTAATCGTTCATCGAATTCTTAAAAACAGGCTGGCCAGATTGTCCAGCCTGTTTTTATTAGATGCTGAACCTTCAGAATTTCTTCATGCAGGCGCATCGAGTTCCTGTCGGGAAAACAATTTATCGATTCAACCATTTATTAATACAAAGAACATTTTGTTGGCTGGACAACGGCACACGTTACCAGTCCACGTTCATGTAAGAATAAAAGACGTATCGAAGTATGAAAAAAATAGCACTTATCGGCGCCACTGGCTTTGTTGGTTTTCCACTATTAGAGGAATTGATCGCTCGAGGATATCACGTGCTGGCCATCGCGCGCGATGTTCAACAGCTAAAAAACAAAGAACAGGTGACTGCGATCCAAGTCGATGTCAACGAAGAGGTTGCATTAGCTGCAGCATTGAAAGGATGTGATGTGGTTATCTCTGCCTTTAACGCCGGTTGGGACAATCCCTCCTTGTATGACGACTTCATGCGGGGCAGTCGAAGTATCCTACTCGCTGTAAAAGATGCACATGTGAAACGGTTCATCGTTGTGGGCGGAGCGGGTAGTTTGCTCATAAACGGGAAAAAGCTGGTCGACGATCCTAAATTTCCGAAGCACATTAAAGCTGGCGCCCAAGCCGCATCGGATTATCTAGAAGTGATTAAGCGGGAACACGACCTATCTTGGACCTTCTTCAGCCCGGCGATCAACATGGGCCCGGATACACCTGGCAGTCGCACGGGAAAATACCGAACCGATACGGATACCCCGGTATTTGACAGCTCCAGAAAATCACAGATATCGGTCGAGGACGCGGCGGTAGCCATTGTAGACGAAATAGAGACAGAGCGGTTTATCAACAAGCGGTTTACTGCAGGATATTAATAACTAAACCGCATAATAAAGCAAATAAAATAAAAGATTTACGCATCTTTTTGCTACTTTGGTCGTCAGAAACAAATGACCATGAAAACAGGATTCGTTATTGCTTTAACTTGCCTCTTGGGCTTCTCTACTGTGTACGGCCAAAAACACGATAAAAAATTAGAAAAAATCCTTCGGGATGAAATTGCCGGCTTTGGCGGGGATATCGGCATTTACGTAGAACATGTCGGCAAACACCGAAAAGTAGAAATTCATGCAGACACAGTATTCCCTACTGCGAGTATTGTGAAAATACCGATACTCGTTGGCGTTTTCAATAAAATCAACCAAGATCAGTTACATCTCAACAATTCCTTTCGCTACGATGCGAAACGAGTTTACGGCGGGTCTGGATTGATGCAATTCTACAAAGATAGTGCGCAAACTGACCTGTCAACCATGATCTCTTTAATGCTTACTTATAGCGACAATGTCACCTCGATTTGGTGCCAGGAATTGGCTGGTGGTGGTGCCGTGATCAACCAGATTATGGACGACCTCGGATTAGTGCACACGAAAGTAAATTCCCGGACAGCTGGTCGAGAAGCGATATGGAAAAAATATGGGTGGGGACAAACGACTCCGCGCGAAATCGCTCAATTGATGTATTATATCCGTTCGGGCCAGGTTTTTTCGCCGCGGATGTCCGACAAGATGTACCGCTACCTCAAAAATCAGTTTTATAACGAGCGATCGTTAGCTCAATTTCCAGCCGATATAGCCACGGCGTCCAAAACCGGGTCCATTGATGATGCGCGTGGAGAAGTCGTATTCGTACATGCCCCCTCTGGAGATTTCTTTTTCTCCATTCTGACAAAAGGCAATAAGGATCAACGGTGGACTTCCGATAACGAGGCGGAAGTCTTGACACGCAAAATAGCCAATGTGTTGTGGAATTACTTTGAGCCCAAGCGACCGTTTAAGCCCTTTCCACCAATCCGATAATGATATACGGCCTTAAACGCCAAGGACTGTCGGTCAGTTTTGGAAGAAAAGCCTAAAACAGTACGCGGATTTCATTGCGCAACAGCACAATTTTTTGTTCTTTTTCCAGTTTTTTTAGTATCCTAGAAACGACAACACGTGACGTATTCAATTCCGTCGCAATTTGCTGATGCGTGCCGATTAAAATACGGTTGTCTAATGCTTTCACTTTTTCCTGCAAATAGTATACAATACGGCTTTCCATATCCATAAAAGCGAGATTATCAATAGACTGAAGCAATTCATCCATACGTGCGGCGTAGCTTTGAAGAATAAAAGCACGCCAGGAGGCATAGCGCCCGAGCCAATCAGCTAGGTATTGCTTAGGCACCATCGCAACGACGGTCTCCGTTTCCGCTTCAGCACGTATCTCGCTTTTTTTGAGACCTACGCAGCATGCAATCGACATCGTACAGGTATCGCCTTTGGCTAAGTAATACAGAAAAAGATCACCTTGCTCCATGTCCCGGCGGATAATTTTAATCGTTCCGGTCAATAGCAAAGGCATAGAACGCACGTATTGCCCATAGTCGATGATTAAATCGCCTTCCGTAAAGTTTTTTATCGTCGCGACCCGTTGCAGTTCCAGTATCAGCTCTGGCTCTAAAACTCCACCATATGTTTCGCGCAGCAAGTCCATTCCTATTCGCCCGTAACCACCGCTTTTTCAAGGGTCTTCCAATCCTGAAAACTGCCCAAATAGATCGACAAGCGATTTATCCCGTTTCGTTCGAGAAACGAATAGGCGATCGTCGCACGATCTCCCGACTGACACTGAATAACGACGTGCTTGTCCATGATTTCGGCCAAATTCAAAGACGGAAGATCGCCGACAAAATGATGCCGTGCACCCGGTATATGCGCCTCCTGATATTCACGTCGGCTACGGACATCCAATAAAACGACATCGTCTCGTCCTTTCAAACGTTCTACGTCATCTGCGTCTACCACGTGCGAAGCAATGCGATCTACTCCTGTAAGATCCGTCAAGAAGCCCGCTATTTGGTCCATTCCGATGCGCATCAGCTTACGGGTTATCTCCTGCTGTTCTTCTTCGGGCGCTACGATGACGAGTCTGTCATCGTACGACAGCATCCATCCAGCCCAGTTGGCCATAGCTTGGTTATGCTGTATATTCCAGGATCCAGGCACATGGCCAGCTGCGAATTTCGACTTGTGACGCGCATCGACCCATGTCAAACCAGCATCTTTCAAGGCGGCTACCGCATCGAGGGTAGGATGCTCTGGAACGGTCAACAATAGCTTACGATCCTCTTTGTTTCGTTTTTTCATCTGGGCAAAATACGTTGGAACGTCTGGCTGATCCTGCAAAAGATAACGTTGAAATCCATCAAAATCATTGTCAAACTGAAACGCCCAGTTCCTAATCTTTTCATAACCGACCGTGCTGCTAGGTACTGATCCTAGCGATTTTCCGCATGCCGATCCCGCGCCATGTCCCGGCCACACCTGCACAAAGTCAGGAAGTTTTCTGAATTTTTTCAAAGAGGCAAACATCTGCACGGCGCCGATCTCTTTTGTCCCCACAATACCGGCTGCTTGCTCAAGCAAGTCGGGGCGGCCAATATCGCCAACGAAGACGAAATCACCGGTAAAAATCATCACCGGCTCGTCGGATGCGGGATGGTCGCGCAGCAACAAACTGATACTCTCTGGAGTATGTCCCGGCGTATGCAGAACTTCCAAAGACAGGTTACCGACACGAATCCTATCTCCCTCCCGAAGCCCTTGATGATCGAACGCATATTGCCAGTCGTCGCCTCCCTCATCAGAAAGGTATATCTCCGCGCCGGTTAATGCCGATAACTCGCGCGTTCCCGCTAAAAAATCCGCGTGGATGTGTGTTTCGACCACGTGCGTTATACGCATATTGTTTTGCTTAGCGATTTCTAGATAGGTATCTACATCGCGTTTCGCATCAATCACTACCGCTTCATTCTTTGCCTGACACCCTACGAAGTAACTCGCTTGCGCCAAAGTCTTATCATATATTTGTTGAAAGAACATAATCTCATTTTATGTGAAAAAATAATTAAATAACAGGGCTTATCTTATGCCGTTCCACTGCTGTTGTTAGATCAAAAACAGTTCTTTTACAAGGATATACATCCCCACAAGTAAAATCATATAGCCGAACAGCTTTTTCAACTGATCGCCGCTGATTTTATTGGCCAGATAGAATCCTACAAAAATTCCTCCAATGGCCAAGCCGGTATAGCCACCTAGAATCTGCCAATCGAAAGTCGGCAGCTTTTCGACATCACCCAATAGTCCAAATCCTGCATTGACAGCAATAATAACCAATGATGTAGATACCGCATTTTTCATTGGCATATGGTAAAAATGAACCAACGCTGGAATAATAAGAAATCCTCCTCCCGCCCCTACTACACCGGTCACCAATCCAACTAACATGCCATGCATGACAATCTGACCACTTCCGAACCGACGCGCCGTATGTTTTTCGACGAATGCGAAGGAATGACCTTTGATCATGCTCCATGCCGATGCCAGCATAACGACCGCGAAAACAATCATTAGTACCGTTGCCTGATGTATTTCCCAATCACCAATAATAAATATCTCTGGAATACAGGGAAGAATAAAGGTCCGGGTCACAAACACCATCAACAAAGAGGGTATACCAAAACTGACCACTTTACGCAAATCCACTTCGCCCTGATAGAATCCCTTTAGTGAGCCCACCACCGCCGTAACCCCCACGGCAAACAAGGAATATGTAGTCGAGAGCACCGGGTCGACACCCATCGTGTACACCAAAATGGGAACGGTCAGAATGCTTCCGCCGCTGCCAACAAGACCAAGTGTAATCCCGACTACGATTGCTAAAAAATATCCTAAAATCATTCGTCTATGTTAAGGTGTGGACCGTCCTATTTATCGTGTTTTTATCTTAATGTGGCAAGTTAGTTTTGACGACGCCGTATAAGAAAGTTCCCAAAACGGCAAACGCAGCAACAATAAGCATAGGCCACACCCCTACGCCAATAAGAACAAAAATCGGACCCGGACAGGCGCCAACCAATGCCCAGCCCATTCCGAAAATAGCACCTCCGGCCAGATATCGGGTTATCGAACGTTGTTTGGGTGCAATCTCGATAAATTGACCATCCACGTCTTTCTTACCTCGTTTCAACCATTGCATACCGATCATTCCAACACCCAACGCCGTGGCCATAAAACCGTACATATGGAATGACTGGAAGTGGAACATTTCAAAAATTCGAAACCAAGACGCTGCCTCGCCTTTATACATGGCTATTCCGAATAACACACCTAAAATCACATATACTATATTGCGCATCGTTTCTCTAAAATAAAAGTGGAAAAATAAGATGAACCATTACCAGTCCACCGATAAAAAAACCAACTACAGCGATCAGGGAGGGCAGTTGCAGGTTGCTTAGCCCAGATATAGCATGACCCGATGTACACCCGCCGGCATAACGTGTACCAAAACCGATGAGAAGTCCGCCTACAGCAAACAGCAGGATGTTCTTTACCGTTAAGTCTGTAAACAGTTCGGTGGGATAATAGGCTTGTCCAGCACTTTGAAAACCCATTGTTTGTAATTTCTGTACGGTATTTTCCGAAATTTCTGGTACAGCCTCGACAGATAATACGTGAGCCGCAAGATAACCTCCGCCTACGGCGCCGAGTAAAAAGAGGAGATTCCATTTTTGTGTTTTCCAATCAAAGCGAAAAAAGTCACACATGCGACCGGCGCCCAGTGCGGCACACATCGTACGGAAGTTGGAAGAAAAACCGAAACTTTTGCCCAACCAGACCAATGCCAACATGATGAAGGCGACCAACGCACCGCCAACATACCAAGGCCAGGGATTAAATAACCATTCCATCTTTACTATAATTTTATTTGTACCTTACAAAGTTCATATAATAATCGAGAATATTGTGCTACTTAGGTTACATATCTTTACCAGAATGTTAATCTCCGTGGCTAAGCTAGGCAGATAACGTGCAACATCCCCCCAACCTTGGTTTATTCTTTGCACATCCCCCTGAATTTATGTAAGTTTAATCCAATTATTTTTTAACACATGAAAATACCTTTCCAAATGAGTTCTGCTCCTGCTTTATTGGTCCTTATCATATTGTTCATTTGCGTGGGTTGCCAGCAACAGATGTCTACGAATGACACCTCCAACGACAAAGACAGCATACAGGCGTCTGCCCCAGCACCAGCAGATTCGGTACAGAAAGAAGATTTTTCGCAGGTTACATTTCTGGACGGAGGCGGCAAACCTGTCACATTGGAATCCCTTAAGGGGAAGGTTATTTTTATTAATTTTTGGGCAACCTGGTGCCCACCCTGTATTCAAGAGATGCCCTCCATTGATCGTTTAAAACAAACCTTCAAAAATAGGTCTGATCTGGTCTTTTTAATGGTAGATGTCGATGGTCAATATGAAGCATCCAAAGCATTTATGGACGAAAACGACTATGACCTTCCCGTTTACACGCCACAGAGCGAGATCCCAACCGCGTTTTTGGGAAATGCGATTCCGACCACCGTTATTTTAGATAAACAAGGGATGCTTGTTGTTCGTGCGGAAGGTGGTCGCGATTATATGGAGCCAGCAACCGTAAAAGCATTGAACGATCTATTGGGGAATTAAATATGGCTCAGGTATTTCCAATTCAAGAAGGCCACTTTTCTGTCAGTAGCGATAAAGAGTTCCGTGTACTCACGTCGTCGTCTCCCGCTGGTTTAAAAGTTGCAGTACAACCTTTCCTCATCAAATTCGATGAAGAATTGATTCTCCTTGACGCGGGTCTCGGCTGGCAGGTAAACGGAGAGTTAATCTTACATCGGGAATTGAAATACAACGGTCTTCCGCCAACTGCCATTACAAAAATTGTCCTTTCCCATCTTCACAAAGATCACGTCGGAGGATTAGGCACTTGGCAAGCCGGTGTGTTTAAGTTAAACTTTCCTCAGGCTTCCATATATGTACAAGCGCGGGAATTTGATTTCGCGGTACAACAGCATGATAATCCGGCTTACGATCAAGAAATCTTAGAAGCATTTAAACATCTTCCGGAAATAATCTGGATGAACGATGATGCGGGATGGATTACTCCGGATCTGTGTTATCAAGTAACCGGTGGGCATTCTCCTTTTCACCAGGTCTTTTGGATAACCGATGGTGAACATGCGATTTTCTATGGCGGGGACAATTTACCGCAACAGGTCTATTTTCAACTCGACATCGCTTATAAAACCGATTATGATGGAAAATCTGCCGAACGAGACCGACTGCATTGGAAACAGCGTGCCGCGAAAGAAGGATGGACGATCTTGTTTTATCATGATTTGGAAAATCCCATGATGACTTATCTGTCTTCCTAATGATAGGCCGGTGTAACGCCTGTGCGTGTTTCTTCGTATGATGTATTAAAAAAAACAACATGACCTTATTTAAATCTGCAAAATCTTGTATTTTGGCCCTGATTGCACTGGCAAGTTTTGCTTGCTCCCAGCCTTCGAAAAAAAACACCTTACCCGCACAGGACGGTGCGGTTCAACCTGTAACTGCAGATACCATGCTCATTGCGGTACTGCGTGCAAAGGGCCCTTTTCCATTGCAAGCCGAGATTCCGATCACCTTTAGGGTGGTAAATCCTACAGGAGATACATTACGTTTCACCCAGTATCACACCCCCTTTGAGGGAATCGTCAGCAATTTTTTAACGGTTATGGACGAGCACGGGTATGAAATCGCCTATCAAGGTCCGATGGCCAAACGAATAATGCCTCCACCTACGAATTCGTACCACACGGTCGCTCCGGGGATGTCGGATAGTATTTCCTTCGATTTGAAAAAGGCGTATACCATAGAGAAACCCGGTCTGTACACATTACAATATAATAGCGGTACGATTAGCGGTATGGCTAACGGCCAGCCTATACAGATCGAAGTACAAGAATAACTTTCCCGGCGCTTCACGGAAAAACGCCAGGATCACCTTTTACACGCTCGTCACGCTTCGTTTAATCCGCGTTATGCGAGTTCCGTACGTGCCCGTTTGGGAACACAACGATCAAACAAGCAAAAAAAGTGTTGAGGCCGGATATGCTTATTTTTTCGCTTCGGCATACGTTTTCCAATGCTGATGGAGTGCTTCGCTACTCATCTTGCCGTCAAATATTAAGAATCGATACCGTAAAGTATACGATTTTCCAGGCTCCAACGTCCAATGGCGGTTCCGCGTTGGGGTAAAATTGAGAAAAACGTTCTCTTGTCCGTTGTTTGCTTGCGCGTCCCACGTACGGATCGGTTCGGGGTGGTTGTAATTCTTTGGGTTAGAGAATATGGCCATACCTCCGTAAGTATTTCTAGATAGCACGCCCTGTATGGCACACCAACGAACCCGACTACCGTCTGCTTCCGACCGTGCATCTCCTTCTGAAGTCAGAAGTTCTGAGTTAGAGGCATCCCAGCTTTCGGTCGCTCTCCAGCCCAATCCCCCATAACGATACATTAAGAGTTGAATAGGGCTATCGGAAGCACAGCGCATATCGATCCGTAGATCAACCCAATAGTAGTTGCTATCTTCAGAAGGCAGATAAACATCGACGGTCTGTAGCTCATGGATCGCTACCTTTTCTGTCCCGTCTTTCTGATAAACGACATGGTCGTGCAGAACCGAATACGAAGCATGCCTACTGTGGGCTTGATGGTGCTTTAGCTTCACAAAACGCACTGTGCCTAGTTTTTTCTTCAAATTCCAAAAGTCGATCGTATCTTGTTCGAAAAGTGTATGTGTCCATGCATTCCAAATGCCGTAATGATGGTAATGGTCTTTGGGCTGTATGCGCGTCAGGCTTCTACCTGACAGTGTGTTCAGTGGATGGATAAAGCCGCTTCGCTTGTAACTGCTGTCCTGCCCGTCCGGAGGAAACACCGTATTAAATTGGTAGGTCAAAAGGGACTGTGTTCCTTTCATGATCGTCAGCACACTATCTAGTCGTACATGCACCGTCAGGCTATCTACTACTTGCCCATGGCACGGAACCGCGGTACGGAAAAACATCATCCATCCTAAACAGGCCATGAACAGGTAATGATATAGGTGCGAACGGTTTGCTCTCATCGGCTAGCTTTTAGGTACAATCGTACAAACATAATATTAATGTGTGGAACCGAAAAATTTTTCTGTATGCTCTTTTACTCTTGACCAGACGGAGCTGACACCCAGGCGGGCGGGCGCTTGACCCCCGTTCAGTATACCACATATCGGGATGACCAAATCGTATTTTTCTATTTTTTCAAGTATTTAACAGGCCAACCATATGCACATAATGACGTTCTCTAACCATAAAAATGTGAACGATGAAGAAACAACAAATAGCGACTATGATCCGACCAGGTCGGATTGTAGTAGGTGCGCTGGTAAGTTATGAGGCTCAGCAAGCGGAACAACAATCGACGTCGGGTCCAGAGGATTCGCCGGAGACTCCCGGAGAAGAAACTCTACCGGATTCAGGACAACGAGTTGAAAATTTGCCTATAGAGCAGCCAAACGAAGATTACCCAGAACGAGAAGGCATCGATGAAGATGAACTGTTTGAGCAAGATATAGATGAAAAGCCCGCGCCGAATCAGACAGATGCCCCCGTGCCGGATCTCAATGAAATAGATAAGAACCCGGACATCGATGAAGTGACCAATTAGGGACAGGAACATATAAAAATATAGTCTGGATCATACTGAACCACCACGAGATTACAGACTGTAGTAGAAACATTTAAATAGATAGAGAGCATGCCGCTAAAAGAACGCATCATCAATTTTCTGCATAAGACGTACACGCCATCGTCAACTATCGACGCGCACTTTGGACGCTACGAATTACAGTTTCGGACAGACGTAGAGGGACGTCCGGTATGCTTGTTTATTGGTAAGAAAAACAATTTGGGGCGTATTATCGGTGAGCAATATCATCGGCGGACGACGTATGATCAAAAGGGACGCATCGTTAAAGACCATTGGGACAATCAGGGGAAGGTCACGTGGAAATAACATCCGTGCAAAACAAAAGACGCTGCATCGCGTGCTTGAAGGACAAAACAGGAAACAAAACGTATGGCAATAATTGGAGAACTCATCAAACGTGTCATTGACGTCGGCGGAATCATAAGCAAGAATCCTTCCCCGGAGGGAACGCAACTGGAGGTATTGCTGAAATTATTGACAAAGGCCAAAGATACCGCATTTGGTAGGAAGTTCAAATTTGCGGATTTACTTCAACAACAAGATATTACGCATGCATTTCAAGAGGCAGTTCCTATCTACGATTACGACACGCTATACGAACACTGGTGGCACTATTTAGAAGAGGGACACGAGAATATTACGTGGCCTGGCGGACAACGTTTTTTTGCGCTCAGCAGCGGCACAACCAGCACGAGCAAGGCCATACCGGTTACAATGGATATGCTGGATTCGATTAAGCAAGCGGGTATACAGCAGATACTAAGTTTACATGAATTTGATCTACCTGCCGACTTTTTCGAGCGTGATATCATGATGTTGGGGAGTAGCACCAATTTACGCGATTGGAATGGTTTCCTCGCGGGGGAAATCAGTGGGATATCCGCTGCCAATCTTCCTTTGTGGTTTAGAAGGTTTTATAAGCCGGGAAAAAAGATAGCGGCATCGGCCGATTGGGACGAGCGGGTACGACTCATCGCAAAATCTGCAGCAAAATGGGATATCGGCAGTATGACGGGTATCCCCTCTTGGTCCGAAATTTTACTCAAGGAGATCGTGCGTTATCATGGTGTGAATTCAATCCACGATATTTGGCCTAACTTACGGGTGTATACTACTGGCGGCGTGGCCTTTGGTCCTTATCGTAAGAGCTTCGAGACACTCTTCGCCCGCCCGATGGTTTATATCGATACCTACTTGGCTTCCGAGGGGTATTTGGCGACTCAAAAACGGCCAAATGCCGAGGGTATGGCTTTAATCACCGACAATGGTATTTTTTTTGAGTTTGTACCGTTCGAACCGGAATACATGGACAAACTGGGTCGCGTTAAACCGGATGCCCCCGCACTAACTTTAGCTGAAGTGGAGGAAAATCAGGAATACGTACTACTTATTTCTACCGTCGCTGGGGCTTGGCGTTATATGATCGGCGATACGGTGATGTTCACCGACAGAGAACGAGCTGAAATCCGGATTACTGGCCGTACCAAACATTTTTTAAATGTGGTCGGCGAACAACTTTCCGTTCATCAAATGAACCACGCGATTGAAATGGTGGAAGAACGGTTTAACTTACCTGTCCGTGAATTTACGGTAGCGAGCATTAGATCGGATGGCCACTATATTAATCGGTGGTATCTAGGAGTAGACTGTCCCGTTGAATCCGTCGACCTTAGCTCATTTTTGGACGAACAGTTGATGGCGTCCAACAAAAATTATGCGGTAGCAAGGCGACAAACATTAGACCGGATCGAAGTGATCCTTACACCTACGGAACGTTTTTACCAGTGGAATGCAAGTCATAAACGCCTCGGGGGACAAACGAAGATTCCCCGCGTCATGGATGGAACGACCTTAGCCGAATTCGAACAGTTTCTTGCTACCTCGTAAGTTACTGCTGCTCTTTTTCGTTGGTCTCTGCCGTCGACCTCACCTCTTCTTCCAACATACTGTCGCGGTTTTCGATGTCTTCGTTCTGTAATGAAGCTACCAAGGCCACGATATCATCGGGCGACAGATATAGACGGGCAATTTTTCTTCTGTATTTGTCGGGCAATCCGCTATGGCCAAGAATAAATTGTTTGGTGGCTATAATATAGCCTCCCATACCGCGTTCAACGGCATAGGTATCAGCGATACGTTCAGCTTTTCGTACGTATTTTTTTGATAGCCCATACAGGATTCCAAACTGGATAAGTCCCCAAGCATTCCTTGTCTCATAGTCCATAATATGTCCCAATTCGTGTCCGATCCAACCAATCAACACCTGAGGAGAAACGTGGTGTATAGGCTCGATGGTATGCGCCAGCTTGAATACCGGACGGATGAGAATCTGATATCGCCTCTGATTGCGCAATCCAATCGCGGAGGCGGCTATTGGTCGTGCAGCCATGATGGATTTTCGCAATTTTTGCGTAAAAACAAAGTCGATACGCGTTTGGCGGAGTTCTGGATAATGCGATAATGCAGTAAGGATAGGTTCCCGGATTACATTTGGTATCTTTTTGTTGTTCGTCCATGTATCCAAACGGGTGTTTTTCGTTCGTTGATCAGCCATAAGAAAAATGTTACATTATAAGTACGAACGGTAAGCGCCCGGATTTGTTCACCAGGTTTTAAGGATAGTAGATTACAAATTAAAAAACCATAGCCTACTTGTCGCGTTCTTTTTGAACATCAATAAATACATGCTATGAAAAACAAAGAGACGAAACGAAAAGAACAAGGTATTGCGGAGAACGAACAAGCGAATTACAGTGATACATCCTCAACAAAGCCGGACGATGCTGAGGCTTTAGAGCGCCAACGTGCACAGGAGGATAAAGGGTCTGACGGAGGGGATCTAGCTGGAAATGCAGCTGGAAATGTTGATCCCCAGAAATCCAAGGATTAACCGTCGATAAGAGATTCGGTGAAAAGGCAGGAACCGAAGGTATCGCTACAAGCCAGCGCGAGCCTATTAACAGTTCTAACGCCAATAAGAGGATACGCTGTCACAAGCTTTCAGCGTGTGACAGCGTTAATCAGAAAGCGTCGTCAGAAATTTCGACGACAGTATAGGCCGTTATGGGTGTCCACCTCCGCCGGATGCACCGAATATTTGGCCCGTTGAATAACTTCCAGAATTGTCTGCAAGCTGTACGTAAATGGAGGCTAACTCTGCAGGTTGTCCAGCCCGGCCCCATGCTGTCGATGCTCCAAAGTTGGCAATCATTTCAGGATCCTTGCTACAAACCTGCAGGGGTGTCCAAATTGGCCCAGGAGCAACACCATTAACGCGAATTCCTTTTTTGCCCAACTGCTTGGCCAGTGCTTTTACGAGAATAACATTGGTCGCTTTGGTTTGGGCGTAGTCCAACAAGACTTCTTCCGGATCGTATGCTTGTACAGATGCCGTGACAATGATTGCCGAACCGGCTTCCATATAAGGCACAGCCGCCTTTGTAATCCAAAACGGCGCATATACATTTGTTTTCATCGTACGATCAAAACTTTCAGCGGGTATATCCAAGATTGTCGGATAGCTCTTTTGAAAGGCCGCATTGTTGACCAAGATGTCAAGACCTCCCATTTTTTTAACGGCTTTTTGCACAAGTTGTTGACAAAAAGCTTCGCTAGTTATATCGCCCGGAATAGAAAATGCCCTTCTACCCACCAGTTCAATTAACCGTACCACTTCCTGTGCGTCTTCCTCCTCTTCCGGCAAATAGTTTATCGCTACATCTGCCCCCTCTCGTGCGTAGGCAATAGCTGCCGCACGACCAATTCCAGAATCACCTCCCGTTATAAGTGCCCGACGGCCATGTAGTCGACCGGAACCGACATAGGTATCTTCCCCATGGTCGGGTATGGGAACCATGCGGTTTGTCAACGCAGGAAAAGGTTGTTGTTGCTTTCTAAACGGAGGTCGCGGATATTTGTCTCTTGGATTTTCCATGTTAGTGTCATGTCGCATAACCATATGTGTTTATTTTCCTCTTGAACGTCCTACTTCCTCAAAACGTTTTAAATAAACCCCCATACGCATCAAATTTTAATATACTGTTTACACTCCAGCAAACCATTTCCCATCACCTACGTTTCCTTCTAAAGTTATGATGACAAAGATTATTCTTCTTACTATGCTGCTCTTCGGCCTAAACATCGTTCAGGATCCTGCTACCTTAGATAGTCTCCGGTCTGCCTATCCGCGCGCCATTAAAGATTCAGAGACGTGTGAAAAGCAACTGGTCGGAATAAAAAAAATGAAGAATCCGACGCCCATAGAACAAGCGTACATAGGTGCTTATTATGCCGTACGCGCAAAACATCTAACTTCTCCACTTAAAAAACTCAACAATTTTAAGGAAGGAAAAGCACAATTGGAGACGGCGGTGCGACGGGATCCAGGGAATGTTGAAATTCATTTCCTGCGTCTTACAATCCAATATTCTGCACCGAAAATATTAGGCTACAAAGACCATATTTCACCGGATTTACAGATTGTTATGAATAAATACTCGGAAGCTAAACCGACAGTCTTGAAAGCACACATTAAAGAGTTCTTACTGCAAACGGATCTTCTTTCCGCGGCGCAACGGGCAAAACTCTAGCAGTTTACAATCGTGTTGGGTGTAAACACGGTTGCCCGAGAACATTGCGTGTACATCAGTGTTCTATCCATAGAGGTAGTTCGAAAACGATATGACGATGCAAATAGGTTACCATGCTTCACATGAACAATTCAGTCCGAGGGATTTACTTCGGTTGGTGCAAATAGCGGAACAATCTGGTTTTCAATCCATTCTATCCTCCGATCATTTTCATCCTTGGAGCCAGCAAGACGGACAAAGCGGCTTCGCTTGGAGTTGGTTGGGTGCGGCCATGCACGCTACAACGATGGAATTCGGAATCGTGAATGCTCCCGGCCAGCGCTATCACCCCGCCATCATCGCGCAGGCCGTAGCAACTTTAGACAATATGTTTCCTGGCCGATTTTGGATAGCACTGGGAAGTGGGCAAGCATTGAATGAACAAATAACGGGAACCGGCTGGCCGTCGAAGGAATTGCGCCATAAACGGTTGGAGGCATGTGCAGATGTCATGCGCCGGTTATGGAAGGGAGAGAACGTGACGCGACATGACGATATCCGGGTACAAGATGCCCAATTGTATACACGTCCATCATGCCAACCGACCGTATACGGGGCGGCGCTGACGGTTTCAACAGCCACATGGGTGGGTACATGGGCCGATGGGCTGATTACAGTTAATCAAGATATTCCGACATTACAGGCAATTATCGATGGTTTTAGACAACACAACCCAAACGGGAAACTGATCTTAAAACTTCAGGTATCCTATAATTCTAGCGTCGAGACTGCGGTGACTTCGGCTTGGCAAGCCTGGCGAAACAATACACTCGGGCATATGCTGCAAGCAGACTTGCCCCTTCCGCAACAGTACGATGCCGCGGGTATACATATAACACCACGACATGTAGCACAGCAGGTGCTGGCCGCTACGGACCCCAGCGTATATGTAGACGCCATCCGACGATATAAACAAATGGGATTTAACAAGATTATTCTACACAACGTGAACAGGGAGCAAGATTCGTTTCTTGCTTTTATGGGACGCGAGGTATTACCGTCCATCTAAATTTCAACGAAAGAAATGTATAAACTTTGGTATAAAGATGCTATTATTTACGCGCTTGCGATCCAATCATTCAAAGATACTAATAGCGATGGTATTGGCGACCTGACTGGCTTACAAACATGTATTCCCTATTTTAAATTACTCGGTATAGATTGCTTATGGCTACTTCCTTTTTATGATAGCCCACAGAAAGATGACGGCTATGACGTTCGGGATTATTATAGCGTGGATCCACGGATCGGCGATCTCGGCGACTTCGTGGCATTTCTGGATAACGCAAAAGGCGCAGGATTGAAAGTTATTATAGATCTGGTCATTAACCACACCTCTACCGAACATCCCTGGTTCAAGGACGCGATCCGCCACGCAGATTCGCCCTACCGGTCTTATTACATTTGGGCTGATCAAAAGCCTGAAGAGGAAAATGTTAATGCTATTCTCGGTGAAGAACAAGGCTTTACGAATTGGACGTACAGCAAAGAGGCCGGTGCTTTTTACTACCATACATTTTATCCCGATCAACCCGATTTGAATATGACCAATCCGCAGGTGGTAGCAGAAGTAAAAAAGATTATGCATTTTTGGCTTAAGCTGGGTGTTGACGGCTTTCGTATCGACGCTGCCCCACACATAATCAAATCGAAAGGCGGATATACTTTTGACCACGATCCGCACGACGTGTTTCGGGAGTGGCGCTCATTTTTAGAAGCGCATAATCCTCAGGCTATTTTTTTGGCTGAGGTGGATGTACCTCCGAAGCGTTACACGGAGTTCCTGGAAGAAAACAAGCAAATGCACTTGCTGTTCAACTTTTATTTAAATAATTATTTCTTCCTCGCATGTGCACGTGAGGATGGTGCACCCATAGCCCGGGCGCTGCGAAAAATACCGACACTAAAGCCTGAGGAACATTTGGCAAATTTCTTACGTAACCATGACGAACTCGATCTTGAACAATTAACACCTGCTGAACGGCAAGAAGTATTTGCTGCATTCGCTCCTGAGGAGCATATGCGTATTTTCGACCGAGGAATTCGTAGACGATTGCCCCCTATGTTTGAAAATAATCAACAACGTCTTGCGATGGCCTATAGCTTATTATTTTCCCTTCCAGGTACGCCTGTGCTCCGGTACGGACAAGAAATAGGCATGGGGGATAACCTTCAAAAGCAAGGACGAAAAAGTGTACGCACGGTCATGCAATGGAACGATCAAAAAAATGCAGGGTTCTCCGACGTCACCGTTGGTGCACTTGATCAAGAGCTGATTGCCGATGGCCCTTTTCGTTATGAGAAAATAAACGTACAGCAACAGATAAGTGATAAGGATTCGCTGCTGCACCGCATCCGCTCATTTATTGATGCTCGAAAAGCAAATGGCTTACCCGAAGGAAAATTTTCTATAATCGACACCGATTCCACTGCCTGTATTGTTTATCGCTACGAACGTCTTACCCATCAACTACTTTTTATACACAATCTAAGCAACAAGGCCGTTGATATCCGTCTACCGCAGGAAAACTTGACGCAGTATGAGGTCATTCTTGCGGACACACCGACCAAAGCAAGGAGGCGAGGTAAGCATGTATGGCACGTGAACGCATTTGGCTATGTATGGCTCCGCACGCCTTGGACACTGTAAGCGGGTCGATTCTATTGCGGTGGTGAAAGCGGAGGTTTTTTGCCTACCTGCTATCAGCTAGGACAGCGTGACGCCTTCTTGAACAACACGAAAGACAGCCGTTAACAGTTCCAATGCCGTACATTGCTTGGACAACCCTGCAATCCGCATCGCCGGGTGCGACTTATCTGCTGGAAACGTCTCATCGTAGAGCAACAATACTGCAGCGCGGGGAAATATCTCCTGCGCATAGGCTAAATAGATGTCCTGAAACGTACTGACGTGATCCATATCAATAAGCACAACATCCGGAATACTGAGCTTCTTCCAGCCAAACTCGTAAAGGGACAAACCTTCACAGACAAGATCGACGGCGTCTCCCCCCTCTTCCACCAAAAGAGTCCTCAATGAAAAACGCAATTTTCTATTTGAGCTAATGATCCCGACATGGATAACGTCCATACTGTTAAATCTTTCTATATCTCGAGCCGTCATAGTTGACTGGGCTTATAACTGTTTACAAAGAACGTCGTCTTGACGTAAAAGTTTTCGGCTTCTATTCCACGAACTCTGGTTTCGTTCTCGCCTTTTTTCATTCTATTTCTTATGCGTTAAAAAGCCGCTATGTCTTCCAACATAGCGGCTTTTTTTTGTTCCTTTTAAAGCGACTATCGCCCGTTATCTAATGGATACATCGCGTTTCTGATTTCTCCCAAAAGATTGATCGCCTGACTGTCCCTCGGTTTCTCTCCTTTGAATTGTTTCGTACGTTCTTTTTGACTCACGCCGGCTCGCAGTGCCTGACTGGAGAATCGATGTCGTCTGCGCATGTACTGTATTGCTATCCCCTCCTGAAGACAGAGTTCTTTTCCTGCAAAATCCGTCTCTCTGTACTCCTCACCAATAAAACGCACGTCAATCGGCACTGTCTGCAAGATGTCCAGTAAGTCTTCATCCGATGCAAAGGGAATAATTTCGTCAACATATTGACATCCCTCGAGCTTAATAAACCGCTCCACCACAGTTTGTGCTGCTTCGGAATGCTCTGACAGCACGTCATCCATTTCCGTCTTTAAACCGACTATTAAATAGTCGCATTGCTTTTTCGCTTCTTCCAGCATGGCCAGGTGTCCGACATGCAGGAGGTCAAATACACCAAAAGTTATCCCTATTTTCATATTTTATATACTATCGTTAAGCATTTGCCCGCTGCAAAGACAGCTCGGTTTTTTCTACCATGGTAACGATCGCCCCTTGTGTCTCTCCTTGTTTGTCTGCGATGATGCGACGCAACGAAGAGCTTGAAAATCGGTTTTCGCGCCGATTGAAGTAGAGTTCTATCCCTTTTTCTTCGCAATAGGCCCTTCCCGTAAAATTTTTATCCATGTACTCATCACCCAATATGCGAACATGAATTTTAAAGGAGCGCAAAATATCTTCTAAATCCTGTTCCGTCGCGTACGGAATAATTTTATCGACATGCTTGCAGCCACGCAATTGCATATATCGTTCAAATACAGTCTGTGTCGGCTTATTTTTCTCTGGCCTGTCCAGTGTTGGGTCTGTTTGTAACCCGCAGATCAAATAATCACATTGTTCTTTCGCATCCTCAAGCATTTTTATGTGGCCGGCGTGCAGCAGATCAAAAGCTGAAAAGGTAATTCCTATTTTCATGGTAGATGTACATTAAATTATGTTGTTCAAAATCGTATAGAAGCGTTGGTCGGCATGCTGTTTTTCACGTAAGCCCCTGTCGTTCCACTCACAAGCATCATTAGAACGTCGAAGCAGCATTCTCGTTTTATTTTTTTTAAATTATTTCAAGAATTGCTACCGGTTGTTTTCATGGTCAGTTTTCGTTGTCGGGGATTTTGATTCGCCTTCCTTCCAGGGTTAAGCTTTTATTTTTTAGAACCAAATGTTCTTGTCAACGTTCTTCCTCATATAGTACATGAAACCTCGTTTACCAGACATCTATGAATCGACCGAATTGCACGTATCGCATCCAGTTGCATAAGGAGTTTACATTTCATCATTTAAGCAACACATTATCTTACCTACACCTGCTTGGAATAGATACCATTTATGCATCTCCGATCGTACGGGCGGTATCCGGAAGTACCCACGGCTACGACGGAACGGACCCGCTATCCATCAATCCCGAAATCGGTTCGCTGGAATCCTTTCGCACACTCCGCAAAGCATGTGACCGTCTAGACCTCAAATGGGTGCAGGATATTGTGCCGAATCACATGGCATTCCATACCGAAAACGCCTGGTTGATGGATCTGCTTCAATACGGCCAAACATCGAAATTCCGGTGGCATTTTGATACACTATTTTGTGAAAACTCATCAACGAGCGAACCGTTGATGGTTCCATTCTTGTCGACGTCATTCGACGAGGCATTAAACAGTGGAGCATTATCGATTATATTAAATAATGAGCATTTCTACTTGGAATACGCGAAGCAGCGATTTCCCCTTCGGCCAACCACCTACATCTCCATTTTACGAATCCTTGTTCCTGACGCGCTCCCCAGATTGCCTATATCGTTAATGCAACTAAAAGAAGTGGAAGACAGCGGAGATGGGGCCCGCTGGAATCAGTTGCGAGATCGGCTGTTTACATTCTTACACCAAAACGAGCTATTCGATACGGTGTACACGAACTTGCCGTTGTTACAACGGGAAAACCGTACACTGGTCAATCTACTGAATGAACAGCACTATCGACTTTGCTTTTGGCAAGAGACCAGCGAACGAATTAATTTCAGAAGATTTTTTACTGTAAATGGTCTTATTTGTGTGAACGTGCACCGCGAACATGTCTTTAACGATGTCCACATGTGCATTCAGGCCCTGTTGGCAGAGGGGCTCGTAGATGGGGTTCGGGTGGATCACATCGACGGTCTCTACGATCCGACGACTTACTTGCGTCGACTGCGGGCCTTGGTCGGTCCAGACGCTTATATTGCGGTGGAAAAAATTTTGGAACAGAACGAAAGACTACCGAAGGAATGGCCGATACAGGGTACAACGGGATATGACTTCCTTGCGCTCTGTAACAACCTGCTCTCCTATCGTGCCGACGAAAAAAAATGGACGAAAAATTATCAAAAATTAAGCGGTATTACTTCGACAGTCGACGATTTGCAAGTGAAGGCTAAAGCACGAATTGTACACGAACATCTCGCTGGCGAATTGGATAATCTCTGTAGGTTATTTCTCACGTTGCGTTTATTCGGAAAGCGCCCTGTAAAGCGGAAGGTGGTACGCGAATTGATAGGCGGGTTCATTACTTATTTTCCGGTGTATCGGATTTACGACACGCATTTTCCTCTGATAAAGAAGAGTTACTTTTTAATTCAGTCTGTTCTCGATAACCTTTCGGATAACCATCCTTCGATTGGCAAAGAGATCAGTTGGATGCGTAAGCTTTTCGCCATGGCACAGCATGGCAACGATGAAGATCTGAAACACAATCTGATGGTATTCCTGCAACGGTGTATGCAATTTACAGGACCTGCTATGGCCAAGGGCGTGGAAGACACGCTTATGTATACGTACAATAGGTTTATTGGACACAACGAAGTAGGCGATCATCCTAAAAACTTCGGCATGAGCCGGAAGATGTTTCATCGAGAAATGCGTAAAAGACAGCGCAACTGGCCGTACACCATGAATGCGTCGGCGACCCATGATACGAAACGTGGAGAGGATTCCCGAGCCAGGTTAGCTTATCTTTCAGGATGTTCGTCCTGTTGGTTTGCGCATGTCAACGATTGGCTCACCATATGTGAGTCATATGGAAAAGAATTGCCCCACCGGAATGATATATACTGTTTATTCCAAGCCTTATACGCCTCCTACCCCATGCCGCATACAGAAGAAGAATGTTTCGAACCTAGGCTTGTAGATTACTTGGTCAAATACGTTCGAGAGGGTAAAGAGCACTCAGATTGGGCGAATCCAAACGTCGCTTACGAAGAAGTCTTAACGGACTTTGCACATTTTCTACTGGACAAAAACGATCGTTTCTTTCCGTCCTTTCATCGCTTTTTCCAGTCGACAGTAGATGGTGGAATCATATATTCCTTGGCGCAGGTGCTGTTAAAGTTCACGTGCCCGGGTATTCCGGACATCTACCAGGGCACCGAGTTGTGGGATCTAAGTTTTGTGGATCCCGACAACCGCAGGGATGTCCATTACGCGGAACGGTACAACGACCTCAACGCTTGTTTTTCCGGGTCCCCTGTGCAGGTGTCCAAATTATGGCAGGATCGTTATTCCGGCATCATTAAATTATGGTTGACACGTCAGCTTGCCCATATGCGAAAAGATTTTGCATCGCTATTTGCAGAAGGTGCTTATGTGGAAGTGCAGGTTGAGGGTGTGTACCGGCGGCATATCTTCGCTTTTGGTCGACGGTTGGCAGAGCAGATGATCCTTACGGTGATTCCGCTTCACGTGGGCGTTCTAGAACAATGGGATCCCTCGACGTTTCAGGAGTTTGATTGGGAAGATACACGTATTGTCGTGAACGACCTACCGTTCGATAACTGGAAGAATCTTCTCTGCAAGGGCGTCGGTCAAGGACCAGAGATCCGGATTGCGGACCTCTTTACAGAACTCCCCTGTGCCGCCGTACATCTTTATTTGACGAGACCAAAACGAGAGGCCGGACTCCTCCTACCGATCAGTTCGTTGCCGTCGGCATTCGGCATTGGGGATTTCGGAAAAGGTGCTTATCAATTCGTTGATCGCTTGGCGGCCAGCGGTCAACGTTGGTGGCAAATCTTGCCGCTCGGTCCTTTATCCCGTGAACAGTACTATTCTCCATACAGCACGTGGAGCGCCATGGGAGGCAACCCATTGTTCATCGATTTGGAAAACCTGGTTCAAGCGGGGCTCCTGGAGCCGGCAGATCTACAGCCCATCCGGTGTAGGCAAACAGACCAAATAGACTATCAGCGCGCAGAGGCCGATAAATGGACACTATTAGACCGCGCATTTGACCGGGCACAAAAGCATCGTATGCCTGCATTCGAAAAATTTTGCGAGACAGAAGAGAGTTGGCTCGACGACTTCGCGCTCTTTGCGGTACTTCGCTTAGTGTATCCCGATTCGCCTTGGTACAGGTGGCCTCTCGCCATAAAAAACCGAAATCATACTGTCCTCAAGCGGTTGAAAAAAACGTACGCGCTGCAAATTCGTAAACAAAAGTGGCTTCAATATGTTTTCTTCAGCCAATGGCGTGCCTTACATCGTTATTGTCAGGCTATGGGCATACATGTTCTCGGTGACGTCCCCATCTATGTCAGTCACGATTCCGTCGATGTATGGGCCCATCGATCTATTTTCTCAATTCGGAGAGACGGAAAACTTCGCAAGGTCGCTGGCGTACCGCCCGACTACTTCGAGCCCGAGGGGCAACTTTGGGGAATGCCGGTCTTCAATTGGCATTCATTACGCGTCACGGGCTACCGGTGGTGGGTAGATCGAATGCGCCTTAATTGCCGATTGTTTGATGAAGTTCGACTAGATCATTTCCGGGGATTTTCCGCGTATTGGGAGATTCCGGAAGACGCCGCGACAGCGCAAGATGGTAGTTGGCAAAAAGGCCCAGGAGCCGATCTTTTCGACAGGATACGATCTGAACTGGGGACACTTCCATTCGTTGCGGAAGATTTAGGGGATATCGACGACGCCGTTTGTACACTGCGCGATCGCTATGGCTTCCCTGGAATGAAGGTGCTGCAATTTGCGTTCGGTGCAGACATGCCGTCGTCTCCAAATATTCCACATCAGTTTGGGACAAATGTTATTGTCTATACGGGCACGCACGATAACAATACCACGCGAGGTTGGTATGAGACATTGGATGAAGCATCTAAAAATCGCCTACACGCTTACATAGGCCACCCCATCAGCGCAACGAACGTTAGTGATGCACTCATTCGCCTGGCTTATGCATCAACGGCCGATCGCGTTGTTATCCCTATGCAAGATGTCATGAGTTTGGGAGCGAAGCACCGAATGAATACGCCGGCTAGCACTACGGGGAATTGGACTTGGCGCATGCCGCCCAAGGCATTTACAAAACAACAACAACGTATGTTACGGACGTATGCGTATCTCTTCAACCGCTAAATTGTTTAAAACAGGAAAAATATCCATTTATCGGCGGGAAATTTGCAGTCAGATGTACGCCCTTACAAAAAAGTTTTTTGCCAAAACATAAGGGTACATATCGTTGTTCTTTTGGCGAATATACCCAACCTTACGTTAACGACAAACAATTACCATGAAGATACAAACATTTACGGGGTCTCCGTATCCCTTAGGCGCAACCTTCGATGGGGAAGGTGTTAATTTTTCGCTCTACGCCGAACATGCAGACGCTGTAGAATTGTGTTTATTCGATACCCCCGAAGATGTGACCAAATCAACTACGATACGACTCACCGAACGGACACATCAAGTTTGGCATGTGTATGTGGCCGGACTACGTCCTGGACAACTATATGGGTATCGGGTCCATGGTGCATACGATCCCGCTCAAGGCTTACGGTTTAACCCACATAAGCTACTCGTCGATCCATATGCAAAGGCAATATCGGGCACCTTACAATGGAATGATGCATTATTCGGATACGACATTGGTCATGCCGACCAAGACCTCAGTTTCAGCGAATCTGATAGTGCGCCATATATGCCGAAATGTATTGTCATCGACGACACTTTCTCTTGGGAGGGAGATCAGCCTCTCCGTATCCCTATGCATAAAAGTATCATTTACGAAACGCACGTCAAGGGTTTTACGGTAACGCATCCTGATATTCCCGAGGAGATCAGGGGGAAGTATGCTGCTATTGGACATCCGATCACGATTGATTATTTAAAAAATCTTGGTATTACCGCGATCGAGTTAATGCCTGTTCAGCATTTTATTACGGATCGCCATTTAAGTGATAAAGGACTAACGAACTATTGGGGGTATAACACGATCGGCTTTTTTGCTCCGGATGTACGTTACGCTACGGCTTATACCCGCGGAGAGCAAGTGGTTGAATTTAAAGAAATGGTTAAAGCACTCCATCAAGCCGGTATCGAGGTGATACTCGACGTCGTTTACAACCATACGGGCGAAGGAAATGAAATGGGACCTACTCTTTCTTTTCGTGGCATTGACAATTCATCCTATTATCGATTAGCGGACGAGCCGCGGTACTACATGGACTTTACTGGAACAGGGAATACGTTGAATGCTCGATTACCGAATGTGCTAAGACTGATTATGGACAGCCTACGCTATTGGATACAGGAAATGCATGTCGATGGATTCCGTTTTGATCTCGCCAGCGCATTGGCGCGCGAATTACACGACGTGGACAAACTGAGTTCGTTCTTTGATGTGATCCATCAAGATCCAGTGATATCGCAGGTGAAACTGATCGCTGAACCTTGGGATATCGGCGAAGGCGGTTATCAAGTTGGCGAATTTCCTCCTGGCTGGGCCGAATGGAATGGAAAATATAGAGACTGTATCCGGGATTTCTGGATTGGTGCGGACAGCATGCTCGGAGAATTTGCGGATCGCCTCATGGGATCCTCAGACCTCTATCAGGACGATTATCGAACACCTGCGGCCAGTATTAATTTTGTCACTGCACACGATGGGTTCACGTTACATGATCTGGTGTCGTACAACGAAAAACATAATGAAGCGAACGGAGAAGATAATCAAGATGGGGAGAGCCATAATCGATCATGGAATTGTGGTGCTGAAGGTCCTACCGATGATGAAGACATTATTCATCTTCGAGCAAAACAAAAAAGAAATCTGTTGACAACCCTCTTCCTTTCACAAGGCGTTCCAATGCTTGTCGCAGGCGACGAATGCGGTCGTACGCAGCAAGGTAACAATAACGCGTATTGTCAAGACAACGAGTTGTCTTGGTTTGATTGGAGCGCGCAAGACCACACCCTCTTGCACTTTACCCAGCAGTTGATCAAACTTCGTAAAGCACATCCGATTTTCTGTCGGCGGAAATGGTTTCAGGGCATTCCGATCAAAGGCATAGGATTGGAGGATATCGCCTGGTTCCTTCCGGACGGCGTAGAAATGGAGGATAGCCATTGGCAGAACGACTTCGCACGCTCGTTGGCGGTATTTCTAAATGGCAAAGGGATTCGTTCACTTCAAGACGATGGCACAAAAACAGTTGACCACAGTTTCTATTTACTATTTAATGCGTATTGGGAGCCTATAAAGTTTACGCTTCCGGACGAGAAATACGGAAAAAAATGGACCAAAATACTGGATACAAACCACAGCAACGTCGAACCGCAGGAACAGTTCCCCGCTTCGGTAGTAGTCGAGGTCGATGCACGCAGTATCGTCGTACTTATGGAGGGCAAGTATGAATGATCCACGTCGATATGAACAGGTAGGCATCAGTTTTACCCAACATGATGCACATATTTGCGTCTGGGCTCCCTTTGCCACATCCGTGGCTTTGCATACCTATTCGCCTGAACGTTACATCCTACTCGAACAGGATCGTTATGGCTACTGGTGTTCGGATACCCAAGATATCATTCCAGGTCAACATTATCACTTCCACGTGGATGGCGTCGATCTTCCTGACCCAGCGTCTCGATCACAGCCGGACGGTGTACATGGCATTTCCGCCGCTGTCGACCTCGAATACGCGTGGACCGACCACGGTTTCGAAGCACCCAGTCTCCGAGAACTTATTATCTACGAACTCCACGTAGGAACATTTACAAGACAAGGTGATTTCGAGGGAGTCCTGTCTAAGCTGCCGTATCTCCAATCTTTAGGTATCAATGCCATAGAGATTATGCCTATCGCGCAATTTCCTGGCGCTCGTAACTGGGGATATGACGGTGTTTACCCATTTGCTGTACAAGAGAGCTATGGAGGCGCCCGTGCCTTTCAACACTTAGTGGATGCCTGCCACGCGCAGGGTATCGCAGTTATCGTGGACGTCGTATACAACCATGTAGGCCCCGAAGGCAACCATTTCCCGGCATTCGGACCATACTTCACGGACAAGTACCACACGCCGTGGGGAGCAGCGCTCAACTACGATGACGCGTGGAGCATGGGTATGCGCGATTTCGTTTGTAGCAACGTCTGCATGTGGTTACAGGACTTCCATGTTGACGGGTTGCGCCTGGACGCTGTCCATGCTATCAAAGATGCAAGTGCTTCGCATATCCTTCAGGACATCCGTCATACGGTTGACCACTTGATGATACAAACGGGACGTACGTATTACCTCATTGGTGAGTGCGACCTGAATGATCGTCGGTATCTGGAACCCTTGGGCCGAAATGGGTTGGCGCTGGATGGACAGTGGCTAGACGAATTCCACCATGCTTTACGTGTGTCGGTAGGCGAAGAGCCTAAAGGTTATTATAGCGAATTCACGCCCATCGCATCGCTAGCCAAGGCTCTTCAGGATGCTTATGTATTTGACGGTTGCTTTTCTCCTCACCGTAAAAAGTTTTTCGGAAGTCGTGCTACGGGTATCGCCGGAGAGCGGTTTGTCGTTTTCTCCCAAAATCACGATCAAGTTGGCAATCGCATGTTAGGCGAACGGAGCAGTCATTTGTATACTTCCGCATTGCAAAAGTTGATGGCGATGACGGTACTTTTTAGTCCGTTCACACCTTTATTATTTATGGGCGAAGAATGGGGTGCTACGTCCCCTTTTCTATATTTTGTCAGTCACAGTGACAGTGCATTGATTGAAGCAGTGCGCTCGGGTCGAAAAAAAGAATTTAAGGCGTTTCAGCAGACCGGCGAAATACCTGATCCGCAGGACGAAGAAACATTTAGACGTTCCATACTCGTGTGGGACGAACTAGACATTCCGCGACACCAGCATATGTTCGCCTATTATCAAGCACTCATCGCTTTCCGAAAATCCGTTTTGCTTTCCACCTCCTTCCGGCGAGAGGACATCCATGTGGATAGCTATCCTGACGCTCAGATCATCGCGTTGTATATCGTAAAAAAACATGAAACGCTCCTGTGTTTACTGAACTTCAGAAACATATCACAGCATGTCTCGATTCGTGGAGCTGGCTCTTGGCGAAAAATATGGGATAGCGCTGCAGAAAAATGGGGAGGTCACTCCATAACACCCGACGAAAGTCAGCGAACCGTACTCCTATCTGCCCAATCAGGAGCAGTCTTCTGCAGCTCGGAGGGGATCTCGCTGGAAGGTTCTCCTCAACCCTTAGATGATACATAAAACGATAAGGCACCGCTCGCGCGGATTACAGTCATCTTGCTATGTCGTTTTTTTTCGATATAGCGAGATGCAGACCAATACAATTAAGATTCCCGCCGCCTTAACAACGGTGTCTTTTTTTTGATATTTCCACCGTGCCTTCCATCCCCGTTCGCGAAAAATATTTGGCCATTTTCCACGCTGTATATCGTCTATCAGTCCTTCAAGTTCGTTGATGCGATCGGCAAACAAGAGCGGTAACCAATGCCGGTAGCGAGATTCGCTGTGCTGAAAAGCAAAGCGCCTGATATGGCCGCTGAGACCTTGGGGCGGAAGCGTATCCCCGAACACCGCCGATAAGTTAGGGCGCTCATTCGAATGCAGGATTTCAACAAACGGCTGCTGCTGCTGCGGCCGCTCCCAAAGGGCCGTGGTGCCCTCCGCATCTGCATTTCGCATCGGATAGGTGGGTTCGTTGAGCGGATCCGCATCTACGCCCCACCCTTTAATATGCATGAATTTTTCTGGTAAATTTTCCATATAGAATTATTTAAATAGTACGGTGGGGAATAATGACCGGCTTAATGCACTCGTCGAGCTTCGCCGAGAAGATATGGTATGCTTCGGCAATGTCTTCCAACGCAAACCTATGGGTGACAATATCCCGTGGCCGTAAGATTCCGTTTTGTACGTGTTTGATCAGTTTAGGTAGTAGACGCTTTACGGATGTTTGATTCGCTCTAAGGGTTATGCCCTTGTTGACAATATTCCCGATCGGAACCAGATTATCTGTAGGGCCGTACACGCCTACGACGGATACAATCCCTCCTTTTTTGACGGAGTTGATAGCCCAGTGCAGTGCTGTGGCGGAACCTGCTTGTAGCATCAGTTTTTTGCCTGTTATGGTTTGCAACGCATTTCCACACGCTTCCGAGCCCACCGCGTCAATACAAACATCAGCACCAAGCCAATCGGTCAGCCGTTTAATGAACAGTACGGGATCGTCCATCGAACGAAAATTGTATGCTTCGCAAGGGGCATATTTTCTCGCAAATTCCAAGCGATACTCCAAATGATCAATGACGATTACTCGGCCGGCTCCGAAAAGCCAAGCACATCGCGCAGCCATAATTCCGATAGGTCCTGCTCCAAAGACCACCACCGTGTCCCCTACCTTAATGCCTCCCATTTCGGCCGCCTGGTACCCTGTCGGAAGGACATCCGTTAGCAATAGCGCATCCTCCTCATGCATATCTTCTGGTATGACTACTGGCCCAATGTGCGCATACGGGACGCGTACGTACTCCGCTTGTCCCCCGTCGAATCCGCCAGCCACATGGGAATATCCAAAGATGCCACCTACTGCTGTCGACATGGAATTCGACTCGTGGCAGTTCGCGAAAAGTCCCTGCCGGCAAAACACACATTGCCCGCACGCAATATTAAACGGAACCAGCACACGGTCGCCCACCTGAATATTCGATACTGCGGAGCCAATTTCGCGTACAATGCCGATAAATTCGTGACCAAAAGTGCTGCCAACCCGCGTATCAGGCACCATACCGTGGTAAAGGTGAAGATCCGAACCGCAGATACACGCCCGCGTGACCTGCACAATGGCGTCGGTAGGATGCAGGATCTCTGGCATAGGTTTTTCCTCGACACGTACCCGAAAGGGCCCTCGATAGTTCATTGCTTGCATATCTTTTTCTTATTTATTCGTTCATATCTCGTCTAGCGGAAGACGTATCATCTGTAGCTTGCGCAGACGCTTCCTGGTCAAATTCCCATCGTTTAAGCGGAGCAACGGAAGGACCGTTTAACAAGCTTCCATCAGGTGCATAGCGCGCGCCATGGCAGGGACAATCCCAACTGTGTTCTGTATTGTTCCACTTGACCACACATGCTGCGTGGCGACATACCGGATCTACCGCGGTTATATGGCCTTCTTCATCTTTGTATACGCCCACCCGTTCTCCTTCATACTTTACTATCTTGCCCTCGCCACATGCCAATTCAACCATTCCCTCCACTTTTTCCCAAGTAAAGCGATCTTGTATAAAATGCTTAACCACGTCAAGGTTCTCTAGAAGCAGATCCGGTATGCTGGATAAAGGGCCTACGCGTGCCGGCGAGTATAAGTCGCTATAGGTAGATGATTTATTCACAATCAAATCAGCAATCAAAACACCAGACAATGAGCCGAAAATCATACCATTTCCGCCGAAACCGGTGGCTATGTATTCATTGTCGTGACCAGGCCCCGGAAATTGCCCAATGAACGGTAAACTATCCTGACTTTCGTAATATTGAGATGACCACTCGTATCGTTTTTGTTTAGCCGGAAGTGTTCCTCGTACGAATGCCTCGAGTTCCAAAAAATTGTATTGCTCATTTTGATGATGCGCTGTTTTATGATCTTGTCCGCCTACCATGAGATAAGTCTTACCGTTTTCTACAACTTGCCGAAAGTAATGGAAAGGTTCTTGCATATCGTACACTACTTCGTCGGGGAATACATAATTTTCGACGAGTTCCCACACTTGAATGTAACTTCGGTATGGCGACAGTCTGAAACTCATTTGTTGTATACCCGGCGGGGTATGCGTAGCATACACGACGTTGTCGGCTACGAACATGCGTCCATCTGCTGTTTTAATAACTCGTGCACCATCCTTTTCCGTCACGTGTTGTACCAATGTCTGCTCGAGAATATGACCGCCGCGATCTAAAACCGCCTTTAAAAGTCCTTTTAAATACTTCGTGGGATGAAATCGCCCTTGCTCCTGAAACTGAATAGCGTATAGCGAAGGGACACTAAGTGGATTTCCTTCAATCTCCTCACAAGGGATCCCAAGTTCTTTTATCGCATCGCGTATGCGCGTGAGTTCGTCTTTTTCTTTCTCGTTTTGGGCATACATGATTCCGTGGCATCGTTCCAAATCGCATTCGATGTGGTAACGCGCAACATTCCCTTCCACGACGCGTATAGCCTCTCGTGTTGACTCCAATACGCGTCTGGCTTTCTCAACACCATGTTGCTTGATAATCTGCGTATACGGCGTATCCAGCACTGTATTGAGATGAGCCGACGTGCCGCTAGTTGTACCAAAACCGACACGATTGGCTTCTGTAAGCAAACACGTTTTCCCCATTTCAAGCAACCTTACGGCAGTCGTAAGCCCCGTAATTCCTGCTCCTACAATAAGTACATCGTATTTTTCCAGAATCTCAGCCGGTTTCGAGACCGACATGGACGTTTCCTGCCAAACACTTTTGTTTTTTCCGTCACGTAACATAATTTATCGTTTGAGTAAATACCTAGGAGCACCATAAAAAAGCCAGCATGTATACAACGTTGCTGGCTTTTCGAGACGATTTAAACGGTTTCGCCTACATTCGCTTCGTTCATGGCAATTTCCGTTAGCAAGACGTCCGTTTCCTTCTCTTCGGCTAATGTTTGGCCCAAAAGTTCTTTTGCCTCCGAATGATCCATGAGTTTAGCGTACGTCACAACGCATCCATAACTGGCAATTTCGTAATGTTCCACCTTTTGCGCTGCTGCGATCAAGGCTGCATCCAATACTTCTGGACTATCTTGAAAATCTTCGATAATTTCGTCGGCTTCGGCCAACAGTCCTTCCATCGCTTTACATTTTTTGCCACGCGCAGTGAGGCCAAGGCTTGAAAATACATCTTTCAACCGCTGGATGTGTCCTTCGGTTTGTTGATAATGCGTATTGAACGCTTCTTTCAATTTCTCACTTCCGGCTGCGGCCGACATTTTCTTTAATCCCTTAAGTAGCTGACGCTCTGCACCTAAGATGTCTTTTAACTCATCAATAAATAGTTCATGCAAGTGTGCATTTGGCATATTGCCTTCTTTCATTTGTGCCATAACTCTATTCTTTTTAGTTTGTATCAGAACGATGTTTCTCCGGCTTGGTTCCCTAAAACTTTTTTTCTGTAATTTATCGCTATGATTGTCCGTATAAATTAGTCCGGTATACGTATAAATTATGTCAAGCAGTCGCTTCTCGACGTAACGCATGATTCAAAGCCGCCGCCGTAATACCTCCGAGTGTATACCAGACGATCGTTAGGATTTTTGTTGTGGTAGTTTTGGAAACCGGACGATCATCAAATCCTAACTTTTCGGGTAGCAGTACCGCCCCTATGCCGCCGATCAGGCCCAGTGCAATACCTCGCGTCCATCCATTTTTTCCATATCCAACCTGGGCATAATACACGGTGTTGGCCACGATATCCCCCGCCAGTGCAATTCCATATCGCGTGTTCCCCTCTGGCTTAGGAAGACCTGCCTTGTCCACGATCTTATCTATTCCCTGTTCAGCGATCTCTTGCACATGCGGGGCGTCACGCACACCATGTCGCGCAAACTCGTGTACAAGGTTCAGGACCAATGCGCCGCCCAATCCGGCTAAAATTTGTGTTGAATTTTTCATAGCATATTCCATTTATGTTTTGTTCGTTTTCGCGTTTATCGGGAATAATCCAGCTGTTGGACTTATTCATCCGGTTTTAACAAAGACCCGGTTGTCGCTGTTCTGTTGTATTAGATCGAGAAACGCGTACTTTTTCCACCCAATCACGTACAAATCGCCAGGCTTACGTCTGCAAAATAATACGATTCTCACCTGGTTATCCGTATATTTATACGCGTTCTTCTAAAGGTTTCGGTAGTAGTGGCGAATGGTATAGGCAGACTCCTCTACCTAAACAGATGGATGGTTTTATGTGATGAAAAACAAAACATACGACATCACAATATACACGTTCAAAGCGCGTTATATTTAAATATGTGCAGAAAAAACTTAGCTAAACCTAATGATAAATTATGAAGTCAGATAATGGACTGTATACGGAGGTACAGACACGAATACAATCGTTCGGACATCTGGTAGTTTCCACATTAGATCTTCAGATCATTGCCGTCAGCGAACATGTATCGGCATTGACTGACCAGCTACGCGTGCACGAGACAGGTACAAGCCTAGCTGATTTTGTTCGCCGGTGTTTCGGAGAAGCTGCAACGCGCATCTTGACGGCAATTCATGAAATTTCCACTTTTCAGTCACCGCGTAAACTCATCTTACACAACTTGCGGGATAGGGTGTACTATATCAACATCTATGTCTTTCAGAATCGGCTTTATATGGAGTGGGAACAACAAGAACACGAAGCCATACTTGCCGCGGAAATGAATGAAATTGGTTTTCTGTTCGAACAGAATTTATATGACGCTTGGAGTTCACTTTGTTTTTCGATCCAGAAACTTTTGGGGTTTCACCAGGTGGCCATTCTACAGGTCGCCGAAACCGGTGGCAGCCGAGTTATCGCGGAGGCATGCACGGCGCCTTATCCTGTATTGCTTCACACCGAATTTTCGGAGGCTTATATGTCCGCGGATATTCAGGCCCATTATATGGGCCGCGCCTACCTCTATACACCGGATATAGACGCGGAAACACAAATGGTCGAGACTACCGAACATATTGATCTCTCGCCGTGCTTATTCAAGCAATTTCCGGCCGAGCATGCATTTTACATGCGTAGCATCCAGGTCGTATCCGCTTTATTCCTACCGATTATCATCGATAATCGGTTTTGGGGGCTCGTCATCGCACACCATTTCGAATCACGAAGAATCGATCTTCAAAAGCGAAAGCTATGTAGTTTCATCGTGCAAAATGCGGCAAGCAAACAAGCGGGCTTAAATAAGCAACGACGGTTGGAGCATTTAGCAGACATCAAACACGCGGAACGAGAGCTTAAATCTGCACTTTCCGAAAGCAAGACCATTCATGCGGGGTTGATCCGTAACATACACACACTGGCTAAACTAACGCGGGCGGATGGCGTGGCCATCTATTTCCAAGGTGAAAACGTGGCCTTCGGGTTAAGTCCTAACGAGGCACAATTGGAAGAAATCATTACGCTTTTTAAACAGCAGACCAGGCGCCCACTTTGGAAAGATTATAATTTTCGGGAGAAGCGGGCTCTAGAAATCAGTAGCGCTATTCCCTTCGCGGGTTTAATGGTGCTACAGCTCAACGATATGGACGACCATTACCTCGTGTGGTTCCGGAAAGAATCTGTAAACCGGGTTTTACAAATTGATCAACAAGATGCCCGTAGCTCGGTGCCCCGTTCAGAATGGGGCGAGGCTGTACCCTCTTTTGTCATTTGGGAACGCACCGTACGAAACACCGCGATACCTTGGGACGAACACGACATTAGTTATGCATTGAGCGTGCACAACTTGATCAACGAGACCATTGTGAACAAATCGAAAGAGAACGATCGCTTACATGATGAGCTGATCTCGCTCAATAATGAATTAGAGATGCTCACCTTCACCTTGTCACATGATCTCAAAAACCCATTATCCATTGTAAAAATGGGTGTACAATACATGGTGGAAAAAAAGGATGTCTCTGCAGAACAACAGCAAAAATGGGGAGAAACCCTATTAAAAGGAATTGCCGACATCGAAAACTTAGTTCAAAACGCCGTGCAGTTATGTCAAAGCAAGACGTATGAATACGCCAAAGAGCCGACCCCAATGGCCTCAACAATACGCAGTCTTTGCCAGGAAGCACAACTGGTACATAACAATCCAAACTGTGTATTCCAACTGGGCAAGTTACATGCGATTTGCGGTGAAAAAAGTGTATTATATCAAATTTTTCTGAACGTCATCGGTAATGCCGTCAAATATACCTCGGCACATCAAGCTCCACAGATCGCCATAGATAGCGTACAGGACGAGAACTGGGTTACGTACCAAGTAGAAGATAATGGGATTGGAATTCCATCGGAGCATCTTCCACATGTGTTTGACCTTTTCGTTCGGGCCTCCAATGCCACAACTTTTGACGGTACGGGTGTGGGATTGGGGTTAGTTAGGCGAATTATGGACCGATTAGGAGGACATATCTCCCTCTGCAGTGAATTGCATAAAGGAACAAAAGTTACCATGGTATTCCCTAGGGATTGTCGATAGAACACGAAACAGGCGCGGTCTATGAATTGTTTCTTGTTGTAATATGTTCCATTTTAACTCATGATCAGCTTTATGAAAGTAAGCGCAGGCATTTTGTTATTCAAAGAAAAAGACGGTGTCCGTTTCTATTTTTTAGTGCATCCCGGTGGCCCGTTTTGGAAACATAAAGACACCGGAGCTTGGTCTATCCCGAAGGGAGAATTAGATGTGGGCGAAGATCCTCTTCAGCGTGCCCGATGTGAATTTGAAGAAGAGACAGGTCAATCCATTGCGGGTGAATTTTGCATCCTATCTCCGATTCGTCAAAAGGGAGGAAAAGAAGTGCAGGCGTGGGCGGTAAAGGGGGATGTCAACATGGATAAACTTCAAAGCAATAGCTTTACGCTCGAATGGCCCCCGAGATCAGGCAAGCTTATGCAAGTACCTGAAGTTGACCGCTGGGAATGGTTTACGGTTGAACAAGCAATAAAAAAAATAAATCCAGCACAAGTTCCATTCATTCGGGAAGTGGAGGACATGCACCAATTGCAGTAACTTGTCTGTTTTTTGAAAGCCCTTGCCCATCAGAGAGATCGACTTGTCATTTCCTAAGGAACACCTGCACGTTTTAATTTTTCCCAGTATGTCTTTGGATAAAATCGACCGTGATATTGACGAGTTCTTCTGTCTTCTTCATCCCGATTTTATTAAATCCGTGGTCCCCTTTGTCTACGCGAATCAGTTGGTTCGGTATATCATAACGATCCAGGGTGTCCTTTAATACTTCCGACTGATTGAGCGAAACGATCTTGTCCTTCGTCCCATGCAAAATCAACGTGGGTACCGCATGCTCGTTTATGAAACGTAGCGGAGAATATCTATCATTCGTTTCTATCACCTTATCACGATCCGTTTTGAAATCGTAGCCTGTCATCGCTAAGGTCAGTTTATTACGAATGTCATAAAGACGTCTAATAAATACCTTAAACATAAACGTAGAAAATCCGTTTAGATCCACTTTGAACAATTCGTTTAGGTCGGTGGGACCAAAGTTATCGACTACGTAACTCACGCGGGCGGAATATGGTTTCAGCTGGGGATCACCAGGAAATTCAGCTTCGGAGGTGTAGGCCATAAGCAATGCCAGGTGCGCTCCTGCGGATCCTCCCCATACACCTATTGTTGTCGTGTCTAAGTTATATTGCTTGGCGTTCGCGCGTAGCCACCGAACAGCGTCCTTGCAATCAGCAATTGGCGCTGGAAAATGAACGTCTTTCGACACCAGGCTGTAGCTGATACTGGCTACGGCAATTTCTTGCTGCAACAACTTTTGTTTCAGCATCCGCGTGTACGGGATGCCATCCAGATCTTTGTTACCAAATGCCCACCCCCCACCGTGAACGACAACAATCACCGGAACGTCCTTTTGTTTGGCACCCTGGGGGATAAACAAATCCAATTGCAGCGAGTCCTCATTTCTCGCAATTTTGTAGGTCTGATTAATGATAGTACTGTAGGCGTAGCGTGCGGAATCCTGCTGCGCGTGAAGTGTCAAGCAAGCGAATAGCATGCCCAATACGAACAGCTTGATCGGTGTGATAATTTTTATGTTCATGGAATAAAAATATTCAATTTAGACAATTGTACATTGCCATCGTCTCATAAACCGTGGAAACGTGATAAAAGTTTTTCCATACTTATTGTTTAGCAATTCTTCAACACCTGAAATGCATCTTGTATCTGTATTTTTTTATTTTTTTAAAACTATTTACCGGCGCGACCGTTCATCCTAAAATCTAATTGCTCATTAAGGTTTAAAGAAGCAGACTCCCTACGGTACCGTTAGGAGTCTGTTTTTTTGACATGAAAGCTACATATATCACCTCCTTGTCACCTGTAATTCGTGCAACGTATGACGACATCAAATAAAATAGGACTACACGCTAAGCTACATGCCGCCGCGGATGCTGAAAAAAGTGGCGACTTAAAAAAAGCGGTACAGATGTATCGCGCGGCGCTTAAGCAAGACCAACTGAATGTTCGCGCCTATTCGCGTCTCATGATCATTTTTCGTAAACAGAAAAATTATCAGGCCGAACTAAAAATCATTACCAAGGCTATTGAGCATCATCAAGAGGCAAATCTCGCCGAACTCGCCGCTGACGAGGATGTTCGTTCGTTGAAATCAACGACCAAGGCGTTGGCACAAAAACTCGGACTGTTAGACGAGAAAGGTATTCCCATCTATCAAGCTGACTATCTTTCAACATGGAAGAAACGCGCAGAGACGGTCAGAAAGAAAATATCGTCGGCCAAGAGTCGGACTTGATATAAGTAAGGAAAGGTGGTTCAGTCCGTGAGCCGGTCTAGTACTTTGCTCAATTTATCGCCGAGGGCAGAACTTTTTTCGATAAAACAGGCCGTAGCGGCGACAAATGGACGACTTCCCCCAATCTCGGATCATTTCTATGAGCAGGCCGGCGATGTATGTGCACTGAACAAAAGATAATTCCTCGCTATATTATCAAGCCGCCACACAATACAGCACCTTATCTCCTTTTTCGACAGATCCTATCTCGTCGACCGATCTGCTGGCTACCGCGTTGTTGCACTTATGCCGCATGGTTGTATCCAACGATGTAGAGACCGATTTATAGTATAGAGGAAGCAGGCTTTTACGAAAGAGATCTTATTCGATTGTATATAGCCATTCCCCTCTTAAAACAAAATCCGCCTGACACCGCGCAAATGGATCACAATAACAAACTTACCAGACCTCCCTATTCGACGCTGTTAAACTGTCGCTTACGTAATTCCGCAATTCATCGTCTTCCAATGCCTTTTTCATATATTCAACCAGAGCATCCTGCCAAGCGGCTAATGCTGTTTCGATGGTGTCTCCACATGCAAAAATACCGGTTTGCGGATCTGCACCCAACAAGCAGCAAAAGGCATTGCCTTGGACATAAACAGTGGGCCGTAGTTCTTTGATTTCCCGGGAGAGCGATTCTGCTGTGAAATCGATGGGTACTATGCATGCGTCTTCGATATACATTTGTTTCATCGTTATTCGTTAAAATGTGTTAAACGGTTCTTCGTGCACAGCGAATCCTAATCGATCTTTACAGGCGGGCGGTGCCTCTTTGTATGCGTGGCCGTAAATAACCCCAAGCCGATCAAAAAAAAGCCTACCAGCATATGGAAAGAGTATAACGCATCACTAAATCCTAATACAAAAGGAGAAGCAATCAGAAAAGCCCCTAAACCGATATCGATCCATAGATGGATGTGCATGGGTAGCATGCGGATTAATCCGCCTTCATTCGCTGTTATTAATGAAATGATACCCACCGCAGCTCCAGAGACAAAGCTGACGGTGGCTGCCGTTCCCACCATGTGAAATTCAGATATAAATGGTCCACAAAGCAATATAAAAACTAGCAAATAATCCATAACAGCATGCCAATATGTTGGAATAAACTTTCTCATGACTTTAGAATTTATACGATGTATTATTAGGCACATCCACGAAGGCTGTCTATAAGCGGGTGTGCCACTAAGCCATCCCTATTTGTGACAACTCGGTTACGCGGCACAATGCGGATCGTTTTGCCGATAAACAGCGAGTTGTTTCTGAAGGGTTTTACGAATAAAATGAATACGTGTTTTAATCGTCCCCTCCGGCATACCAAACTCTTCCGACAATTCACGATACTTGTAACCTTCGGTATAGCGCATAAAAAGGACCTGATAGTCTGCAGGCAACTTGTTTAAGGCGCGCTTGATATCGGACATGATAAATTTGCTCTCCGCGTGATTACCTACCGCTGGTTCTGCACAACCATCTCCTTTATAGGCCGCTTTTTGATGATCTTCAAAGCGATACTGCTTTTGATGCCTTCGGTAATTATTGATATATGCGTTCTTTATAATGACATAAAGCCATGCAACCAGTTTGGGGTGATTAAAAAATTTGTCTACGTAGTTTATGGATTTGACAAGTGCGTCTTGCACCAATTCCTGGATTTCCTCCGGATCCTTCGTAAATTTAAATGCAATATTTCGTAAAATTTGCTGGTTTTTCATCAATTCCGCGTGCAGTTGTTTGCTTTCCATATCTGTTTCCTTTCTTGTAGTCGATGTTTTAGCTTTATAATAGAACACCGCTAACTCGTTAAATTTTGATATCGATATGACCGTACGGAGGGGCCGTGACAAGTACGGAATGGTTTAGGTATTTTCCTATCGGGATAAACATAGGGTTTAAAACACTTTTTTCAGCAAATTCGATTTTTATCAAGAAATAATTTAACGTAAAATAAATGTGAATTCAGGTATTTTTTTTGTGGTAAAAAACCAAACCGCATCGGCCATACGCTTTTTTCAAAGTAGCCTGTACCCATAAGATGTTAGGTAGCTTTTTTTATTTTTTTTGCGCCTGATCTTGAAAAAATAAAATGCGATTTTTATTTTGGCAAAAAAAAACGGAAACAGGTAAGATTACTGGAAAGACATTCTTTATAGACTATTATTCTATTTACTTATAAATTTTAGTTATTGGATTATGTTAACAGGATTACTACGAAGTACTAAATTGTATCCATCTATTTTGTGTGCGCTTTTTGTTTACCTAGGATACGGGATACCCACTCCGGTACAAGCGCAAATCAAATCACCATCGCGGTTTGAAGCCCGTTTACTGAACATGGAGGCACCTGCCAATGAACCATTCCGGTATAATGCAACACTTTTTCACGGGGACACACCACCTGTCGTATATGAATTCCAATCGGATATCCCAGCGGGATGGCAAGTTCGCATGCGAGTAGACGGAAATACAGTGACCTCCGTACAAATGGAACAGGAGCAAAGCCGCGAAATCGGTATCGAAATCAATGCGCCATTTTCGGCAAAACCGGGCAAATACCCGCTGTCCATTAAAGCGCTCTCCCCTAGAGATACCCTGTCGTTAGCCCTCGAGGCGGTAGTACGGGGAACGTATGGCATGGAACTTACCACACCGACGGGACGTCTTAGCGACGAAGTGACGACAGGCAGTCGGAAACAGGTCAAAATTTTGATTAAAAACACGGGCACCCTACCCCTTCAGGATATTGAGCTGTCAGCACAGCTTCCGTCCAAATGGGAGTCGACTTTCGAACCTGCTCAAATTACCCATTTGGAGGCTGGTAAATCGACCGAAGTCCAGGTCGTGCTTAACGTTCCGGAAAAGACGATAGCCGGCGATTATGCTGCAAAACTGTTATCGAAAAATGTTAATACGCAAGCGGAGACCGCTTTTCGGTTCACCGTAAAAACATCCCTGCTATCTGGTTGGATCGGTGTAATTGTTATTGCCTGCGCCATTGGTCTAATTGTCCTGTTAATACGCAAGTATGGAAGACGATAGCGGACGCTACGATTAATAGCGTTCGAATCGCCTATTATTGAGGCTGCAATGCCGACACTCTGAAACTATAAACAAGAAAAACAATGCGTATTCCTATTATTGAACTGACGGATCTTAGCAAACGTTATGGATCGTTTCTGGCCGTCGATCAACTCAATCTCACGATCTATAAAGGCGAGATATTTGGTTTATTGGGTCCGAATGGAGCGGGAAAAACGACAAGTATTCTCATGATGTTGGGATTAGCGGAACCAACAACAGGCACAGCGTTCGTGTGCGGAGAGAACGCGACACGACACCCCATTGCTGTGAAAAGGAAAGTTGGCTATCTGCCGGACAACGTTGGTTTTTATGACAACCTCACTGGGCTCGAAAACTTGACCTTGATTGCACGATTAAACGGATATAAATTGGAAGAGGCGGATCGTAAAGCGAAGACACTGCTGGCGGAAGTTGGTTTAGCGGATCATATGCATAAAAAAACCGCGGCCTATTCGAGGGGCATGAAGCAACGTTTAGGATTGGCAGATGTGCTTATTAAACAGCCTGAAGTTGTTATATTGGATGAGCCCACGCTTGGGATTGATCCGACCGGAGTTGCCGAGTTTTTAGCGCTCATTAGACGCCTTAGCCAGCAGCAGGGCTTAACCGTACTGTTGTCGTCCCATCATTTGCAGCAGGTACAGCAAATTTGTGACCGTGTCGGTATCTTTGTTTCCGGGCGTTTATTGGTGGAAGGAACTGTAGATACCCTAGCGACCAATCTTTTTCAAGAGGAAGGATACATCACCACGGTCAACTTCAAGCAACTTCCTCCAGATATGACCACTTGGGAACGTACACTAGGTGAGCTTAAGTGTGTTCAACAGGTGAAGCGTCACGGAACATCGCTGGAAATTCGTTGCACCGCTGATGACACACCCACTATCGTTCGTTGTCTTGTGCATTTAGGAGCAGATATCACCTCTGTGCAACGGCAAACGTATACGTTGGATGACATTTACACGCGCTATTTCGAAAACAATCTCGTCGTCCCGCATGTCCACCACACGAATCAACAATAAACGCGCACTTAAATAAACGACGTATCTACCAATAAATATATATAATATATGAAACCTATAGAAGTCTTAATAAATAAGGAAGTCGCCGCTCATATTCGAAGTTGGCGTTTTGCTATATTGATCTTTTTAATTATCCTCACTTTCATCGCATCCATGTACGTGTCCTCGTCCAACCTAAGAAGTGCTATAACGGATTTACAGCATTCTGGCGAGTCGTTTATTTATCTTAAACTTTTAACGACAACGGATCAATCGATTCCACCTTTCCATGTTTTTCTCAATTTCCTAGGGCCTTTATTAGGCATTGCGCTCGGATTCGACGCAATCAATGGTGAACAGAATGGAAATACGATGGTGCGCCTTCTCGCCCACCCCATTTATCGGGATAATGTTTTATTGGCTAAATTTTTAGGGCCATTACTTATAATTAGTACGCTTTTCACAGCACTTGTATTGTTGATGTTGGGCGCTGGATTATGGCGTACCGGAGTACGGATTGAAGTTCAAGAATTTATACGTATTATCGGTTTTGTGTTCATGACTATTTTATATGTTGCATTTTGGTTAAGCCTCTCGATTCTCGTCTCCATTCGCTTCAGGCACGCTGCCACATCTGCTTTAACGGCCATAGGAATATGGTTATTTTTTACAGTCTTCTTCCCGATTATCGTTAACTTATTTGTTCGATCTTTTTTACCAAACCCAAGCTACCTTACAGAAAAAGAATTTATTGACTATAACAATCTTATACTTAATATATTGCGATTATCACCGAGCCAGTTGTATACAGATGCGACGACAACATTATTAAGTCCATCGGTGCGGAGTCTAGGTCCAATCACTATGGAGCAAATGGCCGGAGCCATTCCATCAGCTCTTTCTTTTCGACAAAGTGTGCTGATCGTTTGGCCCCAAGTGAGCGGTCTGCTAGCAGCCACTCTCATGTGTTTTGCGTGGGGGTATTATTTATTTATGCGGAAAGAAATCCGAAGTTAGGTAGCAAATTTGTGCATGTGAATGCATGCACAAATTTGCTTTAGCCGTCCCTGAAGTCGAAGTACGCATCAGGAGATATTTTCCAAAAGATACCAAATAAGTGCGCCACTAACCAGAACAATAAAAACGGTTATTGCTATCACAAACGTGCTCGACCCATTATAAAGATCCTTTTCAATACGCGTTTTGGTCTGCTTATAACTCACGAAGGCAAACAGCGTGGTACAGGCCCCTACCGCGACCAACGCGATGCCCATCGCACCTGAGTATCCCCGTGCGGGAACCGTCAGCTCCTCTCCCATCAGCAGCGCGATCTGTTTGATAAATAAGGAAAACTTAACGACTAAAAAGCCGAATCCCATAACCGCGATGCTAGTACGGATCCAGGCCAAAAAAGTCCGCTCATTCGCCAAATGGTCATTTGTTTTATTTCTAGGTGTCTGCATAATACGATTTTGAGTTGTGTGTACACATACCGCGAATGCACGATATGTGTCTATACATAAGGTATCAGTCTGCCTCCAGACACGCATGGGATACCGTAGCGTAAACGCATACGTGTCCAATTTGTTTTCTCATTTTTCGAATATCACGCTTTACAAGTTTTATAAAAACAAAATTCAGTTATAAACGTATCCTGTATATAAAATCTATGGCTATGAATTTTGAAATCCTGACATTGGACGATCTCGCAAAAGCAGATCGCCTTCCGAATATCGTTCATGAACAAACTGAAGAAACTTGGTTTGTTCGGTACGGAGAAGACATCATCGGTGTGGGTTTGTTCTTACCCGACAGTGAACATTGTGTATTAGCGATGGTGGGTAATAGCGAAACGGACAAACAACAGCTTGGCACCTACGGGTCTAGTGATCCGCATGCGAAAGCTATAACCGACGCTTTGCAACTCGCCTTTGAAACCTATCTTCGTTCCGTAAAGGGCGATACCGTAATTGGGTCGTTGCCGATCGAGGAGCAGTGATGTCTTTTGTATCGACCAGTATGTCGTCATGATTGTACGCCATCCGTTGCACTAGGTTCTACGGGTGGGTAAGTTACGCATCCCGACGCTACGGTGTTACCGACCCTATGATGCCCTATTCTTGGAAGTACTCCATATGGGGCCGTATGCTGGACATGCGTTATTAATTAATTTACCAACACAAAAGCAAGCTCAATTTTTTATTTTCTCGATAGCCAACCCAAATTGTTGGACGATTTATGTGCTGAGTTGAGATTATAGCCACTACCTTTTCCAACAGATTTTTGGATGTTAATAACTCGATCGTCGAGGAGTAACGCTTCCGTAAAAGATGTTTTCAGATTCATCGCATATGCCAGACAAAAAATAGTCTGTCCGCCTAGAGGCGGCATGATCTTGTTTTTCTGCATGTTATAAAAAACGAAAGTCTTCGTTGTGCGTACTTTCAATGACAGAAGAACTGAAGATGAAAACATACGATGTTATTATCATAGGCGGCAGTTACGCCGGACTCGCTGCCGCACTTGCCTTGGGTAGGCTTGAGCAGCATACACTAATTATCGACGACGAGCGGCCTTGCAACCGATATGCTCGAGAAGCACACAATGTGTTGGCCCACGATGGCGATATACCCGCCACGCTGATTGGAACAGCAAAGAGCCAATTGGCAACCTATCCAACGATATACTATCTGAACGATCGAGTGCAGACAGCGACCCCGGCATCGGAGGGACTTATTGTCAAGACGGTTCGCAAAAAGGCGTTCCGTACGAAAAAGCTTGTTCTCGCGACGGGAATTGTCGACCAATTACCCGAGACTCCCGGTTTTATAGATTGTTGGGGTAAATCTGTTTTGGATTGTCCATATTGCCACGGGTATGCATACAGGAAACAAAAGACGGTTGTCCTTGCAGAGGGGAAAGAAGCTGTTCGGCTACTTTCATTGGTAAGGAACTTAACCGAAGATATTACTGTTGTTGCTCCAGATCACCGCTCGTTTTCTTCTGCCCAGCGCAACAAACTGAAACGAAAAGGCGTGAATATCATAGAAAAACATATTGAATCGTTCGCTCATACAAACGGACAGGTGAGCAGGATTCTATTTCGGGATCAGAGCAGTATAGCGGCCAACGTAGTATATGCCACTCTACCCTTCGCTTTTCCCGATAATCTCCCAGAACAGCTTGGTTGCCAACTGACCAAGCAAGGCTATATTAAAGTGAACAAATTTCAACAAACGACGGTGCCCCACGTATATGCATGCGGCGATAACTCTAATTTTTTACGGTCTATTACGAGCGCAATCTATGCCGGTCATAAAACGGGAATGAGTATTAACAAAGAGCTCTCGATTCTAGCTTTTTAAAAGACAAAAATCTGCTCCCCAACGTATGAGGTATAGCGAGAAGGTAAAGGCGGAAAAAATCATGTTTCCCTCCCTTCAGCCTTTCGGTTAGGAAGTGTTTGGCGAGCTGGATTTGTAATTGTAACTTTAGCTCAATCAACGCTACAGGAATGTACACATTTGAGGCTACCTTGGAACGTATAGGCATCAACCCATTTGTTTTCGTACCAGACTCGGTGTTAACGTCGCTTTTTCGTGACGCTGGCCGAACAAAAGGGCCAATTCCTGTATACGGATCAGTAAATGGGAAAGCTTATACCCAAACATTGATCCGGTATCAAGGATGTTGGCGCTTCTACATCAACACGGTTATGTTACCGAACTCTCCCAAACGAATCGGAGAAACCGTGGAATTAACCATTGCATTCGACCCTAGGGATCGCAGTTTACATCCCGATCCCGACTTTATGGAGGCGTTGGTGCAAGTCCCTGAGGCGCATGCTGTATTTCAATCCCTGTCGCCTTCTTTGCGGAACGAGATTATTCGCTATATAGCCTCCTTAAAAACGTCGGCTAGTCGCACCAAAAACATACAGCGTGCGATTGGTTTCCTACTGGGCAACAATAGATTCATAGGTCGGGATAAACCTGGTCGGTAACGATTACATGCTTCAGATTTTCTTCAACAATGGCATGCCAAAACCCGGTGCTGAAGGGGGAATCAATTTTCCATTTTGTACCACATAGCCCGATAAATCGACATCATCTGACGTGCTTGTCACTCCTTCAATAGTTACCGTATTTCCTAGTCCACCGGCGAGATGGGCCGTATAATTCGTTTTTAACAACGATCCCCATGCATGGGGCGATGCTTGTGCACCCATTGTTTTTAATTCTGGCATCAATTGACGCCAATTTGTAAATCCGAGTCCTTCGATGTCCGTCAGATGCACATCCAGTAATTTTCTACTAATCAACTCGCGTAACAATTTGGGGTCTGGATCGGCCTCTCCATCTGCTAACAATGTTTTTATTCCCGCACTCCGTACAAAGTCGCGCAATTTTTGGTAGTCGGCTACTGTTTCGTGGAATGGTTCCTCAATCCAAAACAACGAAACAGAAGGAATGCCTCGAAGATATTGAATAAACTGATCTACTGAAAACCCGTTATTGCCATCTACCAAAATCTGACAATCAGGAAACGCCTTCGCAACCGCGTTGGTGACGTCAATATCACGCTGCAATCCCTGTTTGAATGGCATCCATCGGTGTCCGCGGCCAATTTTTAGTTTAAACTGCCTATATCCAACCCCGTAATCGTACTCACATTCTTCCAAAATGCGATCGATTCCGCCCGGCTGGCTAGCAGGTTCGAGGTCGTCAAAGTAGATCATGCCGCTATAATAATCGGTGATAAAAGGCTTTTCACGCCCTAGCATGCTATATACTGGTTTCTGCAGGATGACTCCAGCCAAATCGTGCAATGCTATGTCAAAGGGGATATGTCGTGCTTGTAACGTTCCCGCCTCCGTCGCAAACAAGTCCGATACTTTTTTATCCCGTAGCTCGCCAATCAACTGTTCTGCTTCGCGTTTGGATCCCCGCAACGATGCCCAACCGGTAGCACCTTTATCGGTAGTTAAACGACAAATTTCTACGTTCGGGCCGTAGCCGTGTAAATCAAGGCGGGCATTTTTACCGACCAGTCTGGGATAGCGCAACTGCACGGTTGAAAAATCAATATGTTGAATTCGGTGGTACGCTAGCTCTTGATTGGCCGGATTTTCCAATAGCGAAGAGAAACCATAGCTTTTTGTACCAACAAAGGCAGTTGAAACTATACCTAGATTCAGGGCTTGCAAAAACGTTCGTCTTTTCATAGTCGGTTTATTTCGTAGATAAAGAGATGACCAAAAGGCGCGGTGACGGCGTCCTACTGCGCAAACGGATCAAACAAGTATACAAGCTTAGGCAGCGAATAAATAATAAAAACCGATCAATTTATTGATTATTTGTGTCAGCCATGTTGGAAAAGGGATTTCAAAAAGAGAGTAGAGGCTATGCCTCTACTCGTACATCGATTCTACATTAAACTATATGTATTGAACCAAAAATAAAATCTTTCGACGGTATTTCATGTAGCGAATCAACTACAAGTATCGAAATGTATAGGGCTACTTTTAAAAGATCTTCCGCGCTGTATGTTTCAAAGATTCGTGAAAGCTGTCCAGAGCCATGACAGCGTAGCGATATTGTGCTTCTTCCGGTGAAGTTCCCAGAGGAAGAACGACACGCTCCGAGTGTAGGACCTTACCCTGATGTACAATCACGTAAAAGGCATAAAGCTGTCCCTCCGATTCGTCGACGACTGTTGCATATCCTGTGGTCGCTATCGCCCAGCTCGTTTTTTTAAACAGCTTTGCAACTCCTACCGCCATTTGCTCGGTGACCTCTCTAGATACACAGTTACATTCCTCGGCTAAAGGCCGCTCTACGCCCAAGATCTGTACTTTTTCGTCGATCGTATATGCGGTGACTCCACCCGCGAAAAAATCAGAGGCACCTTCCATCTGCGAAAATGCGCACTGCACTACACCAGCAGTCACGCTCTCCGCGACAGAAACACGTTCCTCTCTCGCTCGTAGTAATGCCCCGATAGCTGCTATCCGCTGTTTTTCGAATTTAATCATTTGTCTAAGTTTGAAAGATTACGTTTTTACGCTGTTTTCGTACGAATGCGTCGTCTTAAAGAAAACAACGAAACGAGCAAGTCGTTTGAAAATTCACACATCCGCTTATTCTGTGGATTAGCCCTTAGACGTTTTTGCTCTCCCCTCGGTCTGTAGTGTGTTCTTCGTCGACTACACCACGGATGGTTCAGGTGTTCCATCTTGGCGCAGGATTGCTCCTTTCTATCTACTCCGATCTTTAAACCAATTGATCGTGACAATGTCTTATATGTATCTGACAAATTTTTAATTGTTACTTTTTGGGATTCCTTCGGTACAGTATCGGAGGAATTCTAGTATATTCCAAAGGCTTCAGCCCAAAAAGAGCAGGTAACGTGCCCTGCTCTCTGACCTTAAATTCAGTATACGAACCACGTTCCTTATATCGCGCAGCCCCTTTCGATTCTCTATAAGGTACTAGCATATTTCTCTACTATTTTTTTTAGGTCGATCCCTGTGCCAAGTACTGGTTTGAAGAGATCGCCTTCACTACGTACCCGTTCCACTGCATTAAAGATATGGAAGTCCTGCATCTTCAAGCCTATCTTTACTTCATCCCAATGTAGGGGCATAGACACGGTTGCTCCCTGCTTTGGCCGCACCGAATATACAGAAGCGATCGTAGCATGTGGTCTATTCTGCAAGAAATCTAAATACATCTTTCCGCGACGATCCTTAATCGTACGTTCTAAACTGGTAAACGCTGGAATCTGCTGATGTACTAACGTGACGATCAAGCGAGCGAATTCCTTAGACTGTTCATATGTATACTTCTGCCCAAGAGGGATGTAGATATGCAGTCCAGTCGAGCCACTCGTTTTACAGTAACAGGGGACACCCATTTCATCCAAGACGTGTTTTGTTACCTGTGCTGCTTCAATTACCTGATCAAAGGAATTTTTATCGGGATCAAGATCAATAATGCAAAAGCTTGGATAATCAGGCTTTTTTACGGTGCTGTTCCAAGGATTCATTTCGATACAGCCAAGGTTCGCCATATAGAGTAATGTGGCCTCGTCTTTCCCGACGAGATAGTGTCGTTCGCGATCGTCGGTATCGCTTATATAGCGGAATGTGTCCACCCATTTCGGCGCCCTGCCCGTCACGTCTTTGTAATAAAAACTTTCTCCGTGGATACCGTCGGGGAATCGGTTCATACTCTGCGGCCTATCTTTTAAGTACGGCAATATATACGGAGCCATTTGATAATAAAAATTAATCAAATCACCTTTCGTTATCCCTTGCTCGGGCCAAAACATCTTTGTTAAGTTGGTAAACTTTAGCTCTTGCTTATTAACGCGCTTAACTTGTGTTTTCTCTGTTGGGTTAAGTAAGGTTTTTCGGATAGGTTTTGGCCGAGGTTTTAGGACATGTCCGTCGGTCTGCTCCACCACCTCGGCCACACGTTTTTCTTTCTCCAAGACGACCGCTGTCGCCTTCTTGTCGCTTCTCATCCCTTCAAAAGATGGATGTCTCATGATTCCGTCTTTGGTGAGTTCTGCGTAATTAACCTCACAGACCAACTCCGGTTTTAGCCAAGTGACTGCTGCCCGCGGTGGGTCTGGACGAAATCGGGACGGTTGGTTAACGTCAGGCTCCTTGAAAAAGGGAGATTTTGCCGTAATTAATGGTTTGAATAAGGTCTTCAGATCTTTTTGCATCGCCATCGTGAACCCTGTGCCTATCTTACCGCTGTAGATCAGCTTATTTTGTTCGTCAAAAACCCCAACCAGAAGACTACTAAACGGCTTTTTGGAGTCTTCATTCAGCGTGTATCCACCAATTACGACTTCTTGTCTCCTGCTCGCTTTAATTTTTAACCAGTCCTTTGTGCGGTTGTGTATTTGATAATTGCTGTCTTTACGTTTAGCCATAATACCTTCAAGGCCGAGTGTCCTTGCCGTTTTTAAAAATTCTATACCTGATGTCTCGAAGTGTTCGCTATAAATAATGATATTACTATCGGGTAGTATCTGATTCAGTATTTCTTTACGTAGTGCTAATGATAAATCTTTCAGATCTTTTCCTTTATACCACAGGAGATCAAAAACATAGTAGACTAACTCCCCATCCGCTTCACTCCGCCACTTTTGCAGAGAGGCGAAGTTGGCTTGACCGTTCGGATCGAGTACAACCACCTCTCCATCCAACACCGCTTCCAATTTAAGTCTTTTCAATTCTTCATAAACAGGATAAAATTTTTCGTTGAAGCTCTTGTCGTTTCGGGATTTCAACTGCACATCGGTTTTATTCACGAAGGCCAACGCCCTGTAACCATCCCATTTCACTTCATATATCCAATCGGCATGATCAAAAGGTTGATCAACCAAGGTTGCTAGCATCGGTTCAACACGATCATAAAAAGCTTGTTTTGGAGCATTTTTTACACTTTTCATCCAATCGCTGGTATGTGGATGTACGGGGGATGCGCGCTGCTTTACACGCGCTTCTATTTGCTCGACAGGATTTCCCTTTAGTTTTTTATCGGTAGGACTGTCGTTGTTACGATCACTACCTTTTCGTTTATAGCTTCTTTTGGGAGACTGTTTCATTTCCTCGTTTTTTATTGGGAGAATAAGCGATTGTTCTGTTTAACAAACGACGCCTATGTGCAAAGGACAACAGACTTGCGAAAAAGTTTTTAGTTTTATCGGCCGCTACATGCTACGGCTATACCCTGCGCGACATCGACAGTGGAAACGAAAAAACCGCCCCTTTTGGGACGGCTTTTACAATATATGCAAGAGTAATTTTTAGATCAACTTAACATTTACTGCATTAGGACCTTTCTTTCCTTCTTCTACCTCAAACGATACGTGATCATTTTCACGAATGTTCTGTTTAAGTCCGGAAACATGAACAAAAACTTCACGACCACCGTCATTTGGAGTAATAAACCCGAAACCTTTTGTTTCGTTAAAAAATTTTACAATGCCTTCTTTCATGGCGATTTAATAAATAAAAAATAAATAAATTGATGCAAAGATAGATATATTTTTGCACAAAGCGTAACTCTTCCGGTTTCATGTTTGTAGTATGACAGTTTCCAAGTTCTCCCTGTCGAAAAAGACTAAAAATTGTCAGGCAGTATTGATCATACCAACCGCCAGATTATGTATACCCTCTGAAGGTTTTCGTTACACAGAGTCTGTTGGGTGGTGTGCGGTTCATGGCGCACTTTATTTTTCATCCGCACCTTTCTGAAAGCGACATAGACGGTACAAAATGTACAATTTTCGGAGATGCACACAATCGTCTGCAGTTCAACTATTATCTTACGCAACATGGTGCATCCTCACGCGCATATGCACGTTTAGAAACGTGCCAACATGCGCAAATCGTAGCTCGCTGCTGCGGCTTGTATCTTCCGTACGTATGCAGATACGTTACGTATTGGCATCCGATATATGTGTAGAATCTTTTCGTTTGCCGGCGAATGTCTTTAATAGCACTGGAGCCGTCGCTGCGAATACAATACACAAAATGACTACCTCTAGATTACGTTGGACCCAAGGCATTTCTCCTAATAAGTAGCCTAACGTCATTAAGCTTCCTACCCATATAAATGCACCCAAAATATTGTAGGTTACAAATTTTCGAAAACTCATACCTACGATACCAGCCACTATCGGAGCAAAAGTACGTACAATCGGAAGAAACCTAGCAAGAACGATTGCGCCTCCCCCGCGCTTACCATAAAATTCTTGCGCTTTCAAGATGTAATCCTTTTTGAAGAACCATGTATCTTTCATGCGCATGATACGTTTACCAAAAAGCTTTCCACACCAATATCCCACAAAGTTTCCGAGGATTGCGGCAATGGAAATGAACAATATCCAATACAACAAGGTCGACGTCTGCTCTGCCGATGCAAGTGTCATATTGGAGACTATCATCCCGGCAATGAACAAAATTGGGTCTCCAGGAAGAAAAAAACCAATCAGTATACCCGTCTCCGCAAATATGATAAATAACAATAGATACAGCCCACCGTGGGCAACGATCCAGTCAGGATCGCTGAGATTATTTAAAAATTCAATTAAAATATCCATCAAATGCGATGATTAAAATACAAATGAAACCCATAAATCTGTAAAGAAATGGGAATACGTTTAACGGCAACCTTTGCAGCATTTCGAAAAAGAAAAAGATGACGTTTACTTTTTATTGTTCAAAAGTGTTCGAATGGGTTGGAAAGCACCTCCATCCCAGGCAAAATGTTTGAGACCATCTAGGCCCTAATAGAGCAGTATGAAGCGCTATTGAATCCTTTATTTCGTCTAATCAAAATCAAAGAAATCCGATAAAAAAGATTTTTTCCTACGTCCGTGCGGATATTTATTTTTATCCGCGTAATGTTCCCTCTCTCTATCATGTCTGTCGATGTACGCGCTATCTTCATGAGCATGCTTATTTCGCCCCATCTCTCTGTCGACTGCATATCCGTTATCTGCACGTTGCCCTGCTGCGTGTTCCAACAACTTATCCAACTCTCCTTTGTCCAACCAAACGCCTCTACAACTTGGACAGTAATCAATCTCTACATTTTGGCGTTCCGTCATCAATAATGTTTCATTACAATTTGGGCATTTCATATGTCTCATGTTTAGTTACCGCGTACAATATAGTAAAATGGCCTTGATAAACCTGTGTTCATGCTACGGATTTAGTATTTTTTAACGTCAAGCTGATAAACCAGGATGAAACGGTTTACCATCATCCTAATGCATTGGAAGCCGTTTGCGTTTCTAGGCACCCAAAATTTCACACGCTTTCTCATCTGTTTTTTACATGACCCCCTGCTCTTACTCCTATACTAATCAATTGATAATCTCAGCCTGCGAATTATTTTTCAATGCGGAAATCTTGTTTCGCCATTCTTGCAATTCAGTGGGGGTAAGCCTTATCCAATCGACGACTTCCCCTGTTATTTTCAACGGTTCTTTGCTCCGATAGGAACGTGTGGGATTACCGGGAAATTTTTTATCCGTCACATTCGGATCATCTTCAAAATTCCCTGTTGGCTCCACAATGTACACTCGAGGTGGTTTGTCGCCCGGAGCCAATTCGGCAGCCAGCCCTGCCCCGTTTATCAATGCCGTAAAATAGACATGGTTCATTACAACCTCAGGATGGTAGTTTGATTTAAAACCAGCAGTCAGGTAGTCGCCAATCTGTAAATCGGCTTTTGTACCGTGATAAAAGCGGTCGCCGGAAATATTTCCGACCTCCTCCCTTTCCATACGCATGCTGTCCTCCATCAATTTGATATACCCTTTGAAATAAGATTCCAGTACGTTTTGTTCTGTCTCCGATAATGAAGCTATTAATGCATCCGTGGCATCTTGAAAGTCTTTATAAACTGGCGTAAGCAGTGCGACTATCTTCTCCTTATCAGGTATTAAATTGACTTTTCTTCTGTCTTTTTTATCCGCTTTCCGTTTAATCAGCTTTTTGTTTTCAAACCGGTCTATTAAAGCAGTTACAGCACCTGATGTTAAACCGGTTAATAATGCAAGCTCTCCGGCCGTCATTTTACCCTTTTGAACAAATAAACCCAAGTACTTATGGTCAGTTCCAGAAAGGCCAATCGACCGACCAATATGCTCATGCATTTGCAGTGTTGTATATGCAAGTTGCTGACTCAAGCGTCTCAAGATTGTAATTTTATTTGGCGTACTCATAATCTTTATAAAAAAGTATCTTGACAACAAAGATAAAATAATATAATGCAAACAACAATTTTTCGACCACAGCACGATACACAAAACAATATTTGTTCATAGGTGTTCACAGGATGATATACGCAACGAACCCGTTAGATTTTTAACTAAGACGCTAAAGGAATTATATGGAATGGATCGCCGACCCACAGATTTGGATATCTTTTTTTACCCTTACAATTTTAGAAATTGTACTAGGTATTGACAACATCGTATTTATTTCGATACAAAGCAATAAACTTCCGTTAGAACAACAGAAGAAAGCTCGACAAGTGGGCTTAGCTCTTGCTTTGATTATGCGGGTCGGCCTTTTGTTCTCGATAAAGTGGGTTATGGGTCTAACTACTACATTGATCGATATTGCTGGCTGGCTAAACATCGACAATCCAAATATCGTTCGGTATCTATCGCTTTCTGGCCGTGATCTCATTTTATTTTTCGGCGGACTTTTTCTTATTTATAAATCCACAACGGAGATACATCACCGTGTGGAGGGGCATGCGGAGGTTGAGGGTATGCGACTTAAACGGATCACTTTTACTCATGTTATCACACAAATCCTGATATTGGATCTCGTCTTTTCGCTTGATTCGGTTATTACGGCAGTAGGCATGGTCGATTATATCGGGGTAATGATCGCTGCCGTTATTGTTGCTGTTGGGATTATGATGATTTCAGCGGAACCCATCAGTAATTTTGTCAATCATTATCCCTCTGTTAAGATGTTGGCCTTAGCGTTTTTATTACTCATTGGTGTTTCGTTGACTGCTGAGGCCTTTGATCAGCACATTCCAAAAGGATATATCTATTTTGCGATGGCATTTTCTGTCTTGGTCGAATTTCTAAATATTCGTTCAGAAAAAAAAGCACAACATAAACACAATCAGCATGATGCCTAGATGATACACCCATCAAGGAATTGCATCTTGGTGCAATTGAATATATTTGATAGACTTTCCGTTTTGATTTAACTAGTTTTTAGATTAAAAGCCGCGCGGCAATTTGCCTTCGGCGGCACAATTTGCAATTTCGTCGACTCTCTTACGTCTCGTCTCCGGCCGCTTGGCCAATATTACCCAATGCAGCAGCATCTTTCGCTTGCTGCGGCTCTGACTTAAAAAATAGGCTTCGGCTTCGCCGCTCTTTTTCAGTGCCCCTTCCAGATCTGGAGGTACGATCAGTTCTTCCACATCATCCAAGATGGACCAGCTACCATTCTGCTTCGCCGTTTCAACGCTGGCCAAACCGGCAGGAAACATTCTGCCAGTCTCCATAAGTTGCTGTATACGTTGCTTATTGATTTTTGACCATGTCCCCTTGGGTTTGCGTTTGCTGAAAAATTGAATGGATCGATCTTCATCCACTGTTTTTTTTATGCTGTCAATCCAACCGAAACACAAAGCCTCCTCCACCGCGTCGCTCCAGGAAATAGTGGGTTGATTCGATTTTTTTTTAAACAATACGACCCATATCGCATTTTTTTTCTCGTGATTTTCAATCAGCCATGTTCGCCACGCTGACTTTGTTTTTGGATAGAAGATATCTGCGCTGGTATTCATTTCTTCATGTTTTCAAGTCTAATTTAATCATTTTTCTCGATCATTCGATGCGGAAAAAATACGGTTACCGCGCAGATGATCACTTTCTAATCATCGACATGCAATTCATGTCTAGTTCCTCCTAAATTAAGTACTTTCGATCCTCGTATGGCCGAAAGCGATTAATCCGTGTGTTTTATATGTCAAATCGTGTCTGCTGTACCGTGAACAACCAGTACCGCGCCGGGATTTCCTCCAGCCTCTCATAATACTGTCCACCTCCCTGCAACAATGCGTGGTTGAACATGCATCTGTAATTATTCGCGCTATGAAACCCTTACGCACACGTTTTGTCTGGCTAACTTCATCTACCGATTTGTTTCCAAACAGTAGATAGGCACGCTCCAACATATAGTCGACGACCGTCTATTCATTCTTCCAATTTACATCAGAAGCTTTTTGGGAAATCAAGAATTCGTGAATCCATTGTTGGCACGCCGATGTTTGTCTACGCCCAGGGGTCTGTAGACATCAAAACAAGCGAACGAATATGAAGAGGATATTCGGCGGGCCAAGATCTGAGCAACCAAATCGGCTAAGGACTTCCGAAAAAACTTGGAAGCCTTATTCGGCTCCCAAGCGCTAAACTATTGTAAACGTTAAATTATGTGGGGTACAGATTGTGACGTTGGTCACGGAAGGTTCAATACGTTTGTAGCAGACGAAGGTTTATGACAGCGGAGTGCTTCTTTCTTCGTCCGGTCTAACAAAAAAAGTTATTCTGTCTCGCGTATTGATCCGCTTGGATAGATTTGTACCGCTACACTTATACAAAAACTCCAAAATTACGTTGTACGAGATCCGCCAACGTAGCAATGGGTATCGACGGTTCCGACCCTGAGGAAGTTGTCCAACTCTTAGTCGTGGGATGGTAACTTAGTGTGTATGGGCTGCATCCATCCTCTACAATCGAAAAATTATGCAGTTGCAGGTTGTAGGTTGCTGTAAATTGTATTGTTCTCCCATCATGTGTATATTGAAATGACCTATTTAAATCCATAATTACCAGCTTTTATTGGAGAGAACAACAGAAACATGAAATAGTTTATTCCGCGCACAAACTTGTACAGTAAGTCGGCCTCCATATAGTAATTGGGAAGGCACTATCGGTAGCGCCTTCCCGTTAAATTCCCAAAACCCATCGCACATCGAAGGGATCCGTCACTTCCACGAGTGCTAATCCTTCATCAGCTCGTATTCCAACATATTCCGGTGCTAGCCTGGCGATGATGGCATTCCGCTCCAAATCATCTCTGCAGGGAAGAAAAATCGACATATAATTCCCTATTTGCCGGCCTTCGTTATGTACCAAGTCGGATCCATGAATGGTAATCCGGTCCGATAAAAGTGATCCGCTAATAACGGGAATTTCTGAATAGCCTTGTAAGGGAGATTCCAGAGATTCAATCTGTACTTCTCCTCCAAAACAAGCTTGGTAAAACATAAGTGCCTGTTTACAATTGCCGGAAAACGTAATAAAAATCCCACTCATTAATTTGGTGCGCTGTTGAGCTAACATCGCCTGTACATTATGCATCGGGTATCTCCGGTTCCACTAATTTTTTCAGCTTATCTAGAGACTCCTGCCATCCTAAATAACACATTTCGGCCGGGATAGCTTCTGGGATACCCGATTGCTCAATATTAAGCTCGGTACCACACGAGACCCTTGATAACGACACTGTCGTTATCATTTCGCCCGGCAAATTGGGATCGTCGAACCGATCGATGTATTTGACGAACTGGTTGCTTTTTATATCCAGATATTCACCTCCAAAGGAGTGACTGTTTCCGGTGCTGAAATTGATAAAAGTCATCTTAAAAGTTCCGCCGACCTGAAAGTTCATTTCTTGGACGGTACAAACAAAGCCATAAGGTGGTAGCCAATTTGCATGTGCTACGGGATCGGAGAAAGCGCGAAATACCTTTTCCGGGCTTGCCGTTAAAATTCGATGTAAAGAAACGCTGTTAGTTTTCATAGTTTATTTGATTGATGTAAAAATTGTCTATTATTCCATATCTATTACGGTGAGCCTCTTCTGAACTTAAAGAGTACCGGCAGGATCAATCAGATCTGCATTCGGATGTTTTTTGTCGTTTTGAACAGCGGCATAGTCACGGTAACGGTAAGACAGTATCAAAATACCTAGTACGACAAGCGGCATAACCATGAATCCGATATTCTTATCTACACAGGCGTGACTAATAAACGCGAAGATCAGATTAAATGTCAGGCCGGCGTAGGCCCACTCCTTTATCCTGTTAGGAAGACTCGGAAGTGAAATCGCTATAACGCCGAGTACTTTGCAAATAATCAGCGTATATGCAAAATAGTCAGGATAGCCGAGCGGTTTCGTTCCCGCATTGACGAACTGTGGAGCGAACAACATGGTTGCTAGTGGCATGACCCCTTCCCATAGAATAAGGATAACTGTAGCCACCCAAAAGATTATTTTATTTTTTTTCATGGTATACATATTTTTAATGATTAAAATGTTGGTATGTCCTTTTTGCCGGTGCTTTCTAAAAATTCGGATATCATTGGTATTAATAAATCTGCTCGATGCATCATTCCTATATGTGTCGTTCCGGGAATAATCGCAAGCTGAGATGCCGGAAGCCCATGCAAATCGCCCATCTTACCGCCCCCCTTCGCCTTGAATAGTGAAAGCGCATGTTCATACCTCACTCCGTCGGCGTCACCGATTATGTATAAAATAGGCGCCTTTATTTCGACAGCTTCTTTGCTCCAATCGTAGGGTTCCAAATCTATCTGTATCACTTTTTTCACAAATTCCGGAAAATGCTCTGGCGTTTTACGGAGACTATCGTATTGTGCTCGTATAGGAGTTCCATCAAACATTTTTGGATTTATGTGCTTAAAACTGGCTTCGACATCGGGCCACCACCCGTCGTGCGCATAGGTTCCAGATAGAACAACAAGTTTACGTACCTGCTTCGGGTGTCGGATTGCCATCTGAAAAGCAACGCCTCCACCCATACTGTAGCCTAATATATCGGCACTATCGACCTTTATGTGTTTCAAAAGTGCGGATATGTCGTCTGCCATATGCTCGTAACTGAATGTTCTCTGACTATCTTCTGTTCGCCCATGTCCTTGCATTTCTGCTACAATTACCTTTCTATCCTGTGCGAGACGCGGAATGAGCGCGGACCAATTCAATGGTATGGTCATAAATGAACCGTGTATGAGTACGATAGGATCGCCATCTCCATGCACTTCAAAATACATCTCTATCCCGTTGACATCGGCATACCCCTTCTCAGCGGGTTGGAGGCTAAGAGCTTTTCGAGAACTATCTTCTTTTTCTATTGTGTCCATCGGTTTCTTCGTGTCCGCCGATTGACAGGATAATGTAATTAAAGAGGTTAGGACGAGGCATAGGCCTACATTTATTTGTATATTTTTCATGATTGGACTGATGTGCGACAGCTGACGCGTTAATTTAATTATTTCAATGGTTCTCAGAAGTAACATACCTGACAAAGCTGTCCAATATAGCTTGCCAACCTTGGCGTTGAAATTCCGGGTCGTTTTCGGTTTCCGGATCAAAGTGTGTGGTAATTGACGTATGAACTCCGTCATTTTCGAAAACCGTCACCACAGCTCTGCCATCAGCCATGCTATACGCAATTTTTTTATGAAGATCCACTTCACTATAGACGCCCTCGAAGTCAAAGCCGAAACTTCCGTCTTTTGCTTCCATCCTATTTTTAAAAGAACCGTTCAATCGTAAATCGTTTTCGCTGCTGGGACAATGCCAGCTCGGATCAGGCGTATTCCATTTCATGATATCAGTTGGTGTATTCCAAGCTTGCCATACTTTTTCGACGGGAGCATTTACCTTTGCTTCTACCTTCATTTTTGTTTGTGTTGCCATTGTCTTTTCGTTTTGTTTATAATGATATTACAAAGTTGCTACAGTTTCGCAAAAACCGGCTGTTGTAAAAACGTCAACTATAGGGGTGGATTACGACAAAAACTATATGTATCTTTACATTACAAAATAACAAGATATGCAGATTTCGGTTTTTGTTCCACAATATGGCACAATAGAAGCTATTACACCCGCATTCAGGACATTCCATACCGCGAATGAATTCTTGACAACGTTCGGAAAAAAGCCGGTATTCCAAGTGGAATATGTAGGGCTACATTCCTACGTACCGGCCAATAATGGTGAATACACGATAAAAACCAATCGATTGCTTCGCGACGTTAAACGAACTGATCTACTAATTATTCCTCCAACTTTTGGCGACATGAACGCTGGTATACAAGCGAATGCCGAAGCCATACCCTGTTTTCGGCGTTTGTACGATCAAGGCGCAAGTCTCGCTAGTTTATGTATTGGTGCTTTTTTACTTGCAGAAACAGGTTTATTAGATGGCAAGAAATGCTCTACACATTGGGCTTATATCAACGAGTTCAGAGCAAAATATCCACATATTGATGTAGAAGACGGTGCCATCATCACCGAACACGAAAACATCTACAGCAGTGGCGGAGCGAGCAGTTTATGGAATCTGATCTTGTATTTAGTGGAGAAGTTTTCGGATCGTGAAACTGCTGTTATGATTTCTAAATATTTCGCTTTGGATATTAGCAGGGATAGCCAGTCGCAATTTGCGATCTTTCGAGGACAGCGTAACCATGGGGATCGTGATATGCAGAAAGTACAAGACTATATTGAAAAGAATTATGAAGATCGGATCACGGTAGAAGATTTATCCAATTACGTTCATATCGGGCGAAGAACATTCGAACGGAGGTTTAAGGAAGCGACCAACAATACGCCTATTGAGTATATACAGCGCGTGCGCATTGAAGCTGCCAAAAAATTTTTCGAAGCTTCTAGAAAGAATGTCTCGGAAGTTATGTATGATGTAGGCTATACGGATACCAAAGCCTTTAGAGACATTTTTCGGAAAATAACGGGATTGACGCCTATCGAATACAGAAATAAGTTCGCTCGAGTAGCTAATGAAGTGTAATCTCAAAAAAGTGTATGGTGCGCTTTCCGGTCACCTCTACTAGTGGTCAGTTTGATTGCGAAGAAACCATCAGTTTAATCTAAATCGACCTCGAGTATTAAAATGGTTATACGCTTCCTCTGTTGACTGTTACCGTAAATCTATCGCTTCGCTTGCCCACTTTACCGCTTCCTCATACCGGTCATGCGGAAACACTTTAAATTCTCCAGGCATAACTTTCGTAAATACTTCTGTCACTTTACGAATTGTTTCGCTATCGGAAACGATCGCTGCTCGGTTCCATTTACCGAGATCTTTAATGCCCATCCAAATATCTTGGATCCATGCTCCGGCGGAGAAAAGTTGTATGTCGGTATTTAGTAAGAGTAAATAATTTATTTTACCATGAATTCTAATAAACGAATGCACAGCAGGCATAACCACTTGTTTAAAGTCGTCGGCCGTAACTTCCCCCGTGGCTTCGAAGCCGACCAATGTATTGGGGAGATCTGTAAGCGCTTTTATCATCACAAATGTATTTGTATAGAAACGGACGATTGGTCTAAAAGTTTTTATATCAGGAAATAATAAACGAATCTTTGGTCAATATAGCATACTAGTCGTGTCTATCCTAATTTTACGCATTTTGATAACGGTAGGCCTAAAAGAAATTACGTAAGCGTTTTTTACTGGTTCCCGATTTTCGTATCCAATATCTGTATTTCGTATTCCATATTCCTATTTTAACAGGGGTGAACTTTGAGCATCTTGGTTCCTTAAAAAAGAAGAAGAGCAGGGATTGGGGCCCTGCTCTTCGATAGCTACTACATTAGATATAAATGCAGACTCGAAGCTACCGGTATTTATTTATTTTTTTTGTAGTATAATCGCTACATTTTTTCAATTCGTTCACAGGAATCCAATTGTAGACTGTTTTTTGACACATAAAATCCTTCGCCTCTTGATGGCGAGTTTGCCACGGTTTGGCCTTTGCCAGTTGCAATAACGAAGAATAATTTCACATAAAAAAGAGATATATTGACGTTTTTTTGTTTTTTCTACTGAGCATTAATATATTAGCATGAACGATTATAACTATCGTATAACAAAACATATGGAGAAAAATAAGGGCTTGCATCAATTGAGTACAGAAGAATTGCTCAAAAGCAAAAAATCGATATCAGTCTTAACAAGCATTCTGCTGGGCATGCTAACACTCCTTTTAGGTCTTACGACGTATACATGGATCATAAACGGGTCTAGCCCGCTGCTCGCTGTGCCATTGGCTTTATCGCCCATCGTCCTGATGAATTACAAGAAAATCGGTGCTATAAAAAAAGAATTAAAATCTCGTGAACAGCACTTTAATTCGTGAAATAGTGACATCGCATGATGCTATAAATTTCCTGCTTCTTCGTAACAGACCTCTTTCATGGAGGTCTGCCGCATTCATGTTCAAAAATTTGTATTTTTGGGTATGTTTGCCTAGTCACTCACCTCGTAAAAGTAACTAGGCAGATAAAGAACTTTTACTAATCGTTTTATAAATTTTTCAAAATCTTACGAATACGTAAAATCCATCTTACTTTTTTAGTTTTTTTGGTCAGTGAGCCTACTATCGGCCTGCTCAAACAATAAATAGAGAGGACTCGACCAATTCTCCATCCATATCGGAATCAACTAACATGCACATCGATTCATCAAAATTGTTATCGTAGCTGAAACGAAATCAATGCATGCGTGGTCAGTTGCAATGAATTGGACCGGCTATGGGACTAAACCGTCGGGACATTCCTGTTTAAAAACAGCCTGGAGAAAGGCTCGTTCAGAACCAACAAATAAACAACATTTTTATGAAGTTAATGTACATCTGGCTTTGTCTTGCAACCATATAGCAACATACGCTTAAACGCATAAATCGCAGGATAACATCCAAAATGTTTATTGATCTTTAATTTATACGCCTTGATAAAATTTGGTCTGTCTTCTTCTCTTAATTTATTCAAATAGGGGCGTAACGCTGTTCCAGCAATAAATTGAAATAAATCTTCCGTTTTATTTGCTATCATTGGATACACCTTTATAGAAAGATGTATATTTTGCATTCCGTGATGGAATAGAATTTTTGCATAGTCATCCATGGACAAGACGGGTGACCTTTGTTGCATATGCCTTAACTGAAAACAATAAGGAGCTTCATCAGCTAGGTCGGCTAAGATTTGATTCAGTATATTCTCTTGCTGAACAGGCATCTGTACGGCAATTTGCCCGTTTTCAGACAACAAATTGAGTAGACGTGGAAACAGCTGATCATGGTTCTCTAGCCACTGTAGTGCCGCATTGCTGACAATTACGTCCCATTTTTCCTGATCATCTAACATCCTTTCAATTGGACACAAACGGAAAACTAGGTTTTCCCGTAGAAATGATTTCGATTTCGCGAGCATTTCTTCAGAAGAATCTATCCCCAAAAAACGAATCTGTTCATATTGCTGTGCTAAGATAGAAATTTGCTGACCAGTACCACATCCTAAATCAATTACGTTTTTTACATGCTCAAATTTTATCAGATTCGTTAAGTCAAAGAATGGCTTAGAACGAAGCTCTTTATAGGTATCGTATAATTCTGGATCCCAATGCATAATTAACTATTTCAAAAAGGCGAGTTGCTAAATAATCAAAGAAAAGGTTTCATTTCGTTTTCAATTTGTTTTCGCAGTTCCATCAAACGGATCGCATATCGTTCCTGACGCAGTTCTTCAGCTGTTTTGGGCTGCCATTTAGGAACCATGATCGCTTTCCCGTTTTCATCTATAGCGACGAATACGATAATACAATGTGTCCGCTTTTCAAAATTCTTCTTCTTTAGATCTCTGGAATACACGTTTATTGCGATGTGCATACTGGTAGAACCCGTGTAGATCACATGGGCTTCAACTTTTACAATGTCGCCGATTTTAATCGGCTGATAGAATCGAATCCCACCAACGTAAACGGTTACTGAGTAGCTTCCACTCCATGTGCTCGCACAAGCGTAACCTGCTTGATCGATCCATTTCATTACACTACCACCGTGTACGTTCCCGCCGTAGTTGACGTCAGACGGCTCAGAAATAAACTGAAATGTAATTGGGTTGTTTTTCATTATCTTCGGTTATTAAACTACTCTAGAATAGAATTCAATGTAACACGTCACGACTTTCCTTAACGGATACAATAGTAGCCGTTCCTTTTTCAATTGCGATATCAAATTTACGTTGATGAACCATCCCCTCTTGTAACCTCGTCAATTGTTCCTCAAAGTCATCATTTGCGCGTTTTAACCGAAAAGCTTGCGCCATTATTCCGATTTGGACAATGTAGGTCGAATCTGTTTCCCAAAGTACCTGCTCAATAGTTTGATTTTGGTACCACTGCACGTTATTAACCGGCTTAAGTGAACAAGAAGAAAGTAAAAGGCAGATACAAAATTTGCAAAATTTGCCAATGGAAATTGTTTTTATCATCCTACTATAGTAGTAAATCGGTAATATATTAAGCAGACTCTTTTTCCTTTTTGCATGATGAAGTTTATAGCAACTCCTTAAACTATCCACATGCTATTCTACTGACTTTCCAAAAACGAGAATAGGCCTACTTCCAAATAATACCTTAATCTAACGAATAATCTAAGCAGATCCAAAAATAGTGTCGACTAAAAAACAACAAAAAAAATTATAGACGGCATCCCTATGTTCATCCTACTATCTAATTTTTTATATCAAACCATAGTTGATTGGCATCAAATCACTTTGCATACACCAAATGTCAATTTTAATAGCTCGGATAATGTGTGCAGGTCGTATATTTGTCATTATTTAGAATGATTATAATTAAAGATAAACTATGCAGATAACGTATCCAACTCCGAAGAATGTATTGCGAATTCACTTATTCGCACTTTTCATAAGCCTTGGAATGATTTCGTCCTGCGGTAAAAATGAAGATACTGCGCCAGTAATTGGACCTGACCCAATAACGTCGGACACCATGTTTAACCGGCTTATTACCGTGCATAATTTTGGCGAAGCCTTAGCTGACGGTAGTATACCCACGGATAAACAGGATCCTATTTTTTTTAGCCTAGAGCAAAAACAAGCTGTAAAACCAGACTACCAACGCACCACCCGTTGGGATATTTCCTTTTCCGATATTTATCGAAGCTTTATCAACTGTAACCACTCTTCGGCTGGGTTCGGCAACGATGGACCCGGAAAGGGCGGCATCTATTTGGTAAAACAAAAGTTTGAAGACGTTGTTAACGTTCCCCCCGACGATGTTTTTCGTCGAGGTGAGCGGGCTTACGGAACCGACGATTCCGGAGCTTTTGGAGAAGGACTTGGTTGGTATTTATACGATTTTGGCGGAACCTTAAAAGGAGACGGATCAGAAGAAAAAAAACACATAGCCTATCCGATAGAAAACCACACCCTACTTGTTCGAACGGCGAAGGGAAACTACGCTAAAATTAAAATTTTAAGTATTTACAAAGATAAACTGGATCCAAACACATGGGTCCGTAGTGATCCACAACCCTACTATACCTTCCAATATGTATTGGTAAAAGCAGGTAGTACCCGATTTGAAATTAAACCGTAAAGCCTTATTCAACCATGCAATTACACAGAACCTTAATCAAGACCGGTCTACTATATGCTCTATTTTTCACAATGTACTCCTGTACAAAAACAGAAGATCTACCTCCCTTATCAGAAGATCGAGTAGTGGAATACAAGATCGTAAACCTTCCCAACGATGAGGTAATTTATGGAGCAATCGACAATGAAGCCAATGAAATAACCGTGTATCTACCTTTTTACTACGGTTTATTAGTTATTGACCCAGAAATAAAACTTTCAACGGGGGCTGCGTTACGAGATCCTATCGTCCCAATAAATACAACGTCCACCACCACCACCTACACCGTACGGGCGGCCAATGGAAGTGTACGTACCTACACCCTGCACATTATTCTTCAAAGTACGGAATCGCTTCAGGTGACGTGGCCGGAAGGTACTTTTCCTGCCAACCTTTCACCACAGCGGTACCTTCCGGCAATAACCGGTAACTTTGCCCATACCAATCCACAAATTGTAGAAGTCACATTAATTAATCAACAAACAAACCAGCGCTATCCACTGAAGGCAACCAGTCTAACGCCTGTACAGGATTACTACAGTCTCAGGACGGATCGGATCCCTGCAGAGGTAACAAAAGGTTCCTACAAAATCGAAATCAAAAACCTGGGACATACGGCGACCATGGAAGAACCCTTCGAGATCGCTTACGAACAACCCGACGTCTACTTTACACCGTCTCTCATTACGATGAAAAAAACTGACGAATGGGAAATTGTTCCATATAGTACGGTATTCCTAGGTTTAGAGAAAGTGACGGCGACCGTTAAAGGCCAAGATTATGAGTTACCCATAAAAAGCTGGAACCGCACGCAAATGAAGATTACCTTTCCGGCAGACTTCCCCACCGGACCGTTGTCCGATGTAAGTGTGCATTTCGACTTTAAAGAATGGCAACGCGTAACATTGATCGCTCAACTGAATATAACCGAATCGTAACAAAGTCATCCACGGATGCCTGAAGCATCAACATATATAATTTAACAAAAAAAGGAGAACAAAACATGATTCTTAATTTTAAAACAATCTTTAAATCGGCCTTTTCTGTAGCCGTTTTATCAGCAACTTTGCTAACCACTTCTTGCGACAAAGAAAAGGACAACACAGCTCTTGAATTTAATCAGGCGCGCGCAACAGCGACATTTTCCGTCATTGGCGAATGGTGGGATCCAAGCGACGCGGCGAATTGGCCGAATATCTACGTCAATATTTCAGGTGCAGGAGCGCAAAGTTTATCGTCATCCGCCACCCATCAAATTATTCTTGGTAGCCATGTCAATGGCAACATTTCTGCGGGATCAGCTTTCACTATCCGCTATATTGATAAAGCGTACACCGCAGTTGTGGCCAGCGACTGGTCAAGTGCTACTCCCGTCGGTACACTGGGAAGAAACACAACAAGTCAAGTAGGATGGTATACATACAACACAACGACACGTGCGAACGAACCCGTGGCAGGCCGTACGGTTTTAGTGGGCAATTCAACCGGCGCTGTTTATGCGGTTAAATTAAACGGCTTTGCCAATGTTGGTCAACAAGGAACGCCAGGCGTAGATTTGGAAGTGAAAGCAGACATCAACATCGAATTCAAAGCACTTTAACCACCCAATAGGGTTTCCCATCAGGTTTTACACCGGTTAGTGGATGGACCGGTGTATTCCTATCAGCTCATCCCCCATTAAATTAGTATGAAGTAACTTATGCAACCTCATTTTCAGATACAAACCAAGATCTTCGTCCCGTTTTTTTTAATTATATCTTCCCTAATGTGTCTATGGTCCTGTAAAACAGAATACGCAGACTTTCCATACAACAACATAGAGCGTTATATCGTACATGACGCGAAAGGACAATCGTTAACGGCCAGTATTGTCGAACAGAACATTTTCATTTATTGGCCCCCATATCAAGTTGTCCCAAAATCGATTACTCCAATTATCAGCATATCCGAACGAGCAACTATTGTACCTGCCTCTGGCGTGGAGATCAATTTGTCGAATCAGACACCAGTCGCATACCAAGTAACCGCACAGGACGGTTCCACGAAAACATATCAGGTACATTTAATCGTTAACCAGCCGCTCATACGTGCCGTTCCTAATCTACCGGATAACAACTATGTTTTAACAAGTGGACCACTGAGTATTTCAACGGAACACATATTGACTGCGGAGGGCAGCACATCGGTTTACCTAATCAACGAACAGGGCGAAGAGGAGAAGCTATCACTGGCGTCCCTGGGCGTAAGTGCCATAAACGTATATATTCCCGACGAGACAACAGAAGGAACCTATCGTTTAAAAGTTGTTTCTGGTATTCGTTCGGTTGTTACGGATCAGTTTTCGATTGTCGCTCCGCCCCCTCCTTCCATCGAAACATTGGTTTATATAGAAACTCCAGATATCGTTGACGTAAAAAAAGGAGAACATATTGATTTGGGTTACCAAGCCGATATATACGAAAAATACTATCAAAACCAAGTGTCCTATTTCAAAATTACGGATCGTTCACGAGTTGCACATCAAATTACACCTCAGTATCATCCCTCTGACAACAAAATTAGACTAACCCTACCGTCAAATATGGGGGTTGGCCGGTTACGCACCATACAGGTCTTTGATAAAAACCACATGCAAATTGGTGGCAATATTTCGGGGGCAACACTGGTCAATGTCATTGATTAGCTAGCTCTGCGGACGATCTGAGTATATGAAGATGTGCCGAAAAGGATAGGCGCAATCCCTTGTTTGTGTCGAAGCCTTCGCTAGTACTACCACACAAATTACAATAATCCTCTGCCGCATCGTATGGGGCAAATGGATCTAAAAAGCTAGATGTTCAAACAACAAGATAAAAGCCACTAAAACGGATATACTGTTCTTACTAAAAAAAGTCCGTCCATTTATCGGATTGATCATAAGTAGAACGCCAAAGGGCTTCGGCAAATTATGGTAACTTATTAAAAGTCTCAGAAGTTGCGCTCCTGAGACTCGAGATCTTTCCACAGATGTGAAGGGATCAACATTTTTAATTTAACATAACAAAGATAGCGCTTCTGCTTTAGTATGAAATAGCAAAACATCTAAATTATGTTAAACTTGTACATAGGTAGATTTAACAGGACTAACTAAATACATCACGTATTACCATTTAAATGAGCTCCGTATTTAAATAGATTACGTAACTTACTTTCGTTGAAATCATAACCTATCACATGATTCGGATAAACATTTGATTTGATTTTTCTGAATAATAAGCATGCAAGCAGCTGAGAAAAAAACGATATATCTTTTTAGTGGCCTCGGAGCCGACGAGAGAGCTTTTCACCGACTAAACTTCTCAGGCCATCCATTAAAATATATAAAGTGGGTCCTCCCTAAAAAAAATGAAGCGATGGAAGATTACGCCGCTCGCTTAGCGCAGCAAATTACGGATCCAAATGCCATCTTGATTGGGTTGTCATTCGGAGGAATGATAGCGATAGAAGTGGCAAAACTGATTCCAACATCCAAAATTATTCTAATTGCATCTGCCAAGACAAGGTCTGAAATACCGTTGTTTTATCGAAGAATAGGAAGTCTTGGATTACTAAAAATCATCCCTGCCCAATTATTAAAGTCTCCAAATACGTTGACTAACTGGCTATTCGGTGCAAAATCTAATAAAGACAAGCTTCTTTTAAAACAAATTCTCCGGGAAACAGACAACATTTTTTTGAAGTGGGCGCTCACTAAAATAACCCGATGGCAAAATAGCAAAATTGCTAAAAACACCATACATATACACGGTACAAGTGACCACATCCTTCCCGCACGTTATGTCAAAAACTGTATTTGGATTAAACACGGAGGCCACTTGATAACGCTCAATCGAGCCAAAGAGCTTTCTGATATACTCCAAAAAATCCTAAAGGATGACCGCACGTGAGGCTTCCAATACACGAACAGTGCTAACATCAACGAACCGAGTGCATAGCAACAAACAGGTCTTGTCCTTCAGTAAATACTATATCGACCATCGCTTTTCATGAATACGGAAAAAACGCATCCTTATATCCGCATATTATAGAACATAAAGACATAAATCTTTACATGCTATTGAAATTTCTACGCTTTCAATCAACGAACAGATTCTTCTTATTGGTTGATATTTTCATTATGCACTCGAGAGATGCATTAGACGATCGACTTTCACACTCTGAAATACCACGCAAGTGCTCACAACAATTCACAGATACGCCCAATCAACTGCACCGCTTTGCTTTTAACCGTTGACACGCGGTTTGTTTTGATGTCTTGTTTAACAACGATATAACGGATCTTACGCTATCCATTGGTTGAAATTTTAGTACTTTTACACGTGAAATACTAAAATTGGAAGAATATGCACCAAAAGATTAGCGAATTATTGGCAGATTTAAGAGGAAAAAATAGTTATTTTTCCGATGTAATCTCTTTTATAGATACCTATTACATCCACACACCCACGGGTTTTAAAAATGGCGAAATAACAAATGATCCCACTGAAAACCAAGGAAGTGCAAAGGTATTCACTTTCGCTTCGTTAAACAAATTATCAAAAGAAGATACTCTTCTGCTCTTCGCAGAACACTATCAATCCGTATTGGAAAAACCTGCCGGTAATGATCATCAGAACATTCGACAGTTTTCTTTACACGGTTGGAACGGTATACAATTTACCGGACTGGCTTTGGAGAAAAGGAAATAGCGATCTGCTATTCCTTTTCCACGTCATTACAGTTCGTCCTTCTCGTAACCACCGAGACAGTCCATACATGCGTCAGCATATGCATTGTAGAGATCATAGGCTGCTCCAATCTTGCCAAATAACGTGATGATCCGGTCAATTCTGATTGATACGCCTCGATCCAATTCGATGAACATCCCCTCATTTTTTCGATCTTCAATCCCCATTATTTTTCCAAATGTTTCGCCCACATCGCCTTTCTCATCAAAAAAGAAGACTTTACCCTCCTTCTGATTACGAACAAATTTTTCAATAATTTCGACATATTCCCAAGCTACAGGAAGATATTCGCTTTGTTTTACCTTAAACGTTGACATAACGACCCTTTTTTTCATTAACCATCCCATCTTATCGTGTGGAACCTAGATATTAGTTCATCAGTTAATAACATATCGCGGAACCATCCTGCTCCATACGATGGCCATCCCATCGACGACCTAGTTCACTCCATAAGGAGAAAGTTCAGCGCCTTCCAACACGTGAAGAATTATCTACACGACCCATATCATCAAAAACATGAATCGGAAGGTTCGTAAATACACAAAGAATAAACTATCATTTCCCAGCGACGCTGCCGTACTGAAATCGGTATATTTGACTTTGAGAGATATCTGTCCTAAATCAGTTCTTAACTTTATTTGAAAAAAGAGTCCAGTTATAAGGGACATAACTGAACTCCATATTTTTTATTTACTACTTGATGAGACAGTCCCCGCTTTTTTTGGGGAACAGATGATATGCGTTATAGTGTTCCCAGTTTCATAATATAATCCACCGTTTCTTTATTCAGCCAACCCGACAGGGTTGCCGAAAATTGATCGACCATTTGCTTTCTGGACATAACTTTTGTTTTTTTATTTTCAAAGACTTTTGTATCCATCGAGACCGGCGCACTACGCTCAACCTTACTAGCAAAATAGGAAACATGTTGGCTCGGCACGACAAGGCCCAAAATCATTCCTGGCAAACCGCTAATAGACTCGGGACCTCCACTAACCGGAAGTTCAGGTGTAAAATAGGCCACCACATAAATCGAATCTGGCGTAAGTCCGTTTGCCCGTCGGCATGTGAAACCAGCAATGTCACGATATTCATTTGTAATACGCCATTTCATCGTTTTCACCGTATCGTGAATAACTATTTTTTCTCCAATCAAGTCATTAAAACGTTTATACTCTTTTGTTTGGAGATTAGAAAAAGTAGTGGCTTCGAAATCCAGCGCAAACATCATGATCAGTTGTTGTGTTTGCAAATCCAGATCCTGAGATTTTACCGGCTCGAATAGGGTTTCATGTGCATTAAATTTAAGCGTTTTTTTCAATACGACTTGTTGTGGAATTCTGGGCAACATGCTTTCAAATTGTCCTCGGGACCGATCGTCGGCCTTCTCAATAAATTGTTTGGCAACAATATTTTTCATATACATTGTTTTGTCAAACGTGATCGTTCCTGACTTCGAAAACAGGGTGTGTTGGGCATCTACCCCCAACCACAACAAACAAAAAGTAAAGAATATATATATTTTAGTTTTCATTTTTGATAATATTAAATAAACATTTTAGCGAAATCCCATGATACTTTCAACATATAATATCGACGGATGGTTTCGAATCGGCGTTGCGTAAATACAGAGTTGACGGCAGAACGACTAAACCCTTTATTTTGGTTAAAGACATCATTGACTACAAAATCAAGAACTAAAGATTCGTTTTTCAAAAACTTCTTGCTAACGCCCGGATGCACCAGAAACTGCTCGAATTTCTGATCAAATGCCTGCGTCGGTGCTTCGTACGTATAGGTGTAGTTTGTATATATCTTAAATGTCTTACTTAAAAAATATTCGACACTACCGTTTGAACCGAAGACGAAACCGTTGCTATTCGTATTCGTTTCCAAACTGGAATTCATCACCCGATATTGGGGGCTTAGGTTCACATTGAAGTTGACCCCCGTTTTTGTATCCCGCAAGATATTATACGTAAAATTATAGTTTGTGGTATTTATCTTATTAAGATCACCATTCACGTAATTAAAGTTCACATTCCGCCATACAGATACTTGTGGCGAATTAGATAGCCCTAAATCTTTATCAATTTTAAAGTAATGCCCTGCCCAAAAATTAAAATTGGTATTATTTTCTCCGATAACATTATTCCACTTGTATTCGTTAATTGTGTCCCGAGTGGTAATATTCTGACTAATTGGATCTTTTTCCAAACTAAATGCACCTCCGACATAAAAATAACTGCCCGTCAATAATTTAAATGTATTATAGCCCACGTTGAAAGAATGACTAAACGAAGGGGTTAAATTCTCATTCCCTATGTACCTATTGATCGGATCTGTGTTATCTACGATAGGTTGTATTTGGCTTAGCGAAGGTAAGTTGTTACGTCCGTTATAGTTGAACCAAATGTTCTTGCTCTTCGTAAATGAATAGCCGCCGCCTAATGACGGATTGTACGTAAAAAAGTTTCTCGACAGCTCAGCATCCGTATAATTATTGTGTTGATTTAAATCATCGTTGTTAAAACTGTTACTGAAATTCAAGCGCAATTTTTCCGTTCGATAATTTAACGCTAGCTTATAATTGCTACTCAAACGATCGAATCTATAGTTGTTACTGAAACGCAAATCCAATTCATCATATACCCCAGCCTCGGACTTGTTGAATGATTCAATCAACGAGGCACTTTTGCTACGTTCGACACCGGCTCCAACAGAAAGGTTCAACGCTTTCGTTAATGGTTCCGTGTAGGTGAGCGACAAACGTTGATGGTCATTTTGCTGATCTCGGTTCTTACGTTGATCCGTTGTATCTATCGCTGACGCTAATCGATCTGTAGTAGCATAAAGAGTACCCCCGCCCACATTTTGATCTCGACTGATTTGCCCATTCAATGTGATAGAACGTCCTTTCTTCATAAACTTGCGCGTGTATAGTGCATTCAGGGTATACGAACTTACCTCAGCCTCCGATATTTCGTTACTTTTATTACTTACTGTTGGCGACATGTCCAAATTATATTGGTTTGATTCGGTTACATTATCTCGCCACAGCTTCTTTCTGGAAGCGTTTCCAGCAATAGTCAAAAGATTTAACGAATCCAAATTAAGATCATATTTCAAATTAACGCGGTGTTGTTCGTTGTCTGTATCTACTTTCTTTAGTGTATTGTTATTGATGATTCCACTCGTAGTTGTTTCATCTTCCCCATCACTACTTATACGGCCATATTTATAGTTTAAATTAACCTTGTGCTTATCCTTATTGAATCGATCGGCGTAAGTTATTCCTGTATTGATGGCACTCGGGACGCCTACCACCCCTTTTCCGGAAAATGGATCATCCACATTGGTAAACCAAGCACTGCCGTCATCCCCATAGTTTACGCCGCTGTCCCCCCCGTATTTCTCGGCATCTTCCCGTCCCAAACTCGTCGTTGCATTATTTCCGAATAGGCTATATGCCGATATCTTTTGACTTCCTTTGAATTTGTTAATCATCAACTGCCCCATGTAATATTGATCTGTACCGCCTCCCAATAGTGCCTTGCCAAACATTCCATTTTTAGCATCTTCTTTCAGTTTAACATTAATCGTCTGTTCACGTTGTCCATCGTCCACGCCTGTGCGCTCGGCTTGCTCAGATTTTTTTTCATACACCTGTACCTTGTCCACCATGTCCGACCGGATGTTACGCGTTACTAGCGTTGGATCGTCTCCAAAAAACTCCTCACCGTCAACAAGCACTCGTTTCACGGTTTTGCCCTGAGCAGTTATATTGCCCGACGCATCTACCGTAATACCCGGTAACACCTTTAACAGATCTTCAACTTTTGCATTTTTTTCCACTTTAAAGCTACCTGCGTCGTATTCTGTCGTATCACCACTTATTTTTATCGGGATCCGACCTGTTACGACCACCTCTTCTAATAATTGAGCTGTGCTGGTCAAGGGTATCTGTAATGCGCCATACGCTGTATCGGGTCTAATATCGATATAGAAGTCGCCATATTTCGGATAGCTAGCAATCAACAAGTAGATGCCCGTATCGGGTTGGTTCATCACAAATTGCCCCGTTTCGTCGGAATAAGCAAAATCTACTAATATCGAGTCTTTCGCTGTTATTAGCATAAGCATGGAGTTGGTCAATTGTTGATTATCTGCAACATCGTAAACGCGGCCCTTAATTTTGCTTTGCGCATACGAGGTCAAGACAAGTACGACAAGAATAACGGTCACAAAGGTTCTTTTCATAAAGTTAAATAATTCGACTGATTCATTAAACACTGGATTAGTCGAGTGGAATTACAAAAAGTTACAAACTTTTGCATTTTTATATCCAAAGTTGACGTCCTCAGCCAAGTACTCCGTTACCAACGTACAAAACGATAATGGTTTTTCTGCGTTCTCTAGACGAATTAAAACATATCGTTCATGAAGAATTATCAGGCAACAACAGTAGACCAATTTCCCACTTGGCGGGCTCGAAAAAGTACAATGGAAATCAATGTTTGGTATAGTAGGCCTTTCTACGGCAACCTGTTTGCGTCTCCAGATCCCGAAGAAGAGGTAGAAAATCTTCCCCCTATTCAGCCCGACGTAAATCCACTAGAAAGAGAAAACCCCGATATAGATACATATGAGGAAAATAAACCGACAGAAACACCGGAAGTTGAAAACGACGACGAAGAATCTGTAGATATCGAACAACGCAAACGACAACAGGATTTGGGTATTGTTGATCGTCATAGCGGGAATGATGATGATACGAACATAACTCGCTAGCCTATATATTCTTTGTTGTTCTGTCCAGCGTCTAGTCTAAGCGTTTGCCTATTGTGTAATTTCCGAACCGTATCGTTACGTCTTCAATGCTTTCGTCACAAAAATTCTCTAAGTCACGCGAAGAATAGTCGCCTGGATCCGCTCCATTCTTAATAAACTCGATCTGCTTCGACAAGTACCCCATCACTAAACAAAAAGGTCCTTGTACGGAGTAGTCTCCCGCGTCCATAAGTTCAAACGGACTTTCTTTTGTTCTCGAAATAGCACCTTGTTGGTATAGATTATTCGCTAAGGCAATTAAGTTGAAGATCTCTTCCTCATGCATTGGCGGATCGATATAGACACGTTCGCCAAAATATCGGCGACTGATAATTTCATCAAGCTCATCTTTCTTTATTGCTCCATAAATGAGCTGAGACAAATTAATCGGCATAAAAATAAGGTTAAAATTAATCGTTACCTAGCAAAACTTATACCATTTTACATGCTGCGGTTCTGATCGGAAAGATTTCATATGGATTACGATTTAATTTAAAAAAACGGCAATCTATGCATAGTTTTTGATATTTTAGGGACGAACTTACAAAAGTATGACAATTGTGGGTAACGCACACGTTATGACGTTCAAAAAAACTTATATACACTATGGTCATTATCAATAATTTCGAAGAGTACAAAACTTATGAAGGCAGCCAACTTGGAGTTTCCAATTGGCACAAAATCGATCAAGAGCAGATCAATCGTTTTGCTGATGCGACACTTGATCACCAATGGATACATGTAGATCAGGAAAGAGCCGCGTCAGAAGGACCTTTCAAGACCACCATTGCGCACGGATATCTCACACTGTCGCTCATACCACATTTGTGGAAACAGATAGCAGATATTCGAAATGTCAAGATGGAAATCAATTACGGCATTGAAAATCTGAGATTCGGACAACCTGTTTTGGTCGATAATGAAGTCCAGCTTCAGGCGAAAGTAAAGTCCATTACAAATCTACGAGGGATTGTAAAAGCAACTATAGAAGCTACGCTCGTGATTAAAGAACAAACTAAACCGGCTTATGTAGGCGACGTGGTGTTTCTTTACCATTTCCATTAAATTATAAGACCGTGCCCCTCTCGCCAAGCCCCTTGACATTTCGATATGGAGGGGTACGTTCTTCGTTAATTTAAATCCCGGCGTGGCCTAAGATAGCGTCTATCTGCTGTAGTTCATCTGCTGTAAAATACGTGTTGTTTAAACTTTGTAACGAATCCAATAACTGTGTTTCGTTGCGTGCGCCGACCAAGACAGATGTCACCCGTTCATCTTTTAAAAGCCATGCTATGGCCATTTGTGCCAAAGACTGCCCTCTGGAAAGAGCTAACTCGTGCAGCTTCGTTAATTGACCTATCAATTCTGGCGTTATACTCGCCGATTTTAAAAAATGTTCTTTGCGTGCGCGCGAGTCTGTCGGTATGCCATGTAGATATTGATTTGTAAGTAAACCTTGCGCCAACGGAGAAAATGCAATACATCCCACCTGTAACCTTTCCAAACAATCCAGCAGCCCATCTTCCACGGTCCGAACCAGCATAGAGTATTTCGGTTGATGAACCAAACAACGAGTCCCCAATTGTTCGAGGATCGTAAATGCTCGCTCTGCTTGTTCTGTTGGATAATTAGATAGTCCAATATATAGAGCCTTCCCTTGGCTTACCATACTGCTCAAGGTTTCCATAGTTTCTTCCATCGGTGTTTCGGCATCCGGCCTATGGTGATAAAACACATCCACGTATTCCAATTGCATACGTTTAAGACTTTGTTCTAAACTAGCCATCAGATACTTCTTACTACCCCAATCGCCATATGGACCTGGCCACATCGTATATCCTGCCTTCGTAGAGATAAATAGCTCATCCCGATGAACACCCAAATCACTTTTCAGCACCTGACCAAAATTCATTTCCGCTGTACCTGACGGCGGTCCATAATTATTCGCTAAATCAATATGTATAACTCCTTCGGTAAACGCTGTTCGTAGTGTTCTTCTGAATTGAGCTTGAGTGTCCGTACCACCAAAGTTCTGCCACAGCCCGAGAGAAATTGCAGGCAAATTTATACCACTTCTGCCACATCTACGGTAAACCATCCCTGTTTGCTTTGTTGTATCGACATTCATTTTATCCGTGTTAATACACTAAGATAGGGATTGTCTCTTAGTGTATTCCGCTCTTTAGCAGATTTTATATATATTTAAATCGTCAAATAAACGCGTGGACGAAATATTTCTGAACATGAACGACCGAAAAAACTTAACACTCCTTTTGCTGCTGACGCTTATCCTCCCGACCATCCTGGTCGCTCAAAAAAAACAACGACCAAATATCGTGTATATCATGAGTGACGATCACGCCTATCAAGCAGTCAGCGCTTATGGACATGGGCTTAATCACACACCAAATATAGACCGATTAGCGAAAGAGGGCATCATGTTCACGCGAGCAACGGTCACCAACTCGCTTTGTGCACCAAGTCGCGCCGTATTGCTAACTGGTAAACACAGCTTCATTAACGGAAAAATTGACAACGAAGCTAGTTTCGATTGGAGTCAAGACAATTTTGCCAAGATTTTGCAGAGAAATGGTTACCAAACAGCATTAATCGGCAAGATACATATGGACGGTATACCGGCCGGTTTCGACCACTCCGCCGTTTTAATTGATCAAGGCGAATATTACAATCCTAACTTCATTGTAAATGGCAAAAAACGACAGATGACAGGCTATGTGTCCGACCTGACGACCGATATGGTACTGGATTGGATTGATAACCGCGATCCCGAGAAGCCCTTCTGCGTACTATACCATCAGAAAGCACCCCACCGGGAGTGGCTACCTGCGCTTCGGCATATAAAACAATATACCGCCATGCGTTTTCCGGAGCCCGCGACATTGTTTGACGATTTTCAAAATCGCGGAACTGCGGCAAAGACTGCAGAGATGAACATTCTAAAACACATGAACTGGGCGGGCGACAGTAAGATTCCACCTTCATTAATGGATGAACTTGGATTAAAGGAATATATGTCGTGGGACAAAGCTGCTTTCGATAACAACTTGGGAAGGATGTCTGAAAAGGAACGGGCGACTTGGGATTCTGTATACATGCCAATCATGGCAGACTTTCGTATGCACTACCCTAAGATGTCGCAGGATGAGTTACTACGATGGCGATATCAGCGTTATATGCAAGATTATTTGGGCACAGTAGCCGCTGTAGATGAAGGTGTCGGAAAACTATTAGATTATTTAGCTGAAAATGATCTCGATGAAAACACGATCGTTGTCTATACCTCTGATCAAGGATTTTACCTGGGAGAACATGGCTGGTTCGATAAACGTTTTATGTATGAAGAGTCTCTTCGCACACCACTTTTAGTCCGATATCCCCAAGAAATTGCTCCAGGAAGAAAATCGGATGCATTGGTTCAAAATCTGGATTTCGCCCCCACATTGTTAGACTTCGCAGGCGTCAAACCACCCAAAGACATGCAGGGGGAATCCTTTCGGCCGCTCGCTACAGGAGATACGCAAAAATGGAGAGACGTGGTTTACTACACGTATTACGAATACCCAAGTATACATATGGTAAAAAGACACTATGGCATCCGAACCGACAGGTACAAACTCATTCATTTTTATTATGATGTTGATGAATGGGAACTATATGATTTGGAAAAAGACCCCGCAGAGCTGAATAACATTTTCGATGACCCTTCCTACAGTGATGTTCGGAAAATGATGATTGACAAGTTAAAAACAGTACGGGAGAGATACCATGACTCCCCCGAAAATGATCAACGATTCCTGCAGAAAAAAGGATAACCAACGGTTCTAATCTTCTTTTGGTGATACCGCTGGTTGCCCAATGGTGTCGTTCGTTTCGGTCCTATCCAGATTATCCATTGGCACTCCGGTCGGCTCTTGGGCTTTCTGTATAGCGCTATCCTCGTCGTGGCTACGATCTAGTTCATTCAACGGGACACCCTCATCCCCATCGGTAGAACGGTGAATGGAATCGGACGGTCCTTCGATGGATTGCTCCTCCGTCGAGCCCCCCACACAAGATATACATAGGAGAATCGTCCCTAATCCTATGAGATACATGATCTTCGTTTTACGTAGTAAATACATCCTTCAAATTTATTAGTGTTAAATCCTCCTCAGTTCCAAATATCGTTCTTGATCGTTTATCTCAACAACCTCAGCTCCCCAGCTTGCTCGCAAAGCTCCCAATACGTTGTTGTAGACACGCACAACTGAAGAATGGTCTATCCCTGAAATGGTTTTCCATTTCTGAAAATCGCTGTACCACAAAAAAAAAAGCGACCAATCGAGGTCGCCTTATTAGGTGTACAGGACGGGGAATTTATAAAATGGCTTCCCGAATTTTAATTAGTTTTTTTAATAGGGGGTCTAGCAAGTCCAGATGAAGCATATTGGCCCCGTCAGATTTCGCATTGGCTGGATCGGGATGCGTCTCGATAAATAAACCGTCTGCGCCAACCGCAATAGCCGCCTTTGCTATCGTTTCAATCAATTCTGGCTTTCCTCCAGTTACTCCAGACGTTTGATTGGGCTGTTGTAGGGAATGTGTGCAGTCCATCACCGTTGGTACATCGAACGCCCGCATTTCCGGCAATCCTCGAAAATCCACGATTAGATCCTGATACCCGAATGAGTTGCCCCGATCTGTTAAGAATACCTTGTTATTTCCAGAATCTCTGACCTTGTCTACGGCAAACTTCATAGATCCGGCGGATAAAAATTGTCCTTTTTTTATGTTGATAACTTTGCCCGTTTTAGCCGCTGCCACTAACAGTTCCGTTTGTCGACAAAGAAAAGCTGGTATCTGAAGTACATCCACATACGCCGCAGCTAATTCGGCTTCATGGCTTTCATGAATATCCGTGACAGTCGGAACGCCAAACGTTCGGCCTACTTTCTCCAATACCTTCAACGCTTTTTCATCCCCAATTCCCGTGAATGAGTCGACTCTAGAACGATTAGCTTTTCGATAAGATCCTTTAAAAATATACGGAATATTATACTTATCTGTAATTGTTACGATCCGTTCTGCTATGCGTAGCGCTATTTCTTCTCCCTCAATGGCACAAGGACCCGCCATCAAAAAAAACTGGGTGGAATCACCGTTTTTGATTGTGGACAAATATTGTTGAATCATATATATTTTTGGTAATTAATTTCCTAATTCTGACATGAATTTTATACGCATCAACTGAATATCTTCAAATGTATAGTCCTCTTCGCCCAACTCATTTAGTGCTTTATCGATCGAGTCAACCTCTGCCGTGCGAAAATAGTCATATACCTCATCCTGTCGATCGCGATCAATCATTTCATCTACAAAATAACCGATATTGAGCTTCGTTCCTGAGTTAACGATAGACTCTACTTCTTTAAGTAAATCCTCATAACTAATTCCTTTCGAAGATGCTATATCATCCAATCCAATTTTTCGGTCTATGTTTTGTATGATGGAGACTTTCAGTGCTGATTTGTTTGCCGTACTTTTGACTACCAAATCTTGCGGACGATCAATATCATTATCGTCGACATATTTTTTGATCAGTTCGACGAAGGGTGCTCCAAATTTCGTGGCCTTTCCACCGCCTACGCCTTGAATCTGTTTCAACTCATCTAACGTCACCGGATAATGAGTACACATCTCGTCCAACGAGGGATCTTGAAATATGACAAACGGCGGCAGTGCTTTTTGTTTTGCGATTTTCTTACGTAATTCCTTCAACATCTTCAGAAGCTCTGCATCCAAAGCGACAGAACCTCCCGCCAGTTCATCTGCACTCTCGTCTTCCGCTTTCTCCATTGGCCTGTTCAAGATGAACTTAATTGCATATGGATTGGCCAGGTATTTACGACCGCTTTCTGTCAACATCAGCAAGCCATAGTGATCAATATCTTTTCGAACGAAGTTATTGAGCTCCGCTTGTCGAATGAGCGATTTCCAATAATTCGCTCCCCTTTCCTTACCGGTGCCAAACAACTGGTGCTGGTCGTGTTTATAGGACGAAATAGGTTGATTATTTTGACCAATAAGCACATTGATGATGTGATGGTCATCGAAACGCTCACCTTCTTCCTTTATAAAATTGAGAACTTTTAGCAGGGACTCTTCCGCCTCGAAATACGTTTTCTTTGCCCTGCAATTGTCACACATATTGTTACAGCCGGTTTCGTCAAATTGTTCGCCAAAGTAGTGCAGTATCTGTTTACGTCGGCATACCGAAGATTCCGAATAATCGATAACTTCCTTCAGGATCTGTGTTCCTATCTCGCGTTCAGAAACTGGTTTATCTTTCATAAACTTAGTCAGTTTCTCTACGTCTTTTTCGGAATAAAACGCCAAACAATACCCTTCCCCGCCGTCGCGTCCCGCTCTACCCGTTTCCTGATAATAACCCTCCATAGACTTTGGGATATCGTGATGGATAACATAACGCACATCTGGTTTATCAATCCCCATTCCGAAAGCAATAGTCGCAACAATCACCTCGACGTCCTCCATCAGGAATTTATCCTGTGTCTCCGCCCTTGTTTTTGCGTCCAGTCCCGCATGGTAAGGCAAGGCCTTTATTCCATTAATATTTAGAACTTCCGAAATTTCTTCGACTTTTTTCCGACTCAAACAATAGATGATACCCGTTTTCCCGGCGTTTAATCGGATGAATCGTACGATTTCTTTTACAACATCTTTTTTTGTCCGAACTTCATAATAGAGATTAGAACGATTAAAGGACGATTTAAAAAGCGTTGCATTGTTCATTTGCAGATTCTTACGAATATCCGACTGAACTTTAGGTGTGGCTGTAGCCGTTAATGCAATAATTGGAATGCCTTCGCCTATCCCATTGATGACCTGTCTTATTTTGCGGTATTCCGGACGAAAGTCATGCCCCCATTCCGAAATACAATGCGCTTCGTCCACCGCTACAAAAGACACCTTAATTTGCTTTAAAAACTGCGTATTTTCCTCTTTTGCCAACGACTCCGGAGCCACATACAACAACTTTGTCTTTCCAGAAGAGACGTCCTGTTTTACCTTGGTAATATCCCCTTTGTTCAACGAAGAGTTTAAAAAATGAGCAATACTGTCATTTCCCCCGAATGCACGCAGTTGATCCACTTGATTTTTCATCAGAGCGATCAATGGAGAAATGACAATAGCGGTTCCTTCACTCATGAGTGCAGGAAGCTGGTAACAGATCGATTTTCCTCCACCAGTAGGCATAATGACAAACGTGTCCTTTTTGTTGAGGATGTTCGTTATGATCGCTTCCTGATCTCCTTTGAATGTATCGAAGCCGAAAAATTCCTGCAAATTGTCAAATAGTGACTTTTCTATTTCCATTGACTGTAGACAAAAAATTAGATGGACCTGTGACGCTTTTGAGCGCTAAATAACTTACTTTTGTAGTTTCTTAATATAAAATTAGATATTTTTTCTGTGATACACAACATCGACATCAAAAAGACAGCTATCGAAACCCTCGAACTGGAAGCGTCTGCCATACATAACTTGACCGGCCTCATCGGTCCAGATTTTGTTAAAGTGGTAGATACGGTCCTAAATTTGCAGGGACGGGTTATCGTCACCGGTATCGGGAAAAGCGCCATCATTGCTCAAAAGATTGTTGCGACATTTAATTCGACAGGCACGCCCGCTATTTTTATGCATGCTGCCGACGCGATCCATGGTGATCTAGGTATTATCCAAACGCACGACTTAATCATCGCTATATCTAAAAGTGGCAATACACCTGAAATTAAGGTATTAGTCCCCTTCCTGAAGCAAACAGGAAATACCCTGGTCGCCATTGTAGGAAATCTATCGTCGTTCTTAGCACAACAAGCCGACTATGTGTTGGATACAACTGTCGCACGTGAAGCCTGCCCGAATAACCTTGCGCCTACCACCAGCACCACGGCGCAATTGGCAATGGGTGACGCGTTGGCCGTGTGTTTACAGACGTGCCGTCAGTTTTCTGACCGGGATTTCGCTAAATACCATCCAGGTGGGGCACTCGGAAAACAGCTTTATCTCAAAGTTAGCGACTTGTCAGATGCCAATGGCAAGCCTGTCGTTGGTCCGCAAGCCAACATCCGGGAAGTTATTATCACCATAACCAAGTACCGCCTAGGCGCTACGGCTGTTCTCGACGGACAAAACATTATTGGCATTATCACCGACGGAGATATACGCCGCATGTTGGAAAAATACGACGACTTATCGAAGGTTATGGCTGAAAATATTATGGCCAGAATTCCGAAAACCATCGATCGTGCGGAACTAGCCGTGGAAGCATTACACAAAATGCGGCAAAATAACATCTCGCAGTTAATCGTCACAGAAGACGATCGTTATCAGGGGATTATACACATCCAAGATCTTCTTAAAGAAGGTATTATTTAATAGGAGCTTTGTAATATTTTTGTCGACAATGATCCTTATATCATAACAATGAGGCATATTTGGTAAATTTGGCGTATATTTTGATTGAATTAGGTAGTTAACGAAGATATGATGACGATGAAAAAAACAGTAGGAATTTTAGCGATGTTTATAGCTATCATAGGATTTACATCCATGACACTAGCTATCGGAGAATTTAAATTTGAAAAAGAAACACACGATTTCGGTAGCATTCCTCAAAACAAACCGGCCTCATTTGATTTTAAGTTCACGAACTCAGGCGACGCGCCAATCATTATTAATGAGGTAAAACCGTCTTGTGGTTGCTCTGTAGCTGAATTCACAAGAACTCCTGTAAAACCAGGTGAAAGCGGAACCGTAACCGTAACCTATAACGCTGCGGCAAAAGGACCCTTTACCAAACAATTTACAGTGAAGTCCAATACCAAGACCCCTGTAAAGACATTGACAGTAAAAGGAAACGTCGAGTAATAACCAACGATTCCTTTCCATAAAAAACCATCTCCGGATGGTTTTTTTTAGGAACTGTTCTTTGCATGAACGTAGGATGACTACGGAGGGACCGTTCTTATAAACAACGCCTTGTCAACCCCGACGGAAACCGCGTAAATTGCCCACTTCACAACCTATCGTATCCACTTGATAAAATCATTATCTTCGATCATTTTCTTTTGCTAATTTTGCAGCACATTCTAAAACACCACAAGAAATGCCAAAAATATCAAAAAAAGGCATCGACATGCCAGCTTCGCCAATCAGGAAACTTACACCATTTGCTGACGAGGCTAAGAAAGAAGGAAAAAAAATCTATCATCTGAATATCGGTCAGCCCGATATCGAGACGCCAGCGGGAATGCTACAAGCGCTCAAAAACATAAACTTTAAAGTATGGGCCTACACGCCCTCAGAAGGAATTGCTTCTTATCGTACAAAATTGGCGCAATACTACAATAAGTTGCATTACAATATTACCGCTAATGATATATTAGTGACCAATGGTGGGTCAGAAGCGATCATCTTTGCGATGCAAGCTTGTTTAAATCCCGGAGAAGAAATTATCATACCCGAGCCATTTTACGCCAATTACAATGGTTTTGCATGTTCATCGGACATCGTGGTTAAACCGATCATGTCGTATATCGAGAACGGATTCGGACTACCGCCCATTGCAGAATTTGAGAAACTGATTACAGAGAAAACGAAAGCAATAGCAATCTGCAACCCCAACAACCCAACCGGCTATCTCTATTCGCGCGAGGAGCTTGAACATTTAAAGGAGTTATGCTTGAAGCACGATTTATACCTTTTCTCAGACGAAGCGTATCGCGAGTTCTGCTACGATGGTCGGGAGTTCATCTCTCCCATGCATTTAGAAGGTTTGGAGGAGCACGTTGTCATTTTTGATACCGTATCAAAACGTTATTCAGCGTGTGGAGCGCGTATCGGTTGTTTGATTACGAAAAATACAGCCTTGTATCAGACCGCTTTAAAATTTGCACAGGCTCGATTAAGCCCTTCGTTAGAAGGACAAATTGCAGCTGAAGCGGCCGTTGATACGCCAGACAGCTACTTCCAAGCGGTGTCCAAGGAATATACAGCCCGGAGGGATACACTCGTGCAAGGCTTAAATGCGATACCCGGGGTGTTCTGTCCGAATCCCGGCGGCGCCTTCTATGTAGTCGCCCAATTGCCCATCGACGATGCGGACAAGTTCTGCCAATGGATGTTGGAGTCTTTCTCCCACCACAACGAGACCGTTATGATGGCACCCGCTACGGGTTTCTATAGTACAGATGGGGCCGGAAAAAACGAGGTACGCTTAGCCTATGTGCTCAAACAAGAAGATTTAAAAAGGGCCTTAGAATGTCTAAGAGAAGCATTAGCCGTATATCCTGGACGCACGATCAGTTAAAGCATTCGTCCGTTTTTATATAGATTTTTTAAAAACAATAACTTTAACCATACGTTATATCTATAGTATCAAAACAAAACAACGACTATGGATAAGTTAAAGAAATTCGATTTAATGGCTAAAATTGCCCGGGAGCTCGAAGATGTGAGAAATAGCCAGCAGGCGGTTTTGGAAAAAATCGGTAAAATAGAAGTAGACAATATTGAGCTGGGCGATAAAACGATTGAAACCAAGCTGCCTGATATCTATCAGCGTACGGCAGATAATGCCGATTCAATACGGGAAATTCTGGAGACGTTCCAGCAAGCTACCGATGAGTTCGCTGAAAAAAATAACGTGGATAAACTACGCGAACAACAGGCAATCAATAACATTAAATAAAAAAGAAGGAGCTTATGAAGCTCCTTCTTTTTCTTTTTTCACATTTATTTTGGGACCATTCTTCGGTCTTTTCTTTCCGTACGATCCCATAACTATTTTGCCTCTTCTGGTTTTTTTATCGCCTTTTCCCATAATTGCTTTTTTTTAATGTATTACTATTGATCGATAAAAAGCAATCTACAAAAAATTGGCTAGAAATCCAAAATGTTTCCGCAAAATCAAACTACCCCCTACTGTTGTAATTCGGAGCTTCCTTAGTTATCGAGATATTGTGTGGATGTGACTCCCGCAAGCCTGCACCGGTTATTTTGACAAATTGTGCATCCTTTAGACGTTCGATCGTCGGCGCACCGCAATAGCCCATAGATGCTTTCAATCCTCCGATGTATTGATATACAACTTCAGCCAACGTTCCTTTATAAGGAACACGCCCTACAATACCTTCAGGAACTAATTTTTTAATATCATCTTCCACGTCTTGGAAATAACGATCTTTCGATCCTTTTTCCATGGCTTCTAATGATCCCATCCCACGATACGATTTAAACTTACGTCCTTCGTAGATAATCGTTTCACCCGGCGCCTCTTCCACACCCGCGAATAACGAGCCTGCCATAATTGTATCAGCACCAGCGGCAATAGCCTTTGCAATATCTCCTGTTTGTTTAATTCCGCCATCCGCGATAACAGGTACTCCCGATCCCTTCAGTGCTTTCGCGACTTCGTAAACAGCATACAACTGCGGAACTCCTACTCCCGCAATAATGCGTGTTGTACAGATGGATCCTGGCCCGATCCCGACCTTTACGGCATCTGCGCCCGCCTCAGCCAATGCCAATGCAGCTGCACCCGTTGCAATATTTCCGACAATAACCTGAAGCTCTGGAAAGGCTGCTTTAACCTCTCTTAATTTTTCAAGCACGCCTTTAGAATGTCCATGAGCTGTGTCAATCGTCACGACATCAACACCTGCTTTTACCAATGCGCTGACCCGATCGATGGTATCCGCTGTAACACCTACCGCGGCGCCTACCAGCAAACGTCCATGACTATCTTTTGCCGCATTGGGATAGTGTTTATACTTTTGAATATCTTTAAAAGTGATTAACCCTTTTAAATTGCCATCCACATCGACCACAGGCAACTTCTCTATTTTTTGGTTCTGTAAAATCTCCTCCGCTTGAATCAAATCCGTTCCTTCAGGTGCAACGACTAAATTCGTCTTCGTCATCAACTCATTAATTGGCTTGGTCATGTCTTTTTGGAAACGTAAGTCACGATTAGTGACAATGCCCACCAACTTTCCCGAACCATTTACAATCGGTATACCACCGATTTTGTGATCCTTCATAATTTTAAATGCATCGCCGACTGTTGCCCCCTCCAACAAGGTAACGGGATCCTGAATCATGCCACTTTCTGAACGCTTAACCTTTCTTACTTCGGCAGCCTGCTCGTCGATCGTCATGTTCTTGTGCAACATGCCAATGCCCCCGGCTTGTGCGATAGCAATTGCCAAGTCAGCGCCCGTTACCGTATCCATTGCGGCCGAAACGAGCGGAATATTCAATTTGATTTTCTTTGTCAGGTTTGTGCTCGTATCGACGTCACGAGGCAAAATTTCAGAATACGCTGGGATTAATAAAACATCGTCGTATGTAAGTCCTTCAGCTACGAATTTTTGTGGGTCTAATTGCATATGGCAAATATCTTAGGAGTTTCTATTTGCCAGGCAAATTTACGATTTTACTTGAATTTATCAAAAAATTAAAGTTTTTTATCAAACGATGACACTTAGATTAAATAAGATATTTGCGCGGTCAAGATTACTTTTTTTGAATCAATCTAATTTGTTTTGGCAAACTATTTGCATACAACCCCAAAACAAACATCCCTTTCGAAAATCGATGGGATAATGAAATCATATAAGTAACACTATGAAAAAAGTATTTTTATCCGTATTAGCTGCTACATTCTTAACACTCGGTGTCCAACAAGCCAATGCGCAAACCCCTTATAGAACCGCTTTAGGGCTAGGTATTGATTTGGGTGATGGTGAAACCTTGTTTGGTCCACAAATCAAACATTCATTTGGAGGCGCAAACGCAGGTAATGCACAGGTGTTGTTCGGGGACAACATTACCGTATTAGGAGTTGACTATTCGTACAATAGGCAATTCCCGGGCACGAACGGTTTAGGATGGTACGTGGGGGTTGGACCTCAATTAGCTTTTGTCGACCATGGTGGATATTGGCATGATGACCGTTGGGACGATGATGACCACGTAGATTTCGCAATCCGTCCGGCTGCCGGTTTGGAATATAAAATTCCTTCAGCGCCGATCGCATTCCATTTCGACTGGAAACCTTGGTGGAATCTGTCGCATAATTCCAATTTTGAACCTGCGCGGTTTACATTGGGATTCAAATTTACATTAAAATAATCCGCCAGCAGCACGACAAATTAAGGTCTATATCCGCACGATATAGACCTTATTTTTTATGTACACTTTCCCCGTATTTGTATTTGTAATTTTTGTTTGCATATCTGTAGAATTATGTTTTCTTTCTACAAAATTTTTATACCTTTGCGAATCTTGGCTAAGTATTATTAAGCTAAATCGTAAGGAAAAATAATATAAACTATATCAAACAAATACACGAATACAGACAATGCAGAGTAAAGGGCTGATTAAATTTTTGGTAATAGTGGTGTCAATAGCATGCCTCTATTCCCTATCATTCACATTTGTTACACGAAAAGTTGAACGAGATGCTGCGGAGTATGCTAAAGGCGATATGGCCAAAGAAAAAGCATATTTGGATTCCATGGCTGGTGAAGAGGTTTATAATTTGGGACTTGCAAAGTTCACGTACAGGGAGGCTAAAGCACATGAACTAGCCTTAGGTCTGGATCTTAAAGGCGGGATGAACGTTACTATGGAAATCTCTTTGGACGAACTCATCAAGAACCTGGCTAATAAACCCAAAGACGAAAAGTTTAACAATGCACTTGAGGCGGCCGTTCAAAAAAGCAAATCGGCTAATAAAAGCGTGGTCGATCTATTCGTGGACGAATATAAAGCATCCGGTGCGGCAACGCCTTTAGCAAGTTTCTTTGCAACCAAAGACAATGCCGCATTAATCCAAGCGACGAGTTCAGAAAGCGACGTCCGTAATTTCCTTTCCAAAGAAGCGGACAACGCCATTCAAAATTCATATAAAGTACTGCGCACCCGTATCGACAAATTCGGTGTAGCATCTCCGAATATCCAAATTCAACAAGGGACAAATCGTATCTTAATCGAGCTACCGGGTGTAAATGACGAAGCGCGTGTACGCAAGTTACTACAGGGATCTGCGAAATTAGAATTCTACCAAACACACGACAATTTCCAGGTTTACCCGTTGTTGGAGAACATCAACAATATTCTGGCATCCAGCATCAAAGCAACAGCTCCCGCTGCTAACAACGCGGCGGTAAAGGATACTTCTGCTACCGACACCACGAAAAGTGACGATAATTTATTAGCAAACCTCGGAGCCGCGAAGAAGGACAGCACAGATTCGACTGCTATTTCAGCAGAATTAGCGGCCAACAATCCATTATTTGCGGTCTTAAATCCAGCCACGTATGCCGGTCAAAATGGTCAACCAAGCTTGATGCCTGGCCCAATGGTTGGTATTGCAAACTTGAAAGATACAGCTCGCGTTAACGAATATTTAAACCGTTCAGAAGTTAGAGCTACTATTCCTGGCAATTTAAAATTGTTATGGGCCGTGAAGCCTGAACAGAAAACGCCTAACTTTTTATCATTGTATGCGATTAAGACTGCGGGCCTAGAGAACGGCGCTGTCATGACAGGTGATGTAATCACCGATGCACGTGATAATTTCGACCAACAAAACCATCCGGTCGTGTCCATGGACATGAACACAGAAGGTGCGCGCCAATGGCGTAAAATCACCGCGCAAGCAGCACAAAACAGAGAAGCTATTGCTATTGTTTTGGACGGCGTGGTGTATTCCGCACCATCTGTAAATGAAGAAATTCCAAACGGTAGTTCACAGATCTCTGGAAACTTTACGATCGAAGATACGAAAGATTTAGCCAATGTATTAAAAGCCGGTCGTTTACCAACAACGGCAAAAATTGTCGAAGAAGCAATTGTAGGACCTTCATTAGGACAAGCAGCCATCGACGCTGGTGTTAACTCCGCTGTTATCGGTATTGTGGTGGTTATGATTTTTATGATTGCCTACTACAACCGAGCTGGTTTAGCCGCCAATATTGCGGTATTATTCAACGTATTCTTTTTGATGGGAATTTTAGCATCCCTGAATGCGGTGCTGACACTCCCAGGTATTGCTGGTATCGTATTAACTATGGGTACAGCCGTAGACGCCAATGTCTTGATTTATGAACGGATCCGCGAAGAGATTCGAATGGGTAAAGGTATCCGTCAGGCTATTGCCGATGGATATAAACATGCGATGCCGTCGATCCTTGACTCGCAAATCACAACGTTTTTAGTCGGCCTAGTATTGTTCTTTTTCGGTAGCGGCCCAATCTTAGGATTTGCTACAACCTTGATGATTGGTATCGTTACCTCGTTGTTTACTTCCATCTTTATCTCTCGTTTGATATTTGAGTACATGTTAGATAAGGATATGAAGATTTCCGTATCTTTCCCTTGGTCTGCCAATACGTTGCTAAACGCAAACTATCAGTTTATCAAAAAACGTAAAATTTTCTATGCAATCTCCATCATCGCGGTGGTCATCTGTATCGCGTCCATCTTCACCAAAGGATTCTCGCTAGGGGTTGATTTCAGAGGCGGACGGACCTATACTGTTCGGTATGATCAGCCAGTAAACCTAGAAGAGGTACGTAAAAATTTAGATGAAACGTTCAATTCTACCACCGAAGTAAAAACATTCGGAAGTGAGAACCAGGTTCGCGTGACAACAACTTACCATATCGATGAAACGAGTGACGAAGCGGATCAGGAGGTTTTAACGAAACTAAACGAAGGGCTATCAAAAATAGCAGGCAGTAAGCACGAAATCCTTTCTTCTCAAAAGGTAGGGCCATCTATAGCAACAGATATTAAAGAGAGAGCAGTTTATTCAGGCATCTTCTCCATTTTGATTATCGCTGGCTACATTCTTTTACGTTTCCGCAAATGGCAGTACTCTGTGGGCGCGGCAGTAGCTACGATACACGACGGCATTATTTTATTGGGTTTATTCTCCATCTTGGATGGAATTGTGCCTTTCTCCCTAGATATCGACCAGCACTTCGTTGCTGCTATTTTGACCGTATTGGGTTACTCTGTAAACGACACGGTGGTCGTATTCGACCGTATCCGCGAAGATTTAAGTAAGCCAGGTGCGCATAATAAGAATTTTGGTGAGGTGATAAACCATGCCATCAATACCACGTTAAGCCGGACGGTGATTACGTCACTGACCATTATCTTCGTACTCGTTGTATTGTTCATTTTTGGTGGCGAAGTTATCCGTGGATTCTCTTTCGCCATTTTAATCGGTATCGTTGTAGGTACCTATTCTTCCATTATTCTTGCTGCACCTACGGTCTACGACCTCGGAAAAGGAAATCACATTTCAGAAGAAAAAGCGCAAACACCGAAGGTGATTACGCCATAATCTGAATAACCCCATAAAAAGGCTCTTCACATACCATGAAGAGCCTTTTTTCATTTTAGTATCATTTAAAATCGACCAAGCGATGATAGGGGCTTTATATTTCTTTTTTTATGAAATCTTAACTAAGTTTGATCTTCAAAAAATCACAACAAATGAAGTATATATGTAGCGGTGTTTTATTGGCTGTTTTGTCCGGACTTACAGCCTGCCAATCCAATAACCCGACAACCAACCAACAAGCGGAATCGGCGCAGCAGGAGACGACGAGCGCACACGCAAGCAGTGCGCCAGAGCAGCAAACACAACCCGCCCCTCCTATGGCCAAAGAAGCCGCCAAACAAATTCCAGATTTCAAATTTTACAAAGTGAAATCGGGCATTAGCTTTACGCAAGCAGACATCCCCTCCGGCCGAAATACGGTTTTTATCTTATTCGATCCGAACTGCGGACATTGCCAGCACGAAACCGGACTTTTAGCTAAAAACTACGCTAAGCTGACAGACGTGAATATCTACTTTGTTTCTATGAACGATCCTGCATTAATGGCCTCTTTTTTAGAGACGTTTGGCAAAGAGCTGATCGACAAACCGAATGTAGAGGTGTTGTATGACCGAAATCAAGAATTCATCCAAAAATTCCACGTACCGAAACAATTCCCAGCCAACTATGTATATGGATCCGACAACAAGTTGAAAAACAATTGGGATGGAGAGAAAACAATCGAGTTCCTGTTAGCGGAGTTTACCAAGTCATGAGAATAGCAATCAATGGTTTCGGCCGTATCGGCCGAAACATATTACGAAATGTGTATAGGCGCTCACTAAGTGAACAGCTTGAGGTCGTGGCGATCAACGATCTTACCGATACAGAAACTTTAGCGCATCTGTTAAAGTACGACTCGGTGCACGGTCCTTATAGTGAACACGTACGTTACGACGGTACATATATCTATGTCAACGACCGGCCTATTCGCATTTACAACGAAAAAGATCCCGGGGCTTTACCCTGGCGGGATCAAAGCATCGATGTTGTGGTCGAATCCACTGGCTTATTCACACGTAAAGACAAGGCGAGCCTACATTTGCAAGCGGGAGCCAAACAGACGATCATTTCCGCCCCTTCTCCCGACAAAGATGTTCCGACGGTCGTCTTAGGCATTAACGACGAAACCTTTGACTGGAGCACGCCGTTATTCTCCAACGCGTCTTGTACAACAAATAACGTTGCACCACTGGTAAAAATTTTGGACGAAAATTGGGGGATCAACGATGGCTACATCACGACGGTCCATTCCATGACCGGAGATCAGAACTTACATGATGCGCCACATCGCGACCTGCGCAGGGCTCGGGCAGCATCATCCTCTATTATTCCGACCACCACAGGTGCGGCAAAAGCGATTACCAGCGTTTTTCCCCATTTAGACGGTAAACTCGGTGGCGCTGGAATTCGTGTTCCTGTTTTAAACGGTTCCTTAACGGACTTCACCTGTACGTTAAAACGAGAAACCACTGTAGAAGAGATAAACGCCGCATTCCATGCTGCCGCGCAGGGTCCGCTCCGGGAGATTCTATACTATACAGAAGATCCGATTGTTTCTGTCGATATCATCAACAACCCATATTCCTGTGTTTTTGACGCGCAACTGACGTCCATCGTCGGGGGATTGATCAAGGTGGTCGGCTGGTACGATAATGAATTCGGCTATTCCAACCGAATGGTTGATATTTTACACCGTTTGGCAAACCGCACCTGATCATACGTGATGAAGCGCCGTTCACGGCATCATTTACCCGGAAGCGCTTCACATGTTTTACAATTCTCCTTCCACTCCGATACCAAACAGTGCGAAATCGTATTTGACCGGATCTGCAGCGTCAAAACGTCTTAAATGCTCCGTCAATTCTAACGCCGTTTTCCAATTGACCTTATCCGATTGAATCAAGCCCAACCGACGTGCTACCCGTTCGACGTGAACATCACACGGACAGATCAGCTGACGAGGATCAATACGTGTCCAAATACCAAAGTCTACACCGGCGTCGTCTTTCCGAACCATCCATCTCATAAACATATTCAAACGCTTACAACTTGATTTTTGAGCGGGCGAGCTGATATGCTTCTTTGTTCGTATCGGATGGTCCGGCAGAGAAAAGAAGTACGCCTTGAATTCGTTTAAGCTTCTTTCCATGGTAAAATGCGATCCAGCATGTACGTCCAGTAAAAAAGCATCTTCCAATGAATCGAATCGAGCATAATGAAACCTCAAAAAAGAGACAAAATACAAAAGATCCGTATCGTTAAACGTTCGATGTTTAAATCCGAGCAGACTTTTCAAATCCTCGTCTTGATGCTGCCGTATAAATTCGTAAGGCGTCCCTCCGAAGCGCATAATGAGTTCTTTGCACTTATTAATGATCGTCTTTCGTTGGCCCCAGGCCAATATTGCGGCAAAAAAGCCCATGATCTCTATATCTTCTTTTTTATCGAATAGATGCGGAATGCAGATGGGGTCATTTTCAATAAAAGCCGGTCTATTAAACAACAGAACCTTCTTATCTAAAAATTCTTTAACGTCAAAGTCAGCCATTATCCATGTATCAAACGAGATTCTTCTAAATCCAGGTTATGTTCCATTTGCCGGATAATTTCGCTATCGAAACGTTTCTCCTGCCGAAAACGTTCCAAGCCATTTCTCCGCACGTTGACCAGCTCCAAAGCTACCTTCGTATACAGTGCCCTGACGCCGCTTAAGCGTATTTTTGCCTCCTCATCCAATGCGTCTTCAGTAGCCCGGATACTTCGTTGATACTGTTCTTTCACGCGAGCTATCGTCTCAAATTGAGCCATTTCCTTTTCATAATGTTTGTCCAAATACGCAATAGCCTCTTTGGCCAACGCCAAACGGATGGATTCCACCTGTACCTTTTCGGGCACTTCTACATCCACTTCTTCCAAACGAACCCATTTGATAAGGATTGGCAATGTCAGCCCTTGAAAAACGAGCGTCACCAGGATAACAACAAACGTGATAAACAAGATCAAATTCCGATGCGGAAATGCCTCGCCATTATTTAACGCCAAAGGGATTGCTAGTGCAGATGCCAGCGACACAACACCGCGCATACCGGCCCAACCAACCACGAGCGGCAACTTCCATCCCGGACTCTTTTCCCGCTTTCGCACACGTTTGAAAAACAAACGCGGTACAAAAGCGGAAGCATATACCATCAACACACGCAGCACAATTACAATGACGCTAATCAACAACGCATATTCAATAGCTTCGCCCATGGAATACCCTTCCAATCCGCTAACAATAACCGGCAGTTCCAGACCGATCAGAATAAATACAAATCCATTTAATAGAAAACCCACCGTTGCCCATACTTCTTTGGTTTGTATGCGCGTATGATGGTTCATATAATCTTGCGCTCGATAAGAAAGGAACAGCCCCCCACTTACTACCGCCAGCACACCCGACCACTCGAAATGCTCAGCTACAATATACATGATATAGGGTGCTATCAGGGTGATGGGTGTCGTAATATTGGACGATTTGGCGACATAGCGCAAAAAGACGTATAGGATATGCGCAATCACTAATCCCACAACCACCCCCATAAAAGCCAATACAAAAAATTCAGTAGCTGCCTCATGCCAAACAAAACTGCCGGTCAAGATCGCAGCCTGTGCAAACCGAAAAACGGTAAGAGAAGCCGCGTCATTGACAAGACTTTCACCTTCCAAAATCGTTATACCACGTTTTGGCATATGTACTCCTTTCAATACGGAGGTCGCAGCGACAGCGTCCGGAGGCGAAATAATGCCTCCTAGCAAAAATCCTAACGCCAGCGTAAACGAAGGAATGATGGCGACTGAAAAATACGCGACAGCGAGGGAAGTCGCGAACACTAAACCAAAGCCCATAATCAAGATCGATCGTCTCCACTTCAGGAAGTTATCCCACGATGTATACCAAGCGGCCTCAAACAACAGCGGCGGTAAAAATACCAAAAAGATCATGTTTGGATCCAAACTGATAGCAGGCACACCGGGAATCAACGAGATTAATAATCCTCCTATCACCAGGAGAATAGGATACGAGATTTTTAAACGCTGACTAAGGACGAAAAGCATCGCCATAAAAAAGAACAGCAGCATGACTAAGAGGATATTTGACTCTACCATAAGAAGGCGTGCGATTTAACTTGCGGTAAATATACCCATTTCCGAAAATCGCAACAATTTTTGTGCTACATTTGCATAAAATAGCCTTATGTCTCATTCAAAACAACAGCATACGCTACATCCTAGAAATTTACATGGAGGCGGATACGATATGAAAAAACTCGCTTCCGTGAATAAAGACCTCCGCTCCCATATAATCGCCACGCCAGCCGGGAAAGAATCTATCGATTTTTCAAATCCCCTATCGGTGTACGAGCTGAATAGAAGCTTATTAAAAACGTATTACCAAATTGACAACTGGTCGATTTTAAAAAATAGCCTCTGCCCCCCCATTCCGGGACGAGCAGACTATGTGCATTACCTCGCGGATTTACTTGCTACCGACCATAACGGGCAGGTTCCTACGGGTGCCAATACACGTGTATTGGATATTGGAACAGGCTCTTCCTGTATCTATCCGATTTTAGGACAGCGTATCTATCAATGGCGATTTGTGGGAACAGATATAGACGCAGGAGCATTAAATCATGCCAAAGCCATCTTAAAAGGAAACGGCAACTTAAAAAACAACATAGAATTACGCTTACAGGAGGATCGATCCCATGTTTTTAAAGGCATACTAGCGACCGAAGAATATATAGACGCCGTCATGTGCAATCCGCCCTTTTTTAAATCAAGAGCACATAATTGGGAAAAGACGACCAAAAAATTTAACAATCTAGCAGCAAACAAAGGGAAGCTGCCGGTACAAAATTTTGGTGGCCATCCGAACGAATTGTGGTGTGAAGGTGGTGAAAAGCAGTTTATACGCACTATGATTTACGAAAGCATGGACTTCCAGCAGCAGCTAGGATGGATAACGACACTCGTTTCTGACAAGGATAATCTAAAACCATTGTTGGCCATCTTAGAATACCATAAAGCCCCAGCTATACAGGTTATTCCCATGACACAAGGAAACAAAAGTATTCGTATTTTAGCCTGGAAATGGAAAGCATAACCTATAACAAAAAACGGGCAGTTTTTAACTGCCCGTTTTTTAGTTAATTATTTCTTCCATGTCGCGGATAATCTTTTGCGCAATTGCCTCAGCAGCTTCCGGAGTAGGACCTTCAGAGTAGATGCGGATAATAGGTTCGGTGTTGGATTTCCGTAAATGTACCCACTCGTGCTCAAAATCAATCTTCAATCCATCGATCGTGGTATATTGTTCACCCTTATACTTTTCCTCCATCTTGCTGAGCAAACCGTCAATATCCAGAGAAGGGGTTAGTGTCATTTTATTTTTAGACATATAATATTGCGGGAGTTCCGCACGGTACGCTGAAGCTGATTTGCCTAACTTTGCCAAATGACTTAAAAAGATTGCCACGCCAACGAGCGCATCACGACCATAGTGGGAGTCCGGATAAATGACACCCCCATTTCCCTCTCCTCCGATCACGGCGTTCACCTCCTTCATTTTAGTGACCACGTTTACCTCTCCGACTGCCGCGGCAAAGTATTCGCCACCATGCTTCAGTGTCACATCCCGCAACGCACGCGTCGACGATAAGTTCGACACCGTATTGCCTTTCGTATGCGCCAAAATATAATCAGCAACAGCCACTAATGTATATTCTTCGCCAAAAAGTTCACCATCTTCCATCATGAATACCAACCGATCCACATCTGGATCAACAGCGATCCCCAGATCGGCATGATTGTCTAACACGGCCTTAGACAAGTCGGTTAAGTGTTCTTTCAATGGTTCTGGATTGTGAGGAAACTTCCCATTGGGCTCGCAATGAATCTGATACACCGTTTCAACGCCCAATGCCGCGAGCAAAGCCGGGATGAAAATCCCCCCCGTACTATTTACGGCGTCGACCGCGATCTTAAAGTTTGCCTGGCGAATCGCATCAACATCCACCAAAGGCAATGCCAACACAGCATCTATATGTTTCTGCAAATAGCTGTCGTCTTGTATTTCCTTACCCAAATCGTCGACCTCGGCAAAATCAAAATCAAGGCTATCACCCAGCGCCAATACCTCTTTTCCTTCCTCATCATTAATAAACTCACCCTTACTATTTAGTAACTTAAGCGCATTCCATTGCCCAGGATTATGCGAAGCAGTCAAGATAATCCCCCCGGCCGCGTGTTCCATCGGAACAGCCAACTCGACGGTTGGCGTCGTAGAAAGTCCTAGATTAACGACATCCGCACCGATGCTCTGAAGTGTTCCCACCACCAAATTACTAACCATTTCACCAGACAAGCGGGCGTCTCGACCGACGACGATTTTAGTATTCCCGGTTTTCTGCATCAATATTTTTCCAAACGCTGCCGTAAATTTAACAACATCTACAGGTGTCAAACCTTCTCCTGGCCTGCCGCCGATTGTACCTCTAATACCCGATATAGATTTAATAAGTGTCATAATCAATTATTTGAAGCGTAAAAATAGCTTTATATCCTAAAATATCATACAAAACTTTCACATTTGCAAACTAAAGCGTACATTTGTTGCAACATAGTTTCGTTTAAATATCACGCAGCTTTGTTGCCAATTATTCTTTACTTTTGAAGGATAATTTTTCAGGTTTAGAATTTATGTTAAATCAACTCATTCATTTTGACCAAGAAATGTTCTTGGTCATCAACCAAGGATTAAGTAATCCTTTTTTTGATTGGTTGCTACCTATACTACGAAATCCCTACACTTGGGCACCTTTGTATCTGTTTCTTATCATATTTTTTATTAAAAATTATGGCAAGATGGGGATCCTTATCGTAGCTTTTACCTTGGCCAATTTTGGTCTATCTGATGCCGTTTCCTCTCATTTAATTAAGAAAAATGTAAAACGGATCAGACCGTGCAACGACTTGGTCTTCAAAAATGAAGTCAATATCCGGGTTCGTTGTGGATCAGGGTTCAGTTTCACGTCGTCACATGCGACCAACCATTTTGCCATGGCGTTCTTTTGGATCATGCTCTTTAGGAGGCGATGGAAGCATGCATTATGGCTGTGTGTTACCTGGGCATCTTTAATTAGTTTTTCCCAAATATATGTTGGGGTGCATTATCCGATCGACGTCGTCTGTGGCGCCTTGTTAGGTATTTTGATAGGCGTCGGGGTCGGATACCTGTTCAAACGCTTTTTTCCTTCATTCTACACGAACACCCCATCAACTTCACCAACAGCATGAACGCATTTCTCATTGTCAGTATCTTATTTGTTTCGGCGTTTATCAGCGGACTTTCGGTATTTTTTGTTCGACGGGACAATACCAGTTTGCTTAAACTGATTCTTTCCTTTAGTGGTGCCTATCTATTTGGGATCACTGTATTACATCTTATCCCACACGTATACCTATCCAGTAGCACCAGTCCTGAAGTCATCGGACTTTATGTACTGGGCGGATTTCTTTTTCAGCTTGTTCTGGAACAATTTTCGCAGGGCATAGAGCACGGCCACATACACCACCACAATCATGGCGTCTTCCCACTTGGTATAATGGTCAGCTTGTGTTTGCATGCTTTTTTGGAGGGCATGCCATTAGCGGCAGGCCATCAATCTCAACTGGTATTTGGGATTGCTATACATCATGTACCTGCTGCATTCGCCTTAGGAAGCTTACTACTCAATACACGTTTGTCGAAAACCCAAATAGGTACGTTTATTCTTCTCTTTGCAGCCATGACACCGCTTGGTTTTCTCACGAGCAAAGGTATATCCGAAGGAGAAATTGGCGATATAGCGAAATACTTTGACAAAATCATGGCTATTGTTATCGGCATATTCCTGCACATATCAACCACCATTTTGTTTGAATCAGGATCCGCAGACCACCATAAATTTAATAAGAAAAAAATGATTGCCGTTCTTTTAGGGGTATTGGTATCATTAGCAAACTTCCTATTTGATAGCCACGACCACGACCACGGAAACAAAACGCCACACGAACAGCACCATCATGACCACGATCACCATAACCATGATGACCACGGCCATGTACATTAATAATCTGATGCAGCATTTCCCCTCATCTTGTCCAAAAGCTCACTTAGTTGCGCCGCTTCTTTTTCGGATATATTATGCGGCAATACATCGGATAACATCATATCTTCCTCAATTGCTTCGAGAAGATCTAAGCCTTTTTGCGTGATAAACAAGTCGACAGCCCGCTTGTCCTCCTTATTTTTATCGCGCGAAACGAGGCCTTTCGCAACGATCCGATCGACTAATCTGGAAATATCCGGCGTATTCCCGATCATTCTGGAACGTACCAAATTGTTCGTGGCCGCCTGCGGCAACTGACCGCGTAAAATACGCAATACATTAAACTGTTGCAACGTTATACCCTTTTTCGACGCACGCTTCTCCAAGATCAGCCCCAGCCATCCCGCAGTAAACAAAATATTGACAGTCGCTCGCTGCCAATCACTTACAAATTTTCTCACATGGAGTTCTTCTTCTATCCTCATCGATGTTTTGATTTTAAAACAAAAGTGTGACAACTTTAAACCGTAGAATCAATCTAAATTGGTTATCTTTGGTGGCACACGCAAATATTTTTCGAATACGAATATATATTTATATACTATTTTTAACATAGAAAATGCAAAAAAGTTTCAGTCTTGATGGAATGAACGTAGGAGAAACCGCCACCATCCGTCAGCTTAATGCGCTCGAACTCCCTTCCAAATTCTTTGAAATGGGCTTGCTGCCGGGCACGGTGATCGAAGTAAAGCACAAAGCGCCTTTCAATGGCCCGATAGGTATACATATTCATAGCTCAAATGTACTCGTTGCCATCCGTAAATCCGAAGCCACGCACATTTTAGTTGAAAGATAATATGAAGAATCCTATTATAGCCCTATTAGGAAATCCTAATGTGGGAAAAACATCCTTATTCAACCGTATTACGAAGTTGCACCAACACGTCGGTAACTATCCCGGCATAACGGTAGAAAAAAGAGTCGGATCCGTCAAAGCCAACGGTAAAACGTATCAAATTATTGATCTCCCCGGCACGTACACGCTATTTCCTACATCCTTGGATGAAGAAATTGTATATAATGCCTTGGCCGATAAAACGAATCCGGCGCATCCAGATCTCGTTATTGTCGTAGCCGAACCAAACAATATAAAACGCTCTATAGTTCTGTACCAACAAGCGAGAGAGCTTGGTGTTCCCGCACTTTTTGTCATCAATATGATTGATGAAGTCAAGGACAAAGGCTTAGAAATCGATTACAACAAACTGGAGTCTTATTTGCATACCAAGGTGTTCACAACCGATGCACGTAACGGAAAAGGCATTCAACAACTTATTCAAGCTTTTGATGAACGCCCCGCACATTTCCTAAGTCAGTTTAAAATAGACGAGCGTTATGCAGGCGCATTAAGCGAAATTAGAAAAAGTTTTCCGTTACATACGGAATACCAAACCTGGCAATTTCTAGCACAGGAATACACCTCCTTTTTAACGGATAGTCAACGCAAAAGTCTAAACGAAATCAGAGGTCGACATCAACTGCATCCCAACGAACTACAACAGGCAGAAGCAATAGCGCGTAATACACAGATAGAGAAAGATATACAGCCCATTGTTTTTCTAGCAGAAAATAAGTTACTCACCAAAACCAATCGAATTGATGCATTACTCCTCCATCCATTGTGGGGTTACGTTATTTTCTTTGTTATTTTATTTCTTATTTTCCAGCTTGTTTTCACCCTTTCCGCTCCGATCATGGATTGGATTGATGTCAATTTTTCGGCATTGGTGGATAGCATTGCCGGCGTCTTGCCAGAAGGTCCCGTCGCTGATTTGCTTACACAGGGGATCTTAGCCGGTATCGGCGGAATCATCATCTTTGTCCCCCAAATAGCTATTCTTTTTCTCTTAATTTCGTTGATGGAAGAAACAGGTTACATGAGTCGTGTTGTCTTCTTGATGGACAGATGGTTACGCCCTTACGGATTAAATGGAAAATCAGTCATTCCATTGATGTCTGGCGTCGGATGTGCTGTTCCGGCGATCATGGCCGCACGTAATATAGAAAATACAAAAGAACGGTTAATTACCATGTTGGTCACTCCATTCATGACGTGCTCTGCCCGACTACCGATCTACATTGTCCTCATCGCTTTGGTCATCCCAGACGATCGTTTTCTAGGCTTCGGACTTCAAGGACTCGTCCTCAATGTGCTGTATATCCTTGGAATTGTTGCGGCGCTTTTGTCGGCTTGGGTATTGAGCAAAATTGTAAAAACCCAACACCGGTCATTTCTAATCTTCGAATTACCATCCTACAAGGCGCCCGATTGGAAAAACGTAGGAACCAATGTCTGGGATAAAACGTCGAGCTTCCTTTTTGGCGCGGGTAAGATCATCTTAGCAATGGCCGTTATTTTGTGGGTACTGGGCAGCTTTGGGCCGAACGACAAATTCAGCGATGCGGAACGGTATGTTCAAGAAGCCAATCCCGCACTTAATGAGGATGACTTTGCGGAAGAAGTCGCTTCCTTTCGGTTGGAGCATTCCTATTTGGGATATATCGGAATGGGTATAGAGCCATTAGTGGAGCCATTGGGCTACGACTGGAAGATGGGAATCGGTCTTGTCTCCTCCTTCGCTGCGCGCGAGGTCTTCGTCGGAACAATGGCAACCGTTTACAGTTTGGGCGAAGACGTCGATATTGAAGATGAGGAGCAAAAAACGACGCTATTGAGTAAAATGAAGTCTGAAGTCAATCGAAACACGGGACGGCCAGCATACAATCTGGCGTCGGGCGTCTCGTTATTACTATTTTATGCATTTGCTATGCAATGCATGAGTACCATTGCCATTATGAAACGGGAAACCGGCTCTTGGAAATGGACATTAATCCAAACCGCAATGATGACCGGGGTGGCTTATGTGGTGGCTTTTTTAGCGTATCAATTCATCAAATAAACTGGCAATGGATATAACAATTCAATACGTTATCATAGCTGTCGTATTTGCGGTAGCGCTCTTCTATTTCGTTAAACGTTTTCTTCCAAGCAAGAATAAAACAGGGAGCTGCTCGAAAGGCTGTGGCTGTTCTCAGTCCGATCCCTCGACCAGGGGAAATACATTTTAGGAGTGACGCAGATCCAACGACAACCCACCCGATTCCCTGTTTATTCCTCCCGCTATGTAGGAATAAACGTTTAATAATTATAAAAACCGCTGATAATAGAGCGGTTTTCTTATTTTTACAAGATGATTAGAAGGACGGTTTTCCCGCTGTTTACGGCATTTCTTTTTCTGCTTTGGGCTGTCGAAAGTCCAGCGCAGGCAAAAAAGAAACACAAATCTGTGGAGCCATCGCCTCGGCAAGAACTTATATACGATAACCATAGCTATCTGCCCGTCATTCGGACTGTCCAACTTTATCCTAGCGGTGCCGAGGGCAGCTTTCCATCGTATATATTGGGGAGCGGAGACAATCTACATCTGTCATTTGACGATTTACGCGCAGATGTACGCAATTATTACGTCAGCATGGTGCACTGCGACCGCAATTGGAGACCAAGCCGAGCCGGCATATTGGATTATGCAGAGGGAATCAACGAAGAAAGGCTCGACGATTATCAACAATCTCAAAGCACGTTGCATCCATATACCCATTATATCTTCCGCTTCCCCTCGCCCAATTTACGTCCAAAGATAGCTGGCAATTACATCCTCAAGGTATATGAAGATGCGGATAAAGAGCGATTGATTTTGACACGTCGTTTCTACGTAGTCAATCCGTTAACGTCGCTATCCGTCACGGTCAAGCCGTCGACAACAGACAGATTCCGTAAACAGAAACTTGACGTACGCCTAACGACAGCCGTAACAATCCCCGATCCACAACGCGATTTAACAGTAATGGTCTTACAAAACCAACGCGAAGATCAGCGTATGGAGCTGCAAACGCCGAGCTTTTCTGCTGGCAACGAGCTGCGCTACACACAAGTAGATGCATTCGATTTCAACGGAAACAACGAATTTCGTTTTTTTGATATTCGAAATATCCGTACGGCAGCTGAAGGTGTCCAACACATAGAGACAGATTCCACAACACATATTAAATTACAAACGGATCAAGACCACTATAAAAACACCTATGTGGCCAATTTTGATAGAAATGGACGTTTTCTACTTCGTAGCGATGCTTCGGATCAACCCGACGCCGTACACGGCGATTACGCGAACGTCGTATTCTCCCTAAAAACCGAACAGACCATCAACGGAAACATATTTGTTGTTGGCGGATTTTCCAATTTTCAACGTAAGGCAGAAAATAGACTTTCTTATGATCCGCAGTCAGGAACATGGCAGACCACCTTACTTTTGAAGCAAGGAGTATACGATTATGAATACATCGTAGATGCTCCATCAGGCGAACTCCGTGTCGATGCATTTTCTGGTAGCCATTACGACACAGGAAACGAGTATCAAATTTTAATTTACAATCGTCGTCCGGGAAGCCTATGGGACGAGCTAATTGGCTTCCAGAAAATAACGACCCAGAACAGCAACTAATCAAACACATAACTTGGAAACAAATTCTACCGACAACAAAACGTTAAAGAGAGGGCTCAGCAATAGGCATATACAACTGATCGCCTTAGGCGGGGCTATTGGAACCGGTCTGTTTTTAGGAATAGGCCAAGCGGCAGTCCTCGCAGGTCCCTCTGTTATTTTAGGATATGCTATAGCCGGTCTGATCGCATTTTTCATCATGCGCCAACTCGGGGAGATGGTCGTGCATCAACCCGTATCCGGCAGCTTCAGCTATTTTGCCAATACCTATTGGGGGTCATTTGCGGGCTACGCCTCCGGTTGGAACTACTGGGTGTTATATCTGTTGGTCAGTATGGCTGAACTTACCGCCATCGGCCACTACGTACAATTTTGGTGGCCAGAAATCCCACTTTGGGTATCCAGTCTCTTCTTCTTTGTCGTGATTAACGTTTTGAACTTAGCTTCCGTAAAGGTCTACGGTGAAACCGAATTCTGGTTTTCTATCGTTAAAGTTGTTGCAATCATTGCCATGATTCTCTTTGGCTCGTACTTGCTAATGAGTGGAAAAGGAGGTGAAAATGCGAGCGTAAACAACCTAACTAACGATGGAGGGTTCTTTCCAAAAGGATGGTTAACCACCTCCGAGAGCGGATCGTATCAAGGATTACTTGCCGCTTTGGTGATGATTATGTTCTCCTTTGGGGGACTTGAACTCGTCGGTATCACCGCCGCCGAAGCAGAAAATCCACAAAAAAATATCCCGAAAGCAACGAATCAAGTACTTTGGCGTATCCTGATTTTTTATATCGGTTCGTTGGTTATCCTGTTTTCCTTAATGCCTTGGCGGAATATCACCTCAGAAACCAGTCCTTTTGTGGAAGTCTTCGCTAGTTTGAAAGGCATGCAATTCCAACTGTTCGGATCGACCTATTATTTCACCAATGTGATTGCCAATGCACTAAACCTCATCGTATTGACAGCAGCACTCTCGGTATACAACAGCTGTGTGTACAGTAACTCGCGCATGTTGTTTGGCCTAGCTGAACAAGGAAATGCCCCTCGTTTTTTGACAAAACTAAACAAGAATCATTCGCCTATAAATGCGATCCTGGTGTCTGCCGGACTGGTCGCGGTCTGCATCGTTGTAAACAAGATTATCCCGGAAAAGGCATTAGAAATTTTGATGAGTTTGGTTGTTTCGTCTTTGGTCATCAATTGGATCATGATCAGCCTGACACATATCTTCTTTAAACGAACGATCACGGCCAAGAAAGAACAATCCCTGTTTCCGACATTATTTTACCCCATTAGCAACTATATTTGCCTTTTGTTCCTGCTGGGCGTGCTGGTTATGATGTGGTTTACCGGATTAAAAATATCGGTCGAACTTATCCCTATATGGTTGGTTTTACTGTATGTTAGCTACCTACTGGTTCAGAAAAGTAGATCGAAAAAATAGACTTGCTTTCGCTTCCTGTTCCCTCTGCTCGGAGAAACAGGAAGCTTGCTCTTTAACACGCGGCTTTTAAACCTCTTCGTTGTAGCTCCATGTTTGCAACTTGTCCTGCAGAATACGGGAAATCTTATTAAAATACCGTTTTTGCTTATAGCCCATAACCCATTGTACCCCCTGTACCGCGTTCGTACAAAAGATTTCGTCGGCCTGTTTCATAATCTCCGGACTGATCTGGGCTTCTACCACTTGAATGCCTTCATCCGCAGCCATATCCATAACCACTTGCCGCATAACTCCCTGCACACATCCTTGCGTTAATGCAGGCGTGTACAATACTTTTTCGTAATACACAAAAATATTTGAGGTAAGGGCTTCACAGAGATAACCTTCTTGATTTAGAATAAAAACATCATCATACGCAAACTTTTTCTTATAGAGTCCAGCCATTACATAGATCAGCGCATTATTGGATTTTAAATGCGACAGCTCGCTATATGGCTTTTTAAAGTCGGTGTACAGATCGACGATCAAACCCAGTTTTTTATCCCGCAATGACGTCGGCAAACGGGACACCTGCAAACAATATACAGGCTTATTCGTTTCCGGGGCGTAGAGTCCCCCTCCCGCTCGATACACCGTTAAACGCACCCGGACCTGCTGTCCGATCATATTATTTTTCCGCACCAGTTCTTCCGTTTTCGAACGAATGAAAAATGCATCGAATTTGGTAGATTCCTCCAATTGTAAGGTCTGCATTGTTCGTTGCAGTCGATCGATATGGAAATCGAGAAAACGGATGTCTCCATCTTTCCACAGCATCGTTTCGAAGAGTCCATCACCATACCGTAGCGCACGACTATCGATGCTGGCTATATGCTGATTTTCGGCAATAATCTGCCCATCAAAATTTATAAATTGTACTGACATAAAAAGTTTCGTGTTAAGATTGTTGATCAACAGCCGTAGCATATGATCGCCATTTCTCCAGCGCAAGCTGAAAATCCTGTGGCAAAGGTACTTCAAAATGTACCCGCTCTTTACGACGGGGATGAACAAAACCTAGAGATTTCGCATGAAGAGCCTGTCTAGGTAGCAATTCAAAACAATTCTGCACGAATTGTTTATACTTATTAAACACGGTTCCTTTTAGAATTTTATTCCCTCCATAAGATTCGTCAGAAAACAACGGGTGCCCGATAGATTTCATATGTGCCCGGATCTGGTGGGTACGTCCTGTCTCCAATTCGCATTCGATGAGCGTGACATAACCTAGACGCTCTAAGACCCGGTAATGCGTAACCGACCATTTACCTTTTTCTGGATCATCATACATATCCATGATGCGTCTGTCTTTCGTACTGCGGCCAATATAACCGGAAACCGTCCCATCCGCAACGATATCTCCCCACACTAACGCTATATATTTTCGATTTATTGTATGCTCAAAAAATTGTTTGGCCAAAAAGGTCATTGCCCATTCGTTTTTTGCAATGACCAGCAAGCCCGATGTATCCTTATCAATGCGATGTACCAACCCAGGACGACCAGTATTCCCCGGTAGCGTGGGCAGTTGATTGAGATGGAACGTCAATGCATTTACCAGTGTGCCCGTATAGTTGTTATATCCCGGGTGCACGACCATACCCGCCGCTTTGTTCACCAAGAGCACATCATCATCTTCGTAAACAATTTCCAGTGCAATATCTTCCGGGTAAACCTCTGTGTCACGGGGCGGATCCGGCAGCACCATGGTCACGACATCGAACGGTTTGATCTTATAGCTCGCCTTTACGATCCTACCATTCACCAGAACAGTCTCCGCGTCTATTGCGTTTTGGATACGATTTCTGGACGTGTTTTCTACCCTGTTCATCAAGAACTTATCTACCCGCAACAATGCTTGTCCTTTAGGTGCTTCTATCCTAAAGTGCTCAAAAAGCTCCTGTTCATCTTGTTCTTGAAAATCGAAATCCTCTGCCATCACGCAAAAGTATTGAAATCCTTTAAAATCTACTAACTTTGCCTGAAGGAATATGCTGAATTTTGATTTTTATAGCCCCGAAGAGGAGATCCACTTCCCCCTGTATGAAACACGACATGTGCGTGTGTTCGTGAAACGAGACGACCTCATCCATCCCTTCATTTCAGGCAACAAATGGCGCAAGCTAAAATATCCGCTACACCAGGCCAGAGAGCAACACAAAACATTACTCGTGACGTTCGGAGGAGCCTGGTCCAACCATTTGTTAGCGACAGCTTGTGCAGGCGCGAAGTTCGGATTTCGTACCTACGGATTTGTCCGGGGCGAAGATGTAGAAAACCCCGTACTTGCGATGTGCCGTTTGTACGGCATGAAACTACATTTCGTAGACCGAACGACCTACCGTGATAAGCAAAATCTAGTTAACACGTATTTTTCAGACGACCCCTCTGCGTTTTTTATTGATGAAGGGGGCTATAGCGCTCTCGGTGCAAGGGGTTGTGCCGAAATCGTGCACGAACTTCGTCGACCTTACGATTATTGCTTTTGTGCTGGCGGAACCGGCACAACATTGGCCGGATTAGCCCTCGGCATACAGGAACGAAATTTATCGACACAACTTCATGGTGTTCCTGTACTAAAAGGAGCTGATTTTCTCGCAAAAGAAATAGCCCACCTGTCCGAAAACAGCCTGCCTCCTACCTTACATCTAAACTATCATTTTGGCGGATATGCAAAAACCAAACCTGCACTCATCGCGTTCATCCAAGCTTTCGTGCGGCATACGGGCATACTGATTGAACCCACCTATTCCGGAAAACTTTTTTTTGCTGTACACGATCTCATAGAGCAAGGAAAAATTCCTTCGGGATCCAACATCCTCCTTATTCATACGGGAGGCCTTACAGGCGTCTTGGGGACACTACATCAATTTAACAAACCATAATCGTTATTCAAAGATTACATCGCCGAAGAAAGCCGGCAGATGGAAGTTAGGCGTTGGATAGTCTATTTTACTCCAAGAAATGAAGTGTGGCTTTGGCAAACCGTCTCCACATTTATAAAAGTTGGCATGCGCCTTCACTCCATCCAAACGCGCAATACTGCTTTCGGTAAAAACGGATACCGGGATGATTAACACGATACCCCAGGTCTTTTTCCCTCCCGTGTGTACTACGGAGGTAACCGTTTGTACGGTTTCAATCAGGCTTGCACGCAAACGCTGTCGTTCGCTTTTTACCTCTGTTCCATACCCGATCAAGCCGGTTCCCAATACATTAAACTCCAAATTGTAGTAATGCTTACGTTCATCAAAGGAAACAAAAAATTCCACACAGCTATCTTCCCATACTGCTTCATTCGGGCGGACGTATTGTGCCTTGACGAAATCTTCATCCACCACATAATGCAAGAAAATCGACTCTCCGCTATGTGCGATCTGAAAGTTAACGATGGGCTTATCCGGATATTCCTCCGGCCAGTTCACATTTGGAAGATTATTCCAAGGCAACATTTCCAGCTTCTGCTGCAGCGTCGCATAGTTCAATGTGACGATATTCCCGTCAATCTTTGGCACCCGTAAACTACTCATATATTTTCGGTTTATATGTTTACACTCTCCTCAAGAATCGCAGACAATTGATCTTGGTGCAATTCCATTTCTTGAACTAATTTAAGTTGTGCATTTGTTCTGACCAAATTATGTGTCGGATAATGTATCTTATAATACGTATCTCCGTTCAGATAATCTGTCAAAAACCGCACCGCCTGCATAAAGGGAAGCAAGAATACACCATGAAGCAACGATTCAATTTCTGTCTCCGATAAGAAATCCTTAGCCTCGCTCATATATCCCTCGGTATACGCTTTGAAAAGCGGAATATTCAATACAATTTTCGTCGTATCTGCCTCATCTTCTGCCGCCGAATTAATAATCGTTCGAATAGCGTCGCCAAAATCATAGGCCACATACCCGGGCATCACCGTATCGAGGTCAATCACACATTGTACGCGGTCCTCCTGGTCCAACAGCACATTATTGAACTTGGTATCGTTATGCGTAATCCGCAAGGGCAGATCTCCACGCCCCCCCATCAACAAGATTGCACGCATACGTTCTTCCCGTTCAAAAATATAATCCAAGATATCCTGCACGTCGTGCACACGCCCGACCGCATCGTTGTCGATAGCCTTCCGCAAATTTTCCATACGGAAGTCAATATTGTGGAAATTCGGCAGGATCTCTACCAATCTCCGTGCATCTAAATCAGAAAGTTGCTTCTGAAAATCGCCAAATGCCCTTCCACCGGAATGGGCTTGTGCTGGCGTTTCCACAATATCGTAACTCTTTGTTCCCTCCAAAAGAAGAAACATTCGCCAGTAGCCATCTTCCTCGTCATGATGAAACAAGGCTCCATCGCGCGTTGGAATCAGCGTCAACGTTTTTTTTTCCACGACCTCCTTTCCGAGATGCGCTAATTTTTCTTTCAGGTGGTCCAATACAATACGCGTGTTCTCCATGAGTCCCGCGACATTCTCAAATATTTGGTTATTTATTCGCTGCAATAAGTAACTCTTTCCATTCGAACTATTAGTTTTCACGCAAAAAGTATCGTTGATATGTCCGGATCCGAACCGGTCGACACGTTCTATATCTCCCTCTATATCAAAATGATTGGCTGACGCTATGACACTACTATTTTTACAATCAAACATTATAAAATTTCAAATTTTAACATAATTCATGTTTATCCCTTCGCAATATCACCAAATAATTTAAAAAACGAAAGCCTGAAATAAAAGCAAACGTTTGCACGTTTTTCCGTTTTTTTCCGCCTATGTCTACTATTAAATCAACAAGACACGGCGACAATGAAGTGGTGTAAGACGCTTTTTTCAACCGACGTGCCCCTGCCTGAAAAATAATTTGTATTTTAGGCTTTAAAACAAACCTTATGCTCACGGAGATTTTCATCATCCTTGCCTTAATCATTCTAAATGGTATATTATCCGCTTCCGAAATATCCATTGTTTCCAGCCGAAAAGCCCGCTTGCAAGCTGCTGCCGATAAAAACAACAAATCGGCAAAAATAGCCTTAGCACTTAAAGAGAATCCAAACCAATTCTTATCTACTGTACAAATAGGGATTACACTCATTGGTATCCTCACCGGTTTTTTCAGTGGTGGCACTATATCGTCTTTCTTAGCCAGCATTTTTAGTCAGATTTCGTTTCTCGCCCCTTATAGCCAACAGCTGTCTGTTATACTGGTCGTGCTTGTCATCACGTACCTATCACTGGTCATTGGCGAATTGGTACCCAAACGCATCGGAATGGCTATACCCGAAAAGTATGCCTCGTTTATTGCAGCGCCCATGCAAGTGCTAAGTAAAATCGTTAGACCCTTCGTTTGGTTGCTCAGCGTATCCACCGACGCCATAGTACGGCTTTTAAATATCAAAGTTTCAAAAAACACCGTGACCGAAGAGGAAATCAAAGCCTTGGTCGACGAAGGTGTAGACAGCGGTGTTATCGAAAACTTCGAACATGACTTTGTCGATCGCCTGCTCGTGCTCGGCGACAAACGTGCTATTAATCTTATGGTACATCGCTCGGATATCGACTGTCTCGACCTTCAAAGCAGCTTCGACGAAAACAAAGCGATTATGCGAAAATCAGAGCACACCGAGTTTCCCGTAATCGACGGTAGCTTTGATCAAGTTAAAGGTATCATTCACGTCAAAACATTCCTAAAGAAGTACATAGACAATAAGCCAATCGATTTGACCGAGCTCATCGAGCCAATGCCTTTTGTTAATGAAAACACCTACGCCTACAACGTATTGAATATCTTTAAGAACGCAAAGGCACAATTAGCCGTCGTCATTGACGAGTATGGTATCCCACAAGGTATTGTTTCGATTAAGGATATTGTTCGTACGTTGTTTGGCGACATGGAAAATGGAGACGAGCACACGGAATCGCATATCCGCAAACGCGAAGACGGATCACACATGGTGGATGGCCGCACGCAACTAAGCGATTTTCTAACCTATTTTCAGATCTACCTAAGCGAAGAGGAAGAAGAAGAGTTAGGCAACGTCACGACGCTTGGCGGCTTAGTCTTTTTAACCTTGGATCACGTCCCCGAAGAAGGAGAAGCCATCCATTTCAAAAATTATCGATTAGAGGTTATCGACATGGACGGACATCGCATCGACAAAGTGCAAGTAAATAAACTGCCGCTTCCGACACGAGACATCTCCGAAAACGAAGACTAACCCACATGCCCTTTTCAGGCCCTCTGCGGATCTACGACCGCTATGAGCTGTTGCACAGTCAATACACCACTCTGCCGCCATACCTGTTGGCCGTCGCGGAATAAGATCAATGTAGGCACGCCTTGCACGCGATAACTGGATGCTAACGCATTGTTTTTGTCCACGTCAATCTTAATGATAGACAAAGCCTCACCATAGTGGGTTTTCAAGTCTTTCAATATCGGCGCCAACATTTGACACGGACCACACCAAGTGGCTGAGAAGTCGACCAATACCAGCGGGTTTTGTTGTATAATATCAGTAAAAGAAGCCATATCTATAAAGATACAATTTTTTCCATGCACTTTTCACTCAATACGGAATAGCCAATCCCTCCAGGTCTTCTATACTCCCCTTAAACATATTAAGATCGACGTTTCCTTGTATACCGCGTACATAACCGCGTTCGGAAAACTGCCAGAAGTTCCAATGTTTCTTCGGTTTCTTAATCCAAAAGTTGTAGTTGGCAATCCACAATATGTAATCCGAGAATTCCTTCTCTAAAAAGTCTGTAAAATAGCTATCCCCGGAGTACAAGATCGGTTGAATACCGTAATGTGCCTCCACTTCGTCCAGCCATCGTTTCAATCCCACCTTCAGTGAATCCATAGGCTGTCTGCGCGGCCGTTCCTCAATGTCCAAAACAGGAGGAAGATCACCCGGCTTCAGGTCGACCGTTTGTATAAAATTTCGTGCTTGCCGGATTGAATTCTCATTAGGTCTAAAATAATGGTAGGCTCCGCGAAGCTTCGCACGGCTTGAAGCTGCCCTCCAATTTTCTCCATACCGTTTATCTTTAGCCCGCTCGCCCATGGTAGCTCGTATAAATACAAAGTCGACAGGAATCTGGTCGTGGATGGTGTTCACTTCGATCCAACGTACTTTACCCTGGTATTGCGAGATATCGATACCGTAGACATAACCATCGTGCTTCCGCATCAAATCCAAGTTTCGTCGATCATGCTCATTTGCACTGTGTCGATCACCCCTATCTTCCCCGTACATCCAGCTTTTCAAGGTATAAGAAAGATCTGTCCTCCAAAGCATGACACCAATGATCGTTACCACAAACAATGGGATCATAATACTCCATAGCAACATTCGGTTTCGTTCTTGCGTGGCTGTTTCGGCTTTCTTCTTGACAGTTTTCTTAGTTTTTGCCATATTGCAGTGAAAATAGTAGAATTATTTTTTATTGACAACCCAAAAAATTAAACTCACCGATGCGTGTTTACAACTCCAAAGAATGGTTTACAGCTACTGTATTCTTTCACCGAACAGATACCTTCCGTAAGCTGTTGCCCTTCTTACTCCTCATGGCGCTCTACGCATGGGGCATTGCGTATTGGGAACTCGAATATCTCAAGCTTTCGGAAAAAAGCTGGATCAAAAATATCACGATCGTACATAGCTTATTGGGATTTGTTTTGTCATTGCTTTTGGTATTCCGCACGAATACTGCGTATGACCGCTGGTGGGAAGCTCGAAAACAATGGGGTACCCTCACCAATATCAGTCGCACATTGGCGTATAAATTAAACAGTTTTATAGACAGTGACGATAAAGTATCGCGAAGTTTCTATCGGAAAGCAATCCCACTATATGCGGAGACGCTCTTCAACTTCTTGCGTTCCGATTATACCAAATTTATGCTTGATGAAAAGGAACATCCCGAACTGGCAGATCTGGATGATAAGAAACACGGTCCAAACCAACTGGCATCCCTCATCTTTCGGAAAACAAATAGCTTGTATAAAAATGAACAGATTTCGGGGGAACAGTTTATCATCTTAAACGACGAATTGCAAAATCTAACTAACGTATGTGGTGCATGCGAACGCATCAAAAACACACCGATTCCATTAAGTTATAGCTCCTTCATAAAAAAGTTTGTCATGGCGTACTCGATAACCCTACCTATCGGATATGTATTTTCAATGGGTTATTTTGTGATTGCGGCGGTGCCTTTCATATTTTATGTCTTAGCCTCGCTGGAGCTGATCGGCGAATCCATCGAAGAGCCTTTCGGTAGCGATGCCGATGATCTGCCCATCGATAAGATAGCAAGCAATATTAAAAAGCATGTTCACGAAGTTCTCTCGCCCTAACGAACAGATTTAAGCCAACCTAAAATAATTTCGCTCATTTTCAATGCGTAAAAAGGAAATACCAAAATAAGTTTTGCAGATCAACTCGGAATTTCTACTTTTGTCGCGGAGAGTTGGCAGAGTGGTCGAATGCGGCGGTCTTGAAAACCGTTAACTGTCACAGGTTCGGGGGTTCGAATCCCTCACTCTCCGCAGAAAAATCCTTCATCGAAAGATGAGGGATTTTTTGCGTTGTGAGGGTTCGAACCGAAGGGCTGGCCGGGGTTCGATCCGCAGGAGGTTTAGGGTTGAGAATGGGACTT
>NZ_JBHULR010000002.1:166191-205361 GCF_042684625.1 Sphingobacterium suaedae | reverse complement strand
CACCAATCGGTTACTCGTTACGCTACATGATCATTTTCTTAAAGAACTCCTATCGTCTCCGCATCGCGCTTCGACTATTTTTTCCGGGCTTTAATGCCCGGCGTACTATCGTTTTTGTTTCCCTCGACTCGCTTGGGACTGCAAAGGTAAAAGGTTTTTCCGGTTCCGCAAAATTTATTTTAAAATAATTCCCGCGCTTCTTTTTTTAACCGGTATCCGGCCGTGCCGTAATCCCTTTTTCCGCTTTTCAGTGCTGTCCCTCCATCGCGGAGTGGTGCAAAGATAGGGACTCCGGGCCCTTACTTCCAAGCATCCCGGGCCTTTTTTTGGCCGATACGCCGCAACAGCCTGTAAGCCTGGCCGATATTTTTTAGAAAGCAGCGCACAAAGGAAAGAAAAAGGCCCGCTTCCGCTATGCGACCTCCCTTAACAGGGGCTGGCAAAGTGATTACCCAGGGCTACCCTTGGGCTGCCTTTGGTTTTATCCTTGCGCTGGATGATTGTCACAGGCTGTTCGCATTCAAGCGGAGCCGCTAGCGGCCGAGATATGTGTAGGGGCTTATCGCGTAAAAACCCGAGAGGGGGGGGAGGGAGTGGCAGTCTCATGCTGAATTTCCGCATCTCATTAACAGCTCAATCTCAGTATTCCTAATTTTTTTAATTTTTTCTTTGAAACTACGAAATACTTCGTACATTTGAATACGAAAACATTCGTAGATCGATATGAAGCCAACAGACAGTGAAATGGAAATTCTGCAAATTCTTTGGACCCAAGGAGATAGCAGTGTAAGGAGAGTACATGAACTCTTAAATAAAAAAGATGTAGGATATACTAGTACGCTTAAACTGATGCAGATTATGTTCGAAAAGGGAATGGTGTCGCGTGATACGTCATCCAAAACACATATTTATAAAGCGTTGTTAAGCAAAGAGCAAACCCAGCACCAGTTTTTGGATAAAATGATTGACACCGTATATAACGGATCGACTGCACGACTTGTCATGCAGGCATTAGGAAATCAGCGGGCGAGTAAAGAGGAGATTGACTTGATAAAAGCATATTTAGATAACCTTGAAAACGCATAGTCATGAATAGTTTTTTTCAACAAGTTACGCATGCCTTAGGTTGGAGCATCGTACATTCCATTTGGCAGGGCATATTACTATACAGTCTTCTTTGTCTCGTATACATTCTACTACCCAAACTGTCGTCAAGGAATAAATATATTATTGCGGTCTTAGGACAGGCTTCTATTTTCTTTGCATTTATTGTCACCTTTGCACATTATGTCGAGGCAACTCCTCTATCTTCCGGAACAAGCATTTACGCCTTCGGTGCAACGAGTCACTACGAACAGCTTTCAACGAGTTTTTTTGATAGGATAGAGCCGCTGTTTCCTTGGTTTAGTTCTGTATATATGGTAGGCCTGTTCGTACAATTGATCATTTTTACCAACAGTTTCTCGAAATTGCACTACCTCAGACATCGTGGTTTAGCAGAACCTCCTATGACGTGGGAAGAATCTTTTCAACGGATTTGCACCAATTTAGGAATTAACAGGAATGTGAATTTGTTTCTTTCCGAAAAAATATCTGTTCCCTTAACATTGGGTCACATTAAACCAATTATTTTATTTCCGCTGGCTTTTGCGAACAATTTAGAGCTAAAACAAGTAGAGTCTATATTAATCCATGAGTTGGCTCATATTAAAAGAAACGATTATTTGCTAAATCTTTTTAAGGTTACGATTGAAACGGTTCTATTTTTCAATCCGTTCGTATGGTTATTTTCTAGACATATAGAAACTGAACGTGAACATGCATGTGACGACGTCGTCGTCGAACAAGTACCTTCACCCATCGCATATGCTCAAGCACTGATGTCGGTGGAATTACTCCGCAATGATGCCGCCCCCATTTATGCCATGGCCGCCATCGGAAAAAAGCAACACTTATTACACCGCATTCAACGCATCACAAAAATGGAAAAGAATTATATCAATGTAAAGCAGCACCTTATTGCTGTCGCACTAAGCTCACTCACGCTATTTATGGTTGCTTGGATTTCCCCCGAGAAGGAACATCCCCTGCCCAAGGAAATTTCCACCAGAGCTTCTTCCGTACCCATATCTCCCCGACCGTCTTCTTCAGAAGGCGCGCTTCATCCAGAAAATTGCGACGAGTTAGAAGAAACTGGAGACACTATTACACCAACCAACGGAAGAATCTCCTTTAATTTGCGTTCTGATACGATCCATCCTCCGATCGCGCCAACAGAACCTCCTGCACTGAAAGCTCAACTGAAAGAGCTCGAACGAAGCACCGCTGAGCTCCAACGTTTTCATAATTCACCGGAGTGGAAAGAACATCTCGCGAAAATAGAAGCCAATGCTAAACAAATCGAAGAGCAATTCAAATCGCCTGCCTGGAAACAACACATCGCCGATATAGAGGCAAACGCTAAAAAAGCAGAGGCCTATTTTGACTCACCGGAGTGGAAACAGCATATGACAAAAATTGAAGCTAACGCGCGAAAAGTGGAGGATTATTATAACTCTCCGGAGTGGAAACAACACCTAGCTAAGATTGAAGCGAACGCCAAAAGAGTAGAAGAATATTATAATTCTGCGGAATGGAAACAGCACATTGCAAAAATCGAAGCTGACGCGCACAGCATAGAAGACTATTATGACTCCCCGGAATGGAAGCAAAAACTAGCAAAAATCGAAGATCATGCTAAAAAAATTGCAACATACTACGCGTCGCCGGAATGGAAAGAAAAATTGAAAAAGTTGAGTGAACTCCATGATTCGCCAGAATACCAAAAACTACAACGGAAACATCAGCAGGAGTTAGAGGATCTCCGCCTAAAAAAAGGACTTGACTAACGAGCCTAAGATCCAACTTAAGAATACGCATTAAAAAAACCCGAGGGACGTTAGACACAAACGTCCTTCGTTCTTTTGCCTAGGTTTCATATTTTTACGTATTATTGTCTCCATAAGAGATTAGCTCGGCATACCCATGAACATCATTTATTCCATTGATTTACTAGGTACAATGGTTTTCGCTATTTCGGGAGCCATGGCTGCCAACCGAAAACATATTGATATTTTCGGTGCCACTTTTACCGGCTTCGTTACGGCAATCGGCGGGGGATCGCTGCGCGATGTATTCCTTAACCTTAGGCCTGTTTGGGTGGATGATGGCAATTACTTGATGGCTATTCTTGCCGGTGTCAGCATTTCGATACTAGCGAATAAACAACTGGATCGACTAGCGCGAACGCTCTTTCTATTTGATGCGATAGGTATCGGCTTTTTCTGCATTGTTGGTGTACAGAAATCACTTACCCATGGCAGTACAGAAATTGCTGCCATTATCTTAGGTATGTTTTCGGCTGTAATGGGTGGTGTTATACGAGACACATTAATGAATGAGACGCCACTCATATTCCGGAAAGAAATTTACGCCACAGCTTGCCTATCTGGCGCCATTTTATACGTCGTATTAGGTATCATCGGCACGGATAGTACGTTCAACGCCTTCGTATCTGCCGGAGTGATATTCTTAATCCGCTTAATCGCCGTTCGTTACAAGTTATCTCTGCCGGTAATCGGTGGTTAACTGAAATTCGCTATTGCAGAAACCTGAAGAAAAAAAGGCGCTTACCTTTTTTTCTTCAGGTTAGGGAATTTCATTTTGTAGCCTACACGGACTAAGCCTTTGGATATGGCATCAAGCCTGCTTTTCAACATCGCTTTTTTCAGCGGCCCTAATTTATCCACAAAGAGTCTCCCTTCGATATGATCATATTCGTGTTGGACAATCCGCGCCGCTAGGCCTGTCAATTGTACTTCCTGTTCCTCAAAATGCTCATCTAAGTAATTAATCAACACATTCGCAGGACGAATAACTTCTTCATTGACATCAGGAATACTTAAACAGCCCTCGTTGAATGCCCATTTTTCACCAGTTTCCTCGAGAATAATGGGATTTATTAAAACTTTCTTAAAATCCTTCAAGGAAGGATCGCCTGCTCCATCTTCATCATCCTCTGCAAATGGAGAGGCGTCAATTACAAATAGTCGAATTGGTAAACCTACCTGAGGAGCAGCCAAACCAACTCCTCTAGCGGCATACATTGTTTCAAACATATCCTCAATGAGCTGCTTAAGGTTTGGATAATCTTCATCAATCTCTTCCGCTTTTTTTCTCAGAATAGGGTCGCCATATGCAACAATAGGTAATTTCATACTTTCTTAATTTCTGTGCAAAGGTATCAATAATAATTTATTCCGACTTAGATTATACTAACTTTGTGAAGGGATGAAAACAGAAATAAACAGGCACATCAATACATTCGTAAGTCTCTTGGAGAAAAAACTAAACACTGTCCTGAAGCGAGAAGAGATGAGCCAAGCGACGGTTTTCCATTCCAAGTCACCTCTTTTTTCAATTGCTATATATGGTCCGGTTTCCGGAGGGCGCCTTACCGGTTTTTCACACAAGACCTATCATATTGATGCAGACTATTTACTGTTGCATCAAAACAAGATACTGCAACGTCTTTACAGTTTGTTTGGGAAGGGAAAAACTATCTACGCACGCCAAACCGTGGTCGCCCGCATAGATAAACGCGCTACGGCTGATTTTTTGGAAGAGCATCATCTAAACGCTCCACTTACCGGAAAATATCGCTACGGTCTTTACCATCAGGGCGAACTGGTGTCTATAGCCGTCTTTAGTGGAGGCCGGCATATGCGCGACCAACCATCTGATTATCGCTCTTTCGAACTTCTACGTTTTTGCCATAAGTCCGGTTATCGTGTGGTAGGAGGTATCTCCAAACTGATTAGAGCTTTTGCAGTGGATTTCCAACCTAATGACATTATGACTTATGTAGACCGCGATTGGTCTCAAGATTCCAGTCTCCAGACTCTGGGCTTCGAAACACTAGGAATAACTGGTGTACAGCAGTATTGGATCATGGGCGATCAGCGGACACCTGTTCGCAACGAACGAGATCTTGAAAATATTCAACACGAGCAACCGTTCGGTTATCTTCGAAGCAATGCGGGGAGCACAAAACTGCTCTTACGTTTTTAAGGACAAACTTCACATGCAATTGATAACCGTATTATTCGGACCCCTCCGTGTGGCGGGTGTGATATTCCGCAATTAAAATTGCATATAAAGGCAAATTTATCTAAGTTTAACCAAAGAAAAAGAAACCTTAAACTTAAGACAATCTTATGAAACGTAAATTACGTATGGGTATGGTTGGCGGTGGCAAAGATGCGTTTATCGGCGCCGTACACCGTATAGCGGCCTTTATGGATGGTAAAATAGAGTTAGTTTGTGGAGCTTTCAGTGTGGATCCAGAGATATCCAGACAATCCGGCGAAGAGCTTTTTATTGCACCAGAAAGGGTGTATGCGAACTATGAAGAGATGATTAGGAAGGAGCTGGAACTTCCAGAAGGAGAGCGCATGGATTTTCTGACCATCGTAACACCAAATTTTCTCCATTTTGGCCCCGCAAAACTTGCTTTGGAAAACGGCTTCGACGTAGTAGTCGAAAAGCCAATGACCGTGAGCTTGGAGGAGGCAAAGGAATTGGAGGCGACTGTTGAAAGAACAGGACGTACGCTCTGTTTAACCCATACATATTCCGGCTATCCAATGGTGAAACAAGCTAAGGCCATGGTAAAAGATGGGCATTTCGGAAAGATTCGCAAAGTAGTTGTAGAATATCCACAAGGATGGTTGAGCCGCCTGACTGAGCGCGAAGGAAATGCCGGCGCTGCGTGGCGAGCGGATCCCAAAAAATCCGGTTTATCGTTGGTTATGGGTGATATCGGGACACATGCTGCGCATTTAGCGGAATATGTTACCGGTCTACGTATTACTCAATTGTGTGCTGATTTGACAACGTTTGTGGAAGGTCGCTTATTAGATGACGACGGCTCCGTCCTATTACGCTTCGAAGACGGCGCAAAGGGCGTCCTTATGGCTTCACAAATTTCGGCAGGGGAAGAAAATGCTGTTCGTATTCGTGTGTATGGTGAAAAAGGAGGCTTGGAATGGGCTAACGAAGATCCAAATAACCTGATCATTAAGATGCTGGATCAACCGAGGCAAATCTATCGTACAGGCAACGCATATGCGGCTCCTTACACACTAAGCTCGTTCGCGACGCACAACACACGTATTCCTGCTGGCCACCCCGAGGGACTATTAGAGTCCTTTGCCAACATTTACCGGAATTTTGCTGCCACGGCGAGCGCAAAACGAGAGGGCAGAACACCGACAGCAGAGGAACTTGACTTTCCATCTGTACAAGATGGGGTACGGGGAATGGCATTCGTACAAAACGTCGTTGCCAGCAATGAGAGCAACGAAAAATGGACGACATTTGTGGTGTGATACAAACAACTAGTCCATCGCTTTATACACAGGTGGGAGGATACCTTCCACCTGATTTATTATACGTAATTTTAGGACCTACCGCATCAGGAAAAACGAAATTGGGCGTTGCCCTCGCGGAAACCATTGATGGTGAAATCATCAGCATAGATTCCAGACAAGTTTACCGCGGTATGGACATTGGCACAGGAAAAGATCTGCAAGAATATAAGCATATACCTTACCACCTTATCGACATCTGCGATCCCAAGCAACGGTATGATGTGACCCAATTCCAGCAGGATTTCCATCGGGCTTATCGTAACATCTTGTCTGACAAAAAAAAACCAATTGCAGTTGGCGGAACGGGGCTGTACATGCAATCTTTGTTTACTTTCCAACCGTATATGCACGTTCCTGTCAATATAACCCTTCGAGAGAAACTCGCGGGTTTGGACAAAGATGAGCTCATACAGCGGATACATCTGTACAGGGTTCCTGACGACTTTCAGATTGACTTCACTTCGCACAAACGACTTATTCGGGCCGTGGAAATCATGGAAGCGCTGCAAGGTGGTTTCCGCATTCTAGATTCACCATCTTTTTCTTATCCCGCCATCCTGTTCGGGATCAATCCGACCTTGGAAACACGCCGTAAACGCATTAGCGACCGATTGACACAACGGTTAGAGGGCGGGTTGGAAGCAGAGGTGCGTGAACTGTTATCACAAGGACTCACTCATGACGATTTACAGTATTTCGGCCTAGAATACAAATATACATCCCTTTATATCCAAGGGCGATTCGACCGTTGCTCGTTTTTTAACAAGCTGGAGACGGAAATACATCGATATGCTAAAAGACAGATGACATTCTTCCGTAAAATGGAAAAAGACGGTCTGTCCATACATTGGTTACGTGCAGACAACATGGACGATCAACTCGAGGAAGTACTACACATCATCACCAACAAAAAAGGGTAACTTTCGTCACCCCTTTTCGTAATTTCTTTTTATAACTTAATTTCTTCATCCTTACTATTAAAAAATCGAAATTGCGTTAAATAATAAGATGATACGGTCTTAATTTTAATCCACTTGCCGTACTTGAAAAACCATTTGAGCCGTCTAGAGAACAAACCTGACGTGATGTAGGCGCCTATATAAGGGTGAACGCACAGCGTCACTCCTTTTTCGTTCTGTTCCTGGAGAATAAAACTCAAATTATTCTCAATGTCATCAAGCAATACAATGCTAGAGCGGATTTCGCCAGTACCCTCACAAGCTGGACACTTTTCACTGGTCACAACACTCATTTCGGGTCTAACGCGTTGCCTTGTTATCTGTACCAGACCAAATTTACTTGGCGGAAGAATTGTATGTTTTGCACGATCATTCGCCATACATTCCTTCAGAAAACTATACAACTCTTTTCGATTGGCAGGTTTGTGCATATCTATAAAGTCGATCACAACAATCCCTCCCATATCACGCAAGCGCAATTGCCTTGCGATTTCTTTCGCAGCTTCCTTATTTACGAGGAGCGCATTTTCTTCTTGATTCTCTTTACTAGCAATGCGGTTGCCGCTATTTACGTCCACCACGTGGAGCGCTTCGGTGTGTTCTATCACAAGATATGCACCACCTTGCAGGTTTACCGTCTTGCCAAAAGACGCCTTAATTTGCCTTTCCACACCGAAATGGTCAAAGATCGGCTCTTTATGTTTATAGAGCTTCACTATCTTTTCCAGATCAGGCGAAATTTCCTGCACATACGACTTTACCTCATCGTAAAGTGCATTATCATTGACATGAATATGTGCAAACTCATCAGTTAAGATATCGCGTAAAATGGTAGATGCTCTATCCATTTCGCCCAATACCTTATGAGACGGTTCTGCATTTTTAAGGCGCTTGGTAAAAAGTTCCCACTTAGAGATTAAATCCAAAAGGTCTTTTTGTAATTCCTCAACACCTTTGCCTTCGGATACCGTACGGATAATAACGCCGAAGTTTGCAGGTTTAATACTTTCTACAATCTTCTTCAGTCTTGTCCGTTCCGCATTCCCTTTAATTCTCTTGGAGATGGAAACTGTACTTGAAAACGGAACCAGCACTACAAACCGACCAGCAATGGAGAGATCCGAACTTAATCGAGGTCCCTTCGTCGAAATCGGTTCTTTAGCAATCTGTACCGGCAAAAGCACATTTCGGCTCAGAATATCCGAAATTTTTCCTGCTTTGTCTATGTCCTTTTCAAGCTTCAAACTATTGAGCAGCTTCTCTTGATAACTGCCGTTCTTTACTATACGTGTAAGCTTGAGCAAAGACTGAACCTGGGGCCCTAAATCCAAATAATGTAAGAACGCATCTTTTTCGTAGCCTACATCTACGAAAGCGGCATTTAGACCCGGCATAATTTTTTTGATCCGCCCAAGATAAATATCTCCTACGGCAAAATTATTATCGGCCTGTTCCTTGTTCAGCTCAACAAGCTGTTTGTCCTGTAGTAAAGCAATAGTCACTCCTTTGTCGGGAGTTGAATCGATAATTAGTTCCTTTACCAACAGCTACTTGATTAACACCCGCACACCAGTTATATGGGGTATGATAAAACATAAAAACTCGTTAATGAAAAAATACAATCTATAGTTTTACCGAAGCGAAACCATAGATTGTACAACGTCTTATGCGGCTTCTGCCTAAAAGACCAACAAGCTTATTTTTTCTTGTGTCTGTTTTTTCTTAACCGTTTTTTACGCTTGTGAGTAGCCATTTTGTGTCTTTTTCTTTTTTTTCCGCTTGGCATAGCTTTAATGTTTTTTAAATGATTATAAATTAATATGTTAATTACTTACTCAATTCATCGATACGCTTATCAATGAACTGTGACAGGGTAGGGTCAGCGGCCAACTCTTTACTTTTTTGAAAAGCAGCGATAGCCTCATTCTTCAACCCGATATTTTCATAACCTGTTGCTAAATAAAAATACGCTTCAGCGTCAGGCTTCAATTCAACTACGGTTTTGAAACGTTCAATAGCCTTGTCAAATTGACGGGATTGCAATGAAAACAATCCCAATGTTTTGTTTGCTTGAATATTTTTTGGGTCTTTGGCGACAACTTCCCTTAGCAATGCAATACCTGCCATCGGATTATTCGTACCGGTGACCATAGCTGCACCTAAGCCGGTCTTTGCATCCAAACTACTTGCATCCAGTTCAGTCGCTTTCTCATACGATTGGATAGCCAATCGGTTGAGCTCAGCTGCCATCGCCGTATCCTGCAAATTGGTATATGCTGACCGGTAGGCATCTCCCGCTTTCAACCAATATTCAAATTTAGGAGAAATTTTTGCCATTTCCTCAAAAATAAATCCTTGAGGCGCATATTTGGCTAAATCATCCCATTTTTTTGCAAGTTGATCCAATAAAGCAAGCTTCTCGTCGCCGTCCGCATTCGCTGCCTTTTCCTCCAATGCCGTAATCTCCTGCGCCAAACTTGCGTTTATGGATTGTTTGGTAATGTCAGATACACTTTGGAAGTTAAAAGCAGACGAAGATGTGCTTGTTGCCGACGCTTTTGCTCCTTTATCTTCGGTTACCAAACCTTTTATAGGACGCGCAAGTAGGGCGCCCATAAGCACAACTACTATCACGATTACTATGAGTTGTTTGGTATTCATAAATTCTTACTTGTTTCCTTGTTTAACCTTTTCAACAAAAACTTTTGCCGGTTTAAAGCTGGGCACGAAGTGCGCTGGAATGATGATGGCTGTGTTTTTCGAGATGTTACGCGCTGTTTTTTCTGCTCTTTTCTTCACTACGAAGCTACCAAAACCTCTCACGTATACATTCTCTCCGCTAATCATCGCATTTTTTACCACCTTAAAAAATGCCTCAACTGTTTCTTGAACATCTACCTTCTCTAAGCCCGTTTTGTTAGAGATCTCCGCAATAATTTCTGCTTTAGTCATATCTGTTTTTACTGTAATTATTTATTTCTCAACCCTTAACGCAATAGCACTTTGGGGATGCAAAAGTATCTTTTTTTTATGATGTTTAAAAATTTATTTCTGTTTTTTTAACAAACGTGACGCTCGGGAAACTTTTCTGTATCAGATATTTAACTGGATTCAGAAAAATTAATGTCGATTATTCTCATGCGCTTCCATCCATAGGTGTTTAGTTTTCAACATCTTATTCAAGTGACTTGAGGGCTGAAACCAATCGTTCCAAATCTGTCGGATTATGTAGCGCAGAAAGCACAATTCTATTTAAAACAGGGTCTTGCGGCAATGGGTACGGAAAGCTGGAAATAAGTATCTGTTTTTGCGCGAGCTGCGCAAAAGCCTCTGGCATCTCCAATGTAAAAACCGGAAAGCCCGGCAAACTCTTAAGCGAAAGGCTTGCTTCGCCTCGTAATAGTTGTATATTCCGTTGCAACTGGATAACCTGTTTTCGGTACACTTGCTCACCTTCCATTAATGCATACAGTGCTGCGGGAGCTGCTGGCGACGCGCCCGTGAAAAAAGGTGTCGTCCGAAACAGTTGAGCCATCGCCTTGGAACAAAAAACAGCACCAGCATCGGTCCCCATTCCCTTGGCTAACGACGCGACGACTATGATCTCCCGGTTTTTTCCACGGAGGACATTGATATCTATGAAACAAGAATTTGCTTCGCGCACACCAATGCCATGTGAATCGTCTAACAAGAAATAGATCTGTTTCGTTTCTGAAATTTCGCCAAAAATGGAAAAATCATAAACAGCAGGAGTTAAATTGTCCAATGTATTCGAGACGATTACGAACGTTCTTTCAGCCGATGCGTTAATATAAGCGACAGTTTGTCTCGCCCAAGAAGAAAAATCGATTGTTGTCGATTTTTGAGGTGTTTTCCACAACGCGGGATGCGCATGCGGCGCATAGCATATCTCGCCCAATTGTCCTAGAAAATGTATACACATTTGAGCCGCCAGATAGCCGCTCGAAAGGAGCAGGCACGCGTCGAACCGAAAACGTTCCGCTAGGTTTTCCTCGGCTTCTCCATATACACCTAACTGTATGTTGTTATTTCGCGATGTACCGTTATTTAAACCATAACGATCGATCCCTTGTTTATAAATTTCAATATACTCCGGATCGACCATCAATCCCAAATACGCGGTACCGCCAAAAAACAGATAGTTCTCTTGATGGGCAGTCACCAACCGACCAGTCGATTGGGTTAAATTCTGAAAATTTCGCATGCGACCTCTTTATACGACAAATCTACATGTTTTTACCGACATGATTCGAAAGCCGCATAAAAGCGCGATCTATCTTCTTAGTGTAAATGAAAGTTAAGTGGGATGTTTAAACTGATGGAGCCGGTCACCCCTTGAATTGGCTTGAAATTGTCTTTTGTTTGAATGTCAAATCCGTATCCAAGCCCCAAATCGATAATGGATAAAAGACCTATTCCCAATTTCGGTGTAAGTGTATACGGCGTAACCTCTGCTTTTACAAAAGGAAAAATCAACTTATTACTGATATAGTAGGTAACTCCAATCTCGGGAATAACGGTCGTCTGGCTACGCATCCATGTGAAATTAGCTCCAGCGTCAAGTTTGACATATTGTCTGTCGTTTGGGGCAAAAAGTCCCCAACCGGACGCCTTTAAAAAGTTTCCGCTCTGATATTGCCAGCCAACAGAAGGCCCCCATATCCACTTATTTCCGCTTCTTTCCTGCGCTAAAGAGGGACTTATGTTAAGTAAAACGATAAAAAAAAGATATAATTTTTTCATATTTATGATTTCCTATTAAACATACCTAAATGCATCATGATATGCAAATAACGTGAACTACGCAAACATGTTTGTGCCGTACAAATCTTTTCGCAGTGGTGGTAAAAAATACGATACGCACATCGAAGATTTCAAAGAAGTCATACCTTTGCAGGGTATGCTGATTATGAATAAGTTTACCAAGCTTGCATACGAAGAAAAACTTAAAAAAACTTATAACATACATATGTTGAAAAAAAAGCTTGCGTTTCTAGCGCTTTCTCTCGGTTTTTTACCGAGTACAATGGCGCAACAGCCGTCATTTCTATCACACCCTGCGCTAAGTCCGGACGGAAAAATAATGGTGTTCAGTTTCGAAGGCGACCTATGGAGGGTCGGCAGCGATGGTGGTACTGCACTCCGCCTGACGGCAATGGATGGAAATGAGGTCTCTCCTCGAATATCGCCAGATGGTCAATGGTTGGCTTTTTCATCCAATCAAAATGGCAACATGGATGTCTACGTCATGCCTTTAATGGGAGGCGATATCCAGCAGCTAACCTATCACGACAGCGGTGATGAGGTTGATAGTTGGAGCTGGGACAGTCAATATATATATTTTACATCGTCCAGATACAACCGCTTAAGCAGCTATAAGGTCCGTAAAACGGGGGGCACTGCCGAGCGTGTTTTCGCACATTTTTTCAACTACATCCACGGTATGGTAGAAACTCCTCAGGGAGACCTGCTTTTTAACGATTCATGGGAAAGCTATTCGGCCGCCAACCGGAAACGATATAAAGGGGCATTTAACCCGGATATTTATTCCTACAATCCTATTTCCAAAACTTTCAAACAGCACACGGATTATCCCGGAAAAGATTTCTGGCCCAGTGTTGATCGCAAAGGAAATATTTTTTTTGCTTCGGACGAGGGTACCGATGAATACAACCTGTTCACATTCCAAAATGGTAAGAAGCAAAATTTAACCCGTTTCAAAGAATCCATCAAGCGTCCTATCGTGGCGGCGGATGGCGGCAAGATTGTTTTTGAGAAAGACTATCAACTCTACGTTTACGATGTATCCAGTAAAAAGACATCAAAACCAGTTATCCAATTGAGCCGTAATAGGATATTGGGCAAGTCCAAAGAATTCGATATCAGTAATTCAATCAGCTATTTTGATGTATCACCCGACGGTAAGAAAATTGCATTCGTTTCTCGCGGAGAGCTGTTTGTTAGCGACATTGACGGCAAATTTATTCGACAGATGCCGAGCAGTGGCGAACGCGTGATGGAAGTAAAATGGTTAAAGGACAATAAGACGTTATTATTTAGCCAGACCTTCCAAGGCTATCAAAATTGGTTTTCACGCCTGGCTGATGGCACAGGAGAGACCAAACAACATACCAGCGACCTTCGTAACAACCGAGAGCTAACTTTTAATAAAGAAGGTAGCAAGGCAGTATACCTAAGCGGAAGAGACGAAGTCCGTCTGCTAGATTTGACGACGCTGAAAAGTTCGGTTATTGTACAAGACGAAATCTGGGCGTTTCAAAATTCGTCGCCTTCTTTTTCGCCCGACGGGACCTACATCCTGTTCACAGCGATACGTAACTTTGAGCAGGATATCTTTGTACATCATCTATCCAGTAACCAAACGTTCAATCTTACCAACACAGGTGTTACAGAAGCCAGTCCGTATTGGTCTCCTGACGGTAAGCACATTTATTTCGCCAGCAACCGAACCAAGCCTTCTTATCCGACAGGGATGCAGTTCGCCAGCATTTATAAGATGGCGTTGGAAAACATAGACGAACCTTATCGTACTGACAAATTCGAAGATTTATTCAAAGATACCTCAACAGAAAAAAAGGATTCCACCGCAGTGAAAGATAAGAAGAAGCCTGCTTCTGAAAACAAGAAAGTCTTTGTCCACATTGATTTTAAGGATCTTTCCGACCGGATCAGTCAAGTAAGCCCGTCCATAGGAACACAATATTCCCCAACGGTTATCCAAAAGAGCGACAAAACGTACGTCTTCTTCTCCTCCAATCACGAAGGCAAGGGGGCGATATATCGGCACGTCTCCGAACCCTTTGAGGAAGGGAAGACGGAGAAAGTCGGCGACATGGCGCTCGGTCAATTGTTTGAGGTGGGCGGGAAGTATTATGCCCTAAGTGGTGGATCGATTCATAAATACAGCATCGAATCCAACAAATTGGATAAAGTAAATATGAGTTTTAAATTTATCCGAGACTTAGATCGAGAATTTAAGCAAATGTTTTACGAGACTTGGGCGGGAATTGAAGAAAATTTTTACGACCACACGTTCCATGGCATCAATTGGACAGCTGTACGAGAAAAATATGCCGCATATTTGGATGGCATCAACAATCGCTCTGACTTGCGTGTCCTTTTAAATGATATGCTCGGAGAGTTAAATTCATCCCATCTGGGCTTCAGCTCCACTGGATCCGAGGAGCGAAAGCCCTTCAATTTCGTAACAAACGAATTAGGCCTCCTGTACGACGCACAGCATCCGTTAGAGGTTACACATGTTGTGCCAAATGGACCAGCATCTCGAAAGGGCGTTGATATAAAAATTGGTGACGAAATCGTTTCTGTCAACGGCCAGCAGATTGACCCAGCCAAGGACAGAGATTTTTATTTTACGTGGCCCTCATTAGCTCAAGAAGTACAGCTTTTGGTGCGCCGAGCAGGAAAAGAACACCGTGTTAATATCCGACCTCAGACCAGCAACAATTTCAAAGAACTGCTATACGACGAATGGATAAAAAACAATCGAACTAAAGTTAGCAACTGGAGCAACAACCGGATAGCGTACTCCCATATGAAAAATATGGGCGGTGCCGAATTAAACCGCTTTCTGTTAGATATGGCTGAACAGGAGAATAACAAAGAGGCAATTATTCTAGATTTGCGATACAATACAGGTGGTAACGTACACGATGAAGTCCTTCGCTTTCTGCAACAACGTCCCTATTTACAGTGGCAATATCGTGGTGGTAAAAAAGCTCCCCAAGGAAACTTTACGCCCGGCGGCAAGCCCATTGTCTTGCTCATCAATGAGCAGTCGTTAAGTGATGCAGAAATGACCGCAGCCGGTTTTAAGGCTTTGAAACTGGGGAAAATTATCGGCACAGAAACCTATCGCTGGATTATTTTTACCTCGGCGAAGGGATTGGTAGATGGCTCGATGTTTCGTGTGCCGGCTTGGGGATGCTACACGCTAGACGGGCACGATTTAGAAATGAGCGGCGTTGCTCCAGATATCTACGTAAAAAACACCGTCTCCGACCGCCTCGCGGATAAAGATCCGCAATTGGAACGTGCTGTTCAGGAAATTCTGAATGATCTTCGATAACAAATCCGATGCACAGGAAGACACAAAATGAGCGAAGCTTATCGTTTCGCTCATTTGTGTTTTAGACGACCCTGTGTTTTCGCTTAGCAAATCCTTAAATTTCTGCTTGTTTTGAGCTAATAGAATCGCAACATTTTTGTGACATACGCTTCGATCAAATGACAAAAGAATTCAACTATAGAGTGAATAGTGTCGGTTTAGCTAGTCCAAGTGGAAATCTCTTTCAGGTTCTATTGGGAATCCCCTACGCTTTCTAGCATCTATTTCGGTCACTTAACGTAGCTACCTCCGTTTTGGAGGCAGCATTCTTTATGTAGATACGAACAGTACTTACACCTATTTGATAATCAGCCCTATTTCGGATTTTTTTTATTTGGATATATAAAAAGTAATTATCAACTTTGAATATCAAAGTACTTTATGAAAAAATAAAATGAAATCATTTACATTGAACAGGAGGCTGTCTTTTATAGTACTAGGCGTCTTCATACTGTTAGCTGTTCCTTTAATCGCCATGCAGTTTACGAACGAGGTAAATTGGACGGTATTCGATTTCGCAATTGCCGGAACATTGTTATTTACCACAGGATTCTGTTGTTCGTTTCTTTTAGAAATCCTTCGAAAACGATCTAATCGACTACTAGCTTGTGCAATCGTCTTAAGTATAAGTTTCGCGATTTGGGTGGAACTCGCTGTTGGGCTTTTTAGATAATAAGATCTAAAAAGCCACAGCAATGAGTTTTAGAAGAAAATTCCTTCCATATTGCTGACCATGTTTTTTGTGAGGTAGAAAAGGCAGGTAACGGGATCGGCAATTAGCTGTACTGCATAAGCTTATAAATAAGTTACACGATAAAGGTATGGCTAAACTCAACAACTACAGGTAAGATTGGCAGCAACCATCGCTTTAATTAGAAGCATCATTCGTAGCTTACCACATCTCGGGCGCTCTTTACTATTGCTTTAACTTGCCCTTTCGAAACCCGCTTGGGGTAGTGCCAAATTGTCTTTTAAAAGCTGCAGCGAAATACGCACCAGAGGAGAAGCCGACCTGCTGTGCGACCTCATTAATGTCAAGTCCGTCTAACAAAAGATGCTTGGATTTAGTTAGGCGGCGCTGTAGAAGATACTCATTGACGCTACTGTTTAGAAGGTTCTTGGTTCTGCGATACAACTGTACCCGAGACATATTCATCGCTTGCGCAATATCTTCTACACCGAACGATTTGTTGCCTAGATGCTCTTCGATAATTATGTCCAAATTCTGCATAAATCTCCTGTCTTGTGCTGTTCCCTGTGTCGCGTTCACCACTGTGTCGTCCGGTTCGAAAATGCTCGTATAATGATCTCTCAATCGACTTCGGGATGTAATGAGATTTGTTATTACAGCTTTTAGGTGATCGACGCCAAATGGCTTGGTGAGATAAGCATCTGCCATCAGACGCATTCCCTCAATTTTACTCTCTTCCGTGTCCAAAGCACTCAGCAGTAATACCGGTATCTTATTATATTGTGGACTATTTTTGACCATTTTTAATAAATCCAACCCGCTTCCGTCTGGCAACATAATGTCACTCACTATTAGGTCTGGATAGCTTTTTTCGATTTTTGAAAAAGCATCTGCGTAGTTTTTTGCAAATACTAAGTTGTATTCGTGTTCAAGAATATCCTTTAGGAAGAGCTGAAGGTCCGCATGATCGTCAACAATCAGAATATTAGGAGCTTTGCAAGAATAAAAAGAGGGCTTTTCCTCCGTTAATGTATCTATGTTCAGAATGCGTTCTTCACGTTCTGTTTGGCGTACTTTATTCGGCGATTCTACTTTTTCGTCTGCCGTTAAATGGGAATGTCCCATTGGCAGACGTAAGGTAAATGAAGAACCTGCTCCATTCTTACTACTGACTGTCACCTGTCCATGATGGAGTTCTACAATCTCCTTTACATAAGCTAGTCCAATTCCAGAACCAGAAGACTGCTGCTCGCCTTGATAGAAGTTGTCGAAAATGTAATCGATATCTGTGGAAACTATACCGCTTCCATTATCAACAATTCGAATAAGTAAATAGTCGCCGAAGGTATTCTCTTCTACAATCACGCTGATCTTTCCTCCAGGCGCCGTAAATTTAAAAGCATTTGACAAAAGATTCGAAAGTGCCTGCTCCATCAAATATTCGTCTATCCATAATTCTTTATGGGGCGTTTTGCTAATGTAACTTAGCGAGATACGTTTCTTTTGTGACAGAGGTTTAAAGCTACTCAGCACCTGCTGTACAAACGTATCAATTTGGACGGATGAAGCCTGCAGCTGTCTTTTTTCTTTATCTATACGGTGAATGTCAATTAGATCCGTAACAAGCTGCTGAAGCTTTTTTGCATTACGTTTGATACGTGCTAAATGATCTAGTCCTTCGACAGAGAGTCTTTTTTCCTTTTCTAATTCCTCCATAGGAGCGAGAATGAGTGTAAGTGGCGTTTTAAACTCATGAGACACGTTTGTAAAGAATCTACTTTTCGCTTCCGAAGCCGCTTGAATCTGATGGTTCATCTCAACAATTTGCTGCTGCTGCGAAAGTATCTCTTCATTCTGCTTTTCGAGGTGCTTGTTTTTCTCCCAATTGCTTTTGATGACGATAACCGATATTCCGCCAAATACCACCGCCAGAACCAAGCTTGTTATCAAGACATTCAATGTCGTTTGTTGGTCACGGTATATTTTATTTTGTTCGACAATAAGCTCTTGCCGCTTGTCTATATCTTTTTGCTGTTCTTGTATCTTATTAGATTGCAACATCATCAGTCCCGCATTGTCCTGGTTAATGACTACAGTTCCCAGAATATTATCCCGTTTATACGGTTTACGTTGCAAAATGGCCACCGCAGTCCGAATAGCTTCCGTACCACCGGTGGGATAGAGCATCGAAGCGAATAACCTTCCTTTGGCGATTTCGGATAATCCATTACCTTTGCCCGAAAGAGCGTCAACGCCAATAACCCGTTTATGATTTTCACCTGCCTCCCGAAGTGCTTGGATAACGCCAAAAGCCATCTGATCATTAAATGCAAGGATAATATCCTGTTGCAGAAATTGATCAATATGGTGTTTAGCTTGTTCATAAGCGTTTTGTCTTTCCCAATTACTTCTTATTTCGATACCCAGTCGCACAGTGCCGGCGCTATCCAATGCGTCTAAAAGCCCTTTCTTTCGTTCGATGGATGCCGATGTACCTTTCAGTCCAGTGACGATTCCTACCTGCCCATGTCCCTTGAGTGTATGTACGATAAACTGTCCGGCTAACCTGCCAATGGCTACATTATCAGCACCAACGTAAGCATTATACAAACCGGACGATGTTTTGCGGTCGGTCACGATAACCGGAATATTTTTATGAAAAACAGAGTCAACGATTGGCGTCAACGGCTCCGCTTCATTCGGAGAAACAACCAACAGATCTATATTTTGTTCAAGGAGCTCTCGTATGTGTTGTATTTGCTTCTGATTATCTCCGCTAGCGTCGCGGTAGATAAATTCTATGTTTGGATAAAAAGACAATTCCCGCTTCATCTCATCCAGCATGGTTTCCCGCCAGGCGTCGTCACCAATGCACTGCGAAAAGGCAATAGTAAATTGCGTTTTCTCACCGACTGGCTTGCAGGCATGGCAGCATAGAAGTACGAAAGAAAAAAAAACGTAAAACCTTGACATACCCGTGTTTCGAATTTTCTTGTCTTAAGATACATCTTTTTGTTCGTTTGTGAAAAACGAGCAAATCTTAGTGTGTGAAATACACTTTTTGTAAACAGAATAGATATGAAACGTAATCTAAATAAATGGTATAAAAGTCACGTTTCTTAATATTCTAAATAATATTATGTTATTGAATAATAGCGAGTTACATTTTTATTAGAAATGATTCAAATTTGATATAAATTGTTGACTATTATTTTACACAAGGATGGAGTTCATACTAATTTTGGATTAATCAGTTATAAACAAAGTAACATGAACAAAAACACAGTTTTGGCCTGGTCATTTGTTGTGGCATTAGGCGGATTTCTATTTGGCTTTGATACGGCCGTGATCTCGGGTGCGGAAAAAGCCGTACAGCTATTCTGGTCGCTCAATGAATTTCAGCACGGTTTAACGATGGCAATAGCTTTAATCGGAACTGTCTTAGGGGCCGCAATGGGCGCTTACCCGTCTGATAAATTGGGCCGTAAATCGACGTTATTCCTGGTAGCTTCGCTCTACTTCATTTCAGCTATCGGTACGGCGTTCGCACAGGATTGGAACACCTTTATCCTCTTTCGATTTTTAGGCGGCATTGGAGTTGGTGTATCGTCCGTGACAGCACCTATATATATATCCGAGATTTCTCCAGCGAAATCACGTGGAAAATTGGTCGGGCTGTTTCAGTTTAATGTGGTACTGGGAATATTGGTGGCTTATCTATCTAATTATTTTATTGGACAAGGCGGGGAAGAATCTTGGCGTTGGATGCTTGGTGTACAAGCATTTCCGTCTCTGGTTTTCTTCGTTCTAATCTCCTTTGTCCCTGAAAGTCCACGTTGGCTATTGCTACACCGGGGAAAAAAGGAAGAGGCAACTGCTATTATGAAGAAAGTTAGCGGCGAGCAAGCTGCGTATGATGTTGAGTCTATGTTGAAAAGCCAGCAAAAAGTAAAAGCAGGCGGGGACGGACTTTTATTTTCAAAAAACAATCGTTCTGCCGTAATATTGGCGATCCTATTTGCGATATTTAATCAAGTATCGGGTATTAACGCTATCATCTATTACGCACCCCGCGTCTTTGAAATGGCTGGACTGGGTGCACAAAGCTCGTTGTTGTCAACAGTGGGGATCGGGTTAGTTAATTTTATTTTCACCCTACTGGCCATCAATTTTATAGATAAGATAGGGCGACGCAAGCTAATGTTTATCGGCTCACTAGGAATGATTTGGGCACTGTCCCTAGTATCGTACGCATTTTTTTTAGATACGGTCGCAGGCATGATGGTAACCGTTTATCTTATGCTTTTTATTGCCTTTTTTGCTTTTTCACAAGGTGCAGTGATATGGGTATTTATATCGGAAATTTTTCCAAACGATATAAGAGCTAAGGGGCAGACTCTGGGAAGTTTAACCCATTGGGTAATGGCCGCCGTTATCACTTTTTGTTTTCCTGCACTTACCGGATTATTAGGAGGAGCTTATACCTTCTTAATTTTCGCAGTATGTATGGTACTCCAGCTGCTGTACGTGTGGAAACTGATGCCAGAAACAAAAGGAAAATCGCTGGAAGAGATGGGCAATACTATGACATTGCATTAGTGAATTACAAGTGAGAAAAGATGAAAGATGAAAAATTGAATACAAAAGGTGTATGTTTCGGGGAGGTGCTTTGGGACAACCTGCCTACCGGACGGAAACTTGGCGGTGCGCCGCTCAATGTGGCTTATCACTTAAATAAGTTAGGCATCCGTACCGATATGCTTACGCGTGTTGGAAATGATGCTGACGGAAAAGATATTAAAACACTGTGTGCGGAATTGATGATTCCTCTGACCTTGTTCCAAAAGGACGAAAGTTATCCCACATCGACAGTAGAAGTTCATATTGACGACAACAAAGACGTACATTACGAAATTGTGTTCCCTGTTGCATGGGATTATATTTCTGTTGGCCAGAAGGAGATCGATGCCGCTTCCCAAGCTGATTTTTTTGTGTTCGGCAGTTTATCAACGCGTAACAACATCAGCTACCAAGCGCTTCAAACTCTAGTCAAAGTAGCAAATTATAGAGTGTTTGATATAAACTTGAGAACACCACATTATACGCAAGAGCGGATTTTTGAATTGCTTAGCTATGCGGATCTGGTAAAGATGAACGAGGAGGAACTTGGTTTTGTAGCGAAGTGGTTAGGTTTGTCAATAGATGAAACAGATGGTCAAAAAGTCGAAGCGATCATGACCGTTTTTGATGTGGATGAACTCATTGTGACGTATGGTGCAAAAGGCGCGAATTATCATTCTAAGGCTGGAAACTTTTGTTATCATTTATCCGCTTTAAAAGTAGAAGTAAAAGATACTATTGGTAGCGGAGATTCTTTTCTGGCAGCTTTTCTATCACAGCGATGCCGCCAGGATAAACAGGTGAGTATCGAAGAAATGTTGGAATTTGCCGCGGCACTCAGCGGCTTTGTGACACAAAGTTCCGGAGCCTGCCCAAGCTATGATTTGCGGACCATCAACAGATTTCAGTGGCTCAACCCTTTGTATCCCGAGTGACAGGAGCTCGATCGTAAAGAAAGCCCGCCAACGCTTGCCATTAATCTTAATACTACACGAAAAAAGTTTTGTAACCAATAAATAAACCCTCCAAGATATATACTCAAGGTCGCGTAGTCTCTCTTGTTATTTTTCTAAGGGTGTATTATCCATGAACCGAGCGAAATAAACACTCTAAGTGTTCTATAAACAGCTCATAATTAGTAATTTAAATATGAAAAATAGTATTATTCTGCTATGCTTGCTATGTAGTGGCTACATATCGGCCTATGCACAGACCAAGCCATTGAAAGGTAGAGTCTCCACGGCAAATTCGGGCGCACCCTTAGCTGGAGTAACTGTTGTTGCTGTACAAAGCCAACTATCGACGACTTCTGACGAACAAGGAGTCTTTGAATTGGTGCTTCCAAATTCAGAAACGGCCATAGAGCTTAGTTTCGTAGGGTATCAAAAACAACTGGCGACGATTAAGGGACTAACAACAATCGACGTACTGCTTGTACCTGATGATGCATTATTGGACGAGGTTGTCGTTACGGGTTATTCTGCCCAGAAGAAAGCAGACCTCACAGGAGCGGTAAGTGTAATAAAAATAAGTGATGTGGAGAATGTTAGCTCCTCGAATATTATGCAGTCGCTGACAGGCCGTGTGGCGGGTATGCAGGTGCAGTCCAGTGGCGCTCCCGATGGGGGGGCTACAATAAGGATACGGGGTATAGGTACGTTAGGAAACAATGATCCTTTGTATATTATAGACGGTGTCCCCAGTAAACGTTCTATGAACGAACTTAACTCGAATGATATAGAATCTATTCAGGTATTAAAAGATGCTTCTTCTTCAAGTATTTATGGTTCTCGTGCCGCTAACGGGGTTATTATTATTACAACAAAAAGAGGTAAGGCTGGAGAGACTAAAGTTGACTTTAGGACATCTCTCAAAGTACAAAATTATGGGAAATCTCTCAATCTGCTTAATACGTGGGAAAGAGGATATGTCCAATGGCGTGCAGCCCTGAATGATGGTATTAACCCCAATTTTGGAGTTTATAAATTTAAGTGGCATACCGAAAACAACGCTGATATATTGGATGAAGTGATTTTGCCGGAATATTTGGACGTCAACAAAACAATGTTTCCTGCAGATACAGACTGGCAAAAAGAGGTAGGACGCACAGGTCTTGCCCAAAATTATAACATGACTTTAACTTCGGGTACTGAAAAAGGTCATGCTCTGTTCTCCCTTGATTATGTCGGTAACCAAGGGACTGTGAAGGGTACAAATTTTAGTCGTATTTCTACCCGTATCAATTCTGATTATTACTTAATAGATAAAATGGTGAGAATTGGCGAAAACTTCTCTTTGTCAAAAATTCGAAAATCAGTGGTAGATCCGGGATGGTTACTTAATCTGACCCATGAGATATGGCCCATTGTACCTATTCATACTATCGATGGTGTTGGATGGGGAGGTCCAGTTAGTGGAATGGGCGATCGTCATAATCCAATAAGAATTATCGAAGATAATAAGCAAAATCGTGAAGACTTTTTACGCTTGTTCGGAGATATTTATATAGGCATTGAGCCTATTAAGAACCTTCATCTGCAATCTAAGTTTGGAATAGACTATGTTGGATTCTGGAAACGTAATATGCAGTTGAAATACGTATCGGGCTTCATGTCAGAAAATACCAATCGCGTGGATAATAACGCTAATTATGGGGGGAACTGGATTTTGAGCAATACAGCCAATTATAAGTTTGATCTAGGTAAACACAACTTTGATATGCTTGCAGGTCAGGAACTTATAAAATATAGTTATGAAGAATTTTCGGCTGGAAGAAATGATTTCGCTGTCGAAACTCCCGAATACATGTATCTGAATGTTGGTACGGGAGATATGCGTGTCGGCGGATGGGCAACGGCATACTCTTTGGCTTCTTTTTTCGGAAAATTGAACTACAATTATGATAATCGCTACTTATTCTCCGGCACATTGCGGCACGATGGTTCTTCTCGATTTGGAGAAAACAATCGTTGGGGTACATTTCCGGCATTCTCTCTCGGATGGAGAATTAGCCAAGAGAATTTTTTTAAGGACGTCCTTTCGGTCGTACCTGAGTTGAAACTTCGTTATGGTTGGGGTAGAACAGGGAATCAAGAAATCGGGGATTATGCTTCATATGGTATATATCAAGCCCTTTACGGGTCTCGTCCTATAGACGAACCAGACTATGGCACTGCGTATGATATATACGGTAGCGGCGGCGGATCTTTACCTTCTGGATTCAGACGTACTCAAATGGCTAATCCCAATCTAAAATGGGAAGGCACAACTCAGAATAACATAGGTGTTGATATGGAGCTGTTTGGTCGGAACGTTATACTCTCATTCGACTATTTTCATAAACTGACTAAGGATATTTTGGTCAAACCCCCTTTTATCGGTACGATTGGAGAAGGAGGCGATCGTTGGGTAAATGGAGCTTCTATGAAAAATACAGGGTTTGAGGCTGTAGCGACATATTACGGAAAAATTGGAGAGGTAGAATATTCTATTGCGGCGAATGCTTCACATTATCGTAATAAAATAACCGAATTGCCTGATGATGTATTAGGATCGTATGCTGGAAATGGAAATGATCAAACTATACTTGGGCGTCCATTAAGCTCTATGTATGGTCACTTGGCAGATGGTCTTTTTCGTACACAAGATGAAGTAGATGCACATGTAGCACAGACAGGCAAAGGTTTGGGACGCATTCGCTACAAGAATACAAATAATGATGATAAAATTGACGATGATGACAGAGTATGGCTTGGGCATGGGGACCCTAAATTATTGTACGGAATTAATCTCTCTACAAAATGGAAAAATTTTGATCTTAGCATGTTCTGGAATGGTGTCTACGGTCTAAAAGTGAACAACGGTGTAAAACGTTATTCAGACTTTATAGGTTTCTTTAGTGGACACAATTATGGAGACCGCACACTTGAGGCATGGACTCCTCAACACTCGAGTTCTACTATACCGGCGTTATCTTTGAACGATCTGAATAATGAGCAACGCTTCTCTTCTTATTTTGTAGAAAATGCTTCGTATCTGAAGTTGGCCAACCTAGAAATCGGATATACGCTATCTAGGTCGACGGAAGCTAAATTATTGAAAAACGCGCGATTCTATTTTATAGCTCAGAATATAGCAACTATGAAGAGTAAAAATTTTACAGGAGTAGACCCAGAAGTGCCTAATCTGGCTTATCCTATCCCATTTTCTTTAACATTCGGTACTAACATAACCTTCTAATAGCCATATGAAACATATTATTATATCAATAGTCCTATCTGCATGGTTGATCATCAATTTCGCAGCCTGCGACGATTTCTTAAGTGAAACACCTAAAGGTTCAGTATTTGAAGAACAATTAGAAACACCTGAGAATATAGAGAAACTGGTTATCACTACGTATTCAGCTTTAGGGAACGAGCATTTTCAACAACCTCTAAGCCCTTGGCCGTATGGCAATTTACGGTCAGGAGACGCTTATAAAGGAGGTGCAGGCACAGGTGATATGGGGGATTTCCATCTATTCGAAACATTTGTCTATATGAGAGATAATGTAGGCATGCTCGACAGGAGGTGGTATCAAGGTTATAAAGCTATTTCACGAGCAAATACGGCATTGGAAAAATTAAATGTCATTTCGAATGCCGAGTTGCCAACACGGGATCTGCGCATTGCGGAAGTCCGTTTCCTTAGAGCGCATTTCTATTTCGACCTTAAAATTTTATTCAAACATATACCCTATGTAGATGAAACTATTTCCGTCGACGAGTATAAAAATATTTCAAACCGAGAACTAACAGACAAACAAGGTTGGGAATATATTATTCAGGAATTTAGATATGCAGCCGATATTCTTAAGGATCCTGCTGGAGAAATAGGACGGATAAACAAATGGATGGCAAAAGCCTATTTGGCAAAGGCATTGTTGTATGCCGCTTATGAACAGGATGAAAAAAACAACGTAATCAATATTGACAAGGGAAAATTGGAAGAGGTTGTCTCTCTTACTGATGAAATTATAGCTTCAGGCAGATACAATTTGGCTGATAATTTTGAAGAAAACTTTCTGTGGGAAACTCAAAATGGAAAAGAATCTATCTTTGCTATCCAATATTCGGTAAATGACGGGACTATGTTTGGACGTCTTGATTTCGGAGCGATGCTTAACTATCCAATGAATTCTGAATACGGATGTTGCGGATTTCATTCTCCATCTCAAAATTTGGTTAATTCATTCAAGACAGATAATAACGGATTACCACTGTTCGACAGTTTCAACGCGGCAAGTATAAGTACCCCCTCCGATCTGCAAAACAATAATATAGACCCTCGTTTGCTACATTCTGTTGCAATCCCTGATATGCCATATAAGTACAAACCTGATTTTATCTTTAAGGAATCTTGGACAAGGCAACCAGAAACCTACGGAGCATTCATGTCACTCAAAGAGGTTGTTTTACCAGACTGTCCATGCTTTAAAAAATTACTTCCGTTTATGTCAAGTTCTAAAAACCGAGATATCATTAGATTTGATGATATGCTACTGTGGCGTGCTGAAGCACTTATAGAATTAGATCGTCCAGCGGAAGCCTTGCCTATTATAAATACCATTAGAAAACGTGCTGCACAAAGTACGACAAGGTTGGTGGATATAGAAGGTAAGAAAACCGGAAAATTCGTTGTAGAAGAATATAAACCAGGAGTCAATAGTCCAGTATGGGACAAATCCTTCGCAACTAAAGCCCTACGTTGGGAGCGTCGCTTAGAAATGGCGCTTGAAGGCTACCGCTTCTTCGATCTTGTAAGATGGGGTATTGCCGCGGAAACGGTAAACGAGTATTTCGCTGTTGAAAAGACCCGACGTCAATACCTTAATGATGCTAAGTTCACGAAAAACCGAGACGAATATTTCCCGATACCTAAATCACAGATAGACTTTAGTAAAAAATTGTACCAACAGAACTATGGATGGTAAAGTTGTATAAAATATATTTTGTATTGCAGCAATACAAATACAGGATCTACACATAGAATTTTGAAAAATGTTAATCACTTTTAAATATATCGTATGAATTTTTTGATTATGAAAACTGCATTAATCAGTACCTTGTTGTTTGTGGGGCTATCACTTTCAGCAGGAGAAGTTAAGATTAAAATTAGTAAGAAATATCTGAACCTACCTGTTTCTCATACACAGGAGCGCGGTAAAATGACCTTCAAAGTAAGCGGACAGCCCGACTTGTCTATCGTGATACGTCTAGCTCGCGATGTGGCAGATTATTGGGTATTTAAAGATGTTTCCAGTATGCAAGGTAAAACTTTGACAATCAGCTATGAAGGGGACAGTACAGGTTTGGAAAACATATTTCAGGATGATGAAATTGTAGGACAAAATGAATTGTACAAAGAAAAAAATCGTCCTCAATTTCACTTTACTACCCGTCGTGGATGGATTAACGATCCAAATGGACTTGTATATTACGACGGAGAGTATCATCTATTTTATCAGCATAATCCTTACGAACGTGAGTGGGAAAATATGCATTGGGGCCATGCCGTCAGCAAAGATCTTGTACATTGGGAAGAGCTGCCCGATGCTTTGTATCCAGACAGTACAGGAACAATGTTTTCAGGTTCTGCAGTAATTGATTATGACAATACTGCGGGGTACAATGTTGAAGGCACACCTGCTATGATCGCTTTTTATACAGCCGATAGTCCGGATAAGCAAGTTCAGTGTATGGCGTATAGCCTAAATAAAGGGCGTTCTTGGATAAAATATGAGCAAAATCCGCTGATCGATTCCAAACATATATGGAACAGTAAAGACACGCGAGACCCCAAAGTTTTTTGGTATAAGCGAGGAGGACACTGGGTGATGGTACTAAATGAGCGTGACGGTCATTCTATTTATACGTCGTCAGATCTCAAGGAGTGGAAATATGAAAGCCACGTTACCGGTTTTTGGGAATGTCCTGAATTATTTGAACTTCCAATAGATAGCAATGCTGACAATACCAAATGGGTGATGTACGGGGCTTCCGGCACTTATATGCTGGGATCGTTTGACGGCAAAGTGTTTACACCCGAGTCTGGAAAGTACTTGTATACGAGCGGCTCTATCTATGCGGCGCAAACATTTACCAATATGCCTGACGGTCGACGGGTACAAATCGGGTGGGGGCGATTGAACCATCCGGAGATGCCTTTTAACGGAATGATGCTTCTGCCGACGGAACTTACCCTTCGTACCACCAAAGACGGCCCGCGTTTGTACAACGTGCCGGTCGCGGAAACCGAACAGCTTTTCACTTCCGCAAAACAGGGAAAAGAGTTGACTGCCGCGCAAGCCAATGAACTTCTGGACGAGTTTAATGATGACGTCCTCCGGATAAAGGCAACACTAAAATTGTCGCATGCCACAAGCGCCGGCCTCAACCTGCATGGACAGCGGCTATTGGATTACGATTTAAACCATACGACGATAAATGGTACGTTTTACTCGCCAGAGGAGTTAACCAGCATGGAAATTACCGCTGACATTTATATCGATCGTACAAATGCTGAGGTATTTATCGATGGCGGGGCATATTCCTATTCCATGGGACTGAAGCCGGAAGCTGGTAATACCGAAGGTTTCCATTTCTGGGGCAATAATATCGAGGTAAAAAATCTAGAAGTATTTCGCGCACAGTCCATCTGGAAATAAACTGTAGGGATGTAAAGCATTTTTTTGAGTTACCTCATGCTTCTTCACAAGCAATCCCTTCGATTAGAATTTGCGATAAAAGTTAATTAAAACAGCCACACTCATCTACAATCACAATAGAGGCATTTAACGGGGAAGCACAACATAATCCCATACATTAACAAATGAAGTAACAGAGTAAGACAGATATTTTCAGGTTAAACCTGAAAAATATCTGTCTTAAGGTAAAATCTTGATTTCACTAATGCGTCAAAAACCGATCGAAACTAAACAAAAATTAACATAAAATCGATTAATAACTTCTCACAGCATCAATATTAAAAACAGCTATTCCTGAATGTTATCGGGGTTTTTCCGGTCCATTTTTTAAACGCCCTTACGAAACCGCTGGGTTCTGCATAACCTAAAACACCCGAAATTTCCTTCACAGAAGATGTGCTATTAGACATATAATGTATGGCCAATGATTTCCTTACCTCCTCGACAATTTGGATATAGGAGACTCCTTCTTGTTTGAGTTGTCGTTGAAGAGTCCTTACACTAATATTAAAATTACCCGCAACAGACTCTATGGATAAAGAAAACAGATAGGAATTAGCTATTAACAAATTGAAGATCCTTTTTGAAAGGCCTCCCTTTAAGGTAGAGGAATTTTGCAGTAAGCTAATTTTTTCAATCAATAAGTTCTGAATTTCGTAATTTGCCGTAATGATTTTGTTTTTTAGGTATTCCTTCTTGAATTCCAAGATATAATTTTCACTCTTTTTTACAGGACAACCTAATATGGCTTCATATTCTTTCTCATGCCTCTTTTTAAAAGTTGGAAAGCTGGCATGGATTGGCATAGGATTTTCGAGGATTAATCCCTTCAACTCATAAAGTACAAAAGACAACAAAAAGTCCCCCATCTGATCCTGAGCAGTTGGTGTATCAGAATAACCTCCTAATTTTTCGAAAGTAATAGTAAAGGTATTTTCCTTTTCCTTTACATTTAGCATATAAAAATCAGTCAATAAGTGAACCATAGAACATGCATGCCTTAATGCTTCTTTTACATTGCTGCTCATTTGAATGACCTGACCAACAACACCAAGTGCCGCAATCTGCATGGAAGTCCCAAAATGGAAGCCTGACAGTTCATTTTTTGAAAGATGGATGATGTTTTTCCAAATGATTTCCATCTGGACGTTTGAAATATTAAATGATGATTTTGTATTTAGATCTTGATGTTTAATTCCAGCAAATGTCATCAGTTTATTAATACTTACACCTCTTTCCTTACAAAAAACTAGCAATGCTTGTAAAAATATCTCCCTGTAGTTCATTGTATAAATATACCAAACACAAGACCAAAACGGGCATGAGATGATAAGTCATTGTCGCCTAATGATAAGCAAACTGAATCTATGGAAGATAACTTTGTAGAACAAATTCAAAGATTATGGTACTAAAAAATGTTTTACTGATAAATGCTATCAGTTCAGGATTGACAGGCTTATTAATTGCTCTAAGCCCAAAAGTTGTAGCAAGTATTTTAAAAGTGAACAACACAGCCACAATTATAGGAACAGGTGCTTTTTTGGTTGTATTTTCTCTATTTGTCCTTGTAACCGCTTTTAAACACCCTCGAGACAAGGCGTGGACTAAACTTATTATTGGAATTGATATAACTTGGGTGATAGTAAGTATAATTGTAACAGCCTTATTGTTTTCAACGATTAGTATGATAGGGTCCGTCGTAATTCTTGCAGTCGCGGCTTGGGTAGGGGTAATGGCTTACCTTCAAACAAAAGCTTTAAACAAATTGTAACGATGGATAAAACAGGCGAATTTATTAAGGATTTCCTCAAGTATATGCAGGAAAGAGATTTAAAAAACCTTATGAACCTATTTGCTGAAGACGTGGATTGGGAAATTCCAGGAGACACGGAGAGGTTAAAATGGTTAGGTTTAAGAAAAAACAAAACAGACGTTGAGTTATTATTCAAGCAGCTTTGGGAGGAAACCCGACCGATATCAGCTAAAATTCATAAGATTTTATCCGATCAAGATGAAGCTATTATTAAGGGTGAATTTATCACTAAAATGTTGAGAACAAACAAAGATGTAAACTCCATATTTTTCATTCATTTTAAACTTCAAAACATGAGAATAGCGGAATACACGTTATTAGAAGACAGTTATGCTGTTTCAGAGGCTGTAAAATGAGCAGGGGCAATACACAAATTTACACAATATAGATTCCATCAGTTTTTCCGTGTTGTCCGAACACTTGACGCATACGGTTGTCATAACTTAATACCAGGCAACGGTTGTAAACAGAACTGTAATACTATTACGTAAAGTTCAACCAAAAACTATGTAAATTCACCATACAGCCACAATTTACGAGACGCTTTATCGGTGCTTTTCCGACAGAACCTGAACCTCGGGAGATTAATATCTTTTTCGTTTATCTATCTTTGAAAGCAACTCCGGAAAAGCCTGTCTGAACCAGACCGTGTAATGTGATGGATTAACCTTTATATCCATTAGAATTTCATCCGCATTCATCCACTTATAATCCTGTGCTTCATCTTGGTTTAAAACAGGACTCTGGTTAGAGTGACCAATAAAAATATAATCCAGCTCGTGTTCTGTCAAATTATTTTCAACCCGCTCGTTGTATATAAATGAATAGATCAATCTTAAATCACATGTTAGTCCCATTTCATACTTTAACCGCTCCTTAGCACTCGAATCTACATCTTCTTCCCATTGTGGATGCGAACAGCAGGTATTCGTCCATAACCCCGCTCCGTGGTACTTATGGTTTGCCCGTTGCTGTAAAAGAAGCTCTTCCTTATCGTTAAATATAAATACCGAAAATGCCCGGTGAAGATATCCTTGCTCGTGTGCAGCCAGCTTTTCCATTTCAGCAATTGCATTATCGTTTTCATCGACCAGTACTACGTTATTTCTTTCCATTTTACGTTAATTAAAAAGTTATTGATTGTTTTTCCGCAAAGCTTATCCATATATTCAATGCTCTGTCTCTTGCGGATCCGTCCTCTACTATCGGTTGGGGATGAGCATCTGTCCCAAATTCCGGAAGCCATTCTTTGATATATTCCAGCTTTTTATCAAATTTTGCGGTTTGTAAAGCCTGGTAAAAAAGCAAGAGCCTAATACAAACCCACATTGTCCTCCAAGGCAGATCCCGGCGAAACCAAAAAATAGAGACCTTACTTTTCATTCAGAAATGGATTATCGTTCCTGTCGTGCTTTACCCAAATCAGTTTAGAGGTATCATATCCAATCCGTTCTGCAATTTTCAGGTAGCTTGTTTTAATTTCCTCCGGAATATCCTTTGTCCTTGATAAAATCCATAAATATTTTAAATTTTTTCCCACAACCAACGCATACCGATAATTTTCGTCCAATGCCACGACATTATATCCCGAATAAAAAGGGCCGAAAAAACTTACTTTTAATTTAGCGGTATCTTTATCTTCTCTAAATTTTGCTAAGCCTTCCGCTTTTTTCCATTTCTCCTTCTTATAGTTATATCCACTGTTCAACACAGTGACATTACCATCTTCACTCAGGCTATATTGAGCGGAAACATTGTCTAAGTTTTGTTCAAAACGAAAATCAAAACGGGCAATTTCATGCCATACCCCCAGATAATTATCTACATCAAAGTTTTCGACAGCTTTTGCCCGTTTTGGAATCGAGGCACAGGAATTCAAAAAAGCAATTAACCCCATGGAAAGGATTATTGTTAAAATTTTATTTTTTGGTTTCATCTTGAGCATGTTTAAATCGTTTAAAAAAATAAAGCACCAAAAGAAATTGCGTATATCCATAAATGGCATCTTCAATCGGTATCGTTAGTATACGCACACCCAGAAAGTCTCCAGGGTTATAATTCACTATGGGAGCTTCCAATCCGGTGCCGGTTAGAAGGCCGTTTACCGGAAAGAAACCTAACATCAATACTGTATACACCAGCGACGCTCTGCCAATCCACTCCGCCCGGGCAATAAAATGCAGGTAGATTAAGGTCGTTGTGGTGGCAATAGCCGTGACCAGCGTGTATATTTTATCAAGGTGCAGCAAAGCCATAACCGAACAGATAATTACACTGACAAAAACGATCAGGTTATTAAAGCCGGATAGCCATTCCAACCTGAAAAACTTATCGAAACAGAAATAGGTAAATACACATGAAAACGGAATACAGATAAAAAACAGCCATTCTTCAATCGGTAGCCCGGCCAATACTATTCCGAGCGTATAATCTGCATTGAACCACCAAACACCTTTTGCCGTAAACCATATATCCCAAGCAATGAAAGGAATAGCAACGAAAATTGAAGATTTTATAAACACTCCAAAATAACGGTTAAAGAGAATTCGTCTATCGTAAGATGCAATGAAACATATGATGACCGTAAAAAACAATATTGAGGAATAAGTATATGTCATCATTTTTTCTCAGAGTTATAATACATTTTAAAATACTTGAATGGCACAACTAAAAATCCATAACATTCGCCATTTTCTTTTCCGATATGCCTGTGATGTTGCTTGTGTGCCCTACGGAGCGCTAAAAAATAGGGGCTTTGGGTTTGGGACAAAAATTTAATACGTTGGTGGATAAAAATATCGTGCACAAAAAAATAAGCCATTCCATACAGCATAATTCCCAATCCGATATGAAAGAGATAATTGAAATTTTCAAGCGAACCGAAATACATCAAAGCAATAGTTGGTATAGCAAATATGACAAAGAAGTAGTCGTTCTTTTCAAGAACGCCCTCATTGCTGTGGTCGTGATGGTCTCTATGCAAAAACCAAAGGAAACCGTGCATAACATATTTGTGGATAATCCATGTTGCGCCTTCCATCAATGTAAACGTGAGCAATACGATTAAAAAAGCCATATCAGTTTTTTTTGAGGTTTAAAGAGTTTTTCTAAAACGTCGTATCGGAAATCAAAAATGCCTGCCAATTTCTTTTTTTCAAAAAGTAGATGTGCCATCTTCCCCTAAAAGCCGAAAGACAATTCATAATCTACCGTATCTTTCATTAGCATCCCGTCTTTATTGAGGATAAATTCGTGAAAATGGCTCCAGTATTTATAAGGACCTTTCTCATGAAAATCAGTAAAGCTATTATTGGGTTCCACATAGATAATTCTCGTTCTCCACTTCAACGGAACTTTTCGCAACGGCGAAACGATATAATCGATCACCATTCCCTCAGCAATCTGCTCGCCGTTATAATCCGACAGCACCGTAAAATCCATATCTTTGGGTGCGATCTTCGAAAGGTTCTTGTGAGAAGAGATAAAATGCCACGCTGCCTCGACATCGCAATTCAATTGTTGTTCCCTGTTTAACCGCTTTTTCATAGCTTGGTCTCTTAAAAGCGTAAATCTGATCATAAAAAAGCAGTTTTATATCTTACATAACTTTTGAATGCCACAAAAGCCTTTTCGGAATTAGGAACTCGAATCCTGTTATTCAATATCTCTTTGGAGGATTTTCTTTTTATTTTTTGGAACAAAGACAAATAGTACTTGTAAGCTAAATACACCCCAAACATAGCGGAATTGGGTAGCTTCTTAATCCCGATTAAAGCCTCTTTAAACTCTTCTTCTATTTCCTTTTCAATCTGACATTTCACAGAATTATCAAATATGCACATATCGATATTCGGAAAATAAGTCCTGCCCAAAATCTGATAATCATCTTTCAAATCCCTTAAAAAATTAACTTTTTGAAAAGCTGATCCCAGTTTCATTGCATAAGGTTTCAATTCACTATACTTTTCCATATTCCCATCTGTAAAAACTTGCAGACACATCAGCCCAACTACTTCCGCTGAACCAAAAATATATTCTTCGTATAGTTCTGAATTGTAATCTATTTTCTGCAAATCCATTTCCATACTGTGTAAAAACTGTTCAATTAAACTTTTGTCAATTTTATACTGATTTACAGTCTCCTGAAACGATTGTAGGATAGGGTTGAGCGAAATTCCTTCATGCAGTGCGTCGTGGGTTTCTGCTTTTAACCGACTCAATAGCCTCTCTTTATCGTACCCGTGAAAACTGTCCACGATTTCATCTGCTAATCTCACGTACCCATATATTGCATATATTGCAGAACGAATAGACGGTTTCAGCGCAAAAATTCCCAGGGAAAAACTCGTACTATATTTTTGCGTTGTTATCTTACTTACCGAATAGGATAGTTCGTCAAATAACTTTTTCATAGTTTTTCTTGTTTAAGTTTGATTATTTCGTTCGCTACGATTTTTCCAGATATGATGGAAGGTGGAACTCCGGGGCCAGGAACGGTCAATTGACCGGTATAGAATAAATTTTTCAATCTCTTGTTCCTTATTTTAGGTTTTAAAACCGCAGTTTGACAGAGCGTATTTGCCAACCCGTACGCGTTCCCACCATAGGCATTGTAGTCGGAAACAAAATCGCTGGCACAATAACTTTTTTTGTATTCGATCATTGATCGTAAACCGGTTATACCTGTATGTTTCTCAATTCTTGAAAGCATTTCCATTAAATATTCTTCCCGAACAACCTCTTGATCGTTTATTCCGATAGCTAAAGGCATCAACAAAAACAGGTTTTCTTTGCCTCTGGGCGCGACGGTATTATCTGTTTTTGACGGACAACAAGCATAAAACAGTGGTTTCTCGGGCCATTTTTTCTCACCATAGATAGAATCAATATGTACGTCTAGATCATTCTCAAAGAAAAGCGTATGGTGTTCTAGGTTAGGAATGGTTTGATCGATGCCCAAATAATAGATCAAACTTGATGGTGCAAATGTTCTGTTTTGCCAATATCCTTCAGAATAATTTCTGTACTCTTTATTTAAAAGCGTTTCTGTATGATGATAATCCGCAGAAGCAATTACAGCATCAAATTCATAGATATTGCCATTGATAATTAAAGATTTTACCTTGACGTTATCCGTATTTATACATTCGACGGTTTTGTCGAAATGGAAAACAGCACCTCGACTTTCAGCTACTTTTTTCATAGCCAGTACCAATTGATAAAAGCCGCCCATCGGATAATGCGTCCCTAAAGCATAACCTCCGTAATTCATCAAACTATATAATGCAGGAATTTTTTTTGGAGAAGCACCGAGAAAAATTACGGGAAATTCCATCAACGTTCTTAGCTTTTCACTTTTAAAGTATTTGGCAACGTAGGTTCTGAAACCCGTCAGCAAATCTAATTTAATTGCACTTTTAGCTATTTTTGGAGAAATAAACTCAGCCCAATTGTGGCAGGGCTTATTAACAAAATCCTGCATTCCGACTTCATACTTGAATTTCGCCGATTGCATGAATTTTTCCAATTGTAATCCGGCACCTTTTTCGATTCTTTCAAACAAGATTTTTAATTCCTCTAAATTTTGAGGGACACTGATCTTATCTTGTGAAAAAATTATTTCAAACTGCGGATTTAATGAAATCAACTCAAAGAAGTCAGAACTTTTATAACCGAAATCGGCAAAAAAACTTTCTATAATATCAGGCATCCAATACCAGCTTGGTCCCATATCAAAGACGTAACCGTGTTCTGTCGAAAACTGTCTTGCTCTTCCTCCTGGTCGGTCGTGTTTTTCAAATACGTGAACTTCATTTCCTGCTTTCGCCAGATAAGCGGCAGCAGACAATCCCGAAAAACCGGAACCAATAACGGCTATTTTTTTCTTCATAGCCTTCTATCTTTTAAAACCTCATTCAATAAATATTCTGGTTCAATATTTTTATCGTAGATCTGTTGGTGAAAATCATTGAGCTTACTGAGCAACCTGATCAATTCCATTTTTTCGTTATGAGTTAAATCTCCTGTAACGATTTCAGTTGCTTTTCTGATTTTATCCATTTGCTTTTCTAAAACCTGGATTCCCTTATTGCTGATCTTTAAAACTTTACTTCTTTTGTCAGTCTCAGAACTGGTTTGATTTACCCAACCTTGCGCAATCAACCGGTTAATAACTTGCATTCCCGCAGGTTTTTCGTGAACGTTCTTTTTTATCAAATCCATTTTGGACATTTCCCCGAAGGCTTTTAGGTTAATAAGGTAGATAAAATCTTCTTGCGTAGAAAAATCCGATCCGAGTATGGCGGACTTGGAATAACTCTTGGCATATCTGTTCATATGGACAATTAAAGTATTAATGACACTCTCTGCACTACGCCCCTTCTCTTTTCCATCCCAACTAGGTTCATTATTTTTTTCCTCACGTTTATAATTGGCAACTATCCATCTTTTGAAATCCTCGATATCATTAGGATATGTCCTTCCTTGAAGAACATCTGCTTCAAATTCCTCAAGCAGATTGAGAACATTTTTTAGAATATCATATTTCATATATTTATATTAGTTCATAAATATACTAAACATACATGTTAAATGTATAAATTTATACCAAAATCATGCAATTCATTTTTAGCAATACAAGACTCTCGATAAGATTCGGTGATATAGTATATATCATGAGGATGTAATTACTGGCTGAAACGGCAATATTCTATCGTTCAGTCTCTTGCCGAAATTGGCTAATAATAAATACTGGAGGTCATCTATAGGAAGAAGAGAAATGAGTACAAACGTTCCCAAAACCCAATTAAATTAAGGGAATTATTAATAGCCCTCATTTAGTTAGAAATAACAAGACAAACCCCTAACTTTTAACAAGTTAGAAGTCTAGAAAGCGAGCTTGCTGGTAAGGAACTCGAACTCTTTTTGGAAGATTTAAAACGATAAAAATCGTACATTATTCAGATTGTCGAAAGTAAAATGGAGCGCATCAAGAATGACCCCGATTTACAGCATTTAATGCGAAAGGAATGAGAGATTTACCTTTTTTATTTTGAATTTTATCGATTAGTCATACCTTTGTAACAATGAATTAATCGATATAGATATACAGCAAGCACAGCGTACTCTCAGATTTTATATCTGAAAGTAGTATTATAATGCTTCCTCTTTAGAAGACAATCGTTAGATTGCTCGTACTGCTATTTGCTGTATAATTTCCCTTTTTATTTAATAATTGAGTGGCTTGGGACAGTTAATCTGTTAATGCCTATAGTAATGGATGGAATATTTAGCTGTTCTTGTTCGCTACTTATTGTAGTTGAAATTATGCTAAAACATTGTTATGTATCTTGATTATGTTTTGACTTAGCCGTTTTATCGAACACAAAAAACAGATTAAATGCTGTTTTGATTTGTGACGTAACGGAGTGATTTTGACTGAATTTATACATTTATTCACGAGTATTTAATACGTGAAGAAATAGGATTGTTTTACTTAAAATGAATTAAAAAATGATTTTAAATAGAATACCAAGTTTAACTGAAAGTAAAAAGCAGTTTATCTTCAAATTTATAGAAGACCTTAGCAAAATCGAAAACTTAAAAGCAATTGCTTTGGGTGGTTCACATGCAACAGGTAGAGCGAATAAAAATTCCGATATTGATTTAGGACTCTACTATTATGAACAAGAACCTTTTTTAATAAAAGCCATTCAAAAAATCGTCGAAAAATATTCAACAGATAAAAAATCTGTTGTGGTTGATTTTTATGAATGGGGCCCATGGGTAAATGGCGGTGCATGGATAAACACCGAAGTAGGTAAAGTAGATTTATTATATCGTAATATCAATCAGATTGAAAAGACAATTTTAGATGCTAAAGTTGGTAAATGGCAAAGTCATTATGAACAACAACCGCCATTCGGTTTTAATTCAATTACATATCTAGCTGAAAGTGCAACCTCTGTGCCTTTATTTGACCCCAATTTTATTTTAAGGGAGCTTAAAGAATTGATCAAGCCTTACCCAAAGGCATTAAAACAAAATGTCATAAACGCTACTCTTTGGTCGGCTGAATTTACGTTGGCTCAAGCGGGAGTATTTGCTTCTCAAAAAGATATGTATAACACTTTGGGTTGCTTTACGCGATGTTTGAAAAACATTATCGATGCTTTATGCGCAATTAACGAAATATATCCCATAGGAGATAAACTTGCCGTCCAAATACTATCACGAGCGGAATCTGTTCCAGACAATTTAGACCAAAAAGTAAACGCGGTTTTGACAACTGACATTTTGAAGTTGGATAAAAATTTACATCTCCTTAAAGAACTATTTAAAGAGGTAGGTGAGCTTACAGATGGTTTATACCATCCGAAGTTTGACACAAAAAGTATTTTTAATCGATAAAGCATTTATCATAATTTTTATGAATATCAAAACTTGAATTTATTATGATGGACAAATATTGTCATGATTTTAAATAGACTTGAAATTGCTATTAGTGGAGTGGAATTTCAAACCGATTGCTCCGTACAACGGATGGAGGCTGTTATACACCTTATTCTTGAATGCCTGTCCGAACTGAAAGAGTATGTTCTGAAAAGAGGGTTTAGGAACACGGATGAGGAAATCCGTTTTCTCAAATATCAGAAGCCTCCCATTGTAGCGAAACCCTTTGTGACGTATTTGTGACGGTTT
>NZ_JBHULR010000002.1:0-166065 GCF_042684625.1 Sphingobacterium suaedae | reverse complement strand
TCCAAAACCGCCCTAAGGAACGCAAAAAAGCCGTTTTTACGCAAGTAAAAACGGCTTTTTTTGACAGTGACCCCGCTGAGGCTCGAACTCAGGACCCACAGATTAAGAGTCTGTTGCTCTACCAACTGAGCTACGAAGTCTGCTGTCACAAATGTAAGGGCAATCCTATTAAATGTCAACCATTATTTTTGTTTTTTATTACAAGTGAGCCATCTGATTGAAAAATACTGTAGATACTTTTTTATGGATTCGCTAACAGTTTGTCTAACTCCCCATGGGAGATCTTAAATACCGTACCATGGCGAATACCTTTCGGAAATATTACCTCGTCGGAGATATCGTCCCAGTTTTTTAGATCTTTCGAACGTATTGCGCCATACCGATGCTGCGTATACTTATCAAAATATACCATCCAGTAACCATCTATATTTATGGCTGTCGGGCCTTCTGCCCAATAGTCTCCGGTTATCGGCGCACTCGCTGGCCCAAACGGTCCTGTGAGGCGATCCGAAAAAGCCACTTTCAGGTTCTTTTGCGGCGGAATCCGGGTTTCATCTTTGAGAAACATAATCCATCTCCCCAGATAAGACACAACGGTGGCATCGATACAGTTAAAACCGGGATCATATAATAGTTTTGTATCGGAAAAGCTCTTGAAATCTTTCGTGGTGACGTAATACATGCGGTGATTGTAGGCATTGTCTTCTTGCACTTGGGTTTCTGGGAACATGCCTGTAATCGTTGTGGCCCAATAAATCATATATTCTTCGTTTTCCGGATCATAGGTAATTTCTGGCGCCCACGTGTTCCTCGCTCCCGACTCATGCTCCATTACGGGTATATACGTTTGTTCAGACCAATGAATCAGATCCGTAGACGACGCATACCCTAGACCTTTTTGTGTCCAGCTCACCGTCCAGACCATGTGGAAAAAACCATCCTTTCCTCGGATAATACAAGGATCCCGCATAAGCTTGTCCGAACTCAGTTCCGGTTTCAAAAAAGATCGTTCACGAACGCTGTTCCACGTGAACCCATCTTCGCTGTATGCTAAATGTAAACCATCTTCTCCATTACCAACGAAATATGAGAATACGTATACGCTGTCGGCAGACTGCGCAAATACGAACTTGGCCAGGACAAAAAATAAAAAACTTAAACTGATTTTCTTCATTCTAATACTGGAATACAAAGGTTAAGTTGTCCACAAGTTTAGCATTTTTTCTTCAAAATTTGATGTAATTTTGCATTCAAATCAGCGTCACACCATGAACTCTTCGACTAGCATTTCCACCGTCGCCTCCTCCACACGCAAACAACGCATTCGTATCGCCGTTTCTTTATTTTACTTCGGACAAGGAATCGCTTTTGCCAGCTGGGCGAGCCGCATTCCCATAATCAAAGCGAACCTTCACTTAACCGAAGCAGAGCTGGGCACGGTACTGCTAATGCTACCTGTCGGACAATTGATGACTATGCCGGTTTCCGGCAAACTCGTTAGCAAATACGGCAGCCATCGCATACTACCCATCGGCGCAATTTGTTATCTGATCGTACTTTGTGCCTTGTCCTTCGCAACGAATGCGTGGCAGCTCGGGGGATCGCTCTTGCTATTTGGAATTGTAGGAAATATTTGTAACATATCAGTAAACACACAGGGTGTCCTAGCCGAAGGTCTTTTCGGAAAATCGATCATGTCTTCCTTTCACGGGGCGTGGAGCATTGCCGGATTCACTGGCGCACTCATCGGATTAGCTACTTTAAACCTTGGATTATCAACATCTGTACACTTTTACATCATTACTGGCCTCATGCTGTTCAACATTTTCCTAAATAAGGCCTTTCTCGTCTTCGATGAGACCAACAATTCCGAAAAGAAATCCTTTTCCTTCAAACCTGATAAACTCTTAATATCACTTGGTGTTATTGGTTTCTGCAGCATGGCAACCGAAGGCGCTATGTTTGATTGGAGCGGTGTATATTTTCATGATATCGTCCGCGCTCCCGATACACTAACCACATTAGGATATGCGGCCTTTATGATCATGATGGCGACGGGACGTTTTATCGGTGACGCTGTTATCAGTAGAATTGGCCGTCAGCGCACACTACAAGTTAGTGGAATATTGATGTTCCTCGGCATGATAACTGCGGTCGCATTTCCAAATTTATTGTTTTGCACGTTGGCTTTTATGTTGGTCGGAATTGGTGTTGCCTGCAATATTCCATCCGTGTATTCAGTGGCAGGCACACACCCCACCATTTCCTCAGGTGTTGCATTAGCTATGGTGTCCAGCGTCAGCTACCTCGGTTTTCTTATGGGTCCTCCTCTGATTGGTTACATTGCCGAGCTATCCAGTTTACGATACTCCTTTGCACTCTTTGCCTGTTTCGGTCTGTTAATGTTTGTTTTAACCAGTCGCTTAGCTGTTTTTAGGACAAGGTGATAGCTAATTGCTCCACGCGGATAAGTCGTTCGATTCTATTTTTGTTCAATCAGAACGGTCGGTAATACTACCGTCTGGAACTCTTCTACTGCATGTTTTGACTCGATTTGCTGGATTAATAGCTCCGCCGCTCGCTCTCCCATTTCAAATGCAGGCTGCCTAATCGCCGTTATAGTGGGAGAGAATATACTGACGACCTTCGAATTCGTAAAGCCAGCGATCATGACATGATGGACGTTTACATCTTCACGTTCCTTCATAGCTTGTAGGTAGCCCGTGGTGAGCTTATCTCCAGAAACAAAAATAGCATCATAATCTTCCTGCGAAAGTTCCGCTACCGCCTGTTCGATTTCCTGTTGATGCAAGCCCCCGTACTGACAATATTTAACCAGTGATGGCGAAAAGTCCAAGCCATTGGCCATAAGCGCCGTCTTATAGCCCTCTAAACGTTCAATCGTAATGGACAGCTTTTTTGCTCCTGTTAAATGTGCAATCTTCTTTCTTCCCTTTTTGGCCAGATATTGTACCGCCTCGAATCCCCCTTGTCTATTATCGGCAATTACTTTATGCGATCTCAATTGCGCAGGAACGCGATCAAAAAAAACGATTGGAAATCCTTTTTTCATCAAGTCTTCCAAATAGGTCGTATCCACCGTTTCCGCTGACAGCGCCATGAGGAGACCGTCTGTAGACCGAGAATATAAATGTTCGACATTCAAGCGCTCTCTCTCAGAGGACTCATGCGTTTGGGAAATAACAACTTGATAATTTTTGGCATACGCTACAGATTCGATGCCATCAATTACCTGCGAGAAAAAATTATTGGCTATTTCACTGACTACAATACCGATACTGTAACTTTTTCGTTCTTTGAGGCTACGGGCGATAGGATTGGCTCTATAATTAATCTTTTCCGCATAGTCGAGTACCATCTTTTTTGTCTCAATGCTGATCTCATAACTATCGCGCAAGGCTCTAGAAACCGTAGATGGAGATAGGTTCAGTGCTTTCGCAATATCCTTAATCGTATAATTCTCAAACGCCATGTCAGGTAAAAATAACGTAATTATACCTAAAATAGGCGAGAAAAGAAAAGGAATGCCTCTAGAACAATACAAAGAGAACAGGTCAAGACCTGTTCTCCGATATTCAATATGCTTAAAATATGTACTTTGTACTTAAGAAATTAGAACTATCGTCACCGACAATTTCATTCAACAATTTCTTATTTTTGTCTGTGTTCTTCGTTGCTACCAACGAACGGATCGAAAAGGAACGAAGAGCATCCACCACAGAAAGCGTGCCTTCTGCACTGTCCTTCCGTCCAGTAAAAGGGAAGGTGTCTGGCCCACGTTGGCATTGACTGTTTACATTCACGCGACTTACTTGATTGACCAACGGATCAATGAGGGAAGAAACAACGGCGGCATTATTGCTAAATATGCTGACCTGCTGTCCATGTGATGAATCAATCAAATATTCGATCGGCTCTTCTAAATCGTCAAAAGGTACAACAGGGATAACCGGACCAAACTGTTCCTCTCTGTATAGCTTCATTTGTGCATTTACTGGATAAACAATGGCTGGATAGAAGAAAGATTCTTTCGTTTCGCCACCGTGTTCGTTAATGACTTTAGCACCGAATGTTTTTGCGTCTTCCAGACATTCCGTCAAATAGGCAGGCTTATTTACCTCGGGCAGGGGAGTCAGCGCAACACCTTTCTCCCAAGGCATGCCGTATTTTAGTTTGGCGACCTCTCCACTCAGTCTTTTTAGAAATTCCTGCGCAATACTGCGGTGTACATAGATGATCTTCAACGCGGTACAACGTTGCCCGTTGAACGATAATGAGCCCAATACTGTCTCCGATACCGCCAAGTCTAAATCGGCATCCTTTGTAATAATAGCCGCGTTTTTTGCGTCCAGACCAAGGATGGCGCGCAATCGGTTCACGCGCGGATGTAATTTCTTCAATTCATCGGCGACGCGACTCGACCCGATCAATGTCAAAACATTGATTTTTCCGGATTGCATTAATTGCGGAACAATTTTGTTTCCTCGCCCGTATATGGTGTTGACCACGCCTTTCGGGAAACTCGTGCGGAAAGCCTCCAACAGGGGGTAGTGCAATAACGTTCCGTGCTTTGGTGGTTTGAACAGCAGCGTATTACCCATAATTAGTGCCGGTATAAGCGTAGTAAAGGTCTCATTTAACGGATAATTAAACGGCCCCATACATAGTACGACTCCCAACGGAGAACGGCGTATTTGCGCAATGATTCCTTGTTCTATCTGGAAACGCGAAGAATCACGATCGATATCTTTTAATGCATCAATTGTCGCATAGATATATTCAACGGTACGATCAAACTCCTTCACTGAATCTGCGTACGATTTACCAATCTCCCACATGATCAGTTTGACTACGATGTCTTTCTTTTCGATCATCTTCTGCGTGAACCGTTCCACACAAGCAATGCGATCAGCCACACTCATCGTTGGCCATTCACCTCGACCATTGTCGTAGGCTTTAACCGCAGCGTCCAGAGCTTCCATAGACTCTTTCTCAGTACATACCGGATAGCTTCCGATACGCTTTCGTTTTAAACCATCTTTGGTCTTTACACAAATAGGCGAAAACACCTCACTGATCTGGCCTGTCCAAGGCAACATCTCTCCGTTCGACAGGAACTCGCGCTGGTCGATTTGTTCCTGTAATGCAAATTCTGCAGGGATATCTTCCTCCCTGTAGAAAATGCTTTCTAAGTCTAACTCCATTGTTAAAAATTAATTATTTAGGTTGTATTAAAATAAGTGTGCGCTATGCTTTGATCAATTCCATACGTGGCACCAATGTTTTCATGATCGACCATCCCACCAAATAGGCTACTGCACAAATACAGAAGATTATAAAGTATCCAGCATGCACACCCACAAATCCCAACACTTGCATCTGCGTCTCCTCCGCATAGTCAAATAACTTCCCTGAGCCCACGTTTATAAAATAAGACCCGACACCTCCTGCCATACCACCTATACCTGTCACAGAGGCAATGGCTGATTTTGGAAACATATCGCCGATAGAAGAGAATATGTTAGCGCTCCAAGCCTGATGCGCAGCACCTGCAATCCCGATAATCAACACAGGTAACCAGACAGAAATCGTTCCTAATGGTTGCGCAAAGACGGCTAACAAAGGAAAAAAAGCAAAGATGAGCATGGAGCGCATTCTACCCGCATACGGATCCATATTCTTCTTGGATATAAAATAACTTGGCAACCATCCTCCGATAATGGAAAGTAAGGTTATTAAGTAAAGTACGAAAATTAGCGGGGCACTCTCTGTCGAGGAAAGCCCGTAAACCGATTTCAAGTAAGCTGGAATCCAGAATAAATAGAACCACCAAACCCCATCGGTCATAAACTTACCAACCGCAAACGCCCAGGTCTGTTTATATCGGAACATCTTCAAGAACGGAATCTTCACCTGGTCGGTTTTTTCACTCACCTGTTGCTCAATGAAGTCGTCTTGGTTTATATAATCCAGTTCTGCCTTGTTTACTTTTACATGCTCATGTGGTTTTTTATACATAAATAACCAGAAGCCGATCCACACAAATCCCAGTCCACCGATAATAATAAATGCCATTTCCCAGCCCCATGCTGCCGCAATAAAGGGAATGCTTAATGGAGCTAAAAGGGCTCCAATTGTTGCCCCAGCGTTGAAGATACTCGTAGCCAAGCCTCGGTCTTTTTTCGGGAAATACTCAGCGGTCGTTTTAATTGCTGCCGGAAAGTTTCCTGCTTCTCCAATGGCCAATACTACCCGCGCTATAATGAAAAGCGTAACACTCGTTGATGCGACTAAAGCCGTGTTACTGACTTTCGCTATATTCTCTCTCGCTCCTTCAAATCCGACCAACCAGTCGCCGGCAAGCAATCCGGACGTAGCAATCCCACAGAGCGCATGGATACACGCTCCGATCGACCAAATAAATATGGCCCATACAAACCCTTTACGCGTATCCATCCAGTCAATGAATTTTCCAGCGAATAGCATGGAGATTGCATACACCAAGGAGAAGACTCCGGCGATATCTCCATAGTCTTCATTCGTCCAATGAAACTCCGGTTGTATCCAATCCGTCCATGTTAAAGATAATACCTGTCTGTCTAAGTAGTTTATTGTTGTCGCAAAAAACAAGAGGGCACAAATCGTCCATCTGTAATTGCTTTTCTTGTCATTATTCATTGGTATAGCTTATTAGGTTTAAAAGTTTTTCTTTTTTTAGAGTTATTACTATTTTGAGATCCTTGCTTCGGCAACTAATTGCAACGCGCGCTGCGTTTTTTCCGCTAATCCGTCCACGTTCTTGGGATTGATCAATTTACTTCCCATACCTACCGCACACACCCCCGCATCAAACCAAGATCTCAAGTTATTTATCTCTAAATCTACACCACCCGTCGGCATAAAAAGCTGCCCTTTAAATAATTCTCGGATTGCTGTTAAGAAACCCGGTCCTAGAATGTTTGCAGGAAACAGCTTAATCAATGAAGCATCCAGCTCCTGAGCAAGTGCAATTTCTGTTGGTGTCATACACCCAGGAATCCAAAGCAGCCCTTCGTTATGTACCAATGTACCAACCGCCGGCGTGACGATAGGAGCAACAATAAAGTCTGCTCCCAGATCGATAAACTGTGTAGCCTCTAACGTATTTTTTATTGTTCCAATACCTAGATATAAACCCGGCATACTACTGTCACGAGCTTCTACCAGAGCCTTAAATACCTCTTGCGCTTCGGCACCTCGATTTGTAAATTCAAAAACACGTACTCCGTTTGCGTACAGTGTCCTTACAATTGCAACACTTTCTTGTGCATTTGCGTGGAAAAACAAGGGTAGCATCCCTTGGTCTAAAATAGCGTCTAAGACCTCTTTTCTTTTACTCATTCTTTTATTCGTTTTTCAATATCCGCCACCGAACTTACAGTCGCATCGCTGGGGATAAATAATTTATCATAGGCTGCTGCGGTTGCAAATTCGAGCGTATAACTGGCGTCTCTCTGTTTATAAAGACCGTAGATGAGCCCGGCCATAAAACAATCGCCACTACCTACCTTATCTACAATGCTTTCGGAAAGATACTCATTTGAAACCAAAAGTCCATCCTGTGCATACAGGGTGGTAAAATATTTTATGCCGTTCTGTTGGTAATCGAAGCGGAACGTATTGGCCACATAGCGACATTGGGGAAACGTTTTCCTGATTTCCAGACTTGTTTTCTGGGCCTGCTCCACCAGTGCCTCTTTTGGATATTCCGGTCTTTGCTCTTCGAACATTACGGGTAAAGAAGTTCCGAGCATACGCTGTGCAGCCCAAATATTGCCCATAATTAAATCGCAGTAGGCGGCCATTTCAGGCATTATATCGATTGGATCTTTGCCATACTTCCAAAGTTTCGCCCGATAATTTAGATCCAACGACACGAAAATTCCCTTCTTTTTTGCCACTTGTACCGCATTCACACAAATGTTGGCTATCTGTTGATTTATCGCAGGGCAGATGGCCGAAAAATGAAACCATACTACGTCCTTAAACACGGCATCCCAGTCGATATCTGTCTCTTCGAGTTGTGAAAACGAAGAGTTGGCTCGGTCATACACGACGCCAGCATGTTTTACATCCTTTCCTTTGGGAAGATAGTAAATCCCCAACCTGTCGCCCGACCAGTGCATGGGAGACAGATCAATTCCTTTTCGTTCCAGATAGTATCTTATTCCCTCTGTCATGGTGTTGGCCGGCATAGCCGACATATACGACGAGGGCAATCCCCATAGGGAAAGCGCCGTCGCCACGTTTAATTCTGCACCACCGACATAAAAAGGCAATTGTCCACCTGTTATCCAATCTATGCTCACATCGGGACAAATACGCAGAAGTATCTCTCCGAAGCTAAGCACCTTTCCTCCTCTCATGCCTATTTAAAAATTGAAATATTCTTTTGCGTTGTTATAACTAATATCACTCACCAATTTTCCAATCCATTCCAAATCATTTGGCAATTCTCCGTTTTCTACGTCTTGACCAAAGATATCACAGATTAATCGTCTGAAATACTCATGCCGAGGAAAGGAGAGGAAGCTACGCGAATCTGTCAACATTCCCACCAAACGACTTAGTAACCCCATATTGGACAATGCATTAATTTGCTTCGTCATCCCGTCTTTTTGATCGAGGAACCACCAAGCCGATCCAAATTGTATTTTGCCTTTGACCGATCCATCATTAAAATTTCCGATCATCGTTGCCATCAATTCATTATCAGCGGGGTTCAAGTTGTATAGAATTGTTTTCGCTAAACGATCTTGATTATCCAAGCGGTTCAAAAACTTAGACAGTGCACGTGCCTGACTGAAGTCTCCGATAGAATCCCACCCCGTGTCTGGGCCATTCACCCGAAGCATGCGCGCATTATTGTTGCGTAACGCTCCTAAATGATACTGTTGTACCCATCCTTTTTCATGATCCCATTCCGCAAATTGTACGAGCATGGCCGATTTGAACTTCAGATTTTCTGCATAAGTAAGTGCTTGATTGGAACGAATCTTTTGAAAGATCGCCTCGATTTCTTGATCGGTATAATCTTCCGCATAAATCTGTTCCAATCCATGGTCGGACACAGAACATCCATTTTCTGCAAAGAAGTCGTGCCTCGACTTAAGCGCATCCAAGTAAGCTCTGTAACTACCAATAGCTGTGTTTGTGACCGCCTCCACCTGTTCGATATAACCGTTAAGAGCCTGTACATCGTCGGCATTCATGGCTTTATCCGGGCGGAAGGCAGGAAGCATCTTGAACGTTTCATTTTCCTTAGCAAATTGCTGATGAAAATTTAGCGCATCAATTGGATCGTCTGTGGTACATACGACTTCAACATTCATCATCTTCAATAAGCCGCGCGTGGAGTAATTTGGCTGAGCTAGCTTTTCAGCAGTCTCTTCATAGATTCGTTCCGCTGTTTTAGGCGAAAGCAAATCCGTAATGCCAAAATAACGCTGCAATTCCAAATGTGTCCAATGATACAATGGATTGCGCATTGTAAATGGCACGGTCTCCGCCCATTTCAAAAATTTTTCTTTGTCGGAAGCGTCTCCAGTGATGTATTTTTCGTTTACTCCATTAGCACGCATAGCACGCCACTTATAGTGATCTCCATTTAGCCATACTTGACTGATGTTCTCGAAGCGTGTATCGTTGGCAATTTGCTCAGGAATCAAATGGTTATGGTAATCAATGATCGGTTGGTTCTTCGAAAATTGATGATATAGCTCCTGTGCTGTCTTGCTCTGTAATAAAAAGTTTTCGTCTAAAAATGTTTTCATGATTCTTCTTTTATAAACTGACGCCTCGCTTCCAAGGAATAAAGTCGTCTTGATTCAATTGTACAGCCTTCGGTATCACTTCTCCGCTTGCCGCTTTTATACAATATTCTAGGATATCTTCTCCCATTTCCTGAATGGTTTTTTCTCCATCAATGATAGCCCCCGTGTTAATGTCAATAATATCCGACATCCGAGCGGCTAAGGAGTTGTTGGTGGCTACTTTGATTACGGGGCAAATTGGATTTCCCGTGGGCGTGCCCAATCCCGTCGTAAACAGAATCAGCGTTGCTCCCGAGGCGGTTTTACCAGTCGTCGCTTCCACATCGTTGCCTGGCGTACATACTAAGTTCAACCCTGGCTTCGTTGCCTCTTCCGTATAGTCTAAAACATCTACTACTGGTGATGTTCCGCCTTTCTTCGCTGCTCCTGTGCTTTTAATCGCATCTGTAATTAAACCATCCCGAATATTTCCTGGAGATGGATTCATATGAAAGCCCGACCCAACATTTTCTGCCGCTTGACTGTAGGCACCCATCAAGTTGATAAACTTATGTGCCGCCTGCGGCTCGATTGTTCTGTCGATCAGGTTTTGTTCAGCCCCACATAATTCGGGAAATTCTGCCAATAAGACCTTTCCGCCTAAAGCGACAAGCAAATCCGAGGTATAGCCAACTGCCGGATTCGCCGAAATACCGCTAAACCCATCGCTTCCGCCGCATTTCACACCTAAGGTAAGCTTACTTAGAGGCACGGGTTGGCGCTCTAATTTGTTGATTTCTATCAATCCCCAGAATGTTTTCTGGATCGCCTCTTTGATCAATTGCTCTTCACTTTTCGACTGCTGTTGTTCAAATACAAAAAGTGGCTTATCAAATTGAGGATTTCTATCCTTTATATCTTGCATCAAATCCGTTAACTGCAGATTTTGGCAACCGAGGCTTAAAACCGTGACGCCAGCTACGTTAGGGTGGTCGGCATAGGCAGCAAGTAATTTACCCAGTACGGCTGCGTCTTGTCGAATACCTCCGCATCCGCCCTGATGATTTAAGAACTTGATCCCATCTACATTGGTAAAGACCCGATTTTTCTTATGTGTGTGGACGCTAAGCTCGTCTGGAGAAAGCGCAGACAAATCCCGTCCGGCCTCATAGGCCGCCAACAGCTCATGCGTAAAAGCACGATATTTCCCGGTTACAGAATAACCAAGCTCATTGTATAACGCCTCTTTTATGACATCTAAATTTCTGTTTTCGCAGAATACAGTTGGAATAAACAGCCAATAGTTTGCTGTACCCACACGACCATCTTTACGTACATAGCCATTGAAAGTACGTCCCTCAAAACGCGATACGTCCGGAGCTTCCCATTGATAGTTATAGGGTTTGAAAGTATATGGATCCGCTGCGTGTTTGGTATTATCTGTATTCATAATGCCTCCGCGAGGAATGTTATATTGAGCCTTTCCCACCAATACACCGTACATATAGATCTCATCTCCTTGCTGCATGTCCTGCATAAAGAATTTATGCTTTGCAGGAATATCATCTTGCAGGTCATACACTTCTCCTTCGAATGCGATTTGCTCTCCCTTAGACAGATCCTGTAACGCAACCAACACGTTATCTTTTGGATGTATCTTTAATATTCTACTTGCCATTCTACGTTTAACTTTTCAATTGTTTTCAATACGCCTTCGGCACGAATTTCGTCCAGATACCGTTGGACTGTCGACGCAAACTCTGGATACGTCGTAAGATCTTTACCCCACAGGCTGTCATCGCTCAATACACGTTGAACAACTGTGTACTCATCCTTCCAATAATCGTAAAACAATGGAGCAAACTCATCTTGTAGGACTACGTTTTGACCTTCGATCTCTTGTACATACTTACCATCCTTTTGCTTGGTATCCATAAATTTTATGTACGCAGCAAATCCCAGCGCAATATGCAATGGAGGGAACAGATGCTTGTTGTACCACTTGCCGATGAGTGCCACGTTACGCATATTCATTTTCGAGGTATAATTAAGCGCGATATTTTCCCAACGGTGCTCTAAAAAAGGGTTACTGAAGCGGTCAAGCACACTACTGGAAAAACGATCCACATCCCCTTGCTCAATATATTGATCCAGAATTGCCCGCCCGATTTCCTTTTGCATCAGATCCTTAACAAATTGATGGAACAGATGATTGCCCATCGCTTCTTTTACGGTGGTAAAGCCACTCCATAACGCGGCCGCGCAGCTCAGTGTATGGGTACCATTCAACAGGCGGAGTTTAATTTCTTTGAATTTATCAATCGAGGGTACCAAAACGATTCCGCTATCTACCGAAGCAAAAGATAGTACATCTTTCACACGCGGCGACTCTGTTTCAATCGCCCATAGGCTGAACGGCTCCGCCATAATCATCAACTCATCTTCAAACCCGAGCTCTACTTCTGTCGCTTTTTGCTCCTCCTCAGGCAAGCGTCCCGGTACAATACGATCCACTAGTGTATTGCAAAAATCGTTGGCCTCTTCCAACCAATCCACAAATGCATCCTCTAATTCATTCTGGCTGGCAAGGTTCAGTACTATTTTCTTCAACTTCTGCGCGTTGTCAGAGATCAGCTCAGTCGGTAAAACAACCAGTCCTTTTGCTACATCTCCCTGAAAATGTTGAAATCGTTTGTACAAAAAGGCAAGTAATTTCCCTGGAAACGATGCTGGGGGAGCATCAGTTATCTTATCGTTGCTTAACACGATCCCCACTTCGGTAGTATTCGAAAAAACAACCTGTAGTTCCGGATTTTTCGCCGCTTCTAAAATCTCTGACCAATCTTGCGCTGCCGATAATACACGTGAAATAGCATTGTTTACTGCGTATTCTACTTTCTCTTTCCCGTTGACGAGCCCTTTGATACATACGGTATAAAGACCATTCTGTTCAGAGAACGCATCAACACCGGCGGACGAAGTCGATTTTACGACGAGTACACGTCCATTAAAAACTCCCTGCTTGTTTGCTTTGTCGACATAATAGTCGGGCAATCCGCGCAACAACACTCCAGTGCCAAATTGCAAAACTTTTTCCGGGAGATCGAATGAATCTACCTGCGGTAGCTCTGCCTTTGTTGGAGCAATCTTTCCTAAATTTTCTTTTGAAAGCAACATTATCTTACTCTTAACCTGTATAAACTATTTATTTTCTGTTCTTTTAATTTTCCTCTTCCATTTGGGATATTCCTGACTTAACAGCTTTTCCGGCCAGTTTCCAAACCAAGCATACCCATTTTTACGTTCTTCGGATATATCCGCAAAGACATAGGTTACGCTGTTGTCTCTATCTCCAAAAAGCGGCTTGTTGTTTGTGATGTCGTAAAAGCGAGACCACACTATAGATGATGGATCACGGATCAAATCCCGTGTCATTTTTCCGGATTTCTCATCGATCGCTTTATCAAACCGATAGCCTTCGATATCGTTATTTTGAAACCAAGTCACCGCTGCATCCACCGCATGCTCAATGGCCACGGTATAAGGCTGCCTCATAAGAAACCGAACTATGGCAACCGATTCTGCAGTACTCAAAGAAACCGGTTCAAATTTACGGGCTTGAGCAGGAATAAGCTTATGTTGGTCATATTGAGCTGCCCATATTGTCAACGAATCAGACTGCCTAACCTGCGTTTTTAAGATACAATCCACTCCTTTTTTGATCGCATTCTGTGCCTTTATCCGAAGTTCGGCATCCGTAAAGACCTCGAATCCTTCTTTTCCCTTCGCCACATTGTCAAGTACCGTCAAGGCATTAATCATCGCATTATCATTGTAGGTAATCTCTGAGCGGTAAAGAGATGAATTGGGATAATATTGCGGGAATCCGCCATTTGCGTACTGTGCTTCAAGCAAATACAAGATCCCTTTATAAGCAGATTCCTTATACGCGATATTTTTCGTTTTTCCGTACGCTGCAACCAGGATATTTATTTCGCGTGTCGTAGCAGCATTATCGATGGTCGCGTAGTTGTTGTCTGTTTGTTTAATCTTGTGCAGTAAATCGCTGGTCAACGGCAAGTCGTAGTTGACCGCCTTCTTATCAACCAGTTGTTTTGCCCACGCACCATTCGGCAGCTGATATACGACGATCTTTTCGGCCAGACTATCTTTCGACGCGGACTGCGCCCACCCGGCAAAGGCCAATAGAGACATGCTCAAACCTAATATCGTCTTCCGGATATACATCATTTTTATTTTGTTTGATTAGTCAGCCAAGTCACTAACTCATTTGCTGCGTCGAAATTTTGATACATTGCAGGCAGTTTTCTGCCGTCAGTATACTCATTATAAAGCCACGGATCACCTATCGCGAAGACCGTTCCCTTGCCGTATTTCGCGGTTGCCATCACGACCGATCCATTGCTCTCAATAAGCGGTTTAGCAGGAGGAGTAACATGAAGCGTAGATATCTCTTTTATATAAATCTTCTTGGTGGTAGCGAATATCCCTGTACCGGAAGGGATCTCGACTGCTCCCGTAGCATACTCATTTCCTTGAACACGATTTTTACTGTCTTCGTTAAATGTAATTCCAAATTGTTTCGGGAGTATATTAAACTGTGAAATTTCGCAGTTTCCAACATCATTAAGCAAGAGAACCAACACCCCACCGCGTTTCACCCAACGGGCAATATCTTCCGCTTCTTCCGCCCTCATGAAGTTCGGCTTCTCTGTCTCTTTTTCGGTGTCTGGATCAACGATAATATAAATATCCGATGCTTTTAAATTTTGAGCGGTAGGCGCTTCTTTCAAAGTGTGCAATGATCCTCTGTGTTGCTCAAAAATACGTCCTAATAATGAAAACCCATTGTTATCCTGCCCATCCCACAAGTAATGATAGGGTTTGAGTTCACCGCTGGCTGTTTTTTTGTATTCGTTATTGTAAAAGTTGTCCAAGGTGACTTTTGGCTGCCTTTTCGTTTTAGGAGCTTTGAAAAACTCGACTTCCGATGCCGCTAACATAAAGGCTCCCACTCCTTTGGGATCATTGGTACGGATGGGTTCACTCATGTAGTATTCAAAACTGCCATCTCTATATTTCTTTCCGCCCAAACCCGAGACTTCCACAACCTTATTTAGGTCGACACGATCCGTTCCTGCGGGCGTTATAAATTCCTTAATCAGGCCGGCGAAACCCTTATCCACATTCTTTTGAAACGACGACGGGACATATCCTTTTCTAACCGCTTTTGCCATCGCGTAGACAAACATACTCGAGGCAGATGCTTCGACGTAGTTACCTTCGCGTGTCCCCAAATCGATAACATCGTACCAAACACCTGTTTTCGGATCTTGGAATTTTGCAGCCGCCGTTAATGTACGATTTAATATCTGGAGAAGTTCACCACGACGCGGATGTTCTTGCGGAAAATTATCCAAGACATCGACTAAGGCCATTGAGAACCAACCCATTCCACGTCCCCAGAAATGCTTTGAAAGTCCCGTTTTGGGGTCCGACCAACGCTCTTTTCGCGATTCATCCCATCCATGATATAGTAGTCCAGTCTTCTTATCCCGTGCATGATTTTCCATGTAAGTAAACTGGTTGACGACATCGTCGAATATCTCTGGGATATTCATGAGCGCTGCATACTCGGTATAAAAAGGTTGAGCCATATACAAACCATCCAACCACATTTGGTAGGGATATATTTTTTTATGCCAAAAGCCTCCTTCATTGGTCCGTGGGTGAACTTTTAGTTGTTCATAGAGTCGATGGCTCGCCTTAAGGTACTTCTCCTTACCGGTGACCTTGTATAGAAACAACAACGAACGGCCATTTTTAACATGATCAATGTTATATTCGGTGGCATGATAATTACGGATCGTACCATCTTCTGCCACGAATTGATCCATCCAATTTTGTATGTAACGGAAATAGTCCCCATTGCCTGTATTCCTCCATACATCAGCAACACCTTCCAACACCACGCCCATATCGTATGTCCACGTTGGTCCTTTTTCCGGGTTAGTAAACCGTGCGTCCTTAAAGAGCTTGTCCATGGCAGTTAGTGCCATCTGCTCAGAGAGTGCTTTCTGCCCGTGTGCAAAAAAAGCGAGCATGCATAAACAAAAGATAGATACAATATTTTTCTTCATGTCCATTCTTATATTATTTTTTGATACGAAGCGCCTTACGGTTCGCGCCGTGTGTAAATTCACTTAATTGTTTCACGTTTTCTACTTGCGAACCATGGAGTTCAATATTTCTGCTCGATTCCCCAGCGATAGAGAGCAACACATCGGTTCCTGTTTGCTGTTTTAATTCTTCGAGACGGATATTGTCGCTGTTTTCTATGCGGATCAACGGGTTTGTTTCTGTCGTTGACAACAACACATTTTTCAATTGAATATTCGACGCTTCTATAAGCTCTACGCCTTTTCTTGCACTGATATGTGCATTTTCGATAAGGATGTTTTTAATATGCATCTCCGGTAGGCCCCGAACAAATATTCCTTTTTCTGCACCGTTCACCTGCACGTTGCGGATTTCAAAATTTTGGAACCGCGGAGTCTTCTCGGTAACCGGCAGGGTAACGACCTTCACCGCTTCTTTCTTGTCTCCAATCAAAGGCACTGGATCGACCGCCGCATAATACATATCGAATAAGATCGCCTCACCGGGAATATCAACCATATTGATATTGTTAATAAAAATATTTTCAACTAAGCCTCCGCGTCCGCGAGTTGTTTTGAAGCGCAGCCCGATGTCCGTACCGATAAAAGAACAGTCGTCGACCCAGATATTTCGCGCACCACCACTCATTTCACTCCCGATAACAAAGCCCCCGTGTGCATGATACACCACATTTCGGCGAATAATCACATTTTCTGTCGGCATACCGCGGTCTCTTCCCGCTTTATCGCGTCCAGACTTGATACAAATTCCATCATCACCCACATCAAACGTACAATCCTCGACCAGTACGTTTTTGCACGACTCGATATCTACGCCATCTCCATTTTGCGCATACCACGGATTCCGTACCAAGACTTTCCGGAGGGTGAGGTCTTCACACATCAATGGGTGCAGATTCCATGCTGGGGAGTTTTGTATAGTCACCCCCTCAAGCAAAATACGCTTACATTGCGTAAACACCAATAGGTTGGGACGTAGGAAATCTTTAACATCCTGAAAATCTGATGGTGTTGTGCCCGGACGCATGACCCCTGCTTTTTTTTGCTTTGATCCACGAAGCGAACTTTCGGACGGGTACCAGATATTTGCTTTCTCATCGACCACACCGCCAGATCCGACCAACTTCTTCCACTGCGATTCGGTCATTTTACTGCGTTTCACCATACGCCATGCGCCGCCGTTTCCGTCGATAATACCACTACCGGTAACTGCAATGTTCTCTAGATTCTTTCCGGATATAGGGTTTTGGTTGCGCCACGCCGGTTCTCCCTCCCAATTGGACTCGACCAATTTATATTGTGTAAAATCATCCGTGAACAACACCACAGCGTCGCGACCGATATGCAAATTCACATTACTTTTCATTTCGATTGGGCCAGTCAGCCACAGTCCTGCAGGAACGAGTACTACACCGCCGCCTTTTTCGCTACAGGTAGAGATGGCCTTATTGATTGCCTCTGTATTTAGGTACTGACCATCCCCCTTTGCTCCAAAGGAGGAAATTGAGAGCGTGTCCGTCGGGAAGCTCACTTGTTGTATAGTGGGACGAGCGGGTTGCTGGGCCCAAGCTGTCGAAAAGGCCAACAAGCCCAGCCAAGCTAAGCATGTTTTTTTCACTTTATTCGTAATTGATTTCTGTTGTGTCATGTCTAACATCGATTTAATTGGTCGCGATTCTTTTAACAAGTGTACAGGGTTTACTGCTCATTGTGAAGAAAAAACTATGCAATCGTTACCGGAGCTGTACTCCTTTTTTCTTCAGTAATTCCATGTCCCAGTCGCCGAAAACAACTGATAACGACAGCTTTTCTGCTTCTTCTACTGATAATTGGTGCGACCATTTGACACGACTTTGTGACAAAGCTCCCGGGCCGCTGTTGTTGTACTCCGCGTAAAACACCGTATGCTCATTGCTTTCTTTTCCCCAATTATGCCATCCCTCCGCTTTGATAAATGAAGGTAGCGTGCTATTCATAAATAGCACCTTAGCAAATGGCCGCCAGGGCCTCCCTAAGTAAAAATCTTTCGTGTCCGGTTCTCCGGTCACCACACAATTATTGAAAATATATCCAAAAGGCGATGTTTCAGGTGTAGACGCGGCGGTAATATATCCTGATCGCTTACAGTGCAGCTCACACGCTTCAAACCAAGCCGTCGACGCCCCAAAAATATAATCGACCGTTCCTTCAATATAGCATCTGTAGTAAAATTGCCGTGCACCTTTCCCATAGGTGTACAACGTATCCTGAAATCCCAGAAACCGACAGTTCAAAAATATCGCTTTGTCTGCACTTACCCACATAGCAACAGCCTGCCCCACAGGTCCGGCACTGTTTTCGAACGTCAAGTTTTCCGCGACAAATCCTTCTCCGGAACAATAAAAACTGGCGGAACCTGATGTCCCGATGTCCTCACCAAAAGCGCTTTTTTTCTGCGCGTAGTCGTCATACGTCAATATCGTTTGATCTTTACTTTCGCCAATCAATGAGATATTCTTTTTTTGTTCTGCGATGATAATTTTTTCTTTATAGACCCCCTTTTTTATGAAAATCATAGTAGTCCGCTGACGAAAAGCCGGAACCGCATCGATGGCTTCCTGTACTGTTTTAAAATGTCCACTACCATCTTTGGCTACGACAAAGTCATAACTTACAGCCCCGCTGTTCGATACAAAAAATAATAAAAAGATCACCAACAGGTTTAATTTCATGTCTTTGTTTCTTGTGTTTATGGCCGATGAGAGTTTGATTGTATTATTGACCGACCGATAGTACTGTTTTTCCGACCGGCATAAATGCTTACAATATACTTCCTCTCAATTGGTTGCAGCGAAATTTAGGGATTAAATTTCGGTTTAAAAGGCTGTTTAGCGCAAATTAAAAACGCAAACGTTATCGGTAACGTTTGCGTTATGTTATCTACGGAAGAAGTGTATGCTGGTTCGGTGGTTTTCCCTGTTAGTCAAATTCGATGACTGTTTTTATGCCCGAGAGCAATGGCTTCAATGGATCCGTAAAGAGATCTGCCGCATCCTGAAATTTCACTCGTCGCGTAATAAATTGTGCAGGATCCAATGACTTATCTTTTAAGCGTTGCATAACATATTCGAAGTCGCTACCTAGTGCGTTACGGCTACTCATCAAGGTTCCTTCCCGTTTATGAAACTCGGGATGGCTAAAATGTATCTCCTCTTTCTGCAATCCGACGAGCACATAACGTGCTCCGTGCGCCATATATTGAAAGGCGTTGTTAATAGCCATCGTGTTTCCTGTAGCGTCGAACAGTAAGGTTGGCATATCTCCTTCGGTCAGTGTCTCCACCTGTTGGTAAACAGTGTCATCGCTGGCCAAAATCGTATGTTGTGCTCCTAATGCTTTCGCGTGTTCGAGCCTCGAAGGATCCACATCCAGCGCAATCACCTTTCCGCCGGCGATATGCGCAAGAGCTATAATGCCTAAACCAATTGGGCCAGCCCCGATAACGAGCACAAACTCGCCCGGAACAATTCCCCCTCGCTGAATGCCATGCGCTCCGATAGCCAGCGGTTCGACAAGCACCAGGTCATCATAGCTCAATCCATCGTCCTTACGCAGCGCCTGAGAAGGCACGACAACATATTCGGCCATAGCGCCATCAATGTGCACGCCCAAGACACGCATATCATTTGTACAATTGGGTTTTCCCATTCGGGATGCAATATCCTTGCCTTCCGTAAAATAAGGAACGACCGTCACTTTATCACCTGCAACAAATCCTTCAGCATCGCCTTCTACATAATCTGCGGCTACTTCATGCCCCAATACGCGCGGATAGGTAAAGAATGGCTGACGCCCCGCAAATGCGTGAATATCCGTCCCACAAATCCCAATCTTGCGCACACGAAGTAAGGATTGCCCAATGCCGGGCTTTGGAATTTCATCATCGACATACAAAAATTTTCCGGGTTCAGCACAAATCAATTTTTTCATGTATAGTAATATTTGCTATTTTAACTCATCAACGAGTGACATTTTCTGTCTTTTCATCTCGCCCACCACTAAGGCTGTAATCTGCTCGGCACCATCCACATTAAGGTGCGTATTGTCCTGTACTCCGTTGGGGTAGTTCGTATGTCCTGCAGGAAGATGCAAGAACCAAGATTCCGATTTTGTCGGTCCCATTTCGGATAGCTGCGCCATCGTAAGCTTCGTAGCATCAATCAACATGACGTTCAAGCTGTCCGCCACCTCGCGTACGGCTTCCGGATATCCTTTATGTGTATCCACCAATTTACCCTCGATAAATGAACGCCGTGCGATTGGTGTCATCAATATGGGCGTGGCCTGCTTCGACCGAGCCGTTTGCACAAATAAAGAAAGGTTTTCTTTATACTGCGCGATTGTAGTTCCGACCTTTGGTTTCTCTATTTTCTCATCGTTGTGTCCGAACTGAATGAACACATAATCTCCCGGTTTCATGTGTTCCTCAATCTCTTTCCAAATACCTTCATCAATAAATGATTTGGTACTTCGCCCGTTTTTAGCTTTGTTGACAACTTGTACCCGGTCGTTGAACTTCGTTGCGAAAGCAACCCCCCAACCTGTCTCGGGAAACTTACTCGCAGACTTAATGGCCATCGTGGAGTCCCCCATCATCCAAACCGTCAACCGCTTGGGCGGCATCAGAAAACTGCATAGTGTTACTACCATTGCCAGACAACATCCAACAATAACAATCTGTTTTTTCATGAGCTCTTTTGGTTTACACGTTTGCTTTATTATTGGCTCAATTTCTGCATTTTTTTGCACTAATCCATAAAATACCACGCAATCGTTGCCGGTAACGATTGCACAAATCACGGTTTGTTTAATCTCCTAAAATCCGTATCCTTGTGATTACCAATATAAATCCAAAAAGCCAACATGAAGAAAATCAACTTATTTTCACTTGTATTACTTTGCGGTTCGAGCCTCGGAGCTTTTGCGCAGGAAAATTCTGTTTCTCAAGTTTGGGTGTCCGACCTTGGCAACGGGACATACAAAAATCCGATTTTACATGCAGACTACTCCGATCCCGACGCCATACGCGTCGGTGACGACTTTTACATGATATCATCCAGTTTCAACCATGCTCCCGGTCTTCCACTGCTACATTCGAAGGATCTTGTAAATTGGCAAATTGTTTCTCATATACTTCCTAGGCAGAAGCCGTTGGATATCTTCCGATCCGTGCAGCATGGAAACGGCGTGTGGGCACCTTCCATTCGTTACCATAAAGGCGAGTTTTATGTTTATTTTCCGGATCCAGATTACGGCATCTACATGACCAAAACGAAAGATCCGGCGGGGATCTGGTCGGAACCGGTTCTCGTATTTGAGGGAAAGGGACTTATTGACCCGTGTCCGTTTTGGGACGAAGATGGCAACAATTACCTTGCATATGCTTATGCGGGCAGTCGAGCAGGGCTTAAAAGTGTATTAGCGATCGCGCGCTTGAATTCTTCTGGTGATAACGTATTAGACCGAGGGGTAATCGTCTATGATGGCCATGAAGTTGATCCAACTATCGAAGGACCAAAAATGCATAAACGAAACGGTTACTACTATCTATTTGCTCCTGCGGGTGGTGTGGCCACTGGCTGGCAATTGGTATTACGTTCTAAAAACGTATATGGTCCCTATGAGCGAAAGGTGGTTATGGAACAAGGCAAGACCGATATTAACGGTCCGCATCAAGGCGCTTGGGTGGATACACAAACCGGAGAGGACTGGTTCGTACATTTTCAAGATAAAGACGCCTACGGTCGCATCGTACACCTGCAACCTATGAAATGGGTAAATGACTGGCCAGTTATTGGCGTAGAAGGAGATGAACCAGGTGTTGGCGAGCCTGTCTTGACATTTAAAAAACCTAACGTAGGTAAAACTTACCCAATACAGACACCGCCCGAATCGGACGAATTTCTAAGTCCGTTATTGGGCAAACAATGGCAATGGCAGGCAAATCCAGATGGGACATGGTTGATGCCTACTAAAAATGGACATCTTACGCTATTTACGCAACCGGTTCCAAACGGGCATAAGAACCTGTTAGATGTCCCAAATATCTTGACGCAGAAATTTCCGGCAGAAGAGTTTAAAGCCACCGCAAAGCTCCGTTTAATCGGTCACGAAAAAATAGCCAATGAGCGTGCTGGTTTTGCTGTAGTAGGGGAAGATTACAGTCAATTATATGTGCAGCACAACCAAGGAAAGCAGCAGCTCTTTTTTGGTGTATGTACGAAGGGATTGACTACTGGTAAGGAAAACATAATGGCCGTTACAGATATAGGGAATGGTGCGTATGTTTATCTTCGTGTCGCTGTCTCTCGGGGAGGAATCTGTCAATGGTATTATAGTCTAGACGACAAAAAATATCTCGCAGTCGGCGATACCTTTACAGCTAAACCGGGCAAATGGATTGGTGCTACGTTGGGTCTGTATGCCACCAGAAGCTCCACGATCAACGACAGCGGATATGCGGAAGTGGATTGGTTTAGAGTAGAACCTCTTAAATAAATTGTATATGCGATTTCATAAATTTTTGCTTCTTTTTTTTATCTGTGGGTCCATCTTCAAGTCATCTGCGCAGACTACGGACAATCGTTTTGAATTGACGGTATCCGCAGATGGTAACGCTGATTTCAAAACGATACAAGAAGCCATTAATCACGTACGCGATCATGCCGAAAAACGCGTCACCATCCGGATTAAAGCAGGAACGTATCGAGAGAAAGTTGTCATTCCCTCGTTTAAGCGCAATATTACCCTTAAAGGAGAGGGTCGGGGTCGTACCATTATCAGCTATGATGATTACTCCGGCAAAGATTACCGAGGAATTGATGCAACCGGAAATACAAAATTCAGCACCTACACATCGTATACGGTTCTGGTATCCGGAAATGATTGCTCACTGGAAGACCTAACGATTGAAAATACAGCCGGTCGCGTCGGGCAGGCTGTCGCCTTGCACACTGATGCTGACCGAATCACCGTCCGCAATTGCGCGATACTCGGAAACCAAGACACCTTATATCTGGCCCGTGGCGGGACCAGAAACTATTTAGAACACTGCCTGATCAGCGGCACAACGGATTTTATTTTTGGGGCTGCAACAACATATTTCTATCGTTGCACGATAGAAAGCCGCAGCAACTCATACATAACCGCGGCATCTACGACCGCTGAAGATGCCTACGGTTTTGTTTTCGAATCTTCCGTATTAACAGCGTTGGCTGGCGCTGACCGCGTGTTTCTCGGCCGTCCTTGGCGCCCTTATGCAAAAACCGTGTTTCTGAATACGGAGATGGGAAGCCATATCGTTCCTGAGGGATGGCATGCATGGCCGGGCGACAAGAATTTTCCCAGCAAAGAAAAGACAGCATTCTATGCAGAATATGGCAGTCGAGGTCCAGGTAGTAAAGACTTGAGCAAACGCGTCAGCTGGTCCGTGCAACTTTCGAAAAACGATACTGCGCACTATACGCTTGAGCGTGTTTTAGGCGGGTGGGATCCAAAATTGTAATCGCTCTAAAAAATCCAAACGATGAAAAAAAAATTAATCTTTCGCCTAAAACTTACGTTCGCATTATTCACTTGCGGTTCGATTTGTCTGGCCCAAACGGATCTAACCCTGCGTTATGACAGGCCTGCCAGCAACTGGAATGAGGCTCTGCCGCTCGGTAACGGTCGCTTAGGCGCCATGCTCTACGGTGGCACGGAAACCGAACAGCTTCAGTTGAACGAAGAAACCCTTTGGGCGGGAGAACCGGGAAACAACGTCCCGGAAGGGAAATCCGCAGACATCACACGTGCTCGAACCCTTCTTTTCGCGGGTAATTATGCGGAGGCCCAAGCGTTGATGCTCGAAGCATTTCCCCGTAAAGTCCCCGATTCGTCTAATTATGGAATGCCTTATCAAACCATGGGGAATTTATGGATGAATTTCCCCGGACACGGCCAGGCAACAAACTACAAGAAAGAACTAGATATCAGCCGCGCGGTCGCTACTGTGTCGTATGATTTAGCAGGTGTGCATTATAATCGGGAATACTTTACCTCCCTGACAGACGATGTTCTTGTGATACGACTTTCGAGCAGCAAAAAAGGGATGCTGACTTTCGATCTAAAACTGACGTCTCCGCAGCAGCAAATTCAACGAACCACTCGTGGAAAATCCACGGCCATCATGCGGGGAATTAGTGGGAACAGCGAAAATAAACGTGGACGAATTGCGTTTGAGACACACGTAACACCGTTGCTAAAAGGCGGAACACTAACAAGCACAGACAGCACCCTACGTATACAAGCGGCCGACGAGGTCGTGCTCATCCTCTCTGCCGCTACAAATTTTAAAAACTACAAAGATATCTCGGGCAATGCTTCTGATAGAGCTCACGGCTTACTTCAAAAAGCACTTGGAAAGCGGTATGCTTCTTTACGTGATGCGCACATCGCCCGTTACAGGGCACAGTTCGATCGGGTATCTCTGGATCTTGGAATTAGTCCGCAACAGCAAAAGACCACCGATCTACGGGTTCGCGAATTTGCACAGGCAGATGATCCCGCTCTTGTCGCGCTCTATTTTCAGTTTGGACGGTATCTCTTGATTTCGAGTTCCCAGCCCGGTGGGCAACCAGCGACTTTACAAGGAATCTGGAACGATAAATTATCTCCGCCCTGGGACAGTAAATATACGGTCAACATCAACACCGAGATGAATTATTGGCCTGCCGAAGTGACCAATTTAGCAGAACTACACGAGCCCTTATTCGCGATGCTCAAGGACTTGGCGGTGACCGGTCGTGAGAGTGCAAAAAAGTTATACAACGCCCGTGGATGGAATATGCATCATAACACAGATCTGTGGCGCATTACCGGCATCGTCGATGGAGGATTCTATGGCGCGTGGCCAATGGGTGGCGCGTGGCTGACACAACATATTTGGAAACATTATATATATTCCGGTGATACCAAATTTTTGGATACCTATTACGAGGTGCTGAAGGAATGTACACGCTTTTATCTGGATGTACTTGCTGAAGATCCGCAAACACACTATCTGGTCGTTGCTCCGTCTATGTCTCCGGAGAATACTTATCAAAAAGGTGTTGCCCTTTCGGCTGGAACAACGATGGACAATCAGTTGGTGTTCGACGTCTTCCAAAACAGTATTGCTGCTGCGAAGATTCTGAACCGTGATGCCGCTTTTATCGACACGGTCATGCTTGCGCTAAAGCGTCTTCCCCCTATGCAGGTCGGTCGGCACACCCAGCTTCAGGAATGGCTACATGATTGGGACAAGAAAGATGACAGGCACCGTCATATTTCACATCTATACGGTTTATATCCTTCGGCGCAACTATCACCGTACCGTCATCCAAAACTATTCGAAGCAGCTCGCAATTCGCTCACGTATCGAGGCGACGTCTCTACGGGCTGGTCCATGGGATGGAAAGTCAATTGGTGGGCAAGGTTACAGGACGGCGAGCGCGCATATAAACTTATCAAAGATCAGCTGTCTCCAGCTCCTGAAGCACAAAGCGGTCAGCACGGGGGGACATATCCCAACCTGCTGGATGCACACCCTCCTTTTCAAATAGACGGCAATTTTGGGTGTACCGCAGGTATCGCTGAAATGCTTATACAAAGCTACGATGGTGATATTCATCTTCTTCCAGCATTACCAACGGCGTGGCAACGAGGATCCGTAAAAGGGCTGCGCGCGCCAGGAGGATTCGAAATTGATATGGATTGGGAGCACGGCAAGGTAAGCCGGTTGACGATAAGGTCCAAACTAGGTGGCAATTGTCGAATACGCCTGGCAGAAGGAACACATTTGACAGGAAAACAAGATCTATTGCCTGCCCGCGGTGAGAATTCAAACCCGTTTTATGCTATTCGCGAAATCGCCCAACCAGTGTTTTCCCAACAAGCAACGTTTCAGGGTGTATCATTAGCTGAAACCGTATCTTACGACTTGAAAACTAAAAAAAATAACACCTATGTTTTTCAACAACAGAACCAATAAAGTTATAATCTGTAGCCTAGTATGGGTCATATTATGTGCTTTCGGATCCTATAAGCCCCGGGAGATTACCATTTACCTCATTGGCGATTCTACCGTTGCTGATTATACACTTGAACCAGACTACAAAAGCAAGCGCTATCCGCTCGTCGGATGGGGACAAGAGTTCTCCGCATTTTTCGCAAAAGACAGTCTTCATCAATTAAAACATCTTCTAGGACATGTGGACAGAATCACGATAGACGACCGTGCCAAAGGGGGCCGCAGCACGCGAACCTTTTTTCAGGAAGGCAGATGGTCTGCGGTGTATCGCGCGTTGAAGAAAGGCGATATCGTCATGATGCAGTTCGGGCATAACGATGGTGCAGAAAACAAACCCGAACGGTATGTAGACATAATGGGCTACAAGGAATTTCTACGTCTTTTCGTTCTCCAATCCCGACAACAGGGTGCAACACCTATTTTGTTAACCCCTGTGGCACGAAATTACCCATGGAAAGACGGTCGGTTAGAAAACGTCCATGGGGAATACCCTCGGGCCGTCATGGATGTCGCAAAAGAACTAGACGTCAAATTGATCGATCTCAATCAATTATCCATGGACCATTTTTCGAAAGTCGGACAAAACTATGTTACCGAAAATTACTTCATGAACTTTCCTTCCGGAAAATTCCCCGCCTATCCTGATGGTCAAAAAGATAATACGCATTTTCAAAAAGCTGGAGGCAAAGCGGTTGCCCAATTGGTGTTTAATGCCCTAAAAACGTTATGATAGCTCGATGCATAGGTTGCTTCGTCGCCACCCTTTTGTTCCTAAGTATATCCCATGCGCAAACTTCTTTTCCCCGGGACACATCCTTCACACTTCATGCTACATACGTAAAGGAAAAGAAGTACCGTCCGTATATTCGTATTGCAGAGGTAAAAGCTGATCGATCTATTGCGGTGGATCTCGACAAAATATACCTTCAGCGAGGATCCCGTAAGTTAGCGATCGATATATTTTATCCCTGCCCCTCCAAGTCCCGACGGTCTCCGGGTCTCCTTCTGATTCACGGCGGGGGATGGCGATCTGGAGATAAAGACCAAATGCATACTTTAGGTCGTGCGCTGGCCATGCGGGGTTATATCGCTTATGCTGTAGAATACCGCCTGAGTCTGGAGGCGCGTTATCCGGCCGCAGTACTAGATTTAAAAGAGGCCGTTCGTTGGGCCAAAACACACGCAGACAGGTATCGGTTGGATACTACGAAGCTGGCAAGTGTTGGTACATCCGCCGGCGGTCAGTTGGCCGCCTTGCTCGGAATGACAAATGACAGCCCCCTCTTCCAAACCGAATCAGCGGGCAATGCACCGACAGCCGATATACATGCTGTTATCGACATCGATGGCGTATTGGCGTTTCATCACCCGGAATCAACCGAAGGCAAGGTCGCTGCGGAATGGCTGGGCGGTAACTATACGGAAGTACCGGCTACCTGGAGTGAAGCCTCCCCGCTCACGCATGTGTCCAGTCACTCCGTTCCAATTTTATTCATCAACAGCAGTATCCCCCGATTTCATGCGGGAAGAGACGATATGATTTCCTTATTACAGCGACACGGCATATATACCGAAGTCCAAGAATTTGACGACACACCACACCCATTCTGGTTTTTTGACCCTTGGTTTGATCCGATGGTGGAATATATCGATCAGTTCTTGGATAGGATTTGGTAGCCTATCCAAGAACATACTTGTCTATTTTATTTCAACCGTAGTACGTTGTAGATCCTGGTCTTGCGAACTACCGCCCACCATTACCTCAAACGTTCCGGATACTGGAACCACAGCGAGCTGTTCTTCATCCCACCAAGCAAATTCTTTTTCGGAAAGCTCGATAAGCACGCTGGCTATTTCTCCAGCAGAAATATCTACTTTTTTTATGGCCCGTAATTCTTTCCTTGGACCATCTTCATCACCTTTCCTTTTGATGTACAACTGTACTACCTCTTGTCCGTCGCGCTGGCTCACATTCTTAATTGGTATAGTCAGCCGGATTTTTGTTCCTTCGCCTCTTTTTAATACGTTCTGATCTACCTTCATTCGATCATACTGGAAAGAACTATAACTAAGTCCGAAGCCAAACGGAAATAGCGGCTTTCCATTGAAATATCGGTACGTTCGTCCCTTCATATCATAGTTCTCAAAATCAGGCAACTGCGTTGTATCCCTATAAAAAGTAATAGGCAAGCGCCCGGAAGGGTTATGCAGTCCAAATAGTGTTTCGGCAACAGCCGTTCCCCCCGCTTGTCCGGGATACCACGCCTGCAATATAGCCTCGCAATGTTCGGTTTCCGGCACCAAACCGACTGCAGATCCCGAACAGTTCACAAAGACCACTTTCTTACCCGCCTTTTTTAACTGAGCTAAAAATTCACGTTGTACAGCAGGAAGTTCAATATCCGTGCGGTCTCCTTTTCGAAATCCGGGAAAGTTGACTCCCATTTCTTCTCCTTCAAGTGCTGGAGAAATGCCTCCAACAAAAATAACTATATCCGCAGAAGCGACCTTGGCGATCGATTCCTTCACATCGATCGCGCGTCGATATCCGAAATCGACATTCAGTTGTGCATCCCCTTTAAAATATGAAAAATCCAGTTCAATAGCATACGACCGTCCCTGCTCGACCGACATCATATAGTTCATTTTTCTACTTCCGTGCCCCGTCTTTACGGATTTTACCTCTTTACCATCGATCTTCAATTTCGCCTCCCCATTTACATACAGATCAAAAACAACCTCGCCATTCTTTTGTGGCGTAAAGGTGGTGTTATAGCGCGCGAAAAAGTCCTGCAATGCTACCCCAGGAGCAAATACCGTAGCCCCGGAAGTACATAGCGCAAACGGCGTCGGCATGTTGGTTTCTACATCCGGTAGGCCATCTGGACTTTTCTTATTCCAATACGAAGCCTGAAACCCCTTGCCTTTTTCCGTTTTACATTGATTGTAGGCGCTTTCCATTATATAGTTTTCGACTAGTCCGCTGCCTTGTTCATAGATAACTTCACCGTGGCTTCCCAATGCCTCACGGATACCCTCTAAGACGGTCACCGTTTTTGCGGGAGTTCCATTATAGTTTCCCCATTGCATAACCGAGTCCTGCGCATTCGGCCCCATAACTGCGATCTTCAATCCAGTCCGGTTCAACGGCAGTATGTGATTTTTATTCTGTAGCAACGTCATGGACGCTCGGGCCATCTGCAACGAAAGCGCATGATGTTTTGCTGAGGCGACTACGTGATAGGGAATATGGTTCCATGGCACGTCACTGTATTCATCCATTTCCCCCAGTCGAAACCTCGCTAATAACAGTCGTCTTACCGACGCGTCAATCTCTTTTTCTTTTATCACGCCCGTCTGAACGGCCTCCAAGAGCGCGCGGTAGCTTGTACCACAGTCCAAGTCTGTTCCTGCACGCACCGCTGTCACGGATGCCTGTGCTGCATCGGCATGCGTTTGGTGCGCTCCAATTTTATAAAAATCGGCGATAGCACCACAATCCGCAACAACAATCCCCTCGAATCCCCACTTTCGTCGGAGGATCTGCATGAGCAACTGGTCGCTACCACAGCAAGGATCCCCTTCAAAACGATTGTACGCACACATCACCTCGCGCACATTGCCATCTTTCACTAATGCTTCAAAAGCCGGCAAATAGGTCTCGTACAGATCGCGCTGTTTGATATTTTTTGCATCAAAGGAGTGCCGGTTCCATTCGGGTCCCGAGTGCACGGCGAAATGTTTGGCACATGCATGGATTTTGTCGTACTCACCACCCGAGGGACCTTGCAGCCCCTGAACCGCCGCCACACCCAATAAACTGGTTAAGTATGGATCTTCGCCGTAAGTTTCCATTCCTCTTCCCCAGCGCGGATCGCGAAAAATATTAATAGTAGGCGTCCACATCGTCAAACCTTGGTAGCGCTCGTGACTTCCTTGCTGTACATATCGACTATATTTTGCACGGGCCTCGTCAGACACTGCCGAGAAAACACGGTTGACCAGCACCTCATCAAAAGAGGCTGCCATTCCAACCGGTTGGGGAAATACCGTGGCCAACCCCGATCGGGCTACACCGTGTAAAGCTTCATTCCACCAGTTATACGGCTTAATACCCAGACGTGTGACAGGTTTAGAGACATCCTGCATAAGCTGAATCTTTTCGTCCAGTGTCAATAGCTGAAGTAGGTCGTCCGCTCGCTCTTCGAAACTCCGGCTGCGGTCTTGATATACGTACTGCTGACTTTTTGGAGGTTGCGCAACGACTACTGTAAAACACAGAAAGGCTCCTACCACGCTTAAAAAATATGCACTTCTTTTCATACAATGTATAATGTTTGGATATCTATTTTCTATAACCAATACATGGAAAACTTTTCCTTTTCATCTGCCAGCTCATCAAATATTAAGACCTTGCCAATTTGGCTTGGATTCTCTGTTCCGTTGTTTTCAACTTTTTGTTTGCGCCACGAAGCTTAACCCTCGACCAAAATCTTCCGTTCCCTGAAATGCATCCGCTTTTTCATTACTAAAGACCGATTTCCGCATTTGTCGACGACAACGCTTTACTTTTTTTTCGCACGTATAGTGAAAGCATCGGGGAGGAGACGCCGCCCCGATGCCTTGTTCTTTACGGTCTCCAACGCGGATCACCGGCGCTGTCTTTTCCCGGAAAACCGTTGTCCTTGATGGTAAAGTTCCCACTCGCTGGTGCGGCGAAGATATCCGTGCTTGACTTCGAATACGTGGATACACTCGGTATAATCGCAGATGTAGATTCCCGCCATTTAAAGTCAGAAGTGACATAATTATTTCCTGAAGTAAGTTGCGTGCCGCCCGATCGAATTCCCTGAATATCATATGTCGGGTCTGTTCCCGCAGTAGGTTTACCTTGCCCAAATACCATATTTGTGACAACTATGCCGCCCGATGCGCTAAAAGTGGTCCCTCCAAAATCAAACAGGTAACGTCCAGATTGCGGTGCATGATAGAACGTCGATGTGGTCAACGTGTACGTTCCTGTCGCATTATTTTTGCTGACGACAAATAGGTCCGCATTATACAGCGTTGAGTTGGCAAATGTAAAATTATCAACTGAAGCATTGGCATCATCGACGGTGACCACTCCATAACCGCCGATATTAAATACCATACAATTTTCGAAGCGTTCATGTCCGATTTTCATCCCTCCGCGGAAGCGGCTTACGCCCCGAACGTCATGGATGATACAGTCTTCAAATGTCATGTTTTCGATATTTCCCGCACTGTTTGGATTAAAAATATACTTGCCCCCGCCATCGTTGGTATATAACTCCAGATTTTTGAAGATTAAGGACTCAATATTCGCTCCGGAGGTTATTCCGAAATTTGATATGCCACTAATTGACACTTTCGATTTTTGCGGAATCAAGGGGTCAATGCCTCCCATTAAGGTAACCGACTTGGAAAATGTGAGGCTGGAAGTTATTTCGTAGGTTGCACCTTTTTTCAGTAGAATCGTGCTTCCGGCTGGTGCGTCAGCGACAACCTCGCCTAAATTAACCGAAGAGGGATCGGAAGCCTGTAAGTCGATAATATTTCCAGAGATCGCCTCTTTCGTCGTATAGGTATTAGCTCCCCGATATGTTTCGCCGCTATACAGCGCAATCCGGTAAGTAGTAGATGCAGAAAGCTGATCAACCAGCTTAAATGTCTGCTGTATATCGTCGCTCGAGAGATTAATTGCCCGCAGTTCTGTTTCCTGTTCTGTATCCAAATCGACCTTAAAAAGTTTAAGTTTTGTTACTGGTTCCCCTTCATTACGCCATCTAAAAACGATGCTGGTTATACCAATATCGTCCGTCGTTGGGGTTTCAACGATCGTGGGAAACCGTGGCGTCTTTACTTCGCCAAACTCTGCCGGTCGCGAATTTTTTGCAGGATCCGAAGGGTGCAACGCGGTCACACGCACTTGATACAGCTGCTCCCATAGCAATTCCTCTACCGCCGTACCCGTTGTATCAGCAACCTCTTTGGAAGCGGCTATCGTTTTAAAGGAATCGATACTTACTTCCACCTTATATTTTGTCGTTTCCTCACTCTTTTGCCAGGCCACATCAATGTAATTTCCGGCCGCTTCCAGACTACCCTTAATGACCGGGCGGAATATCCTAGGAGCCTCTCCACTAAGTTCGGCCTCCCATTCCTTTTGACAGGACACAGCGCCCAACAGGACGATGACGCAAAGAATACCGAACACATTATTGATTATTTTTTTCATGGTATCTCGTTCAAGATTGGTTTAAAAATTATATCCTTCATTTCTTAAGCTACCCATACTCGTCGTGACGGTGGAGCCATGTAATGGCAATATATAAGGTGCAGGCGATTCCCCCGTATCATCTGTATATCCGCGCCAGGAACGTAGTATATAGTCTGCCGGTCTGGCTTCTTTATCGTTATAAAGCGCAGACAACCAATTGATCCGTGTGAAGCCGTTTGGGTTATCCCCTTTTCCTGGACTGTCTTTGATGGGCGGGGGGGTAGTCACTTGTTGGAACACTCCACCAAACCATTCGATGGTCTTATCCGCTTTTAGTCGATAATACAAAGACGCGGGCAATCCCGCGTAGGGACCAGCTCCGTTAAAGGTATTCTCCCCAATATCAATCAATTTTTTTCGCGTTTCAGCAATCTTTTTACCAAATAGATTCCACCGTATCAAGTCGTAATGCCGTATACATTCGCCCCCCAATTCCCAAGCCCGCTCGTTTACAATGGCTTCAAAGAACGCCGCTTTGCTTGCAGATACTGTTGCTATGTATTGATCCACTTTATCCGCTTTCGCACTTTCGGGAAAAGCCCTAGTACGAACTTTCTTTAACGCCTCCTGTGCTTCTGCGGTAGGACCGTTAAGTTCATTTTCGCTTTCCGCGTACATGAGCATGACATCTGACAGGCGCATGATCGGCCAGTTTATCCCCGTTCCCTTAGCCGATCCAGAACCCGACGGGGTTGGCATAAGTAATCTGCTCCATTTACCAATACCTATCCCCGTCGCGCTGATGGTTGCCTGCTCCAGGTTGGCATTATACTTTATAAAGGAAGCTGTTTTAAATAACCGTGTATCCAGGGTATCAAAGCTATACACATAGCTTGGGTTCAGTGGCATATAGCTACCACCAGATCCGTAAGGATGGGAGCCAGCGTCGACCGCCACGCCAATGTTCCATCCCACATCACCAAAACCTGGCGCGAAAGCGACCTCAAAAAGCACATCGGTTTCACTATCGACCTCCCATCTACTTTGGCTATCAAAGACTTCCGAAAACCGCGCATTGAGGGACCGGCCATGATCATTTATGACTTTATCCGCGTAGGTCTTAGCAATTTCGTAGTAGTCCCTATAATCCTCCTTCCTTCGCATTACCATGTCCGGATAGAGCCAATATCCGCCACGACATAATGCTAGTCGGGCAATGAACCCCTGTGTGAATTCCTGATTTATCGTTTCCACGCCATAGGTTAGTTGAGAAGCCGGTTTCATAGATCCTTCAATACTTATTAAATCGTTGATCAGCGTAGAAAGTATCGTGTCACGTCCAGTACGTGGAATATACAAATTATCACCGCCCCTTGTCGGCGTTAATTTAAACGGAACATCACCCCAATAATTCACCAACCAATAATACCACATGGCACGCAGGGTTTTTGCTTCCCCCAATAACTGCTTCATATCCGGATTGTCCGCTATCGCTGATTGTTCTATTCCCTCGATTGCCAAATTAGCACGGTTAATCGCGTTGTACGCATTATTCCATACCGTACGGATATCCCCATTGGCATCCGTCGCCTCCATCGACCAGATATCACGCCGAGAGTTGTCCGGAGAGGCTCCCACGCCACCGACTTCTACGTCGGTATTGGGTATAAAAGAATTAGACAGACGTGATGTGAACGCATCCTGATTAAACAGGGCATAAATGCTATTGACACCCTTTGTCGCATCGCTGAGGTTGGCGTAGATTGTTTCTTGTGTAAAGTTAGAAGGTGAATCGGTATCCAAGAATTTCTCACAGGATGCTAGACCTAAACTTATCGCTGTCAGTATATATAGTCGTTTTTTAAGTATATTTTTCATAGCTCTCTTATTTGAAGTTAATATTCAGACCGAATGTGAACGTTCTGCTTTTTGGATAAGCAGAATAGTCTACGCCGGGCGTAAGGGCGGCATATGCACTACTTCGGGTAGTTGAGACTTCCGGATCATATCCCGAATAACTGCTCCAAACAAATGCGTTGTAGACTGTTCCGAAAACACGCAGTGAAGAAATACCAATCTTAGAGGTAATGTGTTTCGGCAGGGTGTACCCCAGCGTAACCAGAGAAAGGCGTAAAAAAGATCCATCTTCAATCGCGTCAGTCGTGAGTACGGGCGACGCTGTTCCCATTGAGAACGGCGACCAGATTTTTGCATCTTTGTTCAATTCAGCCAATTGGTCCAGCTCCGTCACTAGTTGTCCCGCATCATCCACGTATTTAAAACGATCATCCGAATTCATCCGGTCGGAAATATTCCCGAAGGTCGTTCGATACAGCATATTGTACTGAATACGACCTGAGTTGTATATATCATTCCCATAAACCCAGTTAAAGAATGTGCTGAGGTCGAAATTTTTATAGCGGGCATTGAAGCCAAAGCCTCCAGAGTGCTTCGGCAGAGTATTACCGATCACCCGGCGATCGCCATCTGCTGTGATTTGTCCGTCTCCGTTTAAATCCTTCAATTTCATTGTTCCTGGACGGATGCCGATTGTTCCTCCCAAAATCCCTTGTGAAGAAGCAATTCCATCCTTCAATGTATAAGAGCTTCCTCCATTGTACGAAGCGAAGTCATCCACGGTGTAGAACCCGTCTGCCTCATAGCCGTAAACCTGACCGATGGTTTCGCCTACATTGAACAGGAAATCATCCTGTGTTTTCAGGTCTGTACCAGCCCAGTTGGACTGTAGAATACGCTGGTTGTTTCCATCCAGTTTCTCGATCTTAGGAATATTCCTTCCGATATTAAAAGAAAGAGTAAGGCCATAGTCTGCCTTTTCTATTATAGGCGCGGTCAAACCGATTTCGAAACCTTGGTTCGATGTCTCACCTAAGTTGATCAGCTGTTTGGTGAATCCCGAGTGAGGAGGAATTTCATTATCGATGATTAAATCCTTCGTCGTATTCTTATATACGTCGATAATCGCCGAAAGCTTGTTGTTAAATAAACTAAAGTCTAATCCCAGGTTGCGGGACACTGTTGTTTCCCATCTCAAGTTTGGATTCGGTAGTGAAGTATTGAGGATATTGTAGTACGTCTGATTGATATCTCCCGCGCCGTACGGTCTATTTTGAGATGGCCCGAACAGGAATCGCCAGGCATCATTCGCAATTCGGTTATTTCCTGCCTCACCATAGCTTACCCGTAGCTTCAAGTCGTTAACGAAACTGACATCCCGCATAAAGGATTCTTCTTTAATCTTCCAGGCAAAAGAGGCCGAAGGAAAATACCCCCAACGTTTTGTAGGGGCAAACTTGCTACTGCCGTCTGCTCGCAGCGTTCCGTAGATTACATACCGGTCTAAAAAGGAATAATTTAACCTTCCGAAAAAAGAAACGAAATCCTCACCTCGTACTTCATACGTTTCCATGCGTTCAGGTGTTCCAAGTGCGAGGTTTGCGAACATCACTTCCGGCGTGACATTTTCATCGAAATATTTTGCCCTGTTTAGCGAGTTTCGTCCTGTTGTAAAGCTGATTTCGTGACCGAGCAACGCATTCAGGTCATGCTTGTCATTTTTTATAACTTTATAATTGGCCGTATTGACAAAGCGGTAACGATCCGACTCGGTTTGTTCCAATTGGCCCAACGGCAGGTTCAAGCCGACGTTTCGAGACTCTCCGGTTAGTGGACCCCAATAGCGCTTGGCATTCCCGTTGCGCAACGTGACGGCCGCCTCCGAACGAATATTCAGTTTCTTCCAAGGGGTATAATTTAATGCGGCCCCTAAACTGAAGTCTCTTGTTTTTCGTTGTCTATAGTCTTGTTTTGTGAGTTCGATCGGGTTAATCAGGCTACGGAGGAAATTATCGTAATCGTCTTCACCGTCGATAATTTCCACCGGATCAATGACCATATAATCAACCAAACCGTTTATAGGACGCGTCTGGATACCGTCTGAAATACGAACGCTGGAAGACCCGGATGTTCCCGCACCATCAATAACATTATTTGTGTATCGAGCGGAAAGATCGAGTTTTAGATTTTTATAAAGTTCGTGGTTTAGTTTAAAGTTAAAATAGTACCGTTTCTGTCCCGAGTTGAGCATAAGTCCTTCATCGTCGTTGTAGGTTGTATTAAAGCCTAACTTTGTTTTCTCCGTTCCTCCAGAAATGGAAAGGTTATGCTGGCTCGAGCGGATTGCCCCGCCGAAAAGTTCTTGCTGCCAATTCGTTCCAGCCTGATACTTATACAACTCCAGATCGTCGTATTCTCCAAAAAATTTTTTAAAGTTTGTGTATTCACTCGATGTCGTTCCACGAACTAGGCCATGCTCGTAATGCAGAAGGGCAAACTCGTAGGGCGACAAAACACCTAATTCTTTAGGCATGTATTTGCTTTGAAAAAAGTTATTGTAATTGACGCTGGTTTTCCCTGCTTTCGGCGATTTAGTAGTGACAATAACGACACCGTTGGCCCCTTTTGAGCCATAAATTGCTGTTGAAGATGCATCTTTCAAAACATCGATGGATTCGATGTCTGTTGCAGAAATATCATTGATATTGTCCACAATGAAGCCGTCCACTATATAGAGAGGGGCGTTATCTTGCGTTATAGATCCTCCTCCACGGACGCGGATAACGATTTCTGCTCCCGGCGCACCGTCGACGGTTGTAACTTGAACACCGGGCAGTCGGCCGGTAAGCGCTTCCGCTACGTTTACTACGGGAGCCTTTTCCAATTCTTTCCCTTTGATAGAACTCACGGCGCCCGCCAGGTCTTTCCGGGAGACGGTGCCATAGCCGATCACGACGACTTCTTCTAAACCGGCGGCATCTTCTTGAAGCGTGACGATTAGATTATCCTGGCCCGCGGCAACTTTCTCCGCAGCAATATATCCGATCGAAGAAAAAACTAAGGTGTCTTGTGCAGAGGCAGCCTCAATGGTGTACTTGCCGGCAGCATCCGTACTGGTTTGTAAAGGCCGGCCCTTAATTTTCACAGTGACTCCTGGCATCGGTCGGGCATCCGGCCCATATACCACCCCCTGTATTTTTTTTTGCTGTGCCAAGGCAAGCTGGGTTAGTGAGAGCAGCACAAGTAGCGCGTTAATTCTCCTCATAATAGTGTAGATAAAGATTTTAAACTGGTTACGTTTTACTAAAGCGCTATAGACCATCATTGGCTTATACACCTTAATTTATTTTAATTCATTTGTGGATTATAACAGATTCAAATTGGCGAAACACAAAATTCAACTCTTTTCAATTCTGGGTTATATCTTGTTAGCGTTAATATCCTATACAATAATACTATTCTAAGCAAGGTAAATATCCATTTCACCTCGTAAAAAACTACGCAAACGTTGCCGGCAACGTTTGCAGGACAGCACAGGACAGTTTAATAGTAACAACCGGTTGCATTACAGTAAAGATACGGTTTGACATATTTTATAACGCACTTATTTTGTTTTTTAGTCAAAATCGGCTCATATTACCTCGCTAAATCGTTATATTTACATTGCTACTTTACCGTTAGCTACCACAACTATGCAAAAGAGCCAATTCCTTGTTTTTTTTCTCCTGCTTTTTATACAGCGTCCGGTATCTGGCCAAGATAGCGGAAATTTTAAACCCGTACACTTGCGATGTGAGCATATGGTACGTCCCCTTGGCCTTGACGCTCGAACGCCTCGTTTAAGTTGGCGTTACCAAACAGACCGCAACGGCGCAAAGCAATCAGCTTACCGGATTATGGTATCCACCGATTCGCTGGGATTGGTACACGATAAGTCGAATTGCTGGGATACGGGAGAAAAAGCTTCCGCAGATATGCTGGTCGCGTATGCGGGCATACCCTTGCTACCGTATACGCGCTACTTTTGGCATGTCGAAGCTGTAGACGAAAATGGAAAAAAAAGTAAATCGGCAATATCGTCATTTGAAACGGGCATTCTTGACAAGAATCAATGGAAGGGTGCATGGATATCCGATGGACATAACCGGGAGTTCCATCCCGCCCCTTACTTTCGGAAAGTCTTTAAATCGCCAAAACCGATAAAATCAGCCCGCGTTTATATCGCTGTTGGAGGGCTTTACGAACTATTTATAAACGGTATCCGCATCGGCGACAGTCACCTTAATCCCATGTATACACGCTACGACCGGCGGATTTTATATGTGACCCACGATATAACCGAACAAATCCGAGCTGGAGACAATGCAATTGGCGTCTTATTGGGCAATGGATGGTACAACCATCAATCGAAAGCAGTGTGGGATTTTGACCAAGCACCATGGCGCAACCGCCCCGCATTCTGTATGGATTTGCGGATTTTGTACGTCGACGGAACACACGAAACCATTTCTACAGGATTAGATTGGAAAACCGCGACGGGCGCTTTACAGTTTAACAGCATTTACACGGGTGAACATATTGATGCAAGACTCGAACAAAAGGGATGGAATACAGCACATTTTGACGATTCGGATTGGCACGGTGTTCGGCTGCGTTCAGCGCCAGCTTCCATCATCAAATCGCAGCAGCTGCAACCCATACGGCATGCCAAGACGATCACAGCGCAATCATACAAACACTTAAACGATAGCACGTACATTTTTGACTTCGGTCAAAATATGGCCGGCATGACGGCACTTCGCGTTCACGGGCCTTCCGGCACCCGTATTCAGGTAAAGCATGGGGAACGTTTAGCAGAGGATGGACGTATTGATCTGTCGAACATTGACGTGTATTATCGGGGCGATAAATTAAGGGAGCCATTTCAAACCGATATCTTCACGCTGAGCGGCACACTAGATACCTTTAGAAACCGTTTTAATTATAAGGGTTTCCGCTATGTAGAAGTCCTGAGTTCTGTCCCCATTAACCTCGACAAAGGGTCATTAACAGCCTATTTCACACACAGTGACGTGGATGCTGTCGGGCAAATTAAGTCGTCTAATCCGATAATCGAGCGGTTGTGGAAGGCTGCCAACAACTCCTATTTATCTAATCTAATGGGCTATCCCACGGACTGTCCACAACGAGAGAAGAATGGATGGACAGGAGACGGCCATTTCGCCATCGAATCGGCATTTTACAACTTTGATGCCATTACGATTTATGAAAAATGGCTTGCCGATCACCGTGATGAGCAGCAACCCAACGGCGTTCTTCCAGATATTATCCCCACAGGTGGATGGGGCTATGGTACAGATAACGGACTGGACTGGACAAGTACCATCGCGATTATCCCGTGGCACATTTACCTGTTTTACGGTGATAGCAAAGCGCTAGCTGATTGTTATGAGGCCATAAAACGCTACGTCGATTACGTAGACCGAATAAGTCCAGATCATCTGACGAGCTGGGGCAGAGGCGACTGGGTGCCGGTGAAATCTACGTCCAACAAAGAACTGACTTCTTCCGTTTATTTTTACGTTGATGTCCATATTTTGGCACAAACTGCTAAATTATTTGATAAACAGGCGGATTATTTCTATTACAGTTCCTTAGCCGAAAAAATAAAAAGTGCCATCAACTCAAAGTACCTAAATAAAGACACTGGCTTGTATGCCACGGGTACCCAAACGGAATTAAGTGTCCCGTTATACTGGGGCGTAGTACCTCCGGATGTACGACAGAAGGTTTCTGACAACCTCGCAGAAAAGGTCGTACAGAATAACTTTCATCTTGATGTCGGTGTGCTCGGCGCCAAAGCGTTACTAAACGCTCTGAGTGAAAATGGACATACTGAAACAGCTTATCGCGTAGCCGTCCAGCAGACTTACCCATCGTGGGGGTGGTGGATTGCGAATGGAGCAACGACGCTACTTGAGAACTGGGATCTACAAGCAACCCGGGATATCTCCGACAACCACATGATGTTCGGCGAAATTGGTGCGTGGTTCTACAAGGGGGTAGGAGGGATATATCCTGACGCCGCCTCTCCTGGCTTCAAACATATCGTACTAAAGCCATATTTTGCAGCGGACCTGGAACAATTCGAAGCAAAACACCGCTCGCCTTTTGGCGAAATCTGTTCCTCTTGGACACGGAAGAAAGCGAAAATACAGTATACGGCAATTGTTCCTCCCAACTGTTCGGCCACGCTGTATCTTCCAGCTCCCTTCCCGCAAAAAGAACCTATAAAGGTTACTGCAGGTATACATACCTGGGAGTGCCCTCTCAAAAATTAGGCTCATTTTCTCGGCTGCTTAAAGCACGGGAAAATGAGCCTTCACACCTGGTCTGATCTGCTAATAGCCGAGGTTCTGATACATCCGTGCTGGATCTAGCTTATATTCGTCAAATGGAATAGGATAATAGCGGTCTTTCACTGTGATGTTGGATAATTTTGCATTTCCATAATCCGCCTGGTTCTTCTGCTTAAAATAGGAAACTAGCTCTTGTGCATCGTAGTTGCGGATAAGATCGAACCAACGATGGTTTTCGAATGCTAGTTCAACACGACGTTCGTGAAGTATAGCATCCTTAAGGGTCGGGTATTTACCGTTATACGCCGCGTTCTCCCGAGATTCCGCGTAGGTGGGGAGTCCTGCCCGTTCGCGTACTTGATCCAACAAAGCGACAGCTTCAGCTTCTTTACCCAAATGCATTTTGACCTCAGCCAACAAAAGCATCACGTCGGCATAACGAATCAATATCCAGTCATTCCCTCCCCACCCTTGAGAGCCCGCTTCATCACTGTTGTCCCGGAATTTGGTTATAAACCAATCGTTTACTTGCGGATCTGAAGCGAATTTAATGGAAAATGACTTCCGGATATCACCTTCTTCGTAGTCGTTGACTAAGTCCTGTTTGACATTACCACCGCTTCCCGTTGAGGGATATTTCGAATTGACCGTCTCGCCACGCGCCTGGTTATTCCTGGCAATGCTGGAACTGTAGTTTTGGTCGCCCTGTAAATACTGGACTTGAAATACCAGCTCCTCACACGTACTTTTTGCGGACACATCGAACACTTGCGAATAGGGAATTTCGCTAAGCTTACCAAAAGCTCTCATCTGGTAGGAAGCTGTGAGATGGCTTTCGGCTAAGGTGAACAGCTCGGTGTTATTGACGTCTTGTAATGTCGCGCCCATAGTCAGATATACGTGTCCCAAAAGTGCGTTAATAGCCGCCTTTGACGCTCTGCCAACGGCATATTCCGATTGCTTATCGGGCAAATTGCTTGACAATCCGTCTTTTAAGTCGGTAACAATCTGTTGATAAACAACTGATTCTTTTTCCCGAAAAGCTACCGCGGCAGCCTCCTCCTTCGAGGTAATTTCCTTAGTAGATAATGGGACATCACCGAATTTTCTGACCAAATGGAAGTACAGCAGTGCGCGAACAAACTTAGCTTCGGCCATGTAGCGCAATTTTGTGCTCTGGTCATCGAAAGTGACTTGGTCTATCCTAGAAAGCAACGTGTTACACCGAGCGATACCATCGTACATATTGGCCCAGTGTGTCCGTAAATAAGAGTTACTTGGTAATATAGAAAAGTCATTGAACTGAAACGGTTCGCCGGCATTGGACTGATTGTCATCCCGTCCGGTGTTGTCTGATCTTTCCTCACTGTAAAGCGTGCTGCCCTCACCAATATTACTTCCGGATCTCAGTGCCTGATAGATTCCATTAACGGCTAGTAAAACGTCATTTTCGGTTTCGAAGTATTTGTCAACCGTGACGGCATTGGGATCCAACTGGTTAAGGAAATCCTGCTTACAGGATGCCAAACTCCATATCAAGAACAGTATTAAATATCTTTTTTTCATTTTCATCTCTATTTTAAGCGCTATTGAACTGTACTTTTCTTTAAAATGTTACTTTAAGGCCCAAATTATACCCCCTTACAAGCGGGTACAACCCATAGTCCACTCCCGGTGTAAGATTACCGCGCTGGTCATAGTCGGGTTCTGGATTATATCCCTTATACTTGGTTATAGTGAATGGATTTTCGACGCTAGCGTATATACGAACACCTGATAACTTCAATTTCTGACTTAGTCCTTGGGGCATGTTGTACCCTAAAGTCACGTTCGTCATTCTGAGAAAAGAACCATCTTGGAGATAAAAGGTGGAAAGACGCGTACTGTTGCTTTGCGTCCCGGCCCGGGAGGCACGGTATACAGATCCATTACCGGGGTTGTTAGAAGATCTCCATCGTTGGGCGACGTCTGCATATTGATTACCGGATCCTTCCATATTATACAGATAATAGTCATACCCATCCAAAACTTTATTTCCCTGAGAGCCATTAAAAGATGCCCGAAGGTCAAATTGTTTGTAGCTTGTGTTTATCGCAAAGCCGTATGTAAAATCGGGGTGTGGACTGCCGATGACACGCTTATCTTCATCATTGACGACGCCATTGCCGTCGACATCCTCGAAATATAAATCTCCGGGCTGAAGTGGATTACTCGATGCTGCCGATGGGGCTACCGTTTTGTAATTGTCCTCGGTGGCTATTCCCAAGACCTTGAACCCATAAAACATACCGATGGGGCTTCCTTCCTGTGTAACATGTGTGATGTATGATCTTTCCGCTCCATTGGTCAAGATTGTCGAAGCGCCTCCAAGATCTAGAACCTTATTCCTATTTACATTCACATTTCCACTGAATCCCAGTTGAAAATCTTGCCGACGGATGATTGTCGCGTCCAATTGAAGGTCAAAACCTTTATTCTGGACCTTGCTGTCCGGCAGATTGGTTAAGATGGTCTGAGCTCCCGAAACCGCTGAAATAGGCTGTCTGAAAAGTAAGTCAAAAGAACTACTTAAATAAAAATTCGTCATTAAGTTAATCCGTCCATTAAGGAACCCGAGATCCAAGCCCACGTTGTACTGCGAGGTAGACTCCCATCCCAATGCCTGATCTTTAATATCTTCCGGCCAGTATCCGGTCTCTACGCCATCTCCGATAATCACACCACCTGGGGAGCTCATCGTAGTCAACGCATTATACTCTCCTATGTTATTATTTCCGCTTAATCCCCAGCTGGCCCGAAGCTTAGCACTGGAACCATTTCCCAGCCAGTCGGTATAGAACCCTTCATTAGAAAGCGTCCATCCAGCAGATATGGACGGAAATGTTCCCCACTTGGTTTGAGGGCCAAATCTGGACGAACCGTCGGTCCTGAACGACGCGGAAAGAAAGTATCTGGAGTCGTAGTTGTACATAAGGCGACTGAAGTAGGATTGTAAAGTAACCGCATTCTTGTATGCCTCTCTCAACTGGAAGTTCGAAGGGTCAGCTCCCTTATCTGAAATTTCCCCGATTTTGTCATTCTGAAACCCATTGGCCCGTAATGATATAAAATCAATATCGGTACGCTGTGCTGAATACCCCAACAGCGCATTCAACTGATGTTTTTCTCCTAACGACTTGTTGTATGTCAACGTCGTCTCCATCAGTTTATCTATCTCGCCTCTAGTCCTTGCATCAGCATATGCCGCGGTAACCGCCTGATCCGAAAAGGGAGGATTATTGCCACTCGATATACTTGTCGGCCTGAAATAATCATATTTTTCGTCATATGTGCTAAGACCACCGTTTACTTTCAAATTCAGTCCATCAATAATCTTCAAATCCGCGTATGCATTATATAATCCACGCTTACCTCGGCGATTATTCTTGATCTTGGTTACATAGGCCAACGGGTTTTCCGGATTCTGAATACCATAATTATTAGCCGACATATCGGCCATTAGGTATTGAGCATAACTTCCGTCTTCATTATAAACAGGTAGCGTGGGCAAATATATTAAAGCAGCCATTGATGGGCTTTGATCATACCGACCTGTTGTTACTTCATTGTTATCGTTGTAGGTAAATGAAACATTCGCACCTACAGTAAGGCGATCTCCAACTTTGGAGTCAACATTTGCTCTAAAATTGAAGGTTTGCTGGTCCGTCCCAAGCATAATCCCTTTTTGATCTTGGTATGACCCGCTCAAAAAGTACCTGTTCTTGTCATTCCCTCCATACGCAGAGAGATTGTGACGCTGAAACGGAGCATTTCTGTACAGGGCATCTTGCCAGTCTGTATCGTACTTAGCTTGTTTGGCCGTGCCTGTTGTAAAATCGTAATAGTCTTCGGGAATGGACACGGAACCTGCGTTGCGGACACGTCCAACGCGGGTTTTGTTGTCGTCCAATCGCATATCGTCCGTCCAGGTCCCACCTTGGCTAACGACGAGATCCTTGTAGGCATTGTTCCGTCCGTCAATAATTAGATCGATAAACTCTTCGGCGTTCAGCAAATCTACCTTCTTCGACAGCTGTCCGAATCCCGTTAACACTTCATAATCGACATTACTGCGCCCTTCCGTTCCACGTTTGGTGGTGATCAAGACAACACCCCCAGCGGCCCGGGAACCATAGATAGCCGCAGATGCTGCATCTTTCAAGACGTCAATCGTCTCAATATCGTTGGGATTAATATTTAAGTTATTTCCTGCCGGATAGCCGTCGATTACGTACAACGGATTTGATCCCGCATTGATCGATCCAATTCCGCGCACCCGAATCTTTGTTCCGTCATATGGCGCACCGCTGGTTTGCATAACCTGCACTCCTGCCACCTTACCGACGAGTGCTTGAGAAAGTTTTGGTGAGGCCAGATTTAATTCTTCGGCCTTTACGCTGGCAATCGCTCCGGTTACATCGGACTTTCGCACACGTTGATAGCCGATAGAAACCATTACCTCTTCAATTTCTTGATTCTTCACGCCCAAGGTTAGTGTTATCTGTTGCGTAGTATTCACCAACTGTTCCTTAGGGGCGTAGCCAATGAAGCTGACGGAAATGGAATCACCAATTTTACCGGGCAGCGAAAAGCTTCCATCAGCTGCTGTTTGCGCACTCTGCCGTGTCTGTATATTGGTGATGGTCGCACCTGCGACAGGATTGCCATTTTCATCAATTACTTTTCCCCGAAGTAGTTCTTGATTTTCAATAAAATTGCGCGCTGAAATATTTCGCTCGTTAAAATGCGCCACAGCAGGCGAAGCCACCGTTAACGAAAGCAAAAGCCAAAGAAGTTTGGTTGGTTTAGGATACATGTTTTTGTTGATTGTATTTGCCGCAAACCTACCAGTCTAATGTTATCTATGGGTTAATTTCCTTTTATAAAATGGTTAGCTAAAACGAATTATTGACTCCATAAAATGATTATACAGGCAACGACCGCGTATTAGTGTATGCCATCCTGATGGCTTTATACATATTTTTTGACGTTCGGATTTTAACAGCATTTCTTTGTATTAATTTCGTTTTCGTCAAATTCGTATTAACGTCGGAGATGTTGCAACTTCCGGTGCGGAATGGCATACAAGAACTCCTGATCTTTCTTGTTTCACGTGAATCTTATTTAGCAAAACTCGCACCGACTCTCTTAGGTTTTTAAGAGTTGAAATTCGTTAAATCAAACAATCAGTATATAGGATGTAGTCGTAAGCGGTGACTAATTTTTCCGTGGACCTTAGATCGTTTAAAAGTCCTCGGTGGCTGCACTAGGACAGAGCAGCTTGAGATAATCTTATTTTCTTAGTCGAATGAAAAGGTATTTGGTCATCATGCAAACGTTGCCGGCAACGTTTGCACTCTTTTTTTAGTTTATTATCTACGTAATTAGCATTCAAATACTTATCGTTGTAAAAGCATAGCTAATAAACCGAATATAAACTTCAGTCCTTTCGCATGAAACAGCTCATCATATTGATAATATCCGTCTTTTTTGCCGTACAAGTTTTCGGACAAAAAAACTATGTTCAGATGGCAGATTCTGAAATGAAACGTAATCCTGAAGCATGGATGCTTGACTTTTCAAAGACATTGAAATGGAACTATTGCCATGGCTTGGTGATGCAATCTATATTACAAGTTTATAATAAAACAGACCGTCCAAAATATTATGACTATGTATATGATTATGCAGACACAATGGTGAACATTGACGGAACCATAAAGACATATAAACCGTTGGAGTATAATATAGACCGTGTCAACACGGGGAAAATTCTTTTTCCTGTCCTGAAGAAAACAAATCAGGAGCGATTTAAAACAGCTTTAGATCTTCAACGCGAGCAAATGCGAACACATCCCAGGACAAAGGATGGAAGCTTCTGGCATAAAAAAGTCTATCCTCATCAGGTATGGCTAGATGGACTTTATATGGCAGGACCTTTTTTGGCACAGTACGCAAAGGAAAATAAGGAAACAACATTATTTGACGATGTGGCCTTACAGATTTTGGATGTTCGGAAATATTTGTATGACGCGCAAACCGGCCTGTACTTCCATGGATGGGATGAGAGCAAAGAGCAACGTTGGGCAGATCCTAAAACCGGTCGTTCGCCACATTTTTGGTCGCGTAGCATAGGTTGGTACATGATGGCCATCGTCGATGTATTGGATTTTCTACCCAAAAATCATAAGGATCGACCTGCAATCATCAAAATCCTACAGGAACTGTCTGCTTCCATTGAAAAATTTAGAGATCCCAAAACAGGTATGTGGTACCAGGTTACGGACTTAAGCGACAGAGATGGGAACTATCTAGAGTCCACAGGGTCTATTATGTTTATTTACACATGGATCAAGGGTGCTCAATGCGGCTATTTAGACAAGCATTATTTGAAGAAAGGGGAACAAGCATATGACCAGTATTTAAAAAGGTTCGTGAAGACGGAAACAGATGGAAGCCTATCCATCACCGATTGTTGTTCAGTGGCAGGATTGGGAGGCGAAAAGAACTATAGAGACGGGAGCTTTGAATATTACATTTCCGAGCCGATCCGCGATAATGATCCTAAGGCTGTAGGGCCTTTCATTATGACAAGTGTTTTATTGGATAGGTAAAGAATGCCAGACTATATCCTTTACTTATGTCACTTCAAATCTATGACTTATGCGCAAACAGTCGTCTAAAGACATATATTTTTATGCCGCGGGGCAATATCCGAAAGACCATAGTATCGGCATTTATCCATTGACCTTATTTGAGAAACTACATCAAAAATTTTTATAAACTAATTATGATTAAAGTAATTTTCTATCTTTTGCTTTCGTTTGTTCCTATCGCTTTGACTGCGCAATCGGCTATTCCTGTAAAGCCCCGCATACTTATAAGCACGGATATTGGAGGCACGGATCCAGATGACAATCAATCGATGGCTCATTTTTTAATGTACAGTGATCTTTTTGAAACCGAAGGCCTTGTTTCTTCACCATCTTATGGCAGCGGGAATGTGTCAGAAATATTGCGAATGATTGATCTGTATGAAAAGGATCTACCCGAATTAAAAAAGCATTCCGATACCTTTCCGTCACCCGATTATTTGCGTTCTGTTAGCAAACAGGGAAGACGTGGAGCTGCTCCTTACCGTGGATACATGACTGCTACTGAGGGATCTGACTGGATTATCAAATGTGCCCGAAAAAAAAGTGACCGACCTTTATGGGTTTTAGTATGGGGGGGATTAGATGACGTGGCTCAAGCTTTACACGACGCTCCCGACATTCAGCACAAAATAAAAATATATTGGATAGGTGGGCCGAATAAAAAGTGGAGTACCAATAGTTATGCCTACATTGTCGAGCATTTCCCAAATCTTTGGTTCATCGAAAATAACGCTTCCTATCGTGGATTCATTGCCAACTATAAACAAATGGATGAATTTAATGGTAAATACTATGACACATATATCAGTGGCGGTGGTAATCTCGGCGAAGACTTTAAAAATTACTTAGAAGGAAATACTAAATTGGGAGATACGCCGTCTTGCTTTATATGATGGACGGCGACCCGAATGATCCTACAAAAGAATCATGGGGTGGTAGCTTTGTGAGGTTCACACACAGTCCAAAAATTATATTCGACAGACCAACAACAAAGCAAGGTACCGTTAAAATCTATTCGATCATGGAGTTTCGTATTAAAGGCCCCAAAATAGACATTCCATCAGACTCGATCTGCATACAAATGACAATTAATAAGCAAACTTGGGATGGATTTTATTTAGGAGATGGGATTTATGCTGTAAGACATGCTACCTACGCGCTTGGGACAATGCCGTATACCATCGTTTCGGATATCCCCAATTTCCCGAAGCAGAATGGTGAAATAACTATTGAGAATATCTGGCCGGGCAGCGCCAGTGAAACAGATTACAAATTGGGAGATAACTGGTTTACAGATAAAAGCGATGAAGAGTTTTTCGATAAAAACCTTCACGGTTTCAAAACCGTATCTAAATGGCGTATTGACGCCATGAGAGATTGGGCTGAACGTTGGTCTTGGCTCCGATGATAACTTTCATCGCTCATTAAGAATGGGTTTGTAGCGATAGCGCCAAAAGTCTATCTGTATTTAATCATTTTATTCGCTATTTCCTTTTAAAATCATAACAACACATGAAAAGCCTTCTTATATTCTTAAAGCTTGTTTTTATCACGTTGTTAGGATCAGCACAGAGTGACATTCCGGCTTTTCCGGGAGCGGAAGGTTTCGGACGCTATGCTACCGGAGGACGCGGAGGAGTAGTATATCACGTAACCTCATTAGAAGACAGCGACGAACCGGGCACATTTCGCTTTGCGATCTCTCAAAAGGGCACTCGTACGGTAGTGTTCGATGTGGCAGGAACTATTTTCCTGAACAGCCGTTTAAATATCATCAACGGCAATCTGACCATTGCTGGTCAAACAGCGCCAGGACACGGGGTTTGTATTGCACGCCACCCTGTATCAGTTAGCGCAGATAATGTGATTATTCGTTATATGCGTTTTCGCGTAGGTAACGAAGGAGGTGAAGAACCGGACGGACTAGGAGGTTCCAAAAACAAGAATGTCATCATCGATCACTGTTCTATTAGCTGGTCGGTTGATGAAACTTGTACGTTCTATGGTGGTGAAAACGTAACAGTACAATGGTGCATGATTTCTGAAAGCCTTCGTACTGCCGGACATGCCAAGGGAAAACATGGCTACGGCGCCATTGTAGGCGGGCACCGATCTTCATTCCATCATAATCTGATGGCTCATCACGAAAGTCGAATGCCGCGTCTGGGCCCTCACGTTTCGACCCAAGAGCGTGAATATGTGGATGTACGCAATAACGTGTTTTATAACTGGGCGGGAGCTGGATGTTACGGTGGTGAAGGAATGCACGTAAATATTGTAAATAATTATTACAAACCCGGTCCCGCGACGCCGAGCAATAGCCGCGTCCGTTACCGTATTGCAGCTATCGGCGTTCGTACTTCCAAATATGTAACCGGAAAGAACGGCCAAGCTAATGCCTGGAAACCTATGGAACATATTTGGGGACGCTTTTATGTAACCGGAAATGTGATGGAAGGAGACAAGGAAACAACCATAAATAATTGGCCGAAAGGAATATACGATCAAATTGAAGACAAAAATGACAATACCTTTAACGAACAGGTAAAAAAAGAAATACGTCTTATCTCGCCGTTGGAAACTGATGTGGTTACTACCCATTCCGCTCGGGAAGCATATCGCTTAGTTGTGCAATATGCAGGGTGTTCAAAACAACGCGACGTCATTGACTTGCGAATCGCTGAAGAAACACAAAATGGAACAGCGACTTACTTTGGCAGCATCTCTTCAGACGCTGAAAATTATCCCGGACTGATAGACGTTCCCGATGATGCAAAGCCAGCCAATTCCGCAAGCGCATGGCCCGATTTGAGTAACAAAGGCATTAACCCAGAGTTTCTGAAAGATTCCGACGGCGACGGTATGCCGGATTGGTGGGAAAATAAAAACAATTTTAATCCGGACGATATTTCAGACAGCAATACTATAACATTGAGCAAAGACGGCTATACCAACCTAGAAGTCTATCTAAACGGTTTAGTAGATGAAATTACACAGAAACAAGATTTTTTATGAATAAAATTCTTTCGCTATGGCTAGCTTTTTTAAGCAGCCTAAATACAACAAATGCTCAACAATTAGCTTTTCCAACGGCCGAAGGCTTCGGCGCCCACGCCCAAGGTGGAAGAGGAGGTAAGGTGCTCTATGTCACTAATTTAAAAGACGACGGGGAAGGTAGTTTGCGTTGGGCGCTAGAGCAAAATTGCGCCAGGACGGTGATTTTCGCTGTCTCGGGAAATATCAATTTAAAAAAACGTATAACTATAACACATCCCAAAATTACTATCGCAGGACAAACGGCTCCCGGTGATGGTATTTGTTTGTGTGGTGAAACTATAGTAATAGCTACAGACGATGTCATTGTTAGACATATTCGTGTACGTTTAGGAGACGCTAAACGTGGTGCAGGAAGCAAACAGGGAAAAGATGCCATTTCAATCTCAAAAGGAAAAAATATTATTATTGACCATTGTTCAGCAAGTTGGAGCCTAGACGAAAATTTATCAGTTTCAGCAAGTACTCCTACTTTAAATAATGTTACCGTTCAATGGTGTTTTATTACTGAGGCTTTAAATCCGGATAACCACGGGTTTGGTTCTTTAATCCGCGGTACAGGTGGTGCAAAGTACAGTTTTCTGAACAACTTATATGCAAGTAACAGAGGCCGTAACCCAAGGCCTGGGAATTATAACTCCAATCCATATACAGAAGACCCAGAAGGACTTTTGTTAGATTTTAGAAATAACGTCCTTTATAATTGGGGGGGAGCCCATGCTGGTTACAATGCAGATAAAGTAAGTGTAACCCGCCTTAATTATGTTGGCAACTACCTAATTCCGGGGAGAGATTCAAAAGCAAAAGGGAAGGCTTATTCGACGGGCTCTCCATACGATAAAAGCTATTTTTTTGGAAATTACTACGATGGACAAAGCCCGGAAAACCAATGGGACCTTGTAGAGTTTAGAAAGGATTGGAATAACGAACAGATTGAAACTTATAAACAAAATCATCCTTTTGAAACACGGCTAGTAAGCACAAAAGATGCTATAGAGGCTTACAGTAGGGTTTTAGAGTTTGGCGGTGCAATACTGCCAAAACGCGATACCGTCGATGAGCGTATTGTAAAATCCATTAAAAATCGGACAGGCAAGATTATTAACAGCCAAAAAGAAGTAGGGGGGTGGCCAGAACTAAAAAGTAAAAAGGCTCCGAAGGACTCTGACCAAGATGGTATGCCTGACGATTGGGAAGACAGTAATAAACTCAACAAATTCAATCCAAATGACAGAAACAATATTATACCTGCTGGTTACACCATGTTAGAAAAATACTTAAACAGTATAAGCTGAAAAGAATCATGTAGATTATCTACGAGATAAACAAACTCAAAAAACAATCAGTAATGCGAAAAAGTCTAAGGTTAGCTTCTTCCAACAGTGTATTTATCTCGTGGCTCCGATTCTAATATTGAACACGGTTTAATAAAACTAACACATCATAATTTAATAAAAATATAACAACAGTATTTACTAAATTTACCACATCAACGTTTGAGAACAAAAGCACATCAGTGTTTGATAAACGAATAACGATATGGCAACACCGCGAGAACGATTTCTAGACGCCCTAAAGTTTCTACAGCAATTGCAAGAAAAAGGGGCAATAGGCATCCATACGGATGACATTCCTAATCGTAAATACCGTGAAATCCTGACCAAGAATGGATTTATCAGGGAAGTCGCCAAGGGTTGGTATATCGCTACCGATCCAGGAGCGAAGGATGGCGAAACCACAGCCTGGTATAGTTCGTATTGGGATTTTATTGCGGTATTCCTAAATCATAGATATGGGGACAACTGGTGCCTCTCAGCCGACCAATCTTTATTGATCCATGCGGGCAATCAATCTGTACCGCAGCAGTTACTTATTCGTTCTCCTCACGGAAATAACCATCCAAGTGCATTGCCGCACAACACATCTCTTTTCAATCTACGGGGAGAACTACCGTCAGCGAATCAGCTTGTCGTGACCGATAATGGGATACGAATGTACAATCTACAGTCCGCTCTCATTTACAGCGCCGCAACCATCTACACGAGAAATGCTATAGATGCCCGTACTGCGTTGTCATTAATAAGGGACGCATCTGAACTCCTGCCCATACTACTCGAAAAAGGTCATACTACACTGGCAGGGCGACTGGCAGGAGCTCTCCGAAATATCAATAGGGGAAGAATTGCCGACCAGATTATAGATACCTTTAAGCAGGCGGATTATGATATTCGCGAAGAAGATCCATTCGAAATTAAAATCGATCTGAAATTACCTGCCCGCGAACGATCCCCATATGCCACCCGTATGCGGTTGATGTGGGAGCAGATGCGAGAAGTGGTCATACAGAACTTCCCTAATTCGCCGGGACTACCAGAAAATAAGGAAGCTTTCCTAAAAGAGATCGACGATATCTACGTCACTGATGCCTACCACTCCCTCTCCATAGAGCGCTATCGTGTAACGCCCGAAATGATTGAGAAGGTAAGTTCTGGAAAATGGGATACCAAAGAGAATGAAGAGGATCGCAAACAGCGCGATGCAATGGCAGCAAGAGGTTATTATCAGGCATTCCAGTCCGTCAAGGAAAGTATCAACTCCATATTGGGTGGAGCAAATGCGGGAATGCAGGTAGACAAAGACCATTCGAAATGGTATAGGCAACTTTTCGATCCGTGCGTGACTGCAGGTTTGTTGAAAGCCGCTGATCTAGCTGGATATCGCAACAATCAGGTTTATATCAGCAATTCCAAGCACGTACCCTTAAATGTTGACACCATGCGTGATGCGATGCCTGTATTGTTTGAATTACTGGAAGAAGAAACAGAAGCATCTGTTAGAGCTGTTTTAGGACATTTCATATTTGTATTCATTCACCCTTACATGGATGGCAACGGAAGGATGGGACGTTTTTTAATGAATGCCATGCTTGCATCGGGCGGATATCGATGGGCGGTCATTCCGGTGGAAAGACGAGATAAATATATGCATGCACTCGAACAGGCCAGTGTTGAACAAAACATCGAGCCTTTCACAAAATTTATCGGTTACTTGGTAGAAGAAAGCCTAAAGGGTAAAACGGTTGCTGAATTACCAAAAAAATAAAACACCATAATTAATGTTATGTGTATTAGTGTGGAAAAAAATGAAATGTTAAAACTTTTTAAACTCTAAAACTTATTTACCTTTGCAGTACAGAGTTCATCTTTCATTGTGAAAGAAGGAGATCGGGAAACGCATAGCCAAGATGTTATGCGTTTTCTGCTTTATAACAATTGTGGTAACCTCCTTTATATTTCCTTATATTTTATCCCCCTTAGAATCTTTCCCTTCCAATCTATGTGCACCTAATAAATAATACGCTAGTTTATTGCGTAATGGCTCTAAAACTATAACATATTTTTCATCAATATCATAAATATATGTTCTGTCACCTTCAGGTTCCTTAACGGAAAAATGAAGCTTTTATCAAGGTTCAACTAAAAAACATCCCTATTACCATTGTCGAGGAAGATGTAAGACGAGAATCAAAGCTCCTCCTCTCAATGAGCGTTATCAGCAGGAACTTCAGCATTTGATACTTTCAAGGAAAGCTGTAGATATATTCAATTGTGTTCTGGAAGACTGGAATACAAATACACAGAAAGCAGAGTACCTTCAAGAGCGGCAGCAGGTAGTGAGGAGACTACACGAACAGGAACTGACGTTATCCCAAACTAGGAAGCTGTTCATCGCAGCTGTATTAAAACTCGATGACTATAGCGAATAAAAAAGAGTATCGTGTTAATTCCAAGTGCCTGAAAAAAGAACTCAGCGATATTAATAAGAAATTGAAAAGTATTGATAAGCAACGGCAACAGGGAGATCGGCCAATTGTAACTTTTCTTCAGGGATTTTCAAGCATGGATGCGACTGACAAAAAACATCTCGTCAATCTAATCCCACCTCTTAGGGTCGATTACCAAACAGGAGATATGTCATTGGATCTGAACACGGCATTGTCAAAAATATAATAAAAAAACACCAACTAAGGAAATGAGTTTTATAGATAAAAAGGTTTCGGATAAACGGGCAATCGCAACATTAGCAAAAAACGGTATCCAAGTGAGCGAGGAGGAAACTGATGTTATACTGGATTTTCTCTATCTTGTCGCAAAGAACTACAACAAACCAGAAGAGGATCTAGAAGTCGAATCCCTAAGAAGAAATCGAACTTTGGAAAAAAGGCCATAACGACATCAAAAACTAGGTTTTTCAGACAATACTACACAATAGGCTAAAAATCTTGGCTACAAATATCGAACTATAAATGACCCGACACTAACATTTTGGGCTACAGATTTTTATTGGCATTAAAAAAGGAGATAACCGTTATACGGTGTCTCCTTAAGTAGGGCAAGTTGCGGAAGGTCGAACCTCATTGGAGACTTTAAAGCTATAACAAAAGCAAGAAATACATCCAAATGAACACCTAATTTAAGTATGTCCATTTTTGAATAAAAAATGGACATATCCTAAAAATATGTCCATTTTATTTCATTACTTTGTATATATGTCCAGTATCAGGTTAAATTTGAACATAAATGGCATACGATAGAAAAAAACCTTTCAATGATCTTCCTCCCCTGCCTCCGCAAAACATTGGCGATGACGTAGATATTCTGAAAAAACTGGTCACGGCATCCAGAGCATTGGCAGGGGTAAATAGTAATGTACGGCGTCTGCCCAATCCCTATATGCTGGTCAATACGATTGCTCTTCAGGAAGCCAAAGCGTCATCTGCTATAGAAAATATCTTTACAACAGAAGACGAGCTTTATAAAGCTGTGTCGGATACCGTTCAGGAAAAAAATGCCAATCCTGCCACAAAAGAGGTTTTGAGGTATAGGGAAGCACTTTGGGAGGGATATCAACGTGTAAAGGAAAAAAACGATATCGACCTTGAAAGTATAATTGCTATTTTCCGACAGATCAAAAATACATCTGGCAGCATACGGCCAGCACATACATTGACGGTCATTCAACGTGGACAAAGCGAATTTAGATCAGGGGAGATTATATACACTCCTCCAAGAGGAGTCGGTCTTGTAGAACGACTAATGGGAAATCTATTGGACTATCTGAATGATGATAAGCTGTCCGACACTGACCCATTACTCAAAATGTGTATAGCACACTATCAATTTGAAGCCATACACCCTTTTCCTGACGGAAATGGTCGTACAGGTCGGATATTAAACCTGCTCTACTTGGTCAATCAAGGCCTCTTGGATCAACCGGTCTTGTATCTTTCCAAATATATCATCGTACACAAAGATGATTATTATTATAATTTAGGTGCCGTTACTCAGCGTGGGAGTTGGAAACCATGGGTACTCTATATGCTAGATGCAGTCGAAAAAACAGCATTTTTAACCAATCAACTCATCAACAGTATACTGGATCAGATGGAAACTACATTGGAATACGGTAAGTCAAATATCAAATGGTATAATAAAGAAGTAAATGAACTGCTGTTTAGTCAACCCTATATCAAACCAAAGTTGATCGGCGACATACTACAGATGTCTTCCAGAACAACTTTGACAAAATATGTCAATGAACTTGTCGCAGCGCGAATACTCACACCGTCAAAAGAAGGACGAGAAGTTTTTTATATCAATGACGATTTGATTCGTATATTGGAAGGACAATAGAGTATCTACCATAAAGTACCTTAAAAAAAAGAAAGCCTATGGTTCGACTTTCCTTAAAAAGTAGCGGGGAGTCGGGGAGTGTAAAACAAACAGTCTCAAGTAGTGTCTCCTAAGTAGCCCCGAGCAGAATCGAACTGCTATCAAATGTTTAGGAAACATCTATTCTATCCGTTGAACTACGGGGCCATTCCTCATTGCGATGAGTTAAGTACAAAAATAGGTTTTTTATTGATTTTTCTAAATAAAGATAATCTATACATTACACTATTAAGTTATAGATTTTATAGATATATCATTGAGTTTTTTGATTATTTCCTGCCGATAAAAAACGTAATTTTGTAGCACAAAAAAAGAAAGAAAAAGTATTATGAGTTTTACAGGTAAAAATTTCCCTAACATCACAGTTGACGCAATTGATTATTTAGGCGATAACTTCCAAATCAATTTATTCGAGCAGGCACAGAAAGAAGGAAAGAAAATCCTTTTGTTCTGGTATCCTAAAGACTTTACATTTGTATGCCCTACGGAATTGCATGCTTTCCAAGAAGCTTCGGAAGAATTCGCTAAAAGAAACACTATCCTCGTGGGTGCGTCTTGTGATTCCGCTGAAGTTCACTTTGCTTGGTTAAACACCGCCAAAGACAATGGTGGCATCGAAGGTGTGGAATATGCCTTAATTGCCGACACAAATCGTAATCTGTCAAGTGTATTAGGCATTTTGGAAATGAAAGAAGTAGAGCATCCTGAATACGGTACTTTAGTAGAAGGGTCAGCTGTAAGTTACCGCGCAACATATTTAATCGACGAGACGGGCAAGGTATTCCATGAGTCTGTAAACGATATGCCACTGGGACGCAATGTAAAAGAATACATCCGCCTGATCGATGCATATACACACGTCCAAAAACATGGAGAAGTATGTCCCGCAAACTGGGAAGAGGGCAAAGATGCCATGAACGCAACACGTGAAGGTGTAGCTTCTTATCTATCTGCCAACTAATAATACACGCTTAAACTATATAGGAGAGAAGTTCTTTCTCTCCTACTTAAAACTAAAGAATATGTTACAAGAATTAGAAAACGACTCTTTACAAGAGCTTGTTAGTAGCGATGATGTCGTTGTTGTGCAGTATTCGGCCTCTTGGTGTGGAAACTGTAGGATTATGAAACCAAAGTTCAAAAAACTAGCTGCAGAGAATGACAATGTTTCATTTGTCATAGTCGACGCCGAAAAATTTCCTGAATCTAGGAAGCTTGCAAACGTTAACAATCTTCCAACTTTCGCCGCTTTTAAAAATGGCAAATTGATAAATCAGGTACAAACAAACAAAATTGACGGATTAGTAGATTTAATACATGAAGTTACCAGTAATTAAGCACCTACTCGATTTTATAGAGCAGAATGACGCTGATTTCGTACTAGAGACTATTGAAACACTAGAATCTCTAACTGAGGTGCCCTCGCTAAAAGATGAGGAATTAGATGTGATCGGCGAATTGATTTCGAATATGTACGGAGCTATCGAGGTCGATAAGCTAATAAAAGAAGGGGCTTCCAAAAAAGATGCATTAAACGGCTTTATGCAGCGCGTTTTAGGATCAATCGATAAATAACTTATCGGATTAAACTTGCTATCACTTACAACGAGAAGCTTTGGTGTTTATAACTTGCTTAATGTGGAAAAGTATTTACTCCAGCTCCCGACAATTCCTAGGAATAAATCCTATTTTTACTAGTACTAAAGGTTACTATTTTAAAACTGTCGACTGTTACCATTTGGTTTTTTCAAAATTCACAGGGTTGAATTGGAAGTTTTAGACAAAGATTTTTAATTGTTGGTAAAAGGAATCAAATGGCGATTTGGTTCCTTTTATTTTACAGCCAAGATTGCTACAAAAGTTTTACGGCATTTTGACTACGCGACCTTAAATTATTTTCTATTTTTAGTCTCTATGAGACGACACTTCTTTTTTTTCCTGATTTTTCTTTTTTGTAGCCGATCTTTCGCCCAGCCCTTTCTCCAAAAGTCGTCTGCAGAAATACAACTTGGATTGGAACGGTTGAATGTTCTGGGTTCTGTGCTGTATTTCGCAGCACATCCAGACGATGAAAACACGAAATTGATCGCTTATTTAGCCTCTGAACGAAAAGTACGAACGGCCTATCTTTCACTTACACGTGGCGATGGCGGTCAGAACCTTATTGGAACAGAACAAGGCATTGAGCTGGGACTGATCCGAACCCAGGAACTCTTACAAGCTCGAAAAATTGATGGAGGAGAACAATACTTTTCTTCGGCTTTTGATTTCGGTTTTTCAAAAACGCATGAGGAAACCTTCAAATTCTGGAAAAAAGAAGAAGTGCTCCGAGAGGCGGTTTGGATTATTAGGAAATTACAACCAGATGTAATCATTACGAGGTTCCCGCCCGACGAGCGCGGAGGACATGGGCATCATCAAGCTTCGGCAATTTTAGCACACGAAGCGTTTAAAGCTGCGGCCGATCCCACAGTGTTTCCTGAGCAACTCAACATCGTTAAACCCTGGCAAGCGAAGCGTCTACTTTGGAATACGGCCAACTTTATGCGTATGCAAGGAGATAGTCCAAACCAATTAAAAATAGATATTGGACAATTCAATCCGCTATTGGGTCAGTCTTATGGCGAGATCTCCGCTCGAAGCCGTTCGCAGCACAAAAGCCAGGGTTTTGGTTCGGCTGCCTCAAATGGATTCGCCATTGAATCTTTCGAATATGTTGATGGTGATAAGCCGACAACTGATCTTTTTGACAAAATAGACCTTAGCTGGAACAGGGTGCCCGACAGCGAACCTATCCAACAAGAAGTATCTTCGTTAATAGAAACTTTCAATCCGCTAGCACCGCAGCAATCCATTCCGGGACTTGCTCAACTCTGGCACAGGTTACAAAAGCTACAAAATGGGTATTGGAAGGATCGCAAGCTACAAGAGGTTGAAGAACTCCTTTTAGCTTGCGCTGGCGTAAAACTGGAGGGTGTAACGGCTTCTTCCCGTTTTTACAAAGGACAAGTTATCCCTTTCCAAATTGAACTCATTAGCAGAAATCCAAAGACAATGGTACGTTTAGTAGGAATCAATGATAAGCGTATCGATAAGCTAATACCCTACAACGAGATTCAGCGGTTTGACGAATCAATCGTCGTAGAAACTACAACACAACCCTATTGGCTCACAAAACCACATAGTCTTGGAAAATTTGAAGTGGACAGCAACTACGTGGGTTTTCCAATAAACCCGGATCTTCCAATGGCGTATGTTTCCTTACAGATTGCAGACGTAACCTTTCAGCTGCCGGTGCCGCTACAGTATCGGTATGTAGATCCAGTACGTGGAGAGGTGCGGGAATATATAGAAATCGTTCCTCCAGTGACCCTATCCGTTCACAACCAAACTCTACTTGTAAAGCCTGGTGTACATAAAACATTACTTCTTACCCTCGAAAGACACGATCCCAGTGTAAAATCCGTAACTATTGTTCCGCAAACAAAGACCTCAGGATGGAAAATTGTTCCCGACAAACTCTTTGTGTCCTTTCCGGAAAAGCAATATAGCGTTGTTAAAGCTATTGATATCGCAAACGAATCGCCTTCGTCTAGCGCGGACACGCTCGCATTCTCCATATCTGGGGAATCTCTACGAGGAATTGAGACAATTTCATACGAGCATATACCAACGCAAACATGGTTCCCGAAGACTACATCGAAGCTCGTTCCACTCGACTTAATTAATCCTGTTAAGCATGTTGGCTATATTACGGGAGCTGGTGATCTGATACCGGAAGCCTTGAGAAACTTAGGCACAGCGGTGGATGTTTTAGACATTGATAAAATCAGTAAAGAAGTTCTCGCACAGTATGATGCCCTTGTTCTTGGCGTCCGCATCTTAAATGTTGAACAAAAAATAGCACAGAAAATGCCGGTTATTTTTGATTATGTCAAGACCGGAGGGGTTGCCGTCTTCCAATACAATGTGAACTCTCGGCTACAAACAACAGATTTTGCACCCAAACCTTTTCAAATTACCAGAACCCGGGTAACGGAAGAAGATGCGCAGGTATCATTTTTGAATCCGGAGGATCCCGTGTTGAACTATCCGAATAAAATTACTGCACAGGATTTTGAAGGTTGGGTCCAAGAGCGCGGACTTTATTTTGCCGAAGATATTGACCCATCTTACCGCACGCCGTTGGCCATGAACGATAAAAATGAGACTGCGCACACCGGATCCCTGCTCATTACCAAGCTCGGAAAAGGTAAATTTATTTACACGTCGTTATCTTTTTTCCGACAATTGCCCGCAGGAGTTCCCGGAGCTAGCAGATTATTCGTAAATTTGTTAACAAAAGAAAAATAAGCAGATATTAATATAATGGAAAATCAAGTAGAAAACAACGAATCACTAAACGAAAAAAGTCTAATCCTATTGATCGGGACAATATTTGGCGCTTTGATTTCTATCGTTGCATGCGGTACATTCTTAGGCTTTGTCGCAGGAACAGTTATTGGCCTGGTCTTCGCAATCTTTTTTATCAGCGTGTTTCTCCCACATAAACCACATGACAGATAAGGGACTACCCCCCTTTGTAAAAAGCTGGAGGCAATTTTACATACTTGTATGTATATGGCTTGTCGTCTGCATTTTATTAATGTATTGGTTTACTAAACATTACTCATGAGTACTATTGACTGGATAGTACTCTTTTTTACGCTCATCCTCATCGTTGCGTACGGTATCTATAAGAGTAGGGGAATTAGGAATATCGACGGATATCTTGTTGGGGATCGACAACTCCCGTGGTACAACGTTGGACTATCCGTCATGGCTACCCAAGCCAGTGCAATTACCTTCTTATCTGCTCCGGGTTTAGCCTATTCTTCCGGCATGAGCTTTGCGCAGTTCTACTTTGGTCTGCCGTTAGCGATGATCGTTCTATGTATTACGTTCGTCCCGATCTTTCACCGTTTAAAAGTCTATACAGCCTACGAGTTTTTAGAACGTCGTTTTGATGTACAAACCCGTGTACTAACTGCAAGTCTTTTTCTCATACAGCGTGGGATTTCAACGGGCATCACGATTTTCGCCCCTTCTATTATTCTCTCCAGCATCTTACATTTGGATGTCACATATACGACGTTGATTATTGGTACGATGGTCATTTTATATACCGTCTGGGGCGGAAGCAAAGCCGTATCATATACCCAGTTGTTGCAAATGGGAATTATTTTTGGTGCACTCCTGACTGCTGGCTTTATGGTCGTTTATTTATTGCCTGAAGATATCGGATTCCGGGATGCGCTTCATATCGCAGGGAAATCAGGAAAAACGAACGCCATTGATTGGAATTTTGATCTTAACAACCAATACACGGTTTGGACTGGGCTTATCGGAGGTTTTTTTCTACAGCTATCTTATTTCGGTACGGATCAAAGCCAAGTGGGTCGTTATCTCACGGGTTCTTCGATCAGGGACTCTCGATTAGGTTTATTGATGAACGGTTTGCTTAAGGTCCCCATGCAATTTTGTATTTTGTTAATAGGTGTACTGGTTTTCGCCTATTACCAGTTCAATACTCCACCGCTTTTTTTTAATAACGTCGAAGTCAGAAAAATTGAAAATAGCGTATATGCTCAAGCATATCAGGACGTTATTCAGCAGCATGAGTCTTTGTCCCAAGAAAAAAGGCTACTTGTGAATAAGCTAGCCGCCAGTGATGGAGACGATGTGACAGCAGATGCGATTCGTAAAAAACTACTTCAGAAAAACGAGCAAGATAAAGCGCTGCGTCAAGAAGTAGAAGCAATCCTCCAAAAAAATGATCCCAAGGCAGATCTAAATGATAACAATTACATTTTTCTTTCCTTCGTAACCAGTACCTTTCCAAAAGGTCTCATAGGCTTATTGATAGCTGTCATCTTCCTTGCCTCTATGGGTGCCACAGCCAGCGCCATCAATTCGCTATCTTCTACCACGGTTGTGGACATCTACAAACGGTTTATCAACAAAAAAGCTTCTGATCGGGGTTATCTAAACGCGTCGAGACTATTTACGTTGTTCTGGGGCATTATTACACTTCTTGTGGCTCTGTATGCCAGCCGATTAGGGAACCTGTTGGAAGCTGTTAATATTTTAGGCTCTCTGTTTTACGGGACGATTTTGGGCATATTCTTGGTCGCTTTCTATGTACGGAAAATTCGAGGAAAAGCTGTTTTTTGGGCTGCTCTACTATCCGAAATCATTGTTTTTGCTATTTGGAAAGCAGATGTCATGGCTTACTTATGGCTCAATCTGGCTGGGTGCGTATGCGTGGTCGTCTTAGGATCCGTGCTTCAAGTGCTATTCTTCCGATCAAAAGTACCTTCGGTATAAATTGTAAAGAACGCGTTTGTCGTACTCCGTCATGTTACCACTGGTGTCTACAACAATAAATTTTCGCTTAAAAGCGATGATAGCGGCTCTTAAATTTGCAACGTCATAACCAATAATCCTAAGCGCATCCACATAATTAAAATCTGCTGGAACGGGGGAGAGATTAGATTCGTCGTACCAAACGCCAAAACCGCGCTCCGCTAGTTTTTTCCATGGAAAAAATACGCTTGGGTCGTCCTTACGGGAAGGGGTAATATCAGCGTGACCAAGAAAATTGGTAAATGGTATTTGGTATTTTGTCTTCACGGTATCCAATAGCGTAAGCAAAGCGTTGATCTGCGCCTCAGGAAACGGCTCTCGTCCATTGTTGTCCAACTCGATACCTAAGGAAACGGAATTCATATCCGTAATATTGCCCCATTTTGATCGTCCTGCGTGCCAAGAACGGAGATAGTCGTTCAGCATCTGAACTACCTGACCATCTTTGCCGATAACATAATGCGCAGAGACTTTGGTGTGTTCCAGTTGAAACGTACGAATGGTCTGATTGATGCTATGTTGCGCGGTATGATGAATAACAACAAAATTAGGTTTACGGATATCATAATGTACCGCTTCAGTCCAATCAGAATTTTTGTTGATGCCCTGACGCATCATTTCCTTGATTCGATCTTCGGTTGTGCGTAGAATAGGGAGAGCGGGCGTTTGATTTTCCGTTAATGCCTCCGTAACAGATGGGATACTTACCGAATCCGGATTAATTTTCGTAGTGTCTACCCGCAGCACGGGTGGAGCAGGAGGTTGCAGGACACGACTTTTTGGTGTACTGCAACCCGCTAGGATAACAACATAAAATAATAAATTGATATAATTGTATGTCTTATTCAAATTTTATTTATCTCGGTAATGTGTAAGTAAGGCCCAGTGCTAGCGCTTGACTATATTGGACTTTAGGAGCTTCGTCGGAATTATAAACCATAATTCCTGTTAGGGAAACGTTCACTAAATTGGTTACCTTTGCCGTTAAGGTTGCATCTAAACGATGATCGGGATCGCTCAACTCTTTATAGTCTGCAAATAAATTGTATCGACTCTTTAGATTTAAGTTTTTCGACAAATTACGATCTAGATTTGCTGTCAACTGGAACGCGAGATCGTTTCTAAAGTTTTCTCCGACCTTTAACCCAAATTTCTCCTGATCTGCTTTAATAGGATCATTTTCCGGATAACGACTTGCATACTCCTCGATGGTAAGCGGCTTCACTCTGTCATCTAATACCAAAGTCTGCCTCGCAGTACCTGTACCCAATCGAAGGGAGAAGGTGTTATCAGGTTTGTACTCCAAACCGAATGATTCCGTAAAGTAACCAGGCCCCATGAAACTGGTGTTATACTCATAAATCCGTTCAACACCATCCGTCGTTTTATAGGTATAGCCAATATCAAATTGGGATTCGAAAGTAACGGAGAAATATAAGGCCCAGCTTTTTGAAAGCTTGTATGCTAATTTATTATCCCAGAAAATTCGGTCGTTATTTTTCTTTGCAAGTTGATCCTTGTTTTTTATCTTTCCGTATTTCAGGTCAAGTTCCGTTGTAAACTGAAAATTATTCTTATTGTACTCCGACTTATGCCAAGCCAACACACCGACAGCAATCGAATTCACACCTCCGGCACTCCAGTTATCACTAAAAGAGGCTTGATTAGCATTTATACCGAACTTAGTCCAATGTTTCCAATAATCTACTTCCAGATCCAGTTTGGGGATAGGCACAAGTACTTGATTGATATTTGTTACGGGTGATTTCGGTTGTTCCACAATATTGGTATCGGGCTTTGCACGTAATTTTTTAAGATCAATCTGTGCAAATCCGTATTGGATGCCCATGATCGCAAAAACAACAAAAAGTAATTTTATCCTTTTAAACATCATGTTCTAATTATTAACTTCTAAATCTATGTCCGGTAACTTCGGTAAAAAGCGCAAGTTAGGATTTAATTTAAATATTTCATACTTGCTCTTGATATATGCCGTGAGCTCATACGGCGAGGCTACAGACACAAAATAGTAAGTAGGCCGATAGTTACTCATAAAATTTTTGAGGTGTTCACCCGACAAGCCCGTTAAATTGTGAACGAGATCGGGCGTAAATTTAGAATCAATGACATTCTCTTCGTATTCCAGCTGTATAAGTTTCGTTAAGCGTCTTGCATTTTTCCCTTCTTTACTCAACATATTGAAAATAGATCCAATACTTAGCCCTGCTCCAGTCGGACCAACACTAAAAACAGATCCCGGGTCTGCCAACTTATATGCTTTGTTAAAATCTTCCTGACGCTGTTTGAGTACGTCTTCGGGGGATCTCCTTGCTACCACTTTGACTTCAGGTATATAGATCGATGTCCGCTTTAAGTAAATCATTAGCAATGGTTGTCCTGAATAAACCAAGGTATCGCTATAGTATCCTTCCTTAGATGCCACCAATTGATCACCCGCCGCCACGCCGATTTCAAACTCGCCACGCGCATTGTTAAATGTATTTTCCTTCGTACGTTCGTTTTTTAAAAACACTTTGCCTAACCGTTGGTTCACTTCCTCATCAAAAACAATGCCTTGAACGAAACGAGTCTGTGCAAACATGGTTACAGTTGAACAGAACATAAAGTAGAGAAAAATAACATGCTTCAAGACTTCCACAGCTATAAAACTAAGCGAAAGAAGCTTATCTTTCCAAATTTTAACAACTTTTATACAATTACTTCGTGATGACCAGCAACTGGCCTAGGGAAAGATTATCTGAAGAAAGCCCATTTAACTGTCGGATCTGTTCCACGGTGATATTATAACGTTTGCTAATGCTAAAGAGTGTATCCCCGGCTTTCACCTCATGTATGATCATGGCTACCGCAGTTTTTATTTCCTCTGTTTGTACTTCTGGTTCAACGAAGGCTTTCTCTTCAATAATTTCTTCCACTTTTTCTTCCCGTTGCTCTTTGGCGACATAAGAAATCTCCGCACGATCGTATTGATAGAGCTGATAGCGCTCGATCAGGTCGATAAGCAGCTCAGGGTAACGAGGATTCGTGGCATATCCGGCATTCTTTAGACCGTGGGCCCACCCCTTATAATCATCTTTATCGAGCATAAAGAGTTTTTCGTAGCGTTTTCTAAGTAAGAATTGGCTGTGGTCGTGAAAAGATTGCTCAGGGCTATCGTATACACGAAAACAATCATTGACGTGATCGTCCGGTCGTGTGACGGATCTTCCATCCCAAACACCCCCACATTTTATTCCAAAATGATTATTGGCCTCTCGTGCCAAATAGCTGTTCCCACTTCCCGATTCCAGGAGCGCTTGAGCCAATTTTATGCTTGCCGGAATACCATACCGGTTCATCTCAGAAATCGCAATGTCTTTGTACCGGGCGATATAATCTAATCCCGATGTAGAGGTTGCGCTTCGGAGGGCGGAATTCTTTGAGCCTCCGCTATGGTTTTTGGATTTACCATGTCCAGGATTCTGCAGAACCGACTTTCGGGAAGCACAGGCGCCCAGTCCTAAGGTAATCGCTATAAAAAATGTCAGGAGTAACGTCTGTCGTTTCATTTACAGCAATATGCGTTGGCCTATGGAAAGTTTAGATGATTGCAAATTATTACGTTTTTTTAGTGCCTCCACGGAGGTGTCATAGCGCTTTGCCAATGTCGAAAGAGTTTCGCCTTTTTTAACAACGTGCGTCTCCGTCGTTCCAAAACGGACCGGAGTTTCATTCTTTTCCATAGAACTCAATAAAAGATCCCCTTGTTTAGCTTCCTGCTTTTCAGCGAGCAGAGGGCCTTGGGTCGGAACAGGATCTACGTGATCATATTCGTCGAGATTATACCGATTAATGGTGGCGAGAACTTTAGAAGACCAACTTCCTGTTGTCGAATAGCCAGATCGAGCAATTCCCTTTACCCAGCCTTTGTAATCGGAATGACTGTGATCGTCAAAAAGATTATTTGTTGACTTCCTGCGTTTTAGGAGCCCTACAAAATCTAGGTAAGATTCCTTAACGGATCCATAGCCTTTGTAAGCCGAACGAATCACCTTACTTGTGTTCTTTCCTTTTATACCGAAGTGATTATTGAGGTGTTTAGCGATCTTACTATTTCCATAAGCGCTTTCATGAATCGCTATCGCTAATATGACGGATGCTGGCACACCCGTTTCTAACATTAATTGTTGAGCCATTATTTTGTGCTCAGCAATATAGCTACTTGGTGAAAATTTTTGTGCAATTGTCGTCGTGACAGTAAACACAAACATTAGCAGCACGATAACGTACTTACCAATACCTGTCTTTTGCATATGGTTACTTTTAGTTCAACAATTACTTTTTGCGCAATACAAAAAGCCCGTCTCTAATCGGCAGAATTAACTTCTCTACTCGAGAATCCGCCGCCAATACTCTGTTCAGTTCAAGCACTTTAGTTGTTTGTCCGTCGGGATTATCCTGCAATACCTTCCCTTTCCAAAGCACATTATCAATCAACAGAAGCCCCCCTGATACAACCCGATCTATCAAGGTCTCAAAATAGTAGAGGTTTCTTTTCTTATCAGCATCAATAAATACCAAGTCAAAATCGCCCTCAATCGTCGGAATTACCTCTGCTGCGTCACCAATATGATAGCGAATATGCTCTTTATATGGAGATGCATTAAAGTAACCCTGCACACGATCTTCCTGTTCTTCATTAACATCAATGGTATGCAGTATCCCTTTTTCGGCTAACCCCTCTGCCAAGCAAAGCGACGCATATCCTGTAAATGTTCCTATTTCCAGTATCTGTTTGGGTCTCACGAGTTTCGACAACATGGCAAGAACTCTTCCTTGAAAATGTCCGGACAACATGTGAGGCATTGTTTCCTTTAAATATGTTTCCCGATTTATCTTATTTAACAGATCGGTTTCTTGATCACATGTCTGTTCCAAATAGGCCTGTAAGGCCTCCTGATTTTCAAGCATAGTGACAAAAGTAATAAGTAACCTGATTTCGCAAAGAAAATTAACATAAATTAAATTGGCAAGGGCTTCCATAAGCGCAAAAAAAATGGCTTTTTTTTAAGTCAAAAAGCCATTTTTTTCCACTTTAGCACCTTAATCGAGTGATGCTGTAATTAGTCTTAAAAATTCTGATCGTGTAACATCATTTTGGAAGGCTCCTGTAAAAGCAGAGGTAGTTGTTACCGAGTTTTGTTTCTGTACCCCCCTCATTGCCATGCACATATGCTTACATTCCATGACGACAGCTACCCCAGCAGGTTTCAGCGTATTTTGAATACAATCCCGTATTTCATTCGTCAGTCGCTCTTGAACTTGCAGACGCCGAGCGAACGCATCGACCACACGAGGAATCTTGCTTAATCCGACAATGTGTCCGTTCGGAATATAGGCTATATGTGCTTTTCCAAAAAAAGGCAGCATATGGTGCTCACACATGGAATAAACTTCAATGTCTTTTACCACAACCATCTGACTATAATCTTCTTCAAACATGGCGCTTTTCAATACCTGAGCAGCATCGATATCATATCCATGTGTCAGAAACTGGAGAGCTTTAGCCACACGCTCTGGTGTTTTGATGAGCCCCTCTCGTTCAGGATTCTCACCAATTGATTTAAGGATTGCAGGATAATGAGCTGCGATTTCCTCCACTTGTTTTGCGTTATATTGATCTATCTTGATATAACCGTCCTGTTCTTCGTTTTCAAAAGATGTTAGATTATTCATGTTGTCTAAGTGAAAAGTAAATATTTTCTATTATGATGGTCTAGCATTGAGACCTGTCCAAAAGTAAGAAGTAAATTACGAAACGGAAACGAACCGGTGTAAAGTAATTACGTCCGATTTTCTCCGATTAGATGATCATTCGCCAAAATACTCCACATAATTATTTTCGGTTTCATACAGTTTCACGCTGTGTAGCTGTACATTTTCCCGTTCGAAATGTGATTTCAGTTCTTTAAAAATTTCTATCGCAATAACTTCAGTAGAGGCCTTTTTTCCCTGCATGAAATCGACATCTAGATTCACATTTTTGTGGTCTAGTTTATTTACGACATGTTCAAGGATGATCCGCTTCATTTTTTTCAAATCAATTAGAAATCCGGTCTCTGCGTCGACCTCTCCCTTTACGGTAACAAACAATTCGTAATTATGTCCATGCCAGTTCGGATTCGAGCAATTTCCGAAAACAGCCTCGTTCTGTTCTAAAGACCAGTCTTCCCGGTACAGCTTATGTGCGGCGCTAAATCTTTCGCGTCTTGTGATATAGATCATAAAACAAAGATAGGCTAAAAAACTATATTTTAGTATATTCACCGTGCAAAGCCCTTTACAACATGAAGATATTAATCGTTGCTGCCACAGAAGAAGAATTGCACCCGTCTCTTTCTTTCCTCGCCGAAAGACAGATTGAATATCTGATTACCGGTGTAGGGATGGTGGCCTGTAGCTATGCGCTCTCTAAAAGATTGCAAAACGGACGGGTAGATCTCTTGATACAGGTGGGAATTGGTGGTATTTTAGATCGAGAAGCCGCATTGGGTGAAGTCTATCAAATCGTTCAGGATGAAATATTCGAAATGGGGGCGGAGGATCGGGAAAACTTCTTAACAATCGAACAGCTAGGTTTGGGCGCTCATCAATTTTATGAACTTATTGATGCTGTTCCAAAATCTATTCCTTTTGCAAAAAAAGCTCAGGCCATCACCGTTAACAAGGTCCATGGTCGTGAAAGCAGTATCGCTCGATTGCGCATCCGATATACCAAACCTCTGATAGAATCCATGGAAGGCGCCTCTTTTTTCTACGTTGCCTTGCAAGAAGGTATTGCCGCTCTCCAATTTCGTGCAGTATCCAACTATGTCGAGCCCCGGAACCGAGCCGCTTGGAATATTGGTCTGGCCGTAGGCAATATGAATAGCTTTCTGCAGGAACTCATTAAGAGCCTGGTGTAAACATTCATTATAACCTTCGTAAATAATGACATATTTAGGGCTTTTTTGCGGGCAGACCATTACGAAATATAAATAAAATATAGTAGTTTTGCGATATTCAAAAAAGACACAATTTTACAACTGATGAGAGAAATACAATTCAGAGAAGCACTTCGTGAGGCGATGAACGAAGAAATGCGTAAAGATGATAAAATATTCTTGATGGGCGAAGAAGTCGCTGAATACAATGGTGCATACAAAGTAAGCCAAGGAATGTTGGATGAATTTGGAGCGAAACGTATTATTGACACGCCAATTGCGGAATTAGGTTTTGCAGGTATAGGTGTCGGTGCGGCTATGAACGGTTTGCGTCCCATCATCGAATTCATGACATTTAACTTCTCCTTAGTTGCGATCGATCAGGTTATCAACGCCGCTGCCAAGATACACCAAATGAGTGGTGGTCAGTTTTCATGTCCGATCGTTTTCCGCGGACCAACAGGTAATGCCGGACAATTAGGTGCGCAACATTCACAAAATTTTGAGAATTGGTATGCAAATACTCCTGGCTTGAAAGTCGTGGTTCCGTCTAATCCATATGATGCAAAAGGATTGTTAAAATCGTCCATCATTGATCCAGATCCGGTTATTTTTATGGAGTCGGAAGTCATGTATGGGGATAAAGGTCCTGTACCTGAAGAAGAATACTATCTTCCTATCGGCAAAGCTAACATCATTAAAGAAGGAACAGACGTTACTGTGGTGTCTTTTGGTAAAATGATTCCTCGGGTCGTTCTTCCTGCGGTAGAAGAATTGACAAAGGAGGGAATTAACGTAGAATTAATTGACTTGCGTTCGGTACGTCCGATCGATTTCCCTGCGATTATCGAGTCTGTGAAAAAGACAAATAGACTAGTTGTTGTCGAAGAAGCTTGGCCATTGGCTTCCATCTCTTCAGAGGTAGCTTTCAAAGTACAGAAAGATGCTTTTGACTATTTAGATGCTCCTGTAGTGCGTGTAACATCGGCCGACGTACCGCTTGGTTATGCACCAACTCTTGTTGAAGCTTCTTTACCTAGTGTAGCAAAAGTCGTTAAAGCTGTAAAAGAAGTATCTTACATTAAAAAGTAAGTTCCTTTGGCTTAGAAATACAAAAAGAGGTCGTAATTATACGGCCTCTTTTTGTTCCAGGCCATTTGCATTGCAATTTCTGGCATATATGTGTGCAGTCACCAGGTCGATACACACCTTTCTGTAATTTATTGATGATAAATTTATTCCGGTCTCTTTTTTTATAGAGAGTCTACTTGGAAATCCCTATCTTAACCTCATCAAGAATTATTATGAAAAGATACATTATAACCGGAGTCGCCATGTTCATGGGGCTTCTTTCATTCGGACAAAAGACCGTAGATTTTAAGCTGAATCCAGAGATCGGAAAGCCGTTAAACATCGACATGATTGTCAAAACGGACATAGACGGTCCGCAAAGTATTATCATGGACATGAACATGAAGATGACCATGACACCGACTAAAAATGAAAACGAACAGTTTACTATTGAAAGTGTTACGAACGGCATCAAAGTCGATGTTGATGCGGGTATGATGACCATGACTTATAATTCGGCAGAAGAGCCGAAAGATGAGATGTCGAAAATGCTCGCGGAGCAATTTTCAAAAATTATTGGACAAACCATAACCATTGTTTTAACTCCAAAAGGCAAACCCGTGCAAGTACTACTTCCTGATGGCTTGGCGGAAGGGATAGATAAAACTGCTTTTTCTAATATCTCTACTCCGCTCCCTGAAGAACCAGTTTCTCCAGGCTCGACTTGGCAAAGTACCGCAGAGATGGAAAACAATCCCTTTATTTCAAAAACTGAAACGACCTCAACCTTTAGAGAAGAGACAACTGACGGGTTCGTTATCGACGTGACGGGGAAACTACTCGATAAGACCGCCAATGAAATAGGGACTTTGGCAGGAAGCTATACTTTAGATAAGCAGACTTTATTTACGAAAAGTAGTCAGATTAAAACAAGTATCGAAGCACAGGGTGCTAAAATCGTGAGTGACGTAACAATGAACGTGCAATAAAACGATTTGACATCAATAAAAAGGCGCTTCTATTTGAATAGGAGCGCCTTTACTTTATCTACTTTGCGGTATTACGCGTTGATCTCTGCTTTGTATTGATCCGCAGATAATAGCGCATCAACTTCAGCCGGAGCATTTAATTTCACTCGAATAATCCAACCTTCTCCGTAAGGATCCGTATTCACTAACTCGGGAGAGGAGTCAATCGCTTCATTCACGCTCAACACTGTCGCGTTAACCGGCATAAATAAGTCAGATACGGTCTTCACCGCTTCTATCGTACCAAACACCTCATTTGCAGCCACTTCTTCGCCAACCGTGTTTATGTCAACAAAAACAATATCTCCTAGTTCGCGTTGAGCGAAATCTGTGATACCAATTATGGCCTCATCTCCTTCTACACGAATCCATTCGTGATCCTTTGTGTATTTTAACTCTGCTGGAAAATTCATATCTTTTTTCTTTGCTCAAAAATATAATTATCCGACGATATAAACAAAAATTAAACATTTTCAAGCAAACGTGTGTTGAACACCTCTCAACTCCCGTAAATCTGCTAATTTAGCTTTTATGAATCCTCAGATAGAAAAACTATATCACATCGCCCGTAAAACAGAGAGAAAGGTCATTGGGTTGATGTCGGGAACATCTTTAGATGGCCTAGATGTCGCGCTGTGTTCAATAGGCGGGAGTGGAATAGACACACGACTCCGGCTAGAGAAATTTGTCACCGTACCGTATCCAGATCTATTCCGTGATCGTGTACGCGAAATCTTTGCAAAACGGCAAATCGACCAACAAGACCTCTGTGGTTTGAACGCTTTTATAGGTTCCGTGCACGGCGATCTTGTGGCAAACACCTTAGGGGTTTGGCAGATAGCTCCTTCGGAAATTGATCTTATTGCCAGCCATGGACAAACGGTCTATCATGCACCACAACGTTTGACAAAAGACCTAAAGTATCCCAACAGTACTTTACAGCTCGGGGATGGCGATCATATAGCCTCCCGTAGCGGTATCATAACCCTTTCTGATTTTCGTCAAAAACACATCGCCGCAGGCGGAGAAGGGGCACCACTCGCTGCTTATGGAGACTATCTTTTGTTTACACACGATCGCGAGCAGCGATTTCTTTTGAACATTGGTGGCATTTCCAATTTCACTTTTCTGCCCAAAAAAGGAACAGCTCTCCAGCCTTATGCCACGGATCTCGGGCCTGGTAATACCATGATGAATCAATACATGCATAAACACTTCGGCTTGGAAATGGATGAAGGTGCTCGTTGTGCAAGGGCGGGGCATATACATCCCGATCTGTTGACGGCACTCTTACATGAACCCTTTCTAACCGACAATTTTCCAAAAACCACAGGTCCGGAATTATTTAACCTTGCCTATTTGGAACGGGCACAAGCATTGACAAACACCGCATCAATATCTCCAGAGGACGTTATGGCCACGTTGAACAAGTTCGCCGCCTCTGCCATCGTGGAAGGGATAAAACGAGCATCAAAAGGTATGCAAGGACTGTGCGTATATGTTAGCGGGGGAGGGCTTCATAACCCTCTTTTAATGGAACATATTAGGCACGATCTGCAGACAGTTCCTGTTCGTTCATTTACTGAGCTTGGCTTAAATCCGGATGCCAAAGAAGCCTGCTTATTTGCTTTATTAGCCAACGAAACCGTTGCAGGTGGACCGGAACACGTATCTTCTTTAAAAGATTCGCCCGCCGTTTGTATGGGAAAGATAAGTTTTCCTTATTGATCTAACGCCTGATGAATGAAACGTTTAAAAGGAAAAATACGTTTTGCGGTATCTACATGTTGTTGAAGAGCGTGATCCGAGGTGATTTCTGCGTCGGTGAATCCTTGATATAATATAAAACTTTTCAATTTCAGAACCTCGATATGTGGATCATCCTCGTGGTATCCACTCGGGGCTCTTTTTAATTTGTCTTCAGAAGAAAGGTCATCAACCGTCCAGTTTCCCTGCGCTAACGCTTCGATCAACTCATTATAACTGTAATCTATCTCTTGGCGTATTGCATCCAAGTGCGCTTTTCCTGGGCGCCAATATCCTGCCGCTAAAAAGCTTTTTCCTGGCTCTATGTGCACGTAATATTCCGGCCCATCCAATTTCCTCCCATCAACGGATATGCCCGCTGAAAACCACGTTTTGTACGGTGTTTTATCTTTAGAAAACCGGGTATCCCGATAAATACGAAACAAACAACGGGACGCTTGTATATCTGTATTGATATGCGGATCAAATGTAGAAAGCGCTCCGATAAGATCCGTAATAAATTGTTTTACATTACCTAAGGCCCCATCATACATCTGCTTGTTTTCCTGAAACCATTCCCGATTGTTGTTCTTTCCTAATTCCTTTAAGAAATTCAGCGTTTGTTTTTCTATTCTCATAACTTCAAGATCGTTTGGAAAATCTGTTTCAAGGACATGCGAACCTATTCGCGCATGTCGAGCATTTGTTTTAAATAAGTTCTAAAAAAAAGTACACTAGCGGTGCAGCCATTAACAATCCATCAAAACGGTCAAGAAGTCCGCCATGTCCTGGCAGAATCGATCCAGAATCTTTAACGCCAACATTTCGCTTTAGCATCGATTCCACCAAATCCCCTAAAGTCCCAAAAACACCTATGATTATGGCCACGCTTATCCATTCCATTTGAGATAAAGAACCAAAGTAACGTTCCAGATTCAGGGCAACGACCACGGCCAAAAGCACTCCGCCGACGAAGCCCTCCCATGTCTTATTTGGCGAAATCCTTTCAAACAGCTTCCGCTTTCCAAAACTTCGACCGGCTAAATACGCACCTGTGTCATTTGTCCAGAGTAGAATTAAAAAACCAAGTGGCAGATAGGGGTTATATGTTTTGTTTATAAAACCTAAGCCCATAAAGAACAAGAAAGGTACTGCGGCATATACTAATCCAAATAAGGTATACGCTATATCTTGTACCGGATTACTTGTTTGTCTAAAAAGTGCCGCTATATAGATGACAAACACAGGAACCAACGCATACCATCCCGTAAGTTTGGCATCAATTTCTACACAGGTGGCTGCCACCAGTACCAATATCATAAACGAAGACACTACGCCCAACGAAACGAGTGGTCTGATATCCGTTTTGCGGACCATTTTATAAAATTCGTGAACACATGCGGTACCTATTAGTACGAAGGATGCCACAAAAGTATACGGGCCGAACAACACGACTGCGATGAGGACTGCTATGAAAAAGAAACCTGTAATTGCCCTAGTTTTCATCGATGCCTTTTTCGTTTTGCTCGTTAATGATCTCTTGTGCGTTTTTCGCGTCGCCCTCTTGCACCAGAAGTTCTATTTTACCGAATTTAAACGATGAATCTTGCTTATTCAGCAACACCACGACAATACCATGCTGTTCCAATAATACCTTAGCCAATTCGCTTGTTAGTTCATTGGTATAGGTTGCGATCTTAACCCAATTGTTCTCCATAAATCTTCTTTTTAGCTGTATATCTAAAAAATAGATAGGCGACAGCGACGCTAATGAATAAGCTGCCAAGATACACAATTATCGAGTAACTATCACTTTTTACAAGTTCATCATAGGTTTTGTTCTCACTTGCGTAATAAAATGCCAAAATCGTTACTGAAGTATTATTTACAAAATGAGCGAATACAGCGGTCCAGATATTCCCTGTCCATACCACTAAGTATCCGAAAAAGACGCCTAACAGCATGCGCGGAAAAAAACCGTAGAACTGGAAATGTATAGCGCTAAAAATGATTGCTACTATCCATATGGAGAACTGTTCATGCTTTAACACACGAGCAAATATTTGCTGTAAAGCCCCGCGGAAGAAAAACTCCTCGCTAACTGCAGGAAGTATACCAATCACCAAAACATTGGCAAGTAATCGGCCTACATCGTTAACCATAACCGTTTGGGCCGTCAAATGAGCCATCATATCCTCCTGTTCACGCATCCAATTCTCGACACCGCGCATTCCTTCAGGAAAAGTCATTTGCATATTCCAATCGGATATAATGGACATACATGGGCTGAACGCAACTAAAAAAACGATTCCAAAAACATAGGTTTTCCAATCTCGCCAATTTTGTGCTGGAAAAATATCCGTAGCTGCACGCGCTCTTTGATAGATAAGTGCTGGTATCAAAAATGTTCCTACCGAGCTTCCGCCCAAGACCAGGTAGCTGAATACACCTACGGGTTTCTTCCCTACAGATGGTTGCGTAAGAGCTAGAAGATCTTGGTTTAGCATAGCTCCACCGAGCATAAGCAACAATTGTACGAGGATAGTGCATCCGAGTGTCCAAGCGAACAATACGACCAAATCTGACCACGGATTTCTTTCTTGTGCAACATGTAAATTCATTCTTTAAAAATAAACATTCCTCGCTTATAAAAGACAAAGGAGCTGAAATTCGCTCCTTCGTCTGTATTTTTTAGTTTACTCGAATAGGATCCTTTGGATCTTTAATTTCTTTGTATGGATAGGTTTTTATTTCATCCAGAAGCAAATTAACCGTTTTTTCCAATTGGGGGTCTCGACCTTCCAGTAGATCTTTTGGCATTTGTTCGACGAATACATCCGGAGCCACTCCTTCATTTTCTATTATATAGTTCCCGTTCAAATCAAATATACCGAAATTTGGAGAAGTAATGCTTCCGCCATCCAGCAATGGAGGATAGCCCGATATACCAACAAGAATGCCCATCGTTGTACGGCCAACCAGTTTACCCAGGCCTTTAAAACGAAACATATACGGCATCATATCGCCTCCCGAACCAGCGTTTTCGTTAATTATCATAGCCTTCGGTCCATAGATTCCATTTCCTGGCGTTGTAAAACTCTTTCCATCTCTTAACTTCCAGCCGGCTATAAGCTCGCGGGAAAGTAAATCAATGACATAATCCGCTACCGATCCACCTCCGTTATTACGTTCGTCTAGTAGTAACGCTTTTTTGTCCATTTGGGAAAAATAGTACCTGTTAAAATATGTATAACCGTCCTGCCCCGTATTAGGCATATATACATACGCTATTTTGCCGCCGCTTAATTGATCCACCTTTTGTCTATTTCCTTCCACCCAATCCATCTTTCGCAGCGCCATTTCATCCGTAAAAGAAATCGGACGAACCGTTACCTCCCGACTTTCCTTCTCCACTGCTCGTTTAATCTTCAGTATTACTTGTTTATCAACCGAATTCTCCAAAAATCGATATAAATTTTTGGATCCGACAAGGTTAATCCCGTTAACAGCCACGAGATAATCTCCCTCTTTGATATCTATTCCTGGCTCAGCTAAAGGAGCTCTAAACGATGGGTTCCAATTCAACCGTGTATAAATTTTTCGAATCCTGTACCCTTCATTCGTGGCCTCTAAATCCGCTCCTAATGTCCCTGTATTAATTGAAGGACTTGAGGGTTGATCGCCGGGATATATATAGTTGTGACCAACGACCATCTCACCCATCATTTCATTTAATAAATATCCCAGATCTGATCGATGTCCAACAAACGGTAAGAATTTTTTGTATTTGTTCTTCACTGCTGTCCAATCGACACCGTGCATGTTTTCTACATAAAAGAATTCCTTTTGCATAGCCCACACCTCGTTAAAAACTTGCTTCCATTCTGCCTCGGGATCTACCAACTGTTTGACATCTTTGATTTCTATTTTGCCGGAGCCTGGAGCAGGCTTCTGTCCGGCATCAACAATGAAAAAATCGCGATCGCTCTTGTACATCATCTTTTTCCCATCGGCGCTGATTTCGAAACCAAATGCATTCTCGACTAGGTCTTTACTTTCCAACTTCAACAGATCATAGACACCTATGGTACGTCCGCGCATATATATTAGCTTATTTTCCGCTGTTCCGTCCAGGCTATAGTATCCAGGTTGTAGAGGAAGAGCCACTATACGTGAAGGAATATCGTCTAAATCTATTATTGTTTCGTCCGACTTTGTTTCTGAAGACTTTCGGTTATTCTTGTTGTTATCCTCTTTTTTATCATTCCTTTTTTTTGTCGTGTCTTGTGTATCTTCTACGACTTTTTCTTCATCACTTTCATTTTTAAATATAGAAGGGGTCTTTTTCGCTAAAATAAATGCATAAACATTGAAGCTAACATTTTTCTCATAAGCTGTCATATGTAATCCGGAGTTTGTTAGACCGGTATTTGTGCTAGCAGAAAAGAACAAATATTTTCCGTCACGACTAAAGGTAGGCTGACTAACAGCACTCATACCATCCGTTACTTGCGCCTGTTGCTTCGTTTTCAAATTATATAAAAACAATGTTCTCACACCATTCCCAAGACTTTTTACATAGGCAATCCAATTCGAGTCGAAGGACCAACTTGGTTGAAAGTGGTTCGATGTCCTTCCGGTAATTGAAGCTTGTCGATCATTATCCACTAAGGTCACTTTTTTAGTCTCCACATCAAGGTAATATAGGTTTAGATGGGCATCATTATAAAACAGCTTTTTGCTATCTGGAGACCATGTAGGCTGGAAATAAAAAAATGTTTCACCTAAAGAGATGTGCAGGGGTTTATCTTTTGCCATTTGATCCCGTAAGACAAGTTCATATTTTCCATTTTTATCCGAAATAAAAGATATCCATTTTCCATTTGGAGACCAGGCAGGAAAACGTTCATGCGATTCCGGCGAAGCTGATAAATTACGCGCATCACCCTTCTCTTTTGGTACAGAAAATATTTCTCCACGATTTTCGAACAGCGCGCGTTGCCCTGTCGGCGATATCGTAAAAGAACGTATCTCTTTTCCCATATCAATATAATGTGGTCGTCTATATAATGCATCGGCTTGCACGTGAATGGACAGCTTATTTACCTTTTGATTTTTAGTATCCAAAATATGAAGACGTCCTTCCTGCTCGAACGTTAGTTCGGTGCCGTATCCCGTCAACGTGCGGACGTCATAATCTTTATAATTGGTGAGTTTATCAATTTTTTTTGTCTCGGTATCGTAGCTATATATATTGACAATTTTGTCCCTGTCTGACAAAAAATAAACTTTCTTTCCTAACCAAACCGGTTTTACATCGTTGCTACGATCTCCAGGGACTGTTTCTACGACTTTGCTTTCTGTATCAAATATCCAAATAGAAGGCATACCTCCTCCGCGATACCTTTTAAAAGCCACTCGATCACGCTCGGTTGGATCTGTATTTTTAATGTAAGCCCAATAACGTCCATCTTCGGACGGACTCCCCTGATACGCTTCCGGCATCAACAACGGTACAGCTAATTCTCCTTCCAAAGAAGTCTTATACAAACGAGGCCCTAGAGAATAGGTAAATTCCCTCGTTGTGGTAAAGTACACTTCTTTATTATTCAGCCAGCCCCGAAGGATATCTGCCGATGGGTGGAACGTCACACGTTTAGGAGTTCCTCCGTTTATTGAAACAACATACACATCCGTATTTCCATCATAATTTCCAGTAAACGCTATTTGTTTACCATCTGGTGAAAACATAGGGTTTTGTTCAACTCCGGGATTAACGGTCAAACGACGCGGATTATTCCCGCTTTTGTCTGCAATCCAGATATCTCCGGCGTACACAAACGAAATATGGTTATTACTGATGCTGGGACTTCGTAGCAGAAGCGTTTCTTGTTGCGCGCTTGCGCTAGACAGCAGGACACTAGAAAATAGCATGACCTGCCAAAGGTTGGAAAGATATTTCTTCATATAGATCATAAGGATTGATACTCAAAAATAGCAGAAATTTAGGATTAGCATAGTCCTCCTATCAGTAATGTTGCAATGCCCAGTCTGTATGCGGGAGGGGGAGTGAATAAAAAGAAAAAGCGGTATATAATCATATATACCGCTCCCCTTAATTTTTTGCGAATGGATACTAACCGTTTTCTTCTTCAAAAACGATTCCTTCGTCTACAATGATTCTTCCGCAATGCTCACAAATAATAATTTTTTTACGTTGACGGATCTCGGATTGCAATTGAGGCGGAATTTTATTATAGCATCCTGAACAGCTGTCACGCTCAATAGACACAACAGCAAGGCCGTTTCTAAAAGAACCGCGAAGCTTCGTATATACCTTAATCAAGCGATCTTCGATATGCGTTTCCGCAGCAGAAGCGCGTTCAAGCAAGGTATCCTCTTCCTTCTGTGTTTCCGCAGTAATTGTCTCCAACTCCTGTTTCTTCACATCCAATTCTCCTTTGCTAAACTCTAAGTTCTTTTGCGTACTGTCGTAAAGTTCGGTTTTATTTTTAATCTCAAATTCAGCTTCACGAATACGTTTCTCGCACACTTGAATTTCCAATCCCTGTATTTCGATTTCTTTAGAAATAGCATCGTACTCCCGATTGTTTTTTACTTCGTTCAGCTGTCCTTCATATTTCTTGATTGCCGCCTGCGCATCTTTGATCATATTTTTGCGCTTCACAATAGTATCTTCGAGATCATCCAGATCTGTTCTGATTTTCTCGATACGCGTATCAAGGCCTGCTATCTCATCTTCCAGATCAGCAACCTCAATAGGCAACTCTCCACGTACTTGGCGGATCTTATCTATCTTCGTGTGTACGGACTGTAGCGCCCACAGTGCTTTTAATTTTTGTTCTACGGTTTGTTCCATTAACTGTAGTATTTTATAGGATTTGTCTCTATTTCTGTCAATAGGACAGCAAAGTTAACAAATTTTTTCTGAATTATTTCCAATAATAATTCTTGTGTAAATTGTTCACTTTCAAAATGTCCAATGTCAGCGATAATCAGATCATCTTCTGCATCAAAGAACTCGTGATACTTATAATCAGCAGTGATGAAGATATCAGCGCCGGATCGCTTTGCATCCGGAAGTAGAAAGCTTCCTGAGCCACCACAAAGTGCAACACGCGATATGGGTTTATTTCTAAATTTTGTATGCCGAATAACTTGCAGGTTTAACCGATCCTTAACTAAGGCTAAAAAATCGATTTCCGACATTGGGGAGGGTAGGTTACCAATTGCTCCCGATCCGACTTCTGCGAACGGAACATCGAGTAAAAATATATCATGCGCAACTTCTTCATAAGGATGCGCTTCATACATAGCCACCAACACACTGCGCTCTTTATGATCCGGATAGATCACCTCTATTTTTGTTTCCTCAACGCGTTCTTGAGTTCCTGACTTTCCAATACTCGGATTTGCTCCCTCTAAGGCCCGAAACGTACCATATCCGACGGTATTGTAGCTACACTCTTCGTATTTCCCTATTGATCCGGCACCCGCTTCAAACAAAGCATTTCGCACGATTTCCACATGTGTACGAGGCACATAAACCGCCAGCTTTTTTAAGAGATTACGTTTTGGCGATAGCACCATATGATTTTGTAAGCCTAGTTTATCCGCTATTTTCGAACTGACACCACCAAATACATTATCTAAATTCGTATGTATAGCATACAACGCTATATTATGGCGGATTGCCTTTATCAAGACGCGCTCTACATAATTTTTACCAGTGAATTTCTTTAATCCTTTGAACACTATAGGATGATGGGAAATAATCATGTCACATTGCTTACGAATTGCTTCTTCGACCACCTCTTCGGTACAATCGAGACAAATCAGTACCTGCCGAACATCCTGATTTGGATTACCCACCAGAAGTCCTGCGTTATCATAAGGCTCCTGAAAGGCTAACGGAGCGATACGCTCCAGGTGATCTGTAAGTTCTTTAATTTTCATATTGGTTCCTTTCTGAAACATAATCTTTTCCAAACCGCTCTATATGCAATTTCAAGAGGGCCTTGTGCTGATGAATTTTCACCCAATAGGTAATGAAATATACCAGATGCAATATACCTATCACGGTCAAAATAAAAGGAGGCAGAGGTATGTTAGTAAGCAGGAATGTCCAAGCAAATAACATTCCCCATTTTTGTGTGGGCCGTTCCTCTACTTCGAGCTCACGGTCGTAAAACTCATTATTAAGCGAGTCCGTGAGTCTTCTAACAACCTCAAAATTCCAATAAATATTAAAAAAGGGCACAGCGACGAACCAGGCCTGACCGGGTAGAATGTTCTGATTTTCTTTTTTCACCAGCTTTAAGGTACTGTAAATCGTATATCCAAAGAAGATCCAAATGATGATCCGGATGATAGTGGCAATGACAAAAACCAGCAATAGTTCCTTCGTGATATGCTCTGGCAAAATTTCAAACATTTTAATAGCGTTAATTAATGTCCATAAATTAAAAAGATGGTCGGTTTCTTATGCAAGTCTATGGTTGTGTTTTTCCAATCTGCCACAGACTTTGTTAATACCACTTCCTCTTTAGCTGTCAAGTTGCTAGCCACGCATAACCTCGTCTCTTTTTTACACGTTCGAACGATTTCTTCGAACAGCGCGTTGTTTCGAAATGGCGTCTCGATAAAAATCTGGGTCAATTTTTCCTTAACGGACTGGTTTTCCAGATCTTTAATCTTTCGCGATCTCTCTCCTTTATCAATGGGTAAATAACCATGAAACGCGAACTTTTGGCCGTTGAATCCAGAAGCCATCAGGGCTAATAAAATAGAACTAGGCCCCACTAACGGAACAACTTTTATACCACGTTTATGCGCCTCTGCCACAATTTCCGCTCCGGGATCGGCGACGCCAGGACACCCGGCTTCAGACATTAGACCCACGTCCTTGCCTTTATATATAGTATTAAAAAGCGCTGCATAGTCCACCTTTTCTCGGGCGTGTTTCCCAAAGTCATGCATAATCAATGAACTTTGTGGCTTTTTTAATCCTGCAAGCTTTAAAAACTTTCTCGCTGTCTTTTCGTTTTCGACGATATATTCATCTATCTCTTCTATTACATCCTTTTGAAATAGGGTATAAGACTTTCGTTCGGCCTCCTCCGCTAACGGAACCGGGATCAGATACAGCATTCCTAATGACATAATCCAAAACTACTAAATTTAGTGCTCATTGCACGACCTACTAGCCAAAGTATTGAAAAGAAAATTTGACATTTAGATATAATTTGATAATTTGGTGCAGATTAATAAGTTTATTATCAAATGACTACACAAATTACGGCTGGTGTTAAGATTTCGGTTGATGTGGTTTATCAGCCCGAGTACTCCAATCCGGAAAAGCAACACTATATGTTCTCTTATCAGATCACCATAGAAAATTTGGGAGATCATACCATACAGCTGGTCAGTAGGCATTGGGATATTTTCGATTCCATCGGAGAGTTTAAACAGGTTGATGGAGAAGGCGTCGTTGGGCAACAGCCTATCCTAGAACCTGGTCAGATCCATCAATATGTTTCGGGATGCAACTTAAAGAGTGAAATAGGCTACATGGAAGGCTATTATGAAATGATTAAAGAACTGGACGGTAGCGTATTCTTGGTCGACATCCCAAGATTTAATTTAATTGCTTCTTTCAAACTCAACTAAAGTTTAATTCCATTGTAAATAATGCGTCCTATTCATTAGACAAACTCCAAATACCGCAAATATTTATTTATTTTTGTATCCGGATAGGCGAACCCTTCTGTTTACGCTTTGTTTTTATGGTCTTTCTAGCAAGTAGACATGAAGCATGAGATCGGGTAGGACTTATATTATTTAAACGATACGTTACATTGAGTATTTTAGCAACAGAGCAGGTCGGACATTCTTTTCATGATCGGTGGTTATTTAAAGAACTTCATTTTGGATTACAAAAGGGTGATCGCGTTGCCCTTGTGGGGATAAACGGCACGGGAAAGTCTACGTTATTAAAAATATTGGCAGAAATTGAGATTCCCAGCGAAGGTAAAGTCGTCAAGGAGAAAGGAATCAAAATCGGATTCTTGAGCCAAGAACCTGATTTTACAGGACTTCGAACGGTAAACGATTTTATATACAGCAGCGATAACGAACAGCAACAACTTATAAAGGAATACGAAACGCTCTTGGCCAGTGAAGTTATTGATCAAGTTAAGTTGGCTGAACTTACCGACAAACTCTCTGCTATGGAGGCTTGGGAGTATGAGCACAATATAAAAACTATCCTAAATCGATTACAGATTACGGATTTTACCCAAGATATACAGTCATTATCTGGTGGACAGAAAAAGCGCCTGTCGCTGGCTAAATTACTCATCGATGATCCGGATATCTATATTTTGGATGAACCAACCAATCATTTGGACATCGAGACTATAGAATGGTTAGAAAAAATATTAACCACAGGTAATAAAACTATTCTTTTAGTTACTCACGATCGTTACTTCCTAGATGCCGTGTGTAACGAGATAAGAGAACTCGACAAAGGGAATGTATATGTATATAAAGGCAATTATACCTATTTTTTAGAAAAAAAGGCTGAGCGAGAGACAATGGATGTAGCGTCCGCGGAGAAAGCACGAAACCTTCTTCGCCGCGAGCTAGAATGGATGCGGAGACAACCTCAGGCAAGAGGGACGAAGTCGAAAGCTAGAATAGAAGCATTTTATGATTTAGAGAAAAAATCGAAAGGACCTCGAAAAAATGACACGGTACAATTGTCCGTTAAAATCTCAAGACAAGGCTCCAAAATTCTCGAACTTCATCAGGTAACAAAAAGATTTGATACAAAGGTTATTTTAAAAGATTTCAGTTATACGTTCAAGAAATACGATCGCATTGGACTAGCAGGAAAGAATGGTTCGGGTAAGTCTACATTACTCCAGATTATTACCGGCGCATATTCGGCAGATTCAGGCGAAGTTGTCAAAGGAGATACAACCGTATTTGGTTACTATAGACAAAGTGGCCTTTCTTTTCAGGATGGAGACCGAGTATTAGATGTAGTCAAAAATGTAGCGGAATACATTGAAATGGCTAACGGAGATGTTATCACTGCGTCTCAACTTTTAACCTTATTCCTTTTTCCGCCTGAGAAGCAATTTAATATTGTAAAAAAGCTTAGCGGGGGGGAGAAGAAACGTTTACAACTGATGCGTGTATTGATGTCCAATCCAAATTTCCTAATCTTGGATGAACCGTCCAACGACTTGGATATTGATACCTTGAACATTTTAGAAGAGTTTCTGGAAAACTATTCAGGCGTATTAGTATTAGTTTCCCATGATCGATATCTCGTGGACAAGCTTACGGATCAACTTTTTATTTTCGAAGACGAAGGACATATCCAAATATATAACGGTAACTACGCGGATTATAAGACAACCTTAGAAGTACAATTGAAAGGAGAAAAAGACGCGGCCCGTGTAAAGGAAAAAGAACATTTCAAAATAGAACAAACGGAAAAGAAAAAATTATCCTACAAAGAGCAACGAGAATACGAGACGTTAGAGATTGAGATAGAATCCTTGGAAAAAGAAATTGACAACAAACAAAATAACCTAGCTTTAACAACGGATTACGATAAAATCACACACCTCATAACCGAACTGGATGAGTTAAGAAAATCGCTCGATCAAAAATCAGAGAGATGGATAGAATTAGCGGAACTGATATAACGTTTCACGTGAAACGTTTATTTAATTATAAGTTCCACGTGAAACAAATAAAAATATGTTTAAGAAATATAATATAATTGTAGTAGGAGCCGGACATGCAGGATGTGAGGCTGCGGCAGCAGCAGCAAATCTTGGTTCATCGGTTCTTCTTATTACCATGAATATGGGGGTCATAGCTCAAATGAGTTGTAACCCCGCAATTGGCGGAGTAGCTAAGGGACAAATTGTTAGAGAGATTGACGCAATGGGCGGATATACCGGCATTATAGCTGATAAATCGACCATACAGTTTCGGATGTTAAACAAATCAAAAGGTCCTGCCATGTGGAGTCCGCGATCTCAGAATGATAGGATGAGGTTTGCCGAAGAGTGGCGTTTAACACTCGAATCCCTTCCCAATTTAGATATGTGGCAAGATACTGTCAAAGAAATTATTGTAGAAGGAGGGAAAGCGAAAGGTGTAATCACATCGTTAGGAATCCGAATTGAATCCGATGCTGTCGTGTTAACCAATGGAACCTTTCTAAACGGAATAATCCATATTGGAGAGAAAAAAATAGGAGGGGGGCGAACAGCTGAAAAGGCAGCAACCGGCCTAACGGAACAATTGGTCAGTTTGGGTTTCGAATCAGGAAGAATGAAAACAGGTACTCCTCCCCGTATTGACGGTCGGTCGTTGAATTATTCGGTCATGGAAGAACAATGGGGCGATGAAAACCCGGGTAGATTCTCCTACACGAATGTTGGAGTCCCATCAGAGCAACGTTGCTGTTGGATCACCTACACAAATGATAAGGTACATGACGTATTAAAAACTGGATTTGATAGATCTCCAATGTTCACTGGGAGAATCAAAGGTCTCGGCCCTCGTTATTGTCCTTCTATTGAAGATAAGATCAATCGGTTTGCCGAACGGGACCGTCACCAAATATTCGTAGAACCTGAGGGATTTAAGACTGTAGAAATATATGTGAATGGCTTCTCCACTTCACTTCCTGAAGATGTTCAGTTAAAAGCTCTTCAATTAATCCCCGGATTCGAAAATGCAAAAATGTATCGTCCCGGATATGCTATTGAGTATGATTTCTTTCCGCCCATGCAATTGGATCTGACCTTAGAAACCCAACGGATAAAACATCTTTTCTTTGCCGGTCAAATTAACGGCACAACTGGTTATGAAGAAGCTGCAGCCCAAGGGTTCGTAGCCGGTGTAAACGCGCATCAACGAATTACTGACCAACACGAGCTACTCTTAAAACGCTCGGAATCTTACATAGGCGTTCTAATAGATGACTTGGTAACCAAGGGAACAGAAGAACCATATCGGATGTTTACTTCAAGAGCTGAACACAGACTATTGTTGAGACAAGACAATGCCGATGTTAGACTTACTCCGTTAGCATACAAACTAGGATTAGTAAGTGAAGAGCGTCTAGACCTCGTAAACAAAAAGATAAGGAATGCAGACCTATTAGTTTCATATATGCGGGAACACAGCGTATCCACCGATCAAATGAATCCTGTTCTACTCGAACTTGGGTCGTCGGAACTGGCGCAAAAAACCCGACTATTTTCGGTACTCAGCAGACCTCAGGTCAACATATTAGATTTAGCAAAAGCCAGTGTCGAATTTTCAACCTTCTTAAATACGTTTGATGCCGATACTATTGAACAAGCGGAAATAAAAGTGAAATACGATAGCTACTTCGAAAAAGAAATGGAAATAGTAAACAAGATGAAGAAAATGGAAGACAAAGAGATCAATCCAGATTTTGACTACAAGTCCTTATCGTCGTTGTCTATAGAAGCTCGGGAAAAATTACTCAAAGTGAAACCTCGTACCTTAGGACAAGCTTCTCGTATCTCGGGAGTATCACCATCAGATATTAGCGTATTGATGGTACATATGAGTTAAATATTTGATAATCAATAACTTATAACAAAAGTAAAATAAAGCCGTTTGAACGACGATCTGTTTTAATATGACTCAAGTATCCAAAACAAGTGAAAATGCGCCAGAGCGCTTCAAAACGAGTATATTTCAGCGTATACTTCTTATTAGCTATATTTTACTACTTATATTGACGTTATCGCGCTGCGCAAACATACAGCGTCCTACTGGTGGGCCAAAAGACTCTCTTCCTCCCAAACTACTTAATGAAGCTCCCGCCAATTTCAGCAGAAATTTCACAGAAAAACAAATTACGTTGACATTCGACGAATACATTAAATTAAATAATCAATTCAAGGAATTTAGTATTAGTCCTGACGTGGAAGAGATTGTCGACTACAAAGTACGAAAGAAAAATCTGGTCATTACGTTACCGGACAGCTTGGAAGAAAACACGACGTACACCATAAATTTCGGTAAGGGTTTGGTCGATTATAATGAAAGCAATCCTATAGTTAATTACACGTATGTGTTCGCCACTGGAGATGAACTTGACTCTCTTTCCATTAGCGGCTCAGTGAAAAATGGTTTTACGAAGTCATTTGATCAGAAAAAAGATGAAAATATCAAAGTATTATTGATCCCAACCCGTCAGGACTCTATATTTGGAAAGAAGAAAGCTAATATATTTGTCAATGTCGATACTTCCGGAAACTTTAAATTCAGCAATTTACGTGAAGATGTGTATCGGATCTACGCGCTTAAGGAACAAAATAACGATCGCATATTCAATGGAAACGATGAATGGATAGGATTTCAGAACGATAGCATTGTGTTGCAACAAGACGTTTCAGATATAGCTTTGGAAATAACAAAAGCATATCCTAAAGACTTTCGCACGTTAGAAAAGAAAATAGAACAAACCGGCAATGTCCTGCTCACTTTTAACAAACCTTTGCGCGATCCAAAAGTAAACATACTTTATCCAGCGGAACTTAATGATAGCAAAGTAGAACGCTTCAGTGCAAACAACGATAGCGTAAAAGTATTTTTACCAAGCGAACCTCTTGATTCGATCCGTTTACAACTACTCGATGGGGAACAGGTAAGGGATACCATTTTTATCCGGGCGAGTAAAAATGCAAAGTACGATAGAGAGGTCAAGCCCTTATTAAATATAACCAATCGGGTAGACCGTGTTCGCCATATCAAATTAAATAGCGCTACACCGATAGCTTCCGTTGATAAATCAAAAATTCTCATATACGAGGATTCTGTTTCCAGAAGGAACTTTCAACTGCAACAGGATAGTGTAGACAACCAACTTTACCATATTCGATTCAATTGGCGTCCAAAACGAAATTACGAACTTGTTATACAAGAAAACGCAATGCACAGCCCTTTTGGAGATTCGAATAAAGAGTTTAAAACGCAATTTACAATGGACGAAACCGATAATTATGGCAATATAAATTTTACACTTAACGGACTAGACTCAACTAGTCAATACATTGTAGAAATAATCGATGATCAAAAAGAAAAAGTGTTTGATAAACGTATCATATCCGGCTCGAACGGCACAATAAACTATAGGGATTTCCCCGGCGGAAAGTACGGTCTTCGTATTATCTACGATGACAATAAAAATGGAAAATGGGATCCTGCGGACGTTTACTCCGGTAAACAAGCTGAAAACGTTTGGTACCTAGATAAAACATTCACCATTCGTCCTAACTGGGATCAAAACGAAACGATTACTTTACCAGCACCATAGATGGTACAATACAACATAATAGTACATTTAATTAGTTGGACATATTACAAGAACCACGAACTATATAGTACATAATTATGTGGAAGGCCTTGCAGCATATGTAACTGCTCTTCTGTCAAAGGTTTTATTTTCTTGGCTGGAATACCGGCATATAAATGCCCTGACTCTAAACGCATGCCCTCCAATACAACAGCCCCAGCAGCAACAATCACGTTGGATTCTATGACCGCCCTATCCATCACGATAGCCCCCATTCCGATCAATACATAGTCGTGAACCACACAGCCATGTACAATCGCCTTATGGCCGATATTAACGTAGCTTCCTATATCGGTACCATTTTTTAGATAGGTACAATGTATCACTACGCCGTCCTGTATATTGGTATACTCGCCAATCTTAATATAATTTACATCACCGCGAATTACGGCATTGAACCATACCGAGCACTTATTGCCTAACACCACGTCACCAACTAAAGTAGCGTTATCCGCAATAAAAACACTGTTTGGGATAATCGGTGACTTTCCTTTAACCGGCAAAATAACTGGCATACTAAACGATGGTATCTTGTAACATATTGGATTTTCTAGGATAATCCGTCGTGTAATGCAAACCTCGGCTTTCCTTGCGCTGCATCGCAGATTTCACGATCAGATAAGAAACTTGAATCACGTTCCGCAACTCACAAAGCTTAACAGAAAGCTTTGTATTCCTGTAGAACTCCTCTGTTTCCTCATAAAGAAAACCTAGCCTGCGCATAGCACGATCTAATCTAAAATCAGAACGCACTATCCCGACATAATCACTCATCAATTTTTGCACTTCTTTCAAGTTATGCGTTACTAATATCTCTTCATTTAATAACTGGACCTTTGATTCGTCCCATTCTGGTATATCATCGGCATAACTATTGTCTGCATAATGCGATAATGCATCTTCAACAATACGATGTGCGTATACGACCGCCTCGAGCAGGGAGTTTGACGCCAGTCTGTTCGCCCCATGAAGGCCCGTAGACGAACATTCCCCACATGCATACAAATTCTGAATAGACGTTCTTCCCACTTCATCCACCATAATTCCCCCGCATAAATAATGGGCAGCAGGTGTAACCGGAATATAATCTTTCGTCATATCCAAACCTATGGAGAGGCACTTTTCATATATATTTGGAAAATGCGCCAATATATCCCCCTTTTTTCGGTGCGTAATATCTAAATAAACAAATTCCAAACCCGATTTCTTCATTTCGTTGTCGATAGCACGAGCAACAATATCCCGTGAAGCGAGCGAACCCCGTGCATCATATTCTTCCATAAAAGATTCTCCATTCACACGTCTCAAAATGCCGCCAAATCCCCTGACGGCTTCAGAAATTAAAAAAGCAGGAGAATCTGTAGGATTATACAACGCCGTTGGGTGGAACTGAATAAATTCCATATTACGTATTTTACCTTTCGCTCGATATACCATAGCGATACCGTCCCCTGTGGCAATAGTTGGATTCGTCGTACTAGCGTAAACATGCCCCGCTCCACCTGACGCCATCAAGGTCACACGACTTAGAAACGTTTCAATCTTATTGGTTCGTGTATCCAACGCATATATCCCAAAACATCGAATATCAGTTGTTGACTTATCTACGTGTAGACCTTGGTGGTGTTGGGTAATTAAGTCAATGGCAAAGTAATGGGTAAGCATTTCTATATTAGGATGCGCATGAACCTGCTCCAATAGCGCACGCTCAATTTCGTATCCGGTAATGTCCTTATAATGTAGTATGCGATGTTTGGAGTGTCCTCCTTCTCGTGCTAGATCATAATGGTCTTCGTCAACCTTATCAAAGTTGGTACCATAATCAATCAGCTCCCGAATACGCTCAGGGGCTTCTTTCACCACGTTTTCCACAATTTGTGAATGGCATAATCCATCTCCAGCTACCTCAGTATCAGCAATATGCTTCTCGAAGCTATCCGACTTATCCACAACAGCAGCTACCCCACCCTGAGCGTACTTGGTATTGGATTCATCCTCATTAGACTTAGTGAGTATCAGTACTTTACCAACTTCAGCTGCTTTAAGAGCAAAGCTCAAACCGGCTATTCCGGAACCAATAACTAAAAAATCAACCTTCCTGTGTGTCATAATATGAACTTAGCGGCACCTCACACCGTTAATAGCGTGAACAAATTAACAAAATATGTGGAAAACATGTACAAAAAGGGTGAACTAAAATTGAAAACTTTTAATATTTCCACACCTGCCCGTTTATCTCAACAATTTCACGTGAAAAATTAAGACAAAATGAAGTCAATATTAACAAAATGTAAACAGTAAAAATTCAACATAAAAATATGGAAAGAGAAAATCAGAAAATATCAGAAAATTGAAAATCAAGCACTAAGCGATTCCTGGCTGTGGATAACTTGTGAATAACTCCCTTACAATTAAAATTCCAAATGCAAAAAGAACAGCTTTTCCCCATTTTCCACACACTAATAAACAACAAGAATTCTTTTTTAAAAAAAGATTATCATTTATTGGAAAAAGGGAATGTGGATTTCGTTTCATTTTCTTTGTTTACTTTTGTAGAGTTATGTAGTCTTACACGTGAAACATAATTTGAGAAAGAAGAGAAATGAATACAACCTTTGAAAAAGATCTTGAGGCCAAGGGATATATCGATGAGCCGATTGATCCTACTATAGACTTAGTAGCTGAAATTCAGCGACTTAAGGAAGAAAAAAATGCTGTCATTCTGGCTCATTATTACCAAGATGCTGAAATACAAGATATTGCGGATTATATTGGAGACAGTTTGGGGCTATCTCAACAAGCAGCGAAGACTGATGCTGATGTTATTGTTTTTGCAGGTGTACATTTCATGGCAGAAACTGCAAAGATTCTTTCTCCGTCTAAAAAAGTTTTATTACCCGATCTGAAAGCCGGGTGTTCTTTATCCGACAGCTGTCCGCCACATCTATTTGCTAAATTTAAGGAACAATATCCCGATCATTTGGTGATCACGTATGTCAACTGTACAGCTGAGCTAAAAGCCCTTTCGGATATTGTATGCACATCAAGCAACGCTGTTCAGATTGTTGAGAGCTTGCCTAAAGAACAAAAAATTATTTTTGGACCAGACAAGAATCTTGGCGATTACGTGAAAAAGAAAACAGGAAGAGATTTGGTACTGTGGAATGGTGCGTGTATGGTACATGAAATATTTTCGCAAGACAAGATCACCGATTTAAGGCGGCAATTTCCGGACGCACGATTTATTGCACACCCGGAATGCGAAGATCACATTCTTGCACAAGCTGATTATGTCGGATCTACTTCTGGTATGCTGAAATATACCATTGAAGATCGTGCTCAACAATTTATTGTAGCGACCGAATCCGGGATTTTACATCAAATGCAAAAAGCTAGTCCAACAAAACTGTTTATTCCAGCTCCACCCAACAATGTCTGTGCATGCAATGATTGTCCGCATATGAAATTAAACACCTTGGAAAAGCTGTATAAATGCTTATATTACGAACTACCTGAAGTAGATTTACCGTTGGATGTCATAGAGCGGGCTAGAAAACCTATCGAGCGCATGTTAGAAATATCAGAACGTTTCGGACTGTAGACAGCCTAGAAGGCATGCTTACAATTTTGATAAGTCTTTAGACAATTAATTAGAAACCAGTGTATGTTTGACAATAAAGATAGAACAGATATAAGCGAATTGGGTGAGTTCGGCTTAATAAAATATTTAACCGAAGCCATTGTACTCGTTCAGCCGAGTACGATACAAGGAATAGGCGACGACGCCGCGGTACTGGATTTCTCCGCAAAAAAAACGTTGATATCGACTGACTTATTGCTCGAAGGGATTCATTTCGACCTAAGATATGTACCGCTGAAACATCTCGGTTATAAAGCAGTACAAGTGAATCTGAGTGATATTTATGCGATGAACGGTATCGCTAGCCAGATTACTTTTTCTATAGGGCTTTCTTCTAAATTCCCACTAGAAGCCGTGGAGGAAATATATGAAGGAGCCTTGATAGCTTGTAAAAAATATAATGTCGATTTAGTTGGGGGAGATACCTCTGCATCTACACAAGGGTTAGTCATTTCAGTAACCAGTTTGGGAGTTGCTGATCACGATCAGATTGTCTATCGCTCTGGCGCTAAAGAAGGTGATCTGTTGTGCGTATCGGGTGATTTAGGCGGTGCTTATGTTGGTTTACAGTTGCTCGAAAGAGAAAAGCAGATTTTTTTAGAAAATCCAAACATACAACCGGATCTGGAAGGTAAAGATTATATTGTTGAACGCCAGTTGAAACCTGAATCCCGTAAAGATATTATTGAATTGTTCGAAACCTACGGGATACGGCCGAACGCTATGATAGATGTATCAGACGGATTGGCCTCAGAAATTTTGCATATTTGTCAAGCATCTCAGGTAGGGTGTAGACTCTATGAAGAGAAAATACCGATCGACCCGATGACGTACGAAACAGCCCGGACATTTGGTCTAGATCCTACTGTATGTGCGTTAAGTGGCGGAGAGGATTATGAATTGTTGTTTACCATTCCACAAGATCAATACGATAAAGTAAAAAATCAATTGGATATCTCCGTTATCGGATACATCACGGATAAAGCTTCCGGATGTGATATGATATCGAAATCTGGGCATTTGCATCGTATAACGGCCCAGGGGTGGAACGCGTTCCGTACTTCTGAGTAAAATTTGAAAATGCCTCCTATTTAACGTGGGTTTATGTCTTTATCAATTTGGAAATTAAGTCCGCATTTATACAGACTTTTTTTACCTTTAGCGTAATCTGATTATAAACTACATGAGAAAACTACTCTGGACGCCCTCAATTACGTATAAGGAAGGGTCATCTTTAGCGCGTTATCAGCAGTACTTATTTGCTAAAAATAACCTAAGTTTTGATTCCTATACAGCGTTGCATCAATGGTCTATACGTCATATCGAATTATTTTGGGAAAGCATCGTAAAATTCTTTCCTATACGTTACAGTGGAACGTATAGTCAGGTTCTCCTTCAACAATCGGCTGATGCAGATTTTATCGGATCAAAATGGTTTGGTGGCATTTCTTTGAGCTATGCCGAACATATTTTTGCAGACAGGAATCGGGATACGTTGGCGTTAATTTATGCAGACGAACAAGAAGAGTACCGCGCGGTCACATGGGGCGAGTTGGAGCAACGTGTCTCTCGTCTGCAGCAATTTATGCGATCAAAAGGTATTGAACAAGGAGATCGTGTGGTCGGTGTATTGAACAATACTATAGATACTATCGCTATATTTTTAGCTGCCAATAGTATTGGCGCTATCTGGTCCTGTTGTTCACCCGATTTCGGTGACACGAGTATTGCGGAACGGTTCGATCTGATTGAACCAAAAATGCTCTTTATAGAAACTTCTTATCAATATAACGGAAAGACATTTGATAAGCGTAATACCATCGAATATATTCGAAAAAAAGTCTCCTCGATCCGTCATATAATCGAGGTGTACGGTCAACAATGGGAGGAGATACAACAGGTTTTTCAACCTCAGGAGTTATCCTTTGTGCGTGTCGCGTTTGATTTTCCTATTTGGATCTTGTACTCTTCTGGCACGACTGGCAAACCAAAAGCTATTACACACCGTACGGGCGGCAATTTGTTGGAACATTTCAAAGCGCTATCCTTTCACCAAAATGTGGCCGCTGACGACCGATTTTTATGGTATACAACTACTGGCTGGATGATGTGGAACTATGCACTTTCTAGCTTGTTATGTGGTGCTGTTTTATGCTTATACAATGGAGCTATTACTTTTAAGGAACATAAGCAATTTTGGAACTTTGTTCGTCGATCTCGAGTAAATCATCTGGGGGCAGGTGCGGCATACTTCGCCAGTACGCATGATTTACAAATTGAAAACGTATCGCTGAAAGTAATAGGATCTACGGGATCTCCATTGCCCGATGAAACTTTCCGAAACTTGCAGGCAAAATTTCCCGGGACGCATATTATTTCGTTAAGCGGCGGAACGGACGTATGTAGTGCTTTTTTGTCAGGTTGTCCGCTGCTCCCTGTTTACGAAGGGGAAATACAATGTAGAACACTTGGATCGGATATTGTGGCTTATAATGACCGTGGAGAAGAAATTTATGGTGGCGTCGGAGAACTAGTTATTAAACAACCGATGCCTTCTATGCCCTTATATTTTTGGAAGGACCCCGGAAATATGAAGTACAAAGAAAGTTACTTTGAAGGTTTTTCTGGTGTGTGGAATCATGGTGATTGGATAGTGATCCAGCAGGATGGTGGTATCCGTATGTTTGGACGTTCAGATGCCACATTGAATAGGGGGGGAGTGCGCATCGGCACGGCCGAAATTTATAACGCGGTGCAAACTGTAGCTAACGTTTTGGATAGTCTAGTTATTACTACCGATGAGACCAATGGTGCGTCTAAGATGATACTCTTTCTAAAACTTCAAGACCACGTATGCTTCGAAGAAACGGTGCGTAGCATTCAAGTCGCGCTTCGGGAACAATATAGCGCCCGGCACATTCCAGATCGCTATTTTGAGGTATCGGACATACCTTATACGCTGAGCGGTAAGAAACTGGAAATCCCAATTAAGAAAATTTTTTCGGGTATATCTGTAGAACAAGCTGTGTCAACAGATATTATGCGTAATCCGGAAAGCTTAGTAGACTTCGTTAATTTATATACCCATATCCTAGAAAACAACACATGAATACGTAAAGACCTAAGGCGAACTATACTTGGATAACCCCCACCCGATAAGTATCGGTAAGTTGTTGCTGATTAGCTGCTTCTATACCCATTGATATAATTTTCCGTGTTTCACGTGGATCTATTATACCATCCACCCACATTCTGCCTGCCGCGTAATAGGGACTAAGTTGTTCATTGTATTGTTGTTCTATTTTTCGCAGCCATTCTTTTTTTTCTTCATCGTTCAATTCAATATTTTTGCTTTTCAATGCAGCTTCCTGGATTTGCAATAATGTTTTTCCGGCCGATGCTCCGCTCATAACAGCCATATTTGCCGTTGGCCATGCATAAATCAGTCTTGGATCGTATGCTTTCCCACACATTGCATAATTTCCCGCCCCATAACTGTTTCCAACAATAAATGTAAATTTGGGCACAACGGAGTTCGCCATCGCATTCACCATTTTAGCGCCGTCTTTAATAATTCCTCCTTGTTCTGACCGAGAGCCTACCATAAAGCCAGTCACATCCTGTAAAAATACGAGCGGTATCTTTTGCTGATTACAATTCATAATAAATCGGGCCGCTTTATCGGCTGCGTCTGAATAAATAACCCCTCCCATTTGCATTTCTGTTGTGTTTCCGGGCTTTTTTGCTTTCACTACCTCCCGTTGATTGGCCACGATCCCTACTGCCCAACCGTCTATGCGGGCTAGGGTACACAGTATCGTCTTTCCATAGTCCCGTTTATACTCTTCCATGGATCCCTGATCAACGATAGCTTTTAACAATTCCCGCATATCGTAAGGCTTTAGGCGGTCCATAGGTAAATAAGACACTAAAAAATCGGGATCATATTCTGGTGCTATTGCAGGTTTTCTTGAAAAATTGTCTGCTTTTTTTCCTCCAAATTTGTCTACAATATTTTTTATGGCATCCAAGCAACCTTCGTCGTTCGGATATTTGTTATCCGTTACTCCTGATATTTCACAATGCGTCGCGGCTCCACCGAGTGTCTCGTTGTCGATCACTTCGCCTATGGAGGAGCGTACTAAATACGAGCCGGCGAGAAAAACCGATCCTGTTCCTTCTACAATCAATGCATAATCGGACATGATAGGTAGATATGCACCTCCTGCTACGCAGGGTCCCATAATCGCAGCTATTTGCGGAATACCCATAGCCGATAGTTTTGCATTGTTACGGAAAATTCGTCCAAAATGTTCCTTATCTGGAAAAATTTCGTCTTGTAAAGGGAGATAAACACCAGCCGAATCTACCAAGTAAATTATCGGTAAGTAGTTTTCCATCGCAATCTCCTGAGCTCGTAGATTCTTCTTCGCCGAAATAGGAAACCATGCGCCAGCTTTAACGGTTGCATCATTGGCGACGACAATACACATCCTGTTTTGTACATACCCGAGCACAATGACCACCCCTGCATTTGGACAACCGCCATGCTCCTCGTATAAGCCTTCTCCGGCGAATTTACCTATTTCCGTATAGGGCTTTTCTGGATCCAACAAATAAAAAATGCGTTCCCACGCCGTCAACTTTCCTTTTTCTTTGTGTTTCTGTATTTTATCAAGGCCTCCGCCCAATTGGAGTTTTTCAGTTTTTCGTTTCAAAAGTTCCAATAATTCTTGCATAAGCAGTTATTTTTTAAAACATTTTAATTTATAAACGGTTATTATCTTTGAATTTGTGAAAATTTTAAAATATCAATTGTTTTTTATATTTTTCGTAAATCCAATATAAACATACAAAATATTATGTTACGTACATACGAAAATGAACAATTAGCTTTGGTTAAAGAAAGTGCTCGACAGTTTGCTAGAGATTTTATAAAACCGCACGTGATGGATTGGGATGAAAAACAATTCTTTCCGTTAGACCTCTTCAAAAAGTTGGGAAAATATGGTTTTATGGGAGTTCTCGTACCTGAGAAATATCAAGGATCTGCGTTAGACTATCAAGCATATATTACCATACTGGACGAAATTTCGCAGGTTTGTGGATCAATTGGCTTATCCGTAGCCGCACATAATTCATTATGTACTAATCATATACTGTCTTTCGCAAATGAAGATCAGAAACAAAAGTATTTGCCTAAATTGGCTACAGCAGAATGGTTGGGGTCATGGGGACTTACCGAAACAGGATCCGGATCCGATGCGGGAGGATTGTCCACTACGGCAACCAAGGACGGCGACTATTATATTCTGAATGGGTCCAAAACGTTTATAACACATGCCATTAGCGGAGACATTGCTGTTGTGATGGCCAGGACCGGGGAGAAAGGTGATAAAAAAGGCGTCACGGCTTTTATTGTAGAAAAAGGAACTGAGGGATTTTCTGCAGGAAAAAAAATTGACAAATTGGGCATGCGTGCGTCGGAAACAGCTAGTTTATTTTTTGACAACTGCCGTATCCATCGGCAACAAATGATAGGTGCAGAAGGAGACGGTTTTGTACAGGCGCTGAAATTGCTGGACGGTGGTCGTATTTCTATTGCGGCATTGTCGTTGGGAATAGCAAGGGGGGCATACACATGTGCTTTACGGTATGCGAATGAACGTGAGCAATTTAACCAAAAGATTTTTGATTTTCAATCGGTAGGATTCACGTTGGCCGATATGGCCACCAAGATAGAGGCCGCGGAGTTATTAATTAGACAGGCAGGTCAATTAAAAGATGAAGGTAAGAAAATGACGAAGGAGAGTGCGATGGCTAAGCTATATGCATCAGAAGTTGCGGTGGAGGTATCTAATGAAAGTGTGCAAATCCATGGAGGGTATGGATTTACAAAGGACTATCCTGCCGAAAAATATTTCCGCGATGCTAAGCTTTGTACAATAGGTGAAGGGACTAGTGCCATTCAGCGGATGGTCATCTCTAGAGAAATAAAAAAAGATGGGGAATGAGAATCAGGTACAGTTAGTGGATTGTCCCCGGGATGCTATTCAGGGGATGCAATCATTCCTTCCTACCGAGAAAAAGGTTGGATATATTCGTCAGTTGTTAGCAAGTGGCTGTTTTGATTTTATAGACTTTGGTAGCTTTGTTTCGCCAAAAGCTGTGCCCCAGATGGCCGATACAGCGGAGGTTATTCAACAGATTGAAAAGAAAGGATTGACGAAATTGATCGCGATCATCGCTAACGAAAAAGGAGCGGCGTTAGGAAAAAAGTACGAATTGATCGACTATTTGGGTTATCCATTTTCTATTTCCGACACGTTTCAGCGGCGTAACACCAATAGATCTACGAACGAAGCGTTTGAAACGGTAATACGTTGCCAAGAATCTTTGTCAAATGGACCGGAATTGATGGTTTATCTCTCCATGGCTTTTGGCAATCCCTATGGAGATCATTGGGACGAAGACATCGTGTTTTATTGGGTGGAAAAATTAGCGAATGTAGGCATTCGGAAGTTTTCATTAGCTGATACAACGGCGGAGGCGACGCCTGCACGGATTGAAGAGCTTTTTTCGGGTATACAAAATAATTTTTCAGGTATGGAATGGAGCATACATTTACATAGCCGTGTAGAAAATGCGCTATTAAAAGTAGAAGCCGCCTACCGCGCCGGATGCCGTATTTTTGAAGGTGCTATGATGGGATATGGAGGGTGTCCGTTTGCGCAGGATGATTTAGTGGGGAATATACCATCCGAATTATTAATAGACCGATTCGGTAGACAGGTGTCAACCAGACCGGTTGAACTCATGGAAGCATTTCAACAATTGATACATCATGAACTATAATTTTATACGCATTGAACAAGAGGAGTTTGTGTGTACGCTGACATTAGCACGTGCCGAAAAACGAAATGCCTTTACACCAATGATGATCAGCGAAATAGCGCATGTGGTAAACGAGGTCAATCGGGATGAAACTATAAAACTTTTGGTTATTCGAGCAGACGGGCCTGTTTTCTGTTCTGGAATGGATCTGAAAACATTTTATGATCCATCATTAGACGTGCGTCATTCCGCAATACCTCTCCATGATATTTCGTTGGGGGAAGTGATGTCAAGTTTACGTAAGCCTTCCGTAGCAGTTGTTGAGGGAGATGTGATAGCAGGAGGCTTTTTGCTCATACTAGGTTGTACATATGTGTTAGCAGAGGAGAAGGTTCGTTTTCGTTTACCCGAGCTAGGACTGGGAATTTTTCCTTTTCAGGTGATGGAAAGTTTATTAAAAGTAATGCCAGAGAAGCATGTATTACAGTTGTGTTTAGACACCGAATATTTCGGTGTCGATAAAGCTATGCACCTGCGGATTGTAGATAGGTATTATACGCCTGCTTCCCTAACCCAGTTGATACGTTCATTTGAAAATATCCAGACCGATGTCCTGGTAGAGGGGTTGAGCGCTTTACACGATATTCGTGAAATACCACAGGGCGAACGTTTTAAATTTTTAAAAGAAAGATTGGAAGCTTTACGTAATCGGAAGCAACAGGGGTAGAGTTGAACAGATCGTATTAATTTAAATCTGCCCTCTTTTCGATCCAAAAGTTATTATAGCCTAGGCCAACTTGGATTTCCAAAATTTTCTGTTGCAGCATTTCAAGCATGGCGAGGAAATTATAGACAAATTGAACTTTATTTTCGGAGTGTGCCCGCATCTGTTGAAAATCGAGTTTATTATTTATTTCAATGAGATCTGTGATGGCCCGTTTTTGCTGTTCGATGGTATACGGGTATTTAACGACGGTATGCGTAACTTCTTGTATACGGTGGCGAAAATTAAACATGAGTTTTTCATACACGACTAACAAGCGATACAAGTCAAACGAATCCAGTTGTTCTTCGGGGTTGTCCTTTTTGCGCGCAATTTTATTGTCAATGGTAATATTACCTCGCTGATGCAGTTTACTACGATCGTCTTCTAAACCGCGTAATTGCTCACAAATATTTTTAAATTGCTTGTATAAAATCAGTTTTTGGGTAAGTTCTCTTTTTAGATCTATTTCATTTTCCGCATCATCCAGATCTGGGCGAGGTAACAACATTTTAGCTTTAATACGCATCAGTGTCGACGCTACAAAAATAAACTCACTGGCGAGCTCAATATTCAGCGACTGCATTTGTTGAATATAATCTAGAAAATCATCCGTAATTCTTGAGATTGGAATGTCGTGGATATTGAGTTCGTCACGCTCTATAAAAAATAACAAGAGATCGAACGGTCCCTCAAATTGTTCCAGTTTTATTTCGTAAGCTTCCGTCTGCATATTTGATTCAAAAATAAGGATTTGCTTGGTAATAATTTTTTATAATTTATGAAAAGTTGCGAGGATGATAAACTTTTATTTGGATTTATTGTTCTGTACTTTAATGAATAAGTTGTTAATTTGTAACTTATTTATAGACAAGAGAAAGATATGCAAGTAGAGGCAGGTCCATTGCTCCAACGAATCAATTATCCGTCTGATCTTCGAAAGCTTAAGGTCAATGAATTGGAAATGTTGTGCGACGAGTTGCGGCAATTTATCATCGATATTGTGTCCGTCAATGGTGGACATTTTGCGGCGAGCTTAGGTGTCGTAGAATTAACAGTTGCCCTTCATTATGTACTAAACACACCGTACGACCAGATCATTTTTGATGTTGGTCATCAGGCTTATGGGCATAAGATTTTGACAGGCCGTCGGGAGGTTTTCCATACGAATCGGGTGTTGGGCGGTATTTCAGGTTTTCCTAAGCGTAGCGAAAGCGCATATGATACATTCGGTGTAGGTCATTCATCTACGTCCATTTCAGCGGCATTGGGAATGGCGGTAGCTTCCGCTTACAAAGGGGAAACGGACAAGCAGCATGTTGCTATTATTGGCGATGGCGCATTGACCGGGGGAATGGCTTTTGAGGCGTTAAACCATGCTGGGATCGAAAAATCGAACCTGCTCGTTATTTTAAATGACAACTGTATGTCTATCGATCCGAATGTAGGAGCGATGAAGGAATACCTAACGAGCATTACAACGTCGAAAAGTTATAATAAATTTAGAGACGAGTTGGTGGCTGTGCTGGCTAAGATTTCCAAAAAAGGGCCTGATGCCTATGGATGGGCGAAGAAGCTTGAACAGAGCATCAAAGGTACCTTATTAAAAAATGCTAATTTATTCGAATCGCTGAATTTCCGATATTTTGGACCGGTTGATGGGCACGATGTGGTAAAATTGGCGAAGACTCTAGAAGATTTAAAGCATATACCCGGCCCTAAGCTTTTGCATGCAGTGACTGTTAAAGGGAAAGGGTACGCGCTTGCAGAGAAAGATCAAACAAAATGGCATGCTCCCGGACTATTTGATAAGATAACTGGCGAGATTAAGAAAAGCGTGAGTGACAAACCACAGCCGCCTAAATTTCAAGATGTTTTTGGACACACTTTGGTAGAACTTGCCGAATCGAACGGTAAGATCATGGGAATTACACCGGCTATGCCTTCTGGTTCATCTATGAATATTATGATGAAGGCTATGCCCGATCGAGCTTTCGATGTGGGTATAGCAGAACAACATGCAGTAACGTTTAGTGCAGGGCTGGCGACGCAAGGATTAATACCTTTCTGTAATATATATTCGTCCTTTATGCAGCGAGGCTATGATCAAGTTATCCATGACGTAGCCTTACAAAATTTACCGGTGGTTTTTTGTTTGGACAGAGCTGGGTTAGTTGGTGCTGACGGCCCGACCCATCACGGAGCATATGATATTGCCTTTATGCGGTGCATACCTAATCTTACGGTGTCAGCACCTATGAATGAAGAAGAATTACGGAACCTAATGTATACGGCGCAGTTACCTGAAAAAGGTCCATTCGTTATACGTTATCCTCGAGGAAATGGAGTTATGGTTGACTGGAAACGACCGTTCGCAGAGATAAGCATCGGCAAAGGCCGAAAGGTGAATGATGGGGAAGAGCTAGCTATATTGAGTTTTGGCGCCATTGGTAATGAAGTGGTGAAAGCAGTGCAACTGTTAAATCAAGAGGCAATTTATCCAGCACATTATGATTTACGTTTTGCAAAACCGTTAGATGAGGAACTTTTACATGAGGTGTTCAGTACCTATCGTAAAGTGATAACCGTGGAAGATGGTACTCTGCTGGGTGGTGTTGGATCTGCTGTACTCGAATTTATGGCTGATCATGGCTATCAGGCGGAAATTGTCCGACTGGGTATTCCGGACGAAGTTGTCGAGCATGGAGAACAAGCAGAGCTTTGGAAATTATGCGGTTACGATTCCGTAGGGATAATAGCCACTTCCAAAAAACTGGCTCGGAGTATACGTACAGATTCGATGGTCTCCTAACTATTCAATACGTAAAAAAAGGAAAGGGAAGATTTAACAAATCTTCCCTTTTTTTGAGCTTGTAAAAGTCGTATATTTAAATCGAAGATTAGCTAAATAGTTTTCCACATCAGCGATTGATTTTAGTACATTTTTGAATAAAAAAAGTTCAGGAACGATCTAAAAAATCGGTTGTTGAAAAATAAAAATTGTTGCTATAATTTAGCAAAAAACTACCTTAAAAATAAGCTTAAAATATTGATTTACAATTTGTTAATGTTTTTTTAACATTTTAGTTTTTTAGCTCAATTTTTTTTGTCATCTTCGTCTTAAGAGAAAGTTTTAAACAATTTTTTTGTCAAATATTGGTTTTCAAGTTATTAACAATTTAAGAATGGAAAAAACGTGTACAAGTGTCTGGAATAGCTGTCTGCAAATCATAAAAGACAATATTCCTGCGCAAAGTTTCAAGACCTGGTTTGAGCCTGTGAAAGCGGTAGGTCTAAATGGAAACGTTTTGACTATTCAAGTACCTTCTGTATTTTTCTACGAGTGGTTGGAAGAGCACTACGTCGGAATTCTCCGTAAAACGATAAAGAAATTTTTAGGAGAACAAGGACGATTAGAATATAACATCATCGTAGATAAATCTTCTGCTAATACCCCGTACACGACTAACATTCCTTCAAATGGAAATGGTGCGGAAGGTAAAAAACAATCTATTCCTGTGCCTGTAGCATTGAACAAGAATATCAAAAATCCGTTTGTTATTCCGGGTTTGAAAAAGTTACAGGTTGATCCTCAATTAAACCATCATTATACGTTCGATAATTTTATTGAAGGGGAATGTAATCGTTTGGCTCGTTCAGCAGGATTTGCTGTGGCAAATAAGCCTGGAGGAACCTCTTTTAATCCGTTGATGGTGTATGGAGATGTTGGATTGGGAAAAACCCACTTGGCACAAGCTATCGGCAATGAGATTAAGAAGAATTTGCCAGATAAGCTTGTTATTTATGTTTCATGTGAGAAATTTTGCCAGCAATTTGTCGATTCATTGAAAAATAATACCATCAATGATTTTGTCAATTTCTATCAGGCGATGGATGTAATTATTATGGATGATGTACACAATTTTGCGGGCAAAGAAAAAACGCAAGATATTTTCTTTCATATCTTTAACCATTTACATCAATCTGGCAAGCAAATTATTCTTACTTCGGATAAGGCACCGAAAGATCTATCAGGTTTGGAAGAGCGCTTATTGAGTAGATTTAAGTGGGGATTGTCTGCAGATATCCAAATTCCAGATTTGGAAACACGGATGGCTATCTTGAAGAAAAAAATGTATTCCGATGGAATTGAACTTCCGGAGAATGTGGTAGAATATGTTGCCACGCAAATTGACAATAGTGTTCGCGAGCTGGAAGGTGCAATGGTATCTTTGTTAGCGCAGTCGACGCTGAACAAAAAGGACATCGATCTCAACCTCGCGAAATCGATGTTGAAGAATTTCGTGAAAAATACACACAAGGAGATTTCCATGGAATACATCCAAAAATTGGTGTGTGAGTATTTTGAGGTGCCGGTAGAAATGGTGAAATCTAAAGTTCGTAAGCGGGAGATCGTACAAGCACGGCAAATTTCCATGTATCTGGCGAAGAATCATACCAAATCGTCATTGAAGTCTATCGGTAGCTTTTTCGGAGGGCGTGACCACTCTACGGTAATCTATGCTTGCCAGACGGTGGAGGATTTGATTGAGACGGATAAGAAATTTAAGACATATGTTCAGGATATTCAGAAAAAGTTGAAAACTTCCTAACTATCTTGTTTAAATTTTTGAATGTAAAAGCGAAATCTTATGATTTCGCTTTTTTTGAGAAGCATTATACGAAAACCTTACTACATAAGAAAGGGAGCCCTCGCGGCTCCCTTTCACATTTGCTAAATGTTCCTAAAAAGGATCTGATGTTAGAGATTTATTATTAACGCTACTTTTTTATTGGTTCATAGGCTGCTGCGGCTGCATTGGCTGTCCTGGTTGTTGAGGCTGCACTGGCTGAGCCGGTGTTTGAATCGGTGTCGGAGTCGTTTCTTTTGGGCGTTCTGATATTATTTTTTCAAAGAGTGGCTTTTGTTCATCCGATAGTTTCTCGGCGACCTGAGCGTCTGTCGTTGCCTGTAATTTATTTAATGATTCTGCCAAGACTTCTGGAGACAGGGTAGCATCGGCTTTAACTGCTTCTTTGGCTTTTGTTCCCTCCAATACAATGTCAAAAATCGTTTTTTGTTGATCTTCAGTCAATGTTAGCTTTTCGGTTAATTCCGTTACTTCCTGTTTAGTTGCTTCTTCGGGGTTGCTTTGTGCGAATGTTAATGTTACTGCAAAAAGCAAACTGATACCTGTTAAAAATAATTTTTTCATGACTTCTATTTTATGTTAAACCATACTAATAACTTCTTTTGATTAATAACAGAGAAAATGGGGGATTTAGTATGTGTATGTATCAGGTATGTTACAATTTAACACTACTTAACACAAACTTGCACATTATCGGGGATCGGACAACTGAAGAGATATTCTACGCTGTGTTCAATCTCGGAAAGAGATCCATTCGATTTTTTGGCAATTATTCATAAAAGAAACGGTAAAAAAAAGGTGCCCATTACTTGGACACCTCTTCTAATCAACCAAAAACTCACTTATTGGTTTTTCCTTGGTCTTCTTTCTGTGCGTTGCTTCTGAAGCTCTTCGTATTTTTGCTGTTGTTCCGACGTCAAAAACGATTTTATCTTATTATTATATTTATCTCGGTTCTGTTTCAACGACTGTCTTAGCGCTTCTCTGTCACCATTTTCTGTCTCAACGATTTTGTCATCCGTGGCTTGATTAAAAGCGTATTTGTAAATCGAATCTTGTTGAGACTTTTCCAATTTTAAGGCTTCGGTTAATCGTTCGGTGATTTGTTTCGCACGTTGTTCCGGGTTCTGATTTCGAAAGTTTCCGCGACCTTGCCGTTCTTGCGCGAAGCTGATGCTAATTCCTAGTATCAGGCAGATTATACATGCTTGTAGATTTTTCATTTTACACGGTGTTTATCCGTATAAATTTAAATCAAAATAGACAAAATCGTTTATAATCAATCCTTTATTTAGGATAGTTTAACGTACATTAATATTAATTAACACTTCTGTATCTTTCAAACGCTTGTTTTATAAGTTGTTCAAATTGTTCAGATTGCCCAAATAGTACTCGCTGTTCGATGGGGAGGATATATATCGGAAGTTTTTTTAAAAAAGACTCAGGAAGACGCTGGTAGTCTTTTTCCGTGGTGACGATCATTTTATGTTCGGAATCTATCTGCACAAATGTCTGATCGATCCGCTGTAGATCTGCCGTTGAAAACGAGTGGTGATCAGGAAAAGAAATATGTTTGAGTTGTCTGACCTTCGGCTCAAGAAAACGAAGCATGGGAGAGGGATTAGCTATACCAGTCACTGCTAATACATCCATCTTTGAAAGCTGATCTGCCGATATAATCTCGCCAGCCCCATTACGGATCGGCATATATGTTATATTCGCATAGAATATCGTTGCTGCCGTGTGTTTTTCTAATCGAGTCTTTATGTGCAATAGACTTGTTGGGTCTATGTTGTTTGGACATTTTGTAACTACGATGATGTCGGCACGCCTGCTTTCTTTTAATAGATCTCTAAAATTACCTGTGGGTAAGGGTATGATAGGTCCTAGTAGAGACTGATAATCGAAGAGTAATATGCTATATGAGGGCCTTAATGCCCGATGCTGAAAAGCATCGTCTAGTAGTACAGCATGGTGATTTTTTTCCAACTGTTTAACCGCAAACACGCGGTCTTCGCATACAGCGACTGGGGTATCTGGAAATTTTCGCTTTATTTGTAGAGGTTCATCCCCAACTTCCGTTGCGTTGTTTGACACCTTTACCCAGCGAAATCCTTTTGTTTTTCTTCCATAGCCTCTGCTTAAGACAGCTACGGAGACCGCGTTGTTCAGTATGCGTAATATATATTCTGTCATAGGACTCTTACCCGTGCCACCGACTGCGAGATTGCCAATGATCACCACAGGAATATCGAAGGATGTGCTCTTTATCCAACCAACGTCAAATAATCTGTTTCGAAACCAAACAATGCTCGCGTAAAGCAAGGTAAAAGGAAAAAGTAGCCAACGCACGAAGGTGATCATTACCGTTTTTTGATCTTGATTCCAATATCGGTTATATCCCGTAATGGATTTTCCCGCATATTTTGTTCTACAGCAAACGTATATTTTCCGGTATCAGGAAAGGAAAAATTTTCCTTCAGCAGTAATTGGTTTTCATATAGTGACCCCGCACTTTTTCCGGTCCATCGTCCATCAACTTCCGCTAGTTTTAATTCATATCGGAAAGCTGTATCCCGTAGTTTAGGACCATTCTCGTGTACCAGTAGAAATAGGTTTGCGTAATTATATTCGCCTGTATTCCTGACATTGATCCAGATGTCGTATGTCGCTTTATTATCTGTAATGGCCACTTCGAATTTTGGCATCTCGCTATAATTCCAACTTCTGTTCGGTATTGCTACATTTTTTTCAAAAAAGTGCTGGTCACCACATGCTAACGCTAGCATAGTGACCATTCCCATAACAAACGGCTTTAACATTTTCATGCGATCATACATCTAAAAAGCTCCCGAGAATTTCCGTCTGCAAAAGTGTCTTTTTGTTTAACAGCGGCTATTATGACGCCCCTCCTCCAGGATTGCCTTCACTGGGTTTATTTTTGTTTCTGTTTTTATTCCGATTAAATCTCTTTTTAGGCCTGTTGGCGGAAGCTTGTTTTGTCTCCTCGGAAGTTGCAATCAAATCTGGTCCTTTGCTCTCTTTTGGTTCTGTTTTTCTGGGCTCTCCTTTTTTTACTTCTGCAGTTTTATTTTCTACGGAGCTTTCTCTTTTCGTCTTGGATTTCTTTCTTTTCTTCCGTTTGCTTTTGTCATCCAATCGGGTTAAAGAATCTTGTCCGACCACATTTTCGTAGTCGTAGGATACAGGTTTTTGTATTTCTTTGGTTTCTACTGTTACTTTTATATCCTGAATCTTTCTACCACCCCTGTTCATTTCCGCATAGTCGCGGACTTTGCTGACCTCTAATGGTATCCAGTTCTCCGCTCCAGGATAAGAATACCACATGATTTTTTTGAATATATCTGTTTTTTGAAGGTACGCAGTGCCTCCTTCGGTATCTAAGCGATCAACATTAGTAGGAATATCCCGTAATGCGTCCATATAACTGTCAAGCTCGTAATTGAGGCAGCATTTAAGCTTACCACATTGCCCAGCAAGTTTAAGTGTGTTCAGCGACAGATTTTGATATCTGGCGGCAGCAGTAGAAACGGTTTTAAAATCTGTTAACCATGTAGAGCAGCACAGTTCACGGCCGCAGGATCCAATGCCGCCAAGTCGGCTGGCCTCTTGACGCATGCCGATTTGACGCATCTCTATGCGAATCCGAAAGGCCTCAGCCATTCTTTTGATTAATTCACGAAAATCCACACGTCCTTCTGCGGTATAGTAGAAGGTCGCTTTGGTTTTATCTCCTTGATAGTCGACGTCAGAAATTTTCATGGATAACCCCAATTCAAGCGCCAGATTACGGGCTTTGTGCATTGTTTCCCATTCCAGATCTTTTGCTATATTATACTTTTGGATATCCGTTTCACTGGCTTTTCGGTATATTTTTTTTAAAACCGAATCGGCGGTGAGGTTATTCTTTTTGAGCTGTAAGCGTACCAGTTCGCCTGTCAATGATACGTGTCCAATATCGTACCCACCAGTTGTTGGTTCCACAGCAACCATTTCGCCCATTTCTAAGTATAGATTATCGGTATTCACGTAAAAATCTTTACGAGATCCTTTGAATCTTACTTCCACAATGTTAAAAGGTTTATAGTTAGATGGCAAATCCATATCGGACAGCCAATCGTATACATCTAATTTATTACATCCGCTAGTCATGCAAGAACCATTGTTTTGGCATCCTGCAGGGGTTTTTCCTGTAGTAGCTGAACTACTACCGCACCCGCCTCCGGATGAGCAACTGCCACATCCCATATTTTCCTCCTTTATATATATTGAGTCCCTTGAGGGAACGTTTGATATTTAAATATTAAAACTAATTGTAAAGATAAATCTAAAAATAAAATTTTAGGATTGGCATTCCGCTCTACTTTGTAGTGTGTTTTTTCCAATAGATCGATTGTCCATTCCAATTGTTCCGACTTGAAATTTTCGCTGAATTTTTGAACGAAATCCAGCTCCTGTCCCTGTAAAAGCACGAGACTTTGCACTCCTTGTTGTGTCAGTATAATCTGTCGCAACATATGAATGGCATAAAGTAAGAAATTTTTTTGATTTTCACGGCCTAATTTCGGGAAGTCCTCTTCGCACATTCGAATGATATTCAATCCGGCATCTGTCACAATACAGCGCAACCAGGCAAGAAGAAGTTCAAAATAAGGGTTTGTGTCTTCTTCCAACAAATCCAAAGCGGCCTGTAAATTGCCGTCTGCAATAAAGGCGATCTCGTTTGCTCGTTGCGGCAGCACCATTTTCTCCATGCATAAATAATGTTTGATGGCGTCGTGATCTAGCTTAGCCACTTTAATGAGCTGCGTACGAGAAATAATCGTGTTTAATATTCGATCCTGATTTTCGGCAACTAACAAAAACAACGTTTTGGCTGGGGGTTCTTCAATAAGTTTAAGCAAAGCGTTTCCTTGAACATCTAAAAATTCAGGTAGCCACATGATGAGGACTTTGTATTCTGCTTCAAATGCTTTTAAACTTAATTTTTTGATGATATCGTGTGCTTCTGCGATATTGATATTCGCTTGTTTGTTTTCAGCATCAAGATTTTTTCTCCAAAAATCTAATCCCATATACGGATTGGCTAAGAAGGACTTTCTCCATTCTTCGATATAGGTGACAGCAACCTCGTCTTTTCCCTTTGCAAAGAAGGGATAGGAAAAGTGTAGGTCAGGGTGAATAAGTTTTTGATATTTATTGCAGGAATTGCAAGACCCGCAGCTATCGTTTGCATGCTTATTTTCGCAATTGATGTACTGCGCATAAGCGACGGCCAAAGCAAGGCCACCAGCGCCTTCCGGTCCAAGAAAAAGTTGAGCATGGCTCACCCGGTTGTCTTTAACCGTCTGTATAAGATGAGATTTCGTGTGCTCTTGACCGATGATATCTTTAAACTGCATATTTTGATGCCACAAATGTACTAATTAATTAGTTTGTGATGAGAATTAACACGGAGGTAGTTTAGAAAATGTAGATTCTTTTCTGTAATATTGCATATAAAAATCTATAAAATTCAGGAAATGAGATTTATTGTATCCACGTCAATTTTATTAAAACAATTACAAGCAATTAGCGGGGCATCGAGTAGTAGTACGGTCCTTCCCATCCTTGAAAATTTCTTGTTCGAGATCAAAGATAATTTGTTAACGATCTCTGCGACGGACCTTCAAACAAGCATGGTCACCTCTTTACAAATTGAGGCGAAGGAAGAAGGAAGAGTTGCCATGCCCTCTAAGATTTTGATTGAAACATTAAAGACACTTCCTGATCAGCCTGTCGCGTTTTCGGTGGATACGAATACATTGGCCATTGAGATAAGCGCTGGTGACGGTAAATATAAGCTTAGTGGTGAGAACGCAGACGATTTTCCTAAAATTCCAGTTGTCGACAATGTCTCAACCGTAACGTTGGGAGCATCTATTCTTGCAGAAGCGATCAACAAGACAATTTTTGCCGTGAGTAATGATGAGCTCCGGCCGGCAATGTCTGGCGTTTTGGTGCAGCTCGCCGAACAAAATATCACTTTTGTATCCACGGATGCGCATAAATTGGTACGCTATCGCCGTACGGACATTGGTTCTGAAAAACCGACATCGTTAATTTTACCGAAAAAAGCACTTACGTTGCTAAAATCGTCTTTGCCATCGGATGATACGATTGTTTCCATAGAATACAATAATACCAATGCGTTTTTCCAGTTCGGAAATATACATCTTATTTGCCGGCTGATTGATGAGCGTTATCCAGATTATGAAGCTGTTATCCCACAGGTCAATCCGAATAAATTAACAGTAGATAGACTTTTGTTTCTCAATACGTTGCGTCGGGTCGTGATTTTTGCTAATAAAACGACACATCAAGTTCGACTGAAAATTTCCGGAAGTGAACTGCATATTTCGGCGGAAGACCTCGACTTTTCTAATGAAGCTCATGAACGGTTGAGCTGTCAGTTTGAGGGGCAGGATATGGAAATCGGTTTCAACGCTAAATTCTTAGTGGAGATGTTGAATAATCTGAGTTCAAGCGAAGTTGTTATCGAGATGAGCACGCCTAACCGGGCAGGGTTATTGATACCAGCTATTAAGGAAGACAACGAAGATATTTTGATGTTGGTCATGCCAGTTATGTTAAATAATATCTAAGCCTTGGAAATAGTATATTCAATTATCGATTTTGTTTTACACATCGACAAGCATCTTGTTGAGATTGTAAACGATTATCAAACATGGACGTACCTTATTCTGTTTCTTATTATTTTTGCGGAAACAGGTTTAGTCGTTACTCCTTTTTTACCGGGAGACTCCTTATTATTTGCTGCAGGAGCGATTATAGCCAAACCAGAAACCGATTTGAATATCTTTTTGATGTGGGTTTTGTTGATGGTTGCCGGAATACTAGGAGATATGGTCAATTATCATATTGGAAAGTACATTGGACCCAAAGCATTTAGTGGAAAATATCGATTCTTGAAGAAGGAGTACTTGGAGAAGACTGAGCGATTTTACGAGAAATATGGGGGGAAGACGATTATTTATGCGCGTTTTGTTCCTATCGTGCGGACCTTTGCTCCATTTGTCGCTGGGGTAGGATCGATGTCCTATAAAAAGTTTGCCTCATACAATGTGGTGGGCGCTATTTTATGGGTGACCGGGTTTTTGTTTATTGGGTACTTTTTCGGAGGACTACCCGTTATCAAAGATAACTTTACCATTGTGATTTTTGCAATTATATTGCTCTCGCTATTACCTCCACTCATAGAGGTCGCCAAAGAAAAAATGAATACGAAGAAGAAGGAAGCATAATGTTTCCTTTTTTTGATGGTAGAGGAACCGAATACAGAACCGCATATATAATAATTTTATCGTTAAACGTTAGATGACGAGTGAAGTCTATTTTTTAAACGAAAATGTATATGCGTGTCATTTGGATCTTTCTATTGGTATTTTTTGTTAACTTTTTATATGGACAACGTAAGCGAGTATATGTTGAAAAGCGGGAAGCCAAGGAAGCCTTCGCCTATTTAATGGCATTCCGGTCTAACCCTACAAAAATGATGCGGCAGTTGGGTGTCCGTTTTGATTCGTCGCAGGTTTCTAAGATAAGATTGAGATGGAACAATCAATTGGCACGTGTGGCGGAGTATAGGGCTAGGGATATGGCTGAACGAAATTATTTTGACCATACTAATCCAGAAGGTATTGGGCCAAACTATTATATTGTCAAGGCCGGTTACACGCTAAATAAAGATTGGACAAAAAAGCGTTCGGCAAACAATTTTGAGTCCATAGCGGCAAATCATGCGTCTGCCGTGGACGGAATTAAAGCATTTATTATCGGTCGTGGATCACCCGGCTTTATGCATCGAAAGCACGTATTAGGTATGGATGCGTGGAATGGTTCATTATACGATATTGGAATCGGTTTTGTTCGTGTTCCAAACGGTTCCGCTTATCAGACATACTTAAGTGTAATTATCGCCAAGCATGATTGGTAGTTGATTTTTTTCATACCTTTGCATATGATAAAATCCATGACAGGGTATGGTATAGGTTCTCAGGAGAATGGGAAGGTAAAATATACCGTCGAGTTAAAATCCCTGAATTCCAAATTTCTTGAGCTGAGTCTTCGGTTGCCGAAAGCGGTGTCTGATCGGGAATTTAGTATTCGTTCTGAATCGAGCAAGTTGATTGAACGTGGTAAGGTGAACGTGATCGTGACGGTTGAATATGTTGATCAAACAGCAAAAGCGTCATCTATTAATGGTGCGTTATTAACGAAATATTATAAACAGTTACAGGAAATAGCCTTTCAGGTAGGAGAAAAAAATGCAGCTCTATTTGAAATGGCGTTAAATATGCCTGAGGTGGTGACGTCTAATGAGGACGTCGTGGATGAAGAAGAAGGAAAGGTTCTAATGGATGCTTTCTATCATGCGGTGGAGCGTTTCAATACTTTTCGTCAGGACGAAGGAAAAATCTTGAAAAACGACCTAGAGGCTCGTGTAGCGCTTATTCTCACTCATCTGACAGAAGTGGAGCGAGTGGAAGGGAACAGGATTCCGCTTATCCGGGAGCGAATACACCACTATTTGGACGAGACTGTTGGGAAAGAAAACGTGGATATGAACCGTTTTGAACAGGAAATCATATTTTACATTGATAAGCTCGACATTACCGAGGAGAAGGTTCGGCTACGAAGTCACTGCAATTATTTTATCCAAGCTTTGAATGCGAGTGATTCAAATGGAAAGAAACTGGGGTTCATCTCGCAGGAAATGGGCAGGGAAATTAATACACTAGGATCCAAAGCTAACGATGCCCATATTCAACAGATCGTTGTGCGTATGAAGGAAGAACTTGAAAAAATTAAGGAACAATTGCTTAACGTGCTATAGGAAAGATGAGTGGCAAATTAATTATATTTTCTGCGCCATCAGGTGCTGGTAAAACGACGATCGTGAAGCGTTTATTGGCTAAGCATGGTGATAAAATAGCCTTCTCGATTTCGGCGAGTACACGACCACCAAGAGAAGGAGAGGTTGACGGTAAAGACTACTATTTTATCAGCAAAGACGATTTCTTACATAAGATCGCGAAACAGGAGTTTATTGAATTTGAAGAGGTGTATTCCGGTACCTTTTACGGGACACTGCGTAAGGAAGTTGAGCGTATATGGAAATCCGGCAAGTCAGTTATTTTCGATATCGATGTCGTAGGCGGTGTTCGGTTAAAGTCGAAATTTCCGGAACAAGCATTGTCTATTTTTGTGAATCCACCGTCTTTGGAGGTTTTGAAGGAGCGTTTGCGTGGACGTGGTACGGATTCGGAAGAAAAATTGCAAGAACGTTTCGCAAAAGCAGCTTCTGAGCTAACCTATTCCGGTAAATTTGATCTTGTCCTTAATAATTTCGATTTGGACACGGCATGTGAGGAAGCCGAAAGGCTTGTTTTAGATTTTTTAGCGAACTAGAATATGTCAAAAGTAGGTCTGTTTTTTGGTTCTTTTAATCCGATCCATGTGGGTCATTTGATCATAGCCAATTACATGACTAATTTTACAGATCTAGATGAAGTGTGGTTTGTCGTTTCCCCCCATAATCCATTTAAGGAAAAAAAGAGCTTGGGAAACATGTATGATCGACTGGAAATGGTGAACTTGGCCATTGATGGTGAAGATCGATTACGAGCCTCGGACGTTGAATTTAATTTGCCACAACCGTCGTACACAATCGACACGCTCACCCACCTAAGGGAACGTTATCCGTTGAAAGAATTCGCTTTGATTATGGGAGCAGACAACCTGGAGGGTTTGCCCAAATGGAAGAATGCCGATATTATTCTTCGCGATTATCCCATTGTGGTTTATCCGAGACCCGGATACGACGGTGGCATTCTGAAAGATCATCCGGCCGTTCAACTAACAGATACGCCGCTTTTGGAGCTGTCGTCTACATTTTTACGAAAGTCGATTCGAGACAAGAAAAATATTCGTTTTTATACCCCTGACAACGTAATTGAGTTTATAGAAAAAAAGGGACTTTATTCCCTTTAAAAGGAAAGGGAGCACATTTTCGCTCCCTTTGTTAGTTAACGTCCCATCCATCCGCCGTCTACCGTCAAGATTGTACCGTGCACATAATCGGACGCTTTCGAGGCTAGGAATACAGCCGGTCCTTTAAAATCTTGAGGTTCGCCCCAACGGCCAGCAGGAATACGAGAGAGAATAGAAGCAGAGCGGTCCGGATCATCGCGTAAGGCTTCTGTATTATCCGTTGCAATATAACCGGGAGCAATGGCATTGACATTGACGCCCTTACTGGCCCATTCGTTGGCAAAAGCTTTGGTTAATGAACCTATGGCGCCCTTGGATGCCGCGTACCCAGGAACATTTATTCCTCCTTGAAATGTAAGTAACGAAGCGGTAAACACTACTTTTCCGGCTCCACGTAAAATCATCTCTTTTCCGATCTCGCGGGTCAAAATAAACTGTGCGTTCTGATTTATTTCGATGATTTCGTCCCAGTATGTATCGGGATGCTCAGCGGCCGGCTTGCGCAGGATGTTTCCGGCATTGTTAAATAGAATATCAATTACCGGATGATCTTTTTTTACTTGGTTAATAAAAGCATACAAAGATGATCGGTCTGAAAAATCACATTGATAAGCGTAGAACTTTCTTCCCAAAGATTCCACTGCCTGTGCAACCTTTGAATGTTCCAGCTCTAACGTAGCGGATACGCCGATGACATCTGCGCCAGCTTCCGCTAGTGCTTCTGCCAGGGCTTTTCCTATCCCCCGTTTGCATCCAGTAACTAAAGCGACCTTTCCAGAAAGATCGAATGTATTTAAAATAGACATAGTGATAAATTCAAAAATTAAAAAATCAAGTATTTATTGTAACGTTACCTGAAGAGGTTCTTTCATTTGTGACGCCCTGTTTTGTACGTTTTCCTGCCAAGACTCTGCTGAAGTTATCTTTCCCGCTTTGTTCCATGCAGCACCGCTATAATAGACAAAAGGTTTCCCATTGGTCGCCGTTGTTCGGAGTAAAAATTGCTTCTTGTCATCCGCTATAAAATGGACTTTTCCTTCCGGAATGATCAGCGCGGTTCCAGTTTGTCCATGGCTTTTTATATCCGGTTCCCAATATGTCAGGGCCTTATTCTTTTTGTTATATAAGTATATTGGTCGCTCTTCCGATCGTTTTACAAGCCCAACAACAATTGGCGTTTTCTTTGCCTGCTCATTGTTGATCGCGAGTACTATTTTATTGAAGTGTTGTCCGGCGTCTAGTGAAATCGTTTTTACAACGGAGATGTTCTGTCCGTGGATATTTTCTCGTTCGAATGTCAGTTTGAATGTGGTCCGTATCGGGCCGTTGTCAAGAACTTCGTACGCTCTATAATGTTTCGTATAGCGAACACTATCACCCAGATAAAGTCCAAGATCTCCGGCGCCCAGCGTTTGTCCTACTGCATAATAGTCTAATCCCTCACCATGGTCGGTATGGTAATCATTCTCCAGGTACCATTTATTAATGATCAGTTTTTCCGTGCGTTTTGCCCAAAAATCCGTTCCCTGTGCATTGTCGGCGCGTCCTTCCAATGCTTTTCCATACATGCGAAAAGCGACAACATCATTTTCCCATGCGAAATCATCAAACCGTTCCGGAACGAAACGAGCGAACGTTTTTTGAGGGAAGGAAGGTTTTTTTTCACTTGCAGTTACGATCAGATTCATGGTCGACTGTGCGGGTACGGACACGGCGATCAATACGTATTGTGGAGTTTGCTTTCCGAGTTTTTCTAATTGGTGGAGCATTTGCTCCGTTGTTTCCTCGGAAGTCACACGAAACAGCGAGTCTACACCAAAATGCTTGGTGAAGGTGACATATGGGATGCTGATAATCTCCTGTCTGGGCATATCCAGTGTATTGGACACTCTGATCTTTTTTTGTCCAAAACTTGCAGAAGAAAGCATACTGCAGGCCAAGAGCAGCAGAGAAATCTTGCTCATCCTGGTTATCGTAGTTCGGTGATCGCACATTTGTCCATATCGTCATAGTCTAGGTTTTCACCAGCCATGCCCCAAATGAACGTATAGTTACTTGTTCCAGCACCGGAATGTATAGACCAAGGAGGAGAAATGATAGCTTGTTCATTTTGCATCCATATATGTCTTGTTTCGTTAATTGGTCCCATGAAGTGAGATACTGCCTGACCCTCTGGCACTTCAAAATAAAAATATACTTCCATACGTCTATCGTGCGTATGGGATGGCATGGTGTTCCATACGGAACCTGGCTTAAGTTCGGTCATGCCCATCTGTAATTGACAGGTATCCACGACCTTGTTTAATAGCATTTGATTGATGGTACGATGATTGGCAGTTTCTAACGAACCAAGTTCTATTTTATTTGCCTCTGCTTTGGTTACCTGTTTAGTGGGGTATGATTGATGTGCAGGAGTTGAGTTTAAATAGAACTTTGCTGGATTCGATGCATCCTTGCTGCTGAATATGACCTCCTTCGCTCCTTTACCCACATACAAGGCTTCTTTGTGGCCAATTTCGTATGTTGTACCATCTACCTCTATGGTTCCAGCGCCACCTACGTTGATTACGCCCAATTCTCTACGAGCCAAAAAGAATGGCTCTTTCAAAAGTTCGTCTATTGTCTCCAATTTTAAAGGACCCTCAACGGGCATTGCGCCGCCAGCCATATAGCGGTCGTAGTGCGTGTATACAAAGTGAATTTTGTCTGCCTCAAACACGGTTTCTATAAGAAAGTTTTCACGAAGGCCCTGGGTGTCTAGCGATTTGGTTTCGTTTGGTCCGATGGCATACCTACTTTCGAAAATAGTGTGACTCATAATAATTAAAATAAACAAAGATTGATAATTAGTCTAAGATAAGGCTTATTCGCCGGAATAGGTAGTGAATCTTCGGAAACGTTGCCAAAGATCACATGGAGGACAACAACGGCATTTGCAAGATTAACAAACTTTTCTTTTTGCCATTTGTTTATTTAAATAGAAAAAAAAGAAACTATGGATAAATTAGATTTAAAAGGTAAGTGGAACGAACTTAAAGGAAAAGTAAAGCAAGAGTACGCCGATTGGACAGATGATGATCTGAAATATGAGGAGGGAAAAGACGACGAGTTGTTGGGGAGAATCCAACAGAAGTTAGGTAAAACGAGAGAAGAAGTGGTCGATTGGTTGAAGAGTTTAGGATAGTGGTTTTATCTTAATCAGAAAAGAGGTGCTCGTTTCTGGCACCTCTTCCTATTTATTATTAATAAATTTCCAAGAGCGGAATCGAGATCCTTCCTAAAAATGGATTAAAAAGACGTATTTTTCTTGTATTACTATAGTAATTTTTGTCTATTTCTTGCTCTTAGTCAAGTCTTAGATAGTGTCGTTCTTGTGTTGTCCTTTGTTGAAGACAAAAGCGTAGAGAGTGGGTGAAGTTCTGCGCACTTTTTTCTAAATTCGCACTATGACGAAGAAGAGCCCAACCATTTTGGTAGTAAACGATGACGGAATTACTGCGCCAGGGATTAAGGTTTTACTGGAAGAAATGCAGAAAATAGGGACGGTTGTTGTTGTCGCTCCAGACAGCCCACAATCCGGTATGGGGCATGCTATTACCATCGGGCGGCCTCTGCGTCTAGATAAGATAGACTTGTATGATGGTGTTGATATGTATAAGTGCTCGGGGACACCTGTAGACTGTGTGAAATTAGCTGTTAATAAGATTTTCAAAGGAAAGAAGCCCGATTTATGCGTTTCGGGGATTAACCATGGATTGAACTATTCGATCAATGTGCTTTATTCTGGGACGATGTCGGCGGCTGTTGAAGGGGCGATCGAAGGTATTCCTTCCATTGGATTTTCACTGGATGATTTTTCTCATCAGGCCGATTTTTCGCACTGTCGTCCTTATCTTCGCGCAATAGCGCAACAGGTGCTCAAAAACGGTTTGCAGAAAGCCACGTTGTTAAATGTGAATTTTCCACACATAAGCCATAAAATAAAAGGAATAAAAATATGCAGGCAAGCAACAGCGAAATGGTTTGAAGAGTTTGATGAACGTTTGGATCCTTATCAACGGGAGTATTTTTGGATGACGGGGAAATTTCAATTGTTGGATAAAGGGGAAGATACGGATGTTTTTGCGTTAAGTCAAGGATATGTGTCGGTTGTTCCAACACAATTTGATATGACAGCGCACCATACCATTACCGAGTTGAATTCTTGGAACTTCGAAATAAAGCCATGAAAAACAGTTTTTGGTTAGGTATGGCAATTGGTGTCTGTGCCCCTGCTGTAGCTTATCTTGTGATGGTTTATACAGACTTGTCCTATCACGTTTCCACAAAGCCGGCGTTAATTTATGCGGTAGCTGCGGCAGTTAACCTTATATTGGTCCGTTTCTTTTATAGGGCGGCGCAAGACCAACGTCGTACGGCAAATGGAATTGTTTTCGTTACCTTTTTGGCGATGGTTTTGTTCCTGTATTTTCACAAATTATCTATGTAAACAGGTTTAGGCGGGGTTATCCTAGGCATAAACGAAAAGTTATAATCATGACATTAACATTGGGGTTTTCTCCTTGTCCAAACGATACGTTTATTTTTGATGCGTTGATTCATCATAAAATCGATACAGAGGGATTGGCATTCGACGTTTCTTACCAAGATGTAGAAACGCTAAACCAACAAGCTTTTCAAGGCAAATTGGATATTACGAAGCTGAGCTATCATGCCTTTGCTTATGCGGTGGATGATTATGAGTTGCTAGATGCTGGGAGTGCTTTGGGCTTTGGCGTTGGGCCTTTGCTTATCACTAAAGATGCTGAGGTTGCTCGGCGGTTACAGGCCGCTCTGGCGTCCGGGCAAGCTTTGGACGAGACACAGAAGGCATTAAAGATTGGTATTCCGGGTAAATACACAACAGCAAACTTTCTTTTGGGGCTGGCATTTCCTGAATTAGCAAATAAAATAGAACTTGTTTTCTCCGATATCGAATCGTCGCTGATAGCTGGGACGATTGATTTAGGATTGATCATTCATGAAAATCGGTTTACATATCAAGAAAAGGGATTGCATAAAATCGTGGATTTGGGAGACTTTTGGGAGCGTACGACCGGTTATCCTATACCTTTGGGCGGGATTGTGGTAAAGCGAAGCTTGGGTCAGGAGCTAAAGCTCAAAATCAATGCTTTGATTCGAGAAAGTGTGCGATTTGCCTTTGCACATCCCAAGTCAGCAATAGATTATATCCGATCGCATGCCCAAGAAATGGAAGAAGCGGTCATGTATAAACATATTGAACTCTATGTAAACGCGTATTCTGAAGATCTTGGCACGGATGGACGAAAAGCTATTGGACAGATGTTTGACAGAGCCATTGCTTCGGGTGTAATCCCTGCAATACGGAACAACCTGTTTTTGACAGACCGTTGATTGACCAATGCATTATTGTTCGGTTGGATCCGATGCATATGGCAAGGGCAGAAAGTCTTTTTCAAAAAGACCACTGTCCTGAGCATACGAAATAAAAAAATAACTTGTAATCCTGTTAGTTATCACATGTAATAAGTAAATTTGCCCGATTAGTGCCAAAATGTCTGCAAAATAGGATTGGAGCCATTATTGCACGGCGGTAAACTGAGATAAAAAAATATTATGTTGAAATTTTTAAGCAAATTATTTGGCAGCAAGTCTGAGCGAGATATCAAATCCATACAACCTATTGTAGACAAGATTAAAGAAGAGTACGAGAAGCTGTCGTCACTGACACACGACGAACTGCGTGAAAAGACCAACACCTTTAAAAACCGAATCAACGAATACTTAGCAGACATCGACCAAGAAATAACCACACTGAAGGCTGAGGCGGATAAAGATGATGTCGACATGGGTCTTAAGACCGAATTATATGAGAAGGTTGATAAGTTGACGAAAGACCGAGATAAAAAGTTAGAAGAAATATTATTGGAAATCCTCCCAGAAGGATTTGCTGTGGTTAAAGAGACCGCTCGACGCTTGACAGAAAATAAAGAGTTGGAAGTTACGGCGACTGATTTTGATCGAGAACTGGCAGCCAGGAAGCCAAATGTGGTTATATCTGGGGATAAAGCCATTTGGAAGAATACTTGGGTTGCAGCAGGAACTGAGGTCACGTGGAACATGGTTCATTACGATGTACAGTTGATCGGGGGTATCGTTCTTCACCAGGGAAAGATAGCCGAGATGTCAACCGGTGAAGGTAAGACATTAGTCGGAACATTGCCTACCTATTTGAATGCGTTAACTGGACAGGGGGTGCATATCGTAACGGTGAACGACTATTTAGCACGTCGTGACTCGGAGTGGAACGGTCCGTTATTTGAATTTCATGGGTTAAGTGTGGATTGCATTGACAAACATCAGCCGAACTCTCCACAGCGGCGAAAAGCCTATTTGAGCGATATTGTCTATGGTACTAATAATGAGTTTGGTTTTGATTATTTGCGTGATAATATGACGCAGACACCAGACGCAATGGTGCAACGCAAGTTACATTTTGCGATGATTGACGAGGTCGACTCGGTCCTAATTGATGATGCGAGGACGCCGCTTATTATCTCGGGTCCTATTCCTCGAGGGGATCAACACGAGTTCTATCAGCTGAAACCACGTATTGAACGATTGGTTAATGCTCAAAAAGCGTATATCAATACCGTTTTCAATGAAGCCAAAAAGGCCATTGCTGCTGGAGAAAGTGACGTCGAAGGTGGAGGTATGGCTTTATTACGGGCTTTTCGCGGTTTGCCGAAAAATAAGGCGTTGATTAAATTTTTGTCGGAAGGAAACCATAGACAACTCTTGCAAAAGGTAGAGAATTACTATATGCAAGAGCAGAACCGAAACATGCCTAAGGTCGATGCAGAATTATACTTTGTAATTGACGAAAAGAACAATCAGGTAGAGCTTACAGAAAAGGGAATAGAATTGATTACCGCTTCCGGTGAAGATCCTACATTCTTTATCCTTCCTGATGTAGGTTCCGAGATTGCAGATATCGAGAAATCGGAATTATCCCTTGAGGAAAAAGCTCAGAAAAAAGAAGAACTATTACGAGACTACTCTATTAAATCGGAACGTATCCATTCCATAAACCAGTTGCTTAAAGCATATACTTTGTTCGAGATCGACGATCAGTATATTGTGGACGAAGGTAAAGTTAAGATTGTTGACGAACAAACCGGACGTATTATGGAGGGCCGTCGGTATTCGGATGGATTGCATCAGGCGATCGAAGCGAAAGAAAACGTGAAGGTGGAGGATGCGACACAGACTTATGCTACGATTACTTTACAGAATTACTTCCGGATGTATCACAAGCTTTCCGGCATGACGGGTACAGCATCTACGGAAGCTGGCGAGCTGTGGGAGATCTACAAGTTAGATGTGGTAGAGATCCCAACAAACCGACCTATACAGCGCGATGACCGACAAGATTTCATTTATCGTACAGCTCGCGAAAAGTATAATGCGGTTGCGGCCGAAATACAACGTTTGACAGAAGAGGGACGACCCGTTTTGGTAGGTACTACATCGGTGGAAATATCCGAGCTATTGAGCCGGATGCTAAAATTACGGGGTATTAAACATAATGTTCTTAACGCGAAACTTCACCAAAAGGAGGCAGACATTGTTGCAGAAGCGGGACGGCCGGGGCAGGTTACGATCGCAACGAATATGGCGGGTCGTGGTACCGACATTAAATTGACGGACGAAGTCATTAAAGCGGGTGGTTTGGCAATTATTGGTACAGAACGGCATGAATCTCGTCGTGTCGATCGTCAGTTACGTGGTCGTGCGGGACGTCAGGGAGACCCTGGTTCTTCTCAATTTTTTGTCTCGCTAGAGGATAATCTTATGCGTTTGTTTGCCTCAGAGCGGATCTCCAACATTATGGTCAAGATGGGGGTAGAAGAAGGCGAGGTTATGCAGCATAGCATGCTCACCAAATCTATCGAACGGGCACAACGAAAAGTTGAAGAAAACAATTTTGGTATTCGTAAAAGATTGCTCGAATACGACGATGTCATGAATTCTCAACGTACGGTAATCTATACAAAACGTAAAAATGCGTTGTTTGGCGAGCGCTTAGATGTTGACTTAAACAATACCATTTTCGATGTTGTGGAAGATATCTTAGCGGAAGCTAAAGAAGGAGGAAATTACGAAGAGTTTCAAATCGAAGTAATCCGTCTGTTCGCGGTTAATCCAGAGATTTCAGCGGAAGAGTTTGCTCAAACAAACTTGGAAGCATTGACAGACAGATTATTCCAGCAGATTATCACGCATTATCATGCTAAAGCACAGCATATCGCTGAGCAGACATTACCTGTGTTAACCAATGTGTTAGCGGAACGTGGCGCCATGATCGAGAATGTCGTTGTTCCTTTCACCGATGGCATTCGTGGCATACAAGTTGCGACGAACTTACAGAAGGCAGTAGAATCTAACGGTAAGGAGGTTTTCAAATCATTTGAAAAAGGCATTGTATTGGCGTTAATTGACGAGGCTTGGAAAGAGCATCTTCGTGAGATGGACGATTTGAAGCAATCCGTTCAGAACGCGGTTTACGAGCAAAAGGACCCGATTATCATCTATAAAATGGAAGCGTATAACCTGTTCAAGAGCATGCTTGCTTCCATGAATAAGGAGATAGTGAGTTTCCTATTCAAGGGTGATATTCCTGGACAACAGCAGCAGCCACAGAACATACAAGCTGCACGTCCAATTCCTGCACAGCCAGCACAGGTGAAAGAGAGTAAGGCAGAGTTAACATCACCAACGGGTGTTTCTGAAGAAGACAAAGATACACGAGAGCAGCAAGTAACACAGCCTATCCGTAAAGAGCAAACTGTAGGACGCAATGAAGAGTGTCCATGCGGCTCCGGATTAAAATATAAAAACTGTCACGGAAAAAACAGTTAATAAATTTTAAAGAAAATGTTATATAAGGGATTGATAATCGGTTTGTTTATTTGTGGACTAACGCACGTGGCGAAAGCGCAATCGAACGGTATTGTTGAAGTTCAGAAAGATTCTTTGATCAACTTACTACAAGCGTTCAGAGCAGAAAACGGGATCAATCCTACGACAGCCCGGATGGTCAGCTTAGGCTCTAAGGTCGTTGACAAGAAGAATGCGAAACGTGTCCAAGTTCGGGGATTTCGCGTTCAAATTTACTCTGGCTCTAGCCGAAACGATGCGTATGCGGTACAAAGTCGTTTTCAGCAAGAATACAAAGATTTCGGTAGCTATGTAAGTTATAGCGAGCCGAATTATCGGGTGAAGGTCGGCGACTTTCGAAGCCGGTCAGAAGCAAACAGTTTTATGCGTGAGCTGCGCTCGCAATATAGTAACGTTTTTGTATTTACTGAGAACGTTTGGGTTTACGAATAATAGAAAGGCCATATCCCATGCTAAAAGACGAAATCGAAGCACTAGCCGAGCAATTTTTTGAAGAAACGGTCCAAGTGAGGCGACACTTGCACCAATATCCGGAGCTGTCTTTTGAAGAATATGAGACGGCAGCATTTGTTAAACAACAGTTAGACCGGCTAGGTATTTCTTACGAAAGTATGGCAGGCACAGGGGTTGTTGCTTTGATACGCGGCGAGCAAGTGGGAGGAAAGGTCTTGGCGTTGCGTGCCGATATGGACGCATTACCGATTCAAGAAGTGGGGGGTCGGTCATATGGTTCACAACATGCCGGCGTAATGCATGCTTGCGGACATGATGTACATACCGCGTCTTTGCTTGGTGTAGCCGCGATTTTAAACGCGATGAAAGCTACATTTGCAGGAACCGTTAAACTAATTTTTCAGCCTGGAGAAGAGCGTCTACCTGGCGGGGCATCGATCATGATTAAGGAAGGCGTCTTACGAAACCCTGAGCCGGTGGGTATTATCGGTCAGCATGTTATGCCATTGATAGAAGCCGGAAAAGTAGGCTTTCGGACTGGAAAATATATGGCTTCGTGTGACGAATTGTTTATGACCATAAAGGGCCGTGGCGGGCATGGAGCGCATCCACATCAGAATATTGATCCCATTGCCATTACGGCACAGATTATTACCGCTTTGCAACAGGTCGTGAGTCGTCAGGCAGATCCACGTACTCCAACGGTACTTTCCTGGGGAAAAATTGTTGGAAATGGAGCAACAAATGTCATCCCCGATGAGGTTTATCTTGAAGGGACATTTCGGACGTTTGACGAAAGCTGGCGTGCGGAAGCACACTTGCGCATGGTAAAGATGGCTGTGGGAATAGCCGAAAGTATGGGAGCTACTTGTGACTTCGAAGTGAGGAAGGGATACCCGTTTTTGATTAATGAGGCCAAGATAACAAGCTCGTCCCGAGCGTTTGCGGTGGAATATCTGGGAGAAGACCATGTTGTCGAACTCGACATTTGGCCGGCCGCAGAAGATTTTTCATACTATTCACAGGAGGTTGATGCCTGTTTCTATCGTCTCGGAACAGGTAATAAGGAAGCTGGAATAACCTCTGCAGTACATACTCCGGCGTTTGATGTGGACGAACGTTCACTAAAAACAAGTATCGGTTTAATGGCCTATATAACGCTCCGCCAACTGGAAGGATAACGGCTGTTAGACTTTATCCTTATAAGGGAGGTCTCGTGTGGTTTACATTTTATCAACATCATGTCGTCGCACCATATTGTTAGGGAAAATCAAGAGCCCGCGCTTATTCTTGGTTCCATTCAGGATCTTCCGGCGGACTATATCGGTCAGTTGCTGGAATGGAGTCCTACGGTCCTTGCTAGTGCGTACACGGTTGACTTTTTACTCGCTGAGGGAATAAAAGTAGACATCGTTTGTACAAACGATGCCGCGATTTATGCCCAAGAAGAAATTCAGATTCTATCATCACCACAGGATTTTGTACTTGCTTGTGTGACCCATCTCATTGCTAAAGATTATGGAGCGGTTAATATCGTCAACTCTTATATACCCAAGGAATTGTCTACGCTGGCGGACCGAATCAATGTTGTTTTGTTTTGTGCTGGAATTCGCTATGTATTTGTTCGCGAACATTATGAAAAATGGGTTGTGGCGGGCACACGTATAGTTGTTGCAGAGCATACGCTCAAATCATTCGTGAACCTGCGGAAAATAAGTGTGGATACGTTTGAAACGGAAGACGACGGTTTTTTTTATGTGGATTTGAATACCGGCGATTTTGTCGCTATCGGGGAGAAAATATAAGTGATGAAGATCGTACAGGCAACAAAGCGAGACTGGCAGCTCATAGCGGGAGTCGCGGATCGTAGTTGGCGGATAGGGTATGCCGGGGTGCTTTCCGATGTACAAATCGATTTTATGTTGAATAGATCCTATACGGAAAGGGGCATTGCTGAGGCTATGGATGGTGGACAAATTTTCTATCTCGGAAATGATGGTGAAAAAACGGTTGGCTTTGCCGCTGTACAACGACAAGGGGCAGATGTCCTGCGACTTGAGAAGTTGTATTTGTCGCCCGAAGAGCAAGGCAAAGGTTATGGAGGGAACTTCATTTTATTTGCTGAACGGCTCGCTTTGCAACTGGGATTTAGTTTGTTGGAGCTTAATGTTAACCGCAATAATAAAGCCTATCATTTTTACCTTCGTCAGGGGTTCGAGATATGGAAAACCGTCGATATTCCTTATTTTGGATTCGTGCTCAACGATTACGTCATGCGTAAGCGAGTGACGGGGACAACGGCCCAGCCTACGCATTCGTCGCTAAACAAGTAATAGTTGACATTAGAATCCAGAAATAGATTGTGAGCACCTTTTATCTGGTATGCTAAGGCATCCTAGGCAACGGTTACTCTTTTAATTTCTCAACCCGCGATGGTGTTTGCTTCCCTGCGACTATACCCTTCACACCTTGTGCAATTGCTTCGATACTCGATTTAATGTTTTGTATATCCAATGTGGATAGTTCATCCTTTACCGTGTGATAATAAGCGTCTTTATCAATTTGCGATGTGGAGAACGTATGCGCAGGCACGCCCAATGCAGCTAAGACCGCGTTGTCGCTTCGATAGAAAAGGTTTTGTTGTGGGTAAGGATCTGGGTGAAACGTAAATGCTGTTCCTTTTAGGTTTTCTTGCATTAAAGCGGCCAGGTTTGAATTGTTATAACCTGTGACATACAAGCTATTTGGTCCAAATTTGGAGTCTTTTCCGATCATCTCTATATTGACCATTGCTACTACCTGATCGGCATCAATCTGGTTGGAAAAATATTTGGACCCGAACATGCCAATCTCTTCCGCCGTGAATGCAACAAAGATTAACGTACGTTCATTGTTATTTAGTTTTTGAAAATGTTTGGCTAGGGCAATCATGGCTGTTGTTCCTGAGGCATCGTCGTCGGCTCCATTAGCGATGGAATCTTGTTCGACAGGGTCTAATATCCCGATATGATCATAATGGGCTGAGAAAACAACGAATTCATCGGCTTTAGACCGACCTGGAATGACGGCAGCTACGTTAAACAGCGAAAAGTCCTGATGTTTAGTATCCGAAGTGATCTGAAAAGATGTTATAGGCGCTCTTTTAACAATAAACACCTTGCTGAACCCGTATGAAGGCGTGTCCTGTTTGGGCACCACGTTTTCGCGAGTGAATATTTTCTTGAAGCGGGCGAGTAGAGGCGCAAAAGACGGGTCTACCCATATGACCGCGTTACCCGGATTATTGCGGACGATTTCCCTAAAGCGTTCGGAGAAATCTTGTCCAGCCGTTATTTCCAGAGAAGGCAGATCTTGTGAGGAACTCCATCGCAAGGAAGGTTCATTGCTCAAAATAATATAGTCGTCAGGTTTTAGCTGTTCGCTATTTACTTGAACATTTTGTTCTGCTGTTGAGACACGTGTTATATCGAAGGTTTGTCTGTAGTTCTCTTCTGCGTAAGGCTTGAGTCCAGCCTGTCTGAATTCATTGGCGATGAAGTCGGCAGCCTTGCCGATATCGGGTGTTAATGCTGCACGACCACGCATGTCATCTGCGGCTAAGGTTTGTATGATGCGTTGGATATCTTGCGTGTCTGCTATCGAAGTTTGGCTATTGGCCGCGCCGGAGAGCAATTGCAACGCTGCAAAGAGAGAAAGAGAAATAGTGTTTATTTTCATGATATATCGTGTACAATTAGGTACAAAATTTGTGATCATATGCTGCAGATTCTCGATACATGTATTTGTCCGTTTACATGATGTGCCTTATCGAGAATGTTGCATACAATCGTAAATTTATCTAAGTTTGATAAAAGTAAAAAAAATATGAAAGAAGTTACCGTTCAAGAATTGAAAAACATGATGGATCGCAACGACGAATTTCAGCTGATTGACGTTCGCGAGCCGTTTGAATATGAAGTTTCCAACCTAAATGGTTTGAATATTCCGCTAGCCGGCATCGTAATAGAGTCGGATAAGGTGGCAAAAGACAAGCCGGTTATCATTCAATGTCGGAGTGGAAAACGAAGTGCTCAAGCGGTTATGTTATTGGAACAACAGGGGTTCGAAAATCTGGCAAATTTAAAAGGTGGAATTTTAGCCTGGAAAGAAGAAATTGATCCTGAGCTGGATGTATATTAAACATTCTGCGCAAGTAAAAAGAAATGGGAGGCATATGCCTCCTTTTTTGTTTTCAATAATCAGCACGCTTTTAATAAAAACTCGCATTGTTTTGCATAGTTTTTTAGCTGTTCCAAAACAAATTGGCGTTAAAAACGTAAAACAAGTAAATGTTTTACGATCAGTTTATTTCCTCTGCAAGTCGGGCAAAGTTTTTTAATTTTAACGTATTAATAAAACCAAAATAAACATATAAACAGCATTGTTATGGCGATAACAAATTCAGTAAACAATAGTTTTTTTGAGAGCGTTCTTCAGAACTTTGAAAAGGCGGCAAAGCATACACGCTTTGACAGAGGAATTCTCGATCAAATTAAGGCCTGCAATTCCATCTTACGCGTGAAGTTTCCTGTAAAAATAGGCGAACGGATTGAAGTTATTGAGGCCTATCGCGTACAACATTCTCATCATAAGTTGCCGTGTAAGGGCGGGATCCGTTTCAGCTTAGAAGTTGACCAGGAAGAGGTCATGGCCCTGGCATCGTTGATGACTTACAAATGTGCCATTGTCAACGTACCATTTGGCGGAGGTAAGGGTGGAATAAAGATAGATTCAAAGAAATATTCCGCTTTCGAACTGGAGAAGATAACACGTCGGTATACCTCGGAGCTTTGTAAGAAAAATTTTATAGGTCCAGGGATTGATGTTCCTGCGCCCGACTACGGTACGGGCGCCCGAGAAATGAGTTGGATCTTGGATACCTATTCCTCTTTGAATCCCAATGACATCAATGCGCAGGCTTGTGTAACCGGGAAACCGATTTCGCAGGGCGGCGTTCGGGGTCGCACAGAAGCTACTGGTTTGGGGGTGTTTTTTGGCGTTCGAGAAGCCTGTTCTTTTCAGGAGGATATGGAAAAACTTGGTTTAACGACAGGGGTTGCCGGGAAAAAGGTGATTGTACAAGGATTGGGTAACGTTGGCTACCACACGGCTAAATATTTTCAGGAAGCAGGGGCAAAGCTGGTGGGGCTGATCGAATACGATGGCGCTATTTATGACGAAAACGGATTGGATCTTCAGTCCGTGCAGGCACATCGGCAGCATACCGGAGGGATTGTAAATTATCCAGGAGCCATCAGTTTTTCTAATCCGGCAGAGGGTTTGGAGCAACCATGTGATATCCTTATTCCAGCAGCTCTAGAGAGCGTAATCCATAAAGATAATGCAGACCGCATACAAGCGATGATTATTGGAGAGGCCGCAAATGGACCGTTGACCTCTGACGCAGACGATATCCTGAATAAAAAGGGCGTGCTGATCATTCCTGATATTTATTTGAACGCCGGCGGGGTGACTGTTTCTTATTTTGAATGGTTGAAAAATTTAAGTCATGTCCGGTACGGACGATTGGAAAAGCGCTTTAGTGAAAATATGTACCATGAGCTTATTGATATCATCGAGTCGACCACAGGAAAGAAAGTATCGGACCTTGAGCGGAAGACGATCCTGCGGGGGCCAGATGAGATTGATTTGGTACATTCTGGATTGGAAGATACGATGATCGGATCGTATCGGGAAATCAGAGAAATATATGTTTCAGGTGATGACGTGGAGGATTTGCGGACAGCGGCATTTGTCTGTGCCATTAATAAAATTGGCGTAGCATACGAAGAATTGGGTATTTTTCCGTAACAGAAATAAACCGTCGTTTGTTTTTTCATACATACGGCCTGTGGTCTACTCTGGCCGTATGTAAATACTATCGCATTAATACAATCACATTGATCTAGTTTTAAATCCGGACTTTGTTACGGATTGTGTACTTTTGTTGTATGAGTAATCTTGTGCAGCAAACCAAACAAGCGTTCTATTTTAGCTTGGGATTTTACCTATTGGCGTTACTCTTGAAGGTTTTGTCGTTTCCATTTGCCGACGTATTGGTAAGTATTGCTTTATTCTTGTCATTGGTCTGGCTATTTTTGGTTTTGCGGGAAATTATACTTTCCGGTAGACTGACAACTATAGAGCGCATATTACTCCTTGTTTTTGTGGTCTTTGGAAACATAGTAGCGGGCATTGTATATTTCTTCTTTCTTAGGGAGCGGGTACTTGGGGAATCGATTAAAAAATAGGTATGACAAAATATTTTATCTTAAACGTGGTGTTGAATTTTGCTATCGCATTCTTAGTGTATGGCGGAATTATGTCTTTTCAAGCGGGTAACCAGCTGTATGTCTTTATAGCCATCGCTGTTTTGGTCGTTATGATCTATCTGAAGGTTGTTTTGCTTAAAATTGTTAAAAGGAATACCGCCAACATGAGCAATAAAGGACAAAAAAAAAGGAGCTAAATATACAATGCCCCCAAAAAGTTAGACACTTTCTGGGGACACTTTAATAACTCCTTTTTTTCTTTTTATTTTAAAGTTTTCAGGAAAAAGCTGTATCGCTTGAATACTAAGCTTTTATAAGGGTAATCAAAGATTACAAGGTAACGATTTGGTAACGGTGCTTATTGCTTTGCTTTTCAATGTGTTTCCGTTAGCTCATAGCAAAATATAATAAAAATGAGTGAGAAATTTATTCAGCTTTTATAAAAGCCAAATGATATTTGCTTATTTAAAAAAGACGGCGTTAAATGCCGTCTTTTTTATTTTGCATAAACCTTGGGATTTATTGGGATTAGAAAACATAGATGAAGTTTCTAATTTACCTTCTGTTCAATGGAAACTAATGAATCTAAATAATATGGATATTGTAAAGCATACAAAAGCTTTGGATAAATTGAAGACAATCTTATATCCTGTTAAAGAAGATAAACTTACGGATATATAATTAAAAGACACATCGGAGTAACCGTATTTTGTAAGTACAAAATTGCGAAGATGTCTTAATAGTGTTTTATACTTACTTCGTGTTCCATTTACCCGAAGTCCGCTATTGACCTTTTTCTCATAGTCGGATAAGAACTGTTCATAAAACTTGAAAAAGGTCATTTCTCCGCTTTCCATACCGAGGAAGGCATTTTTAAGTTTAGTACTGTTTACAGCCCCCTCGTTCTTCAGAATTTTGGAATAACATTCCTCAATACCCAAACGGATTTTATCAAGCTTGCCGTTCACATCTTGGGGGTCTGGTTTTTCCGGCCATTGGTATATGATTTTCCCAAAAGTAAAACCAAAATCAGTATTCCCACAGGGGGTCAATTTCTTCCGGAATCCTGAAGTCCCAATAATAAAATGGGGGTCAGTATGCTCCAGAATAATAATTGTCAAAACAGAATTTTATATGCGACGGGGTCAACATGCCCCGGAATATACTGCTGTTTGAACAATAGAGGGGTCAGTATCTGACGGAATGCCATGCGATAACTACGATTAAACAAACATGACATACCTAAACTAAGTCCGGAATCAGGGGGTCAGCATGCTCCGGTCTATGCACTCACAATTCTTAATGATAAAATTAAACCTATGTGAGCTACGGAACAATATGAAAAACTATGCAGAAAGCTGAATTACAGTATTTTAAAGTAGTTGTTTCTAATGCTTGAAAGTAACGTTTTAGTAACCTTACTTTTGCCTAACCTCGCTTTTTTCTGCTTTTTATCACATTACCAAAAAATCAAAAAACGGTTGTAAATCCTTTATTTACAACCGTTTTCCCTATTATTAATCTTTAATGTATTTTTACTGAAAATTTATTTTACAAAAGGTGGTTTTCTGACAACAGCCTTAATGGCCTGATTTCTTATATTGACAAAAATTTCGGAGCCTTCTTTCGAAAAGGCGCTATCTACATAACCCAGTCCGATAGACTTTTTTAGTGTAGGAGACTGTGTTCCGGAGGTAACTCGTCCTATTTTGTTGCCATCATTGTCTACAATCTCATAATCGTGACGGGGTATTCCGCGATCTAGCATCTCAAAACCAACCAATTTTTGGGACACGCCACGTTCTTTTTCCGCTTGCAAATTTGCACTATTTACAAAATCTTTCGTAAACTTTGTCACCCATCCCAAGCCTGCAGCTAGAGGAGAAGTCGTGTCATCAATATCATTTCCATACAAACAGAATCCCATTTCTAGACGCAGGGTGTCCCGCGCTCCAAGTCCAATAGGTTTAATTCCATACGGTGTACCTGCTTCGAATATCGCGTCCCATACCTTTTTGGCATCTTCATTGGCCACGTAAATCTCGAAACCGCCCGCTCCGGTATATCCCGTAGCCGAAACTAAAACATTATCTACACCTGCAAATGTTCCTTTTTGAAACGAATAATACTCCATGGGTGCAAGCTCAATATCTGTCAACGATTGCAGAGCTTCTGCAGCCTTTGGACCCTGTACAGCAAATAGCGAAGTTTTGTCTGAAATGTTTTTCATCTCCACCCCGTAAGTATTGTACCTGCCTATCCAATCCCAATCCTTATCGATATTAGATGCATTGACAACCAAAAAATAGGTGTGTTCATCGATGCGGTAGGTGAGAAAGTCGTCCACGATACCGCCCGTTTCATTCGGAATGTAGGCATATTGCACTTTTCCGTCATACAACTTCGCTACATCGTTGGACGAGATTTTTTGAAGCAGGTCTAGCGCTTTCTCCCCCTTGAGGATGAATTCCCCCATGTGGCTAACGTCGAATACGCCCACTCCGGTGCGCACGGTTTCGTGTTCATCGTTAATGCCGGAGTATTGAACAGGCATATTGAAGCCCGCAAAAGGCACCATTTTAGCCCCAAGAGCAACATGGTGCTCGGATAGCGCAGTGTTTTTAATCATAACAGTTGTAAGATCTTAGTTTGTTCAAAAATAGGCAAAAAAAGAGCATTTTTAACCGTATGATTTATGAAATTTTCAAATTACGCAATCGATTTATCGAAAAATAGTGAGTTGGTAGATGTTGGAACTATCTAGGTCTCCGTCTTGATCTTCACACAGCAAAAAGTCCAGTTTGTTCTTGCTTTCTTTATAGCATGTCATCCCTTCAAATTTATGTGTTTCGGATATTGTCTGTAACGATTCTAGCGCTTTTGTTCGTGGATCGATGACGCCCCATACTGTCCCTTTTACTTCACCATCTAGATAATTTGATCGGCTGTCTTCGGCTGCGGCGATAAAGTAAATCTTTCCGTCGATTAGAGTAGCATCGGTGAAGCCTAGGGGAACCTGATGTAGCTTTGGTAGCTCAATAGGGTAGTACGCCTTTGGAGTAAACGAGCGACTGATGACGAAAATACCATTTTTTTGCCTAGGGCCGTTTCCCCGATTGAATAGCCAGAATTCGTCGTTCATTGCGAGTGCGCCTTCAATGTTAAAGTCTCCGGGCGCAACCCCATACTTTGTTTGCAAGGAGTGGTAGGTTTCTGTCAAGTCGATTCGCTCTACTTGTTCTTCCGCAAGTGTATAGGTGACTAGCAAATTTCGTTTCTCGGTGGAACCCGAACCAAACAGGTAAAGCGTTTCATTAAACTGCGTAATCGCTTCTAGGTCGGCTTTTTTGTCTTTGGGGATACGCGTGTGTACAGAGTCTTCAATAAGCAGTTTTTTATCTAGTTGCTGTGTATCGCGCTGAAAATTGTATAGATAGTTACTGTTGTCGGAGATAACAAACAACTGTTCATTATGGTAGAGTAATCCAGAAGCGGCCCCGATACCTTGAATGGTGAATAACACCTCTAACATAAATTCTTTCATTATTCCAGGTCTAAGAGTTGCATAACGCGGACAAAGGCCGATTGCAAGGGAGCCTGTATGAAAATTCTTTGTTTTGTACGCGGGTGCATGAAGTTCAGCGAGTGCGCATGTAACATCATCGTGTCCATCTGGAACCGATCTTTCCATAGTTTGTTTTGCTTGTTGCAACCATGCGGTCTGTCCGCTATAATAGGGTGAAAAATGTGTGCAAAATGTTTTCGAATCTGATGCATACGTCCGGTGACGGGTAATGCTTCCACCAAAGAATAGCGCGACGTATCATGTTTTCCAGAGGGCAGTGCTAATTCTGCCCGTCCCAATGTGCGGAAATGTGTTACAGCATCCTGTAGATTGCCATTTTCCTTTCGAAGGGGATAATCGATGGTCCCATCATCATTCGTGAAACCACGAACGATGGCCCAATATTTTTTTTCCATTTGCTTGTCAGCGAAAAGCTGCTGGATACAGGCATCCATTTCCTTACTAAGAGAAAAAAGAAGCACGCCACCGGTTTTCCGATCTAGGCGATGTGCTGGATAAACGGGCTGTTGTATTTGGTCGCGAAGGATTTGTAGGGCAAATACCGAGGTATCTGCGGCGATGGAAGAGCGGTGGACTAATAGGCCATGGGGCTTGTTGACCGCGATGATGTCGTCGTCCCGGTAAAGAATATCCAACGTCATAGCCCCTTTATCATTTCTACAATCTCCGCAGCCTTTTCATCGATTTTAGGACTTAACCAAATTTGTTTGAATGCCCCTCCGCCGATTACCATTTCTTGATTATTCCAATTGATCTTTGTCAGTGAAAATAAGTAATAATTTTCCACTTTTACATGCTCTTTTATAAACTGGTCAATTAGCGTACTTCCAAATAGTTGTATGCCAAAATTTACTGTTTCTTTATCCTTTGCGTTTGATTTTTCACGTAGTAACGTCAGGGCCTTATTTTTGATAGCCGTCTCGTGCTGTTCTTGGCGAGGATTTGTAAAGAAAGCAATCAGTATAATTGCTATCAGCGAAATTGCGAAAATTCTGGTTTTGCTCATACAACAAAAGTAAGCAAATACAGCACGAATTGCTACGTTATGAGAAGGATAATTCAATTTTTTAGAAAAGGCCTATCAACCATTTTCCGAAGACCCATATCAGGTAAATAAACACGACACAGCAGCATAACAAGGCGATAAAAATAGCGGTTAATAACCCCTTTGCGCTGCCTTGGTGTTTTCCTTCATAATAATGTTCTTTCAGGATCTTAATATTGCGTTGGTTTGCCTTTGAAAAGAAATCCACCACGTTTCCTAGGAGAGGGATAGCACCAAGAATCGCATCCAACATAACATTCAGGAGCATTTTGGTTGCAGCTTTCGGACTTACGCCGTTCCTAAACATAACGACGACTAATATAACGGAAGTCCCGAAGGTCACGGTCTGGCCAAGCACGGGAAAAAAATTCAGCACCGGATCGAGTCCAAATCGAAACCCTCCGATGCTGTATTTGTTGTCCAACAACGAAGCAACCCGCTCTACCCATTTAAAGTCTTGGTCTCTACGATTGCTTGGTTGCGGTGTGGTCTGTTCAAACATCATGTGTTCTATTGCAGTTCGAATATACCATCGATGTTACAGGTTAACTTGATCGGCCGAACACTGATATCCAAGCTCGGTTCCATTGCTCCTGCAGCATCTGCCGCCATTTCCATCTTGGCCATGCTGTAAGCTCTCGGTGTTGGCATAATGTCATTCCAGCCAAAAGAACTGTTATCGTTAATAGCCAACACCTTTCCAATTTTGTCTCCAGTAGCTGAAGCAATGATCTCCGCATTTGCACGGGCATCTTGTACGGCGGCCACTTTAAGTTCTTTTTCGATCTGGCGTTTTTGGGAATGATCATATCCATTGATGGATGTACTTTGTAACCCTTTTGCGTCGACTTTATCCAGCATGCTGTTCAATCCATTTAGGTTTGAAATCTTAATCCGATATTGCTTGGCCTGCAGCAACTCCGAATTCCCTTTCTTTTTAGTTTCGTAGTTGTAACTGTAAATGTTTTGGATCGTGAAGTCTTCTTTCTTTACTCCGATGGTCATTGCCGCATCATAAAGTTGTTTTTCAAGGGTTTCGATCGTCACTTTTTTCTTTGTATTGCCATCTACAAAGTACTCTTTTAGGGAAACAGAAAGATAGACGATATCTGGTGTTACCTCTCGTTCTGCATAGCCTCGGGTAGAGACTTTTCTGCTAAATTCATAATTGTTCGATTGTGCACTGGCGATTGTTACCATACAAATAGCTAAAATTAAACCGACTATTTTTTTCATGTTTCTGTATTTTAATGTTACTACTACAAAAATGTGTCCATATTGTTTGACCGATACAGGTGCTTTTCGTTTAAATTTTTAAAAAGAAATAAAGGTACATTGAAAAATAATTTATACCTTTAGGATCAATACAAAATATAATACCATATTAAAATGCAAGAAGGCGTAGTAAAATTCTTTAATGAGACCAAAGGTTTCGGTTTCATCATTCCTAACTCTGGCGAGAGCGAAATTTTTGTTCACGTTTCGGGATTAGTAGACAAAATTCGTGAGAACGATCACGTATCTTATGAAATTGAACAAGGCCGTAAAGGTCTAAATGCGGTAAATGTAAAGCTTATCTAGTAGTAGATTCAAAATATATTTATTGTGAAAAAGCCAGGTGTGTAACATCTGGCTTTTTTAATTGATAAAACTGCGACTTAGCCTAGAACGGCACGAAAATATAGCGGGCAAAACAAGCTTTCTACGGATTAGGATTAGGTGTTGGCGGCGGGGGAACATTTCCAAAGGGATGGTTATGCTCTTCCATTTTAGGATCTGGGCCATATTGATTTGTTTCGCGGTCTCCTTCCACGATGTAAAAATAAAGCAAAATTGCCCATCCAACGCACGGTATAAGCAGAAGGAGGAGAAACCAGCCTGATTTTCCTGTGTCATGTAGACGACGTACAGCTACTGCCAAGCTGGGAATAAGTACCACCAAACTATAGATCGAACTCAAGATCCCCTGTTCGGCATATGCTGCGTATGATCCATATACATCACTTCCGCCATATGTTAGTCCGAGTAGATTGTCAAGCAGACGGAGAATGACAGAACCAATTATAAAGTTAAATAGTGCGAACATCCAAAACTCCTTTCGGCGTGCCCGTCCGCTAAAATTTGCATAGTTATCCCTAACTACATTAAAATACCATTCCATATTTTTTATTTTGTTAGTTAAAGTAGTCGTTTGAAAGCAAATGAACCAATTTCTACATGGAAAAGCCAGCTCCTGATGGGCTGGCTTTTTATTTATGGGTTGGGGTTAGTAAACGGGTTATTTTCTGGTGTCGGAGGAAAATTCCCAAACGGATTTGTGTCATTTTCAGCCCCCTTCGGATCGGGGCCGAACTCATTTGGTCCCTTATCGCCCTCTTTAATCATCAGGTACAAATAGTAAAAGCTGATGATTGGAAGAAACGCGAAAACGATATACCACGTTGGAGCACCTGTGTCGTGCAGGCGGCGCACACCTACAGCAAGCGATGGGATGAGCAGTGCGATCCCCACCAGTGAAATGAGTCCATACACCAGATAGCCAAGGCTACTGCTAATAAAGGAAAGAATGCCTCCTAAGATGGCTAACGCCACGTAAATTCCGATCCAAACCAACACAAACATCCAGAACTCTTTACGGCGAGCACGTCCATCAAAATTGGCGTAGTTGTCTCGAACTACTTTCAGAAACCATTCCATATGTCATTGATTTTAAGTGTATAATTTGTTAATTGCGATTGTGTCATATAAAAATAGCAATAAAAATGTGACAGTTTACAAATTATTGAAAAATTTCCTCCAAAATATAAAGTGCGTTGACGGAGCCAAAGTTGGTCGTGTGTAATTTGTAGAATTCCAATACTTTCTCGAGCAGGTATTTTCGATCTTCTTTGGTCATCTTGACAGCTTGACTTTCTTCAAAGCTTGCTTGCAAGAGTAGACGAAACAACGAAGTGTGTGGTTCCTGTAGGATATGACTATGTGCAGGCAAGGTGGTGGAGAAGACTCCCTCCACTAAATTAAAGTAGGGAAGATGGGAGGTCGTTGGCTGCAGCGGAAGAAATCCAAGGAAACGGCTCAATTTAATTAAAAAGACCAAATGAAAATTAGCCAAATTATGTGGTGTTTCATCCAACCATCCAATGGATTTTTCTATAAAGTTGAAAAGGAAAGGATCCGGTGATTGTTGACGCAGAACTTTGTAGAGGATCTCGTTTAAAAAAAGAGCGATTGAGCTTTTCGTAATATCGAGAGGAATTTCCCGCAGGACGGGGAGTTGATGAACCTCTTTCATTCGCTGCAGGCCATTGTTTTCTTTATGATAAACTACCATATCGAGTGGATGCAGCGGCTGAAATAAGTTAGCCGAGATTTTAGCTCGAGGTTTTTTTGCTCCGTTGATCAAGTAAGATTGCATCCCAAAGGTTTCTGTGAAAATGTGAACGACAATACTGTTCTCGGAATAGTTTGTCGTTTTTAGTGCAATCCCTTTCGTTTTATAAAGCATAATCGTATTCGATAAAGCGCAAAGATACGAAGGAGCAAATAAAAAGCAGGGAAAGGGAAGTGTGGATTGTGGAAAACTATTTGTGGTACTTAGACAGGGCAGATTGACGTAAAAACGTTAGTTTTGCTGCATACAGCAAGGAGCTTCCTAAATTTTTAAAATTATTCTTTTCATTCCTTGCAATTCCCAAAAGAAATATGGATATTTGCAAACTCTTTGTGAAAAGAGAAAAAGAGAACAGACAACATTAAAAATCAAATATCATGTCAAGAATTTGTGATTTAACAGGCAAGGCGGCATTAAAAGGAAATAACGTTTCGCACTCAAACGTTAAGACTAAGCGTAAATTTTACCCAAATTTACAAACGAAGCGTTTTTACATTCCAGAGGAAGATCGTTGGATTACGTTGAAAGTATCGACATCGGCGATCAAAACAATCAACAAGAACGGTATTACAGCAGTAATCAATAAATTTATCCAAAAAGGATCTATTTAATTATTATCGCCTGTTATCAAAATATTCATGAAATCTAATCTTTCGGGATTATAATAAAGTAAAACAATGGCTAAAAAGGGAAATAGAGTACAAGTAATCTTAGAGTGTACTGAGCACAAAGAAAGTGGTCTTCCGGGAATGTCTCGTTATATCACTACGAAGAACAAGAAGAACACAACGGAGCGTTTAGAATTGAAGAAGTTCAATCCTGTACTTAGAAAAGTAACTGTTCACAAAGAAATTAAGTAATTAACCTGAGCATTTTGTGCTCGACTAAAAATATAAGACAATGGCAAAGAAAGCAGTTGCATCGTTACAAAAAGGAGGTGGTAAAGAATTTACAAAGGTTGTTCTTACCGCTAAATCTGCGAAAACGGGAGCTTATACTTTCAAAGAGAGTATGGTTCACAATGATAAAGTGAAGGAAGTTGTAGCTGCAGCTACTAAATAAGCTACGCAGGAAATATTCCTTTTTTTAAAGTTTTTCTTTAAAAATGAAAGAAGCCGTTTTGGTATCAGCCGAAAGGGCTTTTTTAGTATAGCTGATTTTGAGTATATTTGACTCCATTTTAAGCAAGACATATCCTTACATACGATCACATTATGGGATTATTCGATTTTTTTAAGAAGAAGCAGGAAACGCCGGAAGCACAAGAGGCTTTAGACAAGGGGTTAGAAAAAACTAAAGAGGGTTTTCTATCTAAGATTACCAAGGCAGTTGTCGGTAAATCGACGATTGATGACGAGGTGCTTGATAATCTAGAAGAAGTATTAGTTATGTCTGATGTCGGTGTAACAACGACCTTAAAAATTGTGGATCGTATACAGAATCGTGTCGCCCGGGACAAATACGTTGGGACGGAGGATTTGAACCGTTTGTTGAAGGAGGAGATACAAGACTTGCTAGCAGAAAATAACAGCAATGACTTTGAATCCTTTGCTTACGGGCAACATAAACCGTATGTCATTATGGTGGTTGGTGTGAATGGCGTGGGTAAAACGACAACGATTGGAAAATTGGCGCATCAGTTAAAGGAGGCTGGGAATAGTGTTGTATTGGGCGCTGCCGATACATTTCGAGCAGCAGCCGTTGATCAGATCCAGCTTTGGGGTGAGCGAGTTGGTGTTCGTGTAGTAGCACAACCGATGGGATCCGATCCAGCGTCGGTGGCTTATGACACCGTGAAATCCGCTATAGCGAATGGAGATGATGTCGCGATCATAGATACTGCCGGTCGCCTGCACAATAAGGTAGGCTTGATGAACGAATTAACGAAAATCAAGAATGTGATGCAGAAGGTAATACCTGATGCTCCACACGAAATTTTATTGGTTCTGGATGCTTCTACAGGGCAAAATGCGATTGAACAAGCGACACAATTTACGCAGGCAACTGATGTCAATGCTCTAGCATTGACAAAGTTAGATGGCACGGCCAAGGGAGGAGTGGTTATCGGCATTTCAGATCAATTTAAGATTCCCGTTAAATACATCGGTGTAGGTGAGAAAATCGGCGATTTACAGCTTTTCCAAAAAAAGGATTTTGTCGATTCTTTATTTAAATGATTTCATCCATAGCGACAGCTATAGATGATACATCCGTATTAAAAACATGAAAACAAAATATGCAAAAACAGCTGCCCAAGTGCGGAAGCCTCGGGTAAATGTGGTGACTTTGGGTTGTTCGAAAAATATTCACGATTCCGAAGTATTGATGGGGCAGCTCAAAGGCAACAAGATGGAAGTGGTCCATGAGGCGTCCAACATACAGTCGGATGATATTGTGGTAATCAATACCTGTGGTTTTATAGACAATGCTAAGCAGGAATCCATCGACACAATTCTACAATATTCGGAGCTTAAAGATCAGGGGAAAGTCAATAAAGTTATAGTAACAGGATGCCTGTCTGAGCGTTATAAACCAGAGCTGCAATCCGAGATACCAAATGTCGACGCTTTTTTCGGGACAAATGATTTGCCAGAGCTGTTGTCGACGATAGGCGCGGACTATCGACATGAACTATTGGGCGAGCGGTTGTTGACCACGCCATCACACTATTCCTATTTCAAGATAGCGGAAGGGTGCAATCGTCCCTGTTCCTTTTGTGCGATTCCTCTAATGCGGGGAAAACACATCTCGAAGTCTATTGAAGACTTAGTAAAGGAAGCCAAATTTCTTGCGTCGAACGGGACAAAGGAGCTTATTCTGATCGCGCAAGATTTAACGTATTACGGGTTAGACATCTATGGTAAGCGAAATCTTTCGGATTTAATGCGCCACTTGTCCGACGTTGACGGCATCGAATGGATACGTTTGCAGTATGCGTATCCATCGGGTTTTCCTATGGATATCCTAGATGCTATGAATGAACGATCCAATATATGTAATTATTTGGATATGCCGCTACAGCACATCAGCGACAATATGTTGAAGTCTATGCGCCGTGGTACGACCAAGCAAAAGCAGATCGATTTAGTAAACCAAATCCGGGATAAAGTTCCAGATATAGCTTTGCGTACCACGCTTATTTGCGGGTATCCAGGAGAAAGCGATCAGGATTTCGGCGAGATGCTTCAATGGGTAGAAGAGACTCGTTTCGACCGTTTGGGATGTTTCACGTATTCGCATGAAGAAAAAACCCATGCGTTTAGCTTAGAAGATAATATTCCGGAGGAGATTAAAGAATCCCGTGTTGAGCAAATTATGGAGGTTCAGCAAAGTATATCCTATGAGATTAACCAAACAAAAGTCGGCCAAACGTTTCAAGTGCTCATTGATCGCATAGACGGCGATTACTTTATAGGTAGAACGGCATACGACTCGCCAGAAGTAGACAACGAAGTTATTTTGGACGCTAAACAAAACTATATGCGTATTGGTGATTTTGTACAGGTCAAGGTGGATCGGGCTGAAGATTTCGATCTTTATGGAGAGGTCGTCAAATAGCATAGTTGCTCGTCAGGATTGAGTACATCAAGAAAATATATTCTGCACGGTCTTTATTGGATCGTGCTTTTTTATTGAGGAGATGCGGCGGTACGGCATGCAGCCGTAAGGTATATAAAAGCAGTGTCAAATAAATAAATAAAATAAACCCTCTCCCAAAGCTTTTCAGAAAAATATGTAATTTGACCTCTCGTTTTGACGCGTACGATATACGGTGAGCTAGCGCAGCTTCATGCTACTAGATAACCACTTGCTTACGTAAACGAACGCAGTAGAAGAGATAAATGAAAGCAACATACATCGATTATAGCGATACGGGAAGCTTCTCCCAGACGTTATTGGCCTATTTGGCTAATGAAGAAAAACTACAGCCGTTCTTCGGGCATCGACCAAATTTGGCGGGATTCGGAGCGCAAATCGAGGAACGGCGTGAATTCCCTCATCGGTCGCTTTTAGCCGATGAATTGCAGCGGCAATATGGTAATTTGTTGGAAGATTCTCCGCGCGTTGCAGAGCAGATTGACTTATTGCGACAAGAGCATACATTTACGGTTACCACAGGTCATCAACTTAACATATTTACGGGGCCGCTCTATTTTATTTTTAAAATTGTAACGGCCATACGCTTGGCGAGGGATCTGAAAGAAGCTTACCCCAGCTACAACTTTGTGCCGGTTTATTGGATGGCGACGGAAGATCACGATTTTGCTGAAATTAATCATACTCGGGTATTCGGAAAAAAAATCCTGTGGGATACACCGGCACGATCAGCCACAGGACGGATGTCGACCGGAGATATCGCTGATGCAGTCAAACAATATTGCAATACGTTCGGGATATCCACAAATGCGGAACGGCTAAAAAATATTGTCGAAAAAGCATACCTGCAAGACCTCCCCCTGGCCGAGGCAACTAGGATCATGGTCAATGAACTCTTTAAGGAAGACGGGTTGGTGATCATAGATGCAGATTGTAGACCACTGAAAGAAACCTTTACGTCCTACATTACACAAGACATCCTTGAAGAAAAGAGCAGTAAAGTTATTGCAGAAACATCGAAAAGGTTAGAAGCGTTAGGTTATCAGACACAAGTGCATGCACGGGAGATAAATTTTTTTTATTTGACCGACGACTTTCGAGAGCGCATCGTTCGATTGCCAGACGGTCGTTTTGAAATCTTGCATCAACAGCGCTACTTTACGGTCGCTGAAATGGAGGCGGAGATTACCAATTATCCCGAACGCTTCAGTCCCAACGTTGTTATGCGACCGTTGTACGAGGAGATCATTCTGCCGAACCTGGCGTACATCGGTGGAGGGGCAGAAATAGTGTACTGGTTGCAATTAAAAGCAAATTTTGATCAGTACAAAGTCCCTTTTCCGGTATTGGTTCCCCGGAATTCTGCTATGATCACCGACGACAACATCGCGGGCAAAATTTTTCGGTTAGACTTGACTTTTAAGAGCGTTTTTCGGTCGGTTGATATACTTAAAAATGAGTATGTACGGCGCCACACCAAGCATCGCTTGAACCTCCGTGACGAGTGGATGGAATTTAACGCTATCTTTGCTAAAATTAAATTACGTGCGCACAAAATTGATCCGAGTCTTGGCCCAAGTACGGAGGCCGTTAAAGCACGATTGAAAAAAGCGATCAACAATCTGGAAAAAAAATTGTTGAAAGCCGACAAACATAACCACGATGATGCACTAGTTCAAATTGAACGGATAAAAGATTCGCTTTTCCCTCAGGGCGGGTTGCAAGAGCGGACCGAAAACTTTGCTTCCTTATATTTGAAGCATGGGGATGAGCTTATAAGCGATTTGAAACGCTATTTCAATCCATTAGATTTTAGGTTTACCATATTATATTAATGACCGTGGAAGATTACAATTGGAAAGAGAGTCATTTTTATGCGTACTACTCAGAAAAGGGCGGGCTTACGGATGAAGATCTGGAACAGCTTCGGTCGTACTTTTCTTTTAAAACCGTGCCACACAACACGTATTTGCTTCGGGCAGGGGAGTTGAGCCATTATGCATATTTTGTCGAAACAGGATTATTGCAGTCGTTCTCCTTGGATGAAAAAGGAGGAGAACATATTTTGCAGTTTGCACCCGAAAATTGGATTGTCTCTGATCGCGCGAGCCACTATTTCAATAAACCTTCCGATTATTATATCAAGGCCATTGAGCATTCAACCATTGTTTTTATTCAGCCCGAATTTATGGAAAAAGCAGCCCAATCAAACACGGCTTTTTCCTGTTTCTTGGAAAATTCCCTGCAGCGTAATATTTATATACAACAGAAGCGGATCAATTCGCTATTGGCCATGAGTGCTAAGGAGCGATATCTGTCCTTTATGGAGATGTATCCAGGACTACTCTTGCGTGTTCCGCAATGGATGATCGCTTCCTATCTCGGAATCACACCGGAAAGCCTTAGTCGCGTCCGTCGGGAGCTACTGACCGAGAGATCCTCCGGTAGGAAACCATAGTCTTTGCGTCATTTTCATAGCGTTAATAGAAGACTTCGGCAATCATACAGCGGGCACTGCCCCCGCCACCGGTTTCGATCGTGTCTAATGGCGCATGGATAATCTGTCCAAACGAACTTAATTTTTCAATCTGATCGAAAGAGAGGCTATTGTACGCGCGCGAACTCATGATGATATACGGTTCGCCTACGATCGATTTGACTTCCAGCATATTGCCACAAAAATTTTGCATTTGCTCTTCTGAGATGGCAACGATTGATTTACCGGTTCCTTCTAGTCGTTCCTGCAATTGTGCCTTATAGTACGTGTTATCAATACTGTCTAGACAGACTGTGGCAAAGCGTGTACCCAAGCACATCATCACGTTGGTGTGGTATATGGCTTTACGCAAACCGTCTACGGTTTGGTTTGCTTCGAAAATGAATGGATCATATCCCAGATCCAAGCAGAATTGGTGGGCGATGCCAGCGTCGGCGCGGGGCGATAGCGAACAGTAAGCGATGCGATTGATCCGATCCAAAATCAAACAGCCTGTGCCTTCCAAAAAGCGGTTTTCGGATTCAAAATGCGTATAATCCACGATATCGTCAAATGTCAATCCCCATCCCGCTAATGCGTCCAGGACGTTTAATTGTCGTTCTCTACGCCGGTTCTCAGCAAACATGGGGTACAATACGGCGGTTCGTTTATGGAAGGAAATACAATTGTTTGGAAAGATGCTATCCGGAGTATCTAATAGCCCAGTATCCTGGACAACAAATGTATTTATCTTATTATCCGTTAGTACCCGTACGAAATGGTCGAATTCCCGTTGAGCGCTGGACGCGGCATTTTCGGTCAGCAGGTCTTCTTGGAAATAATTGTTTACTGCGGTCTCTTCATTCTTTCGAAAAAGAAAGGGTCTTACTAATAATAAAGTATCAGTCGTTTGGTTCATAGGTTAATCCCGGTAAAGCGGTAAGGTGGAGCAACGTAAAAGGCCTTCTTGTTTGCCGATTTCGTGATAAGGAATTTTTTCTACGGAGATATCGTGCTCTTCTAGCCAGTGGTTTAATCGGTCGAAGCGCTGTTCGGAGACTACCACATCATCGGCGATTGAGAAGACATTGCTGAACATGGCATACATCTCATCAGCAGTGATGTGGAAGAGATTCTCTTTACTGAAGATCGTGCACAAATAGTGGTAGTCGGCGGGATCTCGAAATCCACCTGGATAAATAATGGCTTTATCCTTTCCGACAGGCTGAAAGCAACAGTCTAAGTGGAGCGCATTGGCTCGAGGATCGGTCATGGATTTAATGAGATCAAATTCTTTAACTATTTTATGAGGGAAAGCCTCCCGCAAAAATCGCACCCCTTCCAAATTTGTCCGTGCGGTATTGATGGAAGAATAATCTGCGCCTTTATACGTGCCTATAAAAAGATAGTCGTTCCATAAGATCACATCCCCGCCCTCGACGTGTGCCCGCTCGGGAGCTACCAGCAGTTTATCGGGATCAATTTGGTCTATAATCGGACCAATGGCTTGCCATTCATCTGCGCGGTCCGGTAAAATATTGGCTTTAACGAAAAAGTCATCGATCACAAATCCAATATCCCGCGAAAAAATTTGATTTAGATCGGGGATTAATTCGGGACGGTATACATTGACCTTGTATTTTTGGAGCACCTTCTGGAACATTGTCATTTCATGTACCATATCTGATTCCGAAGGATACGTGCCTGCTTTGATGTGCTCTAAGGATTTTGGGTCATAAGCTTCTTCAACCGTGGGTATGGGACCATTTTGATTCGCTATCCCTAAAATAACCGCCCTCAGTCTGGCTGTTTCATTTCTAACATGGAGGTTCAACATATACCGCTTTTTCGTTTACCAATTGGAACTTAAAGATAAATATTTATCAGAATCGAGTTGATAATCCACGATTTTTTTTTGTGGGAGTCATTTGTTCAGCGCCTATCTTGAATGGGAGGGCATTCACAGGATGGAGTTCGATCGATGCGCTGTTGATCTGCAAATCAGATTCTTGCGGGTCAGGGGCAGCGCAAACGGTTGCTCTTATTTTGTCTCGGAAGAAATGCTTTGACGTGTATTTATTCGCGGATAAAATCGTATTTTTGCAGTCTCAAAACGTATATGAAAAAAGTGTCTTTCTAAAGACTAACTTGTTTGGATTTAGGACGATGCGAATGAAAAAGTTAAGCGCACAATGAGCAACGTATTTTATCAAGAAAGATTTCAGGATCGCCACAACGGCCCCAGTGCCGACGAAGCGCAAGAAATGTTAGCCTACTTAGGCGTGCAATCGGTAGATGAACTTATCGAGCAAACTGTTCCCAGCCAAATCAGACTAAAAAATCCACTCGCCCTACCAAAAGCTTTGAGCGAGAAAGCCTATTTAGCCAAGGTAAAACAACTCGCCGACAAGAACAAGGTATTCAAATCGTATATCGGTCAAGGATACTATGATGTCACTGTTCCAGGTGTTATCCAGCGGAATGTCCTGGAAAACCCAGGATGGTACACGCAATATACACCTTATCAAGCGGAAATCGCGCAGGGCCGTTTGCAAGCATTACTGAATTTCCAAACAGCAGTGTCAGATCTGACGGGGCTGGAGATTGCAAATGCGTCGTTGCTAGATGAAGCAACGGCTGCAGCGGAAGCTATGTTTATGTTGTACAGTGCTCGTAAAAACAAGAATGCACACGTATTTCTAGTAACGCCAAATATCTTTCCACAGACTTTGGATGTTTTACAAACTAGAGCCGTGCCATTTGGAGTGGAGATCCGTGTTGCTGATATTGTGGAATCGAATCTTTCTGACGATGTTTTTGCCGCGTTTATCCAATATCCATCTGCAGATGGCACGATCGAAAACTACAAAGCGTTTACTGCAGCAGCACAGGACAAGCATATTACGACTTGTGTCGCCGCAGATTTACTTTCCTTAACCTTACTTACGCCCCCAGGCGAATGGGGAGCGGATGTTGTTGTGGGCAATTCACAGCGTTTTGGTGTTCCAATGGGATTCGGAGGGCCGCATGCCGCTTTCTTTGCAACGAAAGACGCCTATAAGCGGAATATACCCGGCCGTATCATTGGAGTCACTGCCGATGCCAACGGGAACTATGCGCTTCGGATGGCGCTACAGACGCGGGAGCAGCATATTCGCCGCGATAAAGCATCTTCTAATATTTGTACTGCGCAGGCTCTTTTGGCCATTATGGCTTCCTTCTATGCTGTTTATCACGGTCCCCAAGGTGTGAAAAATATTGCAAGCCGGATCAATGATTTGGCGAAATTATTGGACACGGCACTGCAGGCACTTGGTTACGAACAAATAAATACTTCTTATTTTGATACGCTTCGGGTTGTGGTAGGCGATCATGTAGGAGCCTTAAAGGCGGAGGCGCTTAATCAGGAATTAAATTTCTATTACCACGAGGGGTTAGTGGGTGTCTCAGTAGACGAGACAACAACGTTTGAAGATATTCAGACGATCGTGAAGGTATTTGCAAAGATCAAAGGTAAATCTATTAATGATATTGATTTACGTGAAATAATTGAGCGCCTCGGAACATCTATTCCCGACGAACTCGTGCGTACATCGCCTTATCTTACACATCCAATTTTCAACAGCTATCATTCGGAAAGCGAGATGCTCCGTTATATCAAGTCGTTAGAGTCGAAGGATTTGTCCTTGTGTCACTCTATGATCCCATTAGGATCCTGTACGATGAAATTAAATGCAACAACCGAGATGGTACCGTTGACATGGGCTCATTTTGGAGGTCTTCATCCATTTGCTCCGGTGGATCAAACAACGGGTTACATGCAATTGATCAATGAATTAAATGACTGGCTATCGGAAATCACCGGATTTGCTAAGATGTCGTTCCAGCCCAACTCTGGTGCGCAGGGAGAGTATGCGGGCTTGATGGTTATTCGGGCCTACCACGAAAGCCGTGGCGAGGGGCATCGTAACATCTGTTTAATCCCAGCCTCTGCACATGGAACGAATCCTGCTTCTGCTTCTATGGCCGGATTAAAGGTTGTCGTGGTAAAATGTGATGAATATGGCAATATCGATGTTGCTGATCTTCGTGCCCGTGCAGAAGAGCACGCTGGACACTTAAACTCCCTGATGGTTACCTACCCATCTACACATGGTGTCTTTGAAGAATCCATTATTGAAATCTGTGCGATTATTCATCAGCACGGAGGACAGGTATATATGGACGGAGCGAATATGAACGCGCAGGTGGGGCTTACCAGTCCTGGGTTTATAGGTGCTGATGTCTGCCATTTGAACCTTCACAAAACATTTTGTATTCCGCACGGAGGAGGTGGGCCGGGAATGGGACCAATTGGCGTTGCTGCACATTTAGTACCATTTCTTCCGAATCATGAAGTTATTGAAATTTCTGGAGAGCAGGGGATATCTGCCGTGTCTGCAGCGCCATTTGGCTCGGCTTCGATCCTCACCATTTCATATGCATATATTGCGATGATGGGTGCCGATGGATTGACTTCTGCAACTAAGACGGCCATTCTAAATGCGAATTATATTAAAACTCGCTTGGAAAGTCACTATCCCGTTTTATATGCAGGTGCAAACGGCCGTTGTGCACACGAGATGATTTTGGATTGTCGTGGTTTCAAAAATGTCGGTATAGAAGTCGCGGATATTGCAAAGCGTTTGATGGATTACGGTTTCCACGCACCTACCGTTTCTTTCCCGGTTGCTGGCACCTTGATGGTTGAGCCGACGGAGTCTGAGTCGAAAGCGGAATTGGATCGGTTCTGCGACGCGTTGATTGCTATTCGTGCAGAGATCGCGGCCGTGGAGACTGGCGAAGCAGATCAGAAGGAAAATGTATTGAAACACGCGCCCCACACGGCGGAGGTCGTTACGGGCGATGAATGGAACAGACCGTATGGCCGGCAAACAGCAGCTTATCCGTTGCCGTACCTGAAAGTCAATAAATTTTGGCCTTCAGTAGGACGTGTCAATGATTCACAAGGCGACCGTATGTTGATTTGCTCTTGTCCGTCGATCGAAGAGTATGCAGAAGCTTAGTTTACTGGGCTATCCTTAAAAATACAACTCCAGCTGTAAAATATAGCTGGAGTTTTTTATTTTAGTGCAGCTAACCTCGTTATCATGCATAAATCTATATCCTTATTTCTGTTTTTGATCTGCCATGTGATTGGTTCGTATGTGCTGGCGCAAAGAAACCTATTTGAGTTTGGGGAACGTCGACGCTTATTTCCTAGCGCCGATGAGAAAAAAGCACCCTTGAGATGGATGCAGGTAAATACAAGTGATACTACTTGGGCCGTGAAAAACGAGGTGCTGACCTGTATAGGACTACCAATCGGAGTTGTACGTTCGGAGAAGATGTATCAGAATTTTATCATGCGTGTGGAATGGCGGCATCTGGAAGCAGGCGGTAATTCTGGTATTTTTGTCTGGTGTGATGCCCAGCCAGAAGCGCATAATCGGTTGCCGAGCGGGGTGGAGGTCCAGATGCTAGAGCTCGATTGGGTGAACCAACATCGTGTGAACGGTGAGAAGCCACCCATAGCTTATGTGCACGGGGAACTTTTCGGAGCCGGTCAGAGTACAGCTGTCCCGGACAACCCGAGAGGCGTTCGTAGCAGGGCTATAGAAAATCGTTGTTTGGGAAAAGGCGAGTGGAATACCTATGTCGTTGTTTGTGTAGACGGTACAATTAAGCTTTCTGTCAACGGAAAGTTCGTCAATGGTATCCGAGAATCGTCCCAGCGCAAGGGCTATTTGTGCTTGGAATCAGAAGGAGCGAAGATCGAATTTCGAAATCTGGAAATTTTAGAACTGGACGAAGGATACATCCTTCCCGAACAGGTGGTCGATCGCTTGTAATCGGTAGACATGCGCCCAGTTGCTGTGTCGTTGCACGACTAACGGAACAGCAACTGATTGAAAGCGCAGTCGTTAACACTATGAACTATGTATTCTTGCTGAAACAAAAATAAGCGATGGATTTGTGTTGCGAAATACCTGTTTTGGTGTATTTCTTGCTCTACGTAACAAAAGTCTAACACGTGAAGGTTTATTGAACACGAGTTGTATTTTTGAGAAAACGAACGAAATGAAAGGATCAGGACTTATAGTGCCGATTGCGGCATTGATGTTATCGGCAGTTTCCTGCGGCGGCGGCAAATATGCGGCGACCGAGAAGGTTTATAAAGAAAAAGCGAAGGGATTTGCCGAACTGTATAAGGCTTCTCCTGTTATTGGACAATTGGAGCAAATTCATACGTCGGAAAAGGAATGGATTGCTTCCATAAATTTCGGTGTGCGGAAGCCTAATTATGTCATGATTCACCACACTGCTCAAGGTTCCTTGGCCCAAACAGTAAAGACATTCCATAGTGCAAAGGCTGGTGTGAGTTCGCATTATGTGATTGGCCGGGATGGTAAAGTTGTGCAAATGGTCAATGACCTATATCGCGGGCATCATGCAGGGCTCGGTAAATGGGGAAATGATACAGACCTTAACTCTTCGTCTATTGGCATCGAACTGGATAATAATGGAACGACAGATCCATGGCCAGATGCACAAATACATGCGCTACTGGTTTTGCTGCAGTATTTGAAAGACACCTACAAGATCCCACAGGCCAACTTTATCGGACATATGGACTATGCGCCAACCCGGAAAAACGATCCGTCTCGATTCCCTTGGGAGAGATTGGCAGACAGCGGCTTTGGGTATTGGTATGACGCTCAATTGGAGACTCCACCTGAAGGGTTCGATCCCAAATTGGCTTTACGTATAATTGGCTATGATGTAAAAAATTTGGAGGCCGCCATCAAAGCATTCAAGATTCATTATATACAACGTGATACAAATACAGCTTCGTTAAACGACGAAGATTTGAAGATATTGTATTCGATCTTTAAGAAGTATTTATAGGTTATTCTTATCTGGCAAGCGGCGCGTTGCATAGTTATACAGGCGACGCGCTCTTTTAGACGGTTTTTACAAATTTTTCATCGTAATTTTCTATATCCACAATGTATTTATTCTGTATAAGAAAATCAAAAAGATGTTTCGCTTCGTCGGCTACCGGCATATTTTTCGTCGTGACGATCTCGTTCGATTTGCGGTCTAGGTAAGGGTACGCATAGAGCTTCACGTCTTTGTTGAACATTCCTGATATATAAGACAGCAGCTCGTTGGTATACTGGTCTTTGTTGTAGTTGTGGGTGTTAAATATATTTTTCAAGTTAGACACGTTCGTTGCAATCCCTACATGTTTTGGCTTGAAGCTTTTGATAAACTCAGCTAGGTGGTTATTGCGTCGAAAGTTCGATACCATAATATTGTTGCCCGTCGAACACAGGTACTCTGCCCGTTCAGCAAAGTACGTCAGGTCGTCGTCGGTAATTGGACTGTCTTCGTCCAACACATTGCCCATAAGCACCTCGATCAAGACGACAGTATCGGTTGGTGTTGCCCCGGTATTTTTTTCGAACTGCTCCACAGCAAGATTGAAGAGATCGAAGTTTGGATTTGATTTTTGACGATATTTGGTGCGTAAAATAATGATATTCTTCTTGTAGAGGTAGTCTTTTATTTGTGCTGCTTTGGCGTCCGGTCTAAATATTGCCGCTTTAGCAAACCCTTTAGCGATAAGATATAGATTGAGGAGGCGCTCATTGGCTTGCTCAAATACTGGTCCCGAGACTTTTACCAAGTCGATTTCTACCGATCCGATAGAGAGATTGTCCACCAACGATTCGATCATGGTTTGAGGGGCCTCTGCATAATAATATGCAGCAAATATAAGGTTCACTCCCAAGATTCCTAAGACTTTTGATTGTAGTCGGGAGTCACTATCCAAGAGCCGGACATGGATGACGATATCATTTATCGGACCTCCAACCTCATGTTGAAATCGGATACCAATCCAACCGTGCGGTTCATTTGTTTTGGTAAAATTTAGCGTCGTTACGGTATCGGCGAAGGCAAAGAACTTTTTGGAGCCGTATTTTTCGCCATGTAGCCGCTCTGTCAGTAAATCGAATTCGTGATGCAGCATTTTAATTAACCTTGTTCGGCTCACGTATCGTCCAGACTCTTCTACACCGTAAATTGCATCACTGAACGCCATATCATAGGCTGAGATAGTCTTTGCGATGGTGCCCGATGCAGCACCGGCTTCGAAGAAATTGCGTGCCACTTCTTGTCCGGCACCTATTTCGGCGAATGTACCATAAATGTCGGAATTCAAATTGATTTTTAACGCCTTTCGTTTGGTTTCAAAAATTTCTCTAGCCATGTTGCAAAGGTACAAAAATCACGGGGATTATTCGGAGGAAGTCTATTTTAAAGGAATAAAATTAGGTATGCTTAAAGCAAACCTAATTTTTGAAAAGTATAAAATAATGCAGAAGTGTGTAGCGCTTGGCCTATTTTATTGTCAAACAAAAACTGTCGGGCCTCGTCTATTGGCATCAGGATTACATCAATGTCTTCCGAGTGATCTAATTCTTGTTCCTGCACTTTCCTACCGCCGGTCAATAGATAGGTATAGGTGATATTTCCACTGGTGGCCGGATTGGCGTACAATTGGCAGATTTTTTCAATGGAATCGAATGCATACCCTGTTTCCTCTAACAGCTCTCGGCGTGCTGCTTCGGCGGGGTCTTCGCCTTCTTCTACGACACCTGCAGGTAATTCGACCAATATATGGCCGGCCCCGTGGCGATACTGTTGTACAAAAAGGACGTGTTCGTCCTCAGTTATACCGACCATATTGACCCAAGTGGGGTATTCTAATACGTAATACTCATCCTTTATATTCCCGTTAGGTAGCTGTAGCTTATCTACACGCAACGTCGCCCATGGACGTTGAATGATATATTTAGAGTCTAGTAATGTCCACTTGTTCATGCTAATCTTTTACGATATCGGCCATAATGTTCTTCACCTTTTGCTCTAGCTGTAGGGCGACCTGTTCGTAGGCATCTGGCGATGGTAATTGTTCTTTCACGGAGCAGTAAAATTTGATTTTTGGTTCCGTGCCGGAAGGCCTCGCTGAAATCACATCGCCATCCACAGTGATGAACTGTAAAACATCAGATTTCGGTAATGCAATTTTTGTTTTCGAATTAGATGCTAACTCATGAGCAATTCCTAAATCATAGTCACGGATCTCTTTAACAGGTATTCCGCCAAGGAACTGCGGAGGAGTAGCGCGTAGGTTTGCCATCATTTGTTTGATTTCGTCGGCTCCCGCTTTTCCCTTTTTTGTCAAGGAGATCAGCTTTTCCTGATAAAAACCGTAGGATCCGTAAATGTCTAACAAAACGTCGAATACGCTTTTTCCCTGATTCTTAAAATAAGCCGCCATTTCGGCGATGAAGGCACAGGCATTGACTGCATCCTTGTCTCGCACCAGATCGCCGACCAGAAAGCCATAGCTCTCTTCGCCTCCTACCAAGTAGTTTTCTTTTTCCTCCACCAAAGTCATTACTTCACCAATAAATTTAAATCCGGTTAATGTTTCATAGTGTTTTACGTGAAAGGCTGTGCTGATGTCCGTCATCAAATTAGATGTAACAATTGTTTTAACGATAAAATCATTCTCGTTTAAAAGACCCTTGTCTTTCTTTGAGGAGAGGACGTAGTAGATCAGCAAGCTGCCGATTTGGTTTCCATTTAAAAGCTGTATTTCTCCGCGGTGATTTTTTACAGCCAGTCCTACACGGTCTGCGTCCGGATCTGTCGCCATAACAACGTCAGCATCTATGTCCTTCCCCTTTTGTATGGCTTTAGTCATGGCTTCCTCTTCTTCAGGGTTCGGGTAAACGACCGTCGGGAAGTTGCCATTTGGTTGAGCCTGTTCTTCCACCAAGTGTATATTGTGGAATCCCCATGCCTCTAACATCTTTGGAACAACTGTGATGCCCGTTCCATGGATTGAAGAATATACGATTTTCAGGTCGTGTTGCGCCTGAACGGCTTCGGGATGGATACTAAGTTTTTTGTTGGCGTCGATATACAGTTGATCAAATTCTTCTCCGACAAGCGTGATATTCTCTTCCACGCGCTCAAAGCGAATTTCCGTCACGGATTGGATCGCATTCACCTCGGTGATTACATTCTTGTCATGTGGAGCAACCAGCTGGCCTCCGTCGCTCCAATAGGCCTTGTATCCATTGTATTCCTTTGGGTTATGCGAAGCCGTCAACATCACCCCACCCTGACAGCCGAAGTGACGTACGGCATAGGACAACATGGGCGTGGGCCGTAGTTCCTGAAATAGGTATACGTGCATACCGTTTGCAGCGAACACATCGGCAACAAGATTTCCAAATTTTTGGGAGTTATTCCGGCTGTCATAAGACACGGCGACCTTAATCGGCTGGTTTGGAAATTGTTTTTTAAGATAATTTGCAAGCCCCTGTGTCGCTTTTCCAATGGTGTATTTGTTCATGCGGTTAGAACCTACGCCCATGATTCCGCGTAAACCACCTGTGCCAAATTCGAGGTCTTTGTAGAACGAGTCGATCAATTCAGTCTCCTCGTTATTATCTATTAGCTGCTGGACGAGCGAGACGGTATCCAAATCGTATTCGGCACTCAGCCATTGTTGTATGCGGGTTTGGGTCGGTTGGTCTATGGTATTCATGTAATTCTATAATTTTTTGCGTTAAATATACTCGTTTTTTGCTTGCTACCATGCAGTCAGCTCCTTCCATTAGGGAAATTCTGTTCACGGTTTCTCTTTTGATACGTAGTTGGGACTATTTATGTTATGCATCACACCATCCGTAAGCGCGGTCCAACACGATTACATACCAAGCCCCTTCGAATTTTTTGATATGGAAAATTAGATTTTCATTTTTAGTCAATATCACGCGGTAGGTGTCCTTTTCTATCTCGGAGATTTTGCTGACCTCTGCAGCATTTTTTTCGTCGAATTCTTGTTTGAATTTAGCGATTTGTGTCAGTTGGTTTGCCTGTGTTGTGGTATCGCAGAAGAACCCCAATTTATCCCATTTTTCGCCGCCGCAATCGTATACTGGGAGTTTATCGAACGTTAAGACATAGTCATTTTCAAATTTCGTATATGGAAAATGGGTCGGGATAGGGCTTTGAAAGTCAATACTATCTACATGTTCGTAACTATCCGCAGCGCCAGGGCGGTAGATGATATATAGACCTAGTTTCGGGTTTATGAGCGCATTTGCCTTTTGGTTGTCCTGCGAAATATACGCGCGAGCGAACCGGGTAATTACCTCGCTGATCAACTGTGTCTCTTCCGTTGTGATTGGTGTGCGAACAGAATCCGTTCTTTCTTCTGTTTTTTTGTTAGATGAGGTACAGGAGGAGCATACTATAATAAAACAGCAAAGCGTTAGCCAAGTATTCTTCATGATTTATTGTTTTTACGGATGGTATTTTCGATCATATCCCACATTTCGTTAGGAATCGCTTCCATATTGTTGAATTCGCCGGCGCCTTGTAACCATTCGCCACCATCGATAGTGACCACCTCACCGTTAATGAATCCTGCGAAATCAGACAACAAGAATGCGGCCAAATTTGCCAGCTCTTGGTGTTCGCCGACGCGTTTCAGGGGCACTTTGTTTTTAAAGTCGAATTTCTCCAATAGATCCCCGGGCAATAGACGATCCCAGGCACCCTTCGTAGGGAAGGGGCCCGGTGCAATGGCGTTATGCCGAATCCCATATTTTCCCCATTCAACGGCCAATGATCGCGTTAATGCTAAGACGCCGGCCTTTGCAATGGCCGAAGGTACGACATATCCCGACCCTGTAAAGGCATATGTGGTTACGATATTTAATACCGAAGCCTTTTGTTGTTTCGCGATCCAGTTTTTCCCAAAGGTAAGGGTACAGTTCGCTGTTCCTTTAAGTACAATATCAATAACGGTCGAAAACGCATTGGCTGAGAGTCGCTCCGTGGGAGAGATAAAATTACCTGCGGCATTGTTCACCAATAACTCAACGGAGCCAAAGCGTTCCTCACTTTTGCGTAGCAGCTCTTGTACTTGTTCGATATCACGTACATCACACGCAACCACATAGACGGGATTTCCTGTCTTTTGCTCGATTTCCTGAGCCGTCTGCGTCAGCACGTCGATTTTCCTACTGGTAATAACCAGATTTGCGCCGAGTTCGGAAAAATAAGTAGACATAGCCTTACCCAAGCCTGTTCCTCCTCCAGTTACGACGATTGTTTTGCCCCGTAAAGCGTTCGCTTTTAATGCACCTTCAACCATAGTGTTACCCTTTTTTCTTTGTTAGGTTTTCGATAATCGTTTTTAATATCTGCCGTGTTGACGGCCGCCACCATTGTTCTAACACCTGCTGGATGGCTTCGGTTTTGTTTTCGGCGATTTTTAGCAGGAGCTCGCGGCGCAAGTTGAGCTTGGTTGCACCCCACGCATGCCGATCATATTGTGTCCAGCTTTTTGCTTTTCGCGTTGCTGCAGTCTGAATACGGTCTAAGGCAACGACTTCGTCTACCAGCCCTATACGTAAAGCCTCTTCCGGAGCGTATAGCTTACCTTCCAAGAGGTTTCGATATGCTTGTGCGCGTCCGATCCAAAAGCTGTATAAGTCAAAAATACTTGTCGGAACAACGATGCCTACAGGCACTTCATTTAGTCCGATGATATACTCACCGGCCGCCATGATACGATAATCACAACAGATGGCCAGTACACACCCTCCAGCGGGACTATGTCCGGTAATGGAGGCAATGGTAGGTTTGGGTAAAGAGGCTAGGGTATAGGTCAAGTTGATGAAATTCTCCCAGAATAACTGTATGGTCGATTCATTATAATCGTAAAGTGTAATCAAGTCTAGGCCCGATGAAAAGAAGCCCTCGTTTCCATATAAAACTAGAGCTTCAATTGCCGGATCATTTTTGATCCGTTCCAGCTCTTGATTCAGTTCTACGATCATTTCCAGATGCATCGCATTTGAACGTCCGCGATCAAGCCCTATGTGCATCACGTGATCAGTTGTTTGCGTTCGGATAAATTCGCCCATAACCCCCTTTAATAGTTTATGGAAAAATACGCAAAAAATCATCAAGATTATAAATAACCAATCGCTAACTTTTAAAATACCCACGTTATGGCAGAAATCGCAAACAACCCCAGAAAAGAAGGAAAAAAGGAGCGCCGTAGCATACGCAATCGGCCTATGCCTAAAGTAGATTTGACGGCCATGGTAGATTTGGCGTTTCTATTGATTACATTTTTTATGCTGACAACCTCGCTACGTTCACCCAATAGGCTTGATCTGGCTATGCCGGACAAGGGTTTTCTTTCCGAACCTATTTTGTTGAGCGAAGATCGTACCCTTAATTTGCTTTTGGGAGCGGATAACGAGCTGATATATTATACTGGCGCTTCTGAAACGCCTAAAAATGCGCCTGAACGGATCTCGTACGGCAAACTTGGTTTGGGAGAGTTACTTACTAACAAGCAAGAAGTGGTCAAAAGGCAAACGAATGGACAGGAGATAATCGTTCTTATTAAACCCAGCGACGCGTCGGTGACCCGGAATTTGGTCGACGCTGTAGATGCCGTACAGCGGGCAGGTATCGGACGCTACATGATTACCAAGATAAATGATGCCGAAAAACACATGTTTTAGAAACGGTGTGCCTATACGAAGTAGTAGCTTGGTGAAGGGATCTGGTTTTGTCATCGTACAATGCTAGGATGCGTCAATAACTTCGGTAGGTCGCATGTAAAAAGGAGGAAGAAGGGGCTGCCACATGATCCCTCTACGTGATGCCACATCTCCCTCACCCGTCTTATTTCAAAGTAATTTGTTATTTTACTTCGACGCGTAATGTCTGCTGCGTAAGTCGCCCGTTAAAATCCAGTCCTTCGATGTTGATCAGATAAGTGCCACTTTCATCCGATGTGTAAAAATCGAAATGTGCTTTTCCGTTTTCGTCCGTGACTATATTCGGTTCCCAGTGTATGGTTGTACGTAGGTCGCGTTGCAATTGCGTTTCCGAACCTGCTTCATATATCGGTTTATAAAATGTTTTATTCAGATGGAATCCTTTCGGTTGTACGGTTACAATTCCTTTCGGCGTGTAGCTTCGCATAGCATCTTTCCCCGTCTTGGAGGTGATGATGATGAGTCCATTGCCGCCATATGATCCATAAATGGCGGTGTAATTTACATTGCGTAAAACCTCTACACTTTGTATGTCCATCGGGTTGATCATTGATAGTTGGTCGCCTTCAATGTACATGCCATCCAGCACCACCTGCATTTCGCCTCCACCCCGCGTAGTGTAGGGGATTCCATTTCGGAACATAACCCCCATTAAGCGACCGTTGAGGCACATATCCAACGAAGGACAGGTTTCCAGATCTTCGGCTGAAATGACCTGATCAGCGTTGCCTGGCCCATTGAGGTTCGCTGAGTTTTCTGATGCTTTTTTTCGGGGGCTTTTGGCGGTAACGACGACCTCTTGAATCGCGATAGACTTTTCCATGAGCCCCTGTGCTTCCAGTCCCGCAAAGTATTGTTTGCTGTTCTGGATGTCATCGAGAGAGGCGGCGTTGATATCATTGCGTTCACCCGGTTCGTTTTTGTTTGCTTCCAGGGGAGGGTTCTCTATTTTAGGGACAATAATATCGATGTTATTCTTCCCTTTTTCGTCTTTCGCCGTGATCAGAAATTTTACACTGTCTGGAAAAAACAGGTTATCAAACTCGAAATATCCATCCTCTGTCGCAACGGTATCGATATAATCCATAAAATTTTTGGAAGAAATGAGTGTCATTTTTGCGTTCGGTGCTGGGGCTTTACGCCCCAATTTTCGTGCTTGTCCCTTTATCGTAATACTCTTTTCTGGCATAAAGGCAGGTTCTTCGACGGGGAGTGCCGAAAGATCAATTTTTCGCCATCCTTGGGTTAATAATAAGTTGTCGATTTCATTGTCTTTGACCTCGGGATAAAAGTAATAGCCTGGATTTTCGATATATCCTTTTAAGTCTGCGCTCAAAAGTAAAGACGATAAGATGTTGGGCATATACGTGGTGCTATCCTGAATTTTTGAGAGGTTGAGGACGGAAGCCGATATCACGGCATTTCGTATGGAGTCGGAGACGGTGCCACTTTCCATCGATACCGACACTTTTTTACGCAACCCCACGGCGGGCGAATTTGTCGTCGCGGTTAGCGGCAGTTGATGATCCTTTCGAAAAATGAAGACCGGGCGCTCTAGCAGTGGAATCAGATCAGCGTTCAATACGCTTACGGTTAAAATTCCTGAAGGAAGGGATGTCTTGGGGACGGAAAACACCAGTTCTGCTTTCGCTGCGGCTTGCTTGGATACATAATACGACCGTCCTAAGTGGTGGACGACGAAATAGATGTCCTTGCCATCTTGTTTGTCCGGGCTGAGGTTTACCTGCGCGAATAGTTTGGCAGGATTTCCGTTATTAACCTGTATGCTATAGCCTGTATTTTCAAAAGGGGGGAGCGTCGACTCGGTTTGCGAGCCATCGGCGAAGAGCGTGATCGCCATTAAGGTCTCGTTTCCTTCTGCAAATAAAGGGGCAGACCCCATGCCCAACATATTTGTTTCTATGATAGCTGCCGTATCTTTTTTCGATGTCAGAATATACGTTTTCGCGGCAATCCCCATTCCATTTGGGCGAAGCGCTTTTACGGCAACCTTATTCAATGTTCCGGCCAATATGCGTCCGCCCTCTGGAAAAAACTGTACGCTGTTAGGCGCCTGTATTTGAGCGGGGAGTTTGAATATCTTCTTAATCGGCACTTGCGCCTGATTTTCAAATTCGAGGTCTAGTTTCGCCGTTCCATATTCCTCTTTGAAAGGAATGAGGGCTTTTCCTTCGGTATCAGTTTTTATCCGTCCGCGCTTTAAGCTCTTCCCGCTTTTAGAAATCTGATAGCGCACAGCTGTTTCCGCAAGTGCAGCTCCTTGCAGGTTTTGAAGTGTCACGATAAAATGTTCACCTTGCACGCCTGAATGGGTTAGTACATCGTCAAGGCGACCATTGCTTATCTGGAGGTTTTGTTGAAAGAAATAAGCGGAGCTGTCGTTTCGCATCCAGTTATTATATCCTCGGAGTCTGTATGTGCCCTCTACAAGTGTATCTGACAAGGTGATATCGCCGAGTCCCAACCCGCTTGTCAACGGAATTTTAATGTGGGCGACGATTTCATCGTTTGGCGCAATTAGATCTACATACGCGATGTGGCTGAGATTCGATAGCAGATTTTCAGCCCCAACCACGGTATATGCCTTGAACCAGATTGTTTCTCCCGCGGTGTAGGAATATTTATCGAGGTGCAGATGCATTTTTTCAACGGGGTGTGCATCGTGGTAAGCGTTGCTTTTCGTGAGCAGGTTTTGTATATCTTGTGCCTTGGAAATAGAGGCCGATAAAACAAGTACACAGAGCCATGCGAATCTTTTCAAGATCATAACGGTTAAAAATTTACTGAATTTACAAAAAAATGGACACAGGTTATTAATTTTTGTAGATTATTGATTTACATCGGTATCTTTGCGGGTATGAATATCTTAATTATTGGTTCTGGCGGAAGAGAGTCTGCCTTTGCATATAAACTATCAAAAAGTCCAAGGTTAAATCAGTTATACATCGCTCCGGGGAATGCCGGAACAAAGCAATATGGCACAAATGTCGACTTAAAGGTGACGGATTTTGAGGGGATTGCAGCTTTTGTACTGACAAATGCCATTGATATGGTGTTAGTAGGACCGGAAGAACCGCTCGTAAAAGGTATTCATGATTATTTTCTGGGTCGTGATGATGTAAAACATATTCCAGTAATTGGTCCGCAGCAGCAAGGTGCGCAGCTCGAGGGATCGAAAGATTTCTCCAAGGAGTTTATGTTTCGGCATAACATTCCGACGGCGGCGTATAGATCCTTTGATAAATCCAATCTGGAGGAAGGATTGGCGTATCTAGATTCCCAAAAATTACCGATCGTCTTAAAGGCTGACGGCTTAGCTGCCGGAAAGGGCGTGCTTATCTGCGAGACAGTAGAGGATGCGAAGGCGGAGCTAAACGCTATGATTGCTGATGCTAAGTTTGGCGACGCGAGTTCGGTGGTCGTCATCGAGGAATTTCTTAAGGGAATTGAACTTTCCGTCTTTGTATTAACCGACGGAAGCTCCTATAAAGTGTTGCCTTCTGCGAAGGATTATAAGCGAATAGGTGAAGGTGATACGGGGTTAAACACCGGCGGTATGGGTTCGATTTCTCCTGTTCCATTTGCAGATGAAACATTTTTAGCAAAAGTCGAGGAGCGCATTATCAAACCGACTATCGATGGTTTGAAAAAAGATAATATTCCTTATAAAGGATTTATTTTTATCGGATTGATGAATGTGGATGGTGATCCTTTTGTGATCGAATATAATGTACGGATGGGGGATCCGGAGACAGAGTCGGTGTTGCCGCGTATTGAATCGGATCTTGTTGATCTTTTGGAGGGAGTCGCGGAAGGTAACCTGACGGATCGTTCCTACACCGTGAGCCCGAAAACAGCAGTTACTGTCGTTCTTGTTTCGGGTGGGTATCCTGGCGATTATGAATCGGGTAAAGAGATAGCCAATATGGAGAATGTGGAAGACTCGATTGTATTTCATGCGGGTACGAAAGAAGTGGATGGCAAAGTGGTAACTGCAGGTGGTAGGGTATTAGCAATCACGACGCTTCAAGATAACCTGTTTGAGGCCTTGCAACAGGCTACTGCGGATGCTGGACGCATCTTTTATGAGCGGAAATACTTTCGCAAGGACATTGGGTTTGATTTAATATAAAAATAATCTTTTCAGATTCAGTGTTTTATAAGGGCTGCTGAAAAAATATTTTGGTGATACGAATAATGCGCTTATATTTGCATCACCAAAAACAAATGGCCCGTTCGTCTAGGGGTTAGGACGCAAGATTTTCATTCTTGAAACAGGGGTTCGATTCCCCTACGGGCTACACACTTAAAAGTCAAAACATACAAAAACGCTGTAAATTAAATGTTTACAGCGTTTTTTATCTTATCAGTATCTATAGATCTTTCAATTTTCCCAATAAAAAAGTGAGTCATTCGGTGAGTCATTTTTTTAGGCAACACTACTTACTGAAACAGGATTTTGTATTTTGCAATTTGCAAATTGCAAAACAAAGCTTTGCCTTTATGTTATGAGACGCAAACACAACGGCATGAGACCGCAGGATATCGTTGTCCTAATAAAGATCTTGACAATGTACAATGAAAGTTGGCAATTAAAAGATTTAGCAAATTCTCTATACATCAGTAATTCAGAAGTATCGGAATCGTTAGAAAGAAGTGTTTACGCTGGTTTGATTGATTTTGGAAAACGGAATGTCCACCGTGGGAACCTGTTAGATTTCCTTATCTACGGAATGAAATATGTATTTCCGGCACAGCCCGGAATATTGGCAAGAGGTTTGCCAACGGCGCATTCACATCCTTTCTTACAGACATTTATCAGCAGTGATCAGGCTTATGTTTGGCCTTCCCCATCTGGCAGTATATTAGGGCAGGCGATAGAACCTTTATACGCTAACCAAGTCAAGGCAGCACAGGGAGATGATGAGTTATATCGGCTGCTTGCTTTACTGGATGTGATAAGGGTGGGTAAGCTTCGTGAGAAAAACATTGCTGAAAAAGAATTAAAAGAAATATTATACCATGTCACTTAAATGATGTATTATCATGAGTACAAATTATTCCTTACAATAGGGCATTCTATTAAAAAAAAGAATGAGCGTCTTTTTTTGATAAATTTATTTTGCACTATTGCAGTGCATTTTTTTTATTTTTTTGCACTATTGCAGTGCAAATTTAGCTATATTTGGATAAATAAAGTCAAAAATGGAAGATTTGTTTGCGTACTCGAACCGTTTGATAGCTGAGGTGAACACTGATTTTGTTAGGTATGCTTATCAGCAAGTTAATTGGAATAATAGGTTGCTTGGCCTTATTGGGCCTCGAGGGGTAGGTAAGACAACACTAGTTTTGCAGCATATCAAAATGAATTTGCCCGTTCAGCAGACACTCTATGTTACGGCCGAAGATTTTTATTTTGCAAATAATCGATTGTTAGACTTAGCGGATTCTTTTGCCAAGGCTGGTGGGCAATATTTGTTTGTAGACGAAATACACAAATATCCAGACTGGTCGAGGGAGTTAAAGTTGATCTATGATTATCATAAAGATCTCAAGGTGGTTTTCACGGGTTCTTCAGTCTTAGATATTAAGAAAGGAACTGCCGATCTCAGCCGCAGAGCTGTGGTGTATTCTATGCAGGGCTTGTCGTTTAGGGAGTACCTGCGCTTGTTTCACCAATTGACTGTACCTGTCTATACCTTAGAGCAATTGCTTGCACATGAAATAGAACTTCCACAATTGCCGCGACCACTTCCTGTTTTTGCAGACTATTTAAAGGTCGGTTATTATCCTTTTGCTCAGGAAGATGATTTCGATACTAGGTTACAGCAGGTGATTAACCAAACATTAGAAGTGGATATCCCGACTTATGCCGAAATGAATGTCTCTACAGGAAGAAAACTAAAGCAATTGTTAGGAATTGTGGCAGAAAGCGTACCTTTTAAACCGAACATGAGTAAGATCGCTGAAATCCTAAATATCAGTAGGAATAATATAGCCGACTACTTGCTCTACATGGAAGAAGCCGGGATGGTAGCGCAATTGCGCGGCGATACTACGGGAATAAGATCTCTGGGAAAAATAGATAAGGTTTATCTAGACAATGCAAATTTGGTTTATGCATTGGCAAAGAATAACCAAAATATAGGTAATGTGCGCGAAACATTTTTTATTAATCAGCTACGTGTCAATCATGAAGTGTTATCTTCTACTACAGCTGATTTTCGTATAGAGGATATGGACTTTGAAATAGGCGGAAAAAATAAAGGGGGTAAGCAACTAGCAGATGCCAAGAGGGGATTTGTCGTGAAAGATGATATTGAACATGGTTTCTTAAAAACGATTCCTCTATGGTATTTTGGACTGCTGTATTAGATTTTAAAGTAGACTATTCTATCATGCTCGCTCGCCGTCGTTTATAATTGCTCCTTATTTTTTAGTCCCCTTTGTGTCACATAAATTAAATCCTTAAACATGCCGTTATCGGCAAAAATTAAAAATATGTAGTTGTAATTTGTTGTATATTTGCCGATAACGGCATCTATAATCAAAAGCTATGGATTATATTTCAGTAAGTGAGTTTGCAAAAAAGTGGAATGTTCCGGAAAGAACCGTCCGGAATTATTGTGCTACAGGAAGAATTAAGGGATCTTTTTTAACTGGTAAAACATGGAATATTCCCGGTGATGCGATATTGCCTGAGAAAGCAAATAAGAAGAAATTTAGTGATAATCCATTACTTAATTATCTCAAAGAGCAAAAAGAAATGAAGCTCAAAGGTGGTATTTATCACCGTACACAAATCGATCTGACCTATAACTCAAACCGTATAGAAGGAAGCAAGTTAACCCATGATCAAACTCGATATATTTTTGAAACGAATACTATCGGAGCTTCTAAAGAAAGCGTTAATGTAGATGACATCATAGAAACAATCAACCACTTTCGATGTATTGATTTAGTCATTGATAAGGCAAAATCTAAATTATCAGAATCATTTATAAAGGAATTACATTTCCTCCTGAAATCAGGAACGTCTGATAGTCGAAAAGACTGGTTTAATGTTGGCGAATACAAAAAACTTCCTAACGAAGTTGGAGGTAATGAAACTTGTCCACCTCAAGAGGTAATGGCTAAAATGAAAGATTTGCTTTCTGGTTACCACAGCATTGAAAAGAAAACATTCGAAGATATTATAAACTTTCACTACCAATTTGAGATCATTCACCCTTTTCAGGACGGAAACGGTCGTGTTGGTCGGCTAATCATGTTGAAGGAATGTCTTGCTAATAATATTGTGCCCTTCATTATTGACGAAGACATTAAGCTATTTCACTACAGAGGATTACAGGAGTGGACTAATATAAGAGAATATTTGTTAGATACTTGTCTTACAGCTCAAGACAATTACAAAGCTATTCTTCAGTATTTTGAAATAGCGTTTGATTAGATTTGAGATTCGTTCTCTCTTAGTAAAGGGCTGTGTCAGAAATTAATTCTGTCTCAGTCGCCAAATATCAAACTTAAAGATTGTGTTTCTGGTTATTCTTCGGCATTAACAGAATCTGATGTAATTAATTGTAAGCTTCCCTAAAAAAAAGACTGTTAGAGAATAGAAAAATGATTGATAACTTTAACAGTGTATTATGAAAGGGAAACGATTCAAACCGGAGCAGATCAGCAGGATCCTTAAGGAGTTCGAGGCAGGAAAAAGCGTTCAGGAGATCACACGTGAACACGGGGTCAGTCCTGCCTCCTTTTACAAATGGCGACAGCGATACGGAGGCCTTGACGGCAGTGAGCTGAAACG
>NZ_JBHULR010000001.1:249117-540534 GCF_042684625.1 Sphingobacterium suaedae | reverse complement strand
TTTCCCCCTTGCGGTGTCCCCCGCTTGGAGTTTTCCCTTGACATCGTGACGACAGGTTCTCCTGTTCCGAACAAAAGCCTGTGCTATGCTCGTGCCGCCTATACGCCGGATGCCGCATGGACAGTAGACAGGTGACCTCCATGCTTATCCCAATGATGCTACTGGACATTGGTTCTGACATCAAATAATCCTTTCGACGCCTCTTCAGCGGTTCACTTGCGTTCACCTTCATAACACGTACCTGATCCCTGAAACGAGACCTTTTTCCCCTATCGCTCACTACCACGGCATTTAACCGCAGCAGCATAGAGGTGGTTTGGTACCGAAACCTGTATTCCGATACCGAAGGACCTACCTTCATCTTCTGCTCAGCACTAAATGTAAAATTCATCAGTTTATACATTTATTCAGGACACTCAGTAGCCGGGGTTTTGTGTAAGGTTGGGATTAACGGCCAACTGTTGGCTCGGAATCGGATACACCAAGGTTTTTGGATCCGGATCGGCGGCCTTTTCTTGCCACGCCTCCAAAAATTTACCGTACCGGATCAGGTCTTGCCGTCTCCATCCTTCCCAGTATAATTCGCGTGCACGCTCGTCGAGCAGGTTATCGAGTGTCAGCGCGGTCAGGTTCGCGACACCGCGTTCCTTCCGGATACCGTTGACGAGCGCTAGGGCGTCTGTCGCCGCCCCCGTTGCTCCCCTAAGGATAGCTTCGGCCTGCATCAAGAGGACATCGGCATAACGGAAAACCACCCAGTCGTTGTTCCGTTGTCCGGTAACTGCATAATCAAACGCGTACTTCATCGGACGAATACCGGCCGTTTCCAGCGTAGCCCCCGACGTGCGGATCGTCACCTCGCGCGTGAACGATAACGGCGCATTGGACGGGTTTCGAGCCATCAGCGGCTTGTTTGTTGTCCAATTGTATTGCGGTCCTGCAAAAAAACCGACATTCTGCCGATGATATTTCAACTTCCGGTTAGACGTCGTGTCGGCAGGATAGTCGTAATAGATCCCTCTGCGTTCGTCGTTCGCGCTGAATTTATCGTAGTAATCGGACAACGTACACCAGCCGTTCCATCCTCCTGGGCGCATATTATAATGGGCGATGGTATTCCATGTGCGGTCTACGTTTCCGCCACGTTCTCCATTTTTATTGAATAAGGTATAGATGTTCTCCGTAGAAATCGCATCATTATTCGGTGCAAAATTGTCAAAGTATTTTCCCGCTGCCGATACCGTGTAAAGATTGGATGCCGTAATCTCCTTAGCAAGCGCCACCACCCGGTTCATATCTTCTGCGGCAAACGATGGATTCTGCCGGTTGAGAAACGTGCCTTTATTCAAATGCAATTTCATCAGCAAGACGCGTGCGGCATTTCGGTTGGCCACGAACGCGGCCGTCGGCCCATTGTTGGGAAGCGCGGTTAGAATTTCTTCCAGTTCGTTTTTGATGTAATCGATCGCTTCCTGTGGTTGCAACACCCGCGGTGCAATACGGAAATCTTCCAGCGACTCACCTTCACGGATCGGAACAACACCGTACAGGTCTAGCATGTCAAACATGGTTAAGGCGCGTATAAAACGAGCTTCCGCGGCCTGTTGCGGGTTCGGATTGTAGCGCAACACATTGGTCGCGTTGTAGATCGCAGTGCCCAGGCTGACGAATGTATTGTTCATATAGCCATTGTCTGCGTTCCAGGTATGGAGGTGGATCGCCCGGTGCATGCCGTTGTCGTCCCAGTCGCCACCACGTGTCGGTGCCATGGCCGCGTCGGTCGAAATTTCCTGCATCACCCAGCGCTGCTCTTGCTGGTAGGGTGTGTTCAACGAATTGTAAGCGGTAATCAGCAGGCCTGCCGGATCGACATCCGTATTTCCTTCCTCCAGTTCGCTCCGAAATTCCTCCGTCAGCTTGGTACAGGAGAACATGCCCGTGGCGACGGCTCCTGCTAGGGCGATATATATGATTGGTTTTAATTTCATCTGTCTTTTTTTTTTATGTTATCATGATGCTTCACTTTCCTGCGCTCCTTACAGTGCAAAGTTGACCCCCAGTAGGATATTCCGTGATGGTGGATAGGGCAGGTACTCAATACCTAACGACGGTATACCATTGGTCGCGCCATCCGTATTGACCTCCGGATCGAATCCTGTGTATTTCGTGATGATAAACAAGTTTTGTCCGGTAAGGGATACCCGAAGGTTTCTGAAGGTTTTACCGACATTGCCCACGTCGTAACTCAACGTCAGGTTCGCCATTTTTAGGTAATCTCCTTTCTCCAGGTACCGTGTCGAAGGGGCGGCCGAGTTGGAGGTCGACTCTTTGACAGACGTATCAAAGAACGCTGACCCGATGTTCCGTGCCGAGAGATTGCTCAGTCCGAGCGCGGTAGCCGCTGTATTGTTAAACAGATAGTGCCCCAACGCGCCATTCATATTGGCCCCCAACGAGAATTTTTTGTAGGTGACATTCGTCGAAATACCTAATAAGGTAGTCGGGTTTGGACTGTTCGCATAGAATTTGTTGACCGCCGGATCGTTGGCGCTACTCGCGCTGCCATCCAGCCCTCTGTACATGCTCATTCCCGTCTCGGGATCAATGCCTGCGTATTCGGCAAGGTACCAAACGTTCAGCGGTTGTCCATTCACCATACGTTGTCCCAATACCCCCGAAAAGCCCTGTCCGCGCAAAGCGCCCGTCTCGTAATAACCGATCAGTCCGCTCACACTATTCTTCAGGAAGGTCGCATTTCCGGTGAGGTCCCATGTCCAATCCGTATTTTTTATAATCGTACCCGTCAAGGCGATTTCCACCCCTTTATTGACGATTTCCCCGTCTAAGTTGACCCAGATACGTCCGGCGGGTGCTGGCTGTGCCAAGGTCTGCTCAAACAACGCATCGGTTGTCGTTTTATGGAAGTAGTCGATCGAACCGTAGAGCCTGTTGTTCCATATCCCGAAGTCGATACCGGCATTGAGTGTGGTGGATGTTTCCCATTTCAAGTCGTCGTTCCCATAGTTTGCTTGGCTGATACTTTGATTACCGAATACCAGTCTATCCAAGGACGCCCCCGACGGGAACTCCTGATTACCGGTCCTACCCCATCCCAAACGGATCTTCAGTTGATCAAAGACATCGCCCGAACTTAAGAAGCTCTCCTCGGCAACATTCCAAGCAACGGCCAGCGATGGAAAGACCGCATATTTATTGTTCGATCCAAACTTGGTGGAACCATCGCGACGGACCGTTGCCGTGAGCAAGTAGCGGTTCAGGTAATTGAAACCGCCACGCAAAAATACAGACTGCAACTGGTTCGTGGGACTGCGATAGGAAGAGATTTCCCGCGTAGAAACTGGTGAATACTGTAAATAATCAAAATAGTCCAGACCTAAGTATTGGAATCCTCCACCAAAAGAGATGTTGTTTTTGTAGTTGTAGTCCAGATATTCATAGCCGGCTACGGCATTGATATTCCAGTCTTCATTCACCTGCTTATTGTACGAAAGCATATGCGTCATCTGCAGATTGGTTTCGCTGTTGTTCGACAGAAAAGCCTGCTCATTTTCAGCAGCGGACGGATCAATTAACCCTGCGCGGTACATGCCTTCCCGGTTGCCGGTTTGTCGCATCGCGCTGTAGATAAAACGGTACTCGAGGTCGTCGGTAATCTTATAGTATGGTGCCACGTTGATCACCATGGTATTGGTAGTCGCCTGATCCTTAAATGCCTCTAAGCTGGTCAAGGGATTGCGTGTGGTGGTGCTGACAAATGTAGGCACACCTTGCTCGTCGCGGAGCGGACGTGTCGGGTTCCATTGTAAGGCCTGCGATATGACATTACCTTCCGACCCGACCATCGCATTGATCGGTGCATAGCGGTTGTCCATTTGTGTCACGAACATGGCGAAGTCCAACCCCAGCCGCTTGTTTTCCAAAAAGCGGAAATTGCCCGTAAAGTTACCGGTATACTTCTTTAATTGTGAGGTGCGGATTATCCCATTCTGGTTGAGGTACCCGCCCGACAACCTATATTTGCCATGCTCGGTACCGCCCGAGACATCGCCATAATAATTCTGCGTGATCGCGTGGCGAGTGATCGCTTTAAACGCATCTTCATTGCTTCCGAAATCCGCGTCGGACACCTCCGACGGGGTGTAAAATTGGAGCGCTTCCCTAAATTTGTCGGCGCTGAGTACATCGGGGTATTCGCGCATACTCGACACGCCGGCGGTGACACCTAAGTTGATCGCTGGCGATCCGGGCACCCCTTTTTTCGTGGTAATAATGACCACACCATTGGCGCCGCGGGATCCGTAAATAGCGGTAGCGGAGGCGTCTTTTAGGATATCCATACTGGCAATGTCATTTGGATTGAGGTACGTCAATGGATTTCCGCGGTCGGATGAGAAACCACCTCGCCCTTCAGGCAGCGGGGAGTTTCCAGACATCGGAACCCCATCCAATACGAACAGCGGGTTATTGCTCGCGCGGATGGAGGAGTTGCCGCGGATACGCACAGTCACGGAACCACCGGGCTGCCCGGTATTGTTGATGACCATCACACCGGGTGTCTTTCCTTGAATCAACTGATCCGGACTGGTCATAAGCCCCTTATTAAAATTCTTCTCGGATATGGTTACCATTGCGCCGGTCAGGTCCTTTTTGCGGGCCGTACCGTAACCGATGACCACCACCTCTTCCAAATCTTGATCGGCATTGGGTTCCAGCTCTACACGTATGGTATTACCAACAATGGGCGCTTCCTTCGTGGCGTAGCCGATGAAGGACACTTCCACGACTTGCGCGTCGCCCGGGACCTCCAAGGAGAAATTACCTTTGTCGTCAGTTGTAGTGGCTACCGTGCCTCCTTTGACACGGACGGTTGCCCCGACAAGTGGCGAACCGTTTTCGTCCAGGATCGTTCCCGTTAATGTCCGTTGTTGGGCAAAAATCATGTGGGATACGAGCAAGAGCATAAGCGTTAGGACGCTTCGTATACGTAATTTATTTTTCATATGGGTGCTATTGTTCAGGAGCTCGAAAGCTCGGTTTTGTTTTTTAAGTTGCTCCATCGGACACGCTCCACGATCCGCATAGGCGGAAAGTGAGGCTTCCGTGCAACTAATTGTTCAAGGTTTTTTATTGCATTACTGGATCACTTTTAGGTGCAAGTCACCAACATCGTAGCAGATGCAGATGATCAGCTCATCCGGATAGTGAGAAACCGAATTTTCGGGAGATGTGTCGTTTTAGTCATATGTTTCGTTTGTTTACGTTTTGGTTATATCTGCCTATAAAAATCAGCAAAACTGCGCCGTCTGTTCAATCACAGCGTCTCAATATTGTATCATTTTGTCTCAATGAGAACGATCCCGAAAATGAAACAACCGTTATTTAAAAACACAACTCACTAAAAATCAATACGTTAATGCATTTATCCACCTTTGGCATAAAAATAGCAGCGATAAAGAGCCGTTTCTATGGTGTTTTATTGCAGGAAATTATTTAATTTTCTGAAAGCTAGACTGAAACAGCTAACCGCTAAACAATGGATGGGGAACACTTTTACGCAAAGTCGTTCCCGTGTAGATCAACCGACTAAACATGTGAAACAGATAAACCTATGCGTACTATTATTACAAAAACAGCGTATTTAACCGGCGAACCGCAGCGAATGCCTGATAAGACGGATAACGGTCTGCGCAAACGGATGAATGAAATCGAGAAACCCGTCATCCTACTTGTGGAAGAAGATAAACAAGCGTTGGCCTACCTGAACAAAGAACTGAAAAGTCAGTACACCGTTTTACGGGCCAACAACGGTAGGGAGGCGCTCGACATGCTGGAGCAGCATGACGTGCACCTCGTCCTGACGGAGATCAGCCTGCCCATTATGGACGGCATCGCCCTCTGCCGACGGATGAAAACAGACGTATTATACAGCCACATTCCTGTGATTTTCCTTACGGCACAGCAAACACTGGAACGCAAAATACAAGGGCTTAACAGTGGCGCTGATGCGTATATCGAGAAACCGTTTTCATTCGAGTTTTTGATGGCCCAGTTGCGTAGCGTACTGCATAATCGCCAGATGGTGAAAGATCATGTTGCCCATGCCTATCCTGCAGGCACAAAACAGGAAATAGAATCGACACGGCGGGCAGACTTTATAGCGAAGCTCCATGCCCTTATTCATGAACGGATCTCCGACACGGATCTGTCGGTAAACGAACTGGCGAAACTGATGCATATGAGCCGTCCTACGTTGTACCGGAAGGTCAAACTGTATTCCGAATTGACGCCGAACGAGATTATCCATGTATCCAAACTAAAAAAAGCGGCGGAGCTACTTACGCTGCAACAATACTCCATTACACAGATTGCGACGATGGTGGGCTATTCGGTACAATCCAACTTTTCCAGGGATTTTCACAAACATTTCGGTATACCACCGAGCATGTATCTCCTGGGCACCACGAAGCAGCCCCAAGTGGTGTCGTAATAAACAAGCGCGGGTCTGCCGGGGGAGCCCGCGCTTTTTAACGCGTTTCGCTGCTTTTTCTCCAAAACGAACCCCAACAGAAAGGTTTCTATGGAAACCTATAAAGTCGCCCATCCCGTGCAGCACGGCCTTAAACCGCGTACCCGATCTGGAAAATAACATGCAGCATCGTTGCCTGTTGCGGAACCCGCCTTTGACCGCACCTCATACCGCGCAGACCGTAGACACAGAACCCATTCTTGTTATTTTTTTTACTAAAATTATTAGTATATAAAAACTATTTTTCTTAGTATTGCTGTAGAAAATTGTCGGACATAACATACAGAAAGCATATGGATATCAGCGAAACAGGCAATCGTTTTAACGACCGGGCATATCCGTCGATAAGGAGCCAGGGAGGTCAGCAACCAATAACGGTGGACACGCATAGGCGGACGCACGCTGGTGTACGTGCTCTTCCGCAGGATACCGGTATCCCTAAAGTGCAGGAACCAGAGCTGATCGGTGACATCATCGCGCGGATGTTCGTGCGTTGCGCATCGTCCTGTTCATCATAAGCCGTCTCCCGTGGCCAATACGCGTCGAAAAGAGGCAGCACGGCCGATGTACGAGTGGCTCGTCTATCTTTCTACGCGTGCTAAGCATGTTCGGCACTTGTCCTTTCCCGGTATCCGCTATTCCAAGTGCTTAGCGGCCTATTGTTTATTGGACAACACTTGTTTCTCGTGCAACAGCGCTTGCTGCAGCTCCTTATATTCTACGTCCTGCACCCCCACTCCCTGGTCAATAGCAAGTACGGCCGCCAGTGCGGCACTCTGCCCTAAAATCATGAAAACAGGTTCCATACGGATGCTACCAAACGCGATGTGCGAGCTCGATACACAAACGGGAACAAGCAAGTTGGTGCATTCGCTTTTCTTTGGGACGAGGGAACCGTAGGCAATCTGATAAGGCCCCTTTTTCGGCTTTACGCCAATATCGCCTTCGTTTTGCACATAACCATCGGCCTTTACGTAGCGCTGCACATTATGTGAGTCTAGGGCATACGATCCCATTCCGACGGGATCATGGATTACGCGCTCGCTGAACGTATCGTGCTCGGTCATGACATATTCCCCGATCAGACGACGCGCCTCGCGTATATACAGTTGATGCGGCCAATGTCCATTGTCTTTGAATTCGTCTCTAGCTAGCCCCCACTCCGCCATTTCTGTCCTGACATCTGCCGGTACACGGGAGTCATTGGCCAAAAAGTACAAAAGTCCCTTTTGGTAGTCTTCATGTTGTTTGATAATTTCCCGGCGGCGTTCGTAGCTGGCATCTGGATAATCATAATTCATGCCAATGAAATCGGTACTGAATGGTCCGTGATTGTTCGTGTCTGTTTTTCGATTGGGTATGGGGTCAAACTTGCGGAATGTCTCTCGCCAACCCGCCGCAAAGACGCGCGCCAACAATTCATAATTTTCCGGCCGATAATTGTCGGGTTTGGCAAATGCGATCCGGTTGTCGGGATGGTTGCTGAGGCACATCCGAAAGCAATAGGCTTGTACGCGATGATCGCCCTGCCCATACGTGCCGGGATCGTCTCCGGAGATTCCATACAGTAATCCGCTGCTGCTGTCGCCTGGAACAATGTAGGGGCTTATATCCTGTTTGAACCAATGGTCGTGATGCAGCACTCCCGTTTGCACGCCGTTCCACTTTTCCTTATACTGATGAGTGGGCTCCCGGCCTACATGATAACTGACGCCGGCAGCAGCGAGCAGATCGCCTTCATAGGTCGCATCAATGAACATCTTTCCGGTATAGGTCTTTCCACTTAATGTCGTCAGCGAAACAATGCGCCCATCTTTCTTTACGATCCCGTTCGTTCTATCCAACCATTCATCCCGCCGCACATCAAGTTTATATTCCTTCACGTAATCTTCAAACACCTGTTCGGCGATATGCGGTTCAAATATCCACATCGTGCGGGCGTCTCCATCTATGGCCGGAGTACCTTGCCCGGTGTTTCCATAGTCCGCTGGCTTTTGCCATCGCCACGTTGCACTATCCTGATAGTACATGTAGATTCGGTGGTAAAAGTCTCGGGCCAAACCGCCAATGACCGACTTATCACCCGTATCGGTGAAACCTAAGCCTCCAGAAGACAGGCCGCCGAGGTGTTTATCGGGCGATATCACCAAGACGGATTTACCGGATTTCTTCGCCTGCACGGCTGCCGTAATAGCGGCGGACGTACCACCATAGATAATGAGGTCTGCCTGATAGCTATCGGGGCTCGATGTTCGGCAGGCAGCCAAAAGGCTTAAGGCTATGCCAAAGCCCATGAACAGTTTCTTTTGCATAGATGGATTATTTTTGTTTGGTCACGTTATGCGGACGTCGACATCGGTTAGCTGGCCCGCGTCTTTTATGCAAGATGCAAAAAATCCAAGTGGATCTGTATGCATGGAATCTCAATTAATTGCCAAATCGTATCTTATTGCTGACATACATTGTCGACCGCCCCTTCAGAAAAAACGCTGGAGAAAACGCTGCCATCCCCTACTTGCCGTCCGCTTCGCGCTGATATACGCGGACATAGTCAATCTCGTACCGCGCAGGCAGAAGAGCATCGTCAATGGTCCCCCCGTTTATTCCACCGAGCGCGAAATTTAGGAGCATATAATGGGGCTGATGGAAGGGGTTCATGCCGCGTGCATCTGTATTTACAAGCTGGTCTAAAGGAACACGGTTCATCAGGCTATCATCTACATACAGGGCGATTTCCCGTTCGTCCCAATCCATTCGCCAAGTGTGAAACTCGTTCGCCCAGGCTTGTCCACCAAGTTCTCGAACGGCTTTGGTCGCTGTATGCCACGATGCCTTCCACCGATCTTTTGTGCCGGAAGCAATATTGGCGAGTATATTACCTCGATAGTACTCCATGATATCAATTTCCCCGTTAGACGGCCATTCGCCCTGCACACCCAACGTCCAAAATGCCGGCCACAGTCCGCTTCCGACCGGAATGCGTGCCCGCATTTCCATCCGCCCATATTGCCATTCTTTTTTTCCGCGGGTATTGATAGACGAAGAGGTGTATTGTATCTCTTTCCGTGATTTTGCCCAATCTTTACTTCCCTGCTGATGTATCGGGTTTTTTCGCTTTTCTTTTCGTGCTTCAATCACCAATATTCCATCCTTACAATATGCGTTTTCCTGTTGGTACCACTGGTCTTCACGGTTGCGTTGGAACCCTTCTTCAAAGGTCCAATACCTTGGATCGGGAGGGCCGTCTTGGCTAAATTCATCAGCCCAAACCAATTGATACGACGGAGAATTTGCCTGCTGCCCGCGTACTAACAGACAAGCTATCAACGAAAAACTTACGATCAGGAACCGTTTCATAACATACTAGCTATAAGGTGAGTAGATTGATATAAAGATACATTATTTCCAGGAAAAACCGTAGCCTCAACATCAATCATCCAGAAAGCTCGTGTTGTCGGATATCGCTGTTATCTGTCCGCAAACGGACAGCACCTGTACGCTAACGGACGTTTTCAAGGCTAACAAAATAAAGCAAACCCCTAGTAAATAAGCAGTTGTGCTTGTTGGTAACATCCTTGCCTTAGGTTTGGCATGAATCAAACGTGCACACACACAGAGCTTAGCCCAGGTAGAGACGCGCATCACTCGGCCAATTCGTGCTTCGCCGATTTTTTTTCCGCATTCACCGAGAATTTGCGGCATCCAATCTAATCCATATTCCCGCGAAGCCAATTCTGTACTACTTTTGAATCATCAAGAACGAAGTAAAACATTAACATATTAACAATAAAAATCTACGACAATGAAAAAGACATGTACAACAATCCTCGCCGCATTCCTGATGGTTACTTCTTTTAGTGCCTTCGCGGTAGAAAAGAATAACCCGCTTCGGGACCTCGAATCGACAAAAATTGTTATGACCTATCTAGAAGCAACGACGCTCGGCAGTGTGGAGCTCAATAAGTTTCTTTTTGCAGACGACTTCCAGTATAACAACACAGCGAATAATGACCATTTCAATAAGAAGCAATACACCAGTTTTCTGAAAGCGCACAAGGGGGTCAAGTTTGACTGTACTACAGCCTACGAAATCCTTGATCAGACGGGCAATACCTGTTTAGCCAAAGCCACCATGACGTTTAAAAATTTCACCCGTGTGGATTACATGACATTGAGCCATGGCGAAGATGGGTGGAAAGTAAGCAAAGTGGTAACGACCTACCCGCAACAAAAGTAAGCCCCCTTCAGACGCAGTAATTGGATACAAAAAAGCATTTGTTTCAATGTTTAGTTTAGTCGGCCCGCAGTGATGCGGGCTTTTTTGGCACAACGTGGTGTACCAGGAAGGCCTTGACGGTTTTGCGAATAGGGTGTCTGCACACCCATACACACACGGGTGAAGCCCCTTTCGGTAACTTCACCCGTGTACGTCCACTGCGGCCCATGCCGCATACAAAAGGGATTACCCCCTTTAACGTTCGACCAGTTCCTTAACCGATTCTCCGTAATAGTCTGTGGCTATTGTTTTTGTGGTGTAGAGCTGGTACCATTTCCGAAAGGCACCGATAAACACCATACACATTAAGACCATGGCAACAATTGCGAGCGAAGATAACAGATATTGCCCTTGAGGCAGGTAAATATCCTTCACTTGCAAGTATCCCGCCCAAAAGGTAATGACCGCCATAAATATCCCGGGAATGGCGGCGCATAACGCATATTTGCCTCGATTCATACGGATAAGCATGGTCGTGCACACGATGAGTCCGCAAGCGGCAAGCAGCTGGTTACTAATACCAAACAGTGGCCAAATACTACTGACGTTGCCCGTATACACCAAGTATCCCCACGAAAACGTAAATAAAAAACTACTGAGGAGAATACCCGGCACCCAATTTTTATTGCGAAACGCAGGAATCACATTGCCCAACATTTCTTGCAAAAAGAAGCGTCCGACGCGTGTCCCCGCGTCGATTGCCGTTAGGATAAATACAGCCTCAAACATAATGGCAAAATTGTACCAATAAGCCATTACATCGTCCATGAACGGTATCTTATCGAAAATATGGGCCATACCTACGGCCAATGATACGGCACCTCCCGTGCGCCCATGAAGGTCGATACCAATACGTTCGACGAAATGCGGTAAATCGACGGCATGTAAATGCGGATGAGCCGCCAGGAATGAATCGTATGCGGCCACCGGTGTGTTGATCGCAAAGTAATCGCCGGGCATCAACGTACAGGCAGCGATAAGGGCCATCAATGCGACAAAGCCTTCGACCAACATCGCTCCGTATCCGACAAAGAGAATCTCTTTTTCATTGGCTAACATTTTCGGAGTGGTTCCGGTGGCGATGATCGCATGGAAACCTGAAATCGCACCGCAGGCGATGACAATAAAGATGAACGGCAGAACTGGGCCGCCGATCACTGGCCCTCCGCCCTGTATAAAGTTTGTCAATGCAGGCATTTGGAGGGTTGGATGTACAAAAAAAATACCAACCGCCAGCATGAGGATTGTTCCTATTTTCAGGTAGGTCGATAAATAATCGCGAGGAACCAGTAATAACCAAATCGGTAAGACCGATGCCACAAATCCGTATGCCGCAATGGCAATCGAGATGGTGTTGATGTTCCAGTGAAATAGATTACGTATAGCTTCCTGTTGCATGAGGTCATGTCCACCTAATATACCAGCGATCAACAGGACTCCGCCTAAGATACTCGCGAAGGTGATGCTATTTTTTCGATACCGCATAATAAGCCCCATGATGATGGCGATCGGCATGGTAATGATCACCGTAAAAAGTGACCAAGAAGCCTCGTGCATCGCACTGATACAGGCTAGCGAGAGCCCGGCCAGTGTGAGGATAAGAATAAAGAGCACGGCAATACCGGTGATCGTGCCGATCGTTTTTCCGATCTCCTTACGGGCAATCGATGCCAGGCTTTCTCCTTTATGCCGGACGGACGCGAAGAGCACCACCATATCGTGTACGCCACCGCCCAGGACACATCCGATTAAGATCCATAAGGCACCCGGCAGATAGCCAAATTGCGCGGCAAGCACCGGTCCGACCAAAGGGCCGGCAGCGGCGATCGCTGCAAAATGGTGTCCAAACAAAACATTTTTGTTGGTTTTCACATAATCATGTCCGTCGGCAAATTCGACCGCGGGCGTTTCGTTGCGCGCATTCAGTCGCAGTACTTTATTCGCCATAAAGATACCATATACCCGGTAGGCTATAGCAAATAACAGCAAGGCAACGAACACGAGGGTTAGTGCATTCACACCATTCAAATAGTCCATATTTTTAGTTAGCTTAAAACAAATATACACAATACGTGGAGAAACCGGATATGGATTTTCCTTCGCCGGCAAACCTTACGATCAATGCTTCTGGTCGTCTACCGGCACCAATAGAATAGCGTTGGCTGCAACGGTTCCTTTTGCTTCTGCCTGGTTTATTTCCACATAGGGTTTTGTTTTGCCCTCTGCCAACGTGAACTCGCCAACCGGTACCCAGGTGCTACTGGTTTGTCCCTTTATTTCAACGTTGGCAAGATCCAGGTACACCTGTTTTTTTTCTTTTCCGTTGAATACGTGGACGGTATACCCATCTGCGCTGTCTTTCGTTTTCGGAAAATAACTATACAGCATATACCGTCCGGCGCCTGTGGTGGACGGTAAATGAAAAACAGCCTTGGCTGCCGTGCCGTCTCCAGCAGTTTCCATATAAGACATTCCATAACCTTTGCCTGTCCCTTTCGTCCAAGTACCGTCCAGGCTAACCTGATCTTTTTGCGAAACGTGGATCAGGATATCGGCCGGACGATTATCCGCCTTCGGGTTCTGAGCGAGGGTAGCTCGGATATCGTCTGCATGGATATCTTGTACAGCGACTTGCTTGTCTACGGCGAGACAGGCAGCTACCGCGCCGGACTGCCCTAGCACCATAAACACCGGCTCCATTCGAATCGATCCAAAAGCTATATGGCTCGCAGACAGACAGACCGGGACGATCAGATTGGAGACTTCCTCGCGCTTCGGAACAATCGCGCGGTAGGAAATCGGGAACGGCGGAAAACCGCCTACTTCCACATTGCCTTCGTTCTTAACCATACCGTTCACCACAACACGGTCACAGTTGTGGGAGTCCATCGTATACGCCGCATACCCCACTTCGTCGGTCACCACTTCCCGTCCTTGGCAATGGTGCTGGGTCATGACCAGCTCGCCCACTAAGCGTCGCGCCTCTCGTATGTAGAGTTGGGGCGACCAATGGTTGTTATCCGTATACTCATCTTTGGGATATCCCCATTCCAACATCTGTTCGCGGATAAAGGCGGGAACAGCCGGGTCGTGTCCTACAAAATACAGCAGCCCTTTCGTATACTCTTCATGCGCTTTGATGATCTCTTTCCGCCGCTCGTGATTGGCTTCGGGATAGTCCCAGTTCATGCCAATCATGTCGGTTGAAAAACCATTGCGGTTGTTGATATCGGTTTTTCCATTAGGCATCAGACTCCATATGAACACATCATTCAAACCTTTCCAGGGCTGCACTTCTTTCTGCCGTTTCAATAATTCATACCGTGTTGGGTCATAATTGTCGGGTTCGGTAATCGGCACACGGTTTTCGGGAACGTTGGTTAACGTGATCCGGTAGTTGTAGGCCTGCACTTTCGCATCGCCTGTACCTTGGGGTTCCACCTGTCCCGCCCGGATTCCCCATAGCAATCCACTGTTTGGATTGCCCTTTTCCACGTATGGGTCAATGCCATCTGGAAATTGGTGACCATCTAACAGTTGCACACCATTTATGGTCTCTCCATACACGCTATTTGCTTCCCGCCCCACATGGTAAGAAGCTCCTGCCGCTGCCAGCAGATCACCTTCGTACGTGCAGTCCAAAAAGACCGTCGCCTCGACGCTCGTGATCGTTCCAGCATCATTCGTAAAATTGGCCCGTCGGATCGTCGGTCCTTCTTTTTCAACATCGATCAGCCGATTTTTCAGTAACGACATCGCATCACAAGTTTTCATATAACCTAGAAACACCTGCTCGGCCACCTTAGGTTCGAAGATCCACTGCTCAAAGGAGTTGTAATGCTTACCGATTTTACGGTAGAAATCCAATGCTACGCCCCGGACGACAAATTTATTACCAATATCGGTCATCCCAAGTCCGCCGGAACTCAACCCACCTAGCCTCGCTCCTGGATCCACTAATAAGACCGACTTGCCTGCTTTAGAAGCAGTGTAGGCAGCAACCACGCCTGCCGAGGTCGCTCCATAGATACAGATGTCTACGTGGGTTGTCTTTTGCGCAAAAACTAAACTGTTGAGGCAAAAAAATGTATAACATAGAAAGAGATACGTTTTCATATGATGTTGGTTAAACGGTTTAATATCCTGGATTCTGTTCTAAACTGGTATTTGTAACGACTTCGATATTGGGCAACGGCCATACATAATCCCGGTTTGCGTTAAACTTACGGGTCTCGATGACCCGCATACTGGAACGGTTGGCGACTTGGCTGTAGTCGACCTTTCCGTTTTCATCAAGTATGGGGGCATTACTGAGCAATCCACGGGGAACCCGTCCGTACAACGTGGAATTCATAAAGACGTCGGCAAGTTTCCACCGCCGGAGGTCAACTAGTCGAAAGCCTTCGTTTGCCAATTCATATAACCGCTCTTTTCGTATGAGCGTGCGGAGTTGCGCTTGGCTCTTGCCTACGGTGATAGGCGGCATCTCTACTGTAGGGCGCTGACGAACCAGGTTGATTGCTTCGTAGACGCTGTTGTCGATCTTGCCTGCTTCGACCATGGCCTCCGCATAGATCAAGAGCACCTCGGCATACCGCACCTGAATGATATTGAGTTCCGATTGTGTCGTATATTCCCGGTCTTGGAAGTCGACGTATTTTTTCCAACAGTAGCCGGAAAACGACGCATAGGCATTGATTGCATCCTGATTGTCGACCCGGCTCGGCACCGAGGTACCATAGCTGTAGTTCCAACATTTTAGGCTGTCTTTATGGGTTTCGAATTGATAGCCAAAGAAAACAGTGCCGGGCAAGGCTACGGTGTAGCCTAATCGGGGATCTCGATTCGCAAAAGGTTGCTTTGGATCATATTTTGGTGATTTGTCGATTTCCAGTCCATCGGTACAAGTAAACGCATCAACAAGGGATTGCGACGGTATTTTATTGGACGTTCCTTGCGCGTTTCGGGACAAGAAGGCACGTGTGGCGCTGTGCGTTCTGGTATTCTGCAGACGCAGATATTGAAAGGCAAAGATGATTTCTTTTGAGTTTTCTCCCGCATACGTGAACAACGCACCATAATCCGGATGTAGCGTATAGACGTCCAGATCGATGACGGCTTTAGCTGAGGCAATGGCTTCCTCCCAGTTTGCATTGTTCAAGGCGGCACGCGCACGGATACTCAAAGCGGCTCCTTTGGTAGCCCTCCCTTGATCTGCGCTTCCATACGACACGGGGAGGTCGTTCGCCGCTTCCTGCAGCTCCGTCAAGACAAAGGACAATACGTCTGCTTTGGAGGAGCGAGGTACATGTGCTTCACGCAATCCCAATCGGGTGGTCACGAGTGGCACGCCGCCGAAATAATCAATCAGGTATTGGTACACATAGGCACGCACGAAACGCGTCTCCGCGCGATACCGCGTCAGCAACGAGGGGTCTACTTTTCCTTCTAGTTTTTGAATATTGTCCAGAATAAAGTTGCATTTTCCAATTACTTTGTACGAATTGGCCCAAATATTTTTTACGTAGTCGTTGTTGCTATCATGATCGCCACGGCCAAGTGATTGCAAAGGCGATGTGTTACGGTCCCAACCGATATCGGTCGCATCGTCCAACGTCAGATTAAGTGGCATTTCGTCGGTGGGATGAAATACCAGCGCACTGTAAATTCCATTGACGGCCAGTGTGAGTTCTGCTTCATTGGTGAAGTAGTTATCGTCTGATGGCCCAGATAGTGGGCTTTTGTCTAAGTAACCATCACAGGACGATGCTACACCGATAAGGATCATGAAGCATGCGAATATGTGGAGTTGAAATGTTTTCATGTTGATCGTTTTTAAAAAGTAATATCCAGACCGAACGTGTACACCTTGACCTGCGGATAAAAATTGCCCGTGCCGACGGGTGCCTCGACGTCATATCCTTCCCAGAAGCTGTCCATACTGAATAGATTGGAACCATTGGCGAACAATCTCAACCGCTGTATACGTATCTTCTCTGTCAAGCTTTTTGGAAGCTCATATCCAATTTGCAGGTTTTTCAAGCGCAGATACGATGCATCTTTCATCCAAAACTGGGAGGCCTGTTGGTTGTTGTTTTTACCGAACGCCAAGCGTGGATAGGCGGCGTCCGTGTTGTCTGGCGTCCATCGGTCTTTATTGTCTTCGCGTATAGTCCCCCCGATAGCCCCTGTCGTTGTAAAGGGCTGTATACCCGCTCCATACAAGTATCCATCAGCTTTACCTACCCCTTGTATCACAAAACTGAGATCAAAATTTTTGTAAAAAAAGCCTGCGTTTAATCCGTAGGTGAAACGCGGAACCGTACTTCCAATAATGATCTTGTCCGCTTCCGTGATGGCCTGATCACCGTTTTGGTCTTTGTATTTCAGATCACCTGGCGCTAATTCTCCAAACTGCGTGGCGTGGTTTTCGATCTCATCGACCGATTGAAAGTATCCTTCGGTTTCATACCCGAAAAGAGAATTAATAGCGTAGCCTTCGCGATTGACGGTCAATCCAGTTTGGTTGATACCGCGCATGTCCAGTACCTTATTGCGAACATCAGAAACGTTCAACTGGATATTGTACCGGAGTGCGCGTTCGAAATCACTCCTGTATCCAATTGCTAATTCCCATCCTTTGTTTTCCACGACACCTGCATTTTGATAAGGAGCATTCAGTCCCATAATTAAGGGGATGTCCAGCTTCAACAAAATATCACTGGTTTTACGGTGGTAGTAATCGGCTGTGACCGTGACATTTTGGAACAGTGTTAGATCAAGACCGAAATTCTTTTCGGCAGTAGATTCCCAAGTGATATCTGGATTCGATAGATCATTTAAGGCTGCTGTACTAACAATCTGATTGCCCAACGTATACGAGCCCAAGTTAACGGCGGATACGGCTGGGTAAGTGCCTATTAATTGGTTGCCTAACCTCCCCCAGGATACCCGTAGTTTTCCCTCGGTTAACCAGCTTTTCGCATCGTTCAAAAAATCCTCTTCCGAAAAACGCCATCCGGCGGATGCCGAAGGGAAAAACCCGTAGCGGTTTCCTTTGAGGAACCGGGAAGACCCGTCATATCGTGCATTGAGCTCTAGTAGATAGCGATCCTTGTAGCTGTAATTGATTCGGGAGAAGAACGACTGCAACGCCCATTCCGATGCAGAACCCGTTGCTGCTTGGTTGAGCGCCGATCCGACGTCGAGCACTTGATATTCAGGAAGCACAAATGTATCCCGAAACCCTTGTATGTTTTCTATTTTGTAATCCTCTCGCGAGGCACCAATCAACCAGGAAAAAGCATGATTTTCGAAAGATTTGGCGGCCGTCAATGTGGCCCGCATGTTATTGTACATCTCCTGCGCATTGTATTGCGTCAAGGCAGATCGTACGGGTACGGCAAAACTTGGCGTTCCGTCGGGATTATACGATTGAACCACTTCTCGAAAGTTTTTATTGACCTGGGTGGCGTACTTCGGTGCATAATTTACCTCAGCCGTCAGCCATTCAACAGGTTTATAGATAACCGATGCATTGATACTGCCAAACGGAGATTTATTGGTGGCCACCCCCCCGTCCTGCGCAGCCGACACGGGATTATTCCCATTCCAGCCAAGCCCCCAGCTGCCGTCGGAATTGCGGAACGACTGGTTTGCCGGAATACTGTTCATCCACTGGAACAAATTTTCAATACCAGCAGACGGGGAAGTAATGATTGGATTGACGTATTGCAGGTCTATTTTTGCTGATAATTTACTGGAAAACTGCACGTCCATATTATTACGTATGGTGTATCGTTTGAAACCACTGTTTAATGTCAAGCCTTTTTGATCAAAATAACCAAAGGAGGCCAACATCCGAACTTTATTGGTCCCGCCATTGACGGTTAAGAAGTGACTCTGCTGAAAGCCGTTTCCCAATAACGCTTCTTTCTGCCAGTCCGTGTTTGGATAGGCGTCGGAACTGCCCTGACCTTGCTGTCGATAAGCTTCTAAGATCTCTTCGCCGTACAAGGGACTAGCGTCAACGTTGGTATACGCTTCATTGGTCAGGAGCATGTGATCAAGGGCATTGACCAGTTTGGGCATATTGGTGGGGTTCTGCCAACCGAAATAGTTGTTGTACGACAGCGTAATGCGATCGCCCGAACCCCTTTTTGTGGTCACGAGAATCACCCCGTTTGCCGCCCGCGATCCGTAAATAGACGCCGATGCGGCATCCTTCAAAATAGAAACCGACTCAATGAGGTTTGGATCAATGTTATTGATAGATCCCTCGATCCCATCGATCATCACGAGAGGCCCCGGATTGCCCATTGTCCCGATGCCACGCACCCGAATTTCACCTCCGTCGCTCCCCGGTTTTCCCGAACGCTGGGTTATCGTAACGCCCGGAGCCATGCCTTGCAGGGCGGCAGACGTTTGTCCGGTCGGACGCGTGGCGATGTCTTTACCCGATACCGCGGAGACGGCGCCGGTTAGGTTTGTCTTTTTTTGCACGCCGTATCCGACAACAACTACCTCATCAAGATCACTCATGGCAGTTTTCAGCGTTACGCGTACTGCCGCCGTGCCGTCAAAAATCTGTTCAACCGTTTCGTAACCTATCCGCGAAAATTGCAACGTCGGTTGAGCAGCAGTGGTCTGCAACTGGAACCTCCCGCCCTCACCAGACGACGTGCCATTCGATGTACCTTTTTCTAAAATCGATACACCGGGCAAAGGCACACCGGTTTCGTCCGTGACCGTCCCTCTCACGGAGCGCTGCAGCGAGCGATCGACAGGTTGCACAGCGGACTGGTCGTTTTGCCGTTTGCTTTCTGCCTGCGCTTTACGTTTCGTGATTAAAATCGTTTTATCGTCGATCGTGTAGCGTAACGGCAGACCTTTCAACAGGACATCTAAGAACTGATTTAATGTTGCATTTGTCACATCCACGTGCACTGGCTGCAACTTTCGGAGTTCGGTATAGTCGTATAATACCACATAATCGCTCTGCTTTTCAATCCATTTAAAGGCGTCCTCCAGTTTAATGGATTTGTTCTTTAGGGTGATCGTTTGGGAAAACGTTTCCGCTCGAAGTTGAAAACAACTGATCAGCAGCAGGAGATAACAGACTTTAAAAAACATAAGTAGTTTCCGAATAGCGGGTATATACATACCCCTGAACTGGAGAACGCAAGCGCTCTCCAATCCTAGATTTTTTTTCATAATATTGTAGTAAGTAAGGTTTATGATTCTGTGATGTCACAATTACCGTCATGAACAACGCTTTCGGGGAAGTGTCGCAACCACTCCCCTTTTTTTGTTCCTGATCAATCATCTAGGGTGGGTGGTATAGGATTATCATTTGCATTCAGTTTATAATTAGGGGTTAGCGAATAGTACGGATGACCAGCTTTCGATCGGTGGTCACCTCTCCTTTTATGTTAAAATTCTGTTCGAGGAACGTGAGTAATGACGATAATTTCACGCCACGGCTCATTTTTCCGCCGAGCTGTATCGCCGGAATTTCATTGGCATATATAACTTGAAGATCATACCAGCGCCCGACGATACGCATGCCCTCTTCCAAGCTCACGCCATGCAGATCCATGACCCCGTCCGTCCACGAGATAATAGATTCCGCATCCACCTCCCTGGCCCGCAGTTCGCCCCGTTGCCGATCGAAAACCGTTTGCTGGTTTGGCTTAAGCGTCAACTGATCCGTAGGCGTTTCGACTTTCAATGAACCACTTCGCAACGTGGTCTGCAGACGTTTCTCCTCGGGATACGCATTAATATTAAAGGCAGTTCCAAGCACTGTAACCTTTTGATGGCCTGCTTCGACGATAAACGGAAGCTGTTTGTTACGGACAACCTCAAAATACGCCTCCCCTTCCAGACGAATGTGCCGGTCACGAGTGCCAAAATCAGCACTATAATCCAGCACGCTCCCCGCATTCATCCACACCTTCGTGCCATCAGCCAATACGAGCTGGTACTGTCCGCCGTACGGCGTAGAAATACGAACATGTTGAGGTTTGCTAACCGACAGTGGTGTCCCATCGGTATAAAATAGACTGTCCGCAGATAAAATAAGCCCTTCCTTGCTTCCGTCGAGGCTATACTCCCGGCCATCGATGCGGATCGTTGCTTTTGTTGTGCCGGGTTTCACCTGATCTACCGCGGTTAAGAACTGCTGATCGTTTCGTTGGGTTTCCTTCCAGAAATAGGCGACGGTGAAAAACAACGCACACGTTGCCGCAATACCCACAAGCGCCCGTTTGATCCCTATCGTATGTCTTTTGTTATCCTTTTGCGCCGTTTCGACCTGCCGCATAATCCGTTCATGCAAAAAAGCGACACGTTCTTGAATATACTCGGAACGCGCTTCTTCCAACGGTCTGTCCAAAATAGCTTGTATGGCTTGATGCAGTTGTTCGTCGGAGAGCTCGTCCATGGCGTGAAAGAGTTTTTCCACGTCGGTTCGATCGATATCTCCCTGAATATAGGCTGTTAGCAACGTATAGAATTGCGACTTGTTTTCCACTTCGTTTATATTTGGCTGAAATGCTTCCACCACATTTCGCTATACTATACGAACGGAATCCTAAAACACACTATTCAAAATTTTATTTTTTTTAGCCGGTGGCCATGAATAGGAATAAGAAGCCGATGAGGTAGTCGTGGGAATAGTGTCTCACGATATAATTTTTAACGTCTTTCATAGCGCTAACCAACTGATTACTTACTGTAGACACCGACAAACCGAGCAAGTCGGCCACCTCCTTGTAACTTTTCTCCTCCAGCTTGCATAACACCAAAATTTGTTTTCGTTTTGGAGGCAGGTGCTGAATGGCTTCCTCGATGATCGCCATCTTCTCCTTGTTTAAGAGGTTTTCCTCCGCGTGAAAATAATAGCTGATCGACGCAGCCCACAACTCCAACTGTAGCGTCTTGTCCCTACTCGCTTTCCGGAACAGGTCAATAGCTAAATGATCCGTCATCCGGTATACAAATGTCTTAAATCCTTTTTCGGGTTCGATGCTGGAACGTTTATTCCATATTTTCAAAAATACATCTTGCAGGATTTCTTCTACGTTTTCCGGATTTTTGACCAGCCGCAATAGTCGGCTGTACAGTACCGGCGCATAGGCTTCATACAATATACCAAATGCCTGTACATTGCCTTCGCAAACTTGTTTCAGCAGGGTTTGTTCATCTATATGTGTATGTCCATTCATAACCGGTATTCCGAAGGTACAAATCTTCCAGAGCAATTATTGATTTTAGCTCACTTTTTTATAGGCCAGCTCTTCGTTGTCCCCAACGTACTCTTCGCGTGGCCTACCGAAAAAATAAGAGGAATTAACATCTTGTTAGCGTTAGGATAACACTAAAATAGTAGCATTGTATTATGGTACCCTTTCTAACCTTCATTGTTGTTCAACTGATTATCAGCATCATCGCTATTTGGAAAATAATTCACAGCGATTCCTACAGTAGAATTTTGTTCGTCATTCTTGTTGGAGGCTGTGTTGGCTTACTTTCGAAGCTTTTTTTTTATTTGACTGGCGAGGAGCAAGCGTTAATTTATAGCCTTTCTTCTACGGTATGTATTGTGCCGTTTGCATCGTTGTACATCTACCGTGTCGTCACGGGTCGGCAAGACACATACAAACACGTCTTGCTCACGTTCACGCCACTTGTCTTGTCTTCCGGTATATGCCTGTTTTATGTTTTTGCGAACCCTGAAGAAAGCTTGAGTAATACGGCGTATCAACATGTGGCACATCATTTCCGGAATATTATCCTTTTCGGATGTATAGGCTTCGATCTGTATCTCTTACTTACCCACCGCAGCGAATGGAAGTCTATCCGCCAGCGAACGGACGGACAACTGGCCCTAGCATTCCTTTGTCACAAGTTTTTTTTAGCGATCTTATTTATTTTGCTCTGGTTTTCCGTCGATCTCGGCAATCTGGTTGTGTATCCCGGTTTGTCATCCACAAGCATCGTGCTGGGACTTATCCTCTACTTCAAGGTCTATAAAAGTCATATGCTTCAGCCCGCAGCGGCGCATACCGATCCCACCAATATCCTGCACGATCGGGTAAGCAGCAAATATCAAAAGAATGCGATCGATATCATTTACTTGGAAGGCAAACGTACGGCACTTGAAGAATTAATGCACAGGGAGCACGTTTTTCTTGACGCGGATATTTCTTCCTCCGACCTTGCCGCAAAATTGAACATGTCCAATCATGACCTATCCCTGGTTTTCAGTCAACTGATGGATACGAATTTTTATCAATATATCAACGGGCTCCGTATTGATTATTTTATTAAGCATATTGACTTCGTGATGGAAGACAAGAAAACCATTCTAGCTTTAGCGTACGAATCGGGCTTTCAATCCAAGTCAACATTTAACAAGTACTTCAAGCAGACCACGGGGATATCGCCAACGGATTACGTAAAAAAGGCAGAGATGGCGCTATCGTAGGAAAGCTTAACAATTTCTTAAAACCAATTAAAAAACTGAAAATCAACACTTTAAATCAAACACAAGGGTGTAGACGTCTTTCCTAATTAGTTCGGTCGATACCTTTCCTGCGATTTTTTCTCTTTGCTGAAAGTTTTTGAAGCATTAGAAATATGAAAACAAATTATGCATGCAGCATGCTGCTTTTCTTCTTTAGTTGCTGTTTATATGCACAAGAAAAAGCAGGAATCACGGGTGTTCTAAAAGATCCAAATGGAAATCTCCCCGGCGCGACCATCCGCACGGCCGATGGACAGGTGACAACCTCTGGCCTGGACGGCTCATTCAGTTTAACCGGACTCCCTGAAGGAGAGCAACTCCTTACTTTCTCGTATATCGGATACGTTCCCGTCACCAAAACAATTGCCGTATCTGGCGCGAAAGTAGTGGATATGGGTGTTATCCAATTCGGCGAAACCGGTGGTACAACGATCGAACAAGTGGTTGTACGTGGCGGTATGGCTAACACCCAGGCAAAGGCATTAAATATACAGAAAACGAGTCCGGCCATCATGAACGTTATCGCCTCCGATGCCATTGGAAAACTGCCCGACCGCAACGCCGCAGAAGCGGTGCAGCGTGTGCAAGGAGTTTCCATTGAACGTGACCACGGTGAAGGGCGTTATGCCAGCGTACGTGGGACGCCGATGCAATGGAATTCCACCCTAATCAATGGAAACCGCATGCCCACATCCGAAGGCACCTCCGATAATACGTCTGGTACCCGTTCGTCGCCTTTGGATATCTTTCCGTCGGAAATGATCGAGTTCGTACAGGTTGCCAAAGCGATCACGCCCGATATGGAAGGAGACGCTATTGGAGGATCTATTAATTTCATCACACGCACCGCTCCTTCTTCAAGCGTGGCAAAAATATCCGTCGGTGGAGGTTATAATGGACAAGCGCAAAAAGGTACATATAGCGGTTCGCTGCTTTATGGCGATCGCCTCTTTAACCATAAATTTGGATTTATTGTCGGTGCCTCGTATTGGAAACGGAACTGGGGGACCGACAATACGGAGACCCGTTACGATTTCGACGATTTCAGTATACAGGATTTTGAATTGCGGGACTACAAGGGCATCCGAACCACTTATGGTATACATGTCGGAATGGAGTATATGTTTTCACCCAGCCATAAAGTTTTTTTTCGAGGTGTAAAAACGGATTTTCAGGATCGGGAAACCGCGTTGGAGCATACGTTCCAATACCAAGCAGAAAAATTTGTACAACGCCGCAGAGAAGGAATTACGGGCGTGGGTTTATTTGGCGGAGAACTGGGAGGAAACCATCGATTTGCTGAAGACCGTTTTCTCGTAAACTGGAAATTATCTTCGTATGAAACAGAAATGAAAAACAGGGGTGTCCGTTACAACGGCGGATCGGGAACAACATCGTACAATATGGCGACATTTCAAACAGATGCTTCCTTTACGAATATTGCGTCGAATGGCCGAGCCTATTTAGCGCTCGATGCTCCTGCCGGATACGAAGCCACGACATTCGAGAAGTTCCTGCCTATTTTTGCGTCGCCCGTATCAGCAGCAGACATGCGGCTGAATCAACTTATTGCCATACAGACTCCAAGTTTTGAGCAGGATCGAGTAGCTGAGTTAGATGGCAAGTACCATGTAAACGCGAAGCTGACCGTGAAACTGGGTGCAAAGTATAAAAATAAAAGTCTACGCCGCGGCGGTCCTATGGACATTTACATCAACACACAGCAACCCACCACGCTGAGTAGTCTGGGTACAGAGCCGTATAATTTTAATGGCGGATATATGCAAGAAACAGGCGTAGACTATAGTTCGGTATTATTCGACGGAATCTCCCTAAAGCAATTGGATGGACTCTTTGCGCCCGACGCGCTGGCTAAAGGCAACTATTACCACCTAAGTCGTAACGAACAGGATCCAGAGTCCGCTGCTTCCTTTTATTCAGGAACCGAAAATGTATCTGCCGGATTCGCCATGGCCGAATGGAAAGCAACCGACTACCTGGATATCATTGGAGGCATGCGTTACGAACATACAGACTTGACCTATGATGGCTACGAGGTAACTGAGCGCGACGAAACGGCAACGATTCGAGAGATCACCAATAGCAGTAGTTTCGACGCATTTCTTCCCATGCTGCACCTGAAATACAAGCCATCGGAAAATATGAACATACGCACGGCATATACACGTACATTCGCCCGAGCCAATTTCAGCGATCTGAATCCAACAGAACGTATCAATCCGCTCAGCACGATTCCGTCCATCAGTCGGGGCAACATCCATCTAAAACCGACGTCTGCCCATAATGTGGACCTGATGGGGGAATACTTCTTTTCGGATATCGGTGTTGCAAGTGCCGGTGTATTCTACAAAAAACTGGATAATGTCATTTATGCTGCCCAATCCTTCCAGCAGATCGACGGTGTCCTGCATCGTTTGACACAGCCGGAAAACTCGGAAAATGGTCAAATCGTTGGTTTTGAAGTTGGCCTGTCGAAGAGGCTCTCCTTCTTACCTGATTTTTGGCGTGGATTCGGGATCGATGCAAACTATACCTTTACGTCTTCAAAAATGGATGTCCCCCTATACACGATAGACGAAAATGGGAACGCCGTCAAGACGATCACCACAGAAGCATTGCCCAATCAGTCGAAGCATTTGTTCAACACCGCGTTATTTTATGAAAATGAAAAATTCATGGCCCGGATCGCTGGGAACTATAAGGGTGCGGCACTGGCTCTTGTACAGGGCAATCCGGAGAACTACCGATGGTATGGCGCGAACTTTACAGTTGATTTCTCTGCAAACTATCGCATCAACAAGAAAATTTCGACATTCATCGAACTCAACAATCTGACCAATGCGCCACTACGTTATTACCATGGCGACAACCGCCGATTAGAACAGCTGGAATATTATTCCCTCCGCGGAATGATTGGCATCAATTATCAACTTTTTTAATTCATATAGCAACATGAAACATCAAATGGCTACCCTAGCTTGTCTTGCCCTGGTAACGTCTGGCGCTTTTGCACAGTTACCCGCTAAAGTAAACACCTTACCGGAAACATACCGCGCAGAGCGTTCGCAAGACGGCAGCTATCAGCTGAAATTGCCGAACCGCCCGCACCAAATTTTTATTGGAAAAACCCCAACATCGATTGATTATGGAAACCCGTTAAAAGCAACAGGCGATACCGTCATACAGGGGCAAGCAGAAGCTCGTCTGTATTTCGCGATCGTGACGGATCGGGATACCAGTATCGTATCGGAACGGAAGCTGCCACTCTCAGGAACGGCTAACTTTCGTGACTTAGGTGGCATCCGAACGACGACAGGCAGGCATGTTGCGTGGGGGAATTTTTTTCGCGCAGATGATCTCTCTGCGCTCCGCGAACAGGATTTTCCTTATCTGGAAAACACGGGAATCCGTTATGTCTATGATCTACGCAGTTCAGAAGAGGTATCGAAGAAGAAAGATCACCTGCCGTCGAACATGCACTGGGTCCATAGCCCCATATTTGACGAAAATAGCGCGCTGCAAACGCAAGCCGTTATGCAGCAATTTGCCGATGGCACGATGACCGAAGAAGGTGCCCGGAACTTACTGACCGAGGCCAACCGGGATTTTGCGACAAAAAATGTGGGTAAGTTTCGATCCGTGGTTCAACAGATCCTGGAAAATAGCCAGCCTAGCCTGTTCCACTGTACAGCGGGAAAAGACCGCACAGGCTTTACGTCAGCATTGATTTTGTCCATTTTAGGGGTCGACCGGGAGACCGTCATTCAGGAATACCTCATGACCAACTACTACACGCATGAAAAGTTGACACGAAGTATGGATCAGATGATTGCCGGCATGGGCGGCAAGATTCAGCCATCCGTTATGGTACAACTGATGCGTGTAGATCGACGTTATCTGGAAGCCGCCTTTTCCGCGATAGATGAACAATACGGTACGATGGATCATTTCATCCGCGACGGACTGGAGATTTCCGACGAAAAACGGCAACAATACATAAAGAAATACACCTATTAACAGCCTGTGTGCGCGTGGTCTCCGGATAGGCGGCTTCGACAATCGTCTTATTAAGCCGTGACGGCAAAGCTTGACTATCCGGCGCATGACGTATGCCTGAGCGCGTTGCCTACTTGTTAAAAGTTGTTAAACCACACCCAAACAGGCAATAATTACGCGCAGAAGCGTTATAATAGTAATTCATAATTAGGTTAATAATTGGTTAGTAGAAAGACACCTGAGGTTCCCCGCCCCAGGTGTTTTTATTTGACAGCTCTTGTCCTCTTCTTTTACCGAAATATGCTTCCCAGCTGGCAATCCATGAAATCGGTCAACATATGGAACAGCAGCCCCAAACTAATTAGATGCCATGCTGTACCCCGTTTTGCCAGCAAAAATACGATAGCGTAAAGACCTATGGCTATATACGAATGAAGGATGTGAAACCCAATACTGCACCGATCCGGATCGAAAACCGGATTTGCTGCCAGGTGATCCAAATCCACCAACATGGTCATTAAAAAAATAGTCCATGCTCTTTTCCAGTACGGCCTGAAAAAAAAATAGGCGATAGCCCCTGGTGCTAAAAAATGCAACCCATAATGTATGCCTGTTTGTACGAGTTTAAGCTGTTCCATCAACTGACCAAAAGATTTCCGAAAAATAGCAGAACCAGCGCATTCATAAAAGAGTAAATTGCATTTTCTACATCTTTTGCTATCCCGACAGCGCTAAACCGTCCAAAAAGTAAAAATCCCGTGTCTCACGACAGGGGATTTTTGTACACATTTGTAGAGAGATTTTTTTAATTGCTTTTCTAAGGACAATCTTGAGATCATAATGTTTAAAAAAAAATGATATTCGCGCGCATGATTGTCTTCTAAGGGATTATCCAAAAGGGAGGAGCAGGTATCGCCCACTCCCCCTAACTAATTAAAAAACCCGGAAATCGAATCTTTTAATAAGGGGACGATTTTTAACCTAAAAAGTTTTTACATTCTTCACCTACTCATTCGGACGGAGATCCATAAACCACGTACGTTAAAAAAAGTTAATCCGCGGCGGTGCTGTAGAAATGGTCTTGTCTTTGCTTAACAACTTATAAATTCATAATTTCATAGGTTAATAATTTGGTTAGTACATAGTCCTGAAAGCCCCTCTTTCAGGACTATTTTTTGGTGTCCATGTTCATTGGAGGTAACCGCTGCGTTCCTTTTCCTAAAAGGAATTACGTAATTAACCCTTCGGAGATAGGCGCTTTGCCGTTAAGCCTTATCTGTTTTCTGCGCTCATGATTTGATTTCATAATATAAAGCATTAGGATGGATGCGCTGTCAGTCGAGGCTAGCGATGCCACAACAACGATCGCATCTTGTTTAAGTACCCCTGTGTATGTCCTGCAGAAGGCCACGAGAGAACACAAGGCATCCTTAGCCCTTCCATACGGGATGTCTTTTAGGCATGACCGAGCGTATGCGACGTCATTGGATTTCCATTTTGTACCGTTGATATGCCTCCTTCGTATACCGTAATATATGATACTCGCTTACGTCTTCTAGCTCGTCCCATGTGGGGCGGTATCGAATCATAAAGTACTGCAGGCTATCACCAGATAGGCCCGTAACCCGATGAATATCGCTAGGGTTAAAAAATTGATCGATCAATTTATCTGCCTCCGGATTAACGCGGTTTTCGGCAGGAATATCCTTTTTCTTAAACAATTTCGCTAGGTGTAATACATTGATCGTGAAGAGTCTTGCCGTGCTCCCCGAAGCCAGTTGCCTGTTCCAATGCGAGCCCGTATACGCACGCGGAACAAAGGTGGACAGTTGTTTCTCCCGCCTTTTTTGAGCTTCCAGTTTCCGCGCGCGTACATGGCGCCAACTCGTGGTATCAACCGGTCTTCTCCTGATCGCAGTAACTTCGACTTCTTGCAGTACGATGGTTGCCGGCGTGACGTCGATGAAAAAAGATTGTTGAGGGGTTTTCATGACCCATTGCTGTGGCTGATACCCTTTAGCAATGATATGCAAGGTATCACCCATTTCCATTTCCGATACGACAAATCGTCCGAGCGAGTCCGTAAATAGCACCGTCGAATTTCGCCACACAGCAGCTTTGTGTATAGGCTGTCCATCGTGCGTATCCCGGACAACACCCACCTGCTGTCCACGCGCTACACTCGTGAGCACGATTAGAAAAAGAATAAAAACACTGCGCATAGGTCTTTTAATTTCTAATCAATGTAGCTACTTAATCCATTATTAACCAAAAGTTTAACAAGGATTAACATCTTTCTGACGCCGTCCATTCTTGGCCGCCGTACTTACCGACCGATTGTCTGTATTCACCGATTATTTCCGTACACTAATCTAATTCCTGTTCTCGGGCTACCGCTTTGGTTATACTTTTGTTTTATCGAAGAAGAGGTCGGAATGTGTATCGGGTATCGATAAGTAAGGAATGACTATCAAACATCCATCGTTAAAAACATAAAAAATACGACCATGAAAAACGTAATTAACAGTATTGCACTAGCCGTCATGATGCTCTTGTCATTTAGTGCATCGGCCACAGAACCCTTGAATCCATTGAAGGATGTCACCTCGACAAAGATCCTGACCACGTATCTGGAGGCAACAACCTTGGGAAGCGTCGATTTAAATAAGTTTCTATTTTCGGAAGACTTCGAATATCGGAATTCAGCCAATGGGGATCGATTTAACAAAAAGGAATACACGGCGTTTTTAAAAGCACACAAAGGGGTAAAATATGACTGTAAGACATCCTACGAGATCTTAGACCAGACAGGACAAGCATGTATGGCGAAAGCGACCATGAACTTTGGCCATTTTACGCGAATCGATTACATTACATTGAGTCAAACAGAAGACGGGTGGAAAGTCAGCAAAGTCGTCACCACGTATCCCAAATAAGGCACATCCCATAAAGAAATTGTTTAATGTTTAGTTTAGCCGGCCCGCAGCAATGCGGGCTTTTTTTCTGCACATTAAACCGCCACCTACCGGTCGCGGGCGTTTACGGGCCACTCTTGTGTTTTTTGGCGATTGCTAATCATTAGCATTTTATTATACTGCGCTACGGTCGGACAAATATGTGTGGGAATAACATACAGCACATCGCCAATACGGAATCGGTCTCCTTCGTTGTGGGATAAAACGAGGTGCTCCTCACTTTGGCTAACGGGGGTCAATCCAGCGGCGTTTAAGAAGGCACATCGCTGTTCCAAGGGGTTTTCAGATGCTATCGCTTTGTGGCCCAGATCGACACAAATGCGGTTTTGGGCAGGAATAGATACGACGCGTGTCATCAGCACGGCTGCCACGGCAAAGTGTTGGTCGGGAAAGGATACCGAATACCCATGGTCCCAAAGGACAAATGTTCCCGGACTACATTCGACATCTTCATAACCTGCGTAAATCGGAAAACTCGGCGAGCCGCCGATGATAACAACTGGTTTTTCAAACCCCTCTTCCTGCAGCGTGGACCGTAAGATCGCGATCGGCTCAAAATTCCGGTCGCAATGCGCTTTCCGCGTTTCCAATTTTTCTTCCTTGACATGGCCATCATACGCGTGGAAGCCTTTCACACGTAGCTGTGGCATTTGCGCACAATACCGATAAAGTGCCAATGCGGAAGAATCCGGAGGTATGCCCGTTCGGTTCATCCCAATATTTAGATCGATATACACGTCGAGCAATACCGCTTCGCATTCGGCGGCCCTAGAAAGGGCCAGTGCGCTTTCTTGATCATCAACAATCGCCGAGAACTGAGTGTCCGGATACGTGCGCACTAACGTCAGAAAACGCGTGAGCTTCGGGCCACATAATGGATAAGCAAACAACACGTCTGGAGCTCCGCATGCCGCCAGCATAGCCGCTTCTGAAATCGTGGCACACTTAAATTTCCGAATACCAGCTTCCATTTGCAGCCGGGTGATGTCGCTGCTTTTATGCGTTTTTACATGGGGGCGTAACCGTTCGACATCGCCGACCATTCGTATCGCCAATAACACATTTGCGCGGATACGATCCGGGTAAACCAAAAGGGCCGGCGAGTCTATTTCTGCTGTGGACGCGATTTCATACCAATCATGCTCTGCGACAGCTGGAGTTTTAAGCATAGTTCATCCTCGTTAAATCCATTGCATTTTCGACTAATATCCTCATTTTATTCCAAAATAGGCACCTGAAATGGAAAATGTGCCCGTCTCTTCTTGCATTTCCTTGAACTTATTGACCCACATTTTGTTAGCAATAGGAGGCATATGCTGTAAACCAAGCGACTTTATGAAACAATTTTGGAAATGGGTAGGTATCGCCGTGGCCGGTATGATCGTGGTGCTAGGGGTGGGCAGCTGGTATCTGTCCGCGAATTACAAACCCCTTATTAAGGAAAAACTTGCGGCACGGATCGCCTCGTCTACGGATAGCCTATACCGGCTACACTACGACGATCTCACGATCAATCTATTATCGGGGACTGTCGTCATCAAGAATGCCGAGCTCGTTTCCGACAGCCTACGCTATCAGGCAATGGTAAAGGCTAAAACGGCACCGGAACAACGCGTGAACATACAGTTGCACGAACTGACCATTGAAAACATCAACTTGTGGCGATTGATCGTACACAACGATCTCCGGATACGCCGTTTAGCGGTCGATACCCTTGCTTTAGGACTCCTCAACGAGCCGCACTCCTTTGCTCCTGTGGATACCCCATCTGCTTCGCTCGCTCGCCGTCTACAAGGAACATTAAAAGCCCTTTCGATCGCGAAGATAGAGGTAAATCAACTGCATGTTCATCTTTCCAAAATCGAGAATGGGCGCACACAAACCGTACGGGCTAAAAACAGCTGCTTTCAAGCCCGGGACTTCCTCGTGACGGAACAAGCTGAACGAGATACCAATCGCTTTTTCTACACGCGGGGGATTGAGCTCACGATTCCAAATTTTTCGTACCAGATCCCCGAAAGTGTGTACCAGATCAACTTCGAGAAGCTTCACGTTGATACCGAAAGCAAACAGGCGCTCTTTTCAAAGATCAAGCTCCATTCCCGTATTTCTGAAGAGGCCTACTTTAGGCAGGATACCGAAAATAAGGCGCTCATTTCTCTCGCTTGGGATACCCTCCATCTAAAACATATCGATTTTCATGCGCTTTCCAAAGAAGGGCGTTTGCACGTTGCCCACGTCGATCTGAAACATGGGCATGCATCGTTTAAAAAAGACAAACGTTATCAAAAAGACAATGTATCAAAAATTGGCCAAGCCCCCCATCAACACATTATGAAGTTGAAGCCACGGATACGGTTCGATCGTATTTTTGTTTCCGATGTAGCGGTTATATATCGGCAGATGAGTAAAAAGCACCAAGCCGAGGGGGCGATTTCGTTTCAAGATGCGACAGGAACCATCACCAACCTAACCAATGATACGGCTCAGTTGAAAAAAGATCGCTACATGCGGGCTGATCTACGGGCAGCTATCATGGGAACAGGTCCACTACATGCCCGGTTTGGGTTTGATATGTTGAGTACGGCTGGACATCACACCTACAGTGGGTCGTTAGGAAAAATGCAGGCGCCCGCCTTTAACAGCATACTTAGACCATTGCTCAATTTTGAGATTGCGTCGGGCAATATACGGTCTATTCGTTTCGACATGCAAGGCACGGATTACAAAAACTGGGGAGAACTCCGGTTCGACTACGATCACCTCAAGATTAGCGTGTTCCGCGCACCCGCCAAACGATCTAACCGATCGAAAAAAGGCATCTTGTCTTTCCTCGTCAATCAGATGCTGGTTCATGACAGCAATCCTGACGCTAATGAACACTATCATATCGGTCGTGTACAGCATACCCGTGTGCCGGAATACTCCCATTTTAAAACCATTTGGAAGAGCCTTTTCGAAGGAATTGTTGCCTGTGCAGGCATTAATCCCAAGTATGTGCCGGAGGGCGAGTAACAACCACACAGGGCGGTATTTTGCAACGTTTTGTGTTAAAGTTTTGTGTTAAAGTTTTGTTAAACACGAAAAGGAATCAAACGAAAGGATTCAACATACGTTATATTTGTGATTCATAATTTAGGTTAATAATTGGTTAGTTAGTAAAAACTCCTGTAGCTCCCCGCTTCAGGAGTTTTTTTCAGTCGCTACTTGATGATTAACTTAAAAAAACCGAGCCGTTCGTCGTCTGTATTGCCAAAATAGGTATTCCTGAAATACAATTCCTTTTCTGATTTCCAAAAAATAGCGGTCAATGTACACCATGTAAAGGGTTTGTCTTCCACGTGAATCGGTAGGGATGTATAGTAGACAAAGCGGTCGCCAACCCGTCGTTGTAAAAAATAAGACGAGCATTCTTGCCCCGGAAACCAACCTGTTAACCGAAAAGGCAGCCCCTGTTTTTGCACCACGTAATCCGGGTTGCCGACTTGCCCGACATCCGTATTTCCGCTTTTTAAATCAATGGCCAGGTCGGAAGTATGGCCTCCTTCCAGTAATAAGATGTCTTCGTCTGGAAAATACTTCGAAAAAGAAGCATCGTATAAAGCTGTCGGAGACACTGGCTTTGTCAGTTTTTCTCCCGGCACCTGTATGGACGCGATCATTTCTCCCGCCAACAGCGAATCCACCTGATCGGTTCCGGCATTCCATCCGCCAAAAACCACGCGTCCGGCCAACATGTCTTTCACTTGCGCGATATCGGTTAGGTATGGTATGGTATCCCGTTTACTGTTCTCCCGGTCTTGTTCCGCAAAAAATGACAGCGAATCGATTTGATAAATAGAGATCGTATCATTCGCATACACCAATGTTTCGTGTGGTCGGTTCCGGACATGGAGCGAATCCGGAGGGGCCGTAACCTGTTGGCTTTCGCCCGTTGGGGTATGACAACCGACCGCTGACACGAGTGCCAACAGCGATAGGTATCTCCCGGTTTTTATATACTTCATAAGGGCACAATAAGGATGTCCATTGGACGATTTTCGTGTAAAGATACGAAACAGTCGGTAAACGCAACAAAAACGAACGGTATCCACATGGGTGTCGAAAATTTTCACTATATTGTTCACACATCTAGTGTATCATCCTCATCACACAGCTTATGCTTAACATTCTTGTTGTCGGTATCGGAGGTATTGGAGGCTTTTTTGGCGGCCTTCTATCACGAGCCTATGAAAACTCGGACGAGATCGCTATTCATTTTTTGGCACGGGGACAGAATCTCTCCGCAATCGAAGCAAACGGTTTACATGTTACGACGCCTACAGGTAGCTTTATCACGCGGCCAAAGACCGTGACTTCAAAAGTCCCGGAACATCTATTGGCCGATTACATCATACTGTGCACGAAAAGTTATGATTTGGAGGAAACGATTGCCTCGTTAAAAAACGCAGTCGGTCCGCAGACCGTACTTGTTCCCTTGCTGAATGGCGTGGATAGCCGAGCGCGTATACAGCGATTGTATCCCGAAAACCTCGTGACCGACGGTTGTGCTAACATTATTACGCGATTGACCGCTCCGGGCTATGTCGAAAACTTTTCGGCATTTAAATCCTTACATATGGGTGTGGAACAGGAAAGCCATGAGCGATTAGACCGACTCTATCAGATTTTGTACACCGCGGGTGTCGATGTCACCTTGACCCCTAGCATTAAAAAAGCGATATGGTCAAAATTTTTGTTGATTTCTACCGCTGCTACAGCCACCTCCTATTTCAACAAAACCTTCGGCGAAATTAAAAAATCAGCGGTATATACGAAGACCCTACGTCTGTTGGTCCACGAACTTCTGGACGTTGCGCGTACGCTGGGGATAGATCTACCTCCTGAGGCGGCGGAAAAGACCTGGGCTCAATTCGTACAAGCTCCCGATGAAGCAACGACCTCTATGCATACCGATTTTTTAAGCGAAAAAGGAGTTACAGAACTCGAGTCACTGACCGGCTATGTCGTTCGGGAAGCCCATGCATCTGGTGTAGCGGTGCCTACCTACGAAAACATGTACCGCTATCTTTCCAACACGGCACTGCTCCTTCATTATAAAGGAGTTGACCAATAGACGATCGAAGGAAAACAATCCACTGTCACTGTCAGAAAGCAATACCATCGATTGATGCGCTTTTCGTGTCTTTATTGCTTTTCTGAAGATCGTTTTACTTCGTCAGGTGACTAGTCCGCTTGGTTCGTTTGTCGCTTTGGCCCCCAGACAACGGCCGTTCCTCTCCAGTGTGTTCCTGCGGTCCATGTGCATGCCTCATGAGACGCAACGCAACTTCGTATGGCGTCTTTTTCTCCCAACGTGAAATCAACCAGCCGATAAAGCTCAAATTGAAAATATCGGTATTCTCTACCACCGTTAGCATACCGAGTACACGCTCCTGAAAAGTACGATCATGGACGACATCAGGCTTCATCAAGAAGCGTTCTATCAGCGAAACGAAATCCAGAACACGTTGTTCTTTTGTCTGCCTTAAATAACGCTTATAACGCCTCTTAAATGTCCGCAACCGAGACATAGCGAGGTCGATATCCTCAAATTGGGTATAGATCAAAACTTCCATCAACGTTTTACGGATCGTCCATAACATGCCCATTTTTTTTTCGTACCAGGCGTCGCTATGTCCGAACGTTGCCAGATAACGCAGGCAAACCGCATCCCCTTGTTGAGCTAAACACATGACCAAGCATAGCGTGACATCGTCCAGATCTTCGGTTTTTGACTTTCGAGTGGCTGCAGCCAATGCCCCTTTTAGGATCCATACAGCTTGTTGTCCCTCGCCGGAAAAATGACGGTTTAATGCCAAGAGAAGTTGATGACGTAAATAAAAAACAGTCCGATACCGGGGATGGTCTTCCATCAAGCGAAGCATATGGGCCAGGTGAACAGCACTTGTAGCAAACGCCTTACTCCGCAAATGGAAATTGGCCAAATAGTAATGAATATGCAATTCGTAAAACACATGATAGCTTTTCGTCGGTATCTGTCTTTCCATAAATTGATAGCTCTTGTTTACATACGATGCTATTAGCTGATAGTTTTGCTGTATAGCGGCATATTCGTTGGCGATAAACAAAATTTGATACAACGTCTTGTACGTCATTAGTTCCCGCCAGGCAATCCGATGTGTACGGATGGTTTGGCCGATCAACGCTGCGAGATCGATCACCTTGCCTTTTACATGTACGTTCTGCAATTCTCTCCTCAGATAGGCGTAGGCCAAATTAAGTTTAGCCTCCCGCTGCATGGCCTCCTGATTACGCAAAAACTCCTGGGTTAACTCGTCCAAGTCTTCATCTTCATGAAGGTGGGCAAATTGCAATCGCAGTAGAAGCACCTCATGCATAAGATTAAATTGTTCGAGCCGACGCGCTATATCTTCTGCTTTACGCAGGCATCTCCGTGCGATTTTCCAACGTTCATTTTCTAACAAAAAGCGACTGACTACCAAAAGCCGTAGCGCATCGTACGTTTCGTTATTCGTCCGTTCAAAGGTGCGCTGTGACAAAAATAAAAGTAAGTTATCCTGCAGCCGTTTCCGGAGTGCATGGTAGGCATCTGTATTATCTCCCGTATAAAATCTTTTTTTAACAGACTTTATATCGTCAGTTTTCAGCAAATCCAGCATCTGTATATTTTTGACATCCGCCCGTGTATTCCGTTTACGTAAAAAAAGCGAAAAACTATCTAAATCACCGTCATCTAATAAATTTATCAATGATGTTAATGTATCCATGCCGATCAAATGAAAGACTAAGCTACTAAAAACACCACATTATATCGTCAGTTTTTTCAAAATTTAGGATTTCAAACATTCCATTTATCGCCGACATTTGCTTCTGTATTCATCAACAAAAAAAAAAATGGAACCGCTAAACAATCCACACGAAGAACAGGTGTTAAAAACAAAACACGATGAGGACGGCAAAAATCCGTTCAAACCCACAAGCGCGTTTATTGGCGCATCGTGGTTCGCTCTATTGACTGGGACCGTCGGATACTGCGTTGGTTTATGGAATGCCGATATGGCTTTAAACGAGAAAGGATATTATTTCACCATCCTGCTCTTCGGGCTTTTCGCCGTGATCTCCGTACAGAAAAGCGTTCGGGATAAAGCCGAAGGCCTGCCGGTGACCGAACTTTATTATGGGCTAAGCTGGTTTGCGACCATAGCATGCATGGTCTTACTCACTGTTGGTCTTTGGAACGCCGATCTTGCCTTGAGTGAAAAAGGATTTTATGGTATGTCGTTCGTGCTCAGTGTCTTTTCCGCTATTGCGGTTCAGAAAAACACCCGCGATGCAAAGCTATTTGAAGATAAAAACGTATAACTTAGCGGTTGCCTCCCCGCAGTTCCTGCACGGCAGGGCTGCGGGGTTTACCGTACCGATACACCAACGAGTACGTTTATTTCGCTAAACCCCTGTATTATGGAGCATACAAAGAAATTAAAGAACGCTAACCAACGGGAAAATATCCATGTACTGGCCCGCTATAGCGATGTTTCCAAGGAAACCCTACGAACCGTATTCAAGAGGCGCGTATATCCTGACCAGCACGTTTGGCATGATTTCCTCCGCCTATTTTTCCTATGCCTGGGAATTGGGTTCACGGTTTCGGCTGTTGTTTTCTTTTTTGCCTACAATTGGGCCGATCTATCTAAATTTTGGAAGCTTGGCCTGTTACAAGGCCTTTTGTTCGGAACAACCATCTATGCCGTTTGGCCGAAAGTTCCTTCACTGACCCGAAATGTGCTCTTGATGGGCAGCGCACTTCTAGTGGGCGTGTTATTTGCCGTGTTCGGACAGATATACCAAACCGGCGCCAATGCCTACGATTTCTTCTTGGCCTGGTGCCTATGCATTTCCATATGGGTATTCGTGGCGAATTTTCCACCGCTATGGCTGTTGTATATCCTGCTGATAAGCACGACGATTGTTTTGTACGAACAACAGGTCGCACGACATTGGGCAAGCAGCACGCTCCTGCATCTCCTTTTCTTGTTGCATACGGGTATTGTCTTCTTTTGTATAGGGATACAGCGGTATGATAAAATACGAAACATCCCCACTTATTTTTTAAACATCGTCGCCTTATCCGCAGTCGCCTGTAGCACCATCGGTGTGGTAGGCGGCATCTTTCGCAGTTACCAGGCACCTTTTGGGTATTTCCTATTTAGCACCGCTGTAGTCTATTCCGCTGGATTATGGTATGGTATACGGAAAAGAAGCACGTTCTACCTAGCTTTGATTCCGTTCAGTATCATCATCCTGCTTTCCGCATGTATCATGGATATATGGGACGGGCAAGCTATGTTTGTCGTAGTCGGTATTTTCATCGTCCTGAGCGTTACCATCGTCATCAAAAACCTATTACACCTGTCTAACAAAACAAGATCATGAAACCTATGAACGATATAACCGATTTAAAACACTATTTACAAACCGTCAGTCCGGATCAGGTGACGTTTGCAGAAGACGAGTTACGCAGCTATCAACAAAAAGACAACGGTGTACAATCGTTGCCGATCAAAATCGTTGCCGTAGTGGGCGGGGTACTCGCCAGTTTATCGTTTGCCGCGTTTTTATTTGTTACAGGCATCTATGAATCGAGTTATGCTCTACTCGCCCTGGGCATAATAGCGGTACTAACAGCCATTTGGTTGAGTAGAAACTATCCTAAGGTCATCTTAGAAACAATCAGTGTATCGCTATTCCTTATCGGTTTTGTCCTCCTCGGCGTAGCATTGGATCTATTCGACGTCCGTGAGCAGTTCATCTACCTCATTTTCGGGATACTTTCTATCTGTACGCTCCCCTTTGTACGAGGCCATGTACTCCTACTGATCCATGTCTTGGTCATAAACGGCAGCGTGCTTGCTCTCCTTCTTTCTGGGCATGGGGATCTTATCCATATCCAAACGTCGATTTTGGCTATCCTCTTGTGCTACTACCTCTTAGCAGAACCGAAAATTCTATGCATTTCCAAAAATATGCCTTTCCGTTATACACCCGTCCGCACGGGATTGTTGTTGTCCTTCCTGGGCGGACTTTTACTGCTGGGCATGAATGGTTGGATGGATACGACTTCTGATAGGCTGTGGATCACATCCCTTGTGCACGTCCTGTGCATGTTGTTTGTCGTTCACAAACTGTTTCAACATTTGGGTATACATCATACCTATCTTGTTTACGTCTTATATGTACTCCTGGTACTCACCTTAGTGCCAACCCTATATTCGCCAACCCTTTCAGGCGCCATTTTATTGGTTCTGCTCAGTTTCTTTGTGAACTACAGAACAGGGTTTGTTACCGGGCTGGCGGCATTCGTGTATGGTATTGCCCAATATTATTACGATTTGGATCTATCGTTGCTTACCAAGTCGGGATTATTGTTCCTATCTGGTCTGTTTTTCTTTATACTATACTTCATCACTATTAAAAATCGTCCTGCATCATGAAAAAATATATCCCCAGTATCTTAGTTGTCAATCTTATTTTGGTCCTGTGCTATATGACCTACGCTATTGTCTCCAAAGAAAAAATATTGCGAACGGGAGATCTTGTTTTATTGGAATTGTCACCAGTCGATCCTAGGTCGTTGATGCAAGGAGACTATATGGATTTACGGTATCGAATAGCCGATAGTATCGACGTGGAACGCATCCCGAGACGCGGATACTGTATCGTCCGGATGGACAGCACAGGAATAGCCCATCGCATTCGATTTCAAGAACGACTTACGCCGTTAGGGCCGGCAGAATATGCAATTGCCTATTCATCTCCGGACACCTGGCGTATTATTATTGGTGCAGAATCTTTCTTTTTTGAAGAAGGGCAAGCAAACAAATATGCCCTAGCGAAATACGGAGCACTGCGTGTGGACACGCTAGGCAATAGTCTGTTGGTGGGCCTCTACGACGCCCATAGAATGCCCATTCGGTAATTTGGAGCGCATACGTCGCGGCGTATATGCGCATGTGCAAACTAACCGGCGTTTCGGTTGTTTATAAAAAAACATTTATTCCATCAACTATGAACCATTCCAGACGTGATTTTTTACACAAGTTTGCCTTGTCCTCGTTGGCGCTCCCCATCTTACCGTCGTTTGCCACAGAACACACGCGCTGGCTCAGGACACAACCACAGGGACCTGTGCTACGGGTTGCACTTTTAGGGTTAGGCGGTTATGCCAAACGTGTTGCGGACGCCATGAACGCTTGTCAACGCGCGAAGATAACCGGTCTAATAAGCGGTACGCCTTCCAAACTACAAACATGGGGTGAGCTGTATCATGTAGCCGAGAAAAACCGATATACGTATGCAGACATCGACGATTTGAAAAACAATCCCGACATAGATGCCGTGTATGTCCTGACGCCAAACGCCCTCCACCACGAACATGTTATCCGGGCGGCCAAAGCAGGCAAGCATGTGATCTGTGAAAAGCCAATGGCTGTTGGCGTTCGTGAAGGAAAAGAAATGGTAGCCGCTTGTGCATCGGCGGGTGTCAAACTACTTATCGGATACCGCATGCGTTTTGAACCCAACACGCTTGACGTGGTGCGACGCCGTATGGAAGGCACACTCGGTCCCATCAACTTCTTTCAAGGTCAATGCGGATTTAAAATTGGTGATCCTAACCAGTGGCGGTTAGACAAGCAACTCGCGGGTGGCGGTGCCTTGATGGATATTGGTATTTACGCCATTAATGGCGCCCGGTACATGGTGGGTGAAGATCCTATTTGGGTGACGGCACAGGAAACCAAAACAGATTTCAACAAATTCAAGGATGGGGTTGATGAAACCATACAGTTTCAACTCGGATTTCCCTCGGGAGCAGTAGCTTCCTGCCTATCCACCTACGCGATGAACTTCCTCGACCGTTTCTATCTGAACGGAGAAAAAGGCTTTGCAGAGCTATGGCCCGCTACCGGCTACGGTCCTATAAAAGGAAAAACAAATACCGGGACGCTTACGTTTCCACATATCGCCCATCAGACGATTCAAATGGATGAAATGGCCCGGATCCTCTTGGACGGCGCAGTACCCACATTAGCTGTCGACGGCCAAGTGGGGTTGCAAGACTTACAGATCATTGAAGCCATTTACCAAGCGTGCCAAACCGGTCGTCGTCAGGATATCGACTTTAGCTAACAATCCGAACTTTTTCCTTATGGAACGGCGGTTTTCTTGTCCTACGATAAATGGTAGGCTTGATTCTTAAATTCCATAGAGCTATAGTAATTATACTTTTGTTGGTGCAGCGGATAGTCCCAACATCCCATGCGGCGGTAGACATGCCCCCCAAATCCTGACTTAAACCTATACAGACCGTATAAAGGATGTGCCGGATCAGCGTGCGGTGCGATGCCAAAAAAATCGTATTCTGCACATCCGTTTTCTTTGGCAAATTGCATAGCCCGCCACTGCAGCGCATACGTAGCCATATAATTTCTATCGGTGGATGCTGATGCACCATATAGGTAGGTTGCGCGGTGAGCTGATATCACCAAAAACATCGCCGCCAATGGCTTATCGTCTACTTCAGCAACTAAAAGGTACACATCCGCTGGGGAAGCCGTATTATTCGCCCGAGCTGTCAACACGATCCGAAAATACTGGATATCGTGAAGTACAAAATTATTTCGCAGGGCTGTTTCCCGATAGAGCGTATACCAAGTCTCTAAACTCTCCAATCCTAACGCGCGGACAACGACGCCTTTCCGGTTAGCCAAGTGGATGTTATAACGGGTTTTGCTTTTCATAGCCCCCAACAGATCATCGTTGTTTTGGCGCAGATCCATAAAAATAGTATTCGAGGGGAGTATATCCGTATTCGCTTTTCGTAATGCCCAATTTTCTGTATTAAAATTCAGCCTGATCTCCTGTATCTTTCGATCGGGCAGGCCGATCCAATTTCCATGAATATCATAGCAATCCCCTTCTTTTGCCCATTGCGACTCCCAGGAAAGGTCATATCGAATCAAAATACAGTTCGCAGGAAGAAACGTCCGAAGGCTTTCCGACAGCTGTTCCAAAAAATAACCTTGATTTTCTGCAGAAGGTTCTATCTCCGGACCATAGGGGACGTATGCCAAACAGTGTTCGGAATCGAGCATTTGGAGAATAACCAATAGGTCGCCGATTACATACGTGTTGTCCATAGAACCAGCGAGTAAATCGGTATACTTTACTTTAAAATCAAATGCTTTCGAGTCCACGCCTTGCAGCGACTTCACCTTCGACCAATAGGCGGTCTGTTGGACTATCGATGTGCTATAAATCTCTTTACTTTGCTTTTCTGCTACATCCGCAATCATATCCATAAATTTTCGCAACCAACCGTTATCAAGAACGGTCTCCGCTATCCAAAATCGCAAACATAGCCAAATTATTCCATTTCGGCCACGCCGATTGTCAGTCCTATGTTAAAAGCCAGAGAACCGTTCTCGTTTGTTACGCGTTCCGTCGGTCGATGGCATAAACGAGACGGACGTACCTGTCAAGATACATCCGTATTGTTTGGATCCCCGGCAGCGCCATGGCGCTATATTCGCTCGGTTAATTCAAGTGCAGGGAGGCCGGTCCGAACTCTTCGAAGTGAATGCATTGGCTTGCTACGCCATGTTCCACCAAAAAGGTATAGTGTTTCGCGATAAATGGTGCTGGCCCGCACAAATAATAGTGTGCTTCTTTCAGAAGCACGTCTGATTTGATTGGATTTAGTTCGACCCAACCTTTATGAAGACCTTCTCGCTCCTCAGCCGCCTCATCGTAAAAAATATGGGTAACAAGCGGGATGCCGCTACCGCCGATTTCTTGTAAGCGATCTTTGAATGCATGCACCGCTTCACTCCGGCAACCGTGAATCCAGGTAATCCGTCCCATCGCTTCCCTTTCGTTCGTACCCGCTATTCCTTCCAGCATAGCCATCAGTGGGGTTTGACCAACACCACCGCTAATGAAGACTTTCGGTACGCTCCAATCTTGTTGCAGCACGAATGAGCCTGCCGGTGCAGACAAATCGACCACATCTCCTTCTTGGACAAAATCGTGCAGTCTATTGCTGATCATGCCATCTGGATGCGTAGTTCCTGCTTCCCGCTTGACTGATATGCGGTAGTACCGTCCATTCGGCGCACAAGATAGACTGTATTGGCGAGGTTGCCATAGGTTCAATTCCGGCAGGAAAAGCCGAAGGCTGATATATTGACCGGGCATGAAGTCGGCTACTGTCCCGCCATCTGACGGGTACAAGTAAAACGAAGTGATTTCGCTCGACTCTTCCACTTTTTTCCGGACGATAAAAGGTCTCCAGCCAGCCCATCCGCCGATCTTCTGCGTTTGCTGATCGTATAGTATCTGTTCGTGACCGCTCATCAATGCCGCTAGCTGGCGATAGGCGATGGTCCACGCTTCCACTAGTTCGGGCGTGGCAGCCTCTCCTAACACCTCTTGAATAGAGGCAATAAGATGTCGCCCCACAATCGCATACTGTTCTGGGCGGATGTCGAGGCTAGTATGTTTGTGCCCGATGCTATCTACGACAGGCAATAGAACAGAGGGATCCTCTATATGTTCCGCGTAGGCTAGCACCGCCATGGCCAAGGCTGTTTGTTGTTTTTGATTTTTTTGATTCCCCATATTGAACACATGCTTCAACTCGGGGTTATGTAAGAACATGCGTTTGTAAAAATGAGATGTCAATACAACACCATGTTCCCGAAGTACCGGTACGGTCGCTTTAACCAATTGTTTTTGTTCTGTTGTCATTTTACTGCATTTTAATAAAAGACTTTTTTGTCCTTTATTTAGTTAAAAAAAGATTTACTTATTCAATGTCATTTGCCCCTGTATCAATTCTTCATTAAATTGCCCGATGGTGGTTGTGTGGAGCATCCGGATCAGTTGATCCCTGACCTTTTTAAATTCCTGATGTAGCGGACATGGGTTTTCTTCTGAGCAATAACTCAATCCCATACCACAGCCAACAAAAATTTGGTCGCCTTCGATCGCAGCGACGATATCGGCCAGCGGCCGGCTAAAGTTCGTACTATCTAGAAAGAAGCCACCATTAGGCCCTTTACTTGATTGGATGATCCCCTCCCGGCTCAATTTTTGAAGGATCTTTGCCAAAAAGTGTTCGGGAGAATCAATACCTTCTGCAATTTCCTTAATACCCGTCTTATTACCTTGTTGAGACTTTTGCGAGATGAAAAAAACCGCCCGCATAGCATATTCACATGTTTTTGAAAAAATCCCCATAGCTACAGATCTACCTGGCCTTAAGATGAAGTTCTTCGACGAGTTTTGAGGAACGATAACCAAATTCAGCGCCAAAACTATTGATCACCAATCCTTTGATGTTATGCTTATCTGAAGAAATAGCAAATACGATACTTTCATCTGCCGGATCGGTCAGTCCTTCGAATCGATGGATTTCGTCAATCACAAATTCCTCAGGCGACAGCTCTAACGAATGATCCTTGCAAAACAAACATTCTTTGCGATCCTCGATTAGAAAATCCTGTGTATAACCCCGTTTCTGCAAATCGTTTACCGCTTCGCTTAATGTGTCGTAGTTGTATTTGTTTGTTGAATTCGTCATATGATCTCTTTTATTTATCTACACGGCCATCTACGTCTTTGTGCAAAGAAAGACGGACGATGCTCTGTTTGGTTGCGATCAAATCATGCGGTACGTTAGGTTCCAACGCGATCAAGGTGCCGGTTGGAAGAGCCTGTCGGCCCCCTTCTGTCCCAAAATCAATTTCGCCCTCGACCACCTGAATGAGGATAGGAACCGCCGCCTGGTGTTCTTTCAAATGCTGTCCAGACTGAAACGCTATCCGAATTTCCCGGCTACGTTCGGTATCGAGTAAAACCTCCAATTTCGGATGTTTATCGTCGTATGTCACGTGCGTTAAGATAGATTTCACCTGCATAACCTAAGAAGTATGTATAGAACAAAGGTAATCAAAAAAAATAAAAGACAAGAATATCCATTATTAGTTTTAAAAGTGGCCTGTCGCACTAAAATTCAAAAAAAATATTGATTAAGGAGATGGATAAAAACTTCTTTGTCGTCGCCAAAGCGGTTCAAAAGGCGCTTCCAAGCCGGTTTGCCAAATTGAACGTGGTTGCCGTAGGTATCTTCGTAATGCCAAACATCGAATATATCTTTTTTTAAAGTTCCGCGCTCCGTGCCTTGTGAAAATTCAAGCCCGCCCTGTATGGTTCTTTTCAACGATGTTTTTATTCCCCCATTCACCTCTTCAAGCGTTTCGTTTCCAAAGATATCCGTTCCCTCTTCCCATTGATAACCTCGATTATCTTCTATGCGTATGTTGTCAAAAATATCAATCCGGTATTTCGCCCGATAGCCGGATTGCTTTGCATACTGCCGAATAAGATTCTGGAATAAGGCCGTCTGTTTTTTCTTATTTCTTACTATTCCGGCATATTGTTTCTCTACATACTTCTTTTCAAATACGACTTCGTTCTGTTTGCTATCGGAAAATATCAGATCAGAAAAAATATTTTTTTCTAAGGTGGCGGTGTATCTGCCATCAACCGACGTAAAATCAAGATTACCGAAAATATCCGTCGTTATCGATGCACGTTGTGCGCATGCGTTTGTTGAATGGATTAACAGCAGAAAAAAAAGCATCCAATAATTCATATGTACATCCTTAGTTCTTGAGCAATTATATGGAATATCCAACGGATTGTCAACCGTGTTGCGCGGCCTATCCATCTAGTTATTTCATATGCCTATCATTTATTGTTTACTGGTCATATGGCGTGCACATATGTTTCCGGAAACATCGGCGTTTCATAAGCTCCCATGTACACGTTGGATGTAACCCAACGCAACAAGTTTAATTGCCTGCTGGAAATAACGCTCTTTTGCCACCTCATTCCTATCGAACGAAAAATACGCCGAAACCCGTTCGATTCCGCACACGATGTGTTCAAATCCGAACAGGGACGCCCCACTTTGTTTAATTATAACTACATGACTTACAATATGTTAACGCATTGGCAATCAAGTTGTCTCTCCAGTGGCATAGACGAATGTATTATTTAAATAACGTAAATATGACCCACACAATTTTTACCGACACCAACGTGGTGTTGACCGAGAAAATAGAAGTTTCCATCGAATTTAGCTTCAGGAACAAGCAGGCATCTTCTAGTTTTGGAACGACAAATTTAACGATTGAACACCTTTAGAAATTAGTAAACAAAAAACATAAAGTCATGAAAAAAGTACTAACCACCATCGCCATTACCATGATCTTATTCGTATCATTCGGCAGCTTCGCAGCAGAAAAATTAGATCCGCTGAAAGATTATAATTCGAAGAGTATCGTCCATGTTTATTTGGAAGCGACTACTTTAGGTAGCATTGGTATGAACAAATTTCTGTTTGCGGATGATTTTGAATATCATAACACGGCGAGCAATAAACGTTTTGGAAAAAAGGAGTATACCAGTTTTCTGAATAAACACAAAGGTTTGAAATTTAACTGTGAAACAGATTATGAAATTTTGGATGAGAGCGGACAGGCCTGCGTTGCCAAAGCGACCATGAAATTCTCCAATTTTACGCGGGTTGACTACATTACCTTAAATCACAGCAAAGAGGGGTGGAAAATTAGCAAAGTCGTAACGACTTATCCATAAGCTATCATTTTCCTATTCCGATGATTGAAGCAAAAAAGGCTTGCCCTGCTCCTACGGCAGCATGGGCACGCCTTTTTGTTGAACATACGTACGTTGGTTGGACGTTTATCTCGTTTCGTCTACGCGATGCCGAGCGCTTGGTCCTCGTCACGCACGTTTCCTTGGATCCAGCTTTCATCATTCAGAGCTATTTAGCGGATTTATCCAAACAAAATAGAGGCGAAAACAGTTAAAGGAGTAAGAAGAGATCATATCTATACAACCATGAAAAAACTAAAAATCTTAAGCCTGACGGCCTTGACTGTCAGTGTACTCGTTGGCTGTTTTCCAAAGGCCAGTGAAGTCATCCGCGCACTTCCGGTAGAAAGCAAAGAACAAATTTTAGCACAATACAATAGCGAGCAGATCGCTGAAGGGAAGGTACTTTTTACGAATAACTGTGGCAAATGTCATGATCTGAAGCAACCGGAAACGCGTAATCCCGAGCAGTGGAACCGCATCGTCAAGCGCATGATCCCCAAAGCCAAGCTGAATGATCGCGATGGGCAATTGGTGCGTGCATACTTGATTGTCAACGCCAAGGAAAACTAACGCCTACTTTCACAACATCGAGTAAATGCGTTTGGCATTTACTCGATATTGGAATGTGTTGTACGCTTTAAAAGGTTCTTTTTTGGATGCGTATGGCATTTAGGATGGCAATCAGCGACACACCGACGTCTGCAAAGACGGCCTCCCACATCGTCGCCAAGCCGCCAGCCCCCAGTACGAGTACAATCGCTTTGACGACAAAAGCTAAGGAAATATTTTGCCAAACGACACGTTTGGTTTGTTTCCCGATTTCAATAGCAATCGGAATTCGCGAAGGCTTATCGTCCTGTATAACGACATCCGCTGTTTCGATGGTCGCATCGCTTCCAAGTCCGCCCATCGCAATACCGACATCACTTAAGGCAACCACCGGAGCATCGTTTACCCCATCGCCAACAAAAGCTACCCGTTCGCCAGCCGATTTAATGGCCTGTAATTTCGATACTTTATCTTCCGGCAACAGATCACCAAAGGCTTTATCAATCCCCAACGTGTCAGCCACCTGCTGCACCACATTGTTTTTGTCCCCACTCAACATCGTCACCTTGACCCGTAGCCGATGCAGCAGGTTAACCGTACGTTGTGCGTCTTCTTTTAGTTGATCTGCGATGGTCAAATACCCCACAAACTTTCCATCCAGTGCGACGGCAATGGTCGTGTATGCAATTTTTGCAGGATCGATGTCATACGGAATACCAAACCGGTCGAGCAATTTAAAATTACCGACCAAAAGCTGCTTTCCTTCCACGTTCGCTTGCAGGCCATGTCCGGCTATTTCTTCGACGTGTTGCAACGAAATACGCGGATCGAGTTCGCCTACATACTGGCGAATGGCGGTCGCAACGGGATGCGTACTGTGGCTTTCCAACATATTCACCCAGTCTAACATCTTCTTTTGTTCGGTTCCCTCCACAAAATTGACCTCTTGAACCTGAAAGACACCTTCAGTCATTGTTCCCGTTTTATCCATGACCACATGGTCAACCGAGGCCAGCGTGTCTAAGTAATTGCTTCCTTTGAACAGTATGCCATTTCGGCTGGCCGCACCTATCCCTCCAAAGTAGCCGAGCGGTATGGATATGACCAACGCACACGGACAAGAAATCACCAAAAATACGAGCGCTCTATACAGCCACACCTGAAACGAATAATCGTCTACAAACATCCAAGGAAGCAGGCAGATGCCTATGGCTAAAAAAACAACGATCGGCGTATATACTTTGGCAAATTTCCGGATGAAAAGTTCTGTTGGAGCCTTCTGTGCTGTGGCCTGCTGAACCAATTCCAAAATCCTGCTTAATTTGCTATCGTGATAAGCGGCTGTTACCTCCACCTGGCTAGGCGATTGCAAGTTGATCATTCCGGCCAACACGACCTCCCCTTTCGTTTTATTATCGGGTTTACTTTCTCCGGTTAACGCGGCTGTATGAAAAGCAGCCCGTTCGGAACGTAAAATACCATCGAGCCCCAACTTTTCTCCAGGCTTGAGCAGGATGACAGCTCCAATTTCTGTGTCCACTGCGCGGATCGTTTTTGTTCCCCCCGGAACCAGAAGCGTTACTTCATCCGGGCGCTGGTCCAACAGCGCTTTGATGTTGCCCTTGGCGCGGGAAACCGCCAGCGTTTGAAACACCTCTCCTACCGAATAGAATAACATAACGGCCACTCCTTCGGGGTACTCGCCAATAGCAAATGCGCCAATCGTTGCAATTGACATCAACAAAAATTCAGAGAACACGTCCCCTTTTCGTATACTGATCAGTGCTTCTTTTATCACGGGAAAGCCCACCGGTAAGTAGGCGATCACATACCAGACCCAACGTACCCAGCCTGAAAACCAAGGCTGTGGGATCCAGTTGTCGAACGCAATGGCGCATAAAAGAAATAATAAAGAGATCATCGCCGGTGCAAACAGCCTGAAGGGCCGTTGCGCCCCTTCGGAGTGATCGTGCCCATCTGCATCAACCTGCGCATTCGCATGCGTGTCTACCGAGCAGCACCCGTCGTCTCGATGCTGCTGGGCAGGAACCTTTTTTTGCGTATCCATGGCATCATTTTTCATAGTCCATTTATTTTATTCTTTTGTTCTGCACCGCTATCTGTCCAAAGCCTTCGATCATCACAGCGGTGTTGTCAACATAAAGGTACACATCAAATACGTGCAATACTATTGCAAACCTTTTTTCAGACAAAGGGTGCACGTTCCTGTAGCAAAAAATCGCACCTCATCGATTTTCACGGATGCGTCAAGGCCAGAAGGCAATTGAATAGTAGTACCGCATGTTGTTTCCTTACAATGCTTGCAATAAAAATGTAAATGCCGATCTTGATGTTTCTCTGCTGTACAAGTTTCTCCGCACAATTTGTATTTGGATGTATTGTTTTCCGAAATGCGGTGTACAATTCCCCGCTCTTCAAATGTTTTCAACGTACGATATATCGTTACGCGATCAGCCACCTGAAAAGCGCGTTCAATTTCCGATAGGGATAGCGCTATGTCGTGCTGCATAAGCACTTCATAGACTAAAATGCGCATCGTTGTTGGCTTGGTGTGCTTTTGGATAAGCTTGTCTTCTATTTCCTTTTTCATCCTGTTACTTCGTCTTAGTGTCCATGATCATGCCCGCCGGTGTTGTTCATTTTCGCAAGGATAAAAAACGCATTCTTCGTAACGATTCTCGCTCCGACAGGGATTGCGCGTACGGGTGTTATTGCGGTATAGCCCATGTCGGAAACCCCTTTCGTAACCTCCATTTTTTCGAAGTTTATTCGTCCCGAATCTGCTTTGCTATCCTCATGGCTGTGTGCATGTCCTTCGCCATCCGTGTGCACATGTCCCTCTTCGTCGTGATGTTCTTCGCCTTCTTTGCCGGTCTGAACAAATACGTAAAACTTACCATCGGCTTCGACAATGGCCTCATTCGGAACAGCATCCAGAAGCACGTCCTTCAGGCCTACGGAGCCAATGGTATTCATCCCATCAATCAACCCTTGTTTATCACCTACCACCGCGCAATGTACAGCAACCGATTTACTTTCGTTTTCGAATGAAGCGCCAATCGTGAACACTTTGGCGGTATAGGTTGTCGTCGGATTATTTGTCAATGTAAAATGAACCAGTTGGCCGACTTTGATGTGGGGCAGATCTTTCTCGAAGACCTGTAGATCTAAATGAATCAAACTATTGTCCACGACTTCGACTACCGGAGCAGCCACATCCACATAACTTCCTATTTTTGCAAACACATTGCTCACGGTCCCGCTGATCGGGCTGACCACCGATAACGTGGATCGTAAATTACCGTTAGCCAAGGAAGACGGATCGATCCCCATAAGCTGTATTTGCTGTTGCAGTGATGACTTTCTTGTCCGAAGCGCATTCACCTCCGTATTGGCGGCTTGCAAGTTTTTACGTGCTCCAGCATTCCCTTCGTTAAGTTCGCGTTGCCGTTGCAATTCCTGTTCGGCGAGTACGATCCGACTATTCACGGTGAGGTATTCTTCCTGCACCTGGATAAACTGTGGGTTAGCTACCGTAGCCACCACTTGCCCTCTACGCACCTGATCTCCGAGTTGTACCCGTAACGTTTTCACGACCCCGCCATACAGCGGCGTTACATTCGCCTTATTGTGGTTCGGCACGCTCAACACGCCATTTGCCTTAATAGTCGCGGTTAAATTTTTCCGTTCGATGTTGCCAAAACGGATATCGACCGCAGCCATCTGTTCCGCTGTCAGTGATGTAACGGTCGATTCTTCTTCTTCCTGCACGTGGCTTTCTTTTCCCTCCTGTTCCACACGTTCTTTACCGCTATGGTTGTGTCCATCTCCTTCCGAGTGAGATGGTCCGCATGCCGTCCATAGTAGCGTACACGACAGCACTGTAAATATATAGTTGAATCCCTTCATGTTGTTGACTATTTATTCGTAAAATAATGGAATTGAATGGCCGATTGATTATATACATTCAAGACATCCAGGTAATTCTGGCGAATACCGATCGCCTGGCTCAAAAATTGACTCAATTCGGCAAAACCGATTTCGCCCGTTGAGTAGCTTAGCGTGGCCGCTTGCATAATTTCATCGGCCTGCTGGAGTCCAGACGATTCGTAAAATGCCAGCAAAGCCATATTCTTTTCAATTTCCGCTGCTGCATTCCGTTGTTGCGTTTGCCATTCCAATTTCTTGAACTGGAATGTCTGTTCTTCGACCTCCCGTGCTGCACGCGCTGCCTTCACTTTATTTTTAGTTGTATTCCAATTAAATAACGGAAAAGACGCCGTCACCGAGAAACCGGTAAAAGGGTCCTTCGCTCCCCACAAACGTTGCGAGAAAAAACGTCCGGAAAAATCAGGGCCATTGCTATTTCGCTGCACGGCAATATTTTTTTCGGCAATACGGATATTCTGTTGCTGCAGATCCAGTGCCGGATGACCATCTCCCCCCTCTCCTATATTGACCTCCACCTTTCCGAGCGAAGACGCTAAGGGCAAAATCCATTCAGGCTGATTTAACAACATCATGAGCTGTTGTTGTTGAACCAGCATTTCCTTCTTGTTCTGTTCCATCTGCGCACGCAGCTCATTTGCCTTCGCTTCAGCCGCTATTTTGTCTAAAGCAGCCACATCTCCCGTGCGGAACCGAAGATTTGTCGCTTTAGACAACGATAAGTAAATGCTATCCAACTGTTCATATAACGCCTGCCGATCCTGTAAATACCACAATTGATAATACGCCGCCCGAACATCTCGAATAATAGTTGCCTCTAACAACTGCTTATTCATCTGTGCATACACCAACTGCTCCTGCAGGTACGCACGGCGCGCGGCATACAATCCCGGCCAGGCGATTTCTTGGGAGACGCCAATCTTTAAGATCCCGGCATGATCCGAAGGCCTAAAATCTTCGTTCTCCACAAAAACGCCCGTTTTCGGAATATCTGTAGCCGTTTTACCCGCAAAGGTTGCACGTTGTACTTCGGCTTCATTTATCTTGAATTGCTGATTGCGCTGCAAGGCGACCTCCAAAGCCGTTTCAATGGGCATGCGTTTCTGTGCCCATCCGGGTGATATGCCCAACAACACACCGATCAAGATCATCATCGTTGCTTTCATAGATTTTCCTTTTTTAAAACTAAACCGTCCCTGAACAATCATATACAACAGGGGCAAGACAAACAAGGTTAGAAAAGTAGCTGTCGTCAGTCCACCGATCACCACCGTTGCCAACGGTTTCTGCACCTCTGCTCCTGCGCTACTGCTCACCGCCATCGGCAAAAAACCGAAGGACGCGACCAATGCCGTCATCAGTACCGGCCGCAACCGGATTTGCGTTCCTCGTTTTACCCGTTCGAGCACATCCGTGATGCCCTCTTTTTCTAGTTGATTGAATGTTCCGATCAGCACAATACCATTCAATACCGCTACCCCAAACAAGGCGATAAACCCGATACCCGCACTGATGCTGAAGGGCATGTCACGGACCAGAAGAGCGAAGACCCCACCAATCGCACTCATCGGAATCGCTGTAAAAATAAGGATAGCCTGTTTTACCGAATGGAACGTGAAATAAAGTAACATAAAGATGAGCAATAGCGATATTGGTACCGCAATCAATAAGCGGGCACTGGCCTTCTGTAAGTTTTCAAACTGTCCCCCATATGTAAAGTAGTAGCCCGACGGTAATGTTACCTGATTTTCTAACCGCTCTTGGATATCGTTGACGACACTTTGCACATCGCGGCCCGCCACATTGAAGCCAATCACGATACGTCGTTTTCCTGCTTCCCGGCTTATTTGTGCTGGGCCTAGCTTGTAGGCGACTGTAGCCAATTGAGATAACGGGACCTGTACCCCGGTTGCTGTCGGTATCATCAGGTTGTTCACATCCGCTATGCTGCTCCGTGCGGCACTATCCAATCGGACAACCAAATCAAAACGACGTTCGTTTTCGTACACCTGTCCTGCTCGCTTTCCAGCAAAAGCGGTGCTGACTACATCATTGACGGCCGAGATGCTGACCCCATAGTTTGCTATTCGTGTGCGATCGTAGGTGATATTAATTTGCGGCAACCCGCTTACGCGCTCTACCTGTGGGCTCGTTGTACCTTCCACCGATTGAACGACCCGACTGACCTGTTCAGCATATACGGCCAACGTATCCATGTTTTCGCCAAAAATCTTCACGGCTACATCCTGTCTAATCCCTGTCATCAGTTCGTTAAAGCGCATCTGAATAGGCTGGTTTTTTTCGAAGAACACGCCGGGAATAACCTCCAATTTTTCCATGATCGCATCAGCCAGTTCGTTGTAACTGCGTCCGGATGTCCACTCACTTTCCGGCTTCAACACCACCATCATATCTGTTGCCTCCGGAGGCATTGGATCCGTGGGTACTTCGGCCGCGCCCGTTTTGCCGACCACCATGTCCACCTCGTCAAATTCTTTGATAATGCGGGACGCCTTCATTGATGTTTCTATACTTTGACTCAAGGAGCTCCCTTGAGGAAGGATGCAGTGAAAAGCAAAATCCCCCTCCTGCAACTGCGGAATAAATTCTCCGCCCAAGCGACTGAACAGCAATACGGCAAGAGCAAATACCGCTACAGTAGCCGTAACGATCAGGTATTTCATCCGGATTGCTTTCTGCAGCAAAGGCTGGTACACCTGTTGTAACCGATCGATCAGTCGATCGCTGAATGTCTTTTTCGAGCTATTTTTCTTCGGTAAAAATAAAGCACACATCATTGGGATATATGTCAGTGAAAGAATGAGCGCACCCAAAATGGCGAAACCAACAGTTTTCGCCATTGGCGTGAACATTTTCCCCTCTACGCCCACGAGCGTCAATATCGGTATGTAGACGATCAAAATAATGATTTCGCCAAATGCGGCACTTGTCCGTATTTTAGACGCCGACTCAAAAACCTCGTCATCCATTTGCTGCTGCGTCAGTCGTTCGGTGGATTTACGTAGCCCCAGATGATGCAAGGTAGCTTCTACCACGATTACTGCCCCATCCACGATCAGCCCAAAATCGATCGCGCCTAAACTCATTAAATTTGCGCTAACGCCAAACACATTCATCATACCCAGCGCAAACAGCAGTGATAACGGAATTGCAGAGGCCACAATCAGTCCGGCGCGGAGGTTCCCCAAGAAAACCACCAGTACGAAAATAACGATTAGTGCCCCTTCAATAAGATTTTTCTCGACCGTACTGATTGCACGCCCCACTAGATCTGTCCGGTCCAAATACGGCTCGATGACGACATCCTCGGGCAGCGATTTCTGAATGGTAGGCAACTTCTCTTTTATGCGTTTAACCACCTCATTGCTGTTTTCGCCCTTTAGCATCATAACCACTCCCCCCACGGCATCCACCTCCCCATTGTAGGTTAATGCGCCATAGCGCACCGCACTTCCGAACCGAACATCGGCCACATCTTTTACATACACCGGTATGGCCCCCGACATCTTGACAGCAATGTTGCCGACATCTTCCAGGGAGGTCACGAGCCCGATACCCCGGATAAAATAGGCATTGGGTTTCTTATCGATATAGGCACCTCCCGTATTCTGATTGTTGTTCTCCAGGGCAGCAAATATTTCGGGGATGCTTACGTTCATCGCTTTCAATCGATCTGGATTGACCGCCACTTCATATTGTTTCAGTTCTCCACCAAAACTGTTTACCTCGGCGATACCCGGCGTTCCGTAAAGCTGCCGGGCGACAATCCAGTCCTGCATGGCGCGGAGGTCTTTCGCATTGTATTTTGCTTCGCTGCCTTTCTTTGGGTGAATGATATACTGATATACCTCGCCCAATCCCGTACTCACCGGTGCCATCTCTGGGGAACCGATCCCTTCGGGGATATCTTCTACCGCTTCCTTTAGCTGTTCGTTGATGAGCTGTCTCGCAAAGTAGATGTCGACGTCTTCTTCAAAAACAACGGTAATCACGGAAAGTCCAAACCGGGATATACTACGAATTTCCTCCACCCTGGGGACGTTCGCGATGCTTTGCTCGATAGGGAAAGTAACCAATTGTTCCACCTCTTGACCGGCCAACGTCGGACAGGAAGTAAAAATCTGCACCTGGTTATTGGTGATGTCGGGAACCGCATCGATCGGTAATTTCGTTGCACTCCACGCCCCCCAAATAATCAAGAGTAAAGTCATTAATCCGATAATGATCTTGTTCTTAATACTAAATTTGATAATATGATCTAACACAACATGTCTTGTTAATAAGCGAATCATCCGCTTTCCATGAACATCGAAGATGTCTTGAAAAACAGATCTAAAGAAAATCAGCCATAAACCGTCCATCGATAAAACGCTGATCAGCAGTTTCCATCGATGTGAACGATATACGATACGAATTTATGCGTTGATTTTTGGCGGTTGCCAAATACTTGAGGGGTATTCAGGGATAATGGATAAAGTCTCTATACCTTGTGTTACCGATAACAGGATCGATAGCGGCGCATCGAGTGTCGGATGGAGAACATCAACTGACGTGATCGTGGCACTGCAACACGAACAACAACAAAGTGGAGAACAACCATCATTCCGTGTATGCTCGTGCTCGTGTTTCTGTTGACTGGTCGGTTCGATATGCTGATCGGCGAAACGCGTATCCATATCGCTGCAAGGGATCAGCAGAAGTCCCAGCAGGTAAACAGCTAATATCGTTGTCAACCATCTCATTCAGAGCAAATCTAGAAAATAAAACAACGCAACGGTATTGCAAAAGAAAAATATACAGAAAAAGTTTACGAACCACTTGACTGGACGAGAGGCGTCAACCATTGCGGCGCTGGTATAGAAATTCACGCCACGAAATCCGTCCCTCCCGATGTGCTGGACATAGATTGATACCACTACGAAATAGTGCATACCGCGGTCCGTCTAGCGGTTTCGTTTCCCAGGAGAGCGGCATCTGATAGCTTTCCAGATACTGCTTGAACATGGTTTCCAACGTGATTATTTCGGGGCCTCCGAAATCTGGGGCGAGCCCTGAGGGTCCGGCGGCGGCCATGGAGATCAACCTGTCGGCCACCTCCGTACAATCAACCGACTGGAAACGTAATCCCGAAGGGATACAACTTTCGCTACCTGCATCAGCAAGATGCATCTCGATAAATGCCTCGACGAAGTGATGGAATTGTGTTGTCCGGAGTATACTGAACGGGTAGCCACTGTTGGCCAGTTGCCGTTCTACGGCCCACTTCGCTTGATAATAGGGGTACGTACTTTGATCGACACCAACCATAGAAATATAAATGATGTGGGGCTTCTCGCCGGTGGGGATTGCGGCAAGCAATTTCATCGTCCCTTCGATATCCACGGATTGAAAATCACGCGGATTACTGGCACAATGGATAATGGTCTGACTTCCGTGGATAGCGTCGGCAAGTCCCGTTCCGCGTGCCAAGTCGCCATGATATACCGTTACGTGATCGAGATCCACGGTATCCGTGCGGGATGTTAAGATCGCTATCTCCTTGTCGTGACGGTCTATCCGAGAGGCAATCAATCTGCCTAAAGCTCCGGTTCCGCCGGTTATCAACACCTTACTCATGCCATTTCAGTTTATGTACGAAACAAAGATAAGGTTTATTTCCGTTTGACCCGGGCAGCGCCATCGTATTCGTCCAAGAACTGCACGCGACAGGCGCGCCTACACGCGTCGGACTATGCCAGCCGCACACCATCGCCTATTTAACTCTGTTGCTTGATCTCTCCTAAATGCTCCACATCCCGTAAATCAAAAGGCGTTTCCTGATATACAAAATAATTCAGCCAATTGTTGAAAAGCAAATTTGCATGGCTCGCCCAGCGTACCAGCGGTGGATTTACCGGGTTGTTATGGGCATAATAATTTTGTGGCATGGCGATCGTTAATCCTTTTTCTACATCCCGCATATATTCTTCGTGCAGGGTTAAAGGCGCATACTCCGAATGCCCTGTCAAATAAAACTCCCTTCCTCCCCTTGAGGAAACAATAGCCACTCCAGCATCGTCCGATTCGGATAAGATTGTTATCTTTTCCTTTTCGGCAAGATCCGTTTTTAATATGGTGGTATGCCGGCTGTGCGGGATAAAAAATTCATCATCAAAACCGCGGAAGAGCGGATGCCCTTTTTCCACGGCCGTATGTTTAAATACCCCGAACAATTTCTCTTGCAAAGGCACCTTTTCCACGCCGTAAAAATGATAAAGCGCCGCCTGCGATGCCCAGCAAATATAAAGCGTGGAAGTCACATGGCGCTGTGCCCAATCGAAAATCATCTTGATCTCCTCCCAATAGGTCACCTCCTCGAATTTGATCATCTCTACCGGAGCACCTGTGATAATCATTCCATCGTAATAATTATCTGTCACCTCGCCAAAGCCTTTATAAAATAACTCTAAATGTTCTTCCGATGTATTTTTGGGTGTATGGGTGTCTAACCGAAGGAATTCCACTTCAACCTGTAATGGGTTGTTTGACAACAGCCGAATAAAATCCGTCTCGGTTGTGATTTTGATCGGCATCAAGTTCAGTATGAGCACACGAAGCGGACGAATATCCTGGGCATCAGCACGTAGATCGTTCATCACAAAAATATTCTCCTTCTTTAAAAGCTCTATCGCTGGCAGATTATCGGGTATTTTGACTGGCACGGTTTCTCCTCCTTCAATGGTATACGGGCACAAAAATACGAAGAATTAATGGGAAGTAAAAGATAGACGATGTGAACCTACGGCATAAAACCCTCCTGCAACGGTCTCTGTCGCCAATCACGAACCCGTACGCATAATTTTCTCCAGTTTTCTTCCCTTGGCCAGCTCATCCACCACTTTGTCCAAGTACCTGACTTGCTGCGTCAATGGGTTCTCTATATCTTCAATGCGGTATCCGCAAATCATGCCTGTTATCGACGTCGCATTCGGATGCAGTGTGGCCCGTTGAAAAAAGGTTTCGAATGTCACCTTTTCTGCAATCAGTTTTTCCAATGCTGCGTCATCGAAGCCTGTCAACCATTGGATGACTGCATGCAGTTCTTCCTTTGTTCTCCCCTTTTTTTCCACTTTTGTCACATAATGGGGATAAACCGATGCGAAAGTCATTTGCGCGATACGTTGATCATGTTTGTCCATATTTTCCATAACATTCTTCATTTTTAAACGCTCCTATAAATTTATTAAATATCTTCAGAAAATCCAGATCATAAAAAAATACCGGTTTCCAAGGATAGATATCCTCCAGATCCGAAGTACCTTTGATGGGAAGAAAAAAACAACTCCCGGAGCATCATCTAGGCTTTCTGTGCGCACAACTTGGCTGTGGTTAGCGATCTCACGGGGACGTGTATAACCGTTCATTCGACTTTGACATGGCACATCGACTCTATGTTTATAATGTAGACAGCAAAACAAACACCTACTACGAGACCTACCTGGGGGAATGGAAGTACGAAATACCGCACTTGCTCTATCCTTTGTTTGTCGGGGATCCCCGACATCGAAAAGCAGAGCTCGTCTTCGATCTGCACACAGGTATTGAAAAACTGGAGCGGTTTTACGACCTGCTGGAGCAACAGTATGAACTTAGCCGTGACGATGATTTCCAGTTGGCCAAAGAGAAAATATTCGCCCTGTTGCGTGGCTTGCCTTACGACCGGTTGCACATCGACGCCACCGACGTATTTAACATGAACGAAGAACGCCATGAAGAGCAGGCAAAAAGCTGGGTGCAGGAGATGCGTGACTATGCCGGCATCGTAGACACAACCTTGGCAACACAGCGTCTTGAACCGCTGCAGGACGTATTGCAGCGGACGTACAGAGACCTTTCCTTTTTAGATCTCTTGCGAACCGATTGGATCCACTACGGCTTAGGCTATTGGAATGAAGAGTTGTATGGAGATGGCTACACAGAAGTCTTCGAAGAACAGGGGAAATTCGGCATCAACGATCGGCAAGGCGCGCTGTTGACCAGCGCATTATACGATGATATTTATGCCTTTAGCCGTTCCGGTTACGCCGTTGTACGGCAAGCAGAGGCCTTCGGCTATTTAACAAATAAGGGCGTGCTCGCCGTACCGTGCGCATGGGACGATGCCTTTGATGTCGATACCATCGACTGTGTTTCGTATGTCCAGGATATAGATTACTACGCTATCGTGGATCAAGCCTATCTGCAGACCCTTCCCGAGCAACGGGCCTTTCAGGTCGGCATCGTCACCAAAGATGGAAAACAAGGCGTTTTGGATGTGGAACAAAACCGACTGCTTTTGCCCGCAGATTATAGCTCCATCGACCATATCGCGCTTGGACTTTACAATGTGAAAGACGAAGGAGGCTTCCGGGTGCTCAACCTCAAAAACGAGATTCTAATCACAGACCGATCAGACGCACCGTACGAAATAGCGTATCCATACCTGCTCTACACGAAAACAAAAAGTACATCAAAACACCGTTATTACACCCTTCATGGCGTCTATTTGGGCGAATTTTTGGAAGACAGTCTCGATTTTATCGGTCATGGATATTTCGCCAGTAGCGCCAACAAACTGCAGAAGAAGATTTCGCTCATCGATCCACAGGGTCAGGTTTTCCTGGAGCACGTAGATCAGCTGATAGGAGGCACATTTGAGAACTATAGCGGCTTTGCCATCCGCAAAAACAAACAGTGGCTGATGTTCGATACCAAAGCACAGGCCTTTCGTCTAGTCGATACATCCATCGAACAGGTCCGTGTTGAACGCTTTGCGTGTGACCAGCCCAATACCTTTTTCCTGCGTGTACAAGGACAATGGGGGTACTATCATCTTACCCAGGATCGGTGGATTATTGCGCCCTCCCCAGCGCACCGGCAGATCCACTATTGCTACCATGGCTATTTTCGAATAACGCAAACGGATCAAACCATGGTCGTTTACGACGACCACACGGGTAGTCTCAGTGAACCCTTCGATTACGTGCACCGGTCGATTGACGATTCCGTGTCCCTACTCTATGTTTACCGGAACGGCAAACTGCTGTCCGTTGACCTGTCCCGACAACTGCACGAAATGACCATCCCTGAGATGGCCGATATGCATGAAAATTATCATCAACTCGACCAGGCGGACCAAGCCTATTTCATGGCTCACTACCAGAAGCTGGAACAACAGCTCGGCGAACATTTCTACCACGAATGGGATACGGGCCATCTGAACCGGCAAGCGCGTCGATGCGAACGCGCCGGCCAACCGGAAAAAGCCCTGCTCTTGTACCGCCTTGCTGCCGAGCGGGGGAATGCAGAAGCGCAGTTTAACCTCGCCTCGGCCTATTTAGACGAGGAGGAATATGCGGAAGCGATACCTTGGTACGAACAAGCCGCGGAGAACGATTATGGCATGGCTTGGAACGACATCGGTTACCTGTACCAAAACGGGTTTGGCTACGAGCAGAACATCGAGAAGGCACTTTTCTGCTATACCCGTGCGGGCGATCTCGGAAATGGAATGGGCTACGTCAATGCAGGCGATTTATATTACTACGGCGAATATGTGGTCCAGGACTATGATAAAGCGTTGGATTTCTACCTGCGCGCGCGGAAGCTCTATCAGTTCAAAGATGACCACATAGCTGAAATTTACTACCAGCAGCGGGCTATGGACAAACTGATCAAGTGGTTGAAAAAAGATAAGCAAAAAAGTTTTTCCGATATCTATTACGGAATTCTTTACGACCAAGGGTTGGAAGTGCCGCAAGACACGAAGAAAGCGATCAAACATTACGAGGCCGCATTGCGGGTGGCGGCCTATCCCCACGCCTTTGCGCGGTTGATGTTTTTCTATGGAGAAGATCCCGTATGGAAAAACCCGAGCATGTATCGTAAATGGTTGGCCTGGGGCGAGAAAAACGACCTGTCGGGTTCCGGGTAGCCGGCATCGCCAAAAAAAACCGTATATTTCGGTAACGTTGTACAACAAGATTATCATGCAGCACTTCACCGTCAAATCCGTATTGAACAAAACCAAACAGCGGGATCCGTGGTTTCTGGACGATTATACCCTAAACCCCTACAGCGGTTGCTCGTTCAATTGTCTGTACTGTTACATCCGTGGAAGTAAATACGGGATCAATATGGCGGAAAAAGTTCAGGCAAAGAGCCATGCCATTGCCTTGTTGGACAAACAGCTGACCCTCCGTGCACGCAAAAAGCAATACGGAATTATCGTTCTTTCTTCGGCGACAGACCCGTACAGTTATCCCGAGGAAACACAGCTTTTGACGCGAAGTCTGCTGGAGGTTATCCTAAAGCATCGTTTTCCGGTGCATATGATCAGCAAGTCCAACCTAATCTGCCGCGATTTCGATCTCCTTCAACGCATCGACGAGGTGAGCATTCTGCCCGACGATTTACGCGACCGCGTGTCGCACCGAGCGTTTGTTACGTTCTCGTTTGCAACGACCGACGATGCACTGGCACATATCTTCGAACCGGGCGCCCCTACTCCATCGGTACGATTAGAAGCGCTGCGCTCCGCTTCGGAGAAAGGCCTGCATACCGGTGTGAGCCTTATGCCCTTGCTGCCCTACATCACCGATACGGCAGAGCACCTCGAGCACATGTTCGATACCTTCAAACAGGCAGGTGCGCAGTACATATTCCCCGCCACGCTACACGTGCAGGGCACCCAAGCGAGCGACAACAAAACACTCGTTTTGCGAGCCATCGACAAGCACTTTCCTCACCTACGGGCAACATACGACCGGCTCTTCCAACATAATCACCAGCTTCCCTTTTATTACCGGGATGCCTTTCGTCAGAAAACCGAAGCCTTAAGCAGGAGCTATGGGCTCCAGAATACGCTCTTCACGGTCGAACAGCAGGACGCTGCGTGCTAAGGAATTCAGGGAATACCCTAAATTTCAATATCTCCTTGCACGCCATTATCCTCCCGCTTCCCCGTGATCAGCGCCTTCAAGCTCTTGAACGCCGCGACTGGAGCACTGCTTTTATTATCCCAGTAGTGACCATCGAGCACCTCTACCCGAATCAGTACGATCTGAGGATCTTCCGGTCCATCGAACCAAACGTCCAGCTCTGGTCGCCACAACTCCTTCGCTTTTTCGGGATTATCCTGAGGTTCAGCTATCCCATATATATTCAGAAATCCATGTCCGCTTTCCCGTTGCACCAATACATGTACAAATGGATTTTCCAGCACCTCATCATCCTTACGCGTATACTCCGCGGTCATAAACCAGAAATACCCCGAATCATCCACCTGTAAAATATTCATCGGGCGTACCGACATCGGCACCCCTGTTCGTATGTCGGTACAAAAGAAGCAGGTCTTCGCATCCGCTGTAATTTCCCTTATCTTCGCCAACGCCTCCTCTCCCGAAAGATTTTGATTGTTGATTTCTTCCATGATGTTCGTTTGATGGTTATACCACCTAAGAACACGAGGAAAAAGAAAAGGTTCAACCGGTGGTATACCTATTGAACCTTTTTATGCGGGCGACGATTACCCGTTTGGTGTCCTATTGCTTTAAACGACCTTCGCCAATTCTTTTTCTTTTTGTGCAGGTTTCGTTTTCAGGATACCAAAAGGTTTTCCTTCTTTCTGCACACGTACAAAAGCGAATGCACAGACGACCGCTAAGGCCATAAACAACGCATCTATAAAAAAGATGTCAAATGCTCCCGTTTTCCACGTTGTCCACATCCATAAGCCTGAGCCTACGCCATTTGCCACGGGCACGAGCATACATAGAACCACCGACAAAATCAAGACCTGTTTGTTCATCCATACCAGGTTTCTCAGGGCCATGAGGTAAACACCCACAAGAAGCCAACTGTAGAAATACGTTGTATAGATAACCGATTGGTTGACGTCCGGCAACATCTTCAGCATGATAAAGGTGAATGCCGTGACCGGCAACATACTGAGACAACCCGCCAAGAAGAAGTTTGCTGCCCAAAAGTTAAATTTGCGCTTGTAGGCCGGTATATGCTGCTTATCCCGGGCGACCAGCCATATCATAATACCAGAAATGATGACCAGACAGCCCATCAAACCCAATACGAAAAATACAATTTGCAGGGGTTTTCCACCAAAATCACCAAAGTGTAGGTGGTAAATAAGGCTCTTTACGCCGTCAATATAATTTCTGTCGGTCGTCGGCGATTTCAATTCCAGGATTTTTCCGGTTCCGATCTCTTCGATGGCGAAGCCCGAACCAGCAAAAGCCACGGCAGGATCCGGCTTGGCTTCAATGCCCACCTGCATGCTTTTGTCCTGAAAATTGCGTACGTAAATCCGCGTAATCTTGCTTCCCTTCCATCGTTCTTGCCATTTTGCTACAAAACCGTTCATATCGAACTTGCCCTGAAGCGGCGTATACGTATACTCGACGTGCATGCTTTTGTTATACTGCAGCTCTTCATACACTTTCTGATCGTTCCCATCATACAGCAATTTACTGAAAGGCGATATGAGGATGAAATTGACGATCAAGATCACACCCGTGACTGCAAATACCAACTGGAACGGAAACCCAATCACTCCCAGGGCCGTATGCATATCCGTCCAAACCGTTTTCCATTTGCTCCACGGACGGAATACGAAAAAGTTGGTTTTAATTTTATCCCAGTGTAAGAACAAACCGGTGATCAGTGCAAATAAAAACAAGAATGCGACCACGCCCGCCAACAAGTAACCAAATGGCGTTCCGATGTGAATAGGTATTTGGTTTAACTGCGCTAAGAAATGGAGACGGTACAAGAACTCGCCCATATCGTAGCCCTCGGCGTAGCTTGTCGGTGTCTTATCCGCAAAATAATATAGAAAATACGCCGAATCTTCGTCTGCACTGCGTCGGCCCCGCCCCCTTTTTTCTGTTTTTGGCTTCGGCTTGCTGATTGTTGTATCCTGCGAGCCCGTTAGGTTCACATATGACCCTTGGCCTTGCCGTAACAAATAAAAGTCCAGGTTACGTCCCAGCAGGTTGTAATTCTTGGAAAGGGAATCCAACAAATAGTTATAATCGGCCTGTACCTCCCCATTTGTCACCGATTTGCCTTTCTGCCAGGCGCTAATATTATCTTTGAAGAAAGAAAACGAGCCCGCGAAAAAGATCACGAACAACAACGCCGCAATAATGATCCCACTAATCGTGTGCGTATGAAAATAGATATTGTACTTTCGCTGATCCATATTAAAATTGGGTGGTTAAAAGGTAAGGAACTAAAAACAGCGCAGACAACAGCAAATACGTGAACCACACCCGCCACACACTTTTAGCCACGAACGCCCAAAGCAACAAAAAGGCCCACAAGATATAGCCCGTGATGAACGCTGTCGCAACGACTTCATTTTTGGGCAAAAACGATGTTAAAGCGACGTGAAAGCTCAACATCACCGCGTACCCTCCTACCGTTCCCGCCAAGATTTTCGAGAGGCGGAGCCACGGGGATTTCGTTAAATATTTTTTATTTGCAGGCATAACTTAGAAAATCAATTCGAGACATAAACAGACGGCATATAGGATCAGCATCTCACGCAACCCGAAATAACGGAACGGGAAAAAGAGCACAGACAGACTTCCGGCCAGCATCAACAAGACGATAGCCGTAAATAAACCACTTCCGATGCCCAAAAGGAGCACACAGCCAACGGTGGCCACGACAAATAAGGCCGTCGCCATATAGCGGCTTTGATTGGGGTGTTTGTGCCAGGAGGCCACTATTGCCGGACGATTTGCCCACGCGATGCGTTTAGATGTGTTCATCCAACACAAGAAACTCCCGAAATATAAAAGACAGATGGTACTAAACATAAATTTTCACTGCTAACGCCTGTTTCATCTAAAACGGCGCGGGAACCACCTACCGGCGATCCCCGCCTATACCGCATACCTACAGCGGCCCATACACGTTGTAACTATGATCCGCCGTCGTTCCCTATTATTAGTTGACCTTAAAACTCGTTGTTAGACCTTGCCATGCCGATGTGTATTCTTTCCCATGCCAAGAACCACCCACTTTTTCCACGTGGCTATATTCTGCGACATAGTTGCCGGGCCACAATGCTTCTACCTGAATCTGTCCCTGCGCGTCGGTCTTATAGGTTTTAGACCATCCAGCCGAGGTCATGACCAGTACATCCTGATCTTTTACAGGCTGTCCGTCTTTCGTTAAAACCAATGTTACCTGGCCGCCGGCACGGTGTTTCTTCACAGGCGCCATCAGTTGGTAAGGCAGCTTTCCAGCCGCTAGTTCAGATGCCCCCCCTACCTGTACGGCAATCTGCGATGTAAATTCATACCGCATCTGCCCACCGAGATCTTTAGCAGGGTGTGTCGTATAGAGGAGGTAGTTTCCATCAGCTTCCGGTGTGAATGTGCTCTCGAAATAATCCCCTTTATCTTCCAACGTCAATTTTACGGCAGATTGATCCGGTTTCAATACATACACCTCTATACTGCGCAGGTCTGAGTACCAGTCTGCCGTTTTTTCCATTTCGCCGGTAGCATATTCGCCGTAGTAAACCCGGACCTGCTGTGCTTTACCTTTTGTGCCAAAAGCATCACTTTCTAACCAGATGGCATGCGCTTGAGCCGCGTGTTGACCGCCTAATAACGCGATCATACATAAGAAGAAGTAGTACGTTGATTTCATGTGCAATAAAATATCGATTCTATAAATTTGTTTCTATTTTCACCCTTCGTCCAGCCTGCCACCGTCCCGTTTATAGACGTATGGCGTCGGATCAGTTCATTATTTAGAATTAGTATAATTAAACTATCGCAAAAGTAACAGGAAAAAGCAGTCATAACTTTAGCATTTGGTATTAATACTTTAGAATTTAGGAAAAAAAGGAGCGCTATGGGGCGTATGGATCATGGTTATCGACGCGCGGAACCAGCATGGGTCAAAAACAAAGAGACACCCTGGGTAAGGTGTCTCTTGCATGTTTTGGCCATCCGACTAGTCTACGCGCACGTCTTGAGCTGGTTTATTTTTATCGGGATCTTTAGGTAAGACCACGGTAAGGATGCCGTCTTCAAAGCTGGCATGAACAGCGTCTTTCTTCACATGGTCTTGCACCTGAAACGAGCGTTCGAATGCTTCCGCTGCAAATTCTTGATATACGAACGTATCCTCTTTAACGTCTTCTGGCAGTGTATAAGAGACCGTGAGCAAGTCCTGATCAATTGTTACATGAAAATTTTCTTTTTTTCGGCCGGCGGCGTACACTTTAAGTTCAAAAAATGATGCATGCTCTATAATGTTCACCGGCACTTCGTTGCGGTATCTAGGATGTCCGCCCTTTGCAAATCGGGCTCCTCCATCAAAAAAATGCTGTTGAAATTTTTCAAATTTCTCGCGGAACCGATTGCCGCAAAATCCGTTGTGCATGTCGTATGGTCTGGAATATTGATTGTGCTTAAACATCGTATTTTTTATTTAATTGTGTTCTAGAATTAGTGAATAGGGATAATGGAAAGGTTGCTGTTCACAGATTTGACAGGAACAGGTACGACCGGGTTGATGGCTGACCGTCTATACACAGCTTGGTGTACGAAAGGATTTGCTCCCTCCTGCAGGTGCTGCGCCTTACGGCGGCGTATGCGGGCCGCAGCCCAGGTGCCAATAGCAGCCGCGAAGGTAAACAGCAGCAGGAGTTTAAAGAGGACACCTATTATCCACGTAGCCAAGCCCACTATAAGTGTCCATCCTATCAGTCGGGGCAGTATAAATCGCATTTTATTTTTCATCTTTCTTTTTTTTAAATTCGTATGTTAAAGGCCTTTGTAGTAGTAGACGGGATCTGACGAAAAATACTCTACACTCTTTAACAAAAGATGAATCCCATGTACTTGAACAAAAAAAAGGAAGAACCGAGATTCTTCCTTTTTTGTTGCTGTATATTACCGGCAGTCGTGCGTTAACGGCACCGATCTTCAAATCGGCGTCGCCACTCGGCTTTGAGCCGTTCTTTGTCTTCTGTTGTAAAACACCCTTCCTTAGGAAATCGACGCCGGAAGCGGCCGCGTGGTTTACCGAAGCCTCCCCCGAAGAGAATCTTACTGAGGATAAATAAACCGAAGGCTTGCCAATACGTGATGGCTTTGAAGCCAAAAATTTCAGGAATCAACAAATTCCAAAGGTAGTGCAGCAATGCTACCAACAGCAATATGCCGATGATCACGGCAAAAAAAACAACGATAAATTTGCCTTTCCTCTTTCTTCGTGTGGTCCAATCCATTTTTCGCTCCTTTCCTATTTTAAGTCCTCGTATAAACTGCGCAGGCGTACCCGAAGGTGTTTGACCGCATACCCTTTGCGGCTGATGATTGTTTTTAGTTTCTCGTTGTCCATATCCGCAATTTCCTGCAGGGTATGATCCTCCAATTCGTTGAGAATAAATACCCGGCGTTGTTTTTCGGGAAGTTCGTCCAATGCTTTCATGAGCTCATCCCAAAAAATATCTTTAAACAACTTCAGTTCCGGATTATTTGTATCGTCGGCTACTAACAGTTGCCGGATGGGCAACACCTCGTCATCGCTTTCGCTATACAAATCGCCGAACGGCTCATCTCGCTTTTTACGATAGCTATCCGTGATCTTGTTCCGTGTCACGGAATAGAGCCATGCACCTACATTTTCGAGCTCATCGATATTGGTTAAACGGCTGAACTGATACCATACATCCTGCATGATATCTTCTGCATCTTCCGTCTTCTTTACACGTCCCTTAATAAAACGCAGGAGCTGGCTGCTGTATGTCTTAACAAGATCCGTGAAGGACGTAGCATTTTTGTCAGTCATTTCATTACGATATTCAATCACCATACCGAGAAAGACGATGATCCGTTTATTTTACTTTAAATTAGTAAAAAAACCTGACAAGGGCGTGTTTGCGTCAATTTAGCCTTTTGGCATTACCCTATACGTCGGGTCTTCTTCCATGTTGACCTCAACTACACCTTTAGCATTGTCTAACAGCGACCGACAGTCGGTGCTCAGGTGCCGCAGCACCACCCGCTTATTGATCCGGGCATACCGCTCCGTAATTTTCTGCAGGGCGTCGATGGCCGACATATCCACAACACGGCTCTCCTTAAAGTCGATCACGACGTCGTGTGGATCATCTTCTATATCAAACTTTTCCAGAAATGCCGTCGTCGACCCAAAGAATAGGGGACCATAGATCTCGTAGTGTTTCTTACCGTTCTCGTCCACGAACTTCCGGGCGCGGATGCGCTTCGCATTGTCCCAAGCAAAAACTAAAGCCGAAATCACCACGCCAACTAATACCGCCAACGCTAAATTGTGGAGGATCACGGTGATGGCAGCCACCGTTATGCCAACGATGATATCCGACTTCGGAAACTTCCGGATAATACGCAGGCTGACCCACTGGAATGTTCCGATAGCCACCATCATCATGACGCCGACGAGTGCGGCCATGGGAATCTGTTCGATAAACGGCGCCCCCACTAAAATCACCAACAAAATAGCGAAGGCACCTATAATAGCCGACAGCCGTGTGCGCGCGCCTGCATTCAGGTTGACCAATGTCTGCGCGACCATCGCGCACCCGCCCATGCCTCCAAAAAATCCATTGACGACATTCGCAGTACCTTGTGCCAAGGCCTCCCGATTTGCGTTTCCTTTGCTGTTGGTGATTTCATCCACCATATTCAGGGTGAGCAAAGACTCAATCAGTCCAACTCCGGCCATTACGAGGGCATAGGGAAAAATGATCGTGCACGTTTCCCAGGTCAGCGGCACCGTCGGTATATGGAAAGTAGGCAATGATCCGCTAACGGAGGCGATATCGATCACCTTTTTGGTATCCATGCCAAATGCCACGACTAATCCAAAGACGATCAATATCGCGACCAAAGACGCCGGAATGGCTTTCGTTAACCGCGGAAAGAGCAGTACAATTGCGACGGTGAGCGCCGTAAGTCCGAGCATCGTATACAGTGCCGGCCCGCTCATCCACCCGTCGGCAGCCTTAAACTGCTGCACCTGTGCCATAAATATGATAATCGCCAATCCGTTCAAAAACCCATACATAACCGGTTGGGGGATCAGGCGCACAAATTTTCCCAGCTTAAAAGCGCCGACCAACAGCTGCAAGACACCGCCCAAGATGACCGCAGCAAAGAGGTACTGCACACCATGTGTCGCCGCCAATGCGATCAGGACGACCACCGTGGCTCCCGCTCCACCCGATACCATACCGGGTCTTCCTCCGAGCACAGCTGTTACGAGGCCCATGAGAAAAGCGGCATACAATCCCGTCAATGGAGACAATCCAGCCAATATCGCAAAGGATAGCGATTCGGGAATCATCGTCATGGCTACGGTGAGTCCGGCCAGTATTTCATTTTTTATATTAAACGGTGGTAGTTGCCAAGTGGATGCGTTTTTCATATCTATACGTTACTAGGAATCTGTCGGCGCCAAAGGTACTTATTTTCGCGCTAAAATACAGCTTGTGTTGGTCGGCGTTATGTGCGCTTCGATCAGTTGATCAACTACGTTTTTCAGCATAGCGTACCTGTTTCCGGAGCCACAGGGCATCTACGTAACGTCTACTCCAATGTGTCCATCTGCCATTGACATGTGTTTAATTTTATTGGGATTGGATCTATGCCTTTTTGCGCCGTGAACAATAAGATATGGACATATGCATATGGAATCTTTTCGTTGTTAACATGATGCGGCTGGTTAAATATTCGTACATTATTGTCGTGTAATTTGTTATTTTTATGCAAGCAATAGGCACCGAAATGAACCACGTCGTATGGAAATGCAGAGGGAAGATATACCGTATATCGAAAAAGATCTAGAGGCAGAAGCGAATATAGCACAGCATATCGCGTATTATCGTATCGCGGGATCCAGTGAAATAGAAAATTTTCGTTCTCCGGACGCATATGTCTTTATTTTCTTTGAGCGCAATAGTGGATGGCATGCCATTGACTTTGTAAAATATGAAGAGAAAGACCTTCAGGTGCATATATCCTTCCCCGGACAAATTCATTCGTGGAGCAGTGGAGCGCGGGCCCGGGGGCACAAATTGATTATCAGCAAATATTTTGTGGACAAATATTTGTTCGAAGTTGATTTCTTAAAACTCCAATTAAACGAACATGCGGTACTTGATATCACACGGGAACATTTTGATGAATTAGAAAGTGATCTAAAACGTATTGCCGCTGAACTTTCGAATAAAAACATCAAGTGGGATATAGTTAGTCTACGGGCGGGGTTAATTATACGGCTGATCGATTATTTAATTAAAGATAAGGTCCTTTTGGAGGCTCAGCTTGGACCGGTTAAGCCCGTTATTCAACAATTTAACCAGCTGTTGGACGAGCATTTTCATACCGAAAAAAAAGTGAGTTTTTATGCGGATAAACTGGCCATAACACCGAACTATTTAAATATCCTGTGCAAAGACGTCTATAGTGAAACAGCGAAACAATTGATCAATAAATGGGTCGTTCTGGAGGCGAAACGGCTGTTATGTGGCTCGCCCCTTTCCGTAAAAGAGATCAGTTACACGCTGGAGTTTTCGTCGGTAGCTGCTTTTTCCGACTATGTGAAAGAACATACGGGGTATAGCCCGAAGCAATGGAGAGAAAATTCGTTGGTTCTTGCAGATGCCTAGTACCTGCTCGCTTGCTATTCCGGTCCTTCGCCGGTTCGTATTGTTAGCGGCATACTATATCGGTTCATGTGACGAAGAACCTACTGGTGGTGTAATCCACAAATTCAGCGACAGGCAGGAATAGCCGTTTGGCACCGGCGCCGCCTATATGCTGCGCCAGACGCTCTTCTAGCCGGTGCATTGAAGAAATCTTTAAATACCATGTGAAAACGGATAGATTGATCGTTGCCTTCGCTTCGTATGCAGCTTTGAGCACGGGATCTGCGATCGCTGTGCGGGCATACATGGAAGCATCCACAAATTTGTTCTGCACCTCCACTTGCTTATCGGACGGTGCTTTTGCGTCTTTACGCCGGGGACGGCGGGCAATCACGGTTTGATCTCCCCGCTGCCGAAATACAAGTATTCTGCCGGTGATACCACGGGCACCCTGCATGACGATATTTTCTCTTGATTTTGCCATTTTTCTGCTTTTTTTTAAAGGTTATAAACTATGTTTTCTGTCGGTCAGCGGTCGCCCTTTATGCTGCATGGACAGATCAAAATTGCGTCGTGGCATAAAAAAAAACAAGGGTGCGGTGGTTGCGCGAAAGGATTCGAACGAATTCGGTGATTTTCGAAAAAATACGGAGGATGCTACGGTGCGATTGTAACGGATGGCGTGGTCTTTGTGCCGCGTTTTTTTGATGCGTAGGGACAGCGGGCTGGTCCGGAACGTCGAGGGAGCGGGAGGTAGACGTCGTGTGGTTAACAGCTGGTTTTCCCGAAAAAAAGACTATTTTTCTTGTGTCAGTCTTGTGCTTTTCTTGTGTTTTTCTTGTTCTTAGACAGGGTTTAGACAGTGCTTAGACAGTGTTGTTCTTGTGTTGAAGTTGTTTCCTCCTTGTGTTGCGCTTGTGTTCTGCGCTTTTTGCTATTTTCGGGATTTTTGGGTCACGTTTTTAAAGGGCGGATATCTTTTTATTCCGCCCCGCTATGCTGCCCGGTTTATGTATTAGTAATTCAGTCGCAGCCCAATTCCCCATCCCATATCGCTGTCATAATGCGTTCTGATTCCGACGTTTTTGTTGAGGATGTAACTCAAGTCTGCCATATATTCCAAATCGGTGTTGGCCATAAAACCGCCCCTAAGCCTTTTTGAGATCGGGATATCCTCCCGCATAAGTGATAAACGTACTATACCATCGTGATAGACTTCTGCTTGAAAATTAATCAATAGCGGTAATGTATACATGAAGCCTAAACTTACAGCTCTACGGCTATCTTTCTTGTTGGTTTGCCCAAAGATATTCGTTTCATGTTCATCTTCTCCCATTTTACGGTATCGCCAATCAAATCCCACAAACGGCATGAACCATTGCATTTTACCAATATATCTTCCCAGATGGGTTTCCACTTCGTAACCATGCATGCTATTATAACCTAAACGCCATTCTGTTCCTAATTGATAGCGCGCATTCATGAGCATAGCTTCTCCATCGTTACCATTGGTCGCGAAATCATTCTGAATCATAAAATGCGGCATATTGCTTTCTTTTTGCAATTCTTTATATGCCCCAGCTTTATCTGGCAGATAAGGATTGTTGTAATCCCCCACCTCAAATACGCGGTTCATGCCCGCCATCATGTGATAAAGAATGTGGCAGTGAAAGAACCAATCCCCTTCCTCATTTGCTAAAAATTCTATCGTATCTGTTTCCATCGGCATGATATCCAGTACATTTTTGAGCGGTGATTTTTCACCCTGTCCATTGATAACCCTGAAGTCAAAACCATGAAGGTGCATAGGGTGTCTCATCATCGAATTGTTAAAGATCGTGATACGTAAAATTTCCCCCTTATTAACCGGAATTTTATCGGTTTCCGATAGGATACGATTGTCCATACTCCAGACGTACCGGTTCATGTTCCCGGTTAGCGTAAATTTCAGTTCCTTTACGGGTGCATTTTTAGGCAGCGAGGTGTTGTGAGGAGATGCTAACATCGCGTAGTTTAGGGTTTTGATATCGGCCAACGCGTTAGCATTATACTTATTGGTGTTGTCGTCCATTGCCATCTCACCGTGTTGACTATGATCCACACCTTTGCCCCTCTCTCCTGTAATTTCCGGATACATGACTACGTTCATGTCCATTTGGTTCAGGCTCATTTTCATCCCCATATCGTCAAGATCGCCATTCATTTTCATCATATCGTTCATCATCTTCATCCCCTCGAAATACTTCAGTCGGGGAAGCGGAGAAATAAGCTGCTTGACCCCGTTACCGATAAAGTAACTTGCCGATTGTGTTCTGTCCTCTGTTGTCGCTAAAAACTCATAGGCCAGGCCATCCTCGGGAATGGTCACTACAATATCATACGTTTCAGAAACTGCAATAATCAATCTATCCACCTCTACAGGCACGACGTCATTTCCATCATTGGCCACTACGGTTATTTTCCCTCCGGCATATCGTAACCAGAAATAAGAAGAAGCACCGCCATTGGACACACGTAACCTAACTTTGTCGCCTGCTTTTAGCCTTTTGCCATCGATTGTTTTCAGGTCAGAGGAATGGCTGCCATTCATCAGTATCTTATCATAATAAACATCGCTGACATCCATAGCCAACATCCGTTTCCACTCATTGGTTACCTTCACGCCAAACTTTCCCTCTTTAATAGCTTCGGCATACGATTGTGTAGCACCTTTCTTAATGGCGGCCCAATCATTGGCATTGTGTAACATACGGTTGATGTTATCCGGATTAAGGTTTGTCCACTCACTTAATACGATGGGGACTGTCGGTAGATCATCAATACCTTTTCTAAAGGCTTTATCATCCTCTTTTTTGTTCATAATAAAACTTCCGTACATTCCGATCTGTTCCTGCAACCCGGAGTGGGAATGATACCAGTGTGTACCATGCTGAATAATCGGAAAGCGGTAGGTATAGGTCGTACCCGGTGCAATTGGTTTCTGAGTGAGCCAGGGCACGCCGTCTTCTTTATTGGGTAGGAACACGCCATGCCAGTGTAATGATGTACTTTCGTCTAATTGATTGTGTACCACAATCTCGGCGGTGTCGCCCTCGGTAAACGTAAGCGTTGGCATAGGGATTTGCCCATTTACAGCAATCGCCCGTTTTTGCTTGCCGGCATAGTTCACAAGCGTATCTTTTACGTACAACTCGTAATGAACTACTTTCTGTGCAAGCACCGTTTGGGTGCAAAGCAGTATGACCACTGTTTGCAGTATTCTTTTGGGTATTTTTTTATAGCTATTCATTATTAGAAAATTTTATTTTATGCTATCTTCCATTGTACCAAACCAGGTTATCAAAACCTGCTTATCCGCTTTGGATAAAACTGCATGGCGATGCATTCGCGTATATGAAGTCAAGGGCATCTCCCCGTCCTTAACCTGTGCCGTCATTGCCCTAAACTTATTGCGTTGCCTCCGGGGAGAATATTCGCCAAAGTTGCTAAAGTTGAGCGTCGCTTTACCTTTTTTAATATGCTCCGCTATGTACCATGCAACGGGCTGGATACGGCTGTACCACGGATAGTTGGTACTGGCACTATGACAGTCGTAACAGGATCGGACAAGAATCGCCTTTACCTTTGGGGGGACCGCGTACATCCTTTCGATATGGATGACGGACACTTCATCCGACTGGTTAGGTGACGGCTGAAAAAACTGTAAGCCGATTAAGATGACAGCCACCCCTCCTATGATTTTACTTTTTAAGGACATATCCTTTGTTGCTTTACTTAACGCTACCGACTGTTTTTAATAGTTGCCGTCATCAGGCTACCTGATGTTGTTATGGATTGTTTTTTCCACTTTACCACAATTCATCATCTTGGAGCCATAGTATGGATTTTTAATTTCCTTACTTTCGCTGAACCAAACAGCTCCCTTGCCGTCATCGAACATTGGGCAATGATCCTGATACAATGTTTGTGATGAACCGAACAAATTGATCAGATCTTTTAAATCTTCGCTTAGTGCTACTAAATGTTCCCGTTGATGTTCCATATTGCCCGCATTTTCCCCGATATGTTCGGCCTGCTCTTTAGCATCATCTGCTATCTCTATGTATTCGTTTTGCTTATCGGTAGGAATAGCTTTCATGTCTATCTTATTCCATGTAGCCAGTAGCTTTTTCGCTGCAGAAGCAGCGGCTTTATCATCGTCTGAAACGAGCGCATTTTTTAGCGATAAATAATCCGCAACTATGGGCGCAATAGAGAAGTTTTGGGTTTCTTTTTTCTCTGCTTTTGCATCCGAACCGCTGGAGGTCTCGTTCACCGTGGGTACAGCTACGCTGTCCTTTTCTCTTGCCAGAGTTGACAACCCTTCTGCCGAAACAGCAGCAGTATCGTTTGAAGACCGCTGGTTTTTGTTGGAGGCCTGATTGCATGATACTGCTATAGATACCATGATCACGGCGATCATGGATACTGTTATATTTTTCATTTTGATTTATTTTTGATTTTTAAAAAACTTGCGTTAATAGCCACAACGATGGTGCTTACGCTCATTAGCACAGCGCCCATAGCGGGACTTAAAATAAAACTTGGATAGAGTACACCTGCCGCAAGCGGTATTGCCGCTATGTTGTAGCCAACCGCCCATATCAGGTTCTGTACCATCTTTTTGTAGGTAAGTTTGCCGAAGTCAATCAATTTGACCACATCGCGCGGGTCGCTGTCCACTAATATGATATCCGCTGTTTCGGCGGCCACGTCCGTACCGGAACCTACGGCAATCCCCACATCTGCCTGTGCCAGTGCTGGTGCATCGTTTACGCCATCTCCTGTCATGGCCACAACTTCGCCTCTGTCCTGCAACTCCTTTACTTTCTCCTGCTTGTTATGGGGGAGCACATTTGCTAAGTATCCCTCCATGCCCAATTTTCCGGCAACCGCAGCGGCAATCTTGTCGTTATCCCCAGTGAGGAGAAATGACTTGATGCCTATTTTTTTTAGTTCTTCTATTGCTTGTCCCGACCCTTCACGAATACTGTCTGCCAACGTAATGAGGCCAATCACCCGATCATCGATGAAAATGAAATTTACCGTTTCAGCATGCTGATTAATTTCGGCTGGAATTTCCGGCAATGCACGATGGTTTTCGGTAAAATAATTCGGACCGCCAGCTACCACATTTTTACCCTTTACAACCCCTTTTACACCGATGCCCTGCATATAGCTAAAGTTTTCAGACTTCCATAATGTGAGGCCCTTTGCTTTCAATGTAGCCATAATACCTTTTGCAATATGGTGCTCTGAGTTTTGCTGCACTGCAGCAGCATACTGGATAACCTCATCGGCATTATATTCGTCTGTTAGTGGAATAACCTTTTCCACTACATGAGCGCCTTTGGTGAGCGTCCCTGTTTTATCAAAAATAACAGTGGATAGTTTTCGGGTTGTTTCGAATGCTGTCCGGTTGCGGATGAGCAGACCATTGGTCGCCGATAGCGTTGTGGAAACGGCGACCACCAACGGGATGGCTACGCCCAATGCGTGCGGGCAAGCAGTTACCATGACCGTCACCATTCGTTCAAGAGCAAAAGCTATATCTCCACTGCTAGCAAACCAATAAACGAATGTGCTTATGCCAACGGCAATGGCTATAAAGGTGAGCCATTTGGCTACTTTGTCCGCAAGGTTTTGTGTATTGGACTTGGTAGTCTGTGCCTCCTGCACAAGATTGATTACCCTGTTCAGATAACTATCTTTCCCAACCGCCGTTACCTTAACTTTCAATGCTCCATCGCCATTGATAGAACCTGCGATGACCTTACCATCCTTGTCCTTTTTTACTGGAACACTTTCTCCGGTAAGCATGCTTTCGTTGATATACGAAAGCCCCTCGAGGACTATTCCATCGGCGGGTATTTTTTCTCCCGGTTTTATGATTACCGTTTCACCGTTTCGCAGGTCTTCGAGTTTTATTTTGACAACTTCTCCACTGCGCTCGACAGTAACATCGTTCGGCAGCAAAGCAACCAGCGACTGCAATGCACGCGAGGCCGCCATTTGGGAGCGCATTTCTAACCAGTGCCCTAACAGCATGATGTCAATAAGGGTTGCCAGTTCCCAAAAAAAGTCCATACCCTGCAAGCCGAAAACAACGGCAACCGAATAGATATACGCCACAGATATAGCGATGGCAACAAGTGTCATCATGCCTACAGCTTTAGCTTTCATCTCTCCCATCATTCCCCTCAGAAAGGGAAAGCCTCCATAGCTATAAATCAGCGTACCCAATACGAGCAATACATAGTTGTCGCCGGGGAAGGTTATACTAAAACCCAACCATTGCTGTATCATGTGTGACAGGAGCAGGATAGGGATTGTCACGAAGAGACTTAGCCAAAACCGCGTAAGGAAGTCGCCTGTATGATGACCCTCATGCTTGTTAAAGTCATCCTTAGCATGGCCTTGTTGAGAATGACCAGATTTCTCATGTCCGGATGTATGCGCACGAGAAACCGATCCGCCATCAATAGGAACCAATGTCATGCCGCAGAGCGGGCATTTCCCTGGTTCGTCTTTTAGCACCTGTGGGTGCATGGGACATGTGTATTTTTTCATAACAAGGGTTTTTAACGTTATGTTGTACTTATTTTTACCGTCTCATGGGTAGTCTCTTTGGCATAGGTACCAAAGAGAATTGCACCATGTTGTCGTAGAGTACCATAGCTTCCAGATCGATTATTTGATGGTTTCGACCGTACTGCCGCAGGTAAGCATCTGCGCTCCGTAGTACGGATTTTTAACCGCATTCTCCTTGCTTAGCCAGTTTGCGCCTTTACCGCCATTGTACATAGGGCAATGCTGGTAATACATAGGGCCATCTTGCTTGGAAACTTTAGCTAGTTCGTAGATACCTTCCGACAATACCGCAAAGGCCTCCCTTTGTTTGGCCACATCTTTTGCTATTGAAATGTTTTCCGCATTGGCGGACAATTTCTGCATGACATTCATCCAGACTGTATGTTCCTGGGTCGATAGCTTATTCATGTCGACCGCTTTAATGGACGCAACCAGATCAGCGGCTTTGGCGGATGCAGTCGTTCCATCGCTTTTTATAAAAGCATCTTTCACTGAAAAGTAGTTGTTAAAAACAGCTGTTAACTGTGTTTGGCTTTGGGTTGCTTCCTGCTGAGATGCTGTCGTTTCGTTAGGGCTGTGCTGGTGGTGTCCGGCACTTCCATTCCTTCCTGTCTCTTTGTTTTTAGCAACCGTCTTCAAAGGTCTATCATACTGGCAGCATTCAGCAAGTTTTGCATATACGTCATCCGGCGCACGGAATTTCTCGCTGTCATAACCAGCCAAAGCGATACGTTTCAAGATTTCATCTTGATTTGTTTTACTGCTGTCATACGTGAGCATAACCATTTTGGTATCTTTGTTCCATTCCACACTGGCTGTCTTTTTTTCGTTACCTGCTTTTTCAATCGTGGTTTTACACATTCCGCAATTTCCATAAACCTTTATGGATGCTGTTTTCGCATTCTTGATTTGTGCGAAACTGTTTATGGAGTATAGTAATACGGCGATTACCATCACTACTTTTGAAAATGATTTCATACTAGTACATTCTTAGAAATAGGGTATTAAAAACCTGATTTCTGTTCTACAATTTATTAATTAATACAAATAAGAGGAATTACAAAAGCCGAAAAGCTTTTGGTTTGAGCACACCTATGGCTATCATGCCATAGGTTTAGCCTATTTTAGGCGGTAACCAAATGGATAGGTATCCTGAAGAATAATGGATTTGTTCGAAAACAAATGGTTGTTTTTTTATTTCTGCGAAATAGTTTCTATGCGTCTCTAGGTGCGAGGGTAATGCGAGCGAAGATGAAGGGCTATTGTTTGTACAGCTTTTATCCTGACAATTGTCACTACAATGATCCTTAGCCTCTTTATTTTTCTTACAGGATTTGGTTTTACAACAATCTTTTCCTTTGGAATCTTTCCTGTTTTTCTTAGCGCACGATGATTGTTCCGTTTTTGTCGTTTTTTTTGAACAGGCATTACTTGGATGGGGCATCAAAAGAAAGCCCAAACAAAATAATGTTAACATGATTATATATGTGTTCAAATTTTTCAACATACCAAAGTTACAAATAAGTTTAGTTTTTTTCTGTTATTTTCATTTTTTGCTCATCAAGTACGTCCTATAATGACCCCTTAGGCATTCAATCCAAAAGGAAATTGAATTATGCACTCTCTTAAACTCATCTGATGAACCCGCCTTGAATTTATGTTCGTCTTGAATTGAAATTGTCTATCTTCCATGGTTTTACACGTGGAGTATCTGATCATGCAAATTTCCTCACTATTCCGTTCAGTGCTGTTGCGTAATTTCTTATTTGATTTGTGAGATTTACTGTTTTACTCCCCCCGTTTCAATCGCCGTTTGTTATTAATCATACCCATTTGCGCAATGTACAACCAACTGATTGGCCTTTACGATGCGACAACTCATTATTCACGGGATACCCTATATTGGGAAAATGGAGATCATAGTAATTTCTACATCTTACGCAAATCTACTACCTTTGATCTGCTCGGGAATCAATGCGAGGGATAACGAAATTGCTCAACGATAACATTATCACGTTTATCAGGGAGGCGGAGCTTGGTCGTATGGATAAGAAATAACCATCTTAGAGTAGCTTTATGTTTGTCTAGGAATATTACAACTCATGTTTTGGCCATTGCTTCTTCATTATATAGAGTGTCTCACCGCAACTCCAAATGGTACGTGAAGGTGTAAAGGAACCGAATCGATTATACATTTCGCCACAGAGGAGCCAAGGAAATCAAAATCGGCAGAAATCGTGGTAATGCCGTTCATAACATATTTCTTAAGAGGCGTTTCGTTATACGATATCACACCTGTATCTTTCCTCAGTTTGAGTCCTTGTGTTACGATCAGGTCAAGCAGCTCTACGAGATCTTCTTCCGCAATTTGGATATAACATGTTCCTTTTTCAATTTTTTCGCACTGGAGGCTCTCCACTAGACTATGGTGAAACCCCTGTTCTTGCGCATATCTGTAAAAGCCTTTGATAATCGATCTTGGATAGTCGCTGAAATCGGGATAAATCAATTTGATCGTATGGTATTTCCTGAGCTTGTCGGTCAACTGTTCTAAGGCATTGACTATATCCTCTTCATGATTTTCATAGATCGAAGCAAAACTATCGTGCATTTCAGCCATGTATTTTCCAAGTATAATCCGCTTTTCTGCAGGAATTATTCGTAAAATATCTTCCATCACATTATCAGGATCGCGAAAACCTGGGAATACAGCGACATAATCATACTCCGTAGCGTTGTTAATCAACATAGACCGAAGGGTCGCTAAATCGCCGTGATAGATATATAAATCGATCTGCGCTCGGTCACCCATTTCTCTTTCAAAAGTATTGTACATCGTCTTTTTCGCAGTAGTTAAACGGTTCAATACAACAGCGACACGGATTTTTCCACCGACAGCATCGTGCACGATAAATCCCTTGCCAACTATCGGTAAAATAACACGGAGACTTTTCAGATAGCGATATGCTTTTTCCGCGGTTTGACGTGAGATATGTAAATGCGTACTTAGTACGTTGATTGACGGAAGGATATCGCCCGTGTGTATTCTCTTGGTTTTGATTTCTGTAAGAATGGCATTTGCTAACTGTTTGTATTTAGGTGTTGTACATTGTGCCGTAATGTTTATGCGATACAATAGTGTTTCTGCTTTCATATGGAGAACGATCGGTTCGTCTTTTGTTAATTGATTTTACGGTTCAACCAAAACTTTCTCTAGAGACACGACGTACCCAATGCTTCCGTAATTATTACGCCGTTTGTCTGACCAATTCCCCCGTTGTCCTAATACCCGTACGATCAGTGTATAGTCGCCTTTTGTTAGCCATGGGCTTACAAACTTTAAGCCTGCGTTAGCATAAAGACAGTACATATCTATGACGGCTCTGTTGACTATGGTACCCTTCCTGTCCACAATACTTACTTCGGCATAACCACCATCTGGGCGAGAAAAACCAAAAAGACTAACACGTCTCCCAGTAAAAGCAAAAGAAAAGTAGTCGTCCTTCTGGGAGGAACCTCTAACGAATAATGTATCGTTTTTCCACATACCATTAAAATGTGTATCTGGTAACTCGTTTATCGCATAAGTTTGGAAACTATTTTGTGCCGCACTGGTTTTTCCTGTTTTTAGATCAATAGTCCAACCATCTGCAAACGTAGGAATTGATAACTCAGCCTCTCCAACCTGTAGCGGTTGCCACACGTAGGTTGCGGCAGAATTCTGTTTGGGAAAGGACCACCGATCTCCCATATACATGTAGGTGGTCTCGTCGGTGCCATCGATCTGGAAAATGAAACTACATTGTGAATTCCATGTCAGTGTACCGGCAGGTGCAAAGTAACCTTTCTTTATCCATGGACCTCGGATCGAAGTAGCCGTGTGGTAATGGTTATCATTTCGCTCCCAACTGGTCAGATTGGAACTTAGCAGGTAATATCGACCATCTTTACACAACATTGCAGGAGATTCTCCGACACCCGGGATATCGCTTGCCACTTTTTCCTTCACGGAACAAAAATCATCGTTAAGTTCGTAAATATCGCCGTGATGAACTAACAGGTAGCCTGTTCCATCTTTATCTTGAAACGCTCCGATATCCCACTTCCGGATAGGTTGTCCCTTGTAGAGTAAAGGACCTTGGAATGTATACGGACCGGTAATCTCATCAGCGGTGGCATATCCAACAAATTGATCTTTATAATTTATGGAATCCACATGCATGTACATCACGTACTTTCCTGTTTCTCGCGATTTCATCACCTTGGGCCGTTCTCCAACCCTTTTGCTGCCCAGTTTTCCCTGTCTTTGTACGGGCAAAGCCATGCGCTCAAATTTCCAGCTATATAAATCGGTAGAGGAATAGCACACGAAGCCATTAAAAACATTAGCAGAATCTGTCTTGTACTCGCCAAACAAGTAGTATCGACCGTCCTCCTTGATCATGCAGGCGCCATGCGCACTAACGGTTTTTCCAGCCTCGTCGAACCAAGGCACACCAGAGTAGATAGCATCTTGATGGACGGTTTGTGCTATCAATAAATAAACGCTTGAAATAAGGCATATAACCCCCACGCAGGCGGAACGAAGTATAAGAGTATTCATCGTCTTTGTTAAAAATTATAAGTTTACTTTGCCTAGGCTTGTTCATTGGGATAGCCTAGGCAAATAATGTAAAAATTTAGTAGCCCTGATTCTGCGGATATTCTCCCGAATCACGATCAATAACCGATTGAGGTATAGGGCGCAGATAGTATTTATCCACTATCCCGGCAGGATTCGCGATTTTGGTCAGCAAGTTGTGAGAAAAAGCTCTATCTAATCGCCTCGTTCTTTTAAGATCAAGCCAGCGTTTGTATTCACCAGCCTGTTCCCGCGCGCGTTCGTCCAAAATAAAATCCAACGTGACTTGCGAAGGCGAGATGGCGAGGGTCTGACCAGCTTTAGCGGCACGAGCACGAACGACATTCAATTTTTGAGCAGCGTTGTCCAGTTGACCAAGCTTAAAATATGCCTCGGCTGCAATCAGATAAGTTTCGGCCAATCTAAAAATAAAAATATCTCGCGTACTCCGGTGATTATTTTCCGAATTCCCAAAAGCTGTGGCATATGGATCAAAAAACTTATTGATCATCGGAAATTTCATGGCTCCTCCGATTCCGTCAAAATCCTGTTTCCAACGATTAAATCGTACAATCTCGACAACAGGATTGGCACTTTTTAAAGCGATGGAATCCGCTGAAGTAAACACTTGGTCAGGATATGGGAAATAAAAACGGAGATCGCCCTTTTTTACCTGCTGGCTGCCTATAACATCATCTTTGGTCGCTGCAAACCGGCTTAAAAAGGTGCCGTCATAACGAGCATCTTTCTTGGTATCGTAGAGTGTGTACAGAAATTGTGTTGGCATGAAATCAGATAACCTCCGATTGTATACGGTCGTTTCTTCAAAAAAACCAGGCTCTCGCCATACACGCCATCCGAAGAGTACATTCTGTCCGTTCCCAGTACCTAATGAGGGTTTCAGGCTCGTCCGGTCATACTGTATGGAAAAAAGAATTTCCTTATTCTGTTGGTTTTCTGGATCGAATACTGCCGCAAAGCTCGGAAGAAGTGTGTATGTTCCAGCAGCGAGCACCTCTTCAGCAAGTTTAGCCGACGTTATAAAATCGGTATCGGCGCCAAAAGTCTTGTATCCCCGTGTTAAATGTACGAGCGCCAATAAGTGTTTAGCAGCATCCCTCGTTACCCGGCCGAACTCACCCGTAGTCGCATCCGCCGCCCCGATAGCCTGTTGTAAATCAGAAATCATAAAACTGTATACTTCTTCTTCCGAGTTAGGCGAAAAGTGCGTGACGGGTGTATTGATCTCCTCTTGCACGATCGGAACATTTCCAAAATTTTCGACAAGGAGGTAATAGTAGTAGGCGCGGATAAAGCGCACTTCAGCTAGTCGCTTATTGCGGAGTTCATCCGATAATCCTGGTACGGTGCTTGCCCGGTTAACAGCCGTATTACATCGCTGAATACCACTATAGGCCGCGGAGAATAATTTTTCCACGGCTGAATTGTCTGCCGTGAGCGTTTTATATTCATTCAAACCAGTAGCACGGATTACCAGGTCGCCCACCGTGCCGCTAACGGGCTCGATCTCCCCTCGGGTCATAATATCAGTTCCATATTCAAACAACGATGGATTGATATCGTAAATGCTGCGCAACGAAGCGTAGCAGGAACGGACAAGGGACTCATATCCCGCCGCATCTTTATAGTAATTTTCTGCTGTAATACCCGCAATATTCTCTTCTTCAAGAAATTTGCTACAGGCATATAGAAAACCGGTCATGAGAACCAAAACCAGTATACGTAATATCATTTTCATATTCATCAGTTTAAATTAGAAAGATAAATTAAGACCAAAAAGATAGGAAGCTGAGCTGATAGCGGTGCCGTAGCTGTTCTGGCTAGGCCATTCGGGGTCGAAGCCTTCGTATTTGGTAAAGGTAAACGGATTCGTTGCTGTCGCATAAACACGGACATTTTGTAATCCTAGCCGCTGTGTCAAAGATGACGACAAGCGATATCCTAAGGTGATATTCCCTACGCGGACGAAGCTGACATCCCGATAATTAATCACGCCAGCATAGGGACCGGGGTTTCCGGGCTGGAAATGCTTTTCGCTAGGGTTATCCAAAGTCCAGTAATCCACTTCTACCTGCTTATAAGGAGAATTGTAATTCATAAGGGTGGCATCAAACGAACTGTTGAACTGCTCGCCTTGACGCGTGTAAAGCATGAAATAAAGGTCTATATCTCCATATTTGAACGTATTGGCTATCGATCCGGTCCATTCGGGAACGCGCTTGCCTATAATTTGCCGATCATCCGCATTGATAATTCCATTGTTATCTAAATCCTTCACACGTATCTGCCCCGGTTTTTGATTATAAACCATTGCGGCTTCACTTTGATTTGTTTGCCATATCCCATCAAAAACGTAGTCATAGTTTACCTGAACAGGCTGACCAATAAACAATCGATTTCCGATGTCATCACGTTTCCCTCCACTCAGTTCCAGTATCTTGTTCCTATTCTTATCAAATACGAAATCGGTCCTCCACGAGAACTCTCCGGCAGTAACATTCAATGTGTTCAAACCTACTTCTATACCAGAATTCTGTAATTTACCAATGTTGTCAGTGATGGATTCCCAACCTGAAGGTGCCGGCAACAGACGATCCAACAAGATGTTGTTGATTTTACGATCATACACATCGACATTACCCGAAACTCTTCCGTTTAACACGGAGAAATCCAAGCCCACATTCAACTCTCCTGTCTTTTCCCAGGTTAAGTTCTTATTAGGTAATTGGCCAGGTGCGTATCCCGGCGCGACTGCTCCTCCAAAATCATAGTACGTTTGGGATAATGCCGCCTGTGTCGAGTATGGGTTTACTCGGTCATTACCGCTAACACCATAACTCACACGGAGCTTCAAATCGTTCACCGCGGAGATTTCAGCCATGAATGCTTCATTGGACAACCTCCAAGCAACGGATGCTGAGGGGAAAAAACCCCATTTATTGCCGTCAGCCAATCTAGACGAGCCGTCCCATCGACCTGTTGCCGTCAATAGAAACCGGTCATCAAAACTATAGTTCACCCTTCCCATATAGGAAACCAATGTTGATTGAATAAATCCAGATCCATAAGCCCGAACCGTTGGTCCGGTCGCTAGATTGTACCATAAGGATTCATAAGGCAGCCCTTCGGCTGTTATAAAATTCGATTCCGTACGATCCTTTTGCATACTTTGTACAACCGTAGCCGTAATTTTGTGGATGTCAATTTGCTGTTCAAAAATTGCTTGATTATCCAGTACCCAAGTAAATTGTTCGCTGGTGGCGTTATTCCCTTGTGTCGGTAAGCTCTCGCCTAAACGTTCCTTAGAAAACGGTCCAAAATAATATCCGGTACGCTCCGCATAATAGCTAGGCGAAATGGTCGAGTTCAACGTCAGGTAGTCGAGCGGTTTTACCTGTAGATACAGGTTACCAAATGTACGAAAGCTACGCAAACGTCGAATCTCGTTCTCCTGATCAAACATTGGGTTTGTTACGGCGTCCGTCCCATACACCCGAAAAATCCGTTCGCCATTCTCGTCGTAAGCGGCGGCCACGGGAGGAAGGCGGTACGCAGAGCGCAATGCCTCAGAGCTTCCTATATTCTGTAAGTTTTGAGTCATGTACATGTTCAGACCGACCTTCCACTTATCGTTTATAGCCCGATCAACGTTTCCTCGGAGGCTATACCGTTTGAAACTCTCCGGTGCCACATTGCCTTCTTCTTCCATGAGGCCAGCTCCGATGGAAAACTGTGTTTTCTCATCGCCCCCGCTGGCAGACACATTGTGGTTCATTTGCAGCCCATTTTCCAAGATCAACGCCGTCCAATCCGTAAAATCATTGGCATCAATACGCTGCCATTGTTCAGGTGTGAAGAAAGCCGCATTGTCTCGCTCGGTAGAGCGTCCTTGCGCTTTGAACATCTCTGTGCGATACCTGACGTAGGCGGGTCCGTCCATCATCGTTGGTAAATTGGTCGGCGTGCGGGCTCCTATGTAGGCATCGTATGCAATGTTTGTTTTACCTGCCTTTCCACGTTTGGTAGTCACGATAACGACCCCTTTTGCACCTCTTGATCCATAGATTGCTGTTGCTGAGGCATCTTTCAGAACGTCAATTTTCTCAATATCAGCCGGATTCAGATCACCCAGTCCGGCATTGGAGGGAACACCATCAATTACAAGTAATGGATAACTTGATCCACCGATCGAGTTTATACCGCGAATAGTTATATTAAATCCACCACCCGGCTTCCCGGCATTCTTTGTAACCACAACCCCGGGGACCTGACCCTGCAAAGCTCCGGCAGCATTAGGTGTCGCGGCGCGCGCGATCGTTGACGAACCGACCGATCCAATAGCGCCCGTCACGTCGGCCTTTCGCTGCGTGCCGTACCCAACTACTACTACTTCTGAAATATCGGTCGTGCTGGGTTGCATCACCACTTCCATAAATTCCTCGTGTGTTACCGCACGTTCAACGGAAAGAAATCCGACGTAGGAGAATTCCAACGTTGCATCTTTTTGGGCTATTTTGAGTTCGAACGCTCCATTGCTATCAGTAGACGTTTCATTTTTGGTACCTTTTAAACGGACATTTACACCGACTAAAGGTAGATTCGCTCCGTCCTTGACTGTCCCCCTTGCAACAATTTCTTGCACCGCTGTGATGACCACCAAATTATTTTCCCGAAGTTGGTATCGGAGATGGGTACCTGCTAACGCCTTCTTCATGAGTTCTGGTAATTCGGCGTCCTCCACCTGAATCGTTTTGTTGGCATAGGCAAGGAGTATCTCATCATTGTAAAGAAACCGATAATTGGTTTGTCTTTCTACTTGTTGCAAAACGTATTTCAGGGATACGCGTTTCAGATCGATATTGACCTTATTTTGTCCATACCCCCGTGAAAAGGCCTGATAGCCTGTCAGGAGGATCAACAGCAGCGTACATTTGATCATAATAAAAATTTTTAATAGTGGCCTCTGCCTTACAAGGCATAGGCATCTAGCATTTTTTTTCATACTTTTGAATGTGTTGGTTTTAACTATTGGTTATACTTCAAATCTGACTATAGTTAAGGCAATATCATTTGGGGAGATGCGGCAAACATTTCCCCTTTTTTGCGCCTTTTCGTACGGGTACTGTGCTACATATATTCTTTGTTTATTGGTTAATGGATCAAGTGATTATCTGATTTCTATATGACGGCCCTCTATTTGGTAATCGAAATCTGCTACGAGTTGTAATGCCTTGAGAGCGGATTCTACAGATTCATCCTTAAACTTCCCAGACATTTTGACGGATTTTAGGTTTGGATTACGGATAGACATGGTTACATTGTACCAAGCGGACATCCGTTTGGCAATTTGCTCGAAATTCTCGTTATTGAAAGCCAACGTGTTTTCAAGCCACAACGCTTCATATGGAAGCGAATCTTGCGGTGCTTTTTGCACATATGTTACGGTCATCAGCGGAGGATCGTTTAGACCGGCAGATTTTTTTCCGTCACGCACAATAGCATTGTTCACGGTCAGTTTTTCTGAGGGCTTCAAGACAATTTCTTTATCTTCATTGTCGAGTAAACTTATACGTACCTTTCCGCGTACCAAGGCCGCTTCGGTAACCCTTTCGTCCGGGTAACTACGCACGTTAAATGCCGTCCCGAGCACCTTTAGGTTGATGGTCGATGTACGTACAATGAACGGATGTTGCGCATCTTCGGCAACGTCAAAATAGGCTTCGCCTTGAAGCTTTACTTCGCGTATTTTTTTCCCGAAATCACTTTTATAGGTGAGGTGACTTTTTGCATTTAACCATACACTCGTCCCGTCCGGGAGTATGACCTTACTGGTTCCCCGATCGGGCGCGGTGATTTGATTATTTTTTGGCGGTGTAAGATCAAATAAATCTGCGTGAAAAAGGATACCAGCAAGAACAAGGACGACCGCTGCTGAGGATAACCAAAAGGGTCTCTTAAACCAAGATACCACACGTCTATCAGGCTGTTTGGAATCGTCCTGATCTTTATCAAGTGTTCCTTCAAGTCTCCGCCATGAGCGTTCCGCAGCCACATTATGGTCAGCGCGCTCTCCACTCGATACCGGCTGTTTCCACATATCTTCGAGTTCTTGTAACGGAAATTCAGCAAAATCATTGTTAAGTAGCTGCGTCAATTCGTCGAGCTCCAGCGCTGTGATCTCGCCGCTTAACTTTTTGCCTATTAATACCCAAAGTCTATGTGGTGCCATTTTGTGTTTCCTTATTTATAAGGATCCAAAAAAAGCAATACACCCTAGGCAAAATTCATTTTATTTTTTACTTAGTGCGGAAAGCCCTTCGGCAATTTTTCGGAGTGCATTGGCGAGATGGTATTCGACGGTCTTAACCGATATATTTAGCAATTCAGCCACTTCTCGGTGTTTAAGTCCCTCCTCCCGGATAAGCTCAAAGACAAGCTTTGATTGCGGGGTAAGTTGATTTGTTAATGTATGGATATATTGCTGCATCTCAGAAAGGAGCAAGAACGTGTCGGTTTGCACCTGATCATCATATGGTTCAAATTCAATATCATCAATATTGATAATAGAGATTTTATTGTTTTTTTCCAGTTCCTTTATACAAAGATTTTTAACACATACCAAGAGATACACTTTAAAGTTGTTTACCGTATACAATTTCTTTCTATTGTTCCAGATCTTGATAAAGGCATCATTTACGATCTCCTCGGCAGTTTCTTCATGACGAATAAATTTTTTAGCAAAACGGTAGACAGCTTCATAATAATAAAAATACAAAGAACGAAAAGCCTTCCTATCTTCATTAAACGTAATCAACATTAATAGCTCACGCGTTTCGAGATCTTGCATAACATCTGTATTTACGAACTTACATTCAAGTTATACCCAATTGGTTCATAGTAAACGTATACCGAACAAGCGCAGAACAAAATACATTTTTTTCTATGAAAGTGTGTAAATTCCAGTCGGCATCACACATAGGTTTATATAGTTCTGTTTATTGGATTATAACCGAATGTATCTATTTTTTTCGAAAAGAGCGTCCTGCCGTGTCATGTACTCCTTAATGATCGTATAACTTTTACTAAAACTCCAAAATAAAATTTCAATTTGCCGGAGAATTTATGTATTTTGTCTTGCCATGTGACGGAGGATGTCGCAACGATGCGAACCAAAATACGGCAACAAACCTTTTTTGTAATTATGATTTACATCATCGTCGCGATCATTATCATGATACTCATTCTGATTATCTCATTCGGAAAGAAACGGGATAATCTTTAAGTCACCGTTTATAAATCTGTGTATTACAGTAATCGTCTGGTCGGTCAACTATCTGATAAACCCAAACGGGAAAGCATATTTCTGTTTATTCATCCTTGATTTATCCCCAAAAAGGATCCGATCTGTCTCCTCTTTTTTCATTTTTTTCCACACCTTTCTTGGTAAACGGGTGTTATAGGTATACACAAAAAAAACAATTAACTATGAAACGCAAAGCAACTGCCGTATGGACAGGCACCATTAAAGAAGGAAATGGACATCTAACCACACAAAGCACCGTTCTGAACGAAACGCAATACTCTTTTAACAGCCGATTTGCAGACGGCATAGGCACAAACCCCGAAGAACTTCTTGCTGCTGCGCATGCAGGATGCTTTACCATGAAATTGAGTGCTGACTTGACCGAAGCCGGCTTTACACCTGAAAAACTAGAAACCCAATCGGTCATCAGTTTGGATAACGGTAAGATCAGTACATCCGAGTTAACTGTGACTGCATCTATTCCGAATATCACCGACGAACAATTCCAACAGATCGCAAAGGGAGCAAAAGAAAACTGTCCGGTTAGTGTTGCCTTTAGTTTCGATATCACGCTACAGGCCACATTACAATCGTAATCCATAAAAAACAATATGTCAACAACAGCTATCCCAGCACACGAAGATCCGCATATTAGTAAAGAGATCCGTGCATTCTTGAAAGAACTAAATAGCGGAAACGATATCCCTTTGGAACAGAAGAGCCCAGCAGACGCCCGACGTGTACTGATGGACGCACAGAATTCCGTGGCTTTCGACTATGCAGATATTGAGGAGGAAGAGCGGGAAATTGTACAAGACGACGAACGGATGACGGTTCATATCGTTCGCCCAAACAATGGAAAAAGGGAAGATCTACCGGTTTTTATGTTTTTCCACGGAGGAGGATGGGTGCTTGGAGATTATCCGACACACAGAAGGCTCGTCCGGGATCTCGTCGTGCAAAGCAAAGCCGTCGCCGTATTTCCAGATTATACCCCATCACCAGAGGCAAAATTTCCAGTTGCCATTAACCAAGCCTACGCTGCGACAAAATGGGTCGCAGAAAACGGCGCTTCGATTGGCGTAGACAGCTCCAGACTCGCCGTAGTAGGTAATAGCGTCGGTGGAAATATGGCTACAGTGGTGGCGCTTATGGCAAAGGATAATAATGGCCCCGCTATACGCTACCAAGTGCTCCTGTGGCCGGTCACAGATGCCGACTTCAGCAGACACTCGTATCATGCATATGGCGAAGAGCGATTCCTCACAACAGCAATGATGCAATGGATGTGGGACAATTACACCACCAATCCGGCGGATCGTCTGCATAAGTATGCGGCACCAATACGCGCCACGTTAGCGGAACTGAAGAATCTTCCACCAGCGCTGATCCAAGTTGCCGAAAACGATATTTTGCATGACGAAGCCATTGCTTATGGGCGCAAACTTGATGAGGCCGGTGTTTCCGTTGCGATAACCGAATATAGCGGATTTATACACGATTACGGTATGCTTAACCCGCTCGCAGCAGTACCGGCGATACAGATTGCCGTTCAACAAGCAGGGGACGCCCTCTATAATGCGTTAAAAAAAAATAAGATATCGTAAAACTATTTCAAGGATAAGTCCGTTATCTCGATAAGGATTCATTATTCATAAATTTAGATTACCCTAATTGGTTTGGTTAGTTTTCCGGAGCGAAATGCTCCGGATTTTTTTGTTAAAAAAATAAATTCAAAACTTTTTGACTTTATAAAATTTACTCCCTACCTTTGGAATATATTATTAACAAGCTACTATTGAAAAAACACGTTTAAACATCTTTTAGGCATAAATTTTTGAATCACAAATTTCACATTAGGTTTACATAAGCATCACAATAGATTACTAATTTAAGGCTATGACACGTATACAAAAGATATTGATTTTCCTATTCGCTTTTAGCGTAGGTATCAGCTTGCAGCTTTACGTTTATATCGTGGGATTAGGCGCATCTGAATTGACAGGGGTAGCCTTTCTTTTTGGTTGCATTTTGACCTATGGCTCCCTTATTTATGGAACGGTCAAAGGTATAGACTGGGTAATCGTATCGTTTCGTAATTGGCGGTTAGCACGCGCATCGGCTAAAACGAAAGCTCTAAAAAATGATCACAGCGACGAACAAATCGCACCCAGTTTTTAACCCCTTCTTACGGACCATCTAACCTACTTTTTCCATCTCCAGCATTGCCCTAGCTTTTTTATACAGGCAAAACCGGCAATTCGACTGCCTGCTTCGGTTGTTCCTCTCCAACAGACTTGCTCCACGTCCATTATCTATTCGATCATGAACGTATTAAAATCATCTATCCCGTCATGTTTACGGCTGAGGAGCGGATACAAGCCTTTTTAGCAGTAAAAATCTTTTTTGGCCTACATACGTCGGAGAATCATCGCCGAAGCTCCTCCTCCCCCGTTACAGATGGCAGCAAGACCGTAATGACCATTCTCTTGTTGTAAAACACTGGTAAGCGTGGTGATTATTCGCGCACCCGAACAGCCGAGTGGATGACCTAGCGACACCGCGCCTCCATACACATTAAGCCGATCCTCGGCGATTTGTAATGTTTGTGCATTCGCCAATGCCACCACAGCAAACGCTTCATTAATTTCAAAGAAATCTATATCCGCCACCGATAGTCCGGCCTTGGCTAACACTTTTTCGGTGGCCCGGGCAGGTGTCGTCGTAAACCACTCTGGGGCTTGCTCTGCATCGGCGTAGGCAACAATCTCGGCTATTGGTTTGAGACCCAAAACATTCATTTTCTCTTCGCTAACCAGCACCAAACAAGCCGCGCCATCACTTAATGTAGAAGCATTGGCCGCCGTAATCGTCCCCTCTGGCTTAAACACGGGTTTCAGCGACGTCATTTTATCGAATTGAACATGTACACATTCTTCGTCCTGCTGGACAATATGCTCTCCTTTTCGCGTGTCTATACGTACCGGATACACCTCCTTATCAAATTTTCCTTTTGCCCAAGCCTGTCGAGCTCGTTCATAGGAAAGCTTCGCATAAGCGTCTTGCGCGTCCCGTCCGATTCCGAACGTCTCGGCACAAAGTTCTCCAAACACGCCCATCGCTTGCTGATTGTACGCATCGCTTAATCCATCGCGCTGCAGCCCGTCCAATAGCGCCTGTGCGCCGTATTTAGCCCCCCAGCGTGCACTGGGAACATAGTACGGAACCTGGCTCATACTTTCCATTCCACCAGCCACAACTATGTCGGCATCCCCCAGTAAGATCGATTGGACACCGAACGATACCGCTTTCATCCCACTAGCACAGACCTTATTGATGGTCGTCGCCGGAACCTGATCGGGCATGCCGGCATATTTACACACTTGCCGCGCAGGCGCCTGTCCCAACCCCGCTTGCAACACACAACCCATAAACAATTCGTCGACCTCCTGTGCGTCTACGCCACCTTGCTGCAAAGCCGCAGTAACCGCGGACGCACCTAATTGTGTCGCTGAAACGGTAGACAAAGCGCCACCGAAACTACCTATAGGGGTACGTTGCGCGGCGACGATAAATACTCTTCTGCCCATAATGAATTCCTCCTGCTAGAAAAACGTGCCTTATTTAAGTTTACCTATCAAATTTAGGTAAAAGATCCTACAGGCGCAATGATTCCTTTTGCAAAAAGAAAGTTTCAACGAACAAATGTTGGAATAATTACAAAAACAGAAACTTTTCATCGAAAAATACAGTAGGAACTGCCTTTCTTTTCGTATATTGCCTTAGTCGCGACCACGAGGCTTCGATATACGGGCGGGCACTAAGACCAAATAAACTGAACAGCAATGCAAGCAACACAACTGACGGCAGAGCATCAAACATTCCGTGAAACCTTACGCGCTTTTGTGCGCAAAGAAATCCTTCCTTACATCGACCAATGGGAAAAAGAAGGGCAAATCGATCGAGCTATTTGGAAAAAAATGGGCGACATGGGCTTTATGGGGCTAACCTTCCCTGAAGCGTATGGCGGTATGAATCTTGATTTTTATTACGCATTGATCTTTTGCGAGGAGCTGTCCTATTGCTATTCGGGCGGCTTTAGTATCTCTGCGCTGGTTATTCAATTTATGTCCGCTCCCTATTTGAGCAAGCACGGCAGCGAAGCGCTCAAGGAGCAGTACCTGCGCGGAGTTATCGCTGGTGATTTGGTGAGCGCCGTTGCAATCACTGAACCTGGAGCTGGCTCCGATGTACAAAAAATCAAAACAACAGCCGTACGCACTGGAGACCACTACGTGGTGAACGGTTCGAAAACATTCATTACCAACGGCGTGTACGGTGACTTTTTCATCACCGCGGTAAAAACCGACCTTCAAGCAGGTAGTAAGGGCATCAGCTTGCTCGTTATAGACCGTAATACGCCCGGCGTTTCTACTACGAAAATCAACAAGATGGGATGGCATGCGTCGGATACCGCTGAACTTTCCTTTGACCAGGTTCTCGTACCCGTCTCTCATTTGATCGGAGAAGAGGGTGCCGGCTTTTCGTACTTAATGGGCGGGCTTCAGCTCGAACGGCTGACAGCCGCTATACACAACATTGCTACGGCCGACGCGGCACTACAATATACACTCGCATATATCGGACAACGCGAAGCTTTTGGCCACAAATTACATGATTTTCAGGTCATCAGACATCGCATTGCGCACGTGGTTGCCGATATCGCAACCAACAAAGCATTCGTCTATCACTGTTGCGATCTGCAGCAGCTAGGTGTATATGCTGTACAGGAGTGCTCCATAGCAAAATTACAGACCAGTGAACTCGCCATCCAAGTGGTGCACCAATGTTTGCAGTTCTTTGGGGGATACGGTTTTACGGAAGATTACAAAATCGCCCGATTATACCGAGATGTTCGAGTCGGTACGATCATCGGTGGTACATCGGAGATTATGTTGGAAATCATTGCAAAAACGGTCATCGATAATATACGCTATGAAGCGAAAAAAGCATAGCCGGCCGGCGACACCGGAGTACTTCTTCGCATATGGGGAACAAACATTCTATCCATGCGTTCTAAAAGAGCGAACAACATCACGAATAAATAATGACAAGAACGGATACGAACACACCTCGTTTTTTTGAGTTAACACATGATGCTATAGGCGTAGTAACCATGGCACCCATGGAAACAGGCTTTTCTTCAGACATGTACGTGGATCGGCTGGAAGAATGGGTTGACCTAGTTACTCGTTCACTTGCGGATCCGGAAACGACGGGGATCATTTATTACGGTTTACCTGACGACATGGCCTATGCATCGCGGTTTCAGTGGTTACCGGATCGCGTTACGCTTTCCAAGCGACTCGCCGATATCCTAGGAAGGGCATACCGCATCAAACAGCAGGCGAAGCCTGTCATCGCGCTGGTACAGGGTTCTTCTCAAGGTTTTGCTTGGTCGACTTGCCTATGGGCCAACTATCGGATCGCGACGGAGACAGCAACTGTAGGCTACCCGGAGCTTAAATTTGGCCTATTTCCACCCTTAGGGGCATTGACTGCTGGCATCCGCTTAGCCGGAATAAAGGCCCTCCCCATCCTACTCAACGGAACACAACTTTCGGCGAAAGCTGCCATGGACCTCGGTTGGATCGATCAAGTGACGGCCAACATCGACACTGCCCTCGCGTTGGCAAAAGAATGGGTAGAAACAAAACGTGTTTTCCAAGGTGCATCGACAAAGGAGATGGACACCATAAGCCCAGAAGAGGTTACAACACTCCGTAAACGGGCAAACCAGCACGTACCGGCCGTACATGCCTTTTTCCAATGGCTCCTTTATGAGCCATCCGCAACGACCGAAAAAGCATTGGCCCTAGAGAACCAGTGGTATAACGATGTGCTTCACGATCCGAAAACGCTACGTATGGTACGAACCTTGCACGAAGGGGTGAAGGCCACACGGATTACGCTGCCGAAAGAGGGTGCGTCCGACTTCCAGCTACAGAAATTAGGCATTATCGGTGCCGGCATGATGGGATCAGGCATTGCTTACGAAGCTGCCCGTGCAGGCATATCCGTGCTGCTAAAAGATGTGACGCCTGAACAGGCTGCACGCGGGAAGGAGTATGCAGCGAAAATTACCGAACGATTGGTGCAACAACAGCAGATGGATGGGAGAACACGGGAAAAACTGCTCGATTGCATACTGCCAACAACCGAAGCCCAACAGCTCTCTGAAGCAGACTTGATCATTGAAGCCGTGTATGAAGATTCCACGCTAAAAGCTGAGGTGACGACGGAGGCATTTCCGTACTTAAAAGAAAATGGCTTTTTTGCTTCCAACACCACCTCACTGCCGATCACCACACTAGCCGCGGTACTGCCACATCCCGAACGCTTTATAGGCATGCATTTTTTCTCACCTGTCGACCGGATGCCACTCGTAGAGATTATCCGCGGTGCGAAAACCAGTCCGGAAACATTATACAAAGCGTTGCACGTTGCTCAACAGCTAGATAAGATACCTATCGTTGTACATGATGGGCCAGCGTTCTTCACCTCGCGTATTTTCTTCAACTATTTATTAGAGGCAATCACGATGCTATTAGAAGGAGTCCCCGCAAGCGCCATCGAACAGGAAGCACGCCGTGTAGGCTTCGCCGTAGGCCCGTTGGCTGTACTTGACGAGATTTCGCTGTCCCTTATGCTCCATGTGTACGATCAACTTCCGACATTACATTCGAGTCAACAACGAGCGTATACGCACCTACAGGAGATGGTCCGGGCCGGTCGCGGAGGTCGGAAAATAGGCCGAGGCTTTTATACCTACAACGAAGGTGCCGCAGCAAAAGCCTTATGGATAGATCCTAGCCTACCCGTACCGACGGAACAGATCTCGGCTGAAACCATTGGCACAAGACTATTACACGTTATGGCACTCGACAGTTACCGATGCCTCGAAGAAGGTGTTTTGATACGGCCAATTGATGGTGATATCGGCTCCATACTCGGTGTGGGATATGCCGCGCAAACCGGTGGCGTATTTGGACACATCGATGACGTCGGCATTTCACAATTTGTACGGGAATGTATCGAATTTGAACCGCTTGGCGAGCAATGGCTTGTGCCTGCATCGCTTATTGAACTTGCTCGAAATGACTTTACGTTCTATACAGGTTTCCAAAGCAATTGGCGTTCCCCGAATGGGATATAATGCCCCACTCCTGTCCTGTTTTCTGTAAAGCATAGTGTGATCAGGCACCCCCCCAAAGATGGAATATGTCGCAGAATCTCGGATAGGGAGATAGGCTGCGACATACCTTATATGGGTTACGACCCCACAGCAGATCCACCAAAAGCAGCAACTATTTCGCCATCAAATCGACTAAATCGATTACGTCCAATTGCTTGAATTTATCGTAGTCTAATGTTGTTTCGAGAATCTGTTGTTGTTGTTTTCCCGCGAAAAGACGCCCTACGTTACGTCGGTATTTTTCGATCAGCAATGGAACGCCCTCCTGTCGGCGCCGAGGATGACCAATCGGATATTCGACAAGAACTTCGGGTAATATGCTACCATCAGCAAGCTCAACAGTTAGCGCATTCGCAATCGATCGTTTGGATGGATCGTGGTAATCCTTTGTAAATTGTGGATCCTCGACACAACTCATTTTCTCGCGTAACCAGTCAATGCGGATGTCTACCGCCACAGCATCCTCATAATCTTCGGCTGTCAAGCGGCCAAACAACAGGGGAACCGCCACCATATATTGAATGCAATGGTCACGGTCTGCAGGGTTATGAAGCGGCCCCTTCTTGTCAATGATTCGGATAGCCGCTTCGTGCGTTCGGATCGTAATACGTACCACGTCGGCAGCAGTCTTACCGCGGCTTAACAATTCCGCATGTAGGATCATAGCGGCTTCTGCAGCTGTTTGGGCATGAAATTCTGCAGGAAACGAAATCTTAAACAAGATATTTTCCATTACATAGGATCCGTAGGGACGCTGAAAGCTAAACGACTGACCTTTAAATAAGACATCGTAAAACCCCCACCCCGGCGCCGTCAATACCGACGGATAGCCCATTTCTCCGGTTTGGGCAATCAAAGCAAGCCGTACAGCCCGCGACGTTGCATCGCCCGCCGCCCACGATTTACGACTGCCTGTATTAGGTGCGTGTCGATACGTACGCAGGGCCTGCCCATCCACAAACGCCAAAGAGATTGCATTGATCAATTCGCTGCGACTCAATCCGAGCAATTTGCCAACCACAGCGGTCGAGGCTACTTTCACCAAAATAACATGGTCTAGGCCGACCTTATTAAACGAATTCTCCAAGGCTAATATGCCTTGAATCTCGTGCGCCATAATCATAGCTTCCAATACCGCCGACGCTTTCAACGACCTGCCACCTTTTGCAACCTGCATTCGGCTGAGCCAATCTGCCGTAGCCAAAATCCCACCTAAATTGTCCGATGGATGCCCCCATTCTGCGGCAAGCCAGGTATCATTAAAATCTAACCACCTAACAATCGTACCGATGTTGAATGCAGCTTGTATCGGGTCCAGTTGGTATGGTGTTCCGGGAACTTTTGCTCCTGCCGGTACTACTGTGCCCGGTACAACCGGGCCCAACAATTTTGTGCAAGCTGGATACGTCAAGGCCTCAAAGCCACATCCCAAGGTATCTAAAAAACAATAATACGCTGTTTTCCAAGCTTCTTCGCTATCAATTCTGTACTGCAATACGTAATCGGCTATATCCGTCAACACCTCATCTGGCTGAGGACGTTCATTTAATACTGTTGCTGTCATTCTATTTTTTTCTTGAAATATCTGTATTCACTGGACAACATGAACATTTATGTTTGTTGATTTATCCCCAAGAACCGTGAACGTGTTCAATCCAATCGGCCTGGTAGATCCTTTGCTTCTTGTGTCGTCCTATAATCTAGCGTTCAGCGATCGGCACAAACGGTCTGTTTTCCGGTCCGATGTAGTTGGCACTTGGACGAATAATCTTTCCGTCTTGTCGCTGTTCAAAAACATGAGCCGACCACCCCGTTATCCGGGAGATCACGAACAACGGTGTAAACATCTCGGTCGGTATCCCCATCAGGTGGTATGCCACTGCCGAGTACCAATCGAGGTTGGGGAACATGTTCTTTTCGTCCCATAGCACCTGCTCCAAACGCTCTGCGATACGGTAAAGGGTCATATCACCAGCCTCTTCCGACAATTCTCTCGCAATTCCCTTTATCACCTCGTTACGAGGATCTGAAATCGTGTATACCGGATGCCCAAAACCGATGACAACCTCTTTATTTGCCAGCCGACGCCGGATATCAGCTTCCGCCTCATCTGGATCCGCATAACGACTTTGAATTTCGTATGCCACTTCATTGGCTCCCCCGTGTTTTGGCCCGCGCAATGCGCCGATAGCACCGGTTATACAGGAGTACATATCCGAACCCGTCCCCGCGATTACGCGTGCGGTAAACGTAGAGGCATTGAATTCATGTTCTGCATACAGATTCAAGGACACCTGCATAGCCCTTACCCAAGAGGCGGGCGGCGGCGTGCCGTGCAGCAGGTGAAGAAAGTGTCCGCCCACGGTGGCATCGTTGGTCTCTACCGCGATCTCCCGCCCATTCTGACTAAAATGATACCAGTATAATAAGGCCGACGCCATGGACGCCATCAACCGATTAGCAACATCACGCGCTCCGGCAAGCGGATGACTTTCCTTTTCGGGCTGAATGCTACCAAAGACCGATACATAGGTACGGAGCACGTCCATCGCATGCGTGGTCGCGGGCAGCTGTTTTAACACGTTCTGAATGGCAATTGGTAAGCCGCGTTGACTAAGAAGCTGTACCTGATAACTTTGTAGCTGCGGGCGCGTTGGCAGATTTCCATAAATCAGCAAATACGCCACCTCCTCAAAAGTCGCCTGTCCCGCTAAATCTACTATATCGTAACCCCGATAATGCAGGTCATTCCCGCTCTTGCCCACAGTACTCAGTGCGGTATTACCTGCGGGAACGCCCGAGAGGGCCACACTTTTTTTGGGTCTGAAGCCTGTTTCATTGGTCTCTTTCATCGTCATTCGTTTTAAATAATTGATCCAATCGATTTTCATAGGCATAATAGCCTATACTTTGATACAACTCTTCCCGGGTTTGCATCGTATCGACGACAGCGGCTTGGCCTCCATCCTCTCGAATATGTTGATAAACACGCTGTGCAGCCTTATTGGCCGCACGAAATGCAGACAAAGGATACAAGATGATGGATACTCCCGCTGTCAGAAGCTCATTTTTTGTAAATAATGGTGTCTGTCCGAATTCGGTAATGTTGGCTAAGATCGGTAGGTCTGTCACTTCTTTAAACCGACGGTAGGTTTCCAAGTCGCGAACCGCTTCGGCAAAAATAAAGTCCGCTCCCGCCTCTTTATAAGCTACAGCACGGGCGAGCGCACGATCGAGTCCTTCTGTCGCGAGTGCATCAGTACGGGCTCCGATCACGAAGTGCCTGTCGGTCCGGGCATCGACCGCCGCCTTGACCCGATCGACCATTTCGGCTGTAGACACCAACTCTTTGCCTGGCCGATGCCCACATCGCTTCGCTCCAACCTGATCTTCCATATGCACCGCCCCGGCTCCTGCTTTGATCAGAGCCCGGATGGTACGTGCGACATTAAATGCGGAAGGCCCAAAGCCCGTATCAATATCCACGAGCAAGGGCAAAGGGCACACATTTGTGATGCGATCCACGTCGATCAAGACATCGTGTAAACTGCTAATACCTAAATCTGGAATGCCGAGAGACCCTGCCGCGACCCCTCCACCGGAGAGATAAATCGCTTGGAATCCAGCCTGCTGAGCCAGTAACGCGTGATTGGCGTTTGTCGCGCCGACAACTTGCAGAGGTGCTTCTCTGTTGACGGCTTCTCTAAAAAGAAGTCCTGGTGAGTCGATCATATTTATAATTGGAAAATGAATCCTGTGTTCGTCTATATAGTCGTTCGCACGTAAAGGCTTCTGCGGGCATAGCTCTACGCTCGAGTGCGCACCGACATCCTAAGATACGAATAAAACCTGCACAAACAAAAACGCCGTACGTTATTCATCTTTACGAATAAGGTTTGGCAGAAATCCCTATTTTCTATATGTTATTCAGTCGCCTATCAAATAGCCATAAGGCTTCAACGGCTCGACATGATCGAAGGCGACTTTACAGATACCCAATATGGGAATAAACAGCACCATGCCTGCTACCCCCCAAAGCATCCCCCCTAACAGCAACGCCATAATAGTGAACAACGGCCCCAATCTCACCTTTCCGCCCGTGATCTTGGGTGTCAGGACATAGCTATCCAGTTGTTGTATACCAGCAAAAAACACGGCAACGACCAATGGGAGCGTCAACGTATCGCCGGTGATTAGCGTATACAGAACGACGATAGCGCCGCCGGCAACAGACCCAATGTACGGGATAATATTGATCAGCGCCGCCAATATGGCAAAAAACAAGGCGTTTTCGACACCAATGATGGTCAACCCGATAAAGTAAAGCACGGATAGAATCAATACCACCAGAAAGATACCTCCCACGTAGCGGCTAGCAACGAGCGTTATTTTTTCTACAATAACCTTCGTTTGTTCTACTTCAGGCTCGCCCGCGTAGCGGCTCACAACGTCTAGAATAAACCGTTTCATACGGCCTCTGTAAATTAACATTAAAATGGTATATACGGTAACCACCAAGAGGTTACCCAGCGTACCGACAAAGGAGAATACCAAATCACCAAATAGTTTACCAGCAGTATTTGCCCAATTCGTTATCTGTCCGTGAAGGTATTCCTTCTGCTGTCCTTTGGATACCTGAAATTGTTCAGAAACAAATGCGTGTGCCTGATCTAACATGCCGCGCAATCGTTCTGCAATAACATGGATATCCCTGCCTAAGCCAATTAATTCGTTGACCAAAACGTAGAGCACCCCCACAATAAGCAGTAACATGCATAAAACTACACTACATGCTGCCCAGCCTCTTTTCCAGCCCCATGTTTCCAACCTACGACATACCGGAACGAGCAACATCGCCAATAAAGCGCTTGTAACAACCGGAATCAGGAATACCCGTCCGTAATAGAGTAATACAAATAGCAGAACGAAAAAAAGCAGAACGTTATTTATATTTTTTAGTGCAACGAAATTCAAGCTTCCCTTTTTCATGCGAGCAAACCGTCTATTGCAGCAGCTAAAGAGCGATCCTTCTCGGTCACGACATTTCCCGCATCGTGCGTACTCAACCAGATCTCGACCCGTTGGTAGGTATTGGACCACGTCGGGTGGTGCTGGTGCTGCTCTGCCAACAGCGCGACCCGCGTCATAAAACTAAACGCTTCGGAAAAATCCTTGAATGTAAAGCGGCGATACAACTGACCAGATACTTCTTCCCACATGGTTTATTTCCTCCTTTGTTTCATAAAAAACAAACAGAAGTAGAGATTTGTTTCGCCTTTTATCAAGAAGTCATCCTGTTTAGTATAGGTTTTGCTTAGTTGACGATTGCCCTTTTTATTCACCCGACCGACCCTGCGCAGTTATGTGAACAGCATTGGATGTGAAAGAGTCGCTGGATTTGACGACTGTGGGCGTAAAGCTGTCAAGATGATGAACGGTTTGACAGCACGGACGTATCATCATCTGTTTTACGATTTTCACAAATTTTAGGATATATCCCATTATTAATATTAACTTAATATCACAATTATAAATTTGAGGCATTTTGGTAATGCAAGCCTGGACCCGGTGATATGAATGATTTAAGCGACAGAGAACTATTAGTAGAAATTCAACAAGATAATCGATTAGCCTTTCGCGAATTAGTCGATCGCTATGCAGACCTTCTCTTCAATTTCGTGAACAGCCGCATACAGAACACCGCGGATGCGGAAGATATCTTGCAGGATATTTTTGCATCGTTCTGGTCACGTCGCAACCGGATTACCGTGGATGACACCCTCTACCCCTACCTTTTTAAAGCGGCGCGTTATGAAACAATTGACTGGATCGCCAAACACAATAAACACTTATCGAGCTTAGCATCGCTTTTGGAGACCGGCGCATGGAGCAACGCTTTAAATTCTTGTGAAGAAGAGTTTCTTGCCAAAGAGCTGGCGCAATTGATCGAGAAAGAAGTGGACGCCATGCCAACAACCATGAAATCTGTTTTTCGCATGAGCAGAAATAGCACCATGAGTATCAAAGACATAGCGGTGGAACTTGCGTTATCTGAACAGACGGTAAAAAACAACATTACCCTCGCCCTGAACAAGCTGAAAGTACGCTTTAAATAGCTATCCTTCTAAAATAATATAAATTTCTTCGGTACTTGTCCTAACATTTGCAGGTTATATAAGTAATGAAGGACATCGGAAGCTACGAACGAGCAAAATCTTTGTTAAAAAAATACCTTTCTGGCGACTGTACAGCAGAGGAGGAACGTATCGTTTTGTATTGGTTTTATGAGTTAAAAAAAACGGGCAGTGATACCGTGCGTCCGAAAGGAGAAGTACCACTGTCACAACGATTGAATGAGCAGTTAGATGCACGACTTTTCCCAGAAAAAAAGAAAAAGGAAATACCTCTCCTTTGGCTACGCGTAACGGCTGCTGTGGCCTGCTGTTTATGTGTGTTTGGAGCCACCTTCTGGCTGAAAAAGCACGACGGGTTACAGACGTTCGATATGCTCGCGGCGGAGACTACTATTGCGTCTGGCCCTTCTGCGAATGACATCCTGCCGGGAACAAACTTTGCTACGCTCTCCTATTCCGACGGAAAAAGAGAAACATTGCGCGACTCCTCTTTTCTGCGCACATCGACGAAACAACACGGAGGAACGCAAACCGCTCATCTTGAAGTGCCGGCCGCAGGCACTTATAAGGTCGAGTTGGAAGATGGTACACGCGTTTGGTTAAATGCTGCCTCGAAGCTTCGGTATCCCACCCATTTTTCAACAGACGAGCGAAGAGTCTCGCTGGAAGGTGAGGCTTATTTCGAGGTTGCAAAAGACAGAGATCGTCCATTCCGTATCGACGTGAAAGACTCACAAATTGAAGTCCTTGGCACTTCGTTTAACGTAAACGCATATACGGAAGCCGTGGCCACCTCTCTTTTGGAGGGATCGGTCAAAATTCGGCAGCGCCATCAAGAAATGATTTTAAAACCCGGCGAACAAGCTGTGGTACACCAACAACAAATTAAAATTGAAAAAGTAGATCCCACCCATGCAACCGCTTGGCAGCAAGGCGACTTTTACTTTGACAGCCACAATTTACGGGAAATCTTGATGCAAATTAGCCGTTGGTATAACGTCGTATTTAAAGGGGATATCCCTTCGCAAGCAACTACCGTATATAGCGGACGCATTAACAGAAATCAAAAGCTGTCTAATGTCCTGGAAATTTTACAACTAACCACCGGAAAGTCGTTTCGCATTGAAGGAAGACACGTTATTATTCACTAACAACCGATAAGCAACTAATCTATACTAGCCTATGGAAAATTAAAGACAAAACAGATCGAAGTCAACCTAAAAAAGGGGATGTTGGTAGCATCCCCTACAGAGTTCGGTTCAACATTTTTTTAGACGTTAATTAAGAATACATCAAACCTTAAAACTCATTCAAAGTTATGATTTTTTTTCCGCCGTTTTCAGGATGGGAGAAACATAGTCGTATATGTTCTTCTCCCTTCTTCAAAATCTTGTGTATTATGAAATTCACAATCCTACTCGTGTTCGCGTTCAGTGTTGCTGCATATGCCTCAGGGAATGCGCAAACTGTTAATCTCCGCTTAAAAAACGCCAAAGTACAGCACGTACTTGAGGAGATCACCAAGCAGACGAACGTACGGTTCTTTTATGACGAAACCATTCTGAACAGCCTCCGTCCTATCTCCGTGAATGTATATCATGAATCGGTTTCCGACGTGCTAACCAAAGCATTTAAAGGACAGAATTTAACCTTCCGTAACGTAAACGGAACTGTGGTAATTTCGGAGAAGAAACAGACTGATATCGAAGTCACGGGCACAGTTCGTGATTCCCTAAATGCGCTGGCCGGGGTCACGGTATTTGTGGAAGGCGCATCAACGATCTCGACAAGGACCGATGAGTATGGACATTATAGATTACGTGTTCCTCGTCAATCGGTACTCGTTTTTCGATACATGGGGTATACCGAGCAACGCATTCCCGTTGCTGAAAATCGGCAGATTCAGGTCACATTAATCGCCGAACAGTCGCGTCTAGACGAAGTGGTTGTCGTTGGATACGGTACACAGAAAGCCGCAACGGTTACTGGGTCGATCGTTGATGTAAAAGGCGATGTATTGGCTAAAGCTCCAGTCACTAACTTTTCCAATACGCTAGCGGGCCGTTTACCAGGACTGGTCGCTGTCTCCCGGTCGGGCGAGCCGGGCAGTGATGGTGCGACTTTGCGCATTCGAGGGAACAACACCTTAGGTGACAACTCCCCGCTCATTGTTGTCGATGGTATCGCAAACCGCTCGTTGGAACGAATCAATCCGAAGGACGTGGAAAGCGTTACTGTATTAAAAGATGCGTCTGCCGCTATTTATGGATCTCAAGCAGCAAACGGCGTGATCCTGGTCACTACTAAAAAAGGTAAGACAGGTAAACCTCAGATTTCGATTTCGCACAATCAGGGTTTTGCCAAACCAACCGTGATCCCAGACGTGACGGACGCCGCCACCTATGTACAGATGCTTAACGAAATCAGCCAATATGCTGGTCAGCAGCCTAAATATACCGCAGAAGATATTGAACTTTTTCGCAATGGTACGGATCCATGGGGGCATCCAAACACAGACTGGTACCGAGCAACGTTCGAGCCTGTTGCCAACCAGCATCAGACCAATCTAACGATATCGGGAGGACAGGAATATATTTCGTACCACTTGTCTGCAGCATATGATAAGCAGGACGCCATTTACAAAAATAGTGCGACCACCTTCAATCAGTATAATTTCCGCGCCAACTTAAATGGGAAGCTGAATACGTATATCAAATATGGCGTAAATGCAGCACTACGGGAAGTAAACCGGAATTATCCGACACGGTCTGCGTCGGATATCTTCACGATGCTACGGCGGGGTAAGCCGAATATGCATGCATATTGGCCAACCGGTGAAAACGGCCCGGATATAGAATACGGCAACAATCCCGTAGTCGTTACAACGAACCAAACGGGATACGACCGTAATAAGTCCACTGTTTTAGAGTCGCGTGCAAATATTGAAATCAGCAACCCATGGATCGAGGGGCTTTCTTTGTCCGGCAACGTTGCTTTCGACAGAACGATTCACAACAATAAACTTTGGCAGACGCCGTGGTATCTTTACAATTGGGATGGAAAATCCGTTGACGATAGCGGTACGCCCATTTTGGTTAAAGGTCAAAAAGGATACACAGACTCCCAACTGACACAGGATTTTCAAAACATTGATCTGCTGACCCTCAATGCCTTATTAAATTACGAGAAGACATTTGGTCTTCAGCATCATTTTAAGGGTCTTTTGGGAGCCGAAAAGATTAAAGGGAACACCATGTCGTTTGAAGCTTTCCGCAAATTTTTTGTATCCACAGCCCTAGAAGAGCTATTTGCCGGTGGCGATGCCGAAAAGAACAACAGTGGATCGTCTTCCATGACCGGAAAGCTGAATTACTTCGGACGCTTTAATTACGACTATTCGAACAAGTATCTACTTGAGTTTGTCTGGCGGTACGACGGTTCGTACAAGTTTCCGAAAAGCGGGCGGTTCGGCTTCTTTCCTGGCGTGTCTCTTGGTTGGCGTATATCCGACGAGGTATTCTGGAAGAATATCACACCGGTGGTCAATGACTTAAAATTTAGAGCATCTTGGGGGCAAACCGGAAATGACCGCATCGACGACTATCAATATTTAGCAAGCTACGGATTTGCAACAGGGGCATCTAATATCTACGTATTCAATGGAGACAACGAACAAAAGATCTTGGCAGAATCCCGTATTCCCAATCCGAATGTGACCTGGGAGATTGCCAACCAATCCAACGTAGGCCTTGACGCACAGTTCCTGGGAAATAAGCTTTCGTTAACAGCCGAATATTATTACAACTTACGCAGTAATATTTTGTGGCACCGAAATGCATCGGTTCCAACATCGACCGGTTTGACGCTTCCACGTGAAAATATTGGCGAAGTGGAAAACAAAGGCATCGAGCTGCAAGTCGGCTATCGGAATGCTATTCGGGAGTTTAATTACAGCGTATCTGCTAACGTAGCCACCAACAAAAACAAGATCCGCTTCTGGGACGAGACGCCCGGTATTCCTGTTTATCAGCAGTCGACCGGACGTCCAATGAACGCCGATTTATACTATCGGGCGATTGGTGTTTTTAGGGACCAAGCTGCCGTCGATGCTTATCCGCATTGGGCGGGGGCACGCCCCGGGGACATTATGTTTGAAGATGTCAACCAAGATGGTAAAATCGACGGGTTAGATCGCGTGCGATTGGATAAGACAGATTTGCCAACTTTGACGGGCGGATTCAATGTGGACCTCTCCTACAAAGGTTTTTATTCGAGTATCTTTTTTCAGTGGGCCACCGGCGCGCAACGCAATAATTATTATGAAATGCAAGGAGAAGTGGGGAACTATTTACAACAAGACGTAGACGGCCGTTGGACGGAAGAAAACATCGATGCCGTAAAACCCCGAATATGGAATCGATACAGCGAATATTGGCGATCGAATGCCAACACGTACTGGTTGCAGGCTTCCGATTATATCCGCCTGAAGAATTTCGAGTTTGGTTATTCGATTCCACAAGGCTGGTGCGAAAAGATGCGGATACAATCGTTGCAGTTGTATTTCACGGGACAAAATCTGCTAACGTTTACGAAGGTAAAAGATTTTGATCCGGAAACAACCTCTGCCACGGCGTATCCATTAAACAAAGTGTATAATATTGGCGTATCCTTAACATTCTAACCATGAAACATTCTATTCTCTATATCAGTATCGTCCTTTTTTTCACGGCATGTAACACGGATTTTCTGGATACTGATCCTGCCACCGAATTTTCGGAAACCGCGGTGTGGTCTGACCCCGCCTTGGTCGAGACCTTTATCAATCAAATTTACTTTAGACTGGACGAACCGCTGACTGACGGCCGCATGAAAGCGAACTTGGTCGATGAAGGGCACTACCGGGGAAACGCGTCGTCGCTCAATTTTAATCGTAGCAGGATGACCCCGGACGATCTTCTGGGTTGGGGCGTATCGCGCTTTCGAAAATGGGAAGATCTTTACAAAAGTATCCGGTATTGTAATCTATTTTTCGCAAAAGCGGAGGAAGTTCCGTTTGGTACGCAACCGGTCGATGGAAAAACAGAAAAAGAACGAATGACCGGTGAAGTGCATTTTTTACGCGCTTTTCTCTATCAATCGTTAGTGAGCACGTACGGTGGTGTGCCTTTGATCAGTGAGGTTTATAATTTGGATGATGGCTTTCAAAAAGAACGCAGTTCTTTTGCCGAGTGCATACAGTTTATCGTGGCAGATTTGGACAAAGCCGCTGAACTACTGCCCGTTGCACACAGTGGTGCGAACATCGGGCGTGCGACGAAAGGTGCGGCACTCGCGTTAAAGTCTCGGGTGTTGCTTTATGCAGCAAGTGACCTATACAATACGCACCATTTCGACAGCTTTGAACAACCCGATCTGTTACAATATACGACCGGTACACGGGCAGAACGTTGGGTGGCCGCAAAGAATGCTGCTAAGGCCGTAATCGACTTGGGTATTTACCAGCTGTATCGCGCCACCCCTGCTCCAACCGATGACATCGCACAGAACTATGCGGATATCTTCCTCAACAAAACAACAGAAGAGGATATCTTCATCAAGTTTTTCACGACACCAATGGGGCAACGCTTTGGATTATACACCTCGCCAAACGGTTACCATGGATGGGGAACGAATGCTCCACTTGGTGATTTCGTCGACGATTTTGAAATGAGAGACGGTAGCAGATTTAATTGGTCAAATCCCGTCCACGCCGCGGCACCTTACCAAAACCGGGATCCTCGTTTCTATGGAACAGTACTTTTTAACGAGGCGTCATGGAGACAACGTCCGGATGACGCAAAAGGTATTGACCCGCACAATAAGATCCAAACCGGCCGATGGGAACGATGGAACGCGAGCAGTAATAGCATGACCGTTTCGTATGGGGTGGATACCCGCAAAAGTTCGATCGAAGATTGGAATGGTTCTTATACGGGTTATTATCTCCGGAAATACGTAGATCCGATGATAGACGCACAGTACATACGACAGGCCGTTACCTGGCGGTATATACGCTACGCTGAGATACTGCTAAATTATGCGGAAGCCTGCATAGCCCTCGGCGAAGACCAAGAAGCTAAATTATACATCAATCAAGTCCGAAAACGAGCAGGAATGCCTGCTGTTACTGAAACGGGAACTGCTCTTCGGGATAGGTACCGAAACGAACGTCGGATCGAACTGGGATTCGAAGAGCATCGGTTTTACGACGTGCGTCGATGGATGATCGCGCCACAGGTGTATAATCGAACGACAAAAGTAGCCGACATAGTTTATAAGATGAACCCTGACCACAGTACCAGCGTAACACCAACGGTAAAACACGTCGATTTTGAACAATATACCTGGGACGACAAAGCCTATTTTCTTCCTATATTACGCGATGAAATGAACAAGAACGAAAAACTGATTCAAAATCCAAACTACTAACATGAGACCATATACCGTATTTATCAGCTGCTTGTGCTACTTATGGATGCACGTGGCCACACTACATGGGCAAACCCAGATCGAAATAAACCATCATCCATATCTACAGGGTTTGACGGACAACAGTGTGTCTATTGTGTGGACAACGAACTCTCCATCCATAGGGTGGGTTGAATTAGCCCCAGATGATAAGAGCCATTTTTATCAACAGCAACGGCCAAAATACTTTGCCGCCAAAAATGGCTTTAAGACCGTAGGCAAGGTACACGAGGTAAAGCTCGTCGATTTACAGCCCAATACAACGTATCGGTACCGTGTCTACAGTCAAGAGGTTTTAAAACATGTGGGTACCGATGTGCGCTATGGGCAGACCGTAGCCACCGGTGTTTATCGGCAAGCTCCGCTACAGTTCACGACAAATGGCAGCACCTCGCAAGACCTCCACTTTGCTGTCGTTAATGATATACATGGCAAAAATGACCTACTGAAAGACCTTCTCGGGCAAGTCAATCTTAAAGCAACGGATTTTGTTGTTTTCAATGGAGATATGGTCGACAACCTACTAAGTGAAGAACAAATGTTCGGCGGCTTTATGGATACCGCAACAGCGCTCTTTGCGAGTGAGATCCCTATGTACTACGCACGCGGTAACCACGAAACACGAGGTCCCTTTGCCTTCGAATATGCGAAATACTTTCCGACAAGCACTGGACATCTGTATTACAGTTTTACAAAAGGCGATGCCTGTTTTGTCGTGCTGGACTGTGGAGAAGACAAGCCCGATACCGATATCGAGTACAGTGGGATTGTGGATATGGATGCCTATCGAACACAGCAAGCCAAATGGTTGAAAACCGTGGTATCTTCGCCCGCATACACCAACGCAAAATACAAGATCATCATCTGCCATATGCCTCCGTTCGGGGGTTGGCACGGAGAAGAAGACATTGCCAAGAAATTTGTGCCCATCTTAAACGAGTCGGGCGCACAAATCATGTTAAGCGGTCATTTGCACCGACATATCATTCAACAGCCGAACACCATCTGCAATTTCCCAGTTGTTGTCAACGCAAATACCCACGTGCTTAAGGTGGACATGAATCAACAGAAGGCCTCTTTTAAAATGTACGACCGATCGGGTAAGTTTGTTGAGCAAATAGATATCAACGCCCTGCATTAGCGAACAAAACGAGAGTATACTTTGCATATAGCCGGAGGACGCTCTCGTTTTATACCACAAAACTTGCTTATATTCGGTCTATGAAAAACAAGTCTTTCGGGTTTGGCATCATTGGCACAGGTGCCATCGCACATGTACATGCACAGGCGCTCTCAACAATTGCCGAAGCGCAGCTACTAGGCGTCTTTAACCGAACGGCGGAACGCGCTTCGGCCTTCGCAGCAAACCACGGCTGTTTAGCTTTTACTACGCTGGAGGATTTTCTAGCAGACAAAAATATAGATGTAGTCTGTATTTGTTCCGCCTCCGGCGCTCATCTCGATGCTGCGTTAGCGTGTATCGAAGCGGGAAAGCACTGTCTGATTGAAAAACCGTTGGAAATCACCACGGAACGGTGCATGCGTATCATCGATGCCGCCGAGAAAAAAGGGGTCAAGATTGGAACGGTATTTCATTCCCGTTTCTACCCGGCGAGCCAGCAACTGAAAAACGCACTCGACCGGGATCGTTTTGGCACGTTGGTGATCGGAAGTGCCTATGTAAAATGGAGCCGGGAGGAGGCATATTACGCATCGGCTGCTTGGCGGGGAACATGGGATCTCGACGGTGGAGGCGCGCTCATGAATCAGGGCATCCATGCGGTCGATATCTTACAATGGTATATGGGGCCGGTGTTGTCGGTGCAAGCAAAAATGGCCAACCGACGCCATACGACTATCGACGTCGAAGATACCGTTGTCGCGAACCTAACATTCGCCAACGGAGCCCTGGGAAGTATCGAATGTACAACAGCTGCACACCCCGGCACGTTAAAACGCATCGAAATCGTAGGTACGAAAGGCACGGCCGTCCTAGAGGAAGAACGGCTGACGACCTGGCAATTTAAGCATCCGGAGGAGGTGGACAACGCCACATTAAACACGATTACACCGCAAAGTAATGGCGGAGCCAGCGATCCCATGCAAATTGCCCATACGGGGCATATACTCCAGATAAAAGACTTTATAAACGCCATCATACATCATCGTCCGCCGCAAGTAGATGGTCGCGAGGGACTAAAGTCGGTCGCTATTATCCGTGCCATTTATGAAAGCGCACGAACGGATAAGACCGTATTCGTAAAGTAATTGAGACGCAGTCCCGGATTTTCTCCAAATTATAAGTAACTTTCGCAACGAATGGGATACCTCGCCGAAGTTTCTAAATAGGAAGCACATACAGGATATCGCTGTTATACATAAGTTTTTATATTGCTATGGCTCAACAAAAAGATCTCAAAATCGCCATTCTTATCGATGCCGATAATGTGTCCTCAAAAAAAATAGAGGAGATAATAAATGAAGTGAACCGCTACGGCATCCCAACGATAAAAAGAATATATGGCGATTGGACTCGTCCTTATGTCGAAAATTGGAAAGGCAGTTTGTTGACACATGCCATTACGCCAATACAACAATACAGTTACACTCAGGGGAAGAATTCTACCGATTCCGCGCTAATTATCGACGCGATGGATATTTTGCATTCGGATCGGGTGGACGGGTTTTGTATTGTTTCCAGCGATAGTGACTTTACACGGTTGGCGACACGATTGCGGGAATCCGGAAAACTAGTCATTGGAATTGGCGAGCGTAAAACGCCAAAGCCATTTATAGCCTCTTGCGACAAATTTATCTATGTGGAGATTTTGGAAAAAGTTGCGCCAGCGAAAAAAGCAGAAAAGAAAGTCGTGCCCACCAATACAACGCCGAAGGTTGCGCCCGTAGAAGAGGTCTCCATCAATCCGCTGGACGACGACACTTTGCTCCTGCTCAAAGATGCTGTCGACGATACTGCCGATGAAAGCGGCTGGGCATTTTTGGGAGAAATCGGCAGTTTGATCATCAAACGCAAACCGGATTTCGATGCACGTAATTACGGTTTTGAAAAAATTTCGCATCTCTTTAAAACGAGAAAAGAAGATTTTGAAATCGATGAACGCACGACGGAAAAATCAAAGATCAAACTCTATTATATCCGCAATATTATTAACAAAACGCCCTTACAAACACCGGCGCCTTCTGTTCCCAAGTCAGCCAAATCGGCTAAAGAAAAATTTGAAACGGCGGTTGTACCAACAGCTGGAAACAAAATTACAGCGGACGATGTTAAGAAAAACCAAATTCGCCTGACGAAAGATGTGAAAGCGCTCTTTCCAAATAAAACTAAAAAAATCAAGATCATTATCCGTAATGAATATGAATGCCGATTTACGTACCAACGGGATCGCTCCCATGTCCTCAACCTTGGAAAAGAAGCGGCTGCAGAATTAGAATTAGCTGAAGGCGTATCTGTGCGATTCACGAAGCTTCAGGATGCGGTGTATAAAATTGAAAAAGCATAATTTTTCATTCATCCGTCTTTTAGGTGGCTTACGAATATCCTGCAACCGGAACACGTACATTGGTGCCGGATGGTTATATCGACGAACGGCGATAACCGTAAATTACCACCTATCTTTTCCGCCTTTCACCGACTATTTCGCCGTATTCGCCGACAAAAAACGTAAATTGATCTAATTACCGTAAACGAAAAAGAAAAAACCATCTATTTTTACGACATCATCTGGAAAAACAACGTCATAAAATAGCCTAAGGCGTTTCCAAAAATATAAGACGGCTGTTTCTTCTCCGGTAGGACTGTGTCGAGTATGGCATATTTTGTCTGCGGCGAAGAACAAAAGCCGATAAAGATATACCCATTTAGTAGCTGGGTATTTATGTTTCAATGTGGAGTATCGCCCGATACTCAAGTTTAGTTAAGTCTAAAGCCCGCATACGCGGGCTTTTTCTTCTCTATTCCAATGTAATTTTAATTATCTTTATCTTGCTACACAATCCGAAATAAAAATGCGAGCACCCATCTAAGGTTAGGGCACGCCAAAAAAATGTAAAATATGAATGAAATAGGAATGAATCATTACATTGAAGCTGCTTTTGCACACTTTGACGAGTATAATAAGCAAGATCCCAATATCGTTCACTGGGAAGGAACGGATTATCCGCAAGAGTATTTTCTTGCTATTAAATTATTCGATTGGATTGTCAAGTTGTCTCCGAATGCCGGTGAAGCACTCCTTTTGGCCTCACGGGCTCAACATATTGGTCGGTGGGAAATTCCCCGTCACGCTTTCCCCTTAGACAAACCCGGCTATTTGCTCTGGCGCAAAACACTTGCTGCCCATCATGCTGAAAAAGCGAGGGGCATCTTAAGCAAACTCGGGTTTTCGGATACGGTGATTGACGAGGTGGAAGAAATTATCCTCAAAAAAAAATTAAAAGTAAACCCATCGGTCCAAACGATGGAAAATGCGCTTTGTCTCGTTTTTTTGGAATACCAATATGAAGATTTTTTCCCTAAGCACCGGGAGAAGATCGTGCACATCTTAAAAAAATCATTGCTAAAAATGGATGCACAGGGTCACCGGTTTGCCCTCACCCTCTCGTATTCGGATGAAGGCATAGGTTATATAGAAGAAGCATTAGCACAGCTGGGTACTAAAAACTAACGTGTGGCCTGCCTCTATGCGGCCTGCTTAGACCAATCAATCGTTTAAGCAGGCCGTACTCTATTCGCTGTTATTTCAGTGTTACATCCATATACACAGAATGGCGACCATAGGTCTCGTAAAACGGCTTAAACACAACGCCGTCAATGGTAAATTCTAGCTTGGACGGATCACCTTGAATCGTATGACCAATATCTGCGGCATCTAAGGTTATCTTCCGCCATTCCTTCCTTGGTTCGGGCTCTTGTGCAGCTAGCAAAACTGGCCCATAAAATAAACTTGCGATATTTGGTTGGTCCATAACTGGATCTAGACGGAATCCAAACGGCATCTTCAATTCAACCACATCGCCATTTTTCCACGTACGGCTAATTTTCAGGTATGTTCCGGGCTCCGCCTGAAGTTGCTGTGGCTTACCATTAATGGTGACAGAAAAGCCGTTTGTCGCCCATCCCGGTACCCGTACGTGCAGGTCAAATTTACCACTCCCTTTTACCGTCAGGCGTGTATGATCTGACTTTGGAAAATCGGTATCTTGGATAATCGTCAAAGCACGATCTTCCCATTGAAGCGTAGATGGAATGTACAGGTTCACATATAAAGCGCGGTTATCGTTGCTTTTAAAATAGATCGAATTTTGCAGTTTCGTACTGCTTTCAATTGCTGTACCATTGCAACATGTAAAACCTGTCATATGGGGATTACCAAATTGTTTCATGCTACCGGGACGTAGGGGCACGTGATAGGTATTGGCCGGGCTGTCCTTCGCCACAGAAGCCAGGATATGATTGTACAAACCCCGCTCGTAATAATCCATGAGCTCGGTACGCTGGTCAAACAGGAACAGGTTCGCCGTCAATTTCAATATGTTGTACGTCGCACAGGTTTCGTTCTGTCCGCCGGCAGAAAATCCGTTTTCATATAACGTGGCAGGCTGACTGATAAAACACTCGGCATTTGCCGGGTTTCGTGCTCCGGCCACACCGCCAATACTGTACATATAGTCATTGACCGCTTTATACCAAAAGTTATCAGCGATTTTATAGTAAGCCGGACGATCCGACACGCGATACATTTCTATGCTGCCTACAATTTGAGGGATGTGCTGGTTGGCGTGTAACCCGCGGAAGGTATCCACATTTTTCGCTAGCCCATGGGTATGCGCCGCATCCCCGTAAAACATATCAATATTGTCAAATAGTTGAGCAGTCTTTAGGTAATTCTCTTGTTTTGTGATTCGATACAGACGAGCCATGACCTCATTCATTCCCCCGAATTCGCCAGCAATATAGGTATTCCACATCTTAATAAGTGTCTCTGTCGGCACTTTGCTCAACCGTGTGTATACCCAATCGCCCATGCCCGTCGCTACAGCAAGCGCCTTTTTGTTTCCACTCACTTCATACACATCCAGCAATCCTGCCAAAATCTTATGCAACGTGTAATACGGGGCCCAAATTTGATTTTTCTGCCCACCGTATTTGGCGCCCCGCTCCAACATAATAAACTGATCAGGGGGGTATGCACTGATGAATCCCTCCCCCCAGTTCCAATAGTCGGTACGTATACCTTCATCGCTCAGATCGGAGTCGTAATCCGTCTTTCCCTCTCCCATAGGAACCGCTCGAGGATCGGAAACATGTGCCGCTCCCTCCGTCTGTGGTCTACCAGAGAGCCGCGATAGTGCGAACAACACCTCAACCATGTCGTCCATCTTTTTCGCAAAATTGTCCTGAAGGCTTTTATCATAACCGGTTCCTGCATAAGCCTGCGCAATGGCTGTTAGATAATGCCCTGTAGCATGCCCCCGTAACTTGGTATCTTGGCTGTCCCAAACACCTAATGGTTGGGCGCCAGATGGCTGTGGTTGACCGAAGGCATGACGGAACATATATAAAAACGAATTCGGATCGGTGGCCGCTAATGTCGTCATAAACTTATCCCGATTTTCTACGAATTTGGTTTGTTGCTGATGCGTGTCCATATGGAGGGCCACCTGATCCAGATCAAACGTGGAAAGCGTGAGACGGGGAGTTTCCTTTCCAGTTCCTTTTATGGTTACCATCGCCTTGGGCTGCAAATCGGTTCCGGGCACACGACCTGTGATGGTATACCTCCCCGCTTGGACGACCGTACTGTTATCCTCGGGCGACGGCCAAAGCACACGCACCTTTGGTCCAACCATTCCGTCTTTATAGATACCCTGCACGTAACTAGGCAACCGCGGCAGTTCTCCAATGGCCGTCTCGACGTGTACATCCGGTACTTGGAGCAGGTATGCATGGTAGAGCTGTGCTTTCGTCATCGGATAACTTGGCAAATCATCTTCTGCTTTTCCCATACTGGCGACATCTTCACGAACGCCGTGTAACGAATTTTTGTAGATGGTCGTGATCTGATTTGGAGTCAGCGGAACGCGGTAGATTCGAAAATCGTGTACCAATGCGTTCAAATTCGGTTGGTCGGGAAGAATCGACCTGCCGATATACATATTCGTTTTCTCTCCGCTTCGCATGCCAAATAACGAGAGTAATTCCTGAGGTATATCGGTCACCGTTACTCTTCTTTTGCCATTAACATATGTTGTCATGGCATTCGAGGGAACGTCTAATACAATGGATAGATGAACCCATTTTCCGGTATCTATCCCTTCTGAACGAGCCATCTGTGCGGGTTTACCACCCGATTTAACCGTGGCTTGAAAACCTGCACGATCTTTTGTCCCAAGCGGAAGCGCAAAAAGATGGTTTTCAGCATTTCTGCCGAAATCAAAAAAAACTCCCCCTGCCTCGTCCGAACGGAGGAATAACCAGCCCGATATGCTTATTGATTCCAGATCGGTTAATGTCTCATTGGGCAAGGATACAAAAGAGGATTCGTCGCCGGATAATGAAAGCACCTTACCAAACTGCTCGTCTTGAACAAACGTAGCGACACCATGTACCTTTCCATGTAGGTTGTTTCGGGACCAGTCCTTCACATCTCCATTGAAAATATATCGTGCAATCATACCTGTTTCTCCAATGCCGTCGAGTATCTGATCGCCGCTTTGTGCCCATACGTTTGTACGTATCTGTGTGAAGACAATTATTAATAGAATAAACCGTAAAAAATTAGTATGCATATGTCATGTTATTTTTTAATGAGGATGGGATCTACCTCTACGGAAAAGCACCTCTTCCAAAAGGCTATCCTGCACAAAACAGATGTTTCCAAATGATCCCATAAAATTAGGGAGAATTACCTCGTTCTGATACATCTATTTTAGCTAATGACAGCATGATATTAACTCATAACCTCTTGGGGGTGGACAACTGGCTTGCTACCATTCATTAACAAAAAACTTAACATGTATTTAATCCCCCTTTCTTTACCTTTGTGGTATGAGAAATAAAATCTATACCCGCCCGGTTGTCTTAAAAGATATTCCTGACGATTCTCATAATTTCAAGCCGCTTCCTGCACCGACGGGCCAATACCCCTATCGCTTAGCATTGGCATCCATCCGGGAGATCACTCCAGCGGAATCACTCCGGATGAGTTTCCATATGGTTGGCGACACGGGAAGCATCCGGCATTCGCAATTTCAAGCTGTGCTTGCCGCCGCAGTTTGTCAGCAAAGCGCAACCGAACCGGCGCTATCATTTTTATATCATTTAGGTGACATCGTCTACAACCATGGTGAGGCACATGCATATGCTCCGCAATTCTTAAAGCATTATGAAGATTATCCACATCCGATCTTCGCGATAGCAGGAAACCACGACGGCGATATCAATCCCAATTCTGAAACTCCGTACCAGAGTCTAGACGCATTTATGGATGTCTTTTGTGATACACATCGAAGGCCTATTGGATTTGGAAATGGAAGCCGTCGGTACAGTATGATCCAGCCCAACGTGTATTGGACATTAGAGACGCCTTTAGCTCGTTTTATTGGGCTGTATGCAAACGTTACAAAATACGGTATGGTCACGGATGAGCAGCGCAATTGGTTTGTTGAAGAGTTGCTTCACGCCGAGGCAAACCGTGCGGAACAAGCGGTTATCGTATGTATACATCATGCACCTTATTCGGCAGATACGAATCACGGGTCGAGTTTGGCGATGATTGCTTTTCTAGAAGATGCCTTTCAAAAAACGGGCGTGCGCCCGGACGCTGTATTTAGTGGCCATGTACATAACTATCAGCGTTTCGAAAAATCCGATGAAGACGGTCACCGTACACCATACATTGTAGCGGGTGCCGGGGGCTATGCGGATTTACATGCTATTGCAACACTAGGAGATCCGCGAGTGGACTGTCTTCCGGGCAGTGACAACATCGAACTTAAGGCTTTTTGCGACCGTCATTTTGGCTTTTTGCAACTAACCATCGAGCGCGTGCAGAGCCAATTACAGCTTTCAGGAACTTATTATTGTCTTCCTGAAGTCTTTACTACACCCGAATTGATGCAAGCGGAGGTTTACGATCGTTTTACCATCCCGATCCGAAGAACGGAACACAATACATCAACTCTAGGTTGATGTTTAGTGACCTGCGTGTATTACTCCCAGATCTCGTTACTTTCTCGTATATTTGTACTAATAATTTTAGTACAACATGAGACAATCCGGAATTGCCGATCTACCACTTCACTACGGAAAAGTACCCGCTTGGTTATATGAGCGTATGTCTGACCTAGGGCATGCTATTGTCGAAGCGATTCTCATGGATTATGGAAAAAGCGAGGTACTCCGCCGGCTGGCTGACCCTTTTTGGTTTCAAAGTTTTGGTGCTGTACTCGGCATGGATTGGCACTCTTCCGGCATTACCACCTCGGTCATGGGCGCACTGAAACGAGCAATAAATCCACATGCATCTTCCCTTGGCCTTTATATTTGTGGTGGCAAAGGGCGCTTTTCTAGAAATACACCGGCGGAGCTACTACATACGGCCGAAAAAACAGGCCTGGATGCTGCACCGCTAATCCGAGCTAGCAAATTGGTGGCTAAGGTAGATAATACGGCTATCCACGACGGATACCAGTTGTACCTGCATAACTTCATCCTTTCCGATAACGGCCAATGGGCCGTAGTGCAGCAAGGTATGCATAGTCACGATGGAACGGCGAGGCGCTATCATTGGCTTTCGGAAAACCTCTCTTCTTTTGTAGAGGAACCGCATACCGGAATTAATGGAAAACCGCAGGGCACTATCTTAAATCTGACCGCGTCCCAGGCCGCAGACAATCGAGCAGGAATCTTATCGATAACGCAAGAAAATCCTACGAGCATCGTACAGGCGTATGCCCGCCTCGTGATGCCCGCACACCACGATCTACGCTCCACGGATGTTGATCTGAAAAGACTTGGGGCCTTACTCTATGTGACTCGAGAAAACCCTGTCGAACAGTTTGAGGATCTTCTTTTACTAAAAGGCGTCGGTCCGCGCACCCTACAGTCCCTAGCCTTGGTGAGCGAGGTGATCCATGGCGCACCAGCGCGATTTCAGGATCCAGCTCGTTTCTCGTTCGCACACGGTGGAAAGGACGGGCATCCGTTTCCCGTGCCCCTAACCATCTATGATGAGAGCATTCAAGTGATAAAAAAAGGCATTGAGCGATCCAAATTGGGCAACCATGACAAGAAAAAAACCATTCAGAAACTACATCAAATCGTGCTGCATACCGAACCGCATTTTACGCCGAATTTTGATCTCGACCACGTGATTACGCAGGAAAGACAGGACGCTTGGAAATACGGTGGAAGGACAGTCATGGGAGACGCCAAACAACCTCCCTTTACGACCTCAACCAGTCAATTATCCTTATTTTAGCGCATTTTGAGCAGGAAAAATGCGATCTTGTATCCAATCATAACGCAACTATGAACGAAACAATTGAAATCATCCGCCTGACAGCGGAGGACAACCATCTCCAAAAGGAGCTGGCTACATTGACCCTTGACACGGTCTGCCATGGTGCATCCATTGGATTTATGGAAACCCTGACAAAAAAGGAAGCCTGCGCTTTTTGGGAGAATGTTTTTGAACGTGTAGCGCGTCAACAGCTGATCTTATTTGTTGCACGGCAGGTATCCACGGACAAAGTCGTCGGCACCATCCAGTTGTTGATCGATCTGCCAGCGAACCAAACACATCGGGCCGATGTAGCTAAACTGCAGGTACATAGCGGTTCCCGCCGTCAGGGAATCGGGCGTCTTCTACTACACGCAGTAGAAGCAGAAGCCATACGGCTAGGCCGCTTTCTCTTAGTTTTAGATACGGTGACGGAAAGCGCCGCTTATTATTTATACCAGCGGGAAGGTTGGTCCATTGTTGGTCATATTCCCGATTATGCGCTCTTTCCAAACGGCATGTACTGCAATACCACGTATTTCTTCAAAAAATTAAAGGAACTGCCCAAACGAAAGTAGTTGTTCTGCGTTTTCATACTATACCGGACGGCACGTTGTCGGACACGCCTCTTACGGACACTCGGGTTTAATCCATGAAAAGTGCTTTCTATACAGGAACCAGCGGCATCGTTTTGCCCTACAAAAATAAGTCCTTTTATCCAGCATCGTTACACGATAAAAGTCGGCTTGGCGTGTATAGTGTACTGTGCAATTCCTTAGAGGTAAATAGCTCATTTTACAAGATACCACAAGCCCGAACAGTAGCCCGATGGTGTACGGAAGTGGCCGGTGATTTCCGATTTACGTTCAAGCTGTGGAAAGGCATCACGCATCTCAAAAATCTGGATTTCAATCCGGCAGATGTACACCTGTTTATGCAGATTGTCCGCGAAGCAGCGGAGAAACGCGGCTGTCTATTGATCCAATTTCCACCTTCTATGAGCTTTTCTAGCTTCCATCAGCTAGAGAAGCTACTGAACACCCTCCGTCAGTCCGACCCGGAATACGTATGGCCACTTTGTGTGGAATTCCGGCATTCTTCCTGGCATCGTTGCGAAACAATACAATTGCTTCGCAATCATGGAGCCTTTATGGTGCTCCACGATAAGGGAGCTACGGGCATACGTCTGGAACAGGCTTGGGGAGATATTGTTTATTTAAGATTACACGGCCCAGATGGCGACTATCGAGGAAGCTACGACGAGGCGACCCTCGCTGAATATGCGTCTTATGTCAACGATTGGCTGAGTAATGGAAAAGAAGTGTACGTTTACTTTAACAACACCATAGGTGACGCCCTAAACAATCTATCCGTATTGAAAAGTTACATACTATCCTAACGGTTATTATTCGAACAATTGTAGAATTTCCGAAAGCGTTACCTTACCAAAATATCCAGTCAGATCGAGGCGGCTAACTGCATCGGTCAACTCCGCGATATCATGTTTTTTTCCAAGCAGTTGTTTCTCAAATTCCTCAATGGGTAGTGTTGCAAAAAAATCGCCATATACCTTTGCCCCTTGGATATATCCTTTATGTACATCAAGGTGTAGCTCAATAAATCCAGCCGGAATCTTAACCGCTTGACGAAAATTGTAATTGGGTGAAAATCCAAAATTCCAGTCCCATGTTGCATATTTTTCGGCGGCTAATTGTTGAATAGCTTGTTTATCAAGATCGTTCCACGTATATGTTTTGGCGTCGGGGTTCGTTCGAAACATCTCCTCCAGCAATTGCCGTTTAAACGCAAGTGGCGTCAGATCTTTGGGAAAGTAGTCAATCAGATTCGTGACCCGGGCACGGTTCGACTTGACCGCTTTATCAACAAATTTAAGCGGGTTGACCTGCAAGGCATCTGCTAGAACCCCCATCTGTGAATCAAGCAGTAGCGTTCCGTGTTGCACCATTTTACCATCCTTGACCAATTTGGCGTTGCCGCTGAACTTCTTACCATCAACCAATAAATCATTTCTTCCTTCCAATTTAGCAGGTATATTTAATCTGTTCAGCACACGGATGACGGGTTGTGTAAACGTCGAGAAATCCATAAAATCGTTCTCGGCAAGTAACGTATGGAACGAGAAATTCAAATTGCCAAAATCGTGATATACCGCGCCGCCTCCCGATAAGCGCCGAACCACCTTAATATTTTTTCGCCGAACAAAATCCAAATTGATCTCCGACAGGGTATTTTGAAATTTACCCACTATAATCGAAGGTGCGTTCACATATAATAAAAAGATATCCGTATCCGGATACGTACGCAACAAATACTCTTCCGACGCGATATTGAAATAAGGATCAGAGGAGGTCGAATCAATAATTAGCATGGCACACCGTTTTTACAAAAATAGGAACTTTTACAGACAAAGTCGATGGACGGCTTGCGACACCGTCCAACGTCGAACATCATCTCTAGAAAAAAAATAAAAAACACTTGGTGAATACTAATATTTTTAGTAATTTTAAACCATAATCAAAACCTGAACTCATATGGAGCAAGTAAGAACCTATGACAATTACAATTTGGAAGCAGGAGATATCGTTCGTTTCCATACGCCTTATCCTGACGAGAATCCGGATACTGTTTTCGTTGTATTAAAAACGTATTACGCACCTCAGATACCCCGTGCCGGTGTTGTTAAAATTACGGCATCTGCTGCCGAACCTATAGAAGATAAATTGTTCATTAAAGATTTAGAACGCGTACAGCAGGTAACACCGACCTTGCTACAAAACATAAGTAAGTGGATGGATAGGCATCTGACATGCGACTGATATCACTCATTTATTAAGACTGTGTTTGTTTAGTATATAGTGTTGTTCAAACCCCGTCGAAATCGACGGGGTTATTTTTTCGCATCCTGCTAGTCATATTTCGAAAAATCAACCGCGAAAATACATCGATTAACCTGACTTCCATTAGCTGCTCCACTGTTGGGTTCATACTCTGTCAGACTCCACAGGTAGTCGTATTGACTTTCATAATATAATGACTCTGCTCCGTAAGGCCATCTATAGCGCACTGTATTGCTGTCTCCGTCGGTATAGCGAGCCAAGCGGGCATTCGATCCGTACGAATTACTTGGCGAGCCCGTACACGAGAGCCACGTACGGTTCCCTTTCCGGAATACTCCTTGTATACCATGCGCGTGATCATCATCGAATAAACTATTTTTTGGAACAACGGTTTGGATACCCGTATTCAGCAATGTACCATTAGCATCTATTGGAAAACCAAAGATCTTCGGCACTATTGCGGCATCAGCACTTCCTGCATAATACTGACCAGTCCATAGCTGTGTGCCTTCTGCATTCACCTGTACCGTGGAAAATGGATTCGCCCCGTTTATTTTATAATATCCAATCTGCGGAAGGATATATCGGTAGTTGAACGCGTACGAATTACCCTGCGCATCTTTTCCGCATTTTGTACTGGTCGTTTCGCCCGTTTTCACTTCAATAATCTTATCCAAATCAAATACACGTAGCCCCAACGACGTGCTTGCGACGTATAATTTTCCATTGAAGTACGCAACACCGCCGGCATGTACCTTCAGCGGGGCATAGCTTCCATATTGGGTGTACCCGGAAACGGACGGGGGAATCGTGGGTTGCACCAATAAGATATGCCGATAGGTCAGGTAGGTACTGGAACTCGGACTGATATCAATCAACGTAATCCGCGCCCCCTTATATTCAGCCTCGTTTCGTGCGTACCAAGTAATCAACAGATAACGAACACCATTTCTAGAGAAACCGGTAATCCCTTGAGGACGCCAAATAGCGGTCGTTTCATCGTCGGTATTCCAGCGTATTCCGCGGACTCGATTTTCCTCAGGCACATTAAAACCATACACTTGCGTATATGAACTGCCGCCTATGGCTTGCCGGTTTTTATTCACCTGCGTTGGATTCAAGAAACTAAACCCAGTCTGCACATACGATGATGTGTTTACGTAGCTGTTAACGCTCACGGCGTCAGCTAACGCACTTGTTGCAAAAGCAGGTTCTTGAAGTTCTTGACTGGAATTGGATTCTGACAGATCGATTTTTTGACAAGACAGAAGACCCATGGTCATCGCTATGCCTACAAGTTGGTTAATTTTCATACAAAAGAGTTCGTTTTATACCATAAGAATTGATTAAAAAGAAAACAGGATATGACCTGTTTTGTTTCGTTCGCATCCATGATTAACAAAAACATAATAATAGCTGATTTTGCGAAAGATGGTTGTCCCGATCGCCCGATGTATGCATATTGGGTGGTGAAAATAGCCTTTCACGAGCTCGGTAAACGACTGTATGCGACAGATTCCTCAGCCAGCCTGACAGACCATCTGCCTATTTGACAAGCTAAAAAAACCTCGAAATCACGGCATGAACTTTCAGTTTTTCGATACTATCTAAATAACATATTGATTATCTGTACGCTATAGTTATTTTTTGGTCGGATGTGAGACGTTTCGCTGTGAAATATCGCCTGCGTGGAAGAACTGTTTTTGTTGTGAGGACTGCCAATTATCTTTCGGCATACAGATTGTAGATAAAGAATTATTCATAATTAGGTTTATAATTGGTTAGTAGTAAAACACCTGTTGCTCCCCGCTTCAGGTGTTTTCATGTCTATGGGTGCGACAGCTGTTGTCTACGACTAATAACAGCTGTTGAAAACAATTACAGCGATTAATTGCCGTCGGATGTTGCGTTAGCCTTTCCTGTTGTTTTGATCGTTAAAACGCCTCCTTCTTCTAGGGCACGGAATGGCAAAGACAACTTTTTTTGCGGCTGACCGTTCCACACGACCTGATCAATATAGATGTAACCGGCATCCGTATTAGAGGTTTCAATAATTAAAGGTCGCTTTCGAAGAGAATTCGGCACGTTGATGGTTACCCTGTCGAACAGCGGAGTGCCTACTTGAAAACTGGGGTCGGAAGCGGTCAACCCCTTTACATCAAACAAGCCTATGCCTGCCAACACGTACCAAGCCCCAAGCTGTCCTTGGTCTTCATCCTGTCCATATCCATAACCATGCGTACCGTCGGTTCCATAAAACTCATCACAAATAGCCCGCACCCACTTTTGGCTCAGATCCGGTCTGTTCGCGAAATGAAACAACCAGGCAATATGCAAGTTGGGTTGATTACCGTGGTTATATAGGCCTTCTATTCCGGCAAATGCATCGATATGTGTCCCGCCGCCAAAAACATGTTGCTGCGACATTCGGAATATGCTATCCAATCGCTGGACGAAACGCTCCGACCCCATGCGTTGCACCAGTGCTTCTGGTTGATGAGGAACATAGAAGGTATACTGCCATGCATTGCCTTCCTGGAAACCGCGCCAAGATTGAAAAGGATTGAACGACGACAAGAAGCGTCCCGAACTGTCCCTTGGCCGGATAAATTGTGTCTGTTCGTCGTACAACTGTTGCCAGCCATCCGCCAGTTTCGAGAATATCTGAAAATCGGCATTTTTCCCAAGGGTCTTCGCAAACTGTGCTGCTGCCGAGGCAGAAAACGCATACTCTAAGGTATGCGATGCACCGAACGGCGAGCCCTCCGTCAAAAGCTCCGGCTTTCCAGTTTGATCAGGGACGTAGGGAACATATCCTTTGTCTACAAAAACGCCAACATCCAATTTTCCAGCGCCGGGAATCCGATTTCGACTTTCCAATTCGTTTTTGCGTACCGCCGCGTAAGCATTCTCCTTCTGAAAACCGCGTATACCTACATTATACGCTGCAGCAATCGCAAGTCCTGTAAAATTTGTTCCTACGCCCGAAACAAATCTGCTGTTGGCAATTCCATCGCCCAACCAACCCGTATCTTTAAAAACGACCAGTTGACTCTGCACCCATTCTCGATAGTACTCCGGATAAGCGATCGCCCAAAGCTGAGTCAGGTTCCAAAAGGCTCCCCAAATGGCATCTGTATTGTAGTGATGATGTATCGGACGACCTCCCGTGTTCGGAATTTGTCCGATAGAACCATCGTTCTTTGGATAGGAGCCGTCCGCATTACTCGCCAGCCCTCTTCCCAAAAGGGCGTGGTATAATCCCGTGTAAAACTTCACGCGATCCGCCTGTTTCCCCCCCTCCACCTTAATTCGCGATAATAAGCTATTCCATCGATCCGCCGCTTGCTGCTTCGCCTCATCGAAACTTAAGGTGGCAGCCTCTGCTAATAAATTTTGACGAGCATGGTCCACTGAGGTGTACGATAACCCAGTTTTAATAGTGATCGCTTCATTGTCTTCTGTCTTAAACCGTAAGAACAATCCAGACCCCACGCCGGAGATCTGCGTACTTCCCGCATACTGCACCGTATCGTTAAAAACGCCAACCAGATTTGGCACTTTATCCAATCTCGCGAAAAAATACATACGAATATCCGCGTCGGGCTGATATTTCTGCACGTAAGCAGGACGCGTGATCACGTAGCCCGAGATCACATTGTCTTTAAATTGAACCTCTGCATACGATACAGGGCCACTCTCTCCCAGCGTATGTCCGATGTCAAAAATAATATTAGCCGAATCTGTTTTGGGGAAGGTGTAACGATGGAATCCCACACGTTCGGTGGCCGTCAGCTCAGCCCGTACGGCGTAGTCCTTAAGCAGGACAGAATAATACCCAGCTGTTGCAAATTCATCTTTTTTATCAAATCGGGAGCGATACCCTTTTTCCGGTTCCTCGAGCTTTCCTGGGCGGGTCTGGAGTATACCAACGGTTGGGGCAAACAAAACGCCTCCAATCTGAAATTCATGAAAATTGGCAAAACCCTCGATCGAGGTATGCCGGTCATCATAACCCACGGCTTCCCAACCGGACGCATTCCCATAGGAGCCGTTTGTACTCGGTGCTAGTTTCGCCATGCCAAAGGGCAACGCAGCCGGTGTATAAAAGAAATATCGGCTATGCGCAGATCCCAGATTCGGATCCACCCAACGGGTGTAATCCGTAGACTGCGCAAACGCACTAGATATACAAAACATGGTAAGCAAAACGAAATAGCAGCACCTCATAACATATTAGATTTATAAACGTCTTGCAAGTTTACAATGTATATACATAATTACCAAATATTTCTTCTCGATTACAGGAAGGTAATGAACAGGAAAGACAACAGTCTCTCTGTAACAGCCACTTCCAAATTACACCAAAAGTTTTAAAGATAGCAGTTTCACAAAAAAAATCGTAAACTTGTATGTACATACAAACAATACTATGATCAACAATTTGCGTCGCGGCCATTCTTTTTTTATTCGCATTGTGAGCGGTCTTTTCGTCTTCCTCTTGGTACTGACCGCTTGTTGCGATGCACAGTCGACCAAGAAAAAAGTGCTTGCGGACCGGATTTTAAAGGATACCAGCTTAACGCATGTAGACAAAATGGCCCGGATACTCATTAAAGAAGGCTTTCATGCCGGTAGTGGATATTCCCAAATTTGGGCCCGGGATCTAAATACATTTATAGAGACCGCGCTTGAGGAGCGCCCTGCTGCGGAAGTGCGAGGTGCAATCTTATTATTTTTTAAACTACAGCAAGACAATGGCGAGATGGTGGATGGCTATGTATTGAAGAAGGACTTTACTTGGCACGATGACACGCCTTACTATAGCGACGCTGCACCGAACCATGTTGGGTTCAAAAATACGGTCGAGACGGATCAAGAGACCTCACTGATACAGTTGCTCGGCAAGTACATCCAAATCAGCGGAGATACGTCAATTCTGACAGAATCCATTGCTGGTCAAACGGTCATGACGCGGATCGAGCGCATGTTGGATTATTTGCATAGGGAACGTCATCATGCAGATTACGAACTTTTATGGGGAGCTATGACGGCCGATTGGGGCGACGTACAGCCTCATGACGATTTCGGCTGCGACTGGAATACATTGTCACATCAAGCAATCGATGTATACGATAATGCTATGCTGGTCATCGCTTTAGAACATCTCATCGCTTTTGCTCCACGCCATCCGGGGAAAGACGCATGGCAACGATGGAAACAAAAAACAGCCGCACATATCCGCCAGCACCTTTGGGATGCAAATCGGCTGAAATTTATTCCCCATATCTATCCCAATGGGTCGCCGCTTCCAAAAAAATTCGACGAAAATACGATACATTATCATGGTGGAACGGCTGTGGCGATTGAAGCGGGCATCCTTACCCCACAAGAAATCACTCACGTATATCAACAGATGGTGGAAAATGTCCAAAAATCTGGCATGCCCAGCATCGGGTTGACGCTTTACCCGACTTATCCCGGCGGATTCTTCCATGGAACTATGGCGGAACCGTACATCTACCAAAACGGTGGAGATTGGACATGGTTCGGTGGACGGATGATTCAGCAGCTTATCGTGAATGGCTTTGTCGAAGACGCGTATACCGCGGTTCGCCCTATGCTGGATCGAGTCATCAAGAACCAAGGCTTTTACGAATGGTATGACAAGAATAACAAACCCAGCGGATCCGGTAACTTCAAGGGGTCAGCCGGCGTACTTGCTAAATCGATCACACTGTTTACGAATTGGGCAAAAGAGGTACAGGACACACAATAAGCTCGATAATGTTCGCGGTACATCGTCCGATCAATAGTCGCGACGGCTTTCCACACTATAAGTAAAGCTCTCTGCACGGTAAAACCCCAAGTTGTATTCAATTGGCCGTCCCGATCGATCAAATACGAAACGTTTTCTCGATAAAATAGGGTCGCCGGGCGTGATTTCCAACTTATCAGCTATAAATTTATTGGCCGCCTTCGCATCTATTTCTTCTTGCGACAGATCGGCTACCACATGATAATCTTGTTCTAAGATCTCATACAGAGGGCGTTTGAAGTCTTCCTCTCCCGTGAGCCCGACGCGGGGATGAAAATAGGAAATAAAATAGACAAAAGGATCATCAGGTTTCCCACGCAATCGTTCAATCTTCAGAACCTTCTGCCCGTCTTTGATGCCAAAAAAGTTGGCTATCGGAGCTTCTGGAACTACCCAACTGACGTGTAGTTCGAAATTCTTAACTTCCATACCCCGATTTTTCATTTCTTGCGAAAAGCTTAACCAATTTTTTGATTTAGAGCTAAACTTTGCCGTGACCACCTTGGTTCCGATTCCCTTTTTACGCACTAGTAATTCTTCGAATACCAACTTATTGATAGCCAGCCTCAATGTGGTCCTGGAAATCGCCAGCCGTTTCGCGAGTTCTACTTCGTTCGGCAACAGCTTTCCATTGATATATGCGGGATCCTTTATCATTTCTCGTAACAACATTTCCGCTTGCACGTGTAAAGGGATCGGACTTTTATGATCGATTTGAAGATTCATTTTATTTATTTTCTTGACTAAAATACTAAGTTTTTGGATAATTAGAAAAAACCGGCTATGTTTGTATATATGTACATACATAAAAGCTACCCGTTCTATAAACTTTATGAATTCACTTTTTAAACTCATTATCACCACGGTTTCCTTGGGTGGTTTTCTTTTCGGTTTTGACATGGCTGTCATTTCCGGTGCTATTCCGTTGATAAAGCATTCGTTCGCGTTAAGCCCTACTCAAGAAGGTGTATTTGTATCCTCAGCGTTGGTCGGTTGCATTGTCGGTGTGTTGTTTGCCGGGTCTGCAAGCGATCGCTTTGGTCGCAGACCGACACTGATCGTTGCTGCTATCTTGTTTCTTATATCTGCTATCGGATGTGCATATAGTTTTTCCTTTCCTCTTCTTTTAAGTAGCCGATGGATAGGTGGGATTGGTGTAGGTATCGCCTCGATCGTTGTCCCCCTCTATATTGCAGAAATATCCCCAAGCAGGTATCGCGGCCGAACCGTAACCATTTATCAGCTAGCAATCACCATCGGTATCCTTGCTGCCTATTTGAGCAATGCATCCATCTTAACATTCAACTTGCCGTTCCTTTCCGACTATTGGAGAATGATGTTTTTGATCGGGAGTCTTCCCGCAATCCTTCTCTGCTTAGGGTTATTTTTCGTTCCCGAAAGTCCGCGTTGGTACATCAGTAGGGGGCGTATGTCCGACGCTCAAGCTGTTTACCATAACTTACAAATAGAATCGCCTGTATTAGCGCCTGAAATAAACGTAGAAAACAATGCTTCCCTATTCGCACCAAGGTACCGTAAGGCCTTTTTGATCGGATTGCTGCTTCCCTTATTTTCACAATTGAGCGGAATCAATGCCATCGTTTATTTTGGCCCCAGCATACTCTTGGAATCAGGCCTTTCGATGGATAGTTCGTTACAGGCGCAGGTATTTTTCGGTGTCGCCAATGTACTATTCACCTGCTTTGCGATATGGAAAGTAGATACGTGGGGGCGACGCCCCCTTTACATTGTAGGTACCGTCGGCGCGACAGTGAGTTTACTGGCTACAGGCTGGTTTCTAGAGCTGAACCCGCAAGCATATAGCCTATTGCTGATGTGCTCGATCCTCGCGTTCCTATTCTGTTTTGCTTGTTCGATCGGTCCGTTAAAATTTGTCGTAGCATCTGAAATTTTCCCCAGTGCTATACGCGCGCGCGCAATGATGATCAGCATATTAGTCATGTGGATCGCAGACACCCTCGTCGGGCAACTAACGCCAATTTTACTCGATCAATGGGGAGCCTCCTGGACATTCCGATTTTTTGCAGGCTGCTGCGCAGTGGCTTTCATTACGGTGTACTTCCTTCTACCCGAAACCAAAGGTAAGCAACTCGAGGAAATGGAAAAATACTGGAGAGATGATTTTGAACAGCGGAACAATCCTCGCCCTTCTTAACACGCTATGTTAGATAGCAAGAAACACACTTACATACAACTAATTTTATGATGAGAAAAAGACACTATGCAATTGTCTGCGGCATAGCGGGCTTGTTAACCCTCGCCCAAGCACAACCGCAAATTGACCCGGAGCTTCGTGTAAAAATCCGCACAAACGACAAGTTTGCGCAGGTGATGCAGATGGCGGAGACGCTTGTCCGGACAGGATTCACGGCCGGAGATGGTTATGGCGAGGTCTGGATCCGGGATCTAAATTCCTTTATTGAGCTTTCTACACAGGTCAATGGACACGAAAAAATTCGAGAAACACTGCTGTTATTTTTCAAGTTTCAGGAGGCGAACGGCGACATTCCCGATGGATACATCCCCGCCTCTCAGGCAGGAGCCGGCTATGCCTATCGAAGTTCCGCGCTAGCTCCAGGTTATGTGGCGCACAAAAATACGGTGGAAACGGATCAAGAAACATCTCTGGTACAGGCTGTCAGCAAGTATATCCTAGCCACGGGCGATCGCACATTCCTTCAGCAGGATGTTGGGGGTAAAACGATCGATGAACGCATGCACGACGCACTTCAATATCTTCTTGACTTTCGCTTTAACAACGAGTATGGTTTACTTTGGGGCGCTACAACGGTGGATTGGGGCGATGTACAACCGGAGCACGCTTGGGGTGTAGAACTCGACAGTTCGTCACACCCGGCCATTGACATTTATGATAATGCCATGTTTGTTATCGCCATTAATAATTACCTTGAACTTACGAAAAACACCAAACGAGTTGCGTATTGGACAACAATAAAAAAACAGATTACAGCCAATACCAGAAAACACCTCTGGGATGCCCACAGAAAGAAATACAAGCCGCATATTTATTTGGATAAGGGATCTCCTTTCCCGAATACGTTTGACGAAGACGAGATTTATTACCACGGCGGCACATTTACGGCTATAGAAGCGGGATTCCTAACACGGGATGAAATCAGGCAGGCTTACCGTGATATGCAGGAAAATGTTCGAAAGGCAGGAGCACCATCTATTGGATTAACCGTCTACCCCCCCTATCCAAATGGTACATTTCAAAACAAAGGCCTCAGCGAATATAGCTATCAAAATGGTGGGGATTGGACGTGGTTTGGTGCGAGGATGGTACAGCAACTTATTCAGCATGGCATGTATGCAGAAGCTTACGAATCCATCCAACCGATGGTTGACCTTGTCGTCCGGCACCAAGGTTTTTACGAATGGTGGACTATTGACGGTCAGCCAGCCGGCTCCAGTAGTTTCCGTGGTGCAGCAGGCGTACTTTGGAAAAGCATACGTATGTTTCAGGACACATTAACCGCAACGCCATAAGAGCTAACAAAGGGAGCAAGAACATTGTTCGGCTCCCTTTCGTTTTGGAAAATCCATATTCGGATCCCTAGCGTTCCATGCCCCATAGCAAGTTCGGTTGCTCCCCCATTTCCAATTCGAGCACGCCGCCCTTTAGCAGTTCTTTGGCAGGAAATTTAAACGAACGCAGTGGACGCCCGTTGAGCCGTGCGGATTGCACATATTTGTTCTTTTTGGATGCCTTGTTTGCTTTGACGACAAATTTCTTGCCCCTTCCGTATCGCTCCCCCAAATCGATGCTAATTTCGGGATAAAGCGGACTGCCTATCTCATAAACGGGATCTACCGTACAACCGCCATCTGTCTGAAACAGCCCCATGGCCGCCATTATAAACCAAGCACTCATCTGTCCCTGATCTTCATCGCCCAAGTAAGCGTTGTCCATCTCGAAACCATAATATCGATCCAAAATGGATCGGGACCAGCGTTGTGTTTGCCACGGTTGACCAACCCAATTGAACAAAAACGAAAAATGCATAGATTGTTGGTTTCCCTGCACAACCGGAAAATCCCAGTATTGATCTCCCGGGGCATTATAGCGCCAAGGCTCGCTTGATTCAAATCCCCACGTTAGCCGTGTGATAAACTGGTCTACTCCTATGCGGTTTGCCAGGGCAGGAATGTCTTGCGGCACGAAATACGTCAGTTGCCACGCGTTTCCTTCCACATAATGATGATTGGCACCTGTTTTAAACGGGTCAAATGCCCGTTCCCAATTGCCGTTGCTGTAGCGCAGATGCGCATAGCCCGTCTCGGGATTGATCGCATGCTTCCACCAGTTTCCCCGATCCGCAAACAATGCGTAATCGGATTCCTTGCCCAACGCCTTTGCCAATTGCGAAACCGTCCAGTCGTCGTAAGCGTATTCCAATGTATTGGAAAATCTGCCGCTGTCCGCTGGTACAAATCCATACTTTAGATAAACCGCTAAGTCACGATTACCTGCAAAGCCATCGCCTACTTTTTCCGGCAGTGTCGTCTGCATCTTACGGACAGCCTGGTACATTTTTTCAACGTCGTAGTCCCGTATCCCCATCTGATACGTACTCACCAGTAACGGAATTTCATGTTCGCCAACCATGACCGGGATATATTCCATTCCGGCGGGCCCCTTAGCGAGCCATCCATGAGCGTCGTACATCGCCAGCTGGGACTTGACCCACCGCGACGACCACTCGGGTGCGACGAGGTTCCATAACTGGTTTAAATTCCAGAACGTATTCCAAAAGGCATCACACCCCAAGGCTACTCCATCGTTGTCCGTAAATTGTTGGACACGTTCTGCAGCATCCACCCATCGTCCATCGACATCAGAAAACGTGTTGCGGCAAAAAGCGCGATACATATTTGTATAAAAGCGTGTTTTTTCCCGTGCATCGTTCGTTTTAATGGCGACCCGTCCGAACAGGTCATTCCATGTGCGTACATTAGCTTTGACTACCGCAGAAAAATCCCAACCGAAAGGACGTGCCACCTCTTCTAACAGATTTTTCCTTGCCCCTTCCATGTCCACGTAGGATATGGCAGACCGAACTTGAACGACATTTTCCTTACTGGTCGAAAATTCCACAAAAGCACCAAATTTTGAAGGATCGGTCGCTGACACGATCGACTTCACGATTTGTTGTTCATCGATCCAACCACCCATTTTTTTTATATCCCTGTCGAAGTCGATCACAAAAAACAGGGTATACTCCTGATCAGCATCAGTAGACCATACACCTTTCGAACGTTGTTTGCTATAGCCTTCAATACGACGTTTTCCTACCTTCCGGATCTCTGCCGACAGAATATCGTAATCGTACTCCGTAGGGATTTTCAAGTCGATCATGATCCGCGCATCTTTGTCCGTTGGATAGGTATACCGCTGAAAGCCACAGCGTGTGGTCGCAGTCAGCTCGGCCTGTATGCCGTAGTCCGTTAGATCCGCACGATAATAGCCTAATGAGGCCACCTCCGTCCGCTTATCGATTAGCGAACGATAACCATTTTTATGCACAAGCTCCGACTGGTCTCCGATATCTGTCCGCAGTAGTCCGTTGACGGGCATAATACCTAAACCACCCATGGTCCACTCGTGCACATGACTAAAGGTGCCTACACTCTCGAAGGACGGCTCATAACCCGCCTGCCATCCTGCATTTTGATTATCGGGACTTAATTTCACCATGCTAAAAGGCATCCATGGACCAGGAGCAATCATCCATCGCGAGTGTGCAGCACCCAGTCGCGTATCCACATAATCTGCCGATGTACGTTTTTGCTGCGGACTTCGGATAATTTCTCCCTCTTGTAGGATTTTTCCGTCTGCCCGAACCACATACGTGCTCTTCGTTTCCTCCGAAACACTCGGCATAGGCGCTTCCAAGATGTACCGGCCCTGCTCTAATTGCTGTTGCAAAATGTTCTGCCCATCTAGCGTAACCTGAAGCATTGGCGAACCTGAAAGCCGCTCCGCATCGATCAAAAGTGGTTGAACGGGCGCATCACGCCCCGCGATTTCGTAGGAAGCGGCCTCTACCTGTCGAAGATATACCTCCGAATTAACCGGTCGAAGCACAGCCTGCCCCGTACTACTTTCCAATCGCATATCATCGAAGATTAACCAAGATCCTTCGAGTACTGTTAAACGAATAGAATTTGAGCCATTTTTTAATGTTCCTAAATCAATAGGAATTCGAATCGTGTGATTTACCGACTTACTAAAGTCGCCTTCTAACGCGCCACCGCCACTCCCCTTAGGCAGCAAAATCTTTGTCAGCATCCCATTGATGGAGATTTTCAGAAATGGAGGAGATTGCAAATCTCGATCAAGTGCATCAATAATCAAATAAAATTGGTCGTTGTGGTTGACGTTGTCCAATTGGAATAACACGTTCAGAAAATGTGTTCGTAATCCAGCCGTGTTGCTTGTCCCGCCCCATGCATCCGCGGGGCCTGGCAAAATATAGGGCCAGTCCCGTCCTATTTCCGAGTATCCTACCAGAAAAAAACGATCTTCCCAGCCGAAATCTTCTTTGAGAAAATCTCGGTAGCTTGCTGGGGCTAATGCAAATTCCTTGATACCCTTATCGGGTTCACCGATTTTCCAAATAACACGCGTTTGCGCGAAAATTGACGCCAATGCTATAAAGTAAGTCCCGAAGAACAAGAAAAATTTGGTATAAGTCGCTCTACTCATCATGCAGTCCTTTAATCTATCAATCTATTTCGGTTAGTATTTTTCAAAACAAATGTCCATACATTTACAAAAAAAACATCAAACAAATGTATAATTTATTTTATGCTATAAAAAAGAAAAAACGTCCAATAGTATTAAAACGCATAAAACAACAAGACATTATGAACTTTTCTTTTCGCATATAGAAATTTAAACCTATGTTTGTATTGTATATACATATATTCTAAAATTGATCATGAGCGTATCCAATTACGATAAATTTCCAGCGACAACATTGTCCGGTTACATCCGACTCGGATGGGACAACATCCTTCCTGAATTCGAACGGCTGATCCGCAGCCATGGTCCCGTCCTAGCTGTGGAAACATACGTGGGAATACACCTGTCAGAAATTGTAGAGGCACTTCGCCAGTTAGCTCCAGACCTGCTTCTGCAGACGCCAGATCTATTTAAAACAACTTCCGACGTGGAAACGATGACGCAGCGGTTCGTGACCGATGATCCAATTTTCGGGTACCGGAGTTCGTTAACGTTATCCGACTATTTGGATGAAAAAAAGGTAGCGGAAATCGAGCAGCTGTTGAGGGACACGCCAGACCGAACCGCAGTTATAATTGGACCGGGAGCATCACTTGTCGCACCACCGTTTGCGCCCATTATCTATGCCGATCTCGCCAGGTGGGAACATCAACAGCGTATGAAAAACAATGCGGTAAGCGCATTGGGCATCGATATTCGGGACACAGGGTTCTCCAACCAACACAAACGGGCTTATTTTAACGATTGGCCAGTCTGTGACGCGCACAAAAAAACACTATTTGACCGCGTCTCCTATTGGCTGGATACACATGTCCCTACCCAACCTAAACTGATCGACAAAGCCACGTTCTTTGAAGGGATTGAGCGTACCGTAAATAAACCTTTCCGCGTGGTCCCTTACTTCGCCCCTGCCCCGTGGGGGGGACAGTGGATGAAAGAAATGTTCCATCTCGATAAGGACGAACGCAATTATGGTTGGTGCTTTGATTGCGTTCCCGAGGAAAATAGTCTTTTATTTGATATCGACGGCGAACGCTTTGAGTTACCATCGATCAACCTGGTCTTTCTTCGAAGCAGAGAATTGCTTGGAGAGCCTGTCGAATCCAGATTTGGACAAGAATTTCCTATCCGATTTGATTTCTTAGACACCATGGGTGGCGGCTATCTTAGTTTCCAGGTACATCCGACAACCACTTTCATTAAAGACCACTTCGGCATGTCATACACACAAGATGAGAGTTATTACATGATGGAAGCGAAGAAAAATGCTACGGTTTATCTCGGTTTAAAAAATAGGGTAAACCGTGATGCAATGGCCTCGGATTTACGCCGGGCAGCCTGCGGAGAATTGGTGTTTGACACGGAAAAGTATGCAAACAAATGGCCGGCAAAAAAACATGATCACTTTTTGATCCCGGCCGGTACCGTGCATTGTTCCGGTCCAGAAGGAGTTGTATTGGAAATTAGCGCTACACCCAATCATTTCACGTTTAAAATGTGGGATTGGGGGCGTGTTGGACTTGACGGAAAGCCCAGACCGATCAATGTTGAACGCGGTCTACAGGTAATAGATTGGAACAGAGATACTACCTATACGAAAAACCAGCTATTCAATGTGATTAGCACGATCGACGAAGGCGACGGTTGGAAAGAAGAACGCACAGGACTACATCCCAATGAGTTTATTGAAACCCGACGCCACACTTTCTCTACCAAGGTTACCCATCGCGGGAATGGTAGCGTACACGTCCTGAATCTCGTGGAAGGAGAAGAAGTTGTCGTCGAAAGCGACACCCAAGCTTTTGAGCCGTTTGTCGTGCATTATGCGGAGACCTTTATTGTCCCTGCACAGATCGACCAATACAGCATTCGGCCGTGGGGCAAATCGATCGGCAAGACGTGCATGACATTAAAAGCATACATTCGCTTTTAAAGCAGTTTCTGGCCTAAAGTGCGAGATCTGGAATGAACACGTCGGATTTCGCTCGTTTTTTGCTCCCGCCTATAACTTGGGTTTAGATTTGGATCGACACGATTTAATTCTGCTCATTCAGAAAATACAGTTATATTTGGTAGACTAGAGAAATCTGTCGCTTAAACCTTCGCTAGTTACTAACAATTATAAGCTATGTATAATATCGTGTACAAATTACTTCTTTTTTTTTCGGTATGGAGCTCGTCGGCGTTTGGCCAAGCTTTGCGTGTCAAAGACCTGCAAGTCGAGCATCAACAAAATCCCATGACCGTCGAAACGGCAAAGCCTCGTTTAAGCTGGAAACTGGATACAGAAATCGCAAATACCGTGCAAACGTCCTACGAGATCCGTGTCGGAGAAGATAAAGAGCAGCTACAGGCCAATAAGTGTATTTTATGGAAAATACGCACGGAAAGCGATCAATCTATCTTAATTCCTTACGCCGGTCCTGCATTGAAACCCAATACTCGGTATTACTGGCAGGTTCGTGTTACCGACAACCACCACAACACCTCCGCATGGAGTTCTCCACAGTTTTGGCAGACTGGTATTAAAGCGGAAGGATGGCAAGCGAAATGGGTTACAGTGCCAACTCCTGATACGATCGCTGCTAGCCCTATGTTTCGGAAAACATATGGAATCAATAAAGAGGTTAAGCACGCAACAGCTTACATATCCGCACGCGGTCTCTATGAATTTTTCATCAATGGACAACGTATCGGGGACGATTTCCTGACTCCAGGTTGGACAAGCTATCATAAACGCATGCAATATCAATCCGTTGATGTGACGGAACACTTGCAGCGGGGAAACAATACATTGGCGGCTATTTTGGGTGACGGTTGGTACAAAGGACGTATCGGCTTTACGAACCAACGCGCCTTCTACGGAGACACCCGGGCACTTTTGGCGCAAGTCCATATCACCTATACCGACGGAAGCCAACAAGTCCTTGGCACGGACGGTACATGGTCAACCGCATACGGTCCTATCCTCGCGTCGGATATTTATGACGGGGAGATTTACGACGCCCGTAAAGAAAAGGAAAACTGGTTATTTCCGACTTACGCCGAAGATCGTGATTGGAAACCGGTTAACGTTGTAGATTACGGTTACACCAATCTTGTCGGCACCCAAAGTCCGGGCGTAAAGAAACAAGAACGATTCCCAGCCAAAGAAATAAAACGCACGCCAAAAGGAGAGCTGGTGGTTGATTTTGGCCAAAACTTGGTGGGTTGGGTGGAAATCCGGGCCAATGGTCCATCCGGAACAAAAATCACGATAAGCCATGCTGAGGTTTTGGATAAAGCTGGAAATTTTTACACAACGAACCTCCGATCGGCTAAACAACAGAATACCTACATCTTGAACGGCGCCAAAGATCAGGTGTTTGCACCGCATTTCAGCTTTCAGGGCTTCCGTTTTATTAGACTCGAAGGATATTCGACCGAGCCCAACCTTGCGGATATAACAGCAGTTGCTCTTTATTCTGATATGCAAAAAACAGGTACTTTCGAAACATCGCACCCTCTACTGAACCAGTTACAACACAATATTACCTGGGGACAGAAAGGAAACTTTCTTGACGTTCCTACGGACTGTCCGCAACGGGACGAACGTTTGGGCTGGACGGGAGATGCGCAAGCTTTTTTTAACACCGCCGCATTTAACATGGATGTCCGCGCTTTTTTCACGAAATGGATGCAGGATGTGAAAGCGGATCAATTGCCCGATGGGAGCATTCCGTTTGTCGTCCCCAACGTCCTAGGGCCGAAGGATGCCGGTTCCGCTGGATGGGCGGATGTAGCAACCATTATCCCGTGGGGTATGTATTGGAGCTACGGTGACACGGGCATTCTCCGCGATCAATACCCCAGCATGAAAGCGTGGGTAGACTTCATCAAATCAAAATCACCGAAAAACCTGTGGAATACAGGGTTCCATTTTGGTGATTGGTTATTTTATCGTCCCGATGACGACAACGACGGACGAGCCGCTGTGACAGACAAGTACCTTATTGCACAATGTTTTTATGCACATTCAACGCAATTATTGATTCAAGCTGCGCGTGTACTAGGATATACGGCCGACGAACAACAATACACCCGTCTATTACACGATATTAAAAACGCTTTCCAGCATGAATATATGACAGCGACGGGACGATTGGTTTCTTCCACACAGACTGCTTATGTGCTGGCATTACAGTTTGATATGCTTCCGGAAAATCTTAGGCAACAAGCTGCAGAGCGGCTCGTCGACAATATACGCACTTACGGGAACCATTTAACTACTGGTTTTCTGGGGACGCCTTATCTCTGTCATGTATTAACCCGATTCGGGTATACAGACGTCGCCTATGACCTACTACTGCAAGAAACCTATCCGTCATGGCTGTATCCCGTAAAAATGGGTGCGACCACTATTTGGGAGCGCTGGGATGGCACCAAACCCGATGGTTCCTTCCAGACTCCAAGCATGAACTCTTACAACCATTACGCCTACGGTGCGATTGGCGACTGGATGTACAAACACATGGCTGGAATCCAGGCGGCGGAGGCCTCGTATAAAAAGATAAGGATCGCTCCGAAACCAGGACCGGGAATTACATCTACCGCATCTACATTGGAAACGCCTTATGGAGAGGTGTCCTCCTCCTGGCGAGTCGAAGGCGGGCAATTTTCTTTATCGGTGCGCGTTCCACCCAATACGACTGCAACCATTCACTTGCCGGAGAATGTGGAACAGACGGTAAAAGAAATTTCAGTAGGTTCTGGATCTCATCAGCTAAAAGCGAAAATATCCAGCAAGTAGTTTTGGTTCATGTTCATGTACACATTATCTTGTTTAACATTTCTAATTCCGATGGGAATGTCTATTTTTAGACGATCATGACAGAGGTTACCTGCGCAATCATCGAACATAATGCCTGCATATTGATCTGCCAGCGGTCGGCACATATGAAACTTCCCGGCAAATGGGAATTTCCGGGCGGAAAAGTCGAATCAAACGAGAGCAATGAAATGTGTCTAATTCGGGAAATAAAAGAGGAACTGGGCTTAGGTATATACATAAGAGAACCGTTAACACCAACCGTATATACCTATCCGGATTTTTCTATTCGGTTGCATCCTTTTATTTGCACATGGAAAGCCGGTCAATTGCAATTGGTCGAACATAGTCAGGCAAAATGGGTATCGCCAGACGAACTATTCCAATACGACTGGGCTGCAGCCGATATACCTATTGTTCAGGAATATTTGCTCAAACAACCGCTGTCGCCTTCATCCTGTGGTAAACAACGATATACTTAAAAAACGATGAAAGAATCACATTTCTCCCTCACCGGTCGCCTGAAAAGCTTTCAGTATGCGTTAGACGGACTTAAAACCTTTTCCAAAGAACACAATGCGAAAATTCACCTATTCGCGAGCCTGCTTGTCATTGCACTGGGATTAGTACTGCCTATGTCCATGTACGATTGGATTGCCATAATTTTCGCGATAGCATTGGTGCTTATTTCGGAGATGTGGAATACGGTGGTCGAACATATCGCAGACTATCTCACCACCGAACGGGATCTACGTATAAAAAAAATAAAAGACATAAGTGCAGCTGCCGTATTAGTATCGTCCATCGTTGCCGTTTGTATTGGTATCACGATATTTTTACCAAAATTGATGCTTCTATAACCCTACCCCTGTGTGTTAAAATTTGTTAAAAAACATGCGCAAGCATAAATTGGCATCTAATTTGAAAAAATCTAGTAATTCATAATTTAGGTTAATAATTGGTTAGTTAGTAAACTCGTAAAGCTCCCCGCTTTACGAGTTTTTTGTACGGGTCTGATCCGTCGATTCTTTAGCGTAATATTACCGTGACAATTTCATATTGGCATTTGTATTGCACTATAGAGACATATTTTTAGGTTTAATTGGTTAGTTTAATAAAACTCCTGATGCGGTGAACATCAGGAGTTTTTTTTACAGCACCGGACGCACTTTATACAATTTTATCGAAGGAATATGTATGGAGTGGTTCGGAGTCCGTTGATAGATTGTGTGTGTCCACCAGCTCTCTTCCGCCTTCGTAAAGACGATACGAGCAGACGACGGATCATAGTGAACAGACTTAATATGCTGCATACCGTGTAATGGCTTAAACGGCAAGAAAGCCCGCTGATGTATATTGTATAGAAAAACGCCGTGGTGTGTAGTGACTAGGAGTTGCTTGGAATTTACCCTTGACAAATCGTGCCCTCCTTCATCGGGAATAGTGACTACGTCTTCCTGTACCAGCACGGTATCTGCACTTGAAATAGACAACCGATATGTTCGTAAATCCTGATAACCCAACACAAAAAGGCGTTCTAAACCGGCATGCCAAACCACACCGTGTCCCGAATATAAGCTATCGCTATCGACGCGTTTCTCCGACTTCGAAAGATCATACAATTCCACACTGTTTCCTTTGGGGTGTGTCGAATTCGCTACGGCCAATAAATTAAAAGGAAGAAGTTCCGCAGAATGAGCCATCGGCGTTTGGGCGTAAAAAATGATCTTTTTCGTTGCAATATCCAAAACACATGTAGCACCCCCTGAGGAAGTTAGCAGAAGTTGCGTATTGTCTCGAATAGGTTTACATTCGTCGAGCGGAACCAATAATCGCCTATACATAGCTGGAAGTTCTGCGACAGACTCCTCGACTTTCCATTTCCATACAATGGTGGATGAATCGTTCCCACGTTCGGGATCGATGACTATGACCTGATCGTCTCCACATGCTACTAACCATCCTTTGTCTAGTTTTTCACGTGTTTGTGCATATAAGAGGCCGTTGATCAAAATGAGGGCAATATATAGAGCGCATCTTTTCATGGTTGTAGATCTTATTGATTACTGTATCAATAAATAAAATTAAAAAAAATGTAGTGCTATACAATATCTTGAATACAGAAACGTTTTATTAATAAATGAAGTAATTTTTAGATGTTATGTTGAAGTGACAAACATCTTCACGATAAATGCTTCGTTGTGGTTTCCGAAAAGAATGAGCAAAGGGCTCATTCGAAAAAAGAAACACAGAAACGGAAAAAAAGGAAGTCAAGACAACGGAGTATGAAAGGGTTTAGAAAGTTCTAAACCCTTTCGCCTTTTTCTGGGTTTTCTACGAGAAAGCGAAAATGAAAAAGAAGGATCGAACCGAAACTTGAGCGATTGGCAACGATACGCATTTACATCTTTTCTACGGATACCCCTTGCTGCATGCCAAAAGTAAATTTCGATCTTTTACTGACGCCTGAACGCCTGGGAGATATTCTTAAGTGCAAGTATCTGTACCATAACTCCAAGCACGGTTGGAATATCTCAATTAAAATTTTATTAAAAGCTATTTTACAAGGACTTATAAAAACAAACCTTCATTTGCAGCATGCTGTTTATCATGAGCAGCGTATGCTGGAAGGTGTCGCACATTGCTTCGTAAGCATTGCACATACGTTTGTTGACATAACCTGCATGCAGTGCGACAAACAGCTCACGTTTGTCCGCTCCGCGCCTATGATTCGTGCGCGAACAGCTTATGTTGGGGAATAACAGGTCACATTGCTCGGCAATACAATAACGTTGGTCTATAAACCGCTTATACATATTCATATTGCAGTCATGTTGTGCGACAATACATGTGCGCAATGCCGGCGAAGCAATGTGCAACCATTCAAACATGGTGCCGTTTGTCGTCAACATAATGCTGCAAATGCCGAGCGCATCCTGCTAGAAGCCTCCCATTGATTGCACTCGACACAACATGTATCATTGATTCCACCGGCATGGGCGTCCTACTTTTTATCTCCATGCAGTGTGCCGTTGTTCTATCCTTTTTTGACCATTGAGGGATGTGTTAAGCCGTTTGTAAGACCGGATCAAAAAAAAGCGCCATAAGTTAACGCTGGGAACAACCGGAAACGGCCTGCTGAGAGTTCGGATGGAGACAAATGCAGATGCAAATAAACGTTCCCGATCGCATCCGATATAAGGCGTTGCCGACAGGCGACCGGATCCAATTAAGCCTGCTTCGGAATGGGAGTCCAAGATATCTGGACTTTTTCCCATAGAATTCCAAATGAAAAGCGCCAGATGTATACTGAAAATCGTTGGAAGACTAAAAATGAACGTTCCGAAAGCAGAAGGTATTGGTTGAACCGCCATTACCATTAGAAACAATACCCCTCCTAGATTCACCTCAAGCACCGACGGCGAGCATCAAATGATAACAAAATTATTACTTATTCAATTCTTGGTGAATTGAATTTATATATGTAACTTTAAATGCATTACATTTCGATTTACACAATTATTTGTGTTCTATTATTTAATAGGTGGTATAATTCCCTGTCCCATACAGGGAATTATTGTTTTTGGATCACTCTATTTTCATAGCTTATAGAATACTGGAACATATAAACAATCACCATTCTGCCCGATGAACGTCGTTGAACGCTATGGCATTGACAATGCCTCGTGTATTGTTAAGACAACGCCGTCGTACTTCTTCCTATCTGGTTCCACGTACAAAAGATCAAATCGTCCCCGCGGAGATGGGTTTTCTATATGCGATCGCAATATTTGATAGTCAAAACGTTCAATAGCGGGCTCCCACTCTTCTTCTGTTTGTGGGAGTATAGGCAGAAGTTTATCAATAGCAAATAACGGCGAAGCATCGATTTTTTGCTTAGACCGCTGCGCAAAAATAGTATCACCCACTACCTGTACCACACGAAGCCATCCCTCTGGTAACCCGTTAATACTTTGGCCGTCCACGTTGGCAAAGTAGGATACAGCATACAGTTGCCCCGTTTTTATATGCGTCAGTTTTTCTACGGTGTGTGCTATTTTCTCTTGGCTATTATTGCGTTCTATATTGGTCTTGATGCTAAAAATAAGACTACTGATGGCGACGGCAGCAGCAACAAAAACGAAACCTTTCCACAGCTTGAAAAACGGAATTGGACATTCTTTCTTAAACGCCTTGATCGTTGCTTTCAAGTCCTTCGAATAGCGAGTCGTATTTATTAGATTACCTCGCACATCATACACACGTGACATTTTGACAAGCCCTCCGCCGAAAGGCAAGCCTAGAAATCGACGCGCCTGTGTCACAATCTGCAAGGTATAGGGCTTCGTTTCCATATCATCTTTTAATGTTGCGGAAATCTCTTTCTCGCCCAGCACATAATCGTAAATAGTATAAATAAAGAACATATATAAAAAGTAGATAATTTCTGAAAGATGCCAAATCTACGAAAAACGCGAAATTCTTGCACAAAAAACAGAAAGTTTAATAAACAACTATTTACGACCTAACGATCATCGTCAAATTATCTCGAATGACAACATTTGTTTTTGAATAAGAATATAGATAATTTAGATTGTTTTAGCGTGCATCTTCATACAAGATCACCGAAGCAGATAACTATGCATAATTTATTTTCATGAAAAGAATACTAACCATTGCTTTACTTGCCAGCGCCCTAGTCGCACAGGCCCAGCATCGAGAGACGCGCAAGATTGCCGCACCAACAGCCATTTCGGTCGCTACTTCTATCGAAACCCGTTATGTACGTTCAAACCGTAACGAAGTAGTCGTTGAAGTGGAGAACCCAGATCACTTAAAAAAATTGGAAACTGTCGTAGAAGACGGGGAATTGAAAATTAGGTACAAACCCTTGTCAAACATCCGTACGAAAAAGTCCAACAAAGTTACCGTATACTCCAGCGGAGAGCTCACGGATATCGAAGTATCTTCAAGCGGATCACTTCGGATAGAAGATGCCTTCCGAGTGTCGGCTCTAGACATTGAGGTATCATCTTCTGGGAAACTTTTTGCACAGGATATCGTCGCAGAGAAGACTAATGTAGAAGTCAGTTCATCTGGACGATTTGATGGGCGCATAAAAACCGGACGATTGGATCTCGATTGCTCAAGCTCAGGACAGATAAATCTACTCGGTTCTGCAGAAACGGCCGAACTGGAAATCACGTCCTCCGGCGCAGCAAACCTAGGACAAATGCCTATCGCTTCAGCCTCGATCGAAGTAGGCTCTTCAGGATCTGCGACGGTAAACGTATCGGGTAAGTTGACGGGCAGTGTATCTTCTTCGGGAAAAATTGTACATATCGGAACGCCCAAGACCATTTCCGTTGACAGGTCGTCGGGGGGCCAAGTGGTAAAAAAATAAGGTTCTACATCGCCACTTCAGCGAAACGAATCTCCAACAATTGCACTATTGTTCTAGCAACTCCATGCAGCGAAAGCGAAGCGATCTATCGAAACTTAACACCTGTTTTTAGGTGGATGTCCATCGGAACATCGCTTCGCCGTCGCTTCGAGAGACGAACATCTGTGGTTTACCATCCTATTCCGTAATCCTCTCCGTTATTACTGCTTCCTCCCCAAAGGGTGCCATGCCGTTCGTCGAAATAAATCGCATTGATCGGCCCACTTGTCCGCTCGCCAAATTGTATGGTGTATCCCATTTCCTGTAGTCGCTCCACCACCTCTTTAGACGTTTGTTTGTGCAACAACAGACTACCTTCTCTCGGCTTCCTATCGGTTATTTTCGTCCCCCCAAGTGATAGCCAAAGTTGGTTACTGTTTATATTAGCCGCTTCACTCGCCTCTTGTGGCTTCATGCCGAATTCCACGACATTCAGAAAAAACTGAAGCAGGTTTTGGTCTTGCGTATCTCCTCCCTGCACAGCAAAAGATAAAAATGGCTTTCCATTTTTGAGCGCTAGGGTTGGCGTCAGCGTAACACGCGGACGTTTTCCGGGCTCCAATGTATTAAAAGGATTGAGAAGTGAATCCAGCACAAAACTTTGCAGTCGTTGGCTCATCCCTACCCCCGTCCGCCCAGCGATACAGGCGGGCAACCACCCTCCACTCGGAGTAATGGAGACCACCCACCCTTCTGCGTCTGCCGCCTCTACACTTGTTGTTCCGCGCCACAGTCGATCCATATAAACGCTATCAACTGAAATCGAGGCTACCCTTTCGTAAATACGCTTTCTCTTTGGAACTACCGTTGAAGCCGCGTCGTGTTTAGGCACAAAATTTTCTTTTTTTTCTGTAGTTGGAAGCACTAGCCTCTCCCGTTCGCGGAGTAGGTTGTGGTACGGGTTCACCTTACCTTCAAATGGGTACGGGTCGCCCGGCATTACGGTCGGATTATTTCGGTTTGGATTAATTGTCGCGACACGCGCTTTTGCATACTGTTCGCTTAGTAGCCCTTCTATTGGAGCTCGAGGTGTAAAATGTGGATCTCCGTAATAGAAATCACGATCTGCAAAAGCGAGGTTCATCACTTGATATAAGGTATGGATGTATAACGCCGAATTATAGCCCATTCCGCTCAAATCAACTTGTTTTAACATCTGTAACGCTTGTAACATAACCGGTCCTTGTGTCCATTCCTGAAGCTTATAAACCTCGACCCCTTTATAGGTGATATGCAATGGTTCCTCCTCGACAGGCTTCCAATTCGCAAGATCATTTTTAGTGATCAAGCCCCCTTGTTCTTGGCTTCCTCGTACAAATTCTTCGGCGATATCTCCGCGGTAAAATCGATCGAAAGCCGCCATAATCGCCGCTTTACGATTCTTTCCGGCAGCCAGCGCCCGCTGTTCCGCTTCTACCATTTTTTGTAACGTCCTGAGCAGATCTTCTTGCACGAAGATTTCACCCGCGTGGGGTGCCTCTCGTTCTTGACCCTCATGCACCAAAAACACCCGTTTGCTGTAGGGCCACTGCTTAATCCAGTCTTTTCCCCGCTCAATACTATTTGCCGTCTGTGCATCTATGGGGTAGCCTTTAGCCATTTCCATGGCGGGAGCTAATACATCTTTCAGGCTCTTTGTTCCATATTCGGCCAGCATATGACAAAGCCCCCCGGGTGTTCCTGGAGTAACCGCCGCCAACGGGCCATATTCTGGCGGAAAATCATATCCCTTCTCTTTAAAAAATTCAGCCGTAGCTCCTTTCGGAGCCACGCCGAGCGCACTGATACCAATAACTTTTTTTAATTTCGGATGATAAATCAAAGCCTGTGTTTCCCCTCCCCAACTTAGCACATCCCACATTGTGCACGTAGCGGCCAACATAGCGCATGCAGCATCAACAGCATTACCACCTTGTTGAAAAAGCTGCGCTCCCGCTGTGGCTGCCAGGGGTTTCCCAGTGATAGCCATCCAGTGTTTGCCATGCAACGGCGGTTTCTGCGTGCGCTGCGCACGAGCGTGGAGACTGGACATGCACCATAAAAGTAGAGGCACACTCATATAAAAAAGGGCAAAACGGTTCGATTTCATAGCCATGAGTTTTATTTGGCAATTTACGGCTTTTCGTGAATTACAAAAGAAAAACACAGGCCTGCGGTTTAGTCGACATATTTTTTTAGAACCGACATCCGCTTATATCAGAAACATATCGTCGCGACCGAACCAATATGGTTCCCAACAGGTTTAAATACGCCTGGTATCACCGATTCTCTATTTGACTCAGCAAACGACGTCGCGCTATAATTTTTATTTTTCAGCCATTAAGCCGAAGCAATTGAATTTGTTGGATAAAGTACGTTTATATGCCGTAAAATGATCCCCGACAACAGAAAGTTGTGGGGATCGTTTTTTTTAAGCGTAACACCGGATTTCGAAAACGCGTGCGTAAGGATCTCCATGCGTTTTTTTGGCAGTAAGACGAATTCGGTCCACGCGGATCGATTCGGTTTCATGAACTATCTTTCGTAAAAAATTGTCTCGAACCTCCTCCGTTTTTATAACCTTCTCGCCTAACAAGTATTCGAGCGTATAATCACAAATGGTTTCTGGTTGCGGTCCACGCACCTGTCGTTTCATGGTACCATTTTCTCCAGATAGACGCAAATGACGGTTCAACCCGGTGTCAAATGTAAGCTCTACCGTGCGTATTGTACGGGGAGCAGACCAACGCAGTTCAATGTGCGCATCTCCGGAGCGAAGGTCGCCACGCCACTGATGACTATGGCCGTCCTGTATGTCCCTATTGACACCATCAATCACCTTTTTAGCTTCAAATCCTGTAGATTCGGAGGATGCTTTAACCACCGCTTCGCGCGCTAAATCTTGCTGGTCGGCATTTACCACTCCTAAAATGGCTTGATCTTGCCGCAAGAGAAGCTGTTGGTAGTCACGCAATCGTTCTTTAGTGTTAGCCAAATTGGCCGGGGTAATCCGATGCTTGACACAGTATGCTACGGCGGTTCCGATTGCCTGCCCAAGTGTAGCACATGTAGCCATGACACGCGTAGTCGACAGCGCCACATGGGTCACAGAAATATTTCGTCCGGCCATCACGAGGTTATCGAAAGATTTGCTATACAGACTTCGTAGAGGAATCGAGTAAGGCCCCTTCAAAGGAATCGATCGAAAAGGACTCAGCGAGGTGTCGTCCATGCCCGCTGGCAGATGGTCATCCAATGGCCACCCACCATATGCGACGCGATCTTCAAAGTTTTTTTGTTGAAGGATATCGTTTTGGGTTAAAATGTAATCACCCACAATACGCCGACTTTCGCGTTTCCCTGGAATAGCACCAAACCAAGACAACGCCCAGTTTGCTGATTCAGGGTGATTTCCAGAATTCTTAATATAATCCCAAACGCCGAATACCACCCCCATCAGATCGTGGCGTATTTTTTGACCATCGTGAACAATATTCTCCAGTCCGCCTAGTTCAATCCACCAATAACCATACTCGAACGAATGAATTTTTCGAAACTTGAAATCTTCGAAGTCATACTTTCGTGCCCACGTTGGCGCCTTAAAGGGCATTTCCCGATCGTGCTCCGATGCCATAAATAACAAGCTATTTCCCATGGTAATATCGTCTCGTTTTTCCAACCCTAACGGTTCGTTGAATTCCGATTTAGCCTCCCGTCCCCGCATAAACTCTGCTCCTGCCAATGCCGCCAGTGTGCCATCGCCCGTGCAATCTGCATAATACATAGCTTTTACATGATAAATTTCCTCTGTTTGTGAACAATACGCCCGAATGCCTTCTATGTGCCTCCCCTCTGTCTTCACATCGTATAACATAGTATCGAACAATAGCGTAATATTCGGGTTCGACAATACCTTGTCATACAATACATAATCAAATATTTCCCACGAACGCTGTGGATTGATATATGCTTCTGTCAGCATCACTTCCTCGAGAATCCCGGTCTCCCGCCATACCTGGTTAAGTGCCGTAGCCCCACAGATGTGCATACGGATCTCAGAACTTGCATTTCCGCCCAAACGGGAACGATTTTGAATAAGTACAACTTTCAGTCCGTTGCGTGCTGCGGCTAACGCAGAACAGAATCCCGCCATCCCTCCACCCGCAACCACGTAGTCCGTTTCGATATGTCGAACTGAAAAAACTGGCTGTTCGGCAGCCTCATTCTTATCCTCTTCGATCCCCGAAATATGCTGTGCAAAAACAGGATCAATAAGGAGTGTACCCGACCCGATTCCCAGGGCCTTCAAAAAGTCTCTTCTATTGTTTTTCATGATGTATAATTTTTTGAATAAGTTTTTTATGTTTTTCTGTAGCCTGCTCCGAGCGGGTAAAACGATGCAACAACCGCTTCGTATCGTTGTTGGCATGCGCAATCATCTGCAACACTTGTGTGACCACATGGGGCTGTAGTTCGCCCAATCGTGCCAGCACGTCGTTATATTTATCAGGATGGTTCCAAAACGACATATCCAAGGCTTTGATGGCGTAGTGGGGTACGTACGTATCCTTTGCAAACAGCAACCGCCGGATGGCCATCTCGTGCATTATCCGATCCTCTTCAGATAAATGATGCAGGAAATATTCTTGATAAGGTGCATAGTCCGACTTCGCGAATACGACATCCCATGTTCGTTCTACATAGTGTTTGTCCAGATAGTGACGAAGCATCCCGCGGATGGGGCCTTGTACGAGATGCCAAAGTGTGTAAACCGTATATAACGCTCCTGGAACAGTTGCGTCAGCAAATAATGGAGACGTGGGACGAGTCACAGCGTCCACCTCCTTCGCATACTTTGTTCCTTGTTGATCCAACAGGTCTTCCACCCGATAGTCCCGCAACACAGATAATGTGTCGTTTAAAATCTGTTGTAAACGGCTGTAATCCTCCGCAGCAAAGTAAGCATGATCAAATTTGGTAAACGACGTCCCTGTTGCCGGCTTGTAATGGTGAAAGTTTCCTAGCAAATCCCAATATAAGTCTACTTCGATAGGTAAGCAGACTTGATCATTGCAGACATTCGTCTTCAGCGCTGTAAAAAAATACAAGTGCCCCTCACCCTCATCCTTCAGAAAAATGGGAAAAGACAGCGTATCGTTGACTGTATACATGAAAAGGGAGTCAACGGCGGGAGGTTTGTTTTCGCGTTGCTGTGCCGTTACTGAAAAACTAGAAAAGCCCATAAGATACCCCAACAACGACAATAGACACGCGAGGGCATTATTTCTTCGTATGGATATGCGAACTGACATAGTTTAGTAGTTAGGATTTTGCTTCAATCCGCTGATTTGTACTTCTGTTGTCGGAATAGGCCAAAGGTATTGCTTCCGTGCATCGAACTTCCGAACCGCGATCTGCTTGATGAGGCCTTGGTTATAAAAGGCACTAAAATCAGCTATTCCATCCGTATCGATAGGGGGAACTTCCGGCAGGAACCACTTACCGGGAGTAACTACTTTGCTAACTAAATCCGCGGGATCCAACAAACCGAAATTTGCCTTGTTCAGGACTTTTTCGGCAAGTTTCCAACGAATGATATCCATGTAGCGCAATCCTTCTAAAGCAAATTCCATACGTCGCTCTATCCGGAGTATTTTCCGCAGTTCTTGTTGATCTTGATCAACAACTTTTGGGTAGTCCAACGACGATACATCAGTTTTGTAAGCTCTCGCTCTGACTTGATTTATGGCGTCGAGCACGGATGCGTCAATCTCGTTTAATTCGATCTTGGCCTCTGCGTAGAGCAATAAGACGTCGGCATAACGTATAATAACATTATCTGCTTCTATTCGCCAAGAATTCAAGAGCCAGTCTTGATCAACTCCCTTTTTCCATACCAGGCCATTAAACGAAGCATATGGAGCATTGGCTCTGTTGTCGTTATTAACCACTTGCTGTCCTGTAGATATTTTCAATGTTTTCAACGCATGCGGATGAGGATTGAAAATATAATCTAAGTGCGGCTCTTCAAATGCCGCAATTGTTGCTTTGCATCGTGGATCTCGGTTTTCGAACGGTTTTGCTGGATCAAAAAGATCGGATTCATCAATTGGCTTTCCATCCGAGCAGGTAAAAGCAAAGAGCAGGTCCCAAGATGGATTTGCTTGTGCCCACCCGCCATTGTTTCGTGGAATATACACTTGTCGTCCCCCTAGTGCCACACCAAGCTCAATCGATCTCGGTAGTGCAAAGACAGCTTCCTCTGAATTTTTTGTTTTTGATAAAAAAAGCGTAGAAAAATCGGGATGCAATTTGTACAAGCCGAGATCGATACAGGATTTTGCAGCATCCTTCGCTGTTTCATAATCCTCCATATACAACGCTATACGAGCTTTCATAGCCAATGCAGCTCCTTTCGTTGCCCTTTTCAGTTCGCTCGAGCTGTACGCCTCTTTTAGGTGTTCACTCGCAAAATCAAAATCTTCATAAATTTTTTGCAGTACGACCGACGGTTCCGTCTGTCCTAGCTTCAATGCCTCTTCAATATCTAGTGTCTTTTCGGTATAAACGACGTTCCGGTAATGGCTCAACAATGTAGAATACATGCAAGCACGTACAAATCGGGCCTCCGCTACATACCGATTACGTACACTTTCCGATAATTTATCAGCCGCACGAGATACGCCATCTATAGTGATATTGGCGCGCGAGATCGCTTTATAAACGTCCTTCCACCACGTAGCAATAAACTCGGTTTGGCTATTTATGGTCGCATCGGTTATCGGCGTCAGCCCATCCCGAAACATCCAATCGTCACTCCATTCGTCGGCATCCTTTTTCCAAAAAACCTCCCGATAAAGGTCATTTAAAGACATGTCCAATTCTTCCTCATTGGAATTCCAGGTTTCACTTGACCCTTGGGACAGGGGATTCAGATCTAAAGATTGGCAGGAGCTTAGAAGCAAAAATCCTGCTATATATATACGACTTATCTTCATAACGAAATATTTAAAATGTTACATGAAGCCCACATAAAAACGAGGCCGTGATTGGATACGTAAACGACGTCATCTCCGGGTCCCAGCCTTTTGGGAATTTATTTACGGTAAACAGATCGTTGGCAGTCAAAGACAACGAAAGTCCTTTCACTTGGTATTTTGACAGAAACGCGGTCGGTAAGCCATAAGACAGGTGGATCGTCTTGAGTCGGAAATACCGGCCATTAATCATCCAAAAATCAGACATGGCGTAATTATTTCCCGCGGACGTATTTGAATATCGCGGATATTGAGCATCTCTATTTTCTGCTTCACTACGGTAATAGCTCCAGGTATTACCATCCAAAATCGACAAAAAATTGCCCCAATTTTCTTGATAAGGACGTACCATCGCCGATGTTTGCCTGGTATTTTGCCTACCGACACCCTGAAAAACAACACTCAAGCCCAAGCCTTTGTATCCGAAATTAAGTTGACTGCCGTATAAGTACTGTGGCAATGATCCCCCCAATAATACGCGGTCGTATTCCGGCGAGATCAAACCGTCTGGCACGCCATCAGGCCCGCTGATGTCCCGATAGCGAATATCGCCTGGTTTGACGTTTGCGTTTAAAACTGCCGACCCGGCCACTTCTTCCGCTGTTTGGTAAAGACCATCTGAGATATAGCCGTACCATTCATTAAATTCGCTTCCCTCCTTTTTAACTTGATCGCCCAGGAATTCCGTTCCTCCCAAATCACCCATGACGGATTTGAAATTCGAAATATTGAAGGACAAACCGTACGAAAAGTTTTCCGTGCGATCTTTCCAGCCCACCGCAAATTCCCATCCGGTTGTATGCATTTCACCGGTATTTTGATCTGGATTGTCAAAGCCGATAAACACTGGAATCTGTAACTTCAACAACATATCGTTTGTGATCTTCTTATAAACGTCGAATGTTGCATTTAGCCGGTTGTCGAGTCCTACGAAATCGAGTCCAAGATCAAACGATTCTGTTTTTTCCCATGATATATCGCGAATGGCATACTGCCATTGCGCAGCAGACTGTGCTGATACGGCTTCATTTCCTTTGTAAAACAGGGAGGCGTTTGAAAATTCAATCAACGATTGATAGGGATAATTTCCAATCCGTTCGTTGCCTAATGTACCATACGATGCACGGAGTTTTAAGAAATTGATCCATTTTACATTTTTTAAGAAATTTTCTTCCGAAATGGACCATCCTGCCGATACCGAAGGAAACATTCCCCAGCGATGCTCGGGTGCGAATCGGGAAGAACCATCATAACGGAGGTTTCCCTGAATGAAGTACTTATTGGCATAATTGTACATGATTCGACCGAAATAGGATCGATATGCATTTTCATACGCATTTCCTCCATTATTGCGAAACTCAAGTGGCCCGAGGTCTAGATAAGGATAATTACTCAACAGGTATTGGTCTCGTGAAGCCTGCAAGTTTTCATTGAAGTAATAGAAGAATTCATAACCGGCTAAAACGTTTACATTGTGGTTAGCGAAACGCTCCACATAGTTCGCAAGGAACTGCGTCGTATATTGATAACTTTCTATGCGTTTCTCCTCTAACATGGTTGTATTGTAACCATTGAGAAAACCAATTTCTCTTTCTGGGTCAGCCCATGCCGTATAGGGTACTTTCGTACGAAAGCTTTTCGTTTTGTCGAAATTGAATACTGGCGCGATTACCCCTGTCAGGGTCAAGCCTGAAATCGGCCTCAGATCGAGGCCTACCTTTCCACCGAGTTGGTTGTATTGTAGTTTAGTTTCGCCTCCTTGCGTGAGCATGCCATAGACATTATCACCGTCTTTTCCAGCCCCTAGGCGGCCATCATCCCATAACGCTGCATAAATTGGAGCAGTAATTCCAAGCCTGTAAAGCGGGTCAATTGAGGGTCGATTATCTGTCGACCGCTTGAAATTGACATCAACAACGGCCGATAGAAAATCCGTAATATCGATATTATTGTTTATCCGGGCCGTTAGTCGTTCGTAGTTACGCAACACGTGTAATGCATCGGTATCATCATATCCCATCGAAAAACGGGTTCGCAAATTTTTACCCGCACCCGAGACAGAAAGTTGGTGACTTTGTCGGAATGCACGCTTCTTAAGCAATAAGTCTTGCCAGTCGGTAATTGGATATTGGTTGGGATTATCTTTATTTAGCTGCTCATAGTTATCCACTAACTCTTTTGAATAAATGGGATATTCGTTTTCATTATTATTATTGTCGTTCCAGCGCAATTCGTTGACGAGTTGAAGATACCGTTGTGCGCCAACGTATTCTGGCAACTGTGTGGGCATCTCAAATCCAAGATCCGTATTATAGTCTAACGCTATTTTTCCCTCTTCACCGCGTTTAGTGGTGATCAATATCACCCCAGCCGCGGCTCGAGCACCATAAATTGATGCCGATGCGGCATCTTTCAGCACCGTTACATTTTCAATATCATTCGGATTCACCTGATCGATATTTGAGATAGGAACGCCGTCTAAGATGACCAATGGATCCATCCCCGCTTCCGTTATGGTTGTAATACCGCGCACACGAATTTGTGCTGTGGCACCAGGTGCATTGTTATTACGAGTAGCCATCACTCCCGGGATTGCCCCCTGTAGTGCTTGAGATAATTGTGTCGTTTTACGCACCGCAATATCTTTACCGTCCACAGTAGAAATAGCGCCTGTCAGATCTTTCTTTTGCACAGATCCATAGCCAATGACAACCACTTCGTCCAATGCCGTTTCTCCAGATTTTAATCGAATAAGGATAGAATTTGTTCGATTGCTTTTAACCGTAAAGTTCATGATTGAATCTCGCTCGTAACCGACATGATGAACGAAAATATGATACATTTCTTGTTCAGAAAGATCGTTCAACAGAAACATGCCATCCTCGCCGGATAGAAACGTAACATGCTTGCCCGATTGGACATTTGCCACATCGATCGTTGCGTTCGGAATTGCCCTTCCGTCCGTTGTAATAACCTTTCCGGTGGCCCGGATACCCGTTTGTGCGTGTCCTTGATGAAGCAAAGCAAGGCCATAGAAAAGCAACGGGTAAATTGATTTCTTTGTCATAGATTTAAGTAAAGGTGTTTATAATGGTGTTAATTATCCGTAGTTCGTCTATACCATATTACTACTATTTAATAATTACAACAGCTTGTTCCAGCTGATAAGTGCATCCATTCATTTGGCAAAAATTAGCGAATAAAATATTTAAGTCGTCTTTGTTATAAAGCGTTCCTGTAAAATTGCCCTGCAACACGTGCTGGCTTTCTACTAAGACCTTCACACCGTATAACCGCTCAATAATGGAAAACACATGTGCGTTATCAACTGCTTGAAACCTGATGAAGCTGTTTGTCCACTCTATTTGTCCACCACCAATTCCTGAGGTCGTTTTGACCCGTTCCAATTCCCATGTCTCGGTGAAATTCTGTGTTGGCATCGCGGCACGTTTATAACTAAAATCTACCGTATTCACGACGATCTTTTCGTGCCCTTCCAGGTATACTTTGCCCATCCGCAAACGGGCTTGATCTTCAACGACAATTTTCCCTTCTGACAATTCGATCGACAGATGAGTCTCATCCAAATCCTGAATCGTAAAAACAGTGCCTACCGCCTTTGTTTCGAGCCCCCTGTAATTGACCCGAAATGGACTATTTCTCCCTTTTCGAACATGATACGTTACTATCCCCTCCAGCTGTTGCACTTGTCTATTGCTAACAAAATCGCTTCGATAAGCTATTTGCGCGGCGGGCGATAGTAACAGTGTAGAACTATCCGGCAGATGGATCAATTTTATGGTCGGTTCATCGTTCATGATACGAATCGTGTACGCGTGTCCCAATGAATCTATCGCGTTCTTTTGCTGCCCAAGCCTAAAAAACGAGAAAATAAAAGCCAATATGACTATAGCAGCGGCGACCGTAGAATACGATAGTCTTTGTATGTTTTGTCTCCGTGCAATCCCGAGCTGTCTATAATAATGGCTCTTCTCCGCCCAAGATGTAGGAAGGATTTCGGAAGAAGCGATCTCTTCAAACATGGTTAGCTCGTCCAATGCTGCTTCATTGTCTTCCAAATAGGAAGCAATCACTTTGCATTCTTCGTAACTACATTGGTTTGCAAAAAATTGCTTTAATTTCTCTTTGTCCACGGTTTATATACAGTCGTTTAATCTATATACGCCACATTCACCAAAACTACGTACTCCGATTATTTTTTTACTGCATATGCATGATAATGAAAATGAGAGCGAGAATTTTCCGCAAATGCCGGACCGCTTTTAAGATATGTGTTTCGACTGTTCGTACAGATATGTGGAGCTGTGCTGCAATCTCTTTATGACTGAAGCCTTCCATGTAAGCCAGTTTGAAAACCTTTTGTCGAACAGGAGAAAGTTGCGCCATAGCTTTATACAATGTGTCCTTGATGTCGGTGTTCAATTCATCGATTGGCAGGGTTGTATATATTTTGAGATTCTCCATCAATTGTCGCTCCTTAGATTCTTTGCGAAGCCAATCTATAAAAACGAGCTTTCCCTTTCGAAACAGTTGTAACTCCAGCGGTAGATTAGGGTTGTATGAATCTCGGTATCGCCAAAATTTGATGAAGGTCATTTGTGTCAAATCCTGGGCGGCTTCATGTGTACCGGTTTTTTTATAGAAGCCTGCATATATCCTATCGTAATAGGTGTAGAACATATCTTGAAAGAAAGCCTCATCGATATTTACCATGGGCATTTATGTGGCATTTAGATTTATTGAACTATTGGTGAGGATTATCACCGAATAATATATCATTCCGCAACAATCACAAAGCACAGCAATTTACCAATTAAGGCGGACTTTGCAAATCTAAAGTTATCCCAATCAGTAAGATCGAAAAGCCAGGCCTTCCTTGGCAAGTTCTTCTTTTAATACGGGTATGGAGGACTTTCCCAGACCATGCAATTTCAGAATTTCCTTCTCGGTATACGCAGCCAATTTTATCAACGAGTCAATTCCTTGTGCGAGTAAGGCGTTGCGTGCTGGGCTACTTAATGTTGACAAAAAGCCTTCGGTAGGTTTCGTCTGTTGCTCACATATGGGACATACCGGACAATCACTTCGCTTATAATAACGATGTCCGACCGGACATATACGTTTCGTTTTTTCTCTTTGTATCATCTTCTTGGTCATACGTTCGCTCCGCTATTCGAATAGATCCCCGCACGCTCATTCAATTTCATACACCGGGTCACGTGCGTCTATATGTGGATCTCCTTGTATGGTCAAAATTTTGGCCACCTGCTAAGGTATCCATTCCATCCACTCCAAAAATAAAATCCCTCCGCAACAAATGCTAGAGGGTGCGCCACGACACCGGAACAGCAACCAATCTCAACGCGCGCATTCGGGTCGTTCATAATTTAAAGATAAGAAAATGTACTCGAACAAACTTGTCTTATGTCAAATAAAATTGGCCCTACAATCGCCAGAGCATGGTTTGGAAGAAGAATCGACATTGTCCAGATCCGTCACATTCCCGAGTAAGAGCAAACGGCGTATCCTATTTTCCATACAGTATACCGAAGATTGAAGATATTTTACAAGACGAGCTCTTTAGTCCATGGGGATATCTACTTATATATTTGTCTACGGCATTTTTCATGTTTGGAGCATGCCTGTTGATCACGTTGTCGGGTCGGATCACGCTAATGGAGGTGCCCAGCAAAACGAAACGTGTTACATTATGATGAATAAATACACATTTAATGAAAATAATTTGTATTTATTATCAATATTTTGTCTTTATATGTTTTTATATCTATATTAGAACACATAAACGAGATAAGCCTAATAGATTCACGTTAAGATTAAGAAGGGAACGCACCTTGCGGTGTAGATATGTAGCCGGGATTTCGCTGTTTGAAATTTAATGGACGAAAAAACAACAGTTCGTGAATTGTGGCATAGAATTAGTACAGACACTATCAATCTTAAATTTAAATATAATGAACAAAGCAGACTTGATCAAGCATATTGCCAGCGAGGCTGGAATTACGCAGTCACAAGCAGAGAAAGCACTTAACAGTTTTACAGGAGCAGTGTCATCAACTTTAGCAAAAGGTGATACGGTGACGTTAATCGGTTTCGGAACATTTGGTATCTCGGATCGTGCTGCACGTAATGGTAGAAATCCGCAAACGGGCGCTACTATTAAAATTGCTGCTAAGAAGCTTCCGAAGTTTACCGCAGGCAAAGCACTTAAAGAGGCAGTTGATGCCCCTAAAAAAGGAAAGAAAAAGTAAGTTCTTTCTACAGAAAAGACCAGAAATCGTAACTTTCTGGTCTTTTTTTGAAAACCCACCTTTTCAAAAAGAATCCATTTTAGGGTAATGTTATACCTAACACTACAAGGAAAATGATCCGACGGAAGCCCTATGGAATACCCCTTGAAAGAAAGTTCTTTTGGAAAATCCCCCTTTTATTTTCCGACTCGTATCCATCCGGTAGGTTCGGTGAGCGCAGACATAACTGTCTACCCGTGCTTTAGTGATACAAAAACAGGATTTTGCTTCTCGGTACACAGGCTGGAAGCAGACGCGCTACGGGCTTAACCGGTTTAAAAGTTGAAAACAATATCTAACGGTATCATATTCCGGAAAAACGGGTCTAGCGAGATGGAGCGAATTCCGTAAAAGCTCGAATACTGTTCCTTTGGAAACAAGATCACAATTTTTTTATCATTTTCGCTTCGGTGCTTTTATAAGTCGTCCTTTTTTCTTTATTTAGATTTTATTTAAATAAAAGCGATTCCGTTTCTTTACCGAAACGGCCAAAAGCTTTATACGGTCTTATGGAACGACAATGACCAAGATTTTCGGAAAAATAGGCACAGTGGAAACTTCGGAACTTCCGGCTAAGCCCGAAATTTTAGCTCAGGGCGAATGGGGAGAGATGACCATACGGCAAATATTTTCATTGGTGGATGTTGAAATCAGGGAATATCAAATAACGGCTCGGCGGGATCAGGTGTTACGTTTTCAATTTGAGCATGAAAATCGAATTTCGTTGAGTTATTTTTTACGCCCCATTTCTACAGTAGAATCGGGTCAGGAGCAGGAATATCTGTATCAACAAAATAGGCTATACGTGTCTTATCGGCCTTCGGGAACGGAAGTCAAGTTGAACGTTAAACGCGATACGGTCTATCAAAGCGTTCATATCCTTTTGGACAAAAACGTATTGCATGAGCAACTTCCGCATTTACCAGAAATACAGCAGTTTATTGATGATGTACGTGCAGACAAACGGACCATGCTGTTCGAAAGAGGTCGAGAAATAACTTCTACCATGAAGGAAATTATCCTCCGTATCTGCGAAGAACCCGATGTATCCACAGTCCGTCACTACTTCCGATTGAAAAGTAACGTATACCAACTGTTCGCTCTTCTACTGTCAAGCAGTGCTGCTGAGGGGGCAGCACGCATACGTCAATACAATTGGAAAGCTAGCGATATCCAAAAACTGCAAAAAATCAAAGCGTTCTTGGGGCAGAATGCAGAACACTTTTACACCATCGAGCAGCTCTCAAAAGAGTATGCTATAAATGTCTATAAACTAAAAAAGGGTTTTAAGGATCTTTTTGGCATGGGGGTATTCGAGTACACCGCTGTGGTACGCATGGAAACCGCTTTAGAATTAATTAAAAACACCGAACTCTCGTTGAAAGAGATCGCATTTCAAGTGGGCTACTCCGCCCCTTCATCGTTCACCGTTGCTTTTAAACGGCATTTTGGACGGAGTCCACGCTCTTTCAAGTCGTCATCGTAAAAAAATAAGACGAAATAAGAAACACAAAGAGCGAGTTTCCTATGTAAAGAAACTCGCTCTCGGTCTGTTCATACGATCGGCAAAGTAGTTAGTTCAGGTGCTTATTTAAGAAGCCCATCATCGCTTTATAAAACTCGATCTGGTTTTCTTCTTTTCCAAAACCGTGCCCTTCGTCGTATTTGACCATATAGGGGACATCAACGCCCTTTTCACGTAATGCTTTTACGATTTGGTCAGCTTCCGCAATCTTTACCCGTGGATCGTTAGCCCCTTGAACCACAAGCAAAGGTGCTTTCATTTGGTCGATATGGAATAAAGGAGATACCTCTTTTGCGATCGCAGCCTCCTCTTCGTTATCAAGATCGTACCAGATTTCATACAACATATCTTTATAAGGCTTCCAATACTCGGGAATAGAACTCATCAAAGTAAAAATATTCGACACACCAACATAGTCTACCCCTGCCTTGTAGAGGTCTGGAGTTTTCGTTAGCCCACGAAGCACGGCGTAACCGCCATGGCTTGCGCCGTAGATCGCGATATTATCCTTGTCGGCCCAACCTTGCTCGACGACATAATGTATACCATCTTCTACGTCGTCCATAGCTTTACGTCCGATCTGTTTAAATCCAGCACGTAAAAATTCTTTTCCATACCCCCCCGAAACACGGAAATTGACCTGCAAAGTCGCATATCCGCGACTAGCAAACAATTGTGTCTCTGGATTGAATCCCCAACTATCACGAACGCCCTGTGGCCCCCCGTGCGGATTGACAATCAGCGGAACTTTCTTTCCGGCTAAAGCCTGCTTGGGCAACGTAATATAACCATGGAGTGTTAAACCGTCACGAGATTTAAACGTGATGGGGCGCATTTCTGCCATATCCTGCTCCTTGAGTTGCGGCATCAAGTCGACCAACAGGGTAATCGCTCCTGTTTGGGTATTATAATGATAATATCGACCATACAATTTATCACTTTGCACCACTACCAATAGTTGATCTTCATTATCGGTTTTACCGGCAATGGAAAATTCGTATCCTTTAAACTCCTTTTCCAATTGGGCGTATATTTTTTTAAACGTGGAACTGACTGGTTCAATAACGACCTTTTCACCTTCGTAACCTACAAAATCAATCTCCCAATTTCTTTTACGGGACAATGCTATGAGATTTGCGTCATAATCTGAATTGGAATAGATCTCGCTAACAACCGTTTTAGCCTTTAGATCGTACAAAACGATACGTGTCTTGTCAGAATCCAAATTGGTCAACACATACGCTTCGTCTGGATTTTTTGATGCGTAGTTGAACGATATCACACTAAAGGTTTCATCCCATTTCGTTGTATGAAAGAGCTCAAAAGTAGTAGCGCCATAGGGTTTGTAGTAAAACTGAGTTTGGACACCGTTCAGCATTTTTGCATAGCCTCGTAAGTTCCCGTCTTTATCAAACTCGTAACCTACAATTGCGTTGGCTGGGTCGTCATTCGTAAAAAGCTTCTCCATAGCACCTGTTTGAACATGAACTTTATAAGGTTCAAAAACCTGCTTATTATCCTTATTCATCTGAATGATGATATAGTCCTTTTGTTCCTTTAACATATTTAGGATGGACGCCTGTACTCCGTCAAAAGGCGTAAGATCAATATTGTTAGTTCCGTCTACATTTATGGCATACAAGTGATAATTTTCGTTTCCGCCTTGATCCATTACATATACAAGACGATCATCGTTGATCCATCCCATGCCGCGGATGAGTTCATCTTTCTCCTCAATGGCACGGAGAACTTTGCCTGTCGCAACCTCCTTCACCATGACATGTCTTTTGTTTTTTTCGTCCTTCTCCCGATAAGAAATGTACTTTCCATTCGGCGAGAGCTGGAAGCTAGACATCTTGGGTTTAGCAAAGTAATCTTCCACTTTATAGGTAAAATTACCCTTATCAAAGGCTGTTAATAAATCAAGTTGTTCCTTGGTTGATACCAACGTCGTGTCACCCGGCTTGGTGACAATGGTTTTCGCGAGCACAAGTGGCAGCTCCTGCCCGGCTTGACTGTAGGTCCCAGTAATTTTGTTGTCAGCAAACGTACCCGAATATTTGATGCCGGCTTGTTCAACAGCAAGATTAAGTGTCTTGTCAACAAACGTCACTTCACTAACGGGAATGCCGGTCGCCCCCTGCATGGGAACATCCATTGTCGCCTGCAATGCATCATCTGGTCCAGTAAGATGAAAAATAATATCGAGCGAGACACCTTGGACGCTCAACGTCCCTTTCCAGTCCCCTTTTATTTGTGCAATCGTATTTGTCATGCCCAAAATTACGAATACCATCGAAAAGAAAATTTGCTTCATATATTTTTAGTTTTATGAGTTAAGTCACTAATACGTGGTCATGAACATGCGAAACTGATCAAATGCTCCGTTAGGAACCCGTCAATCATACAACGTGTATCCTCGGAATGATCAGTACATGATTCTTCGCCATTTATTCAATAGGTCGCAGATTTCTATATTTTGTTACAGGAGATAGAAAAAAACATTATGAAAATGACAATTTATCAAAACGAAAAAATATAGTCTATTAACAATAAGATTATTAGGAACTTTTATATAACTAAAAAAATAAGATATTTTCAAGCTATAATGCGATCGTCAATTAAGAACATCTTCCATGATCACTATACGTTCGTATCAAAGCACACTAGTTTCGAATCACGTTATTTCTAGAAACCTGCCTTTGTTAACGCGAGTATTGCGCATAACGATACCTGTGTCGATACCGCATCTAGAAAATAAAGCGGAGACCACTATTTATCGAAAACGCTAATCTTATCGTTAACCCTATCTTGCGCTTGATTCGTGCCTAAATTTCGCTCAATCGAACATAAATGACATGTTGAAATAGACAGTATAAATACCTGACAAACAAATGTTAAATATTTAGAAAGCAAGAATAGGATAAAAAAATATCCTGTCTTTTTTATTACTTACCTATTGGAGTATATCGAACAGGACCGCGTAGTAAGGTTTAGGTAAAGGACCGCCAAGCATATTGATGTCACGTGCTAAAAAATAAATAAACCTGCCTGTGACGTGACGCCTAATCCTTCTATTTTTTATACGTTTTTCGGCGCTTTTTCGCTTTATGCCACCATAAGATATAGCCGGTAACGGGCAGGCTAGCGCAAAAAAGAGCGATGAGGCAAGCTAGGAGTTTTGTGCCGAATCCACCAATATTTCCGGTATGCAGATCATAATTAAGAGCCGCCATCTTAGCGCCCCCCTTTAGGTCTTCACTCTGTATGATCTTCTCAATTTGAAGTGTTTTTCGTCGTACATAGTACCATTTAAAGTTTCCACTCCGTCCTTCTTCCATTCGTATTTGTACATCAATGAGCGGTTCTTCGGCATCGCGCAGACGAATAGACATCATCCCCGCCTCTGGGTATTTGTTTAGCAAAAAGATCACGGTATTATCTAAGGCATCAGGTTGAATCGACGGTATGCGTTCCCCCAGTTGAGGATGTGTTTCTGTCTGGGCTTCGGAAGTCATCCGATCAAAGAATCCGAGGTAGATTTTTTTAAAACCGGGAAAACTAAAGACGAGGCCTGTCACGCACAATAATAATGCTATGAAAAAGCTGTAAAACCCCAGCACATTGTGCAAATCGTAGTTCAATCGTTTCCATTTTACTCGAGCGTTGAACCAAAAACTTCTTTTCAACGTTTTTGGCTTCCGATTTTTCGGCCACCAAAGTACGATACCGGACAGGAGGAGCACGACAAAAATAGCCGTGCTGTAGCCGACAACGGCATGACCATAGGTTTTTCCAAGCAGCAAATTCATGTGAAGCTGCAGGACTAACTGAAAGAATTCGTTCTTTGAATCTTCGATTCCCACTACCTCCGCATTGTAAGGATTCACAAAAATGCGTTTATAATATCGGAAATAATTCCAATGTCCAAGGGCTTGCTCGTCGGTACCTACAGCTCGAAACACCCAATTGCGGTCTCTCGCAGGATAGAGATCGATCCGGGACACGTCTTGTCCATCTGCTAATTGAGATTTGGCCACATCCAGTAACTCCGATAAAGGCCTAGTTGGCATAGATTGTTCTGATGATGGCAACATATAGCGATCGGTGTACACCACTAATTTGAGTTCATCTTGAAAACAGTACACCGCCCCGCTCAGACTCACTAAAAATACGATGATCCCGGTGATTATACCCAACCATTTGTGCAACCAAATAACAGCTTTTCTGAACACTCTTAGAATTTATAATTTATATTGAGAGACATATTGGCCCCTTCTCCTTTCACGTAATTCACATCCCGTGCGTCGAATTGGCTGTATGCCGTAAAATAATCCGTATTGAGTAAATTGGCGACGGCAACACCTAACGACCATTGTCTATTAATTTTAAATCCTGCATTGAAATTAAGCAAATCAATCGGCTTCACTGGGCCTTCATTTGCCAGGTAACCCCCTTTATCGTTTGGTTCGAAACGGTTTCTGCTACCGGTGTGCACCCATGATAGTTGGAAATCGAATGTGCTTGTTGGCATAAACTGGAGGTAAGCCGTGGCTTTTGGAGGCATAATTCGGCTACCGGCTAAATACACTTTCGTGTCGTCGTCTTGCGTTGCCTTTCCGTCGACGTAGGAGTATGTTCCTCCTAAGTTCCATTCGGCGGACAAACGTGCGTCCAATGCGATCTCATATCCTTGAATACGTTCCGGTGATCGCTCCGGAAAAAAGTAACCGCGCTCATCGGCCCTTAAATTAACCCCCAATTTGGATGTACTGATGAAATAGGCTGCCGATAAATTGACAACACTAATGCGACTGGAAAATCCAACCTCATAGTTATTCGTAACAATTGGATCAGTCTGAATATTTTTCAGGTCACTATCGTTAGCTGTTCGAACAATCCTTCCAAGCTCATTGATTGTAAAACCCTGCGAAAAGCTGACGAATGGGTTAAGGTACGCATACTTATTGTAGCGTAAACCAGCATTGAAAGTTGTGCCTTTGTAAGGAATAGTCCCCCCTTCTACAGCAACACTACCTTCTGTTCCAGGCCCCGTTGGTAACGTCGAAAAGTTTTTGATCTTCACCGTAGCATCTTCATATCGAATTCCGCCTTTAAAGATCAAACTTTCGAGTAAATTTACGGTCAGCTGCACGAATGGTGCATAATTGAACATATCCATTTTAGGTACAAAAACACGACCGTCCGTGAGGTCTTGATACGTCACGTCGTTCAATAGATCGAGTCCATAGGTGGCTTCTCCAGTAATTGCTCCCACGTGGAACGGCGTATTAAAATCCGTCCGAAATCCTATTTTTGAGGAATTGATTTGCGATTGTCCAGGTCCATACCAGGAGTTTGCTTTTTCTACATAGCGGTTCATTGAACGGAACGTATTGTAAAAGATCGATGCATGTAGGGACGTTTGTCCAAATAGCGCGTGTTGCGCGTAGGTTAACATTGCATTATGGTTATATCGCGTTCCTGTATTCGCGCCAGGATCTTTACCCCGCACACCAATTGTTGGGGTTTCTAGGTATTTTCCCGTCTGACTGATGTAGCGCGCACGTTGCAAACTGTTAAAGAAGTTGTACACCAACGACAGACTGGCGTCCTCATTCAGATCATACCCCAGTTTCAAAAAGGCATTGTATTGGTTATTATTAGACAAACCATCAGTTTGCCCTAATGGCAGTCCGTCACCGTCGCGCTGTAATCCTGTATAATCCACGGCTCCACTAGCGGTATAGCTGAATTTGTTTGTTCTTCCGTACAATGTTTGCGACAGACGGTATCCTTCAGTTTCACGACTATGAAAAGGGTTTACGGTACCGCGAATAGTTGTACTTCCTCCCATAAGGGGGGCATTGTGATCATTTTTTTTGGTGATATAGTTAATAATCCCCCCTGCAGAACCGTTTCCGTAAATGGAGGTAGCTCCTTTAATCACTTCAACGCGTTCGATTACACTGGGATCAATGGAACGAATATCTCGCGAACCGTTCATCAGTGGCGTAGATTGAGGTATGCCATCAATTAACACCAGTACGGCACGACCACGCAATGTTTGCCCCGAGTTCGTACCCTTACCTACCGAGACCCCTAGTCCGGGAACGGTATTCCCTAGTACGCTGGCGATATTCGTACTGATCTGGCTCTGGGCTTCTATCTCTTTGGTCGTTAAAATCGAAATGGAAGATGGTATCGTAGAAATGCTCTCAGGTTTCCGTCCCGCAGTAACTACCACTTCTTCTAAATTGCGTGGGTCTTGCAGAATTACCTGCAGAGGCGCATTCACCGTATCTAAGGAAACTTCCCGAGTAAGCTCTAGGAGGCCTGTATGCGATACCCGTATTTTACAGACAGATGTACTAGATGAAAAATAAAACTGTCCCCGGCTGTCCGTTACTCCCTCATGTACGTCATTGATCCAGATATTGGCATGCTCCAGGGCATTTCGTTTAGTATCGATTACGGAACGTTGAACCTGTTGTCCGAAGGCTAGTGTGCCAGCAGCAACCATCGCCGTCGTTATCAGACGTTTTAAGCAGGGCTTTCTATTACGCGTCATTTCTAAGCTTATTTAGACTTGATTTAAATTGACGCCAAATATAGAAAAGATTTTCAAATGTGTTACACCATCTTTTAAATTTTATCTGTTTCTTTTGCGTGTAGATTATTCACTTTTCCCCTGACAATAGAGGAGACGTTAGGCAATGGTCATCCATTACAGTGCTAATCCGGGAGTTCGGGATAAGCTATCCGTCGCTGCACAGGAAACCGATATTTTTGCTAGATCGGACTATCGAGAGACTGATATTCGAAAAGAAAACTTAACGATTTCGAACCAATACAGCGTGCAAAATTAAATTATCAAGCAATGCTTACGTCTTGGCACAGGTAAACATCTTGTATAGTTTTTAAAAGTTGTATCCCCTCTTCCATCGGACGTTGGAACGCCTTTCGACCTGATATCAATCCGGTACCTCCAGCACGCTTATTTATCACTGCCGTACGGACCGCATCCTCGACATCATGCTTGCCCGACGCCCCTCCTGAATTAATCAAGCCGGCGCGCCCGCAAAAACAATTAAGCACCTGATAACGACACAAATCAATAGGATGATTCGTAGTCAACTCGCTATACATCCGCGGATCGAGCTTTCCATAGCTGCTTTCCTCCATATTTAACGCCCGATATCCGCCGTTTAACTCCGGCAGTTTTTGTTTAATAATATCTGCCTGTATCGTCACTCCTAGGTGATTGGCTTGGCCTGTTAGATCGGCAGACTGATGATAATCTTTATCTCCGATCTTAAATGCATCATTCCGTATATAACACCATAAAATCGTCGCCATTCCCAATGCATGCGCTTCTTCAAATGCGCGAGCAATTTCTACAATCTGTCGACTGGACTCCGGTGAACCGAAATAAACGGTAGCACCTACAGCGACGGCACCTAAATTCCACGCTTCGCGCACCGTACCATATAAAACTTGATCGCTTTTATTGGGATATGTGAGCAGTTCATTATGATTAATCTTTACGACAAATGGTATTTTGTGCGCGTAGCGCCTAGAAACAGCACCAAGCACGCCGAATGTAGTCGCCACACCATTGCAGCCTCCTTCCATAGCTAGCTTTACAATATTGACGGGGTCGAAGTATAATGGATTTGCAGCGAATGATGCGCCCGCACTATGCTCAATTCCTTGATCGATCGGTAAGATGGATAGATAGCCTGTTCCACCTAACCGTCCGTGTCCGAACAAGCATCCCAAATTTCGAAGCACCTGTGGGTTACGATCCGAGAGACCGTAAACATCATCAATAAATGTCGAAGACGGAAGTTGTAAAAGATCCCGAGGTATTGCCTTGCTCTGATAATTTAGAAGTGCTTCTGCTTCTGCGCCTAAATAATGTACGATTTGATCGATCTGTGTCATACCATTGCGTTTAGATTGCTTAACCACTATCTAAACGCAGGAACGAATGGATTGTTTGCCCCCTTAACCAAAAGCGAAGTTCCAAAACTTGATCCATGGCCTCAGCAGCAAACAATGCTACATATAATCGACGAGAGTACTTACAGACGCTTATCAGGAGTTTCGATAGACGGGTTACCCTTCTGGCTTCGGCATTGAGGCTTTAGGATGACGCTTTTTCTTATTTTTGTTTCCGGATCGTTTCTTTTTGCTTTTGGCATTGGGTGTATAAGCGGGTCCCTCACCAAAGCCATCAGGCAATGCATGTTTTGGCACTTCTTTTTCGATGAGTCGTTCAATACGAGCAAATTTATTCTGATCTTTATCATTAATGAACGTGATGGCTGTACCTGTGGTGGCAGCGCGAGCCGTTCGCCCGATACGGTGCACATAATCCTCCGGGTCCGGCGGGACATCATAGTTCACGACCAAACTTATTCCGACAATATCGATGCCCCGGGAGATAACGTCCGTTCCCACCAAGACAGCAACTCTTCTAGCTTTAAAACGGTTCATGATTTCCTCGCGTTGCACTTGCTCTAAATCCGAGTGGAATCCTTCTGCTACCACGCCCATTTTCACTAGTTCGCGTGTTAATCGCTTTACGATCTCTTTTTTAGAAGCGAAAATAATGGTGCTTTCAAAAACAGGATTGCTTAAGATGTGCTTAATCAACTTAATTTTTTGTTCATCGTAAACCACGTAAGCCTGCTGATCTATCCCTTCGGAGGGCTTAGATATGGCTACGTTAATTTCCGCCGGATCATGGAGAATCTTCTTCGCTAGCGTTCGGATCTTAGGCGGCATTGTCGCTGAAAATAACAGGCTTTGTCTTTTTTTCGGCAGGTAGCTGATGATTCGCATCAAGTCATCGAGAAAACCCATATCTAACATACGGTCAGCTTCATCCAAAACCAAGGTCTCCAAATCACTGAAATTGAACTTACCCGACGAGATGTGTGCGATGAGCCGACCAGGCGTTGCAACGATAATATTCACGCCATCACGAATTGCTCGCTTCTGTTGTTCGTATCCTATACCATCTCCTCCTCCATAAACACATATAGAGGTGGCCCCGGTAAAATACCCAAACCCCATGATCTGCTGATCAATTTGTAAAGCAAGCTCACGCGTGGGCACTAAAATCAAACTATTTATGCGTTCTTGCGGATTATTTGCAATCCGATTGAGTATAGGCAATAGGTAAGATGCCGTTTTTCCCGTACCAGTTTGAGCGCAGGCAATGAGGTCTTTTTGTTGTAATATGACAGGTATAGCGTGTTCTTGTATAGGGGTAGCCTCTTCAAACCCCATGCTATCGAGTCCCTCTTCAAGTGTCGAAGAGAAACCAAACTCAGTAAATTTCAATGTCTTCTAATTCGTTTTTTCTTAAAAGTAAGGCAATAATCCAACATTTACAACTTATTCCGTACAAATAAGATCGTCAACGAGCAAATCTACATTTTTAAAAACGTTGCCACGAGCTGACCGTTCCTTTATAAACAAAAAAACACACAGTATACTATGACCGAAGAACTCATCAGATTGTCCGAAGAAATGCCCGGCTGGGTATGGAATATCGTAGTTATCGTTTTTTCATGCCTGTTGGGTATTCTCATTAAGATTATCTGTATTCCGTTAGTCAGAAAGCAGGCCATTGCACAATCGTCCTATTCGTTATTTCGTTCATTTATCAGACATTTCAATAAAGTTATCAGTGTTTTTATACCGTTAGTTGTTTTCAACAGCATGTTGCCTTTAACTCGGTTTAATCCACCAACGTCCGTCACAGTTAGTAAGATTGTGGAGATACTGCTTATTGGCATGTTTGCCTTATTGATTATCCGCTCGATCAAGGTATTCGAAGATTATCTCTACCATCGCTTTGATGTAAATAAGGAGAATAACCTCCGCGAGCGAAAAGTGCGAACACAAATCGTGTTTATCCGAAAACTCCTCATTACAATTATTGTCCTCGTCACACTTGCCATTATCCTACTCAGCTTTGAGAATATGCGAAAGATTGGTGCGGGGCTCTTAACTGGGGTCGGCGTGGGCGGTATAATCATTGGATTTGCTGCGCAAAAATCGTTGGGCAATTTGCTCGCCGGATTTCAAATAGCCTTTACGCAACCGATCCGTATGGATGATGTGCTGGTTGTCGAAGGCGAATGGGGAAAAGTTGAGGAAATCAACCTGACTTACGTTGTTGTCAACATTTGGGACAAACGCCGTCTGGTGCTTCCGATTAACTATTTTATAGAAAAGCCGTTCCAAAATTGGACGCGTACGACGGCGGAAATATTGGGCACGGTCTTTATTTATATCGACTTCAATATCCCTGTAAATGAATTGCGGCAAAAGTTTATGACATTGGTTGAGGGGCATCCATTGTGGGACGGAAAAGTCAGTGTGCTGCAAGTTACGGACCTACGGGAGCATACCATGGAAATACGTTGTTTGGTGAGCTGTCGCAACGCCGGACAAGCCTTTGATTTGCGCTGCTTTATTCGGGAGCAGATGATCGACTACATCCGCACAACTTATCCAGAAAGTCTATCGCTGACACGCATTCAGCTAAGTTCAAACGTTCAAACCGCTCGAACTTAAATTGGCCTCACTTTCGGGCCAAGACGGCAATCTGCGAATTATAGAGAAAGAAGCTAACGCCTTGATATGGCATTCCAGTCTATCCTGACCAAATAGATCTACCGTGAAGCATCATGCCCATGGTATAAAGAATCCCCGTCGTTGAACGACGGGGATGAAACACTATACAAGTCTGGATCATCCAGCTCGCACTATTGTTGTTCTTTCTTTGCGTCACGCTCTTCCACCCATTTCGTATACACTGGTTTTTGTTCTTCCGTCAATTGTTCCGCTATTTTTGCATCTGCCGTCGCTTTTAAGCTCGCAGCTTGCTCTTTAGCGGCATCGGGTGTTATGGTGGTATCCGACTTTAGCGCCCATTTCGCTTTTTTATGTTCTAAGACGATGTCATAGATAGCGGTCTGCTGTGCATCTGTCAACGTCAGTTTTTCCGTCAATGTGGCCACTGTTTCTTTCGCTTTTTCTTCTGGCGTACCTTGCTGTGCAAAGGTCAGGCTAAGCGCAAATAAAAAGCTTAACCCCGTTAAAATTAACTTTTTCATAGTTCGATCTTTTTAGTGAACAAATATGGTGTTGAATAATCTTTTTTCTAAGTCAACAATCAATTTCTTCAAAAAGTTCACCAAACGTATCTATTTTGTTACATTTTAACATCCTTTAACATAATCTTATTGATAATCAACAAAATACAGAAATTAGCGAAACCTAATGGAAACATTTATTCCGCTAACCGAATTGACCATTGACATACCGCGCGGTCATTTCTTCTTTGGGATAATGGAATAGCTGCTGGGTCGGGCCTTCTTCCTTAATTTCACCTAAATACATAAATACCGTTTTATCGGCTACACGTTGCGCCTGTTGCATATTGTGAGTAACAATAACGATTGTATATCTTTTTTTAAGATGAACGATTAGTTCCTCAATCTTAAGCGTGCTGATCGGGTCTAAGGCAGAACAGGGTTCATCCATTAAGATAATTTCCGGCCGTAAAGCCACGGCTCGCGCGATACATAAACGCTGTTGCTGTCCACCTGATAGACGTGTTGCCGGCATATTCAGATCATTCTTAACTTCATCCCACAAAAAGGCCTCCTGCAAAGCCTTCTCTACAACATTTTTACCATGGGGCAAATCATTTATTTTCAGCCCGTAGGTAATATTATCATAAATACTTTTTGCAAATGGATTCGCTTTTTGAAATACCATACCAATGCGTTTGCGCACCTGTGTGACTCGAGTTTCGCTACCGTAGAGATCCAAACCGTCTAATTTGAGTGTTCCGGAAATCTTCGCATCAGCGGACAGATCATGCATTCTGTTGAAACTGCGAAGAAGCGTACTCTTGCCGCAACCAGAGGGACCTATCAGCGCTGTCACCTCGTGCTCTGCAAAAGAAACATTAATATTTTTGAGGACATCCTTCGAGCCAAAACTGATATTTAAATTTTCTGCGGACAGTTTAATTTTCATTTTTTCTATACGTATACCGAATATAAAATGCGGCAAGATTTAACACAAATACAACGAACACCAACACCAAGGCAGTACCGTACGCAATGGGACGGACGGCGTCGATGGACTGATGTTGCGTGGATAACATATATAAGTGATAGGGTAAGGCCATAAATTCTTGATTGACGGAAGCTCGCGTTTGATTAATATAAAAAGCCGCCCCCGTGAATAAAATCGGGGCAGTCTCGCCAGCTGCGCGTGATAAGGTCAATACCACACCCGTCAGTATACCCGACATGGAGGAGGGTAGTACAACATCTCGAATAGTTTCAAATTTGGTAGCGCCTACAGCCAACGCGGCTTCCCGCATGCTGTTCGGGATACGCATCAACGCTTCTTCGGCGGTCGTGATAATGTAAGGCAACGACAGTAATCCTAACGTTAAGCCTGCAGCTAGTAACGACGTTCCGAATTGCAATCCCTGAACAAAAAGAGCTAGACCAAACAGTCCATAAATGATTGATGGTACGCCAGACAAATTTCGAATAGAAGCCCTAATGGTTCGCGTAAACCAGTTATTTGAAGCATACTCCTGCAGATAGACTGCGCAACACACGCCAAATGGAATTGCGAAGAGCGCTGTTAGCAAGGTAAGTAACACTGTACCGATAATCGGTGTTAGTATCCCTCCCGCGGTCATCCCCTCTTTAGGAACTTGCAAAACAAACTCCGCACTGATAACTGCTGCACCTTTGGAAACAATTTCCCACAAAATAATAACCAGAAAAAAACAGACTAGTCCTGTGCTCAGTAACAGCGTCCCCCATTCGACAATCGTCGTTATTCTTTCAGCTCTAAACCGCATGGTATTTTCTAAACCTATTAATAAAATATTCTCCCAAGATATTCGCTAACAATGTCATAAAGAAAAGCACTGTCGCAATAGCATAAAGCGCATAATAATGCGTAGTCTGATAGGGCACTTCACCCATCTCGATAGCAATGGTTGCTGTCATGGTTTTCACAGAAGCAAACATCCCTGTTGGCAGCAACGCAGCATTGCCTGTGGCCATCAGCACCGTCATGGTCTCGCCAATAGCACGCCCAACACCGAGCATGACTGCTGCTATAATGCCTGGTGCAGCCGCTGGGATAACTATTTTTCGTAATGTTTGCCATTTAGTCGCTCCTACGCCGTAACTCGCTTCCTTATAGGTTTTCGGTACAGCGTGAATCGCGTCCTCGGCCACTGTTATTATCGTCGGCAAAGCCATAACCGCTAACAAAATAGCACCGTTCAATGCGTTGAGGCCGTTTTGCAAATCGGCCAAGTTCGCTATACCCGGCCCGACAACAACAATACCTAAAAAGCCGATAACGACTGAGGGAATCGCAGCTAACATTTCAATGATGGGTTTCAACATGTTTTTTAACCGTGGACTGGCATATTCAGCAATAAACGCGGCTGTTCCTATCCCCAAAGGAATAGCAATAGCCATCGCGCCCATCGTGACAAGTGTTGTACTGATAATCAACGGTAAGATACCGTATTTCGGTGTATCGCCAGTGGGATTCCATTCCAGTCCTGTGATAAAATCAATAGGCCTGACATCCAGAAAAAAAGAGATGGAATTATAGATCAACATGAACAATATCGCGCCTAAAAGAAGCAAAACAAGTAGTCCGGTAACTTTAAATATATATTTAAAGCAAACATCAATGGAAAGGCGCGTTTTAAGTTTCATGAGCGATAGATTAATTAATCAGGTAATAGCCGTGTGCTTCGATAACGGATTGTCCTATTGCACCTTTTTCGAATTGTATAAAAGGTGCAACTTTCTCCCAAGATGATGAAAGTACGTACTGATAAAGTGGTCGCTGAAAGAAATACAATCGTTGTTTTATCGCTCCCGGATCAACAGGCGACACAGCTGCCCCCGCCTTTGTCTCCTTGATTTTCAATATTTTAATGTATTGTACAGCATGGGGATCGTGTGCTACGTATCCTGCTCCGACATAGCCAATGCCGGAACGATCGGCCTTAACTCCCTCGATGATCTGTGCATTCCCGGTCATCTCTTTTGCTGCTGTGGAAAATTCAATTGCCAGCTTTTTCTTCACAAACGAATGTGTGCCCGAGCTGCTTTGACGCCCATAGATGTTAATAGGTAAATTGACAGATGTTATCTCGGACCAATTTCTCAGCTGACCGCTTAGTACTTTTCCTAATGTTTCGAGATCAATCTCCTCCAGCGGAAGATCCCGATGAACGATAAAAGCCGTTGCATCTTCCGCGAATACGACCGTCCGGATTGCTATTTTTTTCTGTTTAAACTGTTCTATTTCTTCTGCAGAAAGAGGTCGTGAAGAATTGGCAATATCGGCTTGCCCATTCAGCAAAGAAGTAATTCCTAGTCCTGATCCTCCGCCTGAAATCGCAATATTAAAATCAGGATCCTGCTTGGTAAACTTCTCCGCTAAATTGACGGCGAGGTTAACCTCGGTATCCGAGCCCTTCATTTTGATGGATTCGCTAGTTGGGCTACATCCCGCGCCAAAAAAAAGTCCGAAAAGACCAGCCATTATCCGCAGATAAAAGCTAAGCTTACTATTCATGGTACAAAAGTCTATCTTTCAGATGACTAAATCATTAGCTAACTATTAAACTCCTGTTAAAGCAATTTGTTTGCTATACTTCCGAAAATAGATGGAATAGAATCTCAACGGGTTCTAACGCCGCATCCTATAGTCCCGTGAACGTAAGGCGATTTTGCTTCCATGAGATGTGCATGGCTTAATCCGGTATACATGCCGTTTACGCATTATCATCGGCATGCGGATGTAACGGACACCGTACACATACCCAAGAGATGGCAATGGTAAACCATCGCATGTTTTTTATAGTGAAGCTGCCCACGAATTGTTAAAAAAACTTAAAGCGGACACAATGGCTTTTCATTTTTTTTAACTTGTGTATCATATATACCTTTTTTTATGACCAATACACGAGACTTATATATACGGGAACACATTGTTCCGCTTTTTGATTACACATTTAACCAAATGTCGAAAAACGTGTTGGAAAAGTGGTTCGAAATCCCTGCTACGACACTCGACCAAATAGAATACCGACAACTTATCTTGAAAGGATTTATTAGCAATAAAGCGCTATTTGACACCTTCTCTTACTCGGCTACGGATTTTTACGATACCTACCAAATTGTATTCCATCCGGATTTACATATCTACCGTAGTCGAGACATTGTTCGATATTATAGCTCAGGAACATTCCGCAACCGAATCCTTGGGGATCTGATACACGTATGCACATTCTTCTATCACTTAAAACACAAACTATTAGACGATATTGATATCCAAGCATTTCCCACGTCTTATCAGAAAGAACTTGTATTCCTTTGTCAATTTCTCGATGCATTCAACTTGTCTACTTTTATGAAAAGTATAGGAAAAGGCCGATTCGGTTTACGACAGGTTATGTCGTTCATTGAATTACTCGTTAAACGACAAAAAAACAAACAAACCGAACGTTTTTTTAACGCTCTTCAGCAGTTCGAAGTGTACATGTCTCTAGCCATTGGCATCCATAAAAATGGCTTTGTTTTTCCGAAAGTAGGTGGTCGTCAGTTGAACGTCCAACAGGCGTATCACCCATATATCGAATCGCCAGTGGCTGCTAACTTTTACACAGAGAAACAGGTTATACTGATTACGGGCGCGAACATGTCTGGAAAATCTACATTATTAAAAACGGTGAGCTTATGCGTATTTCTAGCTCATCTTGGCCTAGCCATACCTGCAAAAAGTGCAATAATACCGTTCTTTAACCATTTCTCCATCATGATAGATCATAACGACGATTTGGCTAGCGGATATAGTCACTTCATGATGGAAATCAAGCGACTAAAAGAAGTAGTCTTACATGCACAAAAGGGAGAAGCTTGTTTCGCCATATTTGACGAACTATTTAAAGGGACAAATATGGAAGATGCAGCACAAATCAGCAAAATAACTATACAAGGCTTGATGGGTTTTCAGACAAGCTTATTTTTCATAACTACGCATATTCACGAACTGAAAGAAGCCGTTGAAGTGCAAAGGCATGAAGTGGAAACATGGTATCTTGATTGTGACGTACAGCAAGATGTGCCACGTTTTACGTATCAATTAAAAAAAGGATGGTCTGATTTGAAAATTGGGCAGATTCTTTTCCGCTTGGAAGGACTCACAGAAATGCTGTTAACTAAACCGCAAGACCCGTTCAACCGCACAAACTTGGTAGACTAAGGCTCAATTTGAATTTCAAACATTTTGTCCCAATTTTTTCCGGTCACGAAAAACGTGTCTGTTTTTTTTCGGTACGCAATCCCGTTCAGAACATCCAAGTCAACATGTGGCGTCACCTGTTCCCGTAACGCAGACAGGTCAACTAATGCTTCGACTGCGCCCGTCCTTGGATCGATCACGCCGATCAGATCTTCTCCATAAAAATTTGCATAAATTTTACCGTTTACCCATTCAAGTTCATTAACCGCAGGAACGATGTTTTTATTGGTCGCTACACGCAGGTAATCAGCTTTGGAAAAATCTGACGGATGGAGCAAATAAATATTTTCAGAACCGTCAGACATATACAATTTATTTCCGTCGTTGGTCAACCCCCAACCTTCCATATATTGAAAATAAGGTAGCGTTTGAACTTTTTCCAAGGTACGGATATCATACACATACGCCTCATTGTTTTTATATGTCAATTGATATAATTTATCACCTAATACGGTCGCGCCCTCTCCAAAGATCGCATCGTCTAGTTCAAGTTTTTTTATGATCTCCCCTGTCGTGGCATTTACGATGCGTACACTCGATATCCCTTTATTGCCCGAAGGTCCCTCTCCATTTCCTGTGCTTTCTATCAGATGTTCTCTATAAAATTCCAGACCTTGGGTATACGCCCTGCTATCGTGCGGATAGGTATTGATTAGCTTATAACTACGCAATTGTGGTTCGGTAGATGGTAAGAAATCTACCCGAACAGCATCCTCTTCTATCTCACCATCACTGTACACAATAGCTTTTAGAATCTGAATGCCAAATTTCCCATCAGATAATACGTAGCGAACAGAATCGTTCCCACGCACCTTCGCAATTTCTCGTTCATTCACATAGTAAATTACCGAATCGATAGGTCGATTTGCGTCATCGCGTAGCCGTAGCATCAATATCTCATTCGGTGTATAACGCTGTTTTAAATCGGTCGCGTCGATCGCGAAGGATGGCTTTGTTGTATCGGGTAAAACATGGTCTTGTTTTTTAATTTTTTCTTTACATCCAACACCGAGAAGAACAACTAACGAGAGAACTATGTAACGATTCTGTTTGATGTTATTTAATTTCATGCGGACAAGTATACCGATTTTCTTTTATTTTACGTCGCAATTAGGCCGAAGAAATAGACTGCTTGAGAAGAACGTATTCGAAACACTCAGTTCATCTGCGGGACGCCCCTTTTGAGGAAATTACGGTTCATTTGATTAATCTACGCCAGGCGAAATCCATACAAAAAGCGCACAGCTGCAATTAATGCATGCTGATGAACTCGGAATGAACTAGATGCCAAAACCTAACACACTTTCACCGATATGTGTAAATGGTCTACCTTCCTTAACGATACTAATACATTGAAGCAATCTTCAGTTGTCAATTTTGGCAATTGAGCCGTCAACTTGGTTGATTTTTCGGCATCGCTTTGATTACCACCTTTATCTCGAGGGATAGCCAACATCATTGTGTCGGCCTTATTTCCCATATCGACCGTACACTGTTCGAGGTGCAACAACGGATCACAGCAATGCAAGCATCCTTCTTCAACGAAGGTTCTGCTCCCAACGAAGCCCTATCCAAAGTTCAACAGCTCGTGAAAGGTTCGGTGGTGAAACAGGCGACCATCTTATCTTACATGGATGTCTTTTTATATCTAGGTTTGCTCTTCTTATGTTGCGTGCCTTTTGTTTTATTTATTGTTTTAACTATTAAACAAGGTTAATACATCGAACCTACATTGACAATCGCGCGTCCACTAATGAATTTTCCCTGACCTAGCTCGGTTAGGGATTTTTTCGTCATTCTGGATCAAAGTTATTTTTCAATCGGTACAGAAAAAAACCAAAGTGGTATTTCAGGTGTTAGTACACATACACGTGTAGACAATCCCTCGCATTTTGAGGCAATAGCCATAATCTCACACGTTGATAGATGTTTGAACACAAAATTTGGTTACAACTGCACACCTTATACTGATTTTCACAAAATTTAACATGGAAAAATTAGAAGAATTAAATTACCTGCAAACGCCCTATTATCGGGCTAAATGCCTAATTTTTAAGTATCAGATCTATATTTTTTTTTCAAGAACCTATTGATATTTCCAATTGAAATAAGCAATTTTACACTCGAACACTATATAAAAAAGAAGGTATTATCTACCATGGCACGAAAGAAAAATGAAGTACTAGAACAATCTGAAAACGTTCCCGTAAAAAAACCGCGGAAAGTTGTTTCAGGACCGATCCGGGATAAGGAAAAAACAAAACGTAGACTTGTGGCTACCGTTGGTAAAGTATTACAGAAATACACATATTCCGGTTTAACGATTACCAACATCGCGAAGGAGTCTGGTTTAAATCCAAAACTTATTTACTTATATTTTGGCAGTTTAGACGGTCTCATTGAAGAGTATATTTTGGAGAAAGATTTTTGGTCAGCAAAATCCAAAACGCAACTATCGGAGTTACTCGAAAACCCAAGTCTAATTGGCCCTGCAGAAACAAACGAAGTGTTTCAAGTACAATTTGACTCCTTTTTAAAAGACAAATCCATTCAACGCATTATACATTGGGAAATGGGGATGAAGAGCAAATTGCTCCGTAAAGTAGCGGACGATCGCGAGGACGTAGGCAATCATTTGCTCAATTTTCTTGATCCAAAATTCAAAGGCACTGGTGTGGATATCCGAGCAACATTGGCCATTATTTTAGGAGGTATCTATTACTTGACATTGCATGCAAAAAACAACGGTAGTACAATCGGAGGTATCGATATCAACGAGGAAGAAGGCCGTGAGCGTATTGAAAAAGCTATCGAACGACTAATTTATCGCGATTTTGAAGATGCAACTGGGCAGGAAAAGAAGCCTGCAACGAAGAAGAAGTAAATACGAATGTTATAAAAAAGTTGCCCCTATTGCAGGCAACTTTTTTCTTTCGTAAGCATCTTCTCAACAATCATATCCAACGTTACAGATACGTTGCGAGATTAACTAAATTATACCGTGATCGAGAATTAAACGGTCCAATCTATTTGTAAAATCCGGTGTCCGCTAGTATCTGCTGTAATACTACGACTGGTAAGAGTCTATCTTTCTCTCTACACTACGTTTTACTTTTCTATTACAAAATTATATTGTGCACAATATAATAATGCGTTATCTTTGTTTCATGAATGCTAATAATGAGATAGCTGATCAATTAAAATTGGAAAATCAAGCGTGTTTTCCATTGTATGCGCTGGCTCGTGAAGTCGTCAATGCCTACCGTCCATTACTAGAAGATCTTGGGCTAACCTACCCGCAATATTTGGTGCTGATGGTACTATGGGAACGTGGTCCACAAACGGTGAACCAGCTCGGCATAAAGCTGCACTTAGATAGCGGCACGTTGACCCCATTATTAAAACGGCTGGAAGCGAAGGCCGTTTTAAACAGAAATCGTTCTTCCCAAGACGAGCGTGTCGTTGAGGTCAGCCTTACCCCTGAAGGAATCGCTCTTCAAAAAAGCGCAGCTAAAATTCCCGCTCAATTGATTGACGCACTGAAGATCGACGAGGGAGATCTGCACCAGCTTCGACAGATTTCATGTAAAATACTACAAAAAATCCAATAAATGAAGACACTTTATACAGCCTCTTTAATGGCCCGAGGTGGTAGAAACGGTTGCTATCCGTGGAAATATCGATGTGCAACTTCAAGTTTCTAATCTAGCATAAACATATGACAACAGTAGCTTCCGTACTGACAGCAATCGTCGCCATTGAACATTTTTATATCCTTTGGATCGAAATGTTCTCTTGGGAAAACAAAGGCAAAAAGACATTCAAAGGGTCGTTGCTCGACGAGTTATTCAAGCCAACCAAAAAACTGGCTGCAAATCAAGGACTTTATAACGGATTTTTGGCAACTGGATTGATTTGGTCTTTCTTAATAACGGATGTCTTATGGGCAAGTCATATTCGCTTATTCTTCTTGAGTTGCGTTGTTATCGCAGGAATTTACGGTGCGATAACGGTTTCAAAAAAAATATTTTTCCTACAAGCTGTACCCGCCTTGTTAGCAATATTATCTGTTTTATTATCAAACTTTTAAATCATGGCTTTATTAGACGATTTAACCTGGCGCTATGCCACCAAAAAATATGACCCGAGCAAAAAGGTCTCTGACAAAGATATACGTACCATCCTCGAAGCGGCGCGTTTGGCGCCTACCTCCTCCGGTCTTCAGCAATATCGCATACTAGTCATCACTAATCAGGACATCAAGGACAAAATGGTTCCTATTGCTGCTGGACAACAGATCGTTGCCGAAGCTTCTCATGTTTTGGTATTTGCCGCTTGGGATCGCTATACAGAGGAACGCATCGATGAAATTTACAACAAAACCACAGATCAACGTGGTCTGCCCCGTGGACGTTTCAGCTCTTATACCGATAAGCTCAAAAATCTTTATTTGCCACAGACTGAGGACGAGAATTTCGTACACACAGCAAGACAAGCGTATATCGGATTTAGCCTAGCCATTGCGCAAGCCGCTGAATTGCGCATTGACTCCACACCTATGGAAGGTTTTAGCAACCATGAACTGGATGAACTACTTCATTTGCGTACAGAAGGCTTGCGTAGTGTATTATTACTACCTATCGGCTACCGCGATACGGACAACGATTGGTTGGCGAGCATGAAAAAGGTACGAAACGACATCAATGACTTTGTCAAATTCCTTGATTAACGAGTTTCCGATCGGTATGTGATCGATCGGAAACCTACGACAAAACGTGTATTAACGGTCGGCTAGTGCAGCCCTGTAAACTTTCAGCGCGCGCTCCCGCGCATAAACGTGATCGACAAGGGGGGGACACGATAGCGATTCGAAATCGGGATTCCATCGTTTAATATAGTGTAGATCTTTGTCAAACTTCTTCGTCTGTTCTTGTGGGTTGAAAATACGGAAATAGGGGGCGGCATCGCAACCGCATCCAGCCGCCCACTGCCAATTCCCGTTATTGGATGCCAATTCGTAATCCAAAAGTTTCTCTGCAAAATAAGCCTCTCCCCAACGCCAGTCTACCAGCAAATGTTTGGTTAAAAAACTTGCTGCCACCATGCGTACGCGGTTATGCATAAATCCTGTCTGATTCAATTGACGCATACCCGCGTCTACTAAAGGATAGCCAGTATTTCCAGTACACCAGTGATAGAATTCGGATTCATTATTACGCCAAGAAACATGTTCGTATTTCTCTTTAAAACACCGATTTACGACCGCTGGATAATGAAACAATATCTGCATAAAAAATTCGCGCCAGATTAGTTCACCTAGCCAGGTCTCATTATGCTGCAGAGCGACGGCAACACATCGTCGGATAGAAAGCGTACCGAAACGAAGTGCTACCCCTAGATGAGTAGTATGATCTAAAGCAGGGAAATCACGAAACCGATCATAATCTTTAATCAAGCGCTCATCCAGCGTGGGTTGGTCAAAACGGTCTCCGGTTTCCAAAAATCCTACAGCAGATAAGGGCGGGACGGGATCCAAGTGTATGGAAAGCAATTGCCCTACGTCCGGTTCTTCCATTGTGTAATCTTCTTTCTTTAATTTTGCCCTCCATTGTCGACTATAAGGCGTATAAACAGAGTACGGACTCCCATCAGCCTTTCGCACCTCTCTGGCATCGAATATAACTTGATCTTTATAGGTATGAAAGGTTACTCCATGCTCTTCCAATATCTCGCGTACATCGTTGTCCCGACGTATTGCTTCCGGCTCATAATCTTCGTTACAATAGACGGCACTAATGCAATAAGTCTTTAACAGTTCTCGAAAAATCATCTCTGGAACACCATGGCGAACACAGATGTCACTGCCTTGCTTCCGAAGTTCTGTTTGTAATCTAACCAAGGCTTGTTGTATATATACCAGTCGTCGATCTTTTCTACTATTTAATGCATCTAAGATGTCCGTATCAAATATAAATAAAGGCAAGACCTTCCCTCCATGCGACAACGCTCGACACAAACCCCGGTTATCATCCAAGCGCAGATCACGTCTAAACCAAAAAATGACCACAGATTTCTCTATCATATTACAGCGTCTAATGTTTTACCCATACCAATCTATCCGTATCATACCCTAATCCCTTCTGCTTTCTCATGAAATGCGACACGGACATCCTTCGGAATCTTAGGCTTACGAGCCATTATCCTCAGATAATCCAAATCTTTTCCTGCAACCAGCGCATACCGATATTGCTCTGCCAATGCGATCACATGATAGCCTGCATCAAAATGTGTCAGAAAAGTGGTCTCCAAAGCCGCCATATCGGAATAGCGATCTAATTCAAATGGCGGGACTGGAACAGCTCCCGGTGGCATCGTCGCACATGATGATACCACAAACACGATCCCAATCAAACAAATCCACAGGAACCTGGTTTATTTTTCTTATTTGCCATATTTCCGTGTGGTTTGATCGTCTTGTTCTAATTCATTGATATCCAATTCTTCATAATTAAGTAAATCGTCCAACACGGCGTATCGGTAGTCAAAAACTTTGTTTAAACGCTTTCGTACAATCCATCGATGAACCATTCGTCCAATAAACCCGAACGGCAGCGCATAACGCACCGTATCTTTCATGACAATGCCTTTTTCATCTGCCACAAACTCATGTATGTGCTCCCAAAATCGATATGGGCCTTTCCGTTGATAATCAATGAAATTTCGCTGATATTCTACTTGGGTTATTTCTGTTTGCCACCGCATTCGGATACCGAACAAGGGTGATACATCATAGTTTATAATCATTCCACGATAAATGGACAATCCATCCCATTCTCCCAGAATGCGAAAATTCAGGTCCTCTGGTGTAATCGCCGCTAAATTGTGCGGATCTGTGAAAAAACTCCATGCTTCCTCTATACTACAATTGAAATGTTGTGTACGTTCCAAGACATAAATCTTCATATATCTTTCTTTTTTTGTTCCGTCAAACCATACTGCTTCATCACGCTGTCTAATAATGTCTCTTGATCCATGTTCGCTAAGAAAATGGGGTGGTGAAAACGATCCAATTTACTTAAAAGCCGTATAAGTTCTAATTTCTCTCCGGTCGATAAATTTCCCACTACAATTTGAGTCGCCTGTCGTATCTTAGGCATTTGTGCTTCCAAAGCTTTCTTCCCGGTCAACGTGATTGATATTACCTTGCTGCGTCTGTCAACCTCTGAGTTTGATTGACTGACCCACCCTTGTTTGATCAGTCGACTGATAATTTGCATGCCCGTTGGTTTGTCTTGGATATTCCGTTTGATCAAGTCCATCTTGGTCATCGGTCCAAAAACGTTCAGGTTTATTAGATAAATAAACTCTTCCTGCGTGGAGAAAGACGAGCCCGTCATTGCGGCCCTAGCATATATGCGCGCATATCGATTCAAATGTACTAACATAGTACTAATGACACTTTCTGCGCTACGGCCCTCCGCCTTTCCTTCCCAGTCAGGAGGGGAGACTGCAGCTTCTTCTCGCTTATGTTGCCGACATAGCCATCCTTTGAAACCCAATACGTCCTCTGTCCAGCCATCTTCTTTTCGAGTCGACTCAAATTCCTCAATGAGGGTAATAACGTCTTTTAACAGCTCATATCTCATGTATATTTAGCATTATTATATACCAATTAATAAATTTTTAAAATATAAAACGACCTTTGTGCTCAAAATACAGTAAAAATACGCAGGATGTTTAGTATAAATATTGTGGTAGATTTGAGACACAAACAGACTGATTGAGCCCAATACACTATTTAGCTGAAGACACGTTGATCGATCTACTCAAGAAAAAGGATCGAAGGGCATTCAATTATCTCTATGATCACTATGCTGGAGCTTTATATGGCGTAATTATTCGTGTCGTTTTGCACAAAAATTATGCAGACGAAGTTATACAAAATGTATTCGTTAGTATATGGAATCATATAGAATCATTCAGCCATGAAAGAGGCCGGTTGTATACTTGGATGATTAACATTGCCCGCCACGCGGCCATTGACTATATCAAATCTAAAGCCGTACAAAATGATCAAAAAAACCAATCACTTCCCGATGTCGTAAATAGTTCAGAAAATCATAATTTTGCTAGAACAGAACAAGCTGAAAGATCCGATTACATCGGATTCAAGAGTATATTGGAAAAACTGAAACCGGAGTGGAAAGTACTGATTGAAATGGCTTACTATGAAGGATATTCGCAACAAGAAATAGCGGATCATCTAAACATACCACTAGGGACGGTAAAAACAAGAGTTCGATCAGCTCTACTTCATTTACGGGAAATATTACACGAGCCGCAATAACGTTGGATATTAAAGAATACATATCGTCCGGGATTATCGAATCGTATGTTTTGGGGCTTGCCACCGAAGAGGAAGTGAGCATCCTGGAATGTGTACGCAAAAATAGCCCAGAAGTGCAACAAGCTATTCTCGATGCACAATTGCTTTTAGAAGAATTGGCGTCGCAAGAAGCGATTGTACCCGACGATACCTTAAAAGCGATCCTGTGGAATCGTCTTACTTCCTCCGCTGCCGAACTGGAGAACGGCCCCACTTCGTCTGAAAACTTACTGCCGGAAGAAAAGTCGATCCGACAGCTACCGTCAAAAAATGTAAAGCCGATATGGATTGCAGCTTCAGTACTTTTAGCCCTTAGTTTAGGTGCCAACGTCGTGCTGTTCGTTCAGCGAGCGCACGATCAACAAAACGCAGCGCGCGCTATCGCCATTCAAGAACATGCACAGAAAAAATTACGCGCAGCAAACGAACGCTGGCAGCTAATACAGCATCCATCAGTCAGAACTATTACCCTACAAGGCGTAGACAAATTTCCTGACGGTAAAGTAGTTGTCTTATGGAATATGCGGACATTCGACGTTTTCTTGGCCGCGACCAATCTACCCGCCGCGCCTTCCGGCAAACAATATCAACTGTGGGCCATTGTGGATGGACAACCCATCAACGCAGGCATGCTACCGATCACAACGACAGAGTCCCCGCTAGAAATGAAGCGCATCCCTAAAGCGCAAGCCTTTGCCATTACCTTAGAAAAAGCAGGTGGAAGCGCTACACCAACCCTATCGGAGATGTACGTGATGGGAAACATCTAACGACTATTTTAGTAAGAACGAACATCAATCTATAAAATAGCCCGTATCTTCCGATACGGGTCTTGATTATCGACTTCTTACCTCTACTTTATGAAAAGCTGCGCAATATCTAGTACGGCGGTGGCGGTCAAAGGCTCATCAAACGCCTGCGTTACTGCCGTTATAGGAAGCTTACCATTAACTCCGCTCAAACTCGTAATATCTACACCCGCTTGCACTTTATTGTCTTCACCCGCATATATGGGATCCGCGGCAGCCCCTATGCCGGAGTCATTTCCGCCCGTGATCCAAGGTTTCTGACTTGCCGCTGCACCACCCCTTGCCCTTCGCATTTGTCGGATATGCGAGGCGTGCCTCGCTTCAGCCGAATGGATTTGAAGCGCAGCTGTCAAAACCACTTTATTCCCTTTCAACAAACCAGCCTGTCCTTTGTATGCACGAACCCCAGTATCTTCAAAAGCTTGGGCCAAGGCCAGAAACGTATCGTAGTTGCTAAACACCGTGGGAAAAGCGCCGCCCGCCGTAAAATCAAAGGTTGGTTTTGATACGGCCTTGTCTCCCAAAACTTGTTTCAGAAACGCCACATGTGCAATTTCATGGTCTCGGATTGTCGTAATGGCTCCCATGGGTTTTCCCGAAGGCACCAAATTTGCTGAGGCCGCTCCTTTTGTATAAAATTCTGCTTCTAGGTATTCGAGGGTCAATGCATAATTTAAGACACCGTTTACGTCTGTTGGCGTCTGTCCGTATGCACGTTTAAAAAGATCGCTTAGCACAAAAGGCATTGCGACCAGTGACACCTTCTTACCAAAAGACATCATATTACGGATGGCTTCTCGGCGTGGGTTCACACGTTCATTAAACTCTGGATCTACCTGCGTGATCTGGTCAACTATGTCAAATAAGTTCATAACAACGTAATTTTAAATGAATTAATATGTTGGTAAGTCGCGGACGTCTATTTTTGATTTAACAAAGGGGGCTGCAGCCTGCAAGACCAAGGTAGGACTCATGGCGACATCCAAGCCATTGTTACCAATCACTTCATCATTGGCAAACGTCCCATTGTCAATAAGATCGCGCACCAGCGCCGCATGTCGCGCTTCAACAGACACAATCTTACCAGCTAATAGCAGATAAGCTTCATTTTTTATCAACCAACCTGCTCCGTTATATGCCGAAACGCCCAAATCTTCAAACGTTTTCGCTGTTGCTAACACGCTTTCTCGACTCGAAAAATTGACGCCAGAAAGGTTAAACTCTAAAGTAGCTATAGCCTTATTCCCCAAAGCTGCCTTAAAGAGCTCCCGATGAGCGATCTCATGATCCCGGATATCCATAAATAATATTTTTTCCCAATCACTCATTCCGCCATACGGCTTATTTGCAACTTCGATATAAAACGCCGCTTCCAATTGTTCCAAAGCATATGCATAATTCAATATAGCAATGTCTCCGCTGCCAAAATACAATCCATCCCCTTCCATATCTGGCCCATCGCCGTCTTTGTCACAGCCTATCATTCCGAGCAGTGCTATTCCTGCAGTACCCACTCCGGCGACCTTCAGAAAATGCCTTCTGCCTAATCGCTCGCTTCCGTGTAGATCCCTCTCCTTAATGAAGCTTCCTGATGTAGAGGTTGTCTCTTTCATAACCTAAATTTTAAATGTTTATAATCATTTTTTAGAACATCTACGACTTAATTCTTAGAATGGATTTCATACGATAAACAATTTTTTCATTTCGTCAAAAGAATGCCATATTCGATTTTTTAAACGCAACAACATTGCAGTAAAATTTATAGTTTGCTTATTTTTGAGTTAATAAAATCCAAAACAATATGTTAAATGAAGAAAAATACGGTACCTATGACGTCATTATTATTGGAGGAAGTGCTGCAGGATTATCCGCAGCAATGACTCTCGGACGTTCGCAACGCAAGGTGTTGATTATTGACGAAGGACTTCCTTGCAATAGGCAAACACCGCACTCGCACAATTTTTTGACGCAAGATGGTGCCACACCTGCGCAGATTGCGTTGACGGCAAAATCGCAAGTGCTGGCCTATCCCACAGTGTACTGGGAGAGCGGACGAGCCCAAAACGTCACACAGGAGCATGGTATATTCGTCGTTCGGACCGATAGAAACGGGGAATACTTTAAAGGAAAAAAACTGATTTTAGCGACAGGAATCAAGGATATCCTACCAACGATACCGGGCTTTGACGCCTGTTGGGGAATTACGGCTATTCACTGCCCTTACTGTCATGGTTATGAATTCCGCGGAAAAAAAACAGCTATATTAGCAAATGGTGAACGCGCAATGCACCTCGTCTCACTGGTTCGGAACCTAACAGCTGATTTAACACTTCTTACGAACGGCACAGCAAATCTAGACGCAAAACAATTAAAGAAACTACGCCAACACGATATCACACTTATCGAGGCTCCCCTCATTTCGCTTATACACGAAAAAGGGCATGTTCGGCAACTCGTCTTAGAAGGCACAGACCATCTTACAATGGACGCTCTGTATGCAGCTGTTCCTTTTCAACAACATAGTAATATACACCGTACACTCGGATGTACGGAAACTGAGCAGGGCCACATTAAAATTGATGCCTTTCAAAAAACGAACGTACCCGGGGTATTTGCCTGTGGCGATAACTCAAGTGGTATGCGCTCCGTAGCAAATGCAGTCGCTGCAGGCAATTTGGCAGGTGCCGCGGCTAATATGGAACTGGTGCAAGACAATTTTTAGCAAATTAACGTTTGCTCATCTCCGTTTGCTGGCCCGGCAGGATTAAACGTTAGACGATGATCATCGATGCCCCACGTATCGGCGCTGACAAGTATGACTTCCGTTAAGTGCGTCCTCTCCCATATTTTTGCTTTTTGCGGCCACGATTTGACGGATCTCGAAACGGTTTCAAACGACAGAACGTCAAGTGCATAAACCTTTTCGACTGCCATGTGTTTATACACTTTTATGAGTGTGTCGCGCACCCTCTTGTACTCGATAGATACACCCGTCCATCGATGTTTCGGGTATACGTAGGTGGATCTTGAACCTTCAGGTTAATGTATCCCCTTTAATCGTCATAAAGACGATACCATCATAGCAACGTACAGATTAGCCTTCGAACTCAGGCGGCATCCGCAATTCCATTTGAATAGTCTCCAAACCGTATCCCATATGTGAAGAGGCTTGTTTCCTTTTCCTCCCTAAACGGATACCCCCGCATCACTCTCCGGTGTATTAGCTGTCACAGTATTTGAGGAAGCAAAGGTACCCGAAAAGACTGTTTCGCGTGTTCGCAGGAAGATAACAAAGAACATAGTGATAGAAAACAAACGGTTTAAAAGCCTATACAGCACACATATCGACGCGATCAATAGTGATTCCTGACACCGTCGTACCTCACCTAGCGACATGGAAATACATATTGGCGATGGCAGGCCGATTATGGTATATGCAACTCGTTCTTCGCGCCCGTTCTGAGACAATGAATCAAAAATTCTTGTTCCGAAGCAGCAAATAGTACACGGCAGCGATAACGATACAAATAACGAAAAAGGCAATGATCATATCTAGTGAATTGGCAACACCAATATACTAATAATCATCAGGATTATAAAAAAGGATCTTTTTTTTTGACCAAATACTGTCATACCTAGACTCGCAAGAACAATACAAGTGATGGATAGCCGTTGCGTCCAGACAATAGTTCGCCGAGACAATCAACCCTTATAGCGCTCCAAAGACAGGGTGAAGACTGCCAAAAAATACGATGATGGTCGTTACGCATAAGGATTTGCCCAAATATACACGACACGCAGAAGCCAGCCGTTGTGAAAAGCGTCTTTTGAAATGATTACATACGCTGAAATCCATAAAAAAATGATGTTTACGCGAAGATAGAATCTCCCGACAACTTAGGAAGGTGTCCAGCTATTACACGTAAACATCGATCATTTGGACGAACAAGCGTTCGTCAAAATTGACCATCCAGCCACTGCACGATATTACGCAAGAGGTGGATATGCTGCTTTGCAGCAGGGTCGTTCATCCCGCGAGGGACACTGTTCACGCCGTGAAGTAATGCGGCGAATAGCGATCCGTCACTACACAAACAAACACGTCCCTTGCCACACGCCAACAACGCTCCAGTATTCAAGTGCCGCCCGTCAATATAAGCAACCGAACCTCGTTGGGCATTGCGCATATCCGCTTCTTGAGTGGGTAAATAAAGTCGAAATTGATCCCCTAATTGTAAAAATACCAAAGCCTCCTTAGGGGCAAGGAAAGCGCTCCCTCCCCATCCTCGTAAGCTATCCACCTCTCTATTTCGATAATCTGTTGCAGGCGAAGCAAGCACCTGGGCCATTCTCCTATAAAACATTTCAGGCTGATTTTCCATACGTTGCGTAAATCCGTTTATTACGTTGAAGCCGAAACGACCTGCCAAAGATCGGATCGCTCCGGCTGCAGGCATATGATCCGTAATCAAAAATAAACTTCCTCCATCATCATGTACCCATCTGTACAAAGCTTCAATCTCTTCTTCGCTATAAACAGATTGATTTGCTAATTTCCAGTCGGTCCAATCGTTTAGCGCATTTACGCTCACGTAAAGAGACGCTTGTGTTAAAATATCACGAGTTATCTTTTCATCACATTCTACCAGCCTGTAACCATCAGCACGGAGGACATCCGCGAACGCTTTATACTGACCGTGTATAGAAAAAGGGTTGTTATGCGCAACATCGAAGTAGATCAGCGATCCTTTATCTGTTTCCGACAGAGGATCTGTAATACGCACCCGGAAGTGAGGATCCGCAACACTTTGTCCAAACGTGACAACCGAAGTGACAAACAGCATTACACCTACAGTTGATATAATCCTAATCCGGCTAATTTTCATCGCAAATCGGTTACGGGTACCCAAACATCATTTTCAAAACAACGGAGCCGCAGAACTCCGTGCGCGTCTCTTTCAAAAGAAACCGGCATGCCCAACGAATCATTTATAAAATCATGAGTTGATAAATGCCGTAAGGCTATTTTTTTGTCGTCCCAAAGCTGTCGGAGTAGCAAACCAAAATCGGTAAGCTTTATATCCAGTAGAACATCGCTCTTTCCTGCCATGGCATAACGTCCGACAAACGTCTTGGTTTGCTCTGCATTAAAAATACCTGTATTTGCCGGATCGAAATCAACCCGCTGCAAAGCTACCCTATTTAAAATGGTCGCTCGCCTTGGTGCTGTCGCCGAATCGAACACCACGCGATACCTCTCCTTTTCCGAAACGAAAGTTATGGCATTCATCTGCGTCAACGGATAGATACGTTGATCCCACACCTGCTTAGCCATAAGCGATCGCCCTCCATATAAAACTGAATAAAGGCCACACGATTCGGAAAACGATAAAAGCCAATCAGTTGCCGCAGGCTCTTTTGTGTTTGTTCCCTAACGACCTGAGCGGTCGCATAATCGACGCTCACTCCGTCCCGAATAGATAAGATCACCATTGTTCCGACAATGGTTTTCTTTAGGATTAAAGAAAATCTTTTCATCTTTTTTCCACAATATTACATCGGAAACATCAACGGTGTCTCCCGCTGTATACAGCCGAAATCAAAAGTCACGAATGCGTTTGCAATTGGAGGATATATTGTTTTGGCGTTAATCCCGTATCTTTTTTGAATGCACTATAAAATGTTGTCTTCGAATTGAAGCCCGAACGAACAGCTACTTCCTGCACAGACCATTGTGTATTTTTTACAGACAACAACCGCTTTGCCTCGGTTAGACGTAAGGTGTTAATATATTGATAGAAATTCATTCTGACACCGGCATTCAGCACATACGATAACTCATGAACAGAAAGATGCAGCTTGCTCGCTAGGGCAGGCAACGATAGGCTAGGATCCAAAAAGTAGCGCTCCTCTTCCATGAGCACGTGCAATCGATTCACGAACAACGCCAACTGATCGGCCGTGAGTCGTTCCCGGTCGGACGACGGCCGATCGGAAATTGCGTCCTGTAAGTCAGACACGTCAGTGTCTACCACTGGATAAATAGCTTTTTGGAACAACATGTGATATGCAAAATACAATATAAGCAACAAATATAGCCCCGTATCTAACCAGGCACTTGCAAAAAAAACGGAACCGGTCACCTTCCAAAAACCCATCAGGACAAAGGCAATTAATAAAGCCTCTATCCAAAAAAGATCTACAGATCGAACATCGGAAGTAAAACGAGGTACATTCCGTTGGTGATTTCTAATCAACAACGCGCACGCTACTCCATAGCCAAACACCTGTATGTACAAAAAATAACGCACTAACCAAATGCCAAGCATGGGTAGCGTTGGTATTTCAATGCCCAGCAACGGAGCAAAAAGTAGGGTACACAACACTATGGTTGGGATAAAATGCAACAAATACGCCTTTTGTTCGCATTGGGGGGCAAGATAAAAACGAACAGCCATATAAAAGCACGGTACAATCGCCCATCGCGGTAACTCAAGTACAATAAGAAGCCCCACAGAGATCGTTTCTCCAAATGCCAACTCAACCAACTGCTGGATAAACACGGTGCTCAAACATAACGAGAAAGCTGCCATCCAGCGGTTACCTCGTCGATTAACATGTAATAATCCAGAAAAAAACGCAAGGCCCAGTGATACCAAAATCCCTCCGGATAATGCATGCGATAAAAGGATAAGGGGTTTTTCTAACATACGTGATTGATAGCTGTAAAATACGAAAATGTATACGCATCCCAAAAGTGTCTAAAAAAAACATCACCTCCGTTCGGTTGGATACAGTGGGATACATACAACGACGTATAGACCATCTCTAATACAGCACGACTTACTCCACCAATTTTTGCTATATTTACGTACGGCAGTTCAAAGCTACCTACTATTATAATCGTGGCATCATGAGTAGATCATTAACATCTCCATCTTCCGAGTATTTCCCGGTATTCAATATTCAGAAATTTGATCCCGACCATCGGAATGACCGCGACGTACTCTTTCATAAACTTTATGGTGAGCGGTTGATTGAAAGCCCTCACAAACATGACTTTTTTATCATTATGCTCTTTCGTCGAGGAGAAGGTTTGCATATGATTGATTTTGCCGAGTACACGCTCGGAGATTACCAGATCCATCTCGTTTTCCCGGACCAAGTCCATCAGTGGCATATTTTCGAACAGACGGAAGCCTATCAGCTCATGATCCGTCGTCCGGTATTTGAACGTATTTCGTCATCGTTCCGTTACCCGTCTATGTATTATCAGCAACATCCAGTAATGCAACTTACAGAACCAACGTTCCAAACCTTGCTGCAAGAGTTTAAAGCCATCGAGCAGGAAATTCAACACCCGCCAGTACTTTGGGAATTGGTGCAAGCACGTTGTCAAGTCGTTGGCCTTCTCATTAGCAAAATCGCCGAACGCACCTTCAAAGATTTTGACATCTTTCGGTCGGTGCCTGTCATATCAAAATTAATCCATCTCGTCGAACAACACTATAAGGTGCAACACACTGTTTCATTTTATGCGGATCTACTGCATATATCAGCCAACTATTTGAATGTGTTATGTAGAAAGCACGCTTCCCGATCGGCTTCTCATTTCATACAAGATCGTATACTCCTAGAAGCCAAGCGGCTACTAAAAGCGTCGGATTTAACATTTAAGCAAATTGCCTTTGATTTGGGCTTTTATGATCACGCCAATTTTTCTAAATTTTTCAAGACACACACAAACATGACACCCACTGCCTTTCGCGAACAAAAATAAGAAGGAAGCCCTGACTTACCGTTCGATGAGTAAAAATGATAAATTATACAAAAGGAGGCAGGATATTTACACGACGTCTTCTTTTCATATCCCGTACTTTTACACCAACAAATAGTAACATTATGCGGATACAACATACATCACCTCATCGCTATAGTTTAAAGAACGTTCGTCTTGAAACGGAGTTTATCAGAGAGAATGACGAAATTGTCGGCACACAGACAGATCTATTTACCATCGATATAGCTGGAACAACCATCGACCGAATTCGGCCAAACAATCCGACCGCTGATGCTATCGACGCGAAAAGCTGCTTACTATTACCTTCGTTTCGAGATATGCATGCCCATCTAGACAAAACACTTTTTGGATTACCGTGGCAAGCTATAACAAAATCCAAGCGCACTGTTAGGGATATGATCGCAATGGAGCAACAACTTATTCCTGAGCTTTTGAAGACTTCAACCGAACGGGCAGAGAAACTCATTCGATTTCTACAGAGCTATGGAACCGGTTTTTCCCGTTCCCATTTCAACATTGAACCGACCTCTGGACTAACTTCTTTAGAGCATCTCCTCACCGCATTGGAGAATATCGGTGGATCATTCGGTGCAGAACTTGTCGCGTTCCCTCAACATGGTATTTACTACACGGATACTGCTCCCCTGCTAGCGGAAGCAGCGAAATTGCCAGCAGTAAATTTTGTGGGTGGCTTAGATCCATTCAGTATCGATGGAAGCATCGAAAAACCATTAGATTTCATCATCCAACTTGCGCTGGAAAACAATAAGGGGATTGACATCCATTTGCACGAAACTGGAGAATCAGGTATACGAACTATGCAGTACTTAGTTGACCGCGTTTTAGAAAATCCCGAATTACAAGGCCGTACATTCGTAAGTCACGCCTTCGTTTTAGCTCACTTAACACCTGTCGAGACCCAAGAAATCGCTGAGCGTCTAGCTGCCGCTCAGATTGGCATCGCTTCTTCGGTGCCTCTTCGCGGACATATTATGCCAATTCCTACCCTTCTGAAATACGGAGTAGATGTATTAATAGGCAACGACAATATACAAGACCATTGGGGAACTTTTGGATCGGGCAATATGTTGCAAAAAATGCAACTTATCGCCGAATTATACGGTTCAGGAAACGAATACGATTTGTCACGAACCCTAGCACTAGCAACCGGTGGATTAATCCCGTTGGATTCCGAAGGTACACAACAATGGCCCAAAGCTGGGGCAGCAGCCGATATGATCCTTGTCGATGCGAGTTGTTCGGCTGAAGCGGTATCTCGAATTTCACCCATCAGATCATTAATTTATCAGGGACGTCTTGTTTTTTAATGACACGAGGCAACTTAGAACAAGACATAAGCTACATGACAGCAAGCAGCAAAGCATTGTTACACGGAGCCACGGAGCGTGTTTAAAAAGACCGGTATATTGGTTTTCCATTTATCGTCTTGGCCGAGATGTTCTCAACGGTTTGAAATACCGGGCAATTCAAAGATTGTTTTTATTGCCCGTGAACAAACGGCTTTCTACAGGTAACACAACCGCCCCGTTTGATGATTATTTGTCTTTGTCATCGTACAGAGCATTGCCAACAGTTGACGAAACTACCATGAAAACTGACCCATAAAAAAAACGCTCTTTACAAACCCTAAAAGGGCTTTCTATGCAAAAAAAGAGATGAAAATAATCACAAAAAAGGATAAAATTCCGCCAAAAAAATTTCATCCCCTTCGTATTTTGGCGGAATTTCACCCCTGTGAAGCCAGACTTAATCTTTATAAATAGTTCTTTTTAGACTTGATTTGTCAATACAACTCCACATCTTGCGGGTTATGCTATAAAAAACACGGAAAATTGTAATTTTAACACATGCAAATACTAAATCAAAAATTCAATACGGTGCATGATACCGCCCCGTTTTCCCAGATAAAAACCGCAGACTATCTGCCAGCTTTCGAAACAGCTATTAAAAAAACCAAAGCAGAAATCCAGACAATCATTGATAGCAATGAGCCGCCTACATTCGAAAACACTGTCGAAGCCATGGCATATAGCGGTATGGAATTGGATCGAATAGCCAACATTTTTTTTAATTTACATTCGGCAGAAACAACAGATGAACTTGATAAGATCGCACAGGAAATCGCTCCAAAATTATCCGAGTTAGCAAACGATATTAATCTAAACACTGCGCTCTTTACACGGGTGAAAGCTGTTTTTGAAAACAAAGATCACCTATCCCTATCCCGGGAACAGTCCATTTTATTGGAAAAATCCTATCGGGGTTTTGTGCGGAATGGAGCCTTATTAGAAGAAAGCAAAAAAGAAACGCTTCGCAACATCGACGCAAAACTTTCCATCCTAAAACTTCAATTCGGAGAAAACGTATTGGCCGAAACCAATGCATACCAACTCCATATCACACAGGAGGAAGACCTCGCCGGAGTTCCCGAAGGAACAATCGAAGCGGCTCGTCACTTGGCTGAATCATGCGGTAAGGAGGGGTGGATATTTACACTCGATTATCCGAGCTACCTCCCATTTGTGACCTATGCTGATAGCCGGGAGTTACGTAAAGAAATTAGTATTGCCGCCGGCAGGAAGGCTTTTCAGGCTAATGAACACAATAACGAACAACATGTTTTACAGATCGCACAACTACGCTTTCAGAGGGCACAGCTTTTAGGCTATCAAACCCATGCACACTTCGTATTGGAAGAACGTATGGCGCAAACTCCGGAAAAAGTGCAAATATTCTTACAGGATCTCCTGCGAAAAGCAAAACCAGCTGCTCAACGCGAGTTTGACGAGCTCTCAACTTTTGCAAAACAGCTTCACCAACTGGAAAAACTGGAAAAATGGGATGGAGCCTACTACAGTGAAAAGTTGAAACAAGAAAAATTTAGTTTGGACGATGAATTATTAAAACCATATTTCGAGTTGAGCCGAGTCCTTCACGGCGCGTTCCGGGTCGCTGACAAACTTTTTGATCTGCGTTTTTCGGAAGTTTACAACATCGATAAATACCACGAAGAAGTACAGACATTCGAAGTACATAATGCAAAAGGGGCCTTAGTTGCCATTTTGTATGCGGATTTCTTTCCACGTAAGGGAAAACGTAACGGAGCCTGGATGACGTCTTTTAAACCACAATACAAGAAAAATGGTTTAAACGAGCGTCCCCATGTTTCCATCGTTTGCAACTTTACGCGTCCGACCCCGACAAAACCATCCCTTCTAACGTTCAATGAAGTAACGACGCTGTTCCATGAATTCGGCCATGCATTACACGGCATGTTGGCTGACACAATCTATCCGAACCTGTCCGGCACATCGGTATTTTGGGATTTTGTTGAATTGCCGAGCCAAATTATGGAAAATTGGTGTTACGAAAAAGAAGCCCTAGAACTATTTGCTAGACATTACCAGACAGACGAAGTCATCCCTATGCACCTCATTGAAAAAATCAAAGCATCAGCTTCGTTTCTAGAAGGCATGGCCACAATCCGCCAGCTAGGATTTGGTTTATTAGACATGGGATGGCATGGACAGGATCCCTCAGAAATCACAGACCTAAAAGCCTTTGAGAACGATGTCTTCGCAACCACCCAATTGTATCCCGATGTAGCAGAAAATGCCATGAGTCCTTCATTTTCGCACATCTTCAACGGCGGGTATTCTTCAGGGTATTACAGTTACAAATGGGCAGAGGTTTTGGATGCCGATGCGTTTGCTTATTTCCAGGAAAACGGAATTTTCGATAAAACGGTGGCAGGCAAATTTAAGGATACCATTCTATCCCAAGGCGGCACAGACCACCCGATGACATTGTATAAGCATTTTCGAGGCAAAGAGCCTCAAGTAGACGCATTATTGAAGAGGGCAGGTTTATTAAAGTAGTCCAAAAAGTTTAAAAATCTATGTTTTTGCTTTTTATTTAAGAAAAATCCTGTTTAACTTTAATCAGTAATCAATACATCTTAAATAAAAATTTATGAGCAAGTTAGAAGAAAAAATCGCGGCCTATGTTGCTGAAGCGAAGAAATTAAATCTCTCTATTGATGAAAAATTGATAGGTGCCGTTGCAAAAGGGCTAGGCCCCTCGATTTATAATGCTGATGCAGAAACCATCGCGGCTTCTGATAAAGCAGAACTAGATCGTCTAAAGGCCAATTTTTTAATTAAAAAACTTGGATTGAAAGATGGCCCCGAATTGGACAAAGCCATTGAAGAAGTAATTGATCAAGTTGGGAAATCCAATAGAAACAAGTATAGAGTAATCGTCTACGCGCTTTTGACCAAAAAATTCAAAAAAGAAAACGTGTATGCATAACAAAAAAACGGGATCTTAATTCGATCCCGTTTTTTTCTACATTATTCTGTACAACCCTCCCCCTAGCGAAAAGACCAAGTAGGCGAGTATAATTGCTAATCTTTGTTAAATAACTTTATACAGAGCGACTACTTATTTATATTAGCAGCGTGCTTTCCAAATCACATAAAAAGTGTGTAACCTGTTGTTGGGCTGACCTGCGACTGCCCTTTTTATACCTTACTGGAACCCTATATTTCGTACCCGCGACTGCGCAAGAAGCTTTGAATGAGCAAAAGGATACCGTGACTATAGCAAAGGAAATCTGCTTGAACGGTGTTCTTGTGTTCGGGCCGCAAATAAACAGTCGAATCCGAGAAATTCAAAACTGGAAGCATGATGTTTCCACGAAATCTGGAATATACCACAACGGCACCCCTCCATTATCTCTACTTTCGCCCTTCGGAGGGAAACCAATTACTTTTTTTTACGAACGGTTTAGTGTGGGTGGAAAGCGGGTGCGCCGGTTGAACATTCTACTCGACAGAGAATTAGAAGTTGCCCGCGTTGATTCTATTTTTTCAGATCAGTTGATCCAATCTCTTGTTTCTATTAGAACAAACGAATTACCTGAATTTAAAAACATATTTAGACCGAGTTGGCAAACTATACGCTATTGGTCTACCTATGAACTGTATCGATATATCAAGGTGAGCTTTGCATCCTTTCGCGCCGGATTAAGAACTGATATGTCTCAAAAAGAAATACACCCCTAATAAAAAAGCGGCGAATTTCTTCGCCGCTTTCCTTATACTAAAGATCTACTATTTCAGATTGTCCCGATACACCTTTGCTTTTTTCACTTCCGTTTGGATGTCTTTTCGAGAAGCATCGTACGTTAATACTTTTTCATAATCTGTTACAGCTTTGTTATATGCGTCTGTCGCTTTTGCTTTATCGTAATTTGCGGCTCCAGCCGTCCCCGTCAAAATTCCGAGATCGCGGTAAGCAATAGCTCGGTTTTGGTACAATTTCGCATCATTCGCTGATATCGCGATCGCTTTACTGTAATCTTCGATTGCGGTTTTAAGTAATTGTTCTTTGGCTGAGTTCGCTATCTTATTGTTGCTTGCCACCGCTAGATTATTGCTGGCTTTTGCTTTATAATAATATGCAGAGGTATGTTTAGCATCCAGTGCGATCACCTTTTTAAACGTCTCAATGGCCTTGTTATAATCTCCATTATGGAACTGCGAATATCCGAGCAAATATTGAACATCCGGATCATTGGCCTCTGCTGGCAAGGCTTTTTGTAAATGTGTAGCAGCTGCTTTAAAGTCGCCGTCTAGCAAAGCTTTTTGACCTAAACGAACATTTGGGTTACTATGCTGTGATTGATCTTGCGCTTGAACTGTCAATGTAAACAAGGCTAAAGTTGCCGAGGCCAAGCCTAGCTTCACCATTTTCCACGGGTTACTCAAAAATCTACGTTTCATATATTCTCTTTTATCAATTCTACTACTAATTTGAACACACTATTCATTGGATATAAATCTCCACGAAATAGTTTAACCACGCAACCAGAAGTTATTAACATTTCCACATTTTATATAGAAAATGTTTTTAACTAACTTTGCACTGTCTATTTAACAGGTTATGATCTTACTTATCATAAATGATACCAATTTTTAAAGTTGGCACCCCTCTTGCAATTATAGGGTAAATAATTCAATCACGTACAAATGATCTAAAAATCTGACATATTGTCGGATGAACACACAATATATGAACAAACACGACACATTTGATATCAACCAAGTACTTTCTGTCATAAACGAGGATACCGAGTTTTTTCCGTTGATGAGCTCGCAAGATGAAGAAGAAATGAGCAAGGCTGATATTCCTGAAGTTTTACCCATTCTGCCATTACGTAATACCGTACTATTTCCAGGTGTTGTCATTCCCATAACCGTAGGGCGGGACAAGTCCATTAAGCTAGTTAAAGAAGCTTATAAAGGGGACCGTACAATCGGTGTGGTTTCTCAAAAAGACATGAATATTGAGGAGCCTACAATAGAGCAACTGCATAAGATCGGTACCGTAGCCAATATCATCAAAATCTTGCAAATGCCCGATGGAAACACGACGGTCATTATACAAGGCAAACAACGGTTCCGCATCACGGAATTGGTCAGTAGTGAACCGTACTTAAAGGCGAAAGTAGAGCGTGTTCCGGAGGATCGTCCAAAAGTAGCGAGCAGGGAATTTAAAGCATTGATATCTTCCATCAAAGAACTTGCTTTACAAATCATCCAACTCTCGCCAAATCTGCCCAGCGAAGCAGGACTCGCTATCAAAAATATCGAAAGCCCGACGTTCTTGGTGAATTTCATTTCGTCCAATATGTCATTGGAGACCGAGCAAAAACAAAGTCTCTTAGAAACAAAAGATTTTGTTAAACGTGCTAAAGTACTTTTGGAGCATTTGACCACAGAAATCCAAATGCTGGAACTGAAAAATCAGATTCAAAATAAGGTTCGGGTCGACTTAGACAAACAACAACGGGATTATTTCCTGAGCCAACAGCTTAAAACGATCCAAGAAGAATTAGGTGGAAATACACCGGATCTTGAGATGCAAGAACTCGAGAAGCGAGCCCGAACAAAAAAATGGCCTAGCGATGTACAGAAACATTTTGATAAAGAGCTGGAAAAACTAGGTCGTATAAATCCTGCGGCAGCAGATTATTCTGTACAGATCAATTACTTAGAACTATTATTGGATCTTCCTTGGGGCGAGTTTACGAAAGATAATTTTGACCTCAATCGAGCCGTAAAAGTTTTGGACAGAGATCATTATGGACTTGAAAAAGTCAAGCAACGCATCATCGAGTATTTAGCTGTACTCAAATTAAAAAATGATATGAAAGCGCCCATACTTTGTTTGGTTGGGCCTCCAGGTGTAGGTAAAACCTCTCTGGGCAAATCGATAGCAAAAGCTTTAGGGCGCAAATACACCCGTATGGCATTAGGTGGTATACGGGACGAGGCAGAAATACGCGGTCACCGTAAAACATATATTGGCGCCATGCCTGGGCGTATCATTCAGTCCTTAAAGAAGGCTGGAGCTTCCAATCCGGTATTTGTACTAGATGAGATCGACAAACTTGGTTCTGATTTTAAAGGCGATCCATCCTCTGCGTTATTGGAAGTATTAGATCCGGAACAAAATACTCATTTCTATGATCACTACGTAGAAATGGAATACGATCTATCTAAAGTCATGTTTATCGCTACGGCAAACTCGCTGAGCGGCATTCAGCCGGCTTTGCTGGACCGTATGGAAATTATCGAGGTAAACGGTTACACTATTGAAGAGAAAATAGAAATCGCAAAAAAACATCTGCTTCCAAAGCAAGTCGAGTTACACGGCTTAACAAAGAAAGACGTGTCATTAAATAACAAAGTCATCGAAAAGGTCATTGACGAGTATACCCGCGAATCTGGCGTTCGGGGTTTAGAAAAGAAAATTGGCTCAATTGTTCGCGGCGTAGCCACACGCATTGTCCTGGAAAAAGATTACAATCCGAAGGTCGACGCGCGGCTGACCGAAGAGATTTTAGGTGCACCGATTTTCGACAAAGATCTCTATGAAGACAATGAAGTTGCTGGCGTCGTAACGGGACTAGCATGGACATCGGTAGGGGGCGACATTCTATTTATCGAATCCAGCTTAAGTCCAGGCAAAGGCCGACTGAACCTAACGGGCAATCTCGGCGACGTGATGAAAGAATCTGCGGCAATAGCAATGGCGTACCTGCGTTCTCATGCTGCTGATTTTGGCATCGATTACAAGGTGTTTGACAAATGGGATGTCAATATACACGTCCCTGCCGGAGCCACTCCTAAAGATGGACCGTCTGCTGGTATTACCATGTTAACAGCACTGACATCGTTATTTACTCAACGTAAAGTGAAAGAAAAATTGGCCATGACAGGCGAAATCACCCTCCGTGGACGTGTACTTCCCGTAGGCGGAATTAAAGAAAAGATCTTAGCTGCCAAACGAGCGAATGTTAAAGAAATCATTTTGTGTAAAGCAAATGAAAAAGATATTCTGGAAATTAAAGAGGACTATATCAAGGATCTTACGTTTCATTATGTGACCAAAATGTCCGATGTTGTTGAACTCGCACTTTTGAAGAAAAAAGTTAAAAATCCAAGGGATTTACAGGCATCAGTCGATTAGAAACGGTGGAGCATAGTCTCCACCGTTTTGTTTAAAAGCAGCAGATCAGCCGAATTGAATAGCAGTTCGTCTGCGCTTTTTCCACTCAATTTTTTATTTTTGCAACCTTTACACAACATGGGGACCCTCCCCTTACGGAATAATATAAAAATGTTTAATCGTTTCATTAGAAGATGTATGCTTTCGCCCGTATTGATATATCTGTTACGGTGCCTGGTTGGCTTTTCTATCGGTTATATTTTATACACTCAGCTTGTTCATTTCGAGTTTTTTTGGGCCTTCCTCTCTATCATCTTAGTCATCTCTCCCGAAGAGAACGATTCCAAACGGCTATCAATCGAAAGATTTAAATCTAATTTCGTTGGTTCATTCATCGCGCTTCTCTGTATACTTATACACGGGAATTCCTTGTTGATGATTGTTATAGGAATTATCCTCACCATTCTTACCTGTAGACTGTTCCGCATTATGAATATGGCGCGCGTAGCCATCGTCGCGTTATTAATTATCATGGTGCAGCCCCATCAGGAGGAGCTATCGTATACGCCGGTTTTGCGCTTTGCAGCGGTCGGTATCGGCTGTTTTATCGGGCTGACGATTGTTGTCACTTCCTCCTACGTTATTCGTTTCATACGCCGACAATACGGTTTACCGGTGGAATAACAAGAATGACAGCCGGTATAAGATGTTGTCCCTCCGGCCGCCATTTTCTTTATAGATTACTTTCAATAGCGCCGACCTGCTCTCGATACAGCTCGATGGGTTTATCTAACAAAACAGCAACAACCGTCATGTGCTGATCCAAACGTTCCTTTGGAACATTGATGTACACAATTCCGGGGATTTGGCTCCAATACAATTTATTAAAAACTTCATGTCCAATCATCGACCCCTCTCCGACAATACGTATCCGTGCGATGGTATTCTTCAATCCTTTCAAGGCAATCGGCCCGGTTGGCTCACCGTCCACAAAGAGATACAAAGTCTGTTTATCTTTTGATAAGGCAGAATAGCCGTTATAATGTCCAGCAGGTAGACCTGGATTTGCAAAACTCAACACCTCCGCGTGCTTACGTACCCACGCCTCTATTTTGTCGTCCGCAAACGATATCGCACCATTCAGCAAATCACCATCTTCGCTCAGTTTCCCCACGAATAGATTAGCGCCAGCCTCGGTTTGCTCTACAATGCCTCGAACCACCTCCCTATCATTTTTATCCTTCAGCAGGGTCGATAAAACCGGTGGCTGCGCTGTTGTTGGCAACAAAAAGGTAGGCGCTTCCGCAAACTCGACAGCCACAACCGACGCAACGGGATCAAACTCATCCGCAGGCAATTCGACGTGTATTTCACCTTCATTGTACGTAAATTTTAGACGGCCGTCGCTAGCTAGAAGCCGAATAGCTGTTGGTTCTGTCTGCAGGCCACGCAGAACTAAGTCTTGCTGCTTCGCATCAAGGTAAACGAATAACGTTTTACCATCTTTGGAAAAGGCATTTTTTTCCCGCAAAAAACGGCTATCTACTCCGGCGCGCGTTCCATAGATGGCTTCGCTATACTTTCCTGTCCATCGCTTGAGCTCCTTCAAAATGGCCAACTGCTCTGCCGGCAGCGTACCATCGGCCTTCGGGCCGATATCTAATAAGAGGTTCCCTCCCATGGAAATGCAATCAATCAACGTGCGAACAATCATGTTTGGCGTCTTGTAATGCTTATCAAAGGGTTGAAATCCCCACGAGTCATTCATCGTGTAACACAATTCCCAATAACGGCTTTCTGGCCGAACCACCGGCACCCCCTGCTCAGGTGTCTCGTAATCGCCGTGATGATTTAAGCGCGAATTTATGATGATATCAGGATTATGCCGACGCAAAATTTCCAGTGTCTTAGGCGCTTGCCATTCTTCCGAACTGTGTTCCCAATCGCCATCGAACCATAGCAAATCCGGTCGATACAGCGTAGAAAGCTCTTCTAATTGCTGATGGTAATACCCCACATAATTATTCCAGCGTGTCGGCTCGTCCGAGAGTTTATAACGTTTTTTGAGCCGAGTATTTACATCGTAATAGGGGTGGCTCCAATCGGGGAGAGAGAAGTATATTCCTGTTTTTAACCCCGCACTTTTTAGTTCTTTCACAAATGGCGACAATACATCTCGCTGAGCCGCTGCATCTTTTTTTGTCGTCAGTGCTTTTGGCGCCTTGGAGTCCCAGAGGGACACACCGTCGTGATGCTTCGAGGTAATTACGGCATATTGCGCTCCAGACTCCCGGATCAGCTTGACCCATTCTTTTGGCTGATACGCGGCCGCAGTAAAGCCACCTAATTGTTTCAAGTAGTTTTCATGACTTATGTAATTGTTGAAAAATGCCCAGGACTCCGAAATCCCCTGTACAGAATAAATTCCCCAATGAATAAAAATTCCGAGCTTGGCATCGTCAAACCATTCCATTTTTGGCTGTTCCTGTGTTTTTGACGATTGAGCTTCGACATGCGAAGCACCTGAAAACAGCAGCAGAGCCATGATCATTTTTTTATTGAATTTCATTTGCTAAAACCATTAATGCGAGGCTGAAGATAAGCAAAATAGATGCAACCCCAAATTATAGCACAACAAAAAGGAATGCGCTTTGTTTACTCCGCCCGATCAATTCCTTTACCATGGCGCTTCGATTTCATTTTAAGCGAAATCTTAACTAAGTTTGATCCAATGATTGAACTGTATACAGACGGTGCCTCCAGTGGCAATCCCGGGCCAGGCGGTTATGGCACTATTCTAAGGACGATATATCAGGGTAATAATCCTGCTTTTCAAGGAAAGCTAATCGAAAAAGAGTTTTCTGGCGGATTTCGAAAAACAACGAATAACCGCATGGAACTTTTGGCGGTAATCGTAGGCCTAGAAGCGCTAAAAAACACAAACCAGCGTGTAACGATTTACTCTGATTCCAAATATGTGATCGATGCTATTGACAAAAGATGGGTATACGGTTGGATGCAAAGAGGTTTTCAAGGCAAGAAAAACAAAGATCTTTGGCTTCGGCTCATGAATCTTTATAAGCTCCACCAGGTTAAATTGGTTTGGGTAAAAGGACATGCCGGTCATCCGCTTAACGAACGGTGCGACCAGTTGGCTGTCAAAGCATCGAAAGATAAAGCCAACTGGAAAATTGATTCTGTATTTGAAGTAGAAGAGCAAAAAGGTGCTATGAATTCCTAAATTCTCGCAGTTGGGATAAGGACCCAATCTAAAGCAATTTTTTTCCGGCTTAATCTCCGCTCTTTTTTCGCTGTTACTTTTATCCGCAATCGATCTATGGCACTCGCGGGCAAATCTTAAAATCTGGAGTGCCGCCTCCCCCTACTTTTGGATGGCCCTACCGCTATTTCCCATTGTATTAGGTCGCGGAGAGCCCCCTGATTTTTTCGACAGATGCGCAGCAATCTTCGTGCGTGGATCGTATGGAGCACAATTGGATTTGGATTTTTTTATGATGGACTCACCTACGTCTCGTCGTTTGCTCTAGGGTGGCTTGTCGCTAGCACATGGCAGATCACCATCTTAGCCAGCATGTGCCTTTCTCCCTTGTTGGGCAATACAGACAGCAGGCCAATTGGATGCAATACGGTCTTCTTCTAGATGTTGATCCTTCTTGGGGTTTTGATCATACAAATCCCGCAAGCGAAAATGGTATCGTCACATGGTCTGCTGCAAAGTAGTATTCCTGTTTTACTGGCCGCATTTGATTATCCCTTGGGAGTAGAAAAATGATGCAACCTACCGCCGGACGACTTTCCGCTGCGCAACGGTTTTTTGGAATGACACTGAGTAGTTTCCCCTGTTGGATGCTGTTATCTATCATAGGATGCTTTGGGCAGGCGCCTCCCTCCCGAAACCTCTTTTCCAAACCTTACTAGTTGCCCCCCTCTTCAGGTTTAGTCGCCACAGGCCTATTTCTCCACGCGACGGATCTTGTACGGGAGGACGCAAAAGGTCTAGCTGCTGTCGAAACAACTCAATCTACAGAGGTCATATTCGCTTTAATCGGAGAGATATTCATACTCCATGCCCACTTTCCTAACTGCACCTCATTCTTAGGCATTTTCCTCTTTTGTGTGGGCATGGTTTTGCACAATGTGCAGTCGAGTTCTACGTAGCCGCAGCCGATCAATCGGCACCATAACTAGCCTTTACCGTTATATTTGCTGTTTTACTGCGCGAAGTCGTGTTAAATGCACCGCCATACGAATACTCCTCATTATCGTTCTGTCCCGTGATCTGAAAAATACCTAAATCGGCCTTGATCAGATCACCCAACGAAGAACCGGCTTCCTTCGCTATATTGCCCGCTCTTAGCTTCGCATTTTGAGAAGCCTGTGATATGAGCTCTAGCTTTAGATCCTCTAATTTCGAGTAATAGTAGTTAGGAGAATTGGAGCTCAATTCTAACCCCTGAGAAATCAAGGTCGAAATTTCGCGCGATGCATTGTCGACCTTATCCAAATCTTTGGACTCTACACTTACATTTTGAGAGAGATTATACCCCGTAAACGTGTTGAAGTTATTCCCGTTTCCGTCATTATGATAGGAGAATTCCCGGTTGATGTTCACGGCGTTAAATAAGATTTCTTTAGGATTAATCCCTTGTTTCACCAAAAACTGTCGCACCAATTCCCGATCCTGCTTCAATTGTTCGGACGCTGCACTCAAATCCATCGATTTACGGCTGTATGAGGCAGACCATTTCACGATATCTGATTCGAAATCCTTCTTTGCATTTCCGGTGACATTGATCGTATTGTTGATTTTATATTTGAATTTGTATGCATTCCCCAGGATAAATGCAAAGATAACTACCGCAGCACCCGCGATTATAGCAGCAATAAGACTGTTTGACTTCATAGTTTACATGTAAAAATGTTAAAACATCCTGCTTAATTTACGCATTTTTCGTTACTTTAATTTAAATTTCTAGTTTAATTTATCCTATGCAGAAAAAAATAGCCATCCTCGGCCTTACCGTGGCCCTGACCACGGCGGTATTTGCACAAAAGAGGCCGATAGACCACACGGTCTATGACGGGTGGAAAAGTGTCACGAATACCGAGGTCAGCAAAAGCGGACAGTTTATTTACTATCAAATCACTCCACAAGAAGGTGATGGCCTCTTTCAGCTGAAAAACCGAAATAACGAACTTTTATTTTCAATTCCCCGCACGAGCGATGTCAAACTCACGCAGGGCGAATCCTATCTGATTGGAACGATAAAGCCAACTTTTGATGAGACACGGACAGCTAAAATCAAAAAAAAGAAAGCCGATGATATGCCAAAAGACTCGTTAGTTATCGTTAATCTCCAGACTAACCAAATTTGGAAAACAGCCCATGTTAAATCCTATAAATTGGCTCGGCTAAAAAACGAATATATTGCCTATCTCACCGAAGAAAAGAAGAACGCGTCAGTTGCTGATAGCTTAGCTCCGGCAAAAGAAAAAGCTAGTAAAGAAAAATCGGTGAATATATTAACGTTGAAGAACCTGGCAACAGGCGACACCCTCAACTTTTGGAAAGCCGATCAATATGCTTGGAGTCCACAAGAAAATCTCCTCCTATTTTCAAAGAAAAATGAAACAAAAGACTCACTGTCTACGGACGGAGGACTCTATATATACGATATTGCCAATAAAAGTTTAAAAAAAATCAGTAACGGCCAGGGCAATTACAAAGAATTAAGCTTTGATGATCAGGGCGCACAAATCGCGTTTTTAGCCGACAAATCTCCTGAAAAGTCCTTGATCAAGGATTTCAAACTATATTACTACACCTCCCAGTTAGACACGGCACGCATACTAGCTAGCCAACAAAGTACTGGCGTTCCTTCAAGATGGTACATCAGCGGAGACGGTCAATTACATTTTAGCGCTGATGGCCAAAAGCTGTTTTTTGGTTTAGCTCCTATTCCAAAAGTAAAAGACACTACCCTAGTAGAATTCGAACATGCGCAGGTTGACATATGGCACTGGAAAGACGATTATCTACAGCCGCAGCAACTTGTGAACGTTAAGAGAGAGCTTTCGAAGAGTTATCTTGCCATTATTTCTCCGAAAAACGGCCCACGCATCACGCCGTTAGTAGACGATAAATTCAATAGAACGAGCACCACCGATGAAGCTAACAACGAATGGATACTCGCTACATCTGATTACGGAAAGCGGATTGCCGGTCAATGGGAAGGCAAAACCTTGACAGACGTATACATCGTTTCCACGCGTTCTGGCGAAAAGCGGACTATAAAGTCTAATCTAGATGGGTACGCGCTTCTATCTCCTTCCGGAGAATTTGTAGTCTATTTCGACCGCAGCAATGCTAATTGGTACAGTTACCAGATTAGCAATGGCAAAACAGCGTGGCTCAACGATGGCACTCCGGTCAGTTTTGTTGACGAAGAGAACGATTCGCCTGATCTCCCAAGCGCCTACGGTATGGCTGGTTGGTCAGCCGACGGCAAATATACTTATCTATATGATCGGTATGACATTTGGAGGTTTGAGCTAAATGGCAAAAACAAACAGCTCATTACAAATGGCGAGGGGCGAGCCACACGTACAACCTATCGTTACATTGATCTAACACGAAATGACAACCCGCGCTATCGTTCTACATTGATCCCGGAAAAACAAGATATATATTTGACCGGCTTCAATGAGGTATCGAAAAAGAACGGCGTATACGTCGTCAACTCGTCCAAAGGAAAACGACCGGACGAGGTGTTCTCTGGAGAGTTCACTTACCGTGGATTTAAGGGATCTAACGATCTGCAGACTATCGTTTACACCAAAGAAAACTATACGCATCCCCCAGATCTCTATAGCTCAAAGCAATTTAAAGACGAAACACGATTAACAGAAATTAACCCACAACAACGGTCTTATAATTGGGGAACTGCCGAACTTGTCCGATGGACAACACCGGCTGGCTTTGAAGCAGAAGGTATCCTATACAAGCCTGAAAACTTCGATCTGAACAAAAAATATCCAGTTATAGCCTATTTCTATGAGCGCCTGAGCGATGGCCTATATACCTACCAAGCTCCCGCCCCCACTCCATCAAGACTCAACATCCCCTACTTTGTAAGTAATGAGTACTTGGTATTCGCGCCCGATATTCGTTACCAAATCGGGCACCCGGGGAAGTCTGCAGAAGAATATGTCAACTCGGGAATGCGCTATCTTGCGAAAAACAGCTGGGTCGACTCCACCAAGATGGGAATACAGGGACAAAGTTGGGGAGGATACCAAGTGGCCCACCTAATCACGCGGACGAACATGTATGCTGCGGCCTGGACAGGAGCCCCCGTGGTTAATATGACTTCAGCTTACGGAGGCATCCGCTGGCAAACCGGTCTTTCCCGTCAATTTCAGTACGAACATACACAGTCGCGCATAGGCAAAACGTTGTGGGAAGATCGGGGTCTTTATATAGAAAACTCGCCGTTATTCTTTTTAGATCGGGTGAATACTCCTGTCGTTATTATGCACAACGATAGCGACGGAGCCGTGCCTTGGTATCAGGGAATCGAAATGTTCACTGCACTCCGAAGGTTACAAAAGCCTGTTTGGCTATTAAACTACAACGGAGACGAACATAACTTGATGAAAAGACAAAACCGAAAAGACATTCAAATGCGTGAGGCGCAGTTCTTCGATCACTTCCTGAAAGGCAAGCCAGCACCTCTATGGATAAATAGGGGCGTTCCCGCTACCGAAAAAGGGATTGAATGGGGATTTGATTAGATAAATAAAAAAAAACCGTTAAAAATGCGATTTTGCCACAAAACAAAGTCGCATTTTCATTTATATCACAAAAAAATCATCAAAATTTTATATTTTTTTCATTTTTCTTGTTTGTTTTTTAAAAATAAACGTACATTTACAACGCAAAACAACCAAAGAACTGTATAAAAAAATAAAACTGTCAAATAAAAAAATGTCAAGCCTTAGATTTAAAGCAACAGAGTCAGCCGTTTCGCGACCTCTGGGTGATGTTAAAAAAGTAGAAGCATTAAAAGCAACCAGTATTTACGGAAAGAACGTGTTTACGGTAGCTAAGATGAAAGACTACCTTTCCAAAACCACGTACAAAGAACTCGTACAATTTGTTGAAGAGGGATCTCAAATCTCTAGAGATATTGCAGATCACATCGCTCAAGCCATGAAAACATGGGCGATCGAAAATGGTGCTACTCACTACACCCACTGGTTCCAACCACTAACAGGAACGACTGCTGAAAAGCACGATGCATTCTTCGAGCCTGACGATAATGGCGAAGCGATCGAAAAATTCACAGGAGACGCTTTAGCACAACAAGAACCAGATGCGTCCTCTTTTCCAAATGGCGGTATCCGCAATACATTTGAAGCGCGTGGGTATACCGCATGGGATCCTTCTTCTCCAGCATTCATTTTTGAAAGTATTGCCGGTAAGACCCTGTGTATCCCAACCGTATTCGTCTCCTATACGGGTGAATCGCTAGACTACAAAGCACCTTTATTGAAGGCCGTAGCTGCTATCGACAAAGCAGCGACAGACGTCGTTCAGTATTTCGACAAATCCGTTTCCAAAGTAAATGCTTCTTTAGGTATTGAACAAGAATACTTTTTAGTCGATTTGTCGTTGTTCCACGGTCGTCCAGACTTACAATTAACCGGCCGTACGCTTTTCGGGCATATGGCAGCCAAAGGTCAACAGCTAGAAGATCACTATTTCGGTGCTATTCCAGAACGTGTCTTGGCTTACATGGTAGATTTGGAGAACGAAGCCCTAAAATTGGGCATTCCTCTAAAAACTCGTCATAACGAGGTAGCACCATCCCAGTTCGAGTGTGCACCGATGTATGAGGAAATCAACTTAGCCATCGACCATAATCAATTGTTGATGAACCTGATGGAACAAGTAGCTATCCGTCATAATTTCAAGGTATTATTGCATGAAAAACCGTACAGCGGCGTCAATGGTTCTGGTAAACACAACAACTGGTCATTGATCACCAATACAGGTATCAATTTGTTGTCTCCTGGCAAAACGCCGAAAAACAATTTGATGTTCTTAACCTTCTTCGTGAACACTATTAAGGCTGTTTTTGAATATGCGGACTTATTGCGTGCATCTATTGCCAGCCACAGTAACGACCACCGCTTGGGTGCAAATGAGGCTCCACCTGCAATAATCTCCATCTTCTTAGGCTCACAACTAGACGAAATCTTGGAAGAGGTAGAATCGGCACGTGTTGCAAAAAAGGTGAAAAATGACACCAACCTATGGCACGGCATTCCAAAAATCCCGGAACTGAAATTGGATAACACAGATCGTAACCGTACTTCTCCGTTCGCATTCACGGGTAATAAATTTGAATTCCGTGCAGTAGGATCATCCGCAAACTCAGCGTTGCCGATGACCATCTTAAATGCCATCGTAGCTGCACAGTTGATCGACTTCAAAACAGAAGTAGATAAACAGATCAAAAAAGGCACGAAAAAAGATCTTGCTTTATTAAATGTTATCCGCAAATACATTAAAGAATCGAAAGCGATCCGTTTTGAAGGTAATGGTTACAGCGATGAATGGGCAGCCGAAGCTGAAGCTCGTGGCTTATCCAACATCAAATCAACACCGAAAGCACTTGATGTGTACGTAAAAGAAGAAAGCTTAGAACTTTTTGAAAAATTAGGAATCTATTCGAAACGGGAATCCGAAGCTCGTCATGAGATCTTATTGGAGAATTTCTACAAAAAATTACAGATCGAGGCCCGTGTTATCGGTGAGGTAGTTACCAGCCAAATTGCACCAGCTTGTTTCGTATATCAAAACGAATTAATCGAAAACGTTAAAGGCTTGAAAGATTTAGGTTTAGCGAAAGAAGCATTCAGCTCACAATTAAACTTGGTAGAGCGCATCTCCAAACACACCAATTTGATTCTAGAGAAGGCAGAAGAAATGCGTCAAGCACGTAAAAAAGCCAATACAATCGAAGAAACACGCGAAAGAGCAATTGCATATGACGAAATCGTAAAACCTTACTTTGACGAGATTCGATATCACGTGAATAAACTGGAAAAAATTGTGGACGATAACAAATGGCCGCTTCCAAAATTACGTGAGCTATTGTTTTTACGCTAATAGCAGTAGACTACTAACCACCTATTAATAAATCCGGCACTCAGCCTAAAAGCTGAGTGCCTTTTTTAAGATTTCCATTATTTTTTATCATTGCCAGTTCGTTTCAAGATCATGATCGCCTCGTATTGTTTACTATCGTAATGCGGAGGATCGATCGTTAATGTTGTTGGAACTGGCTTATTCTTATCGAAAAAATAAATTTTCGTTACGCTTCCGTAATCATTGGTGGGAAACAAGTCGGCGCATGCTTCGTATTTTGCATTCGCTAAATCTCCAACGGAAACCGCATATATGCGTATAATCCCTCCTTTATTCTGTTCGTTTCTCACAAAAGCGACCTGCTTAAAATCGCCCGGTAAATCCTCGATCGATGGTTGACTAAATGCTTCCCAAATCCCATAGCCCAAGATAATGATTAAGCCAGCCGCAATCCACCAAATTTTCTTAGTTCCTCGCATCTATCCGTTTATGGTTATTCCCAACAGTTTAAAGAATTCCTTCAAAATGGCTTGATGTCCTGGCCAAGCTGGAGAAGTAACCAAATTACCGTCCACAATCGCCTGATCGGCAGGAATATTTTTCCAAGTCCCGCCAGCAAGTTCGATGTCAGGGCCTACCGCTACATAAGCCGTCAATGTACGTCCTTGAAGTACGCGTGCCGTAGTGAGCACTTGAATACCATGACAAATAGCCGCAACAGGCTTATTCATCTCGAAGAAGTGTTTCGTAAAAGCAATCACTTTTTCATTTAAACGAATATATTCTGCTGACCGGCCGCCGGCTATATATAACCCGTCATAATCCTCTGGCTGTACATTGTCGAAATCCATATTAATAACGAAATTATGTCCCCGGAGCTCTTTATACGTCTGATCTCCCGTAAAATCGTGGACAGCGGTTGGGATAGCATCTCCTTTTTTACGATCAGGAGCAACAGCGTGCACATCAATACCGATAGCACCCATTGCCTGAAAAGGAACCATCGCTTCATAATCTTCCACGTAGTCGCCAACAATCAATAATACTTTTTTTGCCATATACTTACCTGTTTAGTGATTCATTATCCCCTGCAGCGCGATCCTTAAGCATGCGCTTTGTTTTCCGAACTTTCGCTTCAAGCTGACTTCGCAGGACAACTTGAACGACCCCTTTCCCCTCCTCAAAATTTTGGTAAAATTCAGGCAAACTAAACGATTCCAAAATCTCAGCACCATCAAATGGTAAGCGGGCCGTGGCAATATCCAATACGCTTTGACCGCCACGCTTTCCCGGGCTTGTCGCCATAATAAAAACAGGTTTTCCGTTATAGATTTTTCGGCCAGGAATCCGAGAAACCCAGTCAATCAAGCTTTTGTATGCAGCCGTATGGTTTCCGTTATTTTCTGCAAAAGAAATTAAAAGAAAATCTGCTCCATCTATTTTCTCCGCGAAGGCATATGCTGAAGCAGGTATTCCTTCCCTCTTCTCCAAGTCTACAGAGAAAAGCGGCATTTCGAAGTCATTGAGATCAAGGATTTCAATCGTATCGTCTGGCTCCTTATAGTATTTGCTTACGCTACTGACGAGTTTTTTATTGATGGATTGGCTGCTGTTGCTCCCGGCGAATGCTATTATTTTCATACCTTAAATTTAGCATAAAAAAGAGTTGAAACTAAAAAATAAACGTTTTTTAGGCAGTGTGCCCACCAAAAGACCTATTTCTCAACTGCATGCTGCGCAATAAATTCCGAGGGCGACTCATGCATCACATTTCGGAAAACACGGTTAAAGTGCACAGCTGTATTAAAGCCGCACTGATACGCCGCTTCCGAAATACTTTCCACCCGATTGTTGACCAAGAGTTGACAGGCTTTTTCGATCCGGATTTCATTCAAAAACGAAACGAACGTCTTTTTGGTATGTTTCTTAAAAAACTTACAAAAGGCAGTTGGTGTCATATGTATAAGGGACGACACTTCTTCTACTGTCACATTTCGTTTGTAATGGTCAATGGCGTGTTTGATAACGGTATTGATACGCACCCCGTCCGAATCATGAAAATCCACTTTATGTAAGCCGGAATACAACGAGATCAACTGTTTCTCATGATAACGCAGGTAATCGAAGATCTCTAGAATTTTAATCAATTTATGTGCCCCTTCTTCCCTACTCAAGGATAAAAAAGCATCACGAATCGCCGCAGCATGCTCAGCGGGCAACAACTTGCTAGACGGAATCTGGTAAAACAAGCTACGGATACCCTGCAATTCAGCCATATCAAAGAAAGGTAACAGTTTCTCCAATGAAAAGAATAGGTGCACAATATGTACAGGTTGTTCTTCTTCCGCATGTTCACCTTTAAAAAACAAGTGTGGATCGTTGGGTTTGATCAAAAAAATTTCGTTTTCTAAGCAAGGCCGAATTAAGTTGCCAATCATGAATGAGCCATTCCCTTTCAATAGATAACTCAATTGAAATTCCCGATGCCGATGGTAGTAACCGTAAAATTCCGGTCCCATATCCTCCATGACATAAAATGCGCCATCTCCATGCGCAGGAACAGTAAACTCAATAGGTTTGCGGTAGTCTAGATTTTTCATAGCTAGGTAGCGTGATAACAAAGAAAGATGGGATCGATTATAAATCTTCACACCATCTTTTCTATACCAACGGGGCAGGATGTCAAGCGAAACAGCCTTCCAACTACCCCAATGCAAAACACGAACTGTAGATCGTTTATCCCAAAAATGGATAACGATAGTCTGTGTCTGGATTGAATGTTTCTTTGATTGTACGCGGAGAAACCCAACGTAAGAGATTGATCATTGAACCTGCTTTATCGTTTGTACCAGATCCTCTAGCACCTCCAAATGGCTGTTGGCCAACTACCGCTCCCGTACACTTATCGTTGATGTAAAAGTTACCTGCAGCATTGCGAAGCGCGTGCGTAGCTTCTTGAATAGCATAGCGATCCTGAGCAATAATCGAACCGGTCAATGCGTAGATCGATGTTTTATCTACCAATTCTAACGTCTCTGCCCATTTTTCATCTTCATAAACATAAACCGTCAACACCGGCCCAAACAACTCTTCCGACAATGTTTCATAGTCCGGCGTCTTGGCAAGGATGACCGTTGGATGGATGAAATAGCCTTTCGACTTATCGTAATCGCCGCCAATAACAACCTCTGCATCGGCGTTGTTTTTTGCGCGATCAATATACGATGTAATCTTATCAAACGCTTTTTCATCAATTACGGCGTTGATGAAATTACCAAAATCTTCTGTTCCGCCAATCTTAAACGATTGAATATCTTTTTCCATGCGCGCACGCAGGTCTCCCCACAGAGATACAGGGATATATGCTCGAGAAGCAGCAGAGCACTTCTGACCTTGATATTCAAAAGCTCCACGAACCAGTGCCGTATTTAAAACAGCGATATCAGCGGAAGGGTGCGCGAGAATAAAGTCCTTTCCACCTGTTTCTCCAACAATGCGTGGATAAGTCTTATAGCGATGAATATTTTCTCCGATTGACTTCCAAATGTTTTGGAAAACCCCCGTAGATCCTGTAAAGTGGATACCCGCAAAATCAGGATGTTTGAAGATGACATCGCCGGCATCGGGTCCCGACACATACACCAGATTAATAACGCCGTCAGGCAATCCTGCTTCCTGAAATACCTTCATGAGCACGTTTGCCGAATAAATTTGTGCATTGGATGGCTTCCATACCACTACATTTCCCATCATGGCCACACAGGAAGGAAGATTTCCCGCAATAGCCGTAAAATTGAACGGTGTCAACGCAAACACAAAGCCTTCTAACGGACGTTGCTCTACCCTATTCCACACGCCCTTGCTATTTGCAGGCGGCTGCTGGGCATAAATTTCACTCATGTAGGTCACGTTAAACCGCAAAAAGTCCGTAAATTCACATGCAGAGTCAATTTCTGCCTGATACGGGTTTTTCGACTGCCCCAACATAGTCGCGGCATTCAATGCATAACGGTATTTCGTTGAGGCGAGTTCGGCAGCCTTTAAAAAGATCGCTGCACGCTGCTCCCAAGGTAAGTTTTCCCAGTTTGCTTTCGCCGCTAAAGAGGCATCGATGGCCTGTTCTACATGTGCTGTCGTACCTTGATGATAATAACCCAGTACATGCTGATGATCGTGAGGTGGTGTAATTTTGCTTCTTTTATCCGTACGAATTTCTTGGCCGCCAATATACATAGGGATATCTGCTTCCTGCGCTCTAGCCGCTTGGATAGCTTCTTCCAACAAAGTCCGTTCCTTAGTTCCAGGCGCATACGAATAAACCGGTTCGTTGCTCGGTGCCGGAACATTAAAAAATCCTTTTAACATAACGCTTACTGTTTAAAATTATAGTATAAAGTTACCTATTTGAGAAAACAACAATTTTACAGATTATAGCTATGCATAAACCAATATTATCCAAAAAAACATTCAGTAAACAAAATTAAGGTAAATATATGTTATTTTAATACTTTTTGCCTTATTTATCCGCAATTCCTATGTTTTAGCCATTGCTCCGTTCAACGAGTACTATCAGCATCAAACAGAGAAGAAATCGTTCCTCGTCAACCGGCGTTGCAGCCAACTTGTGCACAGTAAATTTACGTCCAAAAAAGGACGGCTCTTTTCGCAACTCATACAATTCTACCCCCTGTTGGTTACGTAAGATATAGGAGGGATTAAATATATAGCCTGATAAAGCACCTAAGATAGGTATCTCGCCGAACAGACCATCCCACATCTTTGTCCATGGATTCTTTTCAGTGATGGTATGGTCGTGACGATCTATCGCATCCATAAGGTGGAATGTAGAACGCCAAAGCGAGCGTAGTGTTTTTCGTCGCACTTTGCCCACTACTCGCCCCGTATAATGCGTAATGGTGAATGTTTGTTGGAAATCAATCAATTTATTGGAAACGAGCTCATAAAGCAATTCGGATTTAGAAGAATCCCGATACACCTTAATGGTGTCTCGCCAAGTGAATATTTTTTCGCGGACGTAAAACAGACTGTGTCCTAAGTCGTCTGTCGCTTCAAAATCATTGGAAATAGTTCCAATCTTAAACTTAAAATGGAGCGGATAATTCTGGGACATAAAAGAAGCTTTTTCCATAACGTGACAAAAATATTTCCTTAAAAATAGGAATCTTTTTCAAATACAATATAGTCTGCCTGCGGATAGCAGGCGTCTGTGCATATACGATTCTTATCCTTTATTACAAAGAACTAACTCATCGTCACCAACGATGTAGATGACAGTTAATATTTTATTTTCAATTGCCGAAATACCTTTGACCACAACCAAATCGGCCCTACCGTCACAACGCGCCAGACGGCCATCAAAGATAATGTCGGGCGTTCTTTTTTTGCTAATAGCCAAATACCTATTGCTCCGAAAACAAGTATCAACAAACTAACCAACCATACCGCCGGTCCTCCATCACGCTCCCAATACTCCAATTGCACAATTAAAAAGCTCATGATACCAATGCTAAATAACATAGCGTAAGATAACGTCGGTGCCAAACGAAGATAAAGATAAATAACAATGGCAATATAGAACGAGCCCCAATTCAAGAAGTTTTGCATATGCATACGTTCTAAAAAAGCTAGCTTTGGAAATGGAATCATCCAAACAATCCCCATAACCCCAAAGAAAAATAACGCTAGGAACACGCCGTACAGTATTTTGTTGCCGTGGATTAAATATTGATCCAATTCATAAAAGTACTTATCCACAACTCTATCAAAAGCCGGCGTTTTTGTTCTCCTTTTATCGTTCTTTTTCATGCCCACAAAGGTACAGATAATTCACCAATTGCATTCTTCATGTGTCAAAATCCTCCTTTTCTATTTAGTTTTTTGCGATTCCTTTTTGTTCAACCAATAAAAAACCACAGGCAGTACCGTAAAGCTCAGTATGAGGCAGATAATCAAGCCTCCGACAATCATAATGGCTAAGGGTTTCTGGATTTCAGAACCCATCCCTGTCGACATCGCCGCTGGAAGCAATCCCATAGACCCCATGAGTGCGATCATCACTACCGGTCGTATCCTACTTTTTACCCCAACCTGTATAGCTGTTAACAGGGGAATCTTATGCTTAAGGTTGTCTCGAATAATCCCGATCAACACAATACCATCGATGGTCGCCACACCAAATAAAATGATAAAGCCAATTCCGGCAGAGATGCCAAAAATGGTGCCGGTGGCCCAAAGCGATATAAAACCACCGATAAAAGCGAAGGCCAAGGTCAGGGACGAAACCAATGTATCCTTAACATTTCCAAAATTGAAATAAAGCAATAATAAAATCAGCACCAAACTAACCGGAACAACAAGTGCGAGCTGACCAGCAGCGCGTTCTTTGCTTTCAAACTCCCCCGCCCATTCCATGTGATTCTCTTGTGGAAGATCAACATCCCTTGCCACGATCTGCTTAGCCTCTGCAATGGTACTCCCAAGATCACGTCCTTCAATACTGAATCCGACACCTATATAGCGACTATTCCCCTCCCGGTAGATGAATGCTGGACCTGTTTGGTAACCTATTGTGGCGATTTCCTGCAGCGGAATGCGCTGTCCATTGCTTGCTGGTATTAGAATGTTTTTGATCTTCTCAGGCGTATCCCGATAGGCCTCATTAAAACGTAATACGACATCAAACTGCCGGTCTCCCTCATAAAACTTTGTAGCCGCCTGGCCGCCTATGGTCATAGCGATCACTGCTTGCACATCGGCGGTGACCACTCCATATTTTGCCATTTTTGAATCATGCAGCTGTATACGTAATTCAGGCAAACCGATATTTTTGTACACATTGATATCCGTGATCCCGTCGACTTTTTGGATAGCGGTCGCTACCTTATCGGCATATTTTTCAAGATCGTACAAATCATCCCCAAAGACCTTTATGACCAAGGAGCTCTTCACGCCCGCAACATATTCCTCGACATTATCTTGAATAGGTTGACTAAAGCCAAAATTAATTCCGGGATAATGGTTTAGCTGCTCACGTAGCTCTTGAATGACCCTGTCCTTCGTCCTACCATTTCGCCACTCTTTTTCATCTTTCAATTGTACATTAAATTCAATATTAAAAAAACCTGTTGGGTCTGTCCCATCGTTCGGACGTCCTGTTTGCGTGAGAATGAAATCTATCTCCTCGCAGTTTTTTACCATAATGTCCTTCATCTCCTTTGTCAACCGCGTAGATTCCGTTAAATTCACGCTATTCGGCAATGTCGCCCTGATGTATATAGCGCCTTCGTTTAGCTTCGGTAGAAATTCCGAACCATAGTGTAAAAATTGGAAAAAACAGCCTCCTAAAAGTGCTATGAAAATAACTATTGTTGTCTTTTTATACGTAAAAGCGATATCGAAGAGGCCATAAATACATCGTTGAAAAAAGCGTGTCACCCAATTTTCACGCTCTTGCATATTTTTAGTAAACAACAGTTTACACATGGCCGGAACATAAGTCAAGCTCAAAATAAGCGAACCAAGCAACGCATATCCCAAGGTAAATGCCAGCGGTGTGAACATCTTCCCCTCCACTTTTTGAAAAGAAAATATAGGAAGAAGCGCCACAATCAGAATAAGCAGGGCGAAGAAAATATACGATGCTACGCCGCCGGCGCTCTTTTTAATCACGCCAAGTTTACTCATTTTAGCAAAACGTTCAGCACCGACACGGTGCGACAAGGTAGCCATCGCCACAAATACAGTCTCAACGATGACCAATGTCCCTTCGAGTAATAAACCGAAATCTAACGATCCCATCGAAATTAAATTGGCGGGTAGTCCCTGTATACGTAACATTAGGATAGCAAAGAGAAACGACAACGGAATGACAGATGCTACAATAAAGGTCGACTTCCAATTGTACAAGAATACAAACACAATCAGAGAAACCAATAATATGCCTTCTACCAGATTTCTTGATACCGTACGAACCGTGTTATCAACAAGTTTTGTCCGATCGATTACGCTCTCTATTTTTACGCCATCCGGCAAAGTACGGCTATTTAGTTCTTCAATCTTTGCTTTCAGATTCTCAATAACAATGGAGGGATTCTCGCCACGTAACATAATTACGATACCTTGTACTAGGTCGTCTTCCTCGTTTAAACCGACCTGTCCTAATCTCGGCTTATTTGAGATAACAACATCAGCGACGTTTTTGATAAGGACAGGCGTTGATCCATTCAGTTTAACCGTAATATTGCCTATATCTTCAAGTTTGTCCAACAAACCTACGCCTCGTACCACATAAGCTTGGTCACCTTGCTGGATCACATCTCCTCCTACATTCATATTGGATCGGGAAACGGACTCATATACATCTAAAGGAGATAGGTCATAGTTCTTAAGTTCAGTAGGATGAATCTTTATTTCGTATGTTTTTTCCTCCCCACCAAAACTCACAACGTCAGCTACCCCCGGCACGCTCAACAACTCCCGCTCAATAACCCAATCTTGTATGGCCGAAACTTCCTTCAATGGCAAATCACTTTTCACGACATATCGATAAATCTCTCCTGTGGCTCCCGAAGGTGGTTCAATAGCAGCATCTGCTCCATCTGGTAGATCTACGCCTCCCAATTTATTTGACACATATTGTTGCGCATAAAAATCGTCGACACCATCTTCAAATTGAATGGTTACCACCGACAAACCGAATAAGGAGATAGACCGTACAGTCGTTTTACGAGGAATGCTATTCACCTCTTTGGAAATCGGTAGGGTCACAAGTTTTTCCATTTCTTCGGCGCTCCGTCCCGGCCATTGGGTAATAATACGCGCCCGTGTATTGGTCACGTCCGGAAACGCTTCGACAGCAGTATACCGTAAAGCATATATCCCGCCAAAAAGCAGCATCATGACCATAAATAAAACGATAGTGGTGTTCCGCAACGAGAACGTTACGATCTTTTGTACCAGTTTTTTCATTTCTATTCTTCGTTGCTATTGGTTTAATTGATCAAATAATAACAACGCATTCGAAGCAATTACACGTTCGTGTGCAGCTAGTTTCTCAGCGATAAACGTATATTCTTCGTTCGCTCCTATGGTAGTAATTTGCCGAATAGCTAGTTGGCAATCATCCGTATATACAACGATATACTCCTTGTTATTATGGAATACCTTGGCCCGGTTTGGTATCGCAAAAGCAGAGTCTGTGCTGGTCTTCTTATTAATAATAATATCGGCACTCAGTCCTGGCATGAGATTGAGCTGCTGGTTAGACAAGACCACACGAGCTTTTAACACGTGTTCGTTATCGTCGAACACATGGTATATTTTGTCGATTTTGCCGATGTAAAACTGATCGGGGTAAGCTATTGTCCGTACCTTCGCCTCGTCTCCCACATGGATAAAACGGAGATTACTTGCATAGATATTTACCATGACCCAAACTTCCTTTAAGTTGGAAATGGCAAAAAGCGGGTCGCTTTCTGACGTGACACTTTGTCCAGTGCTAATAGACTTCTGAATGATGTAGCCATTCTTAGGCGCGAGTATATGAAAACTACCGTTTCCCGTAGCCCGGTACAAATGAAGGTTCTCATTAACCCGCTCCAAATCGATACGGGCATTTTCCAGTTCATGTTCTGCAGCAAGCACATCGGGAGTAGCAACAAGCCCATCGGCAGCCAATTGCTTTTTGCTGTTAACCTGTTTTTCCAACAAGACAATTTGATTCTCATGATACCGCTTCTGCTGATGAAGTTCCTGAATCTGTACCGATTTAATGGTAGCCAATACCTGACCTTTCTGGACGTAGTTGCCCAACTCAAATCCTACTTGTTCTACTACTCCTTCCAACAAACTACGGAACACGACGAGATCGTTTTCATTATATTCAATTTTTCCCGATAGAGTCAGCTGTTCTTGGATAGGTTGTTCGTGCACCTCCAGCACCTCTGTTGATCGTTTTAATTGCTCGTTCAAACAAAAAGCCTGCTTTCCGGCTTTGTCCTTTTTTTTCTGTTCTACTTTAGGCATACAAGAACTAAATAACGACGTAAATGCCACTGTCAGTACGATATAAATTGTATTTCTCATGATGTCTTAGAAGTCGATCCCGACTAGATATTGCAATTCTTCAAACGTATTGTTATAAGTATCCCAGATTTCGAAGCTAGCCTCTTGCGCTTCACGCACGGCTTGTACAAAATCTACAAATTCCAACAGGGTGATCTGTTTCAATTGTAAATGTTTACGGTAGTTGTCAATCATAATCCGCTGTTCTTCCAGGATCTCGGGCGTCCAATCGGCTAGCATACGTTCATATCGTAATAGCTGGTCACGCTGTTGCCGAATCGTAGATTCTAAAGTCCACTGCAGCGAGGATCGCTCCGCATGTGAAGCTCGAACAGCATACCGCGCAGCCTGGATATGGCCTTTATTCCGATTGAATAATGGCAGATCTAAGCTCACCCCAAGTCCTACAAAATCCTGCATAATATTTCCTCCACGATCGTAGCCCAATTGTAAGGTCAGGTCCGGTTTTCGATTTGCTTGTTCCAATTTCAGCGTGGCCTCTGCCTTTTCCACGCGTGTTGCCTGCTGTTTTAGTCCCACATTTTGTTCGAGCGCCAACGAAATCAAGTCGGCAGGTACTTGAACAATACGGCTTTCAAATGCGTTCCAATCCTTCAATTGGTCAAGCGACAGATCATCCAATTGTGTCAATAACCGCAAGGTGTGCAGCGAAAACGCCATCTCATCATCCAACGTCAACAGTTCTTTTCGCAGGCGCAACAACTCGGCTTGCACCCTTCGGTAGTCAGCCAGAGACACATTTTGTTCTTGCGACTGCCGTTGGTATTGCAGGGCGAGCTGCTCAAATAAAGAGACAATCGTTCGCAACTGTTGTTGACTGTGCTTTTTACTGCTCACATGATAATAAGTTTGTCGTAATTCCTTTTTTAGTTCGCGGACCAGTTCCTCAAATTCATAAACGGCCATACGTTGTTCAAACCGTTTGATCGCTATACGTTTTTTTCGTTTTCCAGCCGTTTCTACCAACTGTTCCAATTCGACGGAAATCTGTTGCTTCCCTCCATAGTTCCCAATTAACGGGGGCAGGTTTTCGCTGGTATGATTGGCCCAAAGATTAAATTCACTGACTCCGAAGCCCGGATTGGGCCATAGTCTTTCTTGCACCACCTCCGCTTCTGCCCGCCCGATCTCGTAACGAGCCGCAATCAACCGATAATTGTACGCTAGAAACTGTTGCTCAAGCTCCTTCAGGCCGTAGGGCTGTGCCTGAACGGACAAGGTATTCCACATACAAAAACAAAAAATATAAAAATATCTCACTTGTTTATCCTTTGGCACAAAACTAGGATTTACGTATTAAGGCGAATTTTGGGGTGGATTAGAATTTGATTAGAAATGAAGGAGAACTGTTGTTCCGGAAGTGCAAGAACTCAGTGTTAAACCAATCCCATGTAAGGTAAAAATCACCTGAGCCATGGAAAGTCCAACTCCTTTTCCTTGGTAATGTTGCGTATTTTGACCTCTATAAAAATTCTGTGTGATATTCGAGAGATCTTTTTCTGGGATACCGATACCACGGTCCTGCACGGAAATGACCAGATGATCAACGTCTTGTCGAAAGACGATTCGGACGAGCTGGTTATCCGAATACTTGATCGCATTTTCGACAATATTTCCAATAGCCAGCTCCAACAGTTTTTCGTTTCCTTGGATACACAGCAATGCATTATCAACCACCTGTATATCAACATCGATATGCGCGCGGTGGTATAGAATTTTATTTTCAATAACCTGCCATACCACTTCGTCGATCCGGATGCTGCTAAATTCAAAATTCGTCTTCGCACCCGATAACAGCATCATATGGTCCAAGGTTTCCTGTAGGTCCGTCGTATATTGCTGTAGTTGTCCGATCACGTGTGTGTATTCCTCGGCCGTGCGAGGCTTGCTTTTCGTCACTTCCAGCGTTCCCAGCAGAGCGGCAATTGGCGTACGTAGTTCGTGGGATACGTAATCAATGAAGTTCTTCTGCACGTTAAACGTTTCGGCAATACGTGTCACGAAATGGTTATAGGTCTTTACTAGATCTTCGACTTCAGTATAAGTCTTGAACAACGATAACGGTTCATTAAAGTTACGGCTATCCCGTTCTCTAATTTGTGCAATAATCCGGACGATAGGCTGGTATGCAATATAGCTCAGATACTGCGAGAAGAAAAATATAAACAGCAAGCCTACAAGAAAAACCGCTAAGAGAATATGGAACAAAGATTTCATCTGCGCATTGAATTCCCCTTTGGGCTCCCTCGTGATCACGACAAAATCGCCCTGGTTGTCTTGATAGAAAATACCGTTGTAAAAAAAATCATCAGTAGCAAAAAAGGCGATCTTTGCCATACGTACCTGTTGCAAAAAGGCTGGAGTGATCGCTTCGGTCGACCGCATGTCGCCGCTGTGTAGACGATCCAAACTGTCAAAAACCGCAATATTACGTCTTGAGATCGTTTTGTACAATTGGTTCTGCACATGGGTATGTTCCGATAGTGAAAGTTCGTCCTGTTCCAAATAGTAGATCGCGGCTAGCAACGATTTGCTTTCCAAGGACTGGTTTTCTTTTTCCCCCATTTGAGCATAATAAGCAAAGTAAATAAGCACCGAGAACGCCAAAATCACAACAGTAAATATGGCAACTGAATATAGAGACAATCGATGCTTTAGCTTCATGATCTACGATGCTTTGAACATATATCCCACTCCTTTCACCGTGTGGATATATTTTTTTCCGTTCTTTTCAATTTTATTGCGTAAATACGATATATATACATCGACCACATTCGTATGGTTGTCAAAAGTAATACCCCACACAGCATTTAGGATCTGCACACGAGCCACCGTTTTGTCGATATTCTCCACCAAATAATTCAGGAGCTTATATTCCCGTGGAGAAAGCTCAATTTTGTCGTCAGCCAGGAAAACGGTATATTGCTGCAAGTTGATCCGCAGATCCCCAAAATGATGCTCAGCCTTGGGGATATCCTGTTGCTGATATTGCTTTCGACGTGTCAATGCTTTTATGCGTGACAATAATTCATCAAAATGAAATGGTTTCGTCAAATAATCGTCTGCACCGTAGTCTAACGCAGAGACCTTATCCTGCACATTATTTAAAGCGCTTAACATCAAAATGGGGGTATATATTTTCTTATAGCGTAGAGTTTGCAACAATTGTATGCCATCCACGCCTTCTAGCATGATATCAAGGATAATGAGGTCCCAATTTATTGCTACGTAGTGCCTGAGTACGTCTTCCGCATTTTTACAGAGCGTCACGAGATATCCACACTCTTCCAATCCTTTGACCAAAAAGTTGCTGATTCGGTTATCATCTTCTACAACAAGAACTTGCATACACGAAAATTTCTTCAAAAATAAACATTTTGCCGGAAGCGGAGGCTTTTGGTTAAGATTCTAATCGACTTCTAATGCAGTCATGACATCAGGGTGATCAACCCCGAGACATAAAAAAGGGATATCTATATTAGATACCCCTTATCTTTATGGTTTAAAAACCTTATTTCGCGTAAGACACCGAACGTGTCTCACGAATTACAGTCACTTTAATTTGTCCAGGATACGTCATCTCCGTCTGTATACGGTTGGAAATATCAGCGGCTAAGATTTCAGCTTGTGCGTCAGACACTTTTTCTGATTCAACCACCACACGCAGTTCGCGTCCGGCCTGTATCGCGAAGGTTTTCTCTACACCCGGGTACGAAAGTGCTAGCTCTTCCAATTCCTTTAAACGCTTAATATAACTTTCTACAACTTCACGGCGAGCTCCCGGGCGAGCACCGGATATCGCATCGCAAGCCTGTACGACAGGAGAAATCAAAGATGTCATTTCGATTTCATCGTGGTGCGCACCAATGGCATTACACACATCCGGATGCTCTTTATATTTTTCTGCGAGCTGCATCCCTAAAATCGCATGTGGCAATTCTGGATTGTCATCAGGAACTTTACCGATATCATGCAAAAGTCCGGCACGTTTTGCATGTTTCACGTTGAGCCCCAGCTCAGCAGCCATCGTGGCCGCAAAGTTAGCAACCTCGCGTGAGTGCTGGAGTAAGTTTTGTCCATACGAAGAACGGTAGCGCATACGGCCCACCATACGGATCAGTTCCGGATGCAAGCCGTGGATCCCCAAGTCGATTACCGTCCGTTCACCGATCTCCACAATCTCGTCTTCAATTTGTGTCCGTGTCTTAGCTACCACTTCTTCGATACGAGCCGGATGAATCCGTCCGTCGGTCACCAAACGGTGTAAAGAAAGGCGTGCAATTTCACGACGAACAGGATCAAAACCAGAGAGAATAATTGCCTCAGGCGTGTCATCAACAATAATTTCTACGCCAGTAGCTGCTTCCAGAGCACGGATATTACGGCCTTCACGGCCGATAATTCGCCCTTTAATCTCATCGTTTTCAATATTAAAGATGGATACGGTATTTTCGATAGCAGACTCGGTTGCCGTACGTTGAATAGTTTGGATAACTACTTTTTTCGCTTCTTTAGAAGCGGTAAGCTTCGCCTCATCCACAATGTCCTTGATCTGCATAATCGCTTGCGAACGTGCTTCTTCACGTAGCGAGTTAACCAATTGCTCGCGCGCTTCGTCCGCCGATAGCCCAGCAATAGTTTCAAGCTGTTTAATATGCTGGTTTTTCAACTGATCAACTTCTTCCCGTTTCTTCTCGTTCACCTCAATAAGTTGATCTAGCTTCTTGTTCTTATTATCTAGTTCTTGTTTCTCGCGGTTGGCACTTTCCAATTTTTGATTCAACGATTGCTCCTTCTGGCGAAGGGTGTTTTCTTTTTGTGTCAACGTGTTGTTACGCTGGTTGACTTCTTTTTCGTGTTCCGCTTTCAGTTGTAGAAACCTTTCTTTGGCTTCTAAACCGCGCTGCTTTTTATGGTGCTCAGCCTGTTGCTCAGCCTCCTTAATGATTCGGTTCGCTTTTTCCTGTGCTGATTGTTCTTGCTTTTTGAAAACCAATTGTAACAAAAAACGACCAATAACAACACCTATAATTAGCGAAATTATAATCGAAATTGTTGTTGATAACTCCATTGTTTGTATATGTATATTGATATATTGTTTCTATTTTTTTATAAAAAAAAACCGCAATTAAATGTACAGGTCCCATGTATTATTAAACTTCGATTACACATGATTTGGGCAATTGATCATGACCTAGATGGCATCGTGCAAAATGGTCTACATCTTATGTTCGCCCGTGATATTGAAGCGTTAAGTTTAAAATAGTGACAACCCGAATTTAACTGCGGCAAATTCGTCGTTACAAAGCTCTATACGTAAAAAGAACGATATGTTATTTCTTAAAAAAATCAGTCAATAAGCTATCCAATTCGTGAACTTTCTCTTCTACTCCCTCTTCATGCTGCTGTGCACTACGCTCGGCTTTAATCATCCCGGTGGCATATTGCAATACACACATGGATAACAAATCTTGTTTATCACGAACTGCATAATTTTCTTGCAATTCTTTTATTCTTTCATTAACCAACTTCGCAGCGTGTCTAATGATTTCTTCCTCTGCCGTCTCAACCCGCAAAGGATAAACACGATCTGCGATATTTATTTTTATGGAAATCTCTCCCATTTTTTCTGAGCTTAAATAACGTAACAGGCCTCTTCTAACACTTTCCTACTTCAACAGGCCTATACATCTGTCTATTTCTCGCACAAAATCGTTAATTTTTTGCTTTGTGTCAAGTATTTTTTCATTTATTGCAGCTCTATCTACGTTCGGCTCTTCCAGAGTTTTTGCAACAGCCAAAGCCTTAAGCTTTTCCTCCAATTGTTGTACTTTGTCCGTACTCGTCTGAAAAGCCACCTGCAACGATTGCACCTCTAACTTTAACAGATCGTTTTCCTCTTGAAGCGCTTCGCACAATTGAATAAGATTTCTCGTTTTCTCGACGATGATATTCATTTGTGTAGATAGTGTCGCCATATAATCTTATCTCGCAATTAAACTTTATATCTTTCGACTAACGCACGACCGCGCCTGTCTCTTTCTCAAAGTTAAGCATTAATTTTTTAATTATACCGTCAATTTGTTTGTCATTTAATGTTTTTTCCTCGTCCTGAAGAACAAAGCTTAAGGCGTACGACTTTTTGCCGGCAGGCAATTTGTCTCCCTTATACACATCGAAGATGTTCACCTCTTTTATCAATTTCCGCTCAGATTTCACAGCGATTTGTTTCAACTGTTCAAATGTAATTGCTTCGTCAACCAACAGCGCCAAATCGCGACGAACTGCTGGGAATTTAGAGACTTCCTGATACTTAATCACGTTTTTACGGATTGCTTTCATCAACACCTCCCAATCAAATGTAGCGAAGAACACATTTCCGTCAACATCCGCCTTTTTCAGATGCTCGATAGAGACACGGCCAAACGTGACCAATGCCTTCTGTCCCTTGAAATAGGTCAGTCCATAATCAAAATATGTTCCCTCTGCTTCCACCACTTGAAGCCCTGGAATATTCAATCGCCGAACAATAGTGTCCACTGCGGCTTTTAGATGGTAAAAATTAGTTTTCTTGTTTTCTAAACTCCAATGTTCATCAAGTTGGTTCCCAGCAATTGTCAACGCCAAATGTTGACGTTCTGTATAGCCTTCTTCGGTTTTGAAATAAGTCTTCCCGTACTCAAAATACTTCGCATTTGGACTTTTGCGTTTTTGGTTGTAGGCCAGGGTTGTCAACGCCGAGAACAACAAATTTTGACGCATCGTATCCAAATCAGAACTCAATGGATTAACCAACCGAACGGCTGTGTCTTCGTCGTCTACGTACGCGAGTTTCGTTAGTGAGTTGTTAAGTACCTCCCGGTATCCATTTCCTATCAACAGGTCGGCTACCTGATTTAATACCACTTCTTTATCGGGTTTTTCGGTGGTATTTAGCGACGATTTGATCTGCGGTTTGAGTTCAATATTATTATAACCGTAAATACGCAATACTTCTTCAATCACGTCTATTTCCCGCGTCACATCCACTTTATATGCAGGCACACTGACCGTAATTTCATCTGTACCTTCTTCTGTAATTCCGATACCAAGAGCCAAAATGATGGCTTTAATTTCAGACGCCGGAATTTCTTTGCCGATTAACCGCTGCACACGTGTGTAGCTCAACGAGAATGTAAACGGCGACACTGGAACGGGATAGATATCGGTCACTGTACTGCTTACATATCCCCCTGCTACTTCCTGAATAAGCAAAGCTGCTTTCTCCAAGGCGTAAATAGGCATATTTGGATCTGTGCCACGTTCAAAACGGAAAGATGAATCTGTTTTTAATCCGTGACGTTTAGATGTTTTACGTACAGACACCGCACTAAAGTAGGCAGATTCCAAGAAAATGTTTGTCGTATGCTCGCTCACACCGGAATATGCCCCACCGAAAACTCCTGCAATGCACATCGGCTTTTCGTCATCGGCAATCACTAGGTCTTCTGCGGAAAGCTGACGCTCTACACCGTCTAATGTAGTGAATGGCTCACCTTCTTTTGCCAACCGGACCACAACTTTTCTTCCAGCTATCTTATCGGCATCAAAAGCGTGTAAAGGCTGTCCTACGTCGTGCAATATATAATTGGTAACGTCAACAATATTGTTAATAGGACGAATACCTATGGCAAGTAGTTTTTCCTTTAACCAATCCGGAGATTCTCCTACTTGAATATCAGAGATCGTAACCCCAGCATAACGTGGTGCCGCGGTTGAATCTTCTACGACTACGTCGAAATCTGGTTTACTTCCCGCTGTAAAGGCAGAAACATCGGCCACGGTATATGGCTTACGAAAGTAAGCTGCCAGATCCCGTGCCACCCCCAAATGAGAAGCGGCATCCGAACGGTTTGGGGTAAGGCCGATTTCATAGCGGAAGTCGTCTTTGATTTCATAGTAGTCTTTCACCAAAGAGCCTGTGATAGCACTATCTGCCAGCTCAACGATACCGGCATGTGATGTCCCCAGTCCGATTTCGTCTTCGCCGCACAGCATGCCTTCGGATACTTCGCCCCTAATTTTTGATTTAGTAATCTTAAAAGGTTCTCCAGTCGTGGGATAACATGTCGTACCGACTTGGGCAACGATCACTTTTAAACCTTCCCGCACATTGGGCGCGCCACATACGATGGATAACAGGGATTCTCCTCCGACATCTACTGTGGTCACTTTCAACTTATCCGCATTTGGATGTTGCGAACACGTTTTGACCTCTCCGACGACAAGTCCTTCCAAACCACCCGCGATTTGCTGCACTTTTTCCAACACCTCTACTTCTAGTCCGATGTCCGTTAATATAAGCGATAGTTCTTCCGGTGTTTTAGTTGTATCTATATAATTCTTGAGCCAATTATAGGAAATATTCATCTCGAAATTCTGTTTAAAGCACAAAGATAGAATTTTAGAATGGTGTGTCCCATCGATGGCCGAGAAAAATTATAGAAAGTATCCGAACACCTTCTGTTAGTGGACTCCAAAAAATTTTGCTTAGACAATATCGCGACAATCCTGAACATCATATCCAATAGTTCCCACTATCGCCGGATTACAACGGATTTTTAGAGAACGATTTCAACGCGTTGTCCACCTGTACAACTTGCTCAGGCAACTGCCGTCTGCGTTTCTGCAATAGAATATCCTCTACGAGCGAATCTTTCGGTAGCCTTGCTCGGTTCGTTGCGTTTCTGTTTTCGTTTGAATTGTCCCTTGTTTTGATTGCTCCCAACCGTCATAGACGGGGGACGTTAATACAATCGGCACAGGAGGTGCTTCATTTACTTTCATTTCGAAAGTAAGAGAGAACGTTCAATCCGTATTTTTTTTACGCTCCGAACTTTTTTATCCTCGATAAAATACTGACATATATTTAGACAAATGTCCTGCGCCCGTGGATGCGAACAACTCAGTCGCCCTATGCGCCGCAGATGATATGTGTTGACGTCTTTTTTACAAATTTTTCCCATATATTTCAATCAAAAATCGTCCCCATCCATAAAAATATTCCGTAACTTTGTGCTTTGATTTGAAGAACGTTCAAAATACACAGTTATAATGATTCATTTCTTTGTGAACCCCAGCAACACCGTTTACGGTGTGCAAACCCAAGAAGATCTAGCGCAGGAAGATATTTCGAAACTAAACTGGCTCTTTGGAAACGCTAAAAAACTTGACAAACAAACGCTTAGCGATTATTACGTAGGCCCTCGAGCAGCCATGATCACCCCGTGGAGTACAAATGCCGTAGAAATTACACAGAATATGGGAATCCAAGGCATTCTACGTATCGAAGAATTTCAACCTGTTTCTGCAGAATTCACCGAATTCGATCCAATGATTTCGCAAAAATATGCGGCACTGACGCAAGAAATGTATACCATCAACATCGAGCCCGAGCCTATATTGGAAATCGATGATATTGGAGCGTATAATCAGAAAGAAGGTTTGGCACTTAGCACGGAAGAAGTCGAGTACTTAAATAATTTAACAGCAAAATTAGGACGAAAATTAACAGATGCGGAAGTGTTTGCTTTCTCACAGGCCAATTCCGAACACTGCCGTCATAAGATTTTCAACGGCACCTTCGTCATCGACGGACAAGAACAGCCCACCTCACTTTTCAAGCTTATTAAGAAAACATCCGAAACGAATCCAAACGATATTATTTCGGCATACAAAGATAACGTCGCATTTGTTGCGGGGCCAAAGGTCACTCAATTTGCACCACAGTCTGCAGATAAGCCTGACTTTTACACTGAAAAACCTTTTCAATCAGTCATTTCACTAAAGGCTGAAACGCATAACTTTCCAACTACGGTAGAACCTTTTTCAGGTGCCGCAACGGGATCAGGAGGCGAGATTCGGGATCGGTTAGCTGGTGGTCAAGGAGCTCTTCCATTGGCAGGAACCGCAATTTATATGACTGCATATTCTCGTCTGCTGGACGATCGCCCCTGGGAGAAGGCCATGAATGCGCGAGATTGGCTATATCAAACACCAATGGATATCCTCATCAAAGCTTCCAATGGAGCCTCTGACTTTGGAAACAAATTTGGACAACCCTTAATTACAGGCTCGGTACTAACTTTTGAACACGAAGAAGAGGGCCGCAAGTTGGGCTATGACAAAGTTATCATGCAAGCAGGCGGTATAGGTTACGGAAAGCTAGAACAAGCAAAGAAACACGAACCACAGACCGGCGACAAGATTGTCGTTCTTGGTGGAGAAAACTATCGCATTGGCATGGGAGGGGCTGCAGTGTCTTCAGCAGATACTGGAGCTTTTGGCTCAGGCATTGAACTCAATGCCATTCAGCGTTCCAACCCTGAAATGCAAAAACGCGCGGCCAATGCCATTCGCGCCTTCGTCGAGTCAGATAGCAATCCCATCGTTTCGATACATGATCATGGCGCTGGTGGTCACTTAAATTGTTTATCAGAACTTGTTGAATCTACAGGCGGGTTGATCGATCTGGATAAATTACCTGTCGGTGATCCTACGCTATCTGCGAAGGAAATAATCGGTAACGAATCGCAAGAACGAATGGGACTTGTTATTGCAGAAAAGGATATACAACAACTTGAACAGGTAGCTGCACGAGAGCGCGCGCCTATGTATACGGTTGGTAATGTAACCGGCGACCATCGATTCACGTTTGAATCAAAAACAACTGGCGCCAAGCCAATGGACTATGATTTGGCCGACTTCTTCGGCTCCTCTCCGAAGACCGTCATGAACGACACAACTGTCAAACGCATATATGCCGATTTGACATATGAGGTCAAACAGGTGCCAACTTATCTAAATCAAATTTTACAGTTGGAAGCCGTCGCCTCTAAAGATTGGTTGACCAATAAAGTGGACCGTTGTGTGGGCGGGCGTGTAGCGAAACAACAATGTGCTGGACCTTTGCAATTACCATTGAATAATGTGGGAGTGATGGCTTTGGATTATAAATCCGGAGAGGGTATTGCGACAACCGTTGGACACTCGCCGTTGACGGCATTAGTTGACCCAGTAGCCGGATCCAAAAATGCTATTGGCGAGGCGCTTTCGAATCTGGTTTTTGCACCTATAAAAAATGGGCTTGCAGGCGTATCTCTCTCGGCTAACTGGATGTGGCCCTGTAATAACGAGGGCGAGGACGCTCGCCTTTACCAAGCTGTGCAGGGATGTTCGGATTTTGCGATAGCGTTGGGAATCAATATCCCTACCGGGAAAGATTCACTTTCCATGAAACAGAAATATCCTAACGGTGAGCACGTCATCGCACCCGGGACCCTAATCATTTCAGCAGCAGGAAATTGTACGGATATCCATAAGGTCGTTGAACCGGTGCTTTCAAAAACAGGAGGTTCGATTTACTACATCAATCTTTCAAAAGATTCCTTAAAGTTAGGAGGCTCATCTTTTGCGCAGATCCAGAACAGAATTGGCAACGAAGTACCGACTATTCAGGATGCTACTTATTTTAAAGAAACCTTTAACATTGTACAGCAACTGGTTCAAAACGAACAGATCGTCGCCGGACATGACATCGGTTCTGGAGGCTTGATTACTACATTGCTCGAAATGACTTTTGCCGACCTTGATCTTGGGGCGACTTATGATTTAAGTGGACTGGGCGAAACCGACACGGTAAAAGCACTTTTCAATGAAAATATCGCGCTTGTTTTACAAGCACGAAATGATACGGCTTTTGAAACCGTTATAAAAGACGCCGGAATAGAAGCTGTAAAAATTGGTCAAGTGACTGGGATTGGAACCGTAACCGTAAAAAACTATACAGACAGCTTTACCTTTGACGTTGCTGATACACGCGACACATGGTTTAAGACGTCCTATCTACTGGATCAGAAACAATCGAAGAACAGTATGGCTGACGAACGCTTTAAAAATTACAAAAGTCAACCATTGATTTACCGTTTTCCAGAGCATTTTACCGGCCAAAGGCCGGTGGTATCCACCTTACAAAAACGTCCGAAAGCAGCAATTATCCGTGAAAAAGGCTCTAATTCGGAGCGCGAGATGGCCAATGCCATGTATCTGGCAGGTTTCGATGTGAAGGACGTGCATATGACCGACTTGATCTCGGGCAGGGAAACGTTAGCAGATATCCAGTTTATAGGTGCAGTAGGAGGCTTCTCCAATTCAGACGTGTTGGGCTCCGCGAAAGGCTGGGCCGGCGCATTTTTATACAATGCAACCGCCCGAAAAGCGCTGGAAAATTTCTTTGCTCGTCCCGATACCTTATCCATAGGAATTTGCAACGGTTGTCAACTGTTCATGGAATTGGAATTGATCAACCCAGAACATGAGATTCATGGAAAATTGTTGCACAACACCTCGCAAAAACACGAATCCAATTTCGTTTCGGTAACGATTCAAAAAAACAATTCCGTTATGCTATCCACCTTGGCTGGTAGTACATTGGGCGTTTGGATTTCGCATGGAGAAGGCAAATTCAATTTACCGTATAGTGAAGATCAATATAACATCGTCGCAAAATATGCGTATGAACAATATCCACATAACCCCAATGGATCAGCTTTTAACACGGCCATGCTTTGTGATAAAACCGGACGTCATTTGGTTACAATGCCGCACATCGAGCGTTCTACTTTCCAGTGGAATTGGGCATACTACCCTGCAGACAGACGCGACGAGGTTACCCCTTGGGTAGAGGCGTTCGTCAACGCACGCAAGTGGATTGAAACACAACGTTAAGATATATGGAGAGGGCATCGCATATGCCCTCTCTTATTTTTTAGACGAAAAGGAATTATCCTTACCCGGCCCTTCCTCGGTATCCACGTAAATGGATTGATATATCGCCATAGCATAAGACGTCGCCGGCAAAAACAGAAACACTAATAGGCCTATCCAAAAACCAGCCAACTTTCCTATAATCATGCTACACAATAACACAAAAATCGGATAACTGATTAGTAATACACCGAACAGCAGGGAATCGAAAAAGATCGTACCTTGTGTTTTTTCCTGTACATAATCTCTCCACAACTTATAAAACCAAAACTGTGTATAGTACCCCATCATCGCAGGTATCCGCCACCGTTGTCGATTAATCAAGGTAGGTTGTTCCAGTAGTAATGCCGTTTTTGTTTGTGCATCTAACAATGCCTGTCGAATTTCACCCAGTATATCTGCCGTTTGTATCTCATTACCCGCAATATAATTGGTGCTATCCACCGGATCCAATGCACGAATTTTTAGAGCTTTTGGAACATGTTGAAAGGAATTGTATTTTAGCATATAAGGCTGTATCTGCACGGGTATGTTTGCTCGGAAGCAACGTTCGAGCAGCGATGTGAGCCCCCCATTCATTAAAGGCTGCAAGGCATGTAAGTTTCGCGATTTTCCTTCAGGAAACAGTAAAATATGCTTTCCAGCCTCCAGTTTTCGTATGCATTCGTCAAACGTAAAATCATTTTTAACCGCATATTCTTCGTCTTCCCCTCTTTTGTAAACGGGCAACATGAATAACCCGCGCAAAATAACGTTAAGTACGGGATGGTTAAAGATATCTCCTCGTGTCAGATAATACACCTCAACAGGACTATATGCACCGATAACAAGCGCATCAAACAACGAGTTTGGATGGTTAGATACGATAAGCGAAGGTGCAGTATAAGCTGCCTGGGCTAAGTATTCCGCTTTTAATCCGGGAGCATACCAACGCAATCCCAATCGCACGAATTGTCTTAATACAGCATAAAACATGTGAACATCGATTTACAAGTTTTTCTATCCTACGCATACAGCAAAAAACAGACCTTTTTTGAACATTCAATATCCGTTGATCGATTTTGTAATTTTTGAAATATTTAAACTGTTCGCCATAGCGCTAAAAATTTTGTAATAGGTGCTCCGATTGGCATACAATTGATCGTGCGCCCCATCCTCCACCACAGCACCTTTTTCCATCACTATAATGTGTTCTGCCTCAATAATCTGAGAAATGCTATGCGACACAATAATCACCGTACGCCCTCTCTTGATAGCATCTAAGCTATTTTTGATTTGCTCCGTAGCAATCGCGTCCAGATTCGCTGTCGGCTCATCCAAGAAGATGATCGGTGGATCCTTCAGAAATAAACGGGCAATAGCTACGCGCTGTTGTTGACCTCCGGAAAGTAATTGCGCTTCTGCATCATATCCATTTGGTAGTTCTGATATTTCATCATGTATATACGCTTTCTTCGCCGCTTCAATGACTTCCCCCATAGAAGCGGAAATTTTTCCATATCGGATGTTGTCGGCAATACTTCCTTTAAAAATATGATTTTTTTGCAAGACAAGCACGCAGGTAAGCCGTGTCAAAATCGGCAAGATCAATACCATCTAACAGGATTTGTCCCCTGGTAGGGGTATAGAATTTGTCCAGAAGATTGATAATCGTACTTTTTCCTGCACCCGACAACCCAACCAACGCCGTGTTTTCATTTGGATGGATAAACATGCTAACGTTGCGCAGAGCCTGAAAACCATTGGGGTACGAAAAGTCTACGTTTTTGAGCTCGATGCGTCCGCGAATCACCGCAGGTCTATGCACCCCCGTCGGCTCCCGCTGTCCTTCAGCTTCTAAAATACTAAAAAAACTCTCTGAATAGATCAGTGCGTCATTCATCTCGTCGTAAATCCGATGGAGCTGACGAATCGGCGCCGATACATTGTTGAAAAGCAGGATATGAAACATGATAGCGCCAAGGCTCATTTGTTCATTCAAGACGAAATAGGCCGTGAGTATAATCACCAGCACCATACCAATCCGTTCGATAAAGCTCTTTATACTATCAAAAAAATAGCTCATTTTTCGTGTTTCCAGTTGGTTTTCGGTCATATCGAATTGAATTGCTTTGTGACGTGCAGCTTCTACGGCTTCCCTGCCGAAAGATTTGATAACTAAAATGGACTCCACGAGATTAATAATCTGATTGCTCTTATTCTCCCGGTAGTTACGCATGTTGCGCCGAAATCCGGAAAGCCTTGTCGCCTGCAATTGCGATACATAAAAATAAACCGGAATCAACAGCAACCCAACAAGCCCTAAGTATATATTAGCCAAGAACATACAGACGAGCGCTATGATTGCGTTGCTAAATAAGGGAAGAATTTCAATAAAAAAATTCTGTACGAGCCGCGTTAAGCTGCTGATACCGGCGTCTATTCTCGTCTGCAATTTTCCAGATTCGTTTTCCGCCGAGGTAAAAAAGGCCATACGATAGGTCAATATCCGTTCAATAATCGCCTGAGAGAAATCTCTCGCCATCATAATACGCAACTTTTCACCGTATAATTTCTGTCCAAATTGTACACCGGCATAGACGATTTCCTTGCCCAATAAAATCGCAGCAATAATACCTAATAGATAAAATCCCCTCGACAATGGCTGTTTCTGCACGAGTAATTCACTGATCGTGTCTACTGTATATTTCAGGATATATGCATTCACTTGCGCCGCGAAGGATCCGATCAATGTGAGAAATAACGTATAAAAAATAAGATTTTTATACGGCTTCGAGAAAGGGAGGACTTTTTTTAAAAGCGCTGTTATGGTCATTATCTGTTAAACACATGTCTTCGCTAAAAGTTTAACAGGAAAACTCAATAAGCAAACCTGGCGTGGAGGTGTTGCACGCATTCGCGTATGAAGTTGTACATTTATAGAACAAATAATCAAAGTAAGTTATGATTCATCCGGATACGTACAGATATAACGAACAACAGCCCCCCGAAGATCAAGGAATTTGCAGCACGTTGAGTACGCTTATTGACCAATATCTGCCGGGCGCTGAAAACAAAATATGGCATGCACATCCAGTGTGGTTCATAAACGGTAATCCCATTGTAGGCTATAGCAAATTAAAAAGCGGCATACGGTTACTATTTTGGAGTGGACAATCGTTCGGCGAAAAAAAGTTGCACCAAGAGGGGAAATTTAAAGCTGCAGAAATAAAGTACACCGATATGAGAGAAATAAATGAACTGGAGATGAAACGCTGGTTGGCAAAATCGGCCTATATACAATGGGATTATAAAAATCTGGTCAAACGAAAAGGCGTTTTGCAGCCATTGTTTGCACAAAGTACCTAATGCCTGCGTATTCTATTTTTTATTTCGCAAATTTCCTTGTTATTTTGAACTATGAGAATAATCGGAATTATCCCCGCCCGCTACGCGTCTTCACGTTTCCCTGGTAAACCTTTGGTAGACATTGGTGGCAAATCCATGATTCAACGCGTCTATGAACAAGTAAAAAGCTGTTCCAGCCTTGCCGAGGTCGTGGTTGCAACCGACGATGTACGTATAGAGGAACATGTGCGTTCCTTCGCCGGTAACGTGATAATGACGTCGCCAACCCATCAATCAGGCACGGATCGATGTGCTGAGGTAATTAATAAAGTCACGGGCTTTGATGTTGCTATCAACATACAGGGCGACGAGCCTTTTGTGAATCCTTTGCAAATTGATCTACTGTGCTCTCTTTTCACCGATCAAACCACTGAAATTGGCACATTAGTGCGCCGTATCGAAGATAGTAAGGACCTTTTCAACGAAAATACACCAAAGGTGGTGTTCGACAAAAATAACCGGGCCCTATATTTCTCTCGTCAAACCATTCCATTCTTTCGAGGTATCGAAAAGGAAAATTGGTTTGATCAACCTCGATCGTTCTACAAGCATATTGGGATTTATGGATACCGAACTAAAACCTTAAAAGAAATTACTCAATTGCCCATTTCGGACCTAGAGAAGACGGAAGCACTCGAACAACTGCGTTGGTTAGAAAATGGATATCATATCCGTATAGCAGAGACGACACATGATACGATAGCAGTGGATCACCCCGAAGATCTGGAAGCTATCAAAAACAGGTTTTTCCGTTAAGATCCGTGTGACAAGGCTTCTTTGTTAGCAAATCCTACCCTCTATTAATGATATGCTAATCGTGATCGCGGTAAGTTCTATTAAACACAGTTATCGATCACGCGCTTAATACCATTAAACAGGCGATCTTTATCTGCTTGCATTTGAAGGTCTAAGCCGCAAAACGCGCTGCCATTAATTGCACTATGAATCGTCAAGTAATAGATCCCTGAGACCAGCAGGGCAAAGATCGGATGCACGTCCTGCCCCGGTTGTTGTTGTGCTTTATATCGCGCAATCAATTCATCGCCAAGTTCCTCCCGAGCATCCGCCAATTTCCGTAATATTTCATTAGGCTCACTAAGTTCCCAAACAAGTAGACGCTTCAGCAAGTCGGAATTATCTAATGATTCAAATTGTTTTCTAAACACTTGAAATGCAACATCTTTGTCTACGTTGGTTACTTCCGCCTCCTCCGTCATCCAAAAATCATGCGATCGCAAGAATTCGGAAATCAAGCCGTTAAGATCCCCAAAATGAAAATAGATTAACTTTTTGTCGACTCCTGCTTCATCGCAAATGGTATTAACTTTCAGTTCGGTGAATCCCTGAGTAGCTAATATGGTGCCCACCGCGTCAAGCAACTTCTTCTTAGTCCGATTAGCATCACGCTTTTTTTCTGTCATTTTATTATTATTTTCGACTAAAATAATAAAACAACTTAAGAAATAACATCATTTAAGTTCAACAACTTCGTTACCAACGACTGCGAATATCCGATTATTATACCTTTTGCCAACTAGAAATAGTCCGGTCCAGCGACCGAATGCAGGTAATGTCAACACCCCTTCTTCCCAATAAAAGCAGGGAAGTTTAAAAAATTGTCTTCCGCGAGTGGCCACTTCGCACCCAGGATGTAAATGTCCAACCACATTGATAATACCTTTATCCAAATTGGGCATAGGCTCGTGTGAAAACAGGATCCCTTCCGATAAAAGCACATGCTCTTTGACATGTAGAATAGATTTCCTCCATAGCGCATCGGGGAGGATATCGTGATTGCCGCGGGTCAACGTAAAACGAATGCCGGGATAACGTCCTAAGAATTTTTGAAATTCATCCCATTCATAGTTCCATGAAGAATGAAAAAGATCGCCCAAAAATACCACCTGCCGTATTAAAAGTTCTTCTACTAAAACGGCAAGTCTTGCAAACTCTTCTTCCAGCTGCATCGGCGGCACGAAAAGTCCCTCTTTGCGAAAATGCCCCAGTTTACCGATATGCCAATCAGAGAGTATAATCATATCATACCTCGGGATAAACACCACCTTTTGGGGCATCAAAAATACATCCAGTCCGTTGAGATTTATTTTTTTTGACATTATTCCACCTTGCCTTCCAATTGCAATTTAAGCAGTTCGAGCCGGCTTTGCCAATCTTCGTTGCTATATTTTTCACGAAAGGATTCAGAAAAAATAGGAAAGGAAAAAGGAGTGAGTTGTGCCGGAAAGACGAGAACAATAGCATGGTTTGCAATACGTTCAAACGCCAACTGCATACGTCCCTCTTCCAGCTGAAAGTCAAACACTTCATCATAAGCTTCACGAAGAAGAAGATTGTTCGGATCATAATCTTCAAAGACCGAAAAAAAGAGACCAGCATTCGCCTGAAGATGTCGTGTTTTAACCGCTTTACCAGGAAACCCTTGAAATACGAGGCCAGCGATACCCGCAATATCCCTGAAGCGCCGTCGTGCCATTTCCCGCACATTTATGCCAGCCGTTATGTCCGTATGAAGATTGGTTGGAGACAACAGCTCTTTTATGAGCACGTCGTTCAATTCGTATCGAGTTGCGGACAATAGTTCAAACCCGTATTCATTACTTGCAATACTAAATGTTGCCGGTTGCCGTTGTCCCAGCCGATAGGCCAGCACTTGAGCCATCCCTTCATGAACCAATTTACCGTCGAAAGGATACACAAATAAATGATATCCAAATTTAGTCTCCACATATTCCACGAGCAATTCGTTTTCCTTTGGAAGTCCCGATCTACGTTGTTGTTCCTGAAACAATGGCTGTAAAAAAGAAACTTCACGGCTAACCTCTGTGGTTTTATGTACCTCTTTAAAACTATGGCGAATAGCGACTCCCAAATCTGGTGATATGGAAAAGCGTCCGCCCATCCACGACGGAACAACGCCTTTAGATTTGGTGGTGGGCCGCACCATTACTTCCATATTTCGAACATGCAACAGTTCCAATTGCCGACCTGAAAACCAGAACACGTCGCCAGCATGAAGCTTCGAAATAAAGGACTCTTCAATGGATCCCAAGTATTTACCGCTCACAAATTTCACTTTCATCATTGCATCAGACACAATCGCACCTATACTTAGCCGATGCCGCATAGCGAGTTTACGAGATTCCACCTTATAAAGACCATCCACCAATACCAGCCGATGAAAATCGTCGTAGGCTTGTAAGGTTTTGCCTCCGTGCGTCAACAAAGCTAAGCATTCCGCAAATTCATCCTCCGTAATCGACGAAAAACAATGTGTAGACTTAATTTCTTGAAACGTACGTTCTGCCGCCAGTCCGTCTCCCACCGCCAAGGTCATCAGATATTGCAGTAATACATCAAAGCTACGCACGTAGGGAATGCGTTGCTCTATGATCTGTTCTTTCACTGCATATTTGAGTGAATCACCTTCGATAATCTCCAATGAATTCGTCGGCACATAGAAGATATGTGACGTCTCACGAGGACGATGTCCAGAACGTCCAGCCCGTTGCAGAAACCTAGCCACACCCTTTGGTGATCCGATCTGAATGACACAATCCACCGGACGAAAATCAACTCCTAGATCCAAGCTACTCGTACATACTACCGCTTTCAGCTTCCCATTGTGCAGGGCGTCTTCTACCCATAAACGAATTTCGTCGCTCAACGATCCATGATGAATGGCTAGTATACCCGCAAACTCAGGATACTGGGAAATAATTTGCTGATACCAGATCTCGCATTGTGATCGGGTATTTGTAAAAATAAGCGTTGATCCATACCGTTGAACAATATCTACCACTTTATCTAACAACTTGACTCCCAAATGACCTGCCCAAGGGAAACGTTCCAAACTATCGGGTAATACAGTTTCGATGGCTAACTTTTTATGTAAATTTGCCCGTACCATCACTCCTTTATGGTCTTTGCCAAGCAAAATTTCCTGTGCTTCCCTCAGATTGCCGATTGTTGCGGATATGCCCCATATCTTCAATCGCGGATTGATCGCTTTGATCCGACTAAGCGCCAACTCCACCAATACGCCCCGTTTGCTTCCTAACAATTCGTGCCATTCGTCTACCACGATGAACTCTAATTGTCCAAAATAATCAGTGGCGCCCTTAGAAGCGAGCAAAAGATGTATGCTTTCCGGCGTTGTAATCAACGCCTGCGGTGGTTTGGTCCGCTGCCTCTGTCGATCACCCAAGCTCGTATCTCCCGTGCGGAGCTCTATTTTATAATCCAGGTCGAGGTCTGTGCTTACTTGAGTAGTAGCCTTATATATCTCTTTCGAGAGCGCACGAAGTGGGGTAATCCATATGGCGTGTAGTTTCGTCTGTCTAAATTTTTTCTTGCGTTGTTGATATCCCTTGTTTTCATAATAATGCGCGAGTATGCCGAACCATATGGCGAAAGTCTTCCCGAAGCCTGTGGGTGCATTGAGCAGGCCGGAATGTCCGTTTCCTATTGCACGCCATGCCTGTTGCTGGAACCTGTGGGGTTCCCAGCCTTGATTATAAAACCAGACATCTCCAAATTGATTCATGTATCGACGTATCAAACTTAGACAAAATTACATATCAAACAAATCTGTTTTTGTCGGATGGTGTTTCCCTAATGTGAAATTATGTGTTCCTATCTTGCAAAAACTGCTCTAAATCATCCTTGGTATTGGCTTCACTCGCCGGTTTATCTTGCCGCCACCGTACAATACGCGGAAAACGAAGGGCAACGCCCGACTTATGCCGAGTACTCCGTTGAATTCCTTCAAATGCCAATTCAAAAACCAACACCGGTTTTACGCTACGCACGGGTCCGAATTTCTCAATCGTATTGCGCTTTATCCAATGATCAATCTTTAGTAATTCTTTATCTGTCAATCCGGAATAAGCTTTAGCGAAAGGGACGAGCTCGCCTTGATCCCACACCGCAAACGTATAGTCTGTAAAAAGATTGGCTCGGCGGCCGTGTCCCGATTGCGCGTAAATCAGAACCCCATCAATTGTCATCGGATCGGTTTTCCATTTCCACCAGTTGCCACGCTTTCGCCCGACCTCATACGGACTATCTCTTCGCTTTAACATCAGCCCTTCTGATTGATAATTCCGTGCATGGATACGATAGGCATCAGCTTCTCCCCATGTTTTGAAATGGAGTTCTTTAGACAATTTCAACACCTTCGAAACAGCAAAATTACTCCATAGCCGAACAAGTTCTTTTCTTCGTGCCGCCAGGGGCCAGTGGCGGATGTCTTCTCCTTTCCATTCTAATAAATCGTAACATACCATGACCAACGGAGCTGCCGCCAATGCCGCCTTTGATACATTTTTTCGGCTAATACGCGTTTGCATTAAAGCAAAGTCCAGCGGCGCATCATCCTTCCACGGAATAATCTCTCCATCGATAACCGTTCCATCGGGCAAGAGTTCTTTCAACACTTGAAATTCCACGAATTTGTCCGTCATCAGATCTTCCCCCCTACTCCATACGAACAGCTCCCCCCTGCGCAGGATAAGTTGGCCACGTATGCCATCTAGCTTCGGTTCAATCACCCAGTTTTCTAGAGGGCCTAGATCAGATACCTTGTCATCCAACGCATAGGCTAAATAAAAAGGATAGGGCAAAAAATGCCTTTCTTCGCCCAACGTTGTGCTGAATAACGTATGCATTGATTCTTCCGAAGGATCCCACTTGCCCATTAACCGGTGTTCGACAACCGCTTCGCCCAATTCTTGGTATTTGGCAACAGCTTTAACAACGAGCTTTCGGGACACACCTATTCGGAAATTACCGGTGAGAAACTTATTAAAAACGAATAATGCCGTCCCTGTCAACGCCTCCCAGTATTTAGACACCAACAGCCGCTGTTCCTCGGGCGAAGCAACACGCATACGGTGTATATCTGCGAACACTTGCGACAGGGAAAGGTCAGGGGACACGGACAATGCCTGATCCGTAGGAATTACAAGACTCAATGTTTCGGCCAGGTCGCCGACTATGTAATAGCTCTCTTCCAGTAACCAAAGCGGTACGCCGGAAACATCCGCTGCCCACGAACGTAAGTCGGTTGTCTTTACAGGGCGCTTTGGTTTGTTTCCCATCAGAATAGCGATAGCCCATACCTTGTCGGTTTCACGTGCCCGGTTGAGATACGTATGGATAGCGTCGACCTTGACAGAGGTCTTGGTTGTCGCATCAATAGCTTCAAACATTTCCACAAAGTCTATCATATTTCTTCCTCCTCTTGATCGCTATATAGGGTTTTGAAGATTTGTGCTTCTAAGCCATGAGCTTCATTCATCCAACGGGTAAAGGGCTGTTCGTACCCATGCGTGACATAAACATGTTTTGCCTGTGTTTTGGCAATAGCAGAGTTGAGCTGAGTCCAGTCCGCATGATCTGACAACACAAAACCACGATCAACACCTCGGCGCCTTCGCGCCCCACGCAATTGCATCCAGCCGCTGCACATCGCAATGCGATAAGGTTTCAGGCTTCGGAGCCAAGGCGTATCTAAGGCCGACGGAGGTGCTACGATTAAGGCGCCTTGAATGGAACTACGAACGGTATCAAGTGTTATCCGCTCTCCAGGAAACGAATAACCGACCTCACTTAAAGCCTGATTGACATTAGCTACCGCCCCATGCAAGTAGATAGAACCAAGCGATTGATCGGCGTGTGCTAAAATATTCTGTGCTTTACCTAGCGCGTACCCCAACAAAACCGTGTTGTAACCTTCGGCTGCATTGACACGCCACCACCGATTTATATCACTATAAACATCAACCAATGGCGGAAAATGATAAATTGGCAAACCAAACGTGCTCTCCGTGATAAAATGATCGCATTCGACCGTTTCAAAAGGTGTACTCACGCCGTCCGCCATCAGCTTGTAGTCGCCACTGCAAACCCATACCTCCTCTTGGTAGCTAAGGCGAATCTGTGCCGAACCGATAATATGTCCCGCCGGATGAAATGAAATTTCAACTCCGTTAAGCGCCAACCTTTCCCCGTAAGCCACGCCTTGAACCACTTGGTCTCCACCTAAACGAAGCTTCAATAATGGAACAGTGTGCTGGTGACAAATGTAATTTCCCATTCCGGCACGCATGTGATCGCTATGCCCATGCGTAATGATTGCTGTTTTCACGGGTCGCCAAGGATCGATATAAAAATCACCTTGCTTGCAAAAAAGACCATTGTCGTTGACAGTAAGTAAGCTCATGGAGAAGTCAAATTCGTACAGAAATCCGCTTTTTACTACGAACATCTACCTGTAAAAATAGTTTTGATTATCTTTGCACCATGAATAATTATGCCGTGATTTTTGATATGGACGGTGTTATCTGTCATACCAATCCATATCATGCAAAAGCCTTTGAGGCTTTCTTTGACAACTATCAAATCCCCTATACAGCGAAAGATTTTGAAGATCACATGTACGGGAAACACAATAGCTACATCATGACCCATTTCTTCAAACGTCCGGTGACAGGAGATGAATTAAAGAAACTTGAACAGGAAAAGGAAGCTCTATTCCGGAACATCTATCGGGAAAAAGTAGAGACACTGCCCTACTATATGGAGTTTTTGGAAGACTTAAAATTTCAGGGTTTTAAAACTGCCGTGGCAACATCAGCGCCGCAAGCCAATTTGGATCTTATATTAGCTGTCTTAAAAATTGAAAATAAGATGGAATCGTTGCTAGCAAGCGAACATGTGGCACAACACAAACCACATCCCGAAGTGTATTTAACGTCTGCAGAGCGAATAGGTGTAGATCCAAAAGATTGTCTTGTTTTTGAAGACTCGTTTTCGGGAGTATCGGCCGCTAAGAATGCAGGCATGAAAGTTGTCGGTGTGCTAAGCACGCACCACAAGGATCAGCTTCCCCCCTGTGACTTTTATATTCGGGATTACAGTGAAGTAAACGCCGAGAAAGTTTTTGAACTTTTACGGCATTCATAATGCAGGAAGCATTGCAATTAATAGCATCTCCGACAGGTTGGGTGCTTTATTTTATCTGCGCTATACTGATTGGCATGTCCAAAACGGGCATTCAAAATATCGGAACACTGGCGGTTCCGATATTTGCCTTTTTGTTTGGCGCAAAATATTCGACTGGAATCGTATTGATCCTGCTTTGTTTTGCTGACCTCATGGCTGTTGTCTATTATCGAAAAGCTTTCTTATGGAATGAGGTAAAGAAATTATTACCGGCGTCACTGGCGGGGCTTTGTATTGGTCTCTTTCTCGGAAACTACGTGCACGACAAGCTCTTCAAAATTCTTATCGGCTCGTGCATCATTGTCGGTATGGCGGTTATGCTTTGGTTGGAAAACGCCTCTACACACAAGCGAGAACAACTTACCCAAAACCGATGGTATGCGCCTATTTTCGGATTTATCTTAGGTTTTTCGACTATGATCGGAAACGCAGCAGGACCCGCGTTGTCAGTCTATATGCTCTCCAAGAAACTGTCTAAAGTAACATTTGCGGCAACCTCCGCTTGGTTTATTATGATACTTAACCTAACGAAGGTGCCCTTACAAGGGTTTGTATGGCATAACTTAAGTTGGACAGGTCTATATCTCAACTTCATCGCACTCCCCTTTATTATTTTGGGTGGGGTGGTCGGAATCCGACTAGTAAAAATATTGCCCGAACGGCAGTTCCGGCTCTTAATTATGATATTAGTTCTAATCTCTGCGGTTTTGCTTATCGTACTATGATGAAGAACAACATATTTCAATAGGAGATTTCCTTCGTATTATGACATCCTGCATTAGGACTTCAGTACATCTCGTTGTTCAGGATAGCGCTCGAAGACAATCTCAGCAAATGAACAAGCAGGAATTACTTGCAAATGATTATCGCGAGCTTGTTTAATAGCGGCTAGTACCAATTCCTCTGCAATCTTATTCCCACGGTAAAAAGGCTCCACTTCCGTATATGATATGGTCATGATGCCGTCGGTGATCGTGTATATAAGTTCCCCGATTTGCACCTCATCATTTAACGCCAACCATTTATTCTGTTCTGCAACATGTATCAATTCCATAATCCTTATTTATTATCTTCTAAAAAATGAGCCAATGAAGCTCCTAAGATTGTGCTCCACCCTTTTTCATATTTTGCACGCGTAAAATCCTCTCCAGCATCGGCAAATGTTTCTATCCCCTCATGTACTAAACGAACCGTCGTAGCATTGCCTCTAGGCATGAGGTGCCAACTCACCACAGACGCGCCCTGGCTATGTGAAGGATGCGACCAACTGTACCGTAGTAGCTGTTTTGGTTTTATAGCTAATATCTTACAATGATGTTGAAAACGCTTCGCTTCTCCGGGTTCGTAAAAGTCGAACTCCGCCCCCTCTTGTAGTTCAAACTCCGGTATTTCAAAATACCATGCTTTTATCTTAGCCTTGTCCGTTAGGGCATCCCACACGGTGTCAAGACTCGCGGAATAGGTCCGCTCTACAAGGACTGCTGCTGATTCCGTCATACCTCCATTGTTTTTCAATAAATATAACAAAAATTTAGCAGAATAGTTTTACACCCTATCGTAAAAAGAAAGCGGAAATAAATATGTAATAAAAGAACGGACACGTCATAATATTCCCGACGATGCGCTCGCCAAAAGCGAGAATGCAAACATTTCAGACTAACAGAAATCCTCCGTATCTTTGTTTACGATGAATGTAGATAAATTACTTGAACGCGCATTGAACTTTGAGTTCTTAAGTAAGGAAGAAGGAATATTTCTTTACCATAATGCAGCGACAGCAGAATTGACTTTTGTCGCCGATGCTTTGAGAAAGATACAAGTTCCCCATGGAAAAGTGACCTGGCAGATTGATCGCAATGTTAACACCACAAATGTGTGTATAGCGAACTGCAAATTCTGTAATTTTTTCCGTCGTCCCGGGCACCATGAGAGTTACATCACAGATATTGAAACCTACAAACAGAAAATAGAAGAAACTTTTCGCTATGGGGGAGATCAATTGCTTTTACAGGGCGGACACCATCCTGATCTCGGACTTTCGTTCTATACAACACTGTTTAAACAATTGAAAGAACTTTACCCTAACCTAAAATTACATTCGCTCGGCCCACCGGAAATAGCCCATGTATCCAAATTAGAGGGGCTCTCTCACTTAGAAGTCTTGACGGCCATGAAACAAGCCGGCTTAGATTCTCTTCCCGGCGCTGGTGCAGAGATTTTAAACGACCGTGTCCGTCGTTTAATCTCCAAAGGAAAATGTGGCGGTCAGGAATGGTTAGATGTTATGCGTGCGGCCCATCAGATTAATTTACCCACATCAGCGACGATGATGTTTGGTCATATTGAAACCATCGCAGAACGCTTTGAGCACTTAGTGTGGATACGGGAAGTTCAACACGAAAAACCAGCCGACGCTTACGGCTTTATCGCTTTTATTCCATGGCCTTTTCAAGACGATGGAACATTGTTGAAGCGTTTACGCGGTATAACAAGCAACGTAACCGGCGAAGAATACGTCCGAATGATCGCACTAAGCCGCATTATGCTTCCGAATATTAAAAATATTCAGGCATCCTGGCTCACTGTTGGCAAACGTACTGCACAACTTTGTTTGCATGCTGGTGCAAATGATTTTGGATCAATCATGATCGAAGAAAACGTGGTATCGGCCGCTGGAGCACCTCATCGGTTCACCTCGACATCCATACAGGAAGCTATTAAGGAAGCTGGATTTGAACCGCAATTACGTACGCAGAAATACGAATTTCGGGAACTTCCCATTATGGAAGAACAAGTTATTAACTACTAACATCGTTTAACATGAAGGATATCCTATTAAATATCGAGGCAGCTATCTTCGCGGCTGAAGAGGGCATAGGCGCCCAAGAATTAAAACAGATACTTCAAGACGTTTTAGCTATTGATATCAATAAAGACGAGGTGGTTGAATTGGTAAAAAAAATAGCAGAAAAATATAACGATGACGATCAAGTGTTTGCATTAAAGGTAATAAATGGTCAATATCAATTCCTCACGAAGGAACGGTACCATGAAATCGTCAATCAATTACAGGCACACAAAGATCGAAGGAAATTAAGTCAATCGGCGTTGGAAACGCTCGCTATTGTTGCCTATCGGCAACCCGTCACTAAATTGGAAATAGAACAGATACGTGGCGTCAATTGCGATTATTCCATACAACGATTACTGGAGAAAAAGCTTATCCAAATCGCAGGCAAGGCAGATACCATTGGAAAACCCCTACTTTACGGTACGAGCGATCAATTTATGCAACACTTCGGAATCAACTCTTCGAAAGATCTGCCACAGTTAAAAGACATTATTACAGAAGAGAATAGTATCGGAGAAAGCCCCGAATAGCCTTCGCCCACTTTAACACATTGATTTACAATTGATAAAAAAATAAAAAAAATTTAAAGTTAGAAGATTCTTGATTATTTTTACGCTTAGTAACAAACAGTAGATTTATCATTTTTTTAACACGAGAAGACTATGATGCAAGTGGCAGAACAAGATGTTTTAGTTGATGAGATCATTAACTTTAACGGTCCAGAGGATGATGCAGATGATGTCTATGATGACGATTTCGAAATGGACGAGATCGATTCAATTGGGGAATTTGAAGATTTTGATGATGATGATTTCTAATCGCTAATCAATACTATAACCTATTGAATAGACAACAAAAGAAATTAGTTAATGTACGAAAAAAGGCAGTGTAAACACTGCCTTTTTCGATTTTATGCAGAAATGGTAATCTTACGATTTTTTGTGCAACTGCTCATAAAGATCAATTACCTTCTTTTGTAGTTCGATCACTTCCGTCTCCCGCGTCTGTAATTTCTTACTTAATTCGTTAATCTCATCTTGAATCTGTTTTTCTTCTTCAGAATCTGTCGTAGATAAAAGTTGAACAAGAGACAAACCAAACAATTTGGAGATTTGATTCAATCTAGAAAGATTAACATCGGTAATTCCCGTTTCAATTTTTGAAAAAGCTGGAATAGAGATATCCAAGCGTTTCGCAACATCTTCTTGACTCCACCCCTTTTGGTGTCTTAGCAGACGAATTTTTTTTCCTAAAGCATTCATAGATAAATTGTTTTCTTATTCCAAAAGTAATAAAAAAAATATTAAAGAAAAACGCCGCGATAAAATAATTAATAATTTTTAAAAAACTTATCCGAAAAGCTGACTACGTTTATACTGTTATGATTAGGCGATAGCATAAACAACAAATTGAATCCCAGTGATTTAAATCGCTCGAGATAAGTCTCTAAAGAGGGCAAATCTGTCAAAAATGTCAAATTCTGATGATTAAACACTTCGGCAATTTCAGTTTCTAAATTACCTATTAATATATTTTTCTCCTTTATAGCGTCCTTATTTACAAGAACAACCGCGTAATCAGATTCATCCATTGAACTCCTGTACTGATTAAGAAAATTTTTATCAAGAGCATCATAAGGGTTTAACTCTATAATAGTAACCAAACCTTGCTCTGGAAATTGCTCTTTAACGGCATGAATACTCGTTTTTAACTTGTAAGAAGAAAAGTTAAAATCTTGATAAACAACGCTTTCATTATCGCTTGCTACAAATTCTAGATAGCGTATAGAACTCTTAAAATCCTTGATAGCCTCGTAGAACTCGACACGTTTGACCCCAAGCCACTCACATAAAGTATACGCTCCAGCAATATTAGAAAGATTTAATTTTCCGAAAACCTGTAGTGGAATACGCTCTTCGCCCAGGTGTAAGTAAGTAACACCTTTGTTGATCGAGTATTCCGGCAATTTGTAACCGTGCCGATTAATCTTGCAATCGGCCGTATCTTCTACAATCTCTCGTAAGTTATTATTATCTTTATTATAGATAAGGGTTCCTTTGGCACTTATGGTATCCACAAAAGTTTCGAATTGTCGAAAATATTCTTCTTTTTGAATACTTATTCGACTCTCATTCCACTCCACTCCACTAATTAATGCGATGTTTGGATGAAAAAGATGGAATTTCGAGCGATGATCGATTGGCGACGCATAATATTCGTCGCCTTCCAATAAAATCAACTTATTATGAGTGGTCAATTTCACCAACGAATCGAATCCTTCTAGCTGTGCACCTACTAGATAATCAAAGTCTCTTCCCAACTTTTTAAGCACATGCATAACCATACTCATGATCGTTGTCTTCCCGTAAGTTCCGGCAACAACCACACGCGTTTTATTCATGCTCTGCTCATAAATAAATTCAGGAAAGGAATAGATCTTTATATTTAGTTCTTGTGCCTTTAATAGCTCAGGATTATCTACATCGGCGTGCATTCCTAAAATAACGGCGTCGATATCTTCCGTGATCTGTTCAGGGAACCATCCGAGTTTGGCGGGTAACAATCCTATTTTTTTTAACCTCGATTTCGAAGGCTCTACAATTTGATCATCGGAGCCACTTACTTGATGCCCCTGTCCAGCCAAAGAAATGGCTAAGTTGTGCATTACCGCACCTCCAATGGCAATAAAATGAATGCGCATACCTAAACGACCTTTATAAACTTTGCCGAACACCAATTGTCCGACACTTTTTTACTTTCGAAAACAAATCCGATCGACGATGCCTTCTCTATCAGCAGAGTTAAGTCTTCCCCCTCGTAGAAACCACTCATGTAAAGTTCGCCGCCCTGTTTCGTACTAACACTGTATTGATCCAGTTGATCGAGCAGAATATTCCGGTTGATATTCGCCAATATAGTGTCGAACACGAGTCCTTCCAACAGCTCTTTAGAACCGAGTGCTGACCGGATTTTATCTATGTTGTTAAGGAGCTTATTCTCTTCCACGCTCGCCACACAGATATCATCATAGTCCACAGCCAAAACCTCGCGTGCACCACGCTTCCTTGCGAGCAACGCTAGAATCCCTGTACCACATCCCATATCCAAGACCGATTTTCCGTCGAAATCATTCTCCAAAATAAACGAAAGCATCATCGACGTAGTTTGGTGATGGCCAGTACCAAATGACATCTTCGGATCAATAATGATTTCATAAGGCAAATCGGGCTGTGCTTGGTGAAATGTCGCCCGGACATAACATAGGTTATCCACAATTATCGGCTGGAAATTACTTTCCCACAATGTGTTCCAGTTTTGATCTGCTAGATCATGTATTTCATAGGATACATCAAATCCTTGCGTATCATGCAACAAGACGGTCTCCAAAGCTTGTATATCAAGTTTTGCCGTTGGAATATAAGCGGCAAACCCTTGATATACATCTTCGAACGTGTCGTAACCAATCTCTGCTAATGAGGAGACCAATAGGTCTTTCTGCCACTCCTCAATAGTTAGAGATGTAAATATAACCGACGAATATTTCATCTATTACGTGTTAAAGACCTTTACGATATCCAAAAAGTCGCGAGATTTCAAAGAGGCACCGCCGATCAAACCGCCGTCGATATCAGGTTGAGAAAACAATTCCTTAGCGTTACCCGGATTCGCACTTCCGCCGTACAAAATAGTTGTATTATCTGCGATTTCTTGATTGTATTTATTTGCGATAGCCTCGCGAATGTACGCATGTACTTCTTGCGCTTGTGCTGGAGTAGCTGTTAACCCCGTGCCAATGGCCCAAACTGGTTCATAAGCCAATACTACTTGACCGAAATCTGCATTCGACAAATGGAAAACACCTTTATCAAGCTGGGACTGAATAATCTCAAAAAAACGTTCATTTTCTCGTTCTTCTATCGTTTCCCCGATACAGAAGATCGGTTTAAGATCGTGCTTTAAGGCCGCATCCACTTTCTCAGCTAGTAGTTCATCCGTTTCTCCGAAATAGGCTCTGCGCTCAGAATGCCCTAAAATGACATAGGCAGCACCAGTAGATTTCACCTGACTAGCTGAGACTTCTCCGGTATATGCACCTGACTCGGCCTGATGTATATTTTGCCCCCCCACCGTGACATTCTTGACAGGAGCGGCTAGCTTAGCAAGAGAAGATAGATGTATCGCTGGACTGCATACGATTACCTCTTGATTTCCCACCACTTCATCTTTCACCATATTTACAATTTCCGAAAAAAGACTAAGTCCTTTCTCATAATCCAAGTTCATTTTCCAGTTTCCTGCTACAATGTTCTTACGCATAATCGTTATTTTTTTGTTTTGGTTGATATAAATTTTTCTCGTTCTTGCGCTGTTATTTGAAAAACCTCCGCCAATACCATGGTATGCCCGGCGTCGAAATCTCCCCTTTTCAGAGCTGCTCGCGCATGCATCATGGTTTCAAACTTCCTCCAGTCATAGGCCTCCTTTTTCTGATCCGTTATCCAAGAGAAGTCTGCCACAAATTTGGGAATAATATTTGACATTGCAACCTGCGCCCCCACGCCTATTACACATCCCGTAGTAATTGACGAATTGATGCCACACATGGAAAAGTCGCCCATAAACGTTCCCACTTTGGTTATTCCCGTCGAACGCCAGCCTCCCACACCATAATCATAAACTTTGACGGCCGACCAATTGTTTTGCAAGTTAGAATTACTACTTCCTGCACCGATATTACAGCCCTCGCCTATCACTGCACACCCAAGATATCCATCGTGCCCTTTGGCACAATCCCCCCACATAACGGTGTTGTTTACCTCTCCTCCAACAGTCGCCCCCGGGCCAATCGTCACGTTGGAATACAAACGAGTGCCCATTTTGACACGAGCGTTCCTTCCGATCGAAATCGGCCCTTTTAAATGCGCACCTTCTTCCAAGATAGCGCCATCATCAATGTAGATCGGTCCTTCTGTTGTGTTCAAGGTGCAACATTTCATGTCAACCCCCTCTCCCACAAAGAGCTGGTCGCCGAATAACACATTGGAGTTATCTATCAATGCAGATGTTTTTCCTTCCGTCAGCAATACATAATCAATACCTAACTGCACACGGTTTTTTAGAAAAATATCTTCCAAATAACGGATCTGTTCTACCTCTCCGTGAAACATGACCTTCTTCAATTTGGAGATGATCCGCTCGTCATCCCAAATCGCGATCTTATAAGCGATCCATTCAGTTCCCCGCAGTAGAACGCTACCTTCTTCCAACTGTTTCAAGGCCTGTACCAATTCTAAAGATGGACAAATATTGGCACGGATAGCTAGATAAACATCCGCCTGTCCTGGAGCTTGGAATTTTTGAGTAAGATAGCTAGATGTGTAGAAGCTCGAAGAAGCCTCTAAAAAAAGTTGCCATTTTTCGCGTAGCGTCAGAATACCTACCCGAAGATCGCCTACCGGCCGTGTATACACAAATGGCAACAAATGCTCTCGCCAAGCGGCGCGATCATATAAGACAACTTCCAGCATAGATAGGGGCAAAAATACATAAAAAATCCCGATAAGAGAACTTACCGGGACAAAGTTACGTGCAGTAGCTGTTACCTTACTTTTTGTTGTAACGGCTACGGAATTTATCGATACGTCCTGCTGTATCAACCAATTTCATTTTACCAGTATAGAATGGATGAGACGTATGAGAAATCTCTAATTTTACTAATGGATATTCATTACCATCCTCCCAAGTAATAGTCTCTTTTGTATCTACACATGATTTAGTTACGAAAGCGTAGTCGTTAGACATATCTTTGAAAACAACTAATCTGTAGTTTGATGGATGCAAATCTTTTTTCATTTTTATCTTATGATTACGTATATTCAACAATCGAGGTGCAAAGATAATTTTTATTTTCAAAAAAAACAAAACAATAATTATCCACACATATTATTTTATGCACAATCAGTATATTTCCAAGGCACAAAGGTAGCTATTAACAACGAAACTTTTTAAAGCGGTCGTGGATTTCAGGCAATTATTCCTTAATTTTTGCTCCATCGTCACTTTACACTGGGCTTTTTTTCCTACTTTTGCAGTCTTATTTAGCATATTACATATTAACAATGAGTACTGTATTATCCGAACAGGAACAGCAACGCAGGCTAAACCTCCAAGCGATTATTAATTTGGGGATTAATCCTTATCCTGCCGATGAGTTTGAAGTGAATGCTTCTGCTGCAGATATTTTAGCGAACTACGAGAGAGATAAACTAAACTACAAGAACATCCGTTTGGCTGGTCGCATCATGAGCCGTCGTGTAATGGGGAGCGCTTCATTTATGGAGCTTCAGGATTCCACCGGTCGCGTACAAGCATACGTCAAACGAGACGACCTGTGTCCTGCGGAAGACAAAACATTATATAACACAGTATTTAAAAAACTGTTGGATATTGGTGATATTGTGGGTGTGGAAGGATATGTATTCACCACACAAACTGGCGAAATATCGATCCATGTGGAGAAGCTCAATATTTTAACAAAATCGCTACGACCGCTTCCCATCGTCAAAGAAGCAGATGGGAAGACTTTCGACGCTTTTACCGATCCCGAGCAACGCTACCGTATGCGTTACGTAGATTTGATTGTTAACCCGCAAAACAAAGATATTTTCGTTAAACGAACGCGTTTGTTTAGTGCCATGCGTGAATTTTTCAACAACGCGGGCTATATGGAAGTTGAAACACCGGTTTTACAATCTATCCCGGGCGGTGCCGCTGCACGTCCTTTCATCACGCATCATAACGCACTAGATATTCCCTTGTATTTACGTATTGCAAATGAACTGTATTTAAAACGTCTTATTGTTGGCGGATTTGAAGGAGTCTATGAGTTTTCGAAAAATTTCCGTAACGAAGGCATGGACCGAACACATAATCCCGAATTTACGGCAATGGAAATCTATGTGGCCTACAAAGACTACAATTGGATGATGGATTTCACGGAGCGCTTGTTGGAGCACTGTGCACTAGCTGTCAACGGAACAACAAAAGCTGTTTTTGGCGAACACGAGATAGATTTCAAAGCACCTTACCCACGCGTCACGATGGCGGAAGCGATAGAACGTTTCACCGGTTTCGACATCATCGGAAAAACAGAGAACGAAATTCGGGAAGCAGCTAAGGGCATGGGAATAGCTGTCAATGATACCATGGGCAAAGGTAAGTTGATTGATGAAATATTCGGCGAAAAATGTGAAGGCCACTATATACAACCTACCTTCATCACCGATTATCCGATTGAAATGTCGCCTTTGACGAAAAAACACCGGGATAACCCGGAACTTACCGAACGTTTCGAATTGATGGTATGTGGAAAAGAGATTGCAAACGCGTATTCCGAGTTGAACGATCCAATCGATCAGCGAGAACGCTTCGAGGATCAGTTGCGTCTATCCGAAAAAGGAGACGATGAAGCGATGTTCATTGATCAAGACTTCCTCCGTGCATTGGAATACGGAATGCCCCCGACATCCGGTTTAGGAATAGGAATGGATCGGTTGATTATGTTCCTGACGAACAATCCGTCGATTCAAGAAGTCCTGTTCTTTCCGCAAATGCGTCCGGAAAAAGTTGCGAAAGTAGCATCCGATGAAGACTATATTGCGTTGGGTGTCCCCGCTGCTTGGATTCCGGTCTTGCAGAAAATGGGATTCAACACCATAGAAGCACTAAAGGAAGCAAACCCAAATAAAGTATTCAATGACCTGGGCGGGATGCGCAAAAAGATGAAATTAGATGTAATTATGCCGAGCAAGGAAGAGGTGCTTGCCTGGTTCAGTTAATAATTCATTTACTTCTATTTTAAAACAAACCAGTAAAAGCGGCCAACTTTCGTACGGCCGCTTTTTTATTTTCTTATTATTTTTTTCGTGTAGACAGACTTTCCTATAGAAAGATCCTACATGCTGCGAAGAAGACCTTTGCAAATTTGACTCACTAATGCAGGCCCCTCATAGATGAATCCGGTATATACTTGGACCAAACTAGCGCCCGCCTGCAACTTTTCAATAGCATCCGCTGCAGAATGTATGCCACCGACACCAACAATAGGAAATGCTCGATTCGAACGCTCCGATAGATATCGGATAACCTCCGTAGAACGCTTGGCTAAAGGCTTGCCACTTACTCCTCCCGTCTCACTGGCCAGCGCAGAATCACTCTTCAACCCGGTTCGGGAAATGGTTGTATTGGTAGCAATTACACCCGCAATTTTTGTCTCAGTCACGATTTCTACGATATCGTCAAGCTGAGGATCAGTTAAATCAGGAGCTATTTTCAACAAAATAGGCTTGGGTTTATACCTTGCGTGGTTTAAATCCTGCAACGTATTCAAGATCTTCTTTAATGGTTCTTTTTCCTGTAAATCTCGTAATCCGGGGGTGTTCGGCGAACTCACATTTACGACAAAATAATCGACGTATTCAAACAGGGCATTGAAACAATAGATATAGTCCTGTACAGCCTCGTCGTTAGGGGTAGTTTTATTCTTACCGATATTTCCGCCTATAATCAGATCTTTACGATCTTTTAATTTTTGTAACCGTCCAGCTGCTACGTCTGCTCCTTGATTATTAAATCCCATTCGGTTTATCAGCGCTTCATCGGCTACCAAACGAAACATACGAGGTTTGTCATTTCCGGGTTGTGGACGGGGCGTCACGGTTCCAATCTCGATGAAACCAAACCCTAGACCCATCATGTCTTCAATATATTCGGCATTTTTATCAAACCCCGCCGCCAAGCCAACCGGGTTCTTAAATGTCAAACCAAAAACCTCTCTGTTTAGACGAGGATCTTCTACCGTATACATGGATTTTAGCAGCGACTTTGCTCCCCATATTTTATTAAATCTATGAAGCCCGCCCGTGACTTGGTGATGCGCCGTTTCGGGGCTCATTGTAAAGAATAAAGGTTTGACCAGTTTGTACATATCTGCAAAGGTAGCCAAAGAAGCAGAAATATTCGTTACTTTTGTAGCCAAATGATATCAATTAATAATTTAACATTCGAAATAGGCTCTCGCGCTTTGTACGAGGAAGCCAACTGGCATATTAAACCTGGAGACAAAGCTGGATTAATTGGCGCTAATGGCGCCGGAAAGTCGACACTATTAAAATTGATTGTTGGAGATTATACGCCAACATCGGGCTCAATCTCCATGGCAAAAGATTTGAAGATAGGGTACCTCAATCAAGATCTCCTTTCTTATCATTCGGATAAAAGCATTTTACACGTGGCCATGGAGGCGTTTGAACGTCAAAACCAACTCCATGCCGAGATCGAAAACCTTCTCAAAAAACTGGAGACGGACTATTCGGACGACATACTGAACAAACTAAGCGATAAGCAAACCGAATTTGAGGCGCTGGATGGGTATAACATCGAGTTTCGTGCGCACGAAATTTTGGCCGGTCTTGGTTTCTCTGAAGACGAACAGCTTCGACCGTTAGCTACGTTTTCCGGCGGATGGCGGATGCGTGTCATGCTTGCCCGGATACTGCTACAGACACCCGATATCCTTTTACTCGATGAGCCAACCAACCACTTAGACTTACCCTCAATCAAATGGTTAGAAACATATTTGCAGTCTTTTGAAGGCTCCATAGTCATTGTGTCGCACGATCGTTATTTCCTCGATCGTATCATCAATAAGACGGTAGAATCTCGCAAAGGAAAACTCACCGTCTATGCCGGAAACTATTCGTTCTATCTGGAAGAAAAATCGCTGCGGGAAGAAATTCAAAGCAACCAATATAAAAACCAACAAGCTAAAATAAAACAAGAAGAAAAGCTGATCGAGCGTTTCCGCGCCAAGGCCAGCAAAGCTAAAATGGTGCAGTCCCGCATTAAGGCATTGGACCGCATGGAGAAAATCGACGATATTGACGATGACAATCCGGTCGTTAATTTTAGCTTCAAGTTCTCTAAACCATCCGGACGCCATGTCGTTACACTGGAACATGTATCCAAATCATATCCTAATCTAGAGATTTTAAGAAACGCCAGTGCTATTATCGAAAAAGGGGATAAAATTGCGCTCATCGGTGCGAACGGAAAAGGAAAATCTACTCTTTTGCGCATTGTTGCAGACGCAGACACGGAATATCAAGGAAAAAGCACAAAGGGACACAATGTGTCCCAAACCTTCTTCGCCCAACATCAGCTTGAAGCACTTCACCTAGAGAATAGCTTATTACAAGAACTTGTCGCTTTCGCACCCAAACATACCGAAACGGAATTACGTTCCATATTGGGGTGTTTCCTATTTACAGGAGATGATGTTTTCAAGAAAATTAAGGTGCTTTCCGGCGGCGAGAAATCGCGCGTTGCTCTTGCTAAGGCACTAACCGCCGACGCGAATTTTTTGGTGCTGGATGAGCCAACAAATCACTTAGACATGGCATCAGTCAACATCCTAATCCAAGCGCTACAACAATATGAGGGTACATTTATAGTCGTTTCCCACGATCGTTATTTCTTGGATCATGTCGCAAATAAGATATGGTTTATTGAAGATAAAGACATCAAAGAATACCCCGGAACATACGAAGAATATGAAGAATGGAATGCAAAACGTCCCGTCAGAACAGCGTCTAAACAGGAGAAAAAAATAGTTAAAGAAGAACATAAAAAAGAAAAAACCGCACCTAGTGAGGACAAGAACCGATTGTTGCAACGAAAACACAAAGAACTCGCCCAGATAGAAGCAAAAATTACGGAAGTCGATCAACTCGTCACGATATTAGAAACAGACTTAGCGAACGAGATGATTTACTCGGATGCTCAAAAACTTCAGGATGCTACACGAAGCTACAATTCGACAAAAGCAACACTCGAACAGCTGCAGTTGTCTTGGGAACAACTGGCTGAGGAGATTATGGAACTCGAAAATTAATCAGCTCCTCCACACGTATAACAAAACGAAACATGAAGATTATCTATTTCATCACATTTTGGGCTTGCCAGATTGTCTCCAGTATCATTTTTAAGTATGGAGGGATTCATCCCAAATACCATTGGATTGCTTTAATCGTTGGGAACATCATTCTGTTATCGGCAAGTTGGGTGTTGATCCAATTGTTTAAGTCGGTCTCCCAACCTATTGTCATCGCCTTATGTTCAGGTGGAACCTTCCTCACCGTTCAGTTTGCCATGGCTTTATTTTTTAAACAACCGCTGTCTTGGATACAAATCGTTGGATCTCTTGTTATTGTTTTGGGGATGGTTATGGTTACCTTCGGCGATAAGGGAGCTGCTTCCACCCCCTAAACAATCATCGCGTACGGTGATCGCGACGGGTATTTTGATTTCTTGGAAATAATGCAGAACTTGCTTGCATTAACTACGCAGCTAACTGTATTTACGTCTATGAGCCTCAGAACCGTATTTGCTTTCGCACTTAGCCTTGTGCTATTACAATCTTGCAAATTAGGACGTTTTGTCTATTACAACTATGCGAATATAACCGATTACCGAATTTTCCCTTCTCGGCAAATCCTAGCTCCTGAACGGGCTTTCATATTTCCGACTGCTACACGACAAAAGATTCCAGCTAAAATAAATCTTGGCCATCAAGAACATGATCTAGAAAGATTCCTAAAAGATCACCATACCGTTGCCTTCCTCGTTATACAACACGATAGTATACAATACGAAAATTATTGGGATGGCTATTCCGAGGAATCCATAGTGGCATCATTTTCCATGGCCAAATCTATCACATCAATACTTATAGGAATTGCGCTCGACGAAGGATTGATCAAATCCGTAGACGAGCCTATAACCAACTATATCCCCGAATTGCGGCCAAATGGCTTCGAAAACGTCAGGATACGTCACTTATTACAGATGACTTCCGGTTTAGACTTCAATGAAGGATACGCTAACCCATTTGGCCATGTCGCCACATTTTATTATGGCACTAATCTGCGCAAAGCAATATCTAAACTGCAACTTAAAGACGCACCCGGCGAAAGCTTTCGCTATACCAGCGGACAAACCCAACTACTGGGACTTGTACTTGAACGAGCATTAAAAAACCGTACGATAAGTGCGTACCTGCAGGAAAAAGTATGGCAACCTTTAGGCATGGAGTTTAATGCATCCTGGAGTCTGGACCGAACGGAAAACGGTTTAGAAAAAACGTTTTGCTGTATAAATGCCCGGGCACGTGACTTTGCAAAATTGGGTAGGCTTTATTTAAAGAATGGAAATTGGAACGGAAAGCAAATTGTATCCGAAAAATGGGTAACAGAATCAACAAAGCAAGACTCTAGCGATGGAAGTGCGTGGTTTTACCAATATCAATGGTGGCTCCCAACAAAAAATGGGGACTTTCTAGCAGATGGGCTTCTCGGCCAATATATCTATGTCCACCCCGAAAAGCACCTCATCATTGTCCGTCTAGGTAAAAAGACAGGAGAAGTCAACTGGGAACAGTTGTTTCCACAGATCGCTGCTTTGTATTAGTTGGATGTGTACTAAGCGCATGGTTTTCAGCACCAACCGGACGCAGGAAGTTAAGATGGACAGTCTCTGATCGAGATATCAATCTTTTTGTCTGACAAGCAAGAAAAGATCCTTGTCCAAAACCAAATAGCCGTAATCATAAATAAACGTGTAGACCTGACCTTTGGCATTTGAAAACTGATTTGTAAAATATGCAAATTCCAGCCCTTTGGCCAATAACTTCTCACGGGAGATTTTCAGCATCCTTTCGCTACCCAAAAGCTCCTCTAGAATTCGTCTATTTTTTCGCAATATCCCGTTTACCCGCCGTATCAGGTCATTGGAAACACTATTTAATTTGTTATTGTACGCATTTCGACAACCATCATCACAATAACGTTTGTCCGAACGTCCTTTGAGGGGGCTACCACATGTTAAGCAAAATCGTTGTTCCATAATTTATTCATTTGCAAACGCTTATAATTACTTATAATCGTATCTAATTGGTTAACTACCGACTCCCCCTTTGAGTCTTCGCAACTTTGAATTAGCAATCAAAACGATTGACGATATAAATTTAATACAAAGTATACTGATTTACAATTAAAATTTAACATTATGAACACGTTAGTTAATGCAGTCCAATTGATTGGACGTTTGGGCGGAGACGCAGAGATCAAAACAACCACGCAAGGAACAAGGGTATCGAATGTTCGATTCGCCACCAATGAGTACTCCAAAAACGGTCAGGGCGACTGGATCGAAATTACGTATTGGCACAACCTGGTGTTTTGGGGAAAACTTGCGGACAAACTCGAAAAAAACAAAAAAAAAGGAACTAAGTTGATGATTCAAGGTTCGCTCATTTATCGGGAATACGTCGACGTCCATAACATTAAACGCGAAGTTGTCGACATTCGAGTGCAACAATTTATGGTATTAGAGGGGCCTAATGCACCGAAAAAAATTGCTTCAGGTGATGAGCAAGAGGCAGAAGAACTCCCATATTGATGGTAGCAACTATAAAAAAGCCGCCATGTTCTGATTCATGGCGGCTTTTTTTTTAACCCCTTGCATCTACTCGCCAATTTTCCATCCTTGAAGATCTGCCAGTTTCTTAGGAATGTCCGTGTTTTCCATTTTATGGGCAAATAGTTCCGAACCCACGCCTATCGAGAAAACAGGAATATAAGCGGCAGAATGATTTCCGGATGCCCAACTGATCGAACCTGCTTTGTTCAATATTTTAACAGCTTCTGAAGCCAGTTTATCATCGTTCGCATACAAACTTTTCGCAGTTTCTTCCTCGTGATTTACAAAACTCTTCTGAAAAATTCCCTTCAACATATCCTCGTCCTTCATCGTAATCGGAACAGCAGAAAACAAGCCTAGATGATTGCTCAGTAATGTTTTAACCTGCTCCCATTGCACCTCGCTTTGCGCTGTTCGTAACTCGTTCAACAGTTTGGACAGCGCAGTTTGCGATACTTTTTGATTGGCCAGTATCTTTGTATTCAGCCTGCTGCTTCCGTTGCCAATGGCAATTCCTCCCGTCTCGTGATCAGCCGTGACAATAATCAACGTTTCTTGTGGATGCTTTTGATAGAAATCATAAGCTCGTTTCACGGCCTCATTGAAATCAAGAACTTCTCGGATAGTTGTGGTTGCATCATTGGCATGAGACGACCAATCGATTTTCCCTCCTTCCACCATAAGGAAAAATCCCTTCTCATTATTCCTAGTCAACGATTCGATGGCTGCATCTGTGATTTGAGCGAGATTCAAATCGCCTGCTTGTTGATCAATCGCATATTTCAGTGATTCCGAGTCAGAGCCTTTTACATTCATGAGAATCGTTTTGTTTGCCTTGTTCTTTACAGCTTGATAACCGTCCTGTCCATAAGCTAATGTATACCCTGCTTGCTCAAATTGAGGATATAAAGACGGCGCACTTTCTTTCTTATAGGTTTGATCCGGACGTAAAAATCCTGCTCCACCAAAAAAATCAAAGTTTGATTTCAGAAGATCCAGACCGATCTCGTAATACATGTTACGACTCGGCTGGTGAGCATAAAATGAAGCCGGGGTAGCATGATCTATACTCACCGAGGTCGTTATACCAACCTTTAATCCGGCTTCTTTCGCCGCAAACGCAATACTTTTGTAGGAAACGGTTCCCGCACTGTCCATTCCCAAAACGCCATTCTTTGTTTTTTTGCCCACAGCGAGGGCGGTACCCCCCGCAGCGGAATCTGTGACACCGTGTGATAGCGAGTAAGATGTCGCAAAAGTTGCATGGGGGAATGTAGAAAAGACAAGCGGAAATACCGTGTTACGATCTTCCTGCGCAGCTAAAAACACCTCCGTAAGATTGATTTGGTTAAGTCCCATACCATCGCCGATCATAAAAAAAATGTACTTAGGCCTTTGTTGTGCGGATACGGCTTGCGTAAAAATTAAAAAAAGATAAAAAAGTAAACTGGTTCTCTTCATTTCAAAAGTTTTTATCCGGTAAATATACGATGTTCATATAAACTCAGTGTTAAGGTTACAATGAGAAAGCAAAAACAAAAGATACTACAAATTGTTCAACTAAACGAAACTATAATCGGAAAGTTATGAAAAACATACTGATTGATGCGACCGAAGCGCTCTTCACTCCGGACATGCTGAATAAGATCGCCATGAATGTTCAACAAACACCCGGCGATGTTAAAAAGGGGTTGGATTACATAATCCCGACGGTATTGTTAGCATTACAACGAAAAGACCAACAAACACTCCATCTTATCGTAGATCGCGCGAAATCAACTTTCGGTGGGTTCGATGCAGGCAATGTCTTCGACAATGGAGACTCCACCTTAGAATATATGACAGCACCTCACCTGTTGCACGACGAATTACAGCAACAGATTTTCGGTGGGAATGCACATATTATTTTTGACACACTACAACATGCTATGGGCGTTCCTGCACATGCGACAAACGTATTACTGTCCGCCACCCTTCCCGCTGTATTTTCGGTTCTGTCACGAGGAGGATCAGATTGGCGGTCCGATCACATCCGTAACGTTTTACAGGATAATCAATTAGGCATTCAAGATGCGTTATCACCCGATTTAAATACCTTAACAGTAGATACCCGCATGGATCATGGTATGCATACAGGTGTGCCCCCCGTCACAGTCGCAGATGCCATCATCGACCCCACACACACTTCTCCCCGACAAGGATCTGACAACAGGCAATCCATTGTGCACACTCCTGAGACGGTGGGCAAGCAACAGCGCCGATCAAATGTATGGTGGATCATCGTTCTAGGACTTCTTATAGCGGCATGGTTTTTCTTTGGCAGAGGATGTCAAGGTAAAAATGATCCAAGCACCGAACGGGACACGCTCCAAAACCAATAGCGGTAAAGCATCGCAGGCTATCCTTAAATCCCTACACGAGGTGTCAGCGATAAATCCTATTTTTGTGCCGATGACCACACAACAACACAATATGATTATCGGCGATTTTGAGAAGTACATGCATCATGTCCTTCTGCAAAAACGTCCCTTTACTTTAGAAACCTTCGTTTCTTTTGCAACTTCATTAACTAACTTTTACAGCGGTAGCCAACTTATTGATACAGCTGAGCGAAAAGATACCGCATTGATACTCAGCAAATCTTTTAACAAAGGGATGGGCAACCGAATAACTGACGCCGATTTAGATCAATTATCCGAACTAATTATTTCCGATCCGACACTTGACTATTCGATATTAAATCCTATATTTGGATGATTTTTAAGGGGGATTAGCTCAGCTGGCTAGAGCGTTTGGCTGGCAGCCAAAAGGTCATCGGTTCGACTCCGATATTCTCCACAAAGCTTGGACAACGATCCAGGCTTTTTTTGTTAATACAGGTGCTACACCAACAACCGCCCAAGCCGTCAATAATTAATTCAGTCCTGTTCTGTCCACACGAGCCTATCTACCTTGTATCCACATTGACGCGCATAATTCAAATATCTCTCCTTGATTTCGTCTGGAATTTGCTTGCTACGGGAGAGTATCCACATATAATCTAGATTTTCGCCAAATACCAGTGCATAATCGTAATCCTCATCGATCATCACAACGTTGTATCCCGAATAAAATGGTCCAAAGAAAGAGACTTTTAACGCTCCTTCATCCTCGTTTCGTATAAATTTAGCTTTGCCGATACTTTGCTTATACTTTTCCTTGACCATATCGTAGCCCTGATTAAGCACTTTTATACTGCCTTCGTCATCCAACGAGTAAGTTGCCATTACGTTTTTTAGATTCTTTTCCCAATAAAAGTCAATTCGAGCGATCTCATACCAATCACCTAAATATTTCTCTTTTTTAAACCCTTGCACTACAGGTACCGTTGACCGAACAGGCTTTAGTATGTTATAGAGTGTCGTTCCAGCCGCTACGGCAGTCAATAACAAAAGTGATTTTTTCTTGTCCATCATGCTTAAATAACAGTTAGATCTAAGCAAAGTTTGTTTGTAAATTAATAGTTTTGAAAAAAAAAGCACCTTGTACTCGAAAGAAGAAGCAAAAAAACTAAAAGAAAAATTCTGGACCAGCTTCGGGAAATTCATGACGTTGGTACCGAACAGTGAAGGCCAAAAAATTAATTGGATCAACTATAAAACGGGGGTCAAACATATTTACTTCCGCATGGAAGTAGATAATAAATATGCGTACATCTATATAGAAATTTCTCATCCGGATAAAGATCTACGCGAATTGATGTATGAACAGTTCCTGACATATCAGACTGTTCTCCATCAAGAGTTGGCTGAACAATGGATATGGGATCCTGTATATTATGATATACACGGAAAAGAAACCGCTCGTATCAGTATGCACTTGGACGAAAAGATTTCTGTGTTTAAACCGGAAGACTGGCCAACACTCATTTCTTTCTTCAAACCTAGGATTATCGCCTTGGATGCGTTTTGGTCAACGGCAAAATATGGCTTCGAAATATTTAAGTAAGAAAACGACCGATTAAACGTATGAAGTTTTTTAATTTTGCCCAATCGTTAAAAATGAGATATATGAACAATATTGTAAAACTTGCTTTTATTTGCATTCTTTTTATGCAACATCAATGGGCAAGTGCATGGGGAATGACCGGTCATCGCGTTATTGCTGAAATTGCCGAAAACCACCTCAGCAAAAAAGCCAGAAAAAACATCAAAAAAATCATCGGTAACCAGAGATTAGCTTATTGGTCAAACTGGGCAGACTTCATTAAATCAGATCCGGATCCGGACCTAAACAGTACCGGTTCTTTCCATTTTCTGAACACAGCCGCTAATTTAGATTTTCAACAGTTTATGAGTGAGCTGTCAACGTCCCCTGATAACAATCTCTATAAATCGTATGTACGGATTAAAGAAGAGGCAAATCGAAAAAACCTCTCCTTAAAAGAGCAAAAGCAGAATTTGTATTTTATTATACATTTGCTCGGTGACGCCCATCAACCCATGCACGTCAGCCGCGCCGAAGACCTCGGCGGAAATAAAATCGAAGTAGAGTTCTTCGGGAAGAAAGCAAATATCCACCGCGTTTGGGACTCAGATCTCGTAGACAATGAAAAATACAGTTACACAGAATACGCTCGAGTGTTAGATATTTATAATAATGCATATTACCGGCAATATACAAATACCAACTTCGAACAGTGGCTGTACGAGTCGCATCAGCTTGCTAATCTGATTTACGATGCGGTAGCTGAGAATGCAAACCTTCGTTATGAATATATCTATCGCTTCAAGTATAAGATGGAAGAATGCCTCCTAAAAGGCGGCATTCGCCTCGCGCACGAGCTAAATGACATATACGGCCGGTAGTACTGTCTGAACTATAAAAAGCGCTTTTTTCTTGTGTTGGAAAAAGGCGCTTTTTTAACCTATGCTCGTTTAAAATTTCGTAGCTTGCAATACATAGCAATAAATAAGCCATGGATCAGATACCTTATTTGGACATCAACCGGAAATCATGGAACAACCGTGTGGAAACACACGTTCAATCCGCATTCTATAATGTTGACGGCTTTAAACGGGGAGCCTCCTCTTTAAACGAAATAGAGCTCGCATTGTTGGGCGATGTTACCGATAAAAACATTCTTCATCTACAATGTCATTTCGGGCAAGACAGCTTATCTTTAGCACGATTGGGGGCGTGTGTCACGGGCGTCGATTTATCAGACAAGGCGATCGATGAGGCCATCGATTTGGCAAGGGAAATCCAGGTTTCCGCCGAATTTATCTGTTGCGACATTTACGAGCTTCCTAAAAATCTGCATCAAACGTATGATATTGTGTTCACCAGTTACGGAACCATCGGTTGGCTGCCAGATATACATCAATGGGCTTCCGTAATAGCACATTTCCTAAAACCTGGTGGAAAGTTTGTATTTGTAGAATTTCATCCGGCGGTGTGGATGTTCGACGATAACTTTCACGAGATAAGTTACAATTATTTTAACACGGGTCCCATTGTGGAACAGGAGGATGGAACCTACGCAGATCGCAACGCTCCGCTGCAGCAATCCTATGTGATGTGGAACCATAGTATAGGTGAAGTTCTTAGTGGTCTACTCGCCAATCAACTTCGGCTGACAGCCTTCCAGGAATTCGACTATTCACCGTACAATTGTTTTAAACACACAGTGAAAGTAGCCAAGGATAAATATCGGATAGCACATCTCGACAATAAGCTACCGATGGTATATGCTTTGACGGCAGAAAAAGCTACGTAATAATACGTGGATTAGCTTTATTCGCATAATGCTGCGCGATGATTGTGACAATGAGGATCTGAAATGCATGAAATAGCATGAGCGGCAAAAAGTATAGACCGGCACTGCTCGAATGTGCAAAAAGAAACTTACTAAAAACCGAACCGTGCGTCAGCGACTTCTTCGATCCACAAAATAAAGCCGTTACCTGATCGGGTGTATTAAATCGCAACACGCGCTTGGAAAGCACATAAATGATCAAATAGGCGACAGCGAATAGTGCTACCACTAGCAAAAATACGAAGAAGATATAGGTCGTCCCTACCTGATCGAAAATACCGCTTTCAAAAGACTCTGCAAAACTTCCATACACGATCAATAAAATAATCAATTTATCAAAGCTTCCCAGCTGCTTTCCATACCGAATCACCCAATTACCAAAATAGCGCTGCAACAACATCCCTAATATAACCGGAATGACGATCTCTCGTACCAATCCAACATATACGTCTGAAAGGACATCTATCTCTCCCACGTCTAAAAAAAACTGCATCCATAACGGGGTGACTATCACACCAATTAAACCCGAAATGCTGGCATTAAAAATAGCTGCCGGAATATTTCCGCGTGCGATTGACACCATGACAACAGAAGAAGACACCGTCGAGGGCAAGGTCGTCAAAAAGAAAAATGAAAGCCAAAAATCAAAATGTATCTCATTATGAACCAATGGATAAAACGCCAACACCAAAAGTGGAAACAAAATAAACGTAGAGCTTTGGACAAGTACATGCAAACGCCAGTTCTGCAGCCCTTCACGCATCTGCCTAAAATTCAGTTTCAGACCATAGAAGAAAAATATCAACGAAATGCCGACTGTTGATATTCCAGACAGGATCTCTCCGTCCCTCCATTGGTACAATTGAGGAAAAAGATAGGCCAAAAGGATAAAAAGGAACAGTGCAACAATAAAGCCGTCAAATCGTAATCTCATGTGAACGAAGATAAGCTTCTTTCAGCACATATCACACGGATTGACAGATTTCCCAAAATACGCGTCCATTGTTTCTTTTTTATCAAAATTTCGATGTGATAAATGAAGAGTATATAATATATTTGTAATATCATGAGTACGACATCATATTTATCCGATAGGATTAACAATTTATCCGAATCGGCGACCCTAAAAATGACCAAACTAGGTCGTGAACTTGCTGCCAAAGGCATCAACGTTATCAGTTTAAGTGTGGGAGAACCAGATTTCAATACGCCTGACCACGTAAAAGAAGCTGCAAAGAAGGCATTGGACGAGAACTATACACGTTACTCTCCGGTACCTGGCTATCCAGATCTACGTCAAGCGATTGTCGATAAATTGAAAAACGAGAATGGACTTAGTTATGATCCATCTCAAATTGTTGTTTCTACGGGAGCGAAACAATCCTTGTCCAATGTCATTCTTACATTGATCAATCCTGGCGATGAGGTGATCATTCCAACTCCGTATTGGGTTTCTTATTCAGAGATGGTCGTACTTGCAGAAGGAAAATCGGTATTTATTGACACCGATATCGAATCCGACTTTAAAATCACACCGCAACAATTGGAAGCGGCCATCACACCGCGTACTAAATTGTTTATGTTCTCTTCCCCATGTAATCCAACAGGGTCCGTTTATAGCAAAAGTGAACTGGCGGCATTGGCACAAGTGTTTGAAAAGTATCCTAACATTTTTATCTTGTCGGACGAAATTTACGAACACATCAACTTTGTAGATAAACATGAATCTATTGCACAATTCGATGGCATTAAGGACAGAGTGATCATCGTAAATGGATTTTCTAAAGCGTATGCCATGACCGGATGGCGGTTAGGGTACATCGCGGCAAACAAAGAAATTGCTGCAGCTAATGATAAACTCCAAGGACAAACTACCTCTGGTACGTGCTCAATAGCACAACGCGCAGGTATTACAGCATATAACCAAGGTTTAGAAAGTGTAAAACTTATGAAAGAAGCCTTTCTACGCCGCCGGCAGCTTGTGTATGACCTACTGAATGATATTCCAGGTGTAAAAACAAATCTACCGGAGGGTGCTTTCTATTTTTTTCCTGAAATAAGCTCTTTCTTTGGAAAAAAAGATCCTCATGGGAATGTGATCAAGGACTCTGCTGATCTTGCGTTGTACTTGTTAAACGAAGGGCATATTGCCACCGTTGGCGGCGACTCCTTTGGCAACAACAACTACATCCGTCTTTCTTACGCGGCATCTGACGAGAATCTAAAAGAAGCTTTACGTCGCATGAAAGACGCATTAGGCAAATTGGTATAATTTGCTTCTAATCATAATGCAACATGCGGTATGGATAACTAAAGAGGCTGCACCTATCGGTAGCAGCCTCTTCTCGTATATAAGGTTTGGTTTGGTCAACAACCTATAGTCACGCCGTTCGGAATTACAGCGTCTTTTTTTACGACAACAATACCATCTTGAATGGTATGTGTTTTGAAATCACCATCCTCTAAATGTGCTCCACCTTTGATACGCACGTCATTTCCAATACGACAATTCTTATCCAGAATAGCATTTTCGATATAACACCGCTCACCAACGCCTACCGGTGGCGGTTTTTGGGTATTGCCGAGTTCGAGCACATCTTCCAACTGTTCGTAATAGTCTGTCCCCATCATATAGGTAGATTTGATCACCGTACCTTTGCCAATACGGGAACGTATACCAATGACAGAACGCTCCAATTTATCGCCATTTAATATACATCCATCAGCCACAATCGTATTATTCAAAGTGGTGCCAGATATTTTCGACGGAGGCAGCATCCGCGCTCGAGTGTAAACCGTTTCGTCGAAGAGATTAAAATCAGGAATATCATCTGTCAATCCAATATTGGCGTCGAAAAACGATTTTATGGTACCAATATCCGTCCAATATCCGTCAAACTGATAACTCAACACTTTAAGATTGCCAATGGCATCGGGAATAATTTCCTTACCAAAATCCATACCTGGATTATCAATCAATAAGTTCCGTAACACCCCTTTTGAAAAGACATAGATTCCCATAGAAGCTAGATAATGACGACCGTGTTTATCCATTTCTTCCGATACTTCAGAAGCCCATTTTAGTACTTCTTCTTTATTTGGTTTCTCCGTAAAGGCCGTAATCTCGTTGGACTCGTCGGCTTTCAGAATACCAAATCCTGTAGCATCTTTGGCGTTCACAGGAATGGTAGCAATCGTCACGTCACCGCCATTCTCCACATGAAAATCAACTAAAGCTGAATAATCCATTTGGTAGAGCTGGTCACCCGACAAAATCAGCACATACTCATAGTCGACGTTATGCAGGTTCTTCTGCGTCCTCCGCACTGCATCTGCCGTCCCCTCGAACCACCGATCTCCCTCCATAGTCTGTTCCGCAGCTAAGATGTCTACAAAGCCCTTGCTGAAGATACTGAAGTTATACGAGTTTTTGATATGCTTGTTTAAGGATGCGGAGTTGAACTGTGTTAAGACGAATATTTTATTATATCCGGAATTTAGACAGTTCGAAATTGGAATGTCCACCAAGCGATATTTTCCTGCTATAGGAACCGCTGGCTTCGAACGCTGTTGGGTCAAAGGGAAAAGACGCGTTCCTCGGCCCCCTCCCAAAACAATGGAAACTACTTTGTGTACCATACCTCAATCTAATAATTGGTCATACAATTTAACATATTGTCGCGCTGATTTATCCCAAGAAAAGTCCAAAGACATCTCTTTCTGTCGAATTTCATTTAATGTACGTGTATCTTGCATCTTCTTCAGAGCCCGCTCAATAGCTGTGCACGCATCGGCGGAATCAGCATTTGCAAAAACAAATCCATATCCATCGCTATCGTAATCCACGTCCACTACTGTGTCGCGCAAGCCTCCGACACCTCTGACAATCGGCATTGTACCGTATTTCATGGCATACAATTGGTTTAAACCGCAAGGTTCTATACGTGATGGCATGAGCAATAAATCTGCAGCCGCGTAAACCTCATGAGCCAACGCTTCGTTATAACCGAAAAATACAGAAAATCTTTTCGGATATTCAAGTAACAGTGCCTCTAAACCAGCTTGAATTCCTGCGTCTCCCGACCCTAGAATAAATATACTAATTTTATTTTCAGGATTCGACAAAACCTGCGTAATTATTTGCGGTAAAAGATCAGCCCCTTTCTCTAGCGCAAAACGTCCTATGAATGCCAACAATGGCAGATCGGTAGGAAGCCCCATTTTTTTGCAAAACGAAATTTTATTAACCAGCTTTCCTTCTGCTACATTGGCAGCAACATATTTTTCAGAGATCAATTGGTCCAGTTCAGGATTCCAATAAAGTGTATCAATTCCATTGATTATGCCATATCCTTTAGCAGATTCCGATCGGAATAGCCCTTCCAATCCATTCGCTTCCATATGTAGCTCTTGCAAGTAGCCTGCACTCACTGTCGTAAACGCATCACAGCATTTTATCGCCGCCGCCAACGGATTAATTAAACCATCCCAATCCAATAGTCCCCATTTCCATGTATCAAAAGCAGGCAACAAAATTCCTTTGTTCCAACTCATCCACCCTTGATACTGTCCATTATGTACCGTAAACACCGTTTTCACGGAGGCAAACATCCGATAGTCATCCGCATATTTCATCAGAAATGGAAGAAGTCCCACGTGATGATCGTGGCAATTAACAATATCAGGTTTTTTATCCCAGCTTTTCGCCCAATGTAAAAAGGCGTGTTGGAATGCTATCCATTGTTCGGCCTCGTCGGGGTAGCAGTAAACCTCTGATCGGTCTAATTTGCCAGGAATATGAATGAGATACAATGGGAAACCCAATGTATCCGAAGATTCCTTCAATACACGATACGTTAATTGCTCTGACCCTTGATAAAAAATGCCTTCATACACGACCAAAAATTGATGATCAGCTGTGAAACGCTTGTCGTAATAGGGACAAACTACCCACGCGTCTACACCCAACTTACGCTGATACCGCGGTAATGCTCCCACCACATCAGCCAATCCTCCTACTTTTGCCAGCGGGAAACACTCGACACTCAAATGTATAACATGCATATTAAATTCGTTTAAGCACTAACCCAGCCAACGGTGGCAATTTTACTACAATCGATGCAAGACAATTCATCCACGGTATTTTCTCGGACTCCGCCGATTGTTGATGTATACCGCTACCGTAGTACGATACATCATCGGAATTTAACACAATCTCCCACATCCCCTCGGCTGGAACACCAACGCGATAATCTCGCACCACGGGTGTCAAGTTTAAAACCACAAGAATGTCGTTTGCATCATCATGTCCACTACGTCTATACGCAAACACACTATTCTCCCGGTCACCCAACTCTATCCAATGAAATCCGTCGGGACTGAACCCTTTTTCATACAGCGCAGGAGACGATCGGTAAAGCATATTCAAATCCCGAACAAAACGTTGCATACCTCGATGAGGTGCATACTGAGTCAAGTGCCAGTCTAAGGATTGATTCACATTCCATTCGGAAGTTTGCCCAAACTCCCCCCCCATGAACAAGAGCTTCGTTCCGACAAATGTATACATGTATAGGTAAAGCGCGCGTAAATTCGCGAACTTTTGCCATTCGTCTCCGGGCATTTTGTAGACCAACGATTTCTTTCCGTAAACCACTTCATCGTGGGATAGCGGCAGCATAAAATTCTCATGAAAACCATACACCGTTCCGAAGGTCATCTGATCATGATGATAGGCCCGGTGAATAGGATCTTCCTTGAAATAATTTAGCGTGTCATGCATCCACCCCATCATCCATTTCATACCAAAGCCAAGCCCACCCTGAAACGTCGGTCGACTGACACCTGGCCAAGAGGTCGATTCTTCAGCGATAGTCTGTACATCGGAAAAATGGTTATAGACAGCTTCATTAAGTTCCTTTAAGAAGTGTACAGATTCCAAGTTTTCTCGTCCGCCAAATTCGTTAGGCTCCCATTCTCCTACCTGACGTGAATAGTCGAGGTATAACATAGACGCCACCGCATCTACCCGAAGGCCGTCAATGTGATATCGATCCAACCAAAAAAAGGCGTTCGATATCAAGAATGACCGCACTTCGTTACGTCCGTAATTAAAGATATAGGATTTCCAATCCGGATGAAATCCTTTACGCGGATCGGCATGCTCAAATAGATGCGATCCATCGAATTTATAAAGCCCATGCGCGTCTCCGGGATAGTGCGAAGGCACCCAGTCTAAGATTACTCCGATATCCTGCTTGTGGAGGCTTTCAATCAGGTACATAAGATCCTGAGGGCTTCCATAACGGGAAGAAGCAGCAAAATATCCCGTGATCTGGTACCCCCAGGAGGGATAATATGGATGTTCCATAACCGGCAGAAACTCTACATGGGTAAAACCCATTTCCTTGATATAGGGAACCAATTTTTCCGCCACCTCGCGATACGTTAAAAAACGTGCTGGGTCAGAAGGATCACGCATCCAAGACCCAACATGCATCTCATAGACCGAAAACGGTTTGTCCAATCGTTGCTGATCCTTCCTATTACGCATCCAAGCACTATCACCCCATTGGTACCATGTCGTCGAAACAACAGATGCCGTCATAGGAGGTGTCTCGTTTAACAGTGCAAACGGATCAGCCTTTTCAAGATGCTCACCGGTATTGGAATGAATATGATATTTATACACCTCTCCTAGTTGCAGTCCCTCAATGAAGCCCTCCCAAATACCACTACTGTCCCAACGGACATACAATGGATGACTATGCGGATTCCATCCGTTAAAATTACCGATTACCGACACCGCGTGCGCATTAGGTGCCCAAACAGCGAAATGCACCCCTTCTTTTCCCTCTCTGATCACGGTATGTGACCCCAGTTTTTCATAAAGTTTAAAATGTTTCCCCGATCGAAACAACGAAACATCAAACTCTGTTAGTAATGAATACGCACGAACCGCCTCACTCATAATTTCAGGTGTTTACAATATTTTATATAATGGTTAATTTCCTAAATTCTTTCTCCACGCTGACATACGACTGACCTTGATCGTCGGTATTCATCGTCAATATACTTCCATCTGCATCGATACGGCTGATGGTAAAAGGTACTCCTACTAAATACATCTTATAGGTATCAAAGCGCTCATTGTACATCCCTTCTTGATATTGAACAACGGTTAAGCTATCTTGTTTTCCTTCGACAATAAAATGTTTTTCGCTGTATACACTCTGCTCATAAGCAAAGGTATCCCCATAGTCCAAATATACCTCCGAATCGTACCTTCCTTCCGCCCAATACACATTTAGCTGCAACGTATCTATATTTTTTTCGCCCGTATATTGCATCACCGGATATTCCGGAATAACGCTACCTCCCCGAACAAACACAGGCATCTTGTCGAGCGGTGTATCGATTTGATGTTCTTGTCCGCCCAAATATTTCGTATGATCGAAATAATAATACCATGTCCCTTCCGGTAAATAAACAATTTTTGATTGCTGTCCAGGATGAATAACAGGAGAAACCAAGATATGATGTCCAAATCCGAATTCCTCCTCCCGTTGCAGATTTTCGGGTTTATGCTGCTCTAACAAAGATATAGGTCGTAAAATAGGTTCTTTATACTTATGTTGACGCCAAAATACGGTGTAGATATAGGGAAGAAGTTTATACCGTATTTCGATAAATTTTTTACAAATGGCCTCCCACTCCGGTCCAAAACTCCATGGTTCCCGATCTCGCGTATCTCCTGCCGAATGTACACGCATAAAGGGAGAAAAAACACCAAACTGCATCCATCGGGTATATAATTCGCCATTGGGTTCACCTGTGAATCCACCAATATCTGTACCACAAAATGAAAGTCCAGAGACAGAGAGCCTTTGAAGTTGGAGCAACCCGATTCGTAAATGTTCCCAAGTGGCAATATTATCTCCTGTCCATACCGACGAATAACGTTGTGTTCCCGCATATGCAGCTCTGGTAATCGTGAACGGACGTTTGTTCCGTTGCAATTTTTTTAAACCATCGTATGTAGACCGGACCATCTGCATTCCGTAAATATTATGCGCTTTCCGATGTGAGCCACGTAGCCCTTCAAAATAATGACGTACATCATCAGGGAACGTTCCCCGTCCAAAAACAGCCGGCTCATTCATATCATTCCAAACACCAGCAACCCCATCGTCCACTAGTCCTTTATAAAGCGTGCCCCACCAATCCCGCACTTTTGGATTCGTATAATCTGGAAATTGACAACGTCCGGGCCACACATAACCCTCCATGAAATAATCATCACCACGACGACAGAAATATTTATTTTCCTTTCCCTCTTTGAAGACCCAATAATCCTCGTCCACTTTAATTCCGGGATCAATCATTACCACGGTTTTGAAGCCATTGGCCGCAAGGTCGGATATCATCTTTTTCGGATCTGGAAAATACCGTTTATTCCATGTAAAACAACGATAGCCATCCATGTAATCAATATCTAAGTAGATTGCATCGCAAGGAATTTCGCGTTTACGAAATTGTTGTGCCACCTCCCGAACATTTGCTTCTGGGTAATAACTCCAGCGGCACTGATGATAACCAATCGCCCAAAGGGGAGGCATGTAATGTGTACCCGTAAGTTCATGATATCGTTTGACCACATCCATCATCAGCGGGCCGTGGATGTAATAATACTGCATTTCGCCACCTTCCGACCAGTAACTTGTACGGTCATTTTTTTCCGCCGCAAAATCAAAGAAAGTCTTAAACGTATTATCAAAAAAGATCCCATAAGCATGGCCCGAGCTAACACCTATATAAAATGGTATCGTTTTATATAACGGATCTTGATTAAAACCAAACCCGTAAGTGTCGGAATTCCAGTTTCGAAAACGGCGCCCCCGAAGGTTCAAATTCGTTGACTTATCCCCTAGTCCGAAAAATGCTTCGTCAGCTTGGGTTTCCTTGGTACAATATACATAGTATCCTCCAAAATCTGGACTTTCCTCCCAATGCATAGGCGCGCGATCTGCATTGATCACCGCACCTTCCGCATCTTCGAACGATACTAAAAAATTCTCTTTCTGAATTTTACAAACAGCAACGCTTGTTCGTATACAATACGTATCTACTGTTTCGTCAAACGAGAAAGATGTTGGACGAAGATCAAGGTCTTTCTTGATGGCATACGAAAAATCATCAAGGAAGGTACCTTGAGGTGCTAATCGAACACGTATAATCTCATCGGAAAACACTTTTATTTCTACGCTAGCCTTGCCATCGGTGAAAATAAACGCGCTTTGGTCTTTTACATAGGAAACAACCTTTCCAAGATATTTTTTTTCTATCGTGGGAACATCTAAGACAGGATTATTTACGTGGTGTATATTATCTAAGCTTTCCTCACCCAATAGGTCGGTGGCAAAGTCTTCTTTCTTTATCGATTCGGCCATATTCTTTCTTATCTAAATTTACACTGATTTACATTGCTTTTAAATTACAATTATTTTTTTGAAAGTGAGCGTTTTTTTTCTCCAAAAAGCGAGCCCACTGGCTAAGTATATAAGAATACGGTCACCTGTACTGCTATTAGGCGTTGCCGTGCACAGAACCTATAGATATATTTGCTTTATGCAGATACAGCAAAAGAGAGGAGAACTGCTACTTACTTCGAATAGCTTCGACCGGATCCAATCGAGCGCCATTTATCGCGGGGACAATCCCTGCAATTAATCCGATTGCGGTCGATAAAGCTGTCGTTAGAAAGACCATTTTTAGACTGACTACAACAGCAAAGTCCAATGCAAATTTTGCCAGAGCTGCCAAGCCAAACACACAGAGTAGACCGATAGCACCTCCGATCAAACAAAGAAGAATACTTTCAATTAAAAATTGGGAAAGGATAAAAAACTGCTTGGCTCCCAAGGCTTTTTGGATGCCGATTAAATTCGTCCGTTCCTTCACACTAACGAACATGATATTTGCAATCCCGAATCCACCTACAAGGATAGAGAAAATGCCGATACTAAGCCCCGCTAGGTTGATGATACCGAACATCTGATCCAGTTGAGCGGTGATCAGTGTCGTTTTATTCACGGAAAAATCTTCCTCACGCTGCGGCGAGAGTCTTCTGGATGAACGCATAATTCCAACCAACTCGCTTTCGGCTTCTTCCAATGAGAATGGAGCTTGCACCTCAATCGAGATACTGGGGTTATAATTCTCATAATTCACGAGATTGCGAGCCATACTAAACGGAATATAGGCTACATCATCATTCGAAACATCGATAAGCATACCTGATCCTTCCTTTTTCAAGACACCAATAACTTGTAATTTTCGCCCCAGCAAGGTAATGTAGTTCCCCACGGCACGTTCTCTCGGGAACAAACCTTCAGCGATGGTCGCTCCTAAAATAACACCATTCCCCCCCGATCTAGATTCTTGGTCGGTAAAATATCGTCCTTCGATGATGTCCAGATTTCTAATTTGTAAAATCTCTTGCGTTCCCGCTGCAACCGTGATATTTGATGCTGAATTATTCTTAAATTTCGCGGTAGAATTTGGAATATTGATTGCGTAAGCCACGGCACTTGCTGTGGTCATTCGATCGCGTACCGCTTCAAAGTCAGTATACTTTGGTTCTGGCCGGTTGACATATTTCCACCACGGAAAATCCGGACCGCCGTCCCAGGGCCATTTCTCAATATATAGCGTTCGGCTACCAATTTTCCGAACCGAATCCTCTAAATTGTTCCGCAATGTATCAACAGCCGAAAAAACGCCGATGATCGTCATGATACCGATCGTCACTCCTAACAGCGACAAAAGTGTTCGCGTTCGGTTGTCGCGCAATGCCGACAACGCGAATAAAAAACTTTCTCTTAGGAGTGTAAAACGTAAAAACATATCTGTCTATAAATATAGTCTATTTATATCATCAAAGGAATAATAAAGCCAAAAAATACGCTTTTTCATTTTATTATACTTAACTTTGTAAGCCTTTCTGAAATCTTAACAGCGCTAAGTTGTTAAGGTAGCAACGGAACAAAAAATAGCGAAGAATAAAGATGAAATTATCACAGTTTAAATTCAATTTACCCGAATCATTATTAGCATCTGAGCCGTCTGAACAACGTGACGAGTCACGCTTAATGGTTTTACACCGTGATTCTGGAAAAATAGAGCACAAAATCTTCAAGGACGTATTGGATTATTTCGATGATCAAGATGTTATGATCCTAAACAACACCAAGGTTTTTCCTGCACGTATGTATGGCAATAAAGAAAAAACCGGAGCGACGATCGAAGTGTTTTTATTAAGAGAATTAAACAAAGAGTTACGTCTATGGGACGTCCTGGTAGATCCAGCGCGTAAAATTCGCGTGGGAAATAAATTGTATTTTGGAGATGATGACTTGTTAGTTGCCGAGGTTGTTGATAACACGACTTCTCGGGGACGCACTATCCGCTTCTTATTTGACGGTACGGATGACGAGTTTCGTCGCAACATAGAGATTTTGGGCGAAACACCGCTACCTAAATACATCAAACGAAAAGCAACTCCAGAAGACAAATTCCGCTACCAAACAATTTATGCTAAAAACGAGGGAGCTGTAGCAGCTCCAACTGCTGGCCTTCACTTCTCACGTGAATTGATGAAACGTTTGGAATTGAAAGGAGTGAATTTTGCGGAAGTAACATTACATGTAGGATTAGGAACTTTCCGTACGGTGGAGGTCGAAGATTTGACCAAACATAAAATGGATTCCGAACAATTTATCATTACAGACGAAGCTGCGCGTGTGGTGAATAAAGGAATAGATGCAAAACGACGCGTATGCGCTGTCGGAACCACGTCTATGCGTGCCATTGAATCTTCGGTATCGGCAGACAGGCATCTAAAAGCGGCAAACGATTGGACGAGCAAATTCATCTATCCGCCGTATGACTTCAGCATTGCCAATTCAATGATTACAAACTTTCACACGCCAGAATCCACATTATTGGTGATGATTGCAGCATTCGCCGGCTATGAACACGTCATGAATGCCTATGAAGTTGCTGTTAAAGAAAAATACCGGTTTTATTCCTACGGAGACGCCATGCTGATTATTTAAGTGGCCACGGGTAAGGAGGAAGTATTAACAGAGCTATGTGCATACGCACATAGCTCTGTTTTTTTGGCCATGTGCAGTTTGCTCTCTCCTTCCTCAAACCGCTACGTTTGTCACCTACCATTTTTTGTTTATATTTATCCCTTAGATAAACTTGAATATATGAGCAATACTGGTAAAATATTGATGGCACTCGGTATTATTATGTGCTTTGTATGCCTATCTCAAATAAGTAAATCGATAACCCCACTGGTAGGACAAACGAGTAAATATTGTTTGTACGCGACTGCGCCTACATTTTTGGTAGGGCTCTATTTATACCTTAAAGGGAAGCAAAAGCCACAAAACAAATAAAAGAGAAGAAAACAGAAAACAAAAAAGCGCCGAAGAAATATCTCCAGCGCTTTCTGTCTCGTTAAATCCGTATTAGTTTTGCTCAGCAGGGACTACGGAAACGTATGATTTGTTGTTTGCTTTCTTACGGAAAACAACAGTACCATCAACTAGAGCATACAACGTATGATCTTTACCAATACCGACGTTCGCATCAGCATTATGTTGCGTACCACGTTGACGAACGATAATGTTACCAGCAATAGCTTGCTGACCACCGAAAATTTTGATACCTAATCTTTTACTGTGTGACTCACGGCCGTTCTTGGAACTACCCGCACCTTTTTTATGTGCCATTTCTTTATCTTAATTTATGACTCGAAAAGTCAGATTAAAAATTCAATTATAAACTGATACCAGTGATCTGGATTTTAGTGAATTGTTGACGGTGACCGTTTTTCTTTTTGTAGCCTTTACGACGTTTTTTCTTGAAAACGATAACTTTATCACCTTTTAAATGAGACAAAATAGTAGCTGAAACTTTAGCACCTGAGATACTTGGTGTACCTACAGTAAATTGACCACCGTCTTCTGCTAACAATACATTGTCAAATTCAATACTAGCGCCTTCGTCTCCTTGTAAACGGTGCACAAAAAGATATTGGTCTTTTGCAACCTTAAATTGCTGTCCTGCTATATTTACTATTGCGTACATTGTTAAAAATATGTTTGTTAATATTTAATGAGTTGCAAAGATATGAAATAAAATAAAAAATCCAAACTAAAAATTCATTACCGCACTATCATCCAATCAAAGGATGCCTGAACAACATGCCTTTAATTGCTAAAATAGGCACGCACATTCTTTCCTTCCACCCAGTTCATAAACGCTTTATTGACTACCTTGTTACCTCCTGGGGTAGGATAATCTCCAGAGAAATACCAGTCTCCCAAATGGTTAGGACAGGCCTGGTGCAGATTATCTAATGTTTGATAAACAACCTGTAACTCGGCATTTAGGTTATGCGGGCGAATGATCCGCGCTATTTCCGCTGAAATCTCTTCATCAGTAAATGGTTCATATATCGCTTTCACGTAATTCTCGACTTCATCTTTTGGTTTAGAAATAGATGCCAAACATTTCTGATATACCTCATCGACAACATGGGCCAGCCCTTTTTGCTTTAATAAGGAGATCGCCGCCTCGAATGCGACAAATTCCCCCATCCGCGACATATCGATACCATAGCAATCGGGGTAACGAATTTGAGGTGCCGATGACACGATCACGATTTTCTTCGGATGCAGACGGTCGAGTATGGTCAAAATACTTTGTTTCAATGTTGTCCCCCGTACGATAGAGTCATCGATGGCAACAATCGTGTCCTGATGATCTTTGACAATCCCATAGGTCGTATCATAAACATGTTGTACCATATCGGTACGGTCGGCATCTTGCGTGATGAATGTCCGTAATTTCGCATCCTTCACGTTCAGCTTTTCAAAACGTGGCGTGATGTTAATCATCTCTTCCAGCTCTTCGTCCGAAATTTTATCTGCACGTTTTAACAACACATCCTTTTGGTAATTGCGCACATAGGTATTAATCCCCTCCATCATTCCGTAATACGACACCTCCGCTGTATTTGGAATAAAGGAAAATACGGTATTCTTGATATCGCTGTCAACAGCATCCAATACCTGTGGGCATAATAAACGGCCTAATTCCTTACGCTCCTTGTAAATGTCGGCATCTGAACCTCTAGAAAAGTAAATCCGTTCAAACGAGCAAGACTTTTGTTCGACAGGCTGCCGGAACATCTCCTCCGTGATGGTTCCATCTTTCTTGGCGATCAGGGCATGTCCTGGTTTGATCTCCTTAACGGCTTGTAACGGAACGTTGAATGCGGTCTGAATCACCGGACGCTCCGAGGCTACAACAAGAACCTCTTCATCCTGGTAATAAAACGCAGGACGAATACCTGCAGGGTCACGCATAACAAATGCATCTCCATGTCCAAAAATACCAGCAATGGTATACCCCCCATCCCAAGTTTTTGCCGAACGTGTCAAAATCTTTTCGACATCTAGATTCTTCGCGATTAGCGCACTGATTTCTATATTGGAATATCCTTCCTTTTTAAATTTATCAAACAGCTCTTGGTTTTCGTCGTCTAGAAAATGTCCGATTTTTTCCAAAACAGTTACGGTGTCGGCTTGTTCTTTTGGATGTTGGCCCAATTCATACAACTGCTGAAGCAACTCATCCACATTCGTCATATTGAAGTTACCTGCCACTACGAGATTACGGCTCATCCAATTATTCTGACGAAGGAAGGGGTGACAACTCTCGATGCTATTCTTTCCGTGCGTCCCATAGCGCAAGTGTCCCAAAAGCACCTCCCCCGTGAAACTTACATGTTCCTTCAACCATTGGGTGTCCTTAGATTCCACCGGATAAGCTTTGTTCACTGCAGCAAATTTCTTCTGCACATACTCAAAAATGTCTGCAACGGCAGACGATCCCATCGCACGGTATCGAGAAATATAACGGTTACCGGGTTTTACATCAAATTTGATCGTTGCAATACCCGCACCGTCCTGGCCTCTATTATGCTGTTTCTCCATCAGGAGGTACAACTTATTAATGCCATAGTAGGGCGTGCCGTATTTTTCTTGATAATAAGAGAGGGGTTTCAGTAATCGAACGAGTGCTATACCGCACTCATGTTTTATAGCGTCACTCATAGCTTGAATTGATGCTGCAAAGGTAAAAATTATTTAGAAAACATTACGTAAGAAAAATAGCAAGCATGCTTTTTTATTACAGTGAGAAAACAATTTAGCATGAAAACAAAAGCGGGCATCCGACAGCACCGGCAACCCGCTTATTTTTCCTAGCACGGCCACATGTGATTACTACTTATCCCCTAAGACGAGCCGCAGATCCTCAAGCAGATCCTCAGCGTCTTCGATACCAACAGATAAGCGTAACAAATTGTCTACTACACCAACCTTTTCACGGGCCTCTTTCGGAATAGATCCGTGCGTCATCGTCGCAGGATGATTGATCAACGACTCCACTCCGCCGAGCGATTCTGCCAACGTAAAGACTTTAAAATCCGAAGCAATACGGAATGTTTCGTGTAAATCGGCATCCCTCAGGACTATAGAAACCATTCCACCAAAGTCGCGCATTTGCCTTTGTGCCACCTCATGATCTGGATGGTCTGAAAATCCAGGCCAATAAATCTTTTCTACTTTCGGATGATCTTTCAGAAATTCGGCGACCTTTCGTCCGTTTTCGCAATGAGCCCGCATGCGGACATGCAATGTTTTTAGCCCACGCAAGACCAAGAACGCATCTTGAGGTCCAGGCGTGCCTCCACATGCATTGTAATAGAACCATAGTTGCTTGTACAATTCTTCGTTGTTTAGGATCAAGGCTCCCATCACGACATCCGAATGACCGTTTAAATATTTCGTAGCGGAATGCATAACAATGTCTGCACCCAAGTCCAATGGATTTTGAAGATAGGGCGAAGCAAACGTATTGTCCACTACATAAAGGAGATTACTTTTTCGCGCTACCTTTCCGATGGCTTCGATATCGGCTAATTTTAAAGTCGGATTCGTCGGCGTTTCCACCCAAATTAATCTCGTCCGTTCTGTCACGGCATCCTCTACCTGACCGACATCCGACGTATTAACAAACACGAACTTAATGCCATATTGCGCATATACCTTTGTAAAAATGCGATACGATCCTCCATATAGATCGTCTCCCGTTATCACCTCGTCGCCCGGCTTCAGTAGGCGCAGCACGGTATCCGTAGCGGCCATCCCGCTAGCGAAGGCTAAGCCAAATTTCCCGTTCTCTAACGCGGCCAGACAGTCTTCCAATGCTTTACGCGTGGGATTTGTGCCACGCGAATATTCAAAACCCTTATGATCGCCAGGTGATACTTGTTTATAAGTAGACGTTTGGTATATCGGTGTCATGACAGCTCCAGTTGTAGGATCTGCCTCTTGACCGGCGTGGATCGCCTTTGTTGCAAATTTATATGCCATATAAAATAAAGAAATGCCCAGAGCGATTCGCAAATGTCCCCAAGCGAAGTTAAACCTACCGGTGAAGTTAAAAAAAGAACCTTGGAAAAGCAATCTTTCTCGCCAAGGCCATCAACTTAAAATTCCAACGGAGATTTGAACAGAAAAGTATAATTTAAATCATCTGCGATACGCTGGCCAACGACAATCTTTTGAAAGGCTTGCCCGTCTTCAAACGCCGCAGGTAGCGAAAAACTGTACTTCGCGGCTGATGCGAACACCACTTCCGATTTAGCAGGGTGCTCTGGAGTTACTATATTATAGATTTTTTGCTTCAACGGGAATAAAAAGCCTTTACGGATCAATGCCGTGACATCATCGCGGTGAACAAAATTAGCCGTTTGTCTACCTATTGTGCAAATTCTATTTTCAAAATATTTTGCAAAAATACGATTACCTCCAAAAAGTCCCCCTAAACGGTAAACGGTTGTTTCAGGAAGACACAGCATCGCATTTTCGGCCACAGCTAGATTTTGCGCGAGATCTACCGGATACGCTTCAGTAAACACGCCGTCCTGATCCGGATAAATGCCGACAGAACTAAGAAAAATATGTTTTTTATAAGAAACAGATGTCAGCAGTGCGCTGATTTGTGTGAGCCGAGCGTCCAACACATTCGATTCGATGCGTCGACTTGCCGGAATACTGTTGAGCACAAAGTCTACGTCGGTCGGAAAATGGTCCCTCGACACGGCGTAGTCAAAATCTGCACGAATAGCAAAAATACCACCGTCCATTAAACGTTGGTATTTTTGTTGTTGTGTCGTCGTGGCAAAGACCTCATGACCTTCAGCCAGCATTTGTCTCGCAAAAAACTCTCCGACCCAACCACAGCCTAATATCAAAAACTTCATACTAAAATGCACACTTGTGGACAGCAGGCTGCCCTATTTGATCGGCTATTAATACGCTTTCGCAAACAATACACGTTGCTTAGAAGGCTTCCCTGTAAAAATGCAGAGACCGTCTTCGGCTTTTGCATCTAATGGTATACATCGGATCGTTGCTTTAGTCTCTTCCTTTACTCTTTTTTCCGTTTCCACAGAACCATCCCAATGGCAAGAAATGAACCCGCCTTTGCTTTCCAGCACGTTCTTAAATTCATCGTACGAGTTGACTTCTGTAATATGACTATTTCGGTAATCCAGTGCTTTTTGGAAAATATTTTCCTGGATAATTCCTAAGAGGTTTTCGATCGTGACCGCTAATCCTTCTTGGGATACGGTCTCTTTGGTTTGCGTATCGCGCCTTGCCAGCTCTACTGTGCCATTTTGGAGATCGCGTGAACCCACCGCGACACGAAGTGGTACCCCTTTGAGTTCCCATTCGGCAAACTTAAATCCAGGACGCTGCGTATCTCGATCATCGTACTTAACAGAGATATCCATCCCTTTGAGCTGTTGCGTCAACTCATTTACGAAACGATCAATGTTAGCTTTCTCTTCGTCCGTCTTATAAATCGGAACGATGACCACCTGTATTGGCGCCAATTTTGGCGGGAGTACTAAACCATGATCGTCCGAGTGCGCCATAATTAAGGCACCCATCAAGCGTGTGGAGACACCCCAAGAAGTCGCCCAAACATGCTCTAATTTACCTTCTTTAGAGGTAAACTTAACGTCAAAAGCTTTTGCAAAATTCTGCCCCAGAAAGTGTGATGTACCGGCCTGCAAGGCTTTCCCGTCTTGCATCAACGCTTCGATACAATAAGTGTCTAGTGCCCCTGCAAATCGCTCGTTTTCGGTCTTCCGCCCACGAACCACGGGCACCGCTAAGGTATTTTCAGCAAAATCAGCATACACCTCCAACATACGCTCTGCTTCTTCGACAGCTTCTTCTCTCGTTGCATGCGCCGTATGTCCCTCCTGCCATAAAAATTCAGCCGTCCGCAAAAAAAGTCTAGTACGCATTTCCCAACGGACCACGTTAGCCCACTGATTCACTAAAATGGGCAAATCTCGATACGATTCAATCCATCCCCTGTACGTGTTCCAAATGATCGTTTCCGACGTAGGGCGAACGATCAGCTCCTCTTCCAGCTTTGCTTCTTCGTCCACCACAATATTACCTTGTCCGTCATTCTTAAGTCGATAGTGTGTCACCACCGCACATTCTGTCGCAAAACCTTCCACATGGGAAGCTTCCTTGGAAAAAAAAGATTTTGGAATAAACAACGGGAAATACGCATTCGAATGTCCGGTTTCCTTAAATCGCTTATCCAAAATCGATTGCATACGCTCCCATATACCATATCCATATGGTTTAATGACCATACATCCCCGGACAGCTGAATATTCTGCCAAATCGGCCTTGATCACTAAGTCATTGTACCATTGTGAATAATCCTCAGTCCGGCTTGTAATTCCTTTTCCCATGTATTTTATTTCAATTTTTCTGTAACAATTCGTGTAATATTCTCGTCTTATTCCTAAAAACCTTAGCGAGTACTAAAGTTTTATTTATATTTTTGATAAGGAATTAAACCCCTATAGAAAATATGCGTCTAAGATAATAATAAAGACTGTATTAACGAAGTTTTAACTGTAGTGGATATCATGAAAACAAATAGATTATTAATCGGAAGTCTAACGTTGGCAGCAATCTTTGCACTGAGTTCGTGTTCGACGAGTAGGCAAGTAGCTTACAAAGACGATATGTATAATAATCAGTCCAAAGCTCCTCGAGATTATCAGAGCCCAGACTATTATTATACGGATGGACAGGAAACAACTGAACAAGACGAAAACCAATATACGGAAAACGAATATTACGCGGATGAGTACACTGATGACCAATATGTCGAAGGTCCCGGGTATGATGAGAATTTGGAGTATGCAAACCGCATCAATCGTTTCTATTACGCAACGCCTGGCATGGGTTATTATGATCCATGGTTTGATCCGTGGTATGGATACTCTGGATTTGGATTAGGATTCGGCTGGTCGAATTGGGGCTGGGGGCCTAGCTGGTCTCTAGGATTCGGCTGGGGTGGTTATCCATATTATGGCTATGGAAACTGGGGATGGGGATACCCGTATTACGGTTACGGCAGCTTTTGGGGCGGGTATAATGCCTGGGGACATCCATTTTATGGGTACAATAATTATTATTACGGGAATAACTACTATGGCGGAAACCGCTATCGCGTTCGTCCAGATAACGCACGGGTACGTACGGGATCTCGGTCGGCATACACGAACCGCGTAGGGGGCTCTTCACGCATACGAAACTCTGGTATCGTGCGAGATGGCAGCGGACGGATTCTTACCGGTCGTGCCGCTAGAGCAGCAACTACAACACGTACATCTACTTCTGGCGTGCGGACAGAAAATGGGCGGGTAACACGCGGAACAACATCCAGAACATCAGACCGGGCGGTGGGCTCTAGTCGCGTCGGTACACGACCTAATACACGGGGCGGATCTGAAATACGGACGACGAGACCTACAACCGGATCTCGGGTTGGAACTACGCGGAGCTCTGGTGTGACACGTTCTACGACTAGACCTACTTCTAGCGGCAACGTTTCCCGGGGCAGTAGCCGAAGTTCAGGATCATCTTACACGCCTTCTCGCGGTAACACCAGCCGAAGTTCAGGATCATCATACACACCATCACGAAGCTCTTCTTCAGGCAGTTCCATGTCGCGAGGTAGCAGCGGAGGCGGCTCATCGAGAAGCTCAGGCGGCGGTGGAGGCGCACGTTCTGGAGGCGGAAGGACACGATAAACACGCTATAAAAATTACCAATAGCCAATATACTCTCTACATATTGGCTATTTTTTTACGCTTATCACAGACTATGAAACTAAAAAACATACTTTTAACATCTCTATGTGTATCAAGTTTTGGCGCAACAACCATCCAAGCACAAACGATCAATGAGGGCTTTCTATTTTCGCAAGAAAATAACGGAGGGACAGCTCGCTTCAAAGGTTTAGGAAACGCAAAAACGGCTTTAGGCGGCGATATCAGCTCTATCACGGGCAATCCCGCTGGGCTGGGTTTCTTTGGGCAGTCAGACATATCGATTACAGCAAGTTATAATAATGCCGCTAATGAAGGCTCTTATTTCGGATCTAAGGTAAACAAAAACAAAGGTCGATTTGGAATCGATCATGCTGGTACGGTATTTCATTTCCCTAAAAATGAAGGATACTACGGTTGGCAGAATTTCAACGTCGGTCTAAGCTACGAAAACACTAATTCGTTTAATAACCATGTACGCTATGAGGGCACAAATCCTGATAATACGATCGTTAGTGCTTACTCCGATGAGATTGATATAACCAAGAACGTAGCATTCGCAGACGACCTTACACGTCTGAAATTAATCGAACGTTTTGCAGATGCTCAACAAGGTTATTTTCCAATTACCAATGAAATGGAAGACAAACAACAAGTGAGTGATATCCTCACGAAAGGGTTCAGTTCTCGTACAGCCATCGCCTTCGGAGGTAACTATAACAATAAATTTTATATTGGCGGTACCATTGGATTTTCCTCTTTCCGGTATGAAAATTCGGACCAGTTTTCCGAAAGGGGCTGGACGAAAAACCGAGCGACTGTATTAGCTGACAACCCTGGGTCTACCTTTGCAGATCCTGATCACGAAAATTCCAAAATCCTGGATGCCAACTATGAATTGTTCGATGAGAATTACATTGAATCAGAAGGAGCGGGAATAGATTTTAAAGTAGGAGCTATTTTCAAACCGGCAGTAGATTGGAATATCGGAGCAACTATAACCTCTCCTACCTGGTATACGATAGATCGGTACGCAGAAAGCACGATCACGGCAGACTATTATGACAATGAGACAGCCAGCGACTCTTTTTTTGGGGCTGATATTTTTTATCAAGATCAAGAATTCACATACCGCGTCGTTACGCCTTGGAAATTCGGTGTGGGATTATCGAAATTCTTTAGTAGGGGGTTAATCAGCGCCGACGCAGAATATATCAATTACGGAAGTACAAAAATCAGAACAAGCGGAGCTATTGATCCTTCGTGGGAAGAAGGCTGGGATGCGGATATGAAAGATACGTATCAGGCAGTTGTCAATGTTCGTGCCGGCGGTGAGTACCTGTTTACAAACGCCATCAGCGGCCGCCTCGGATTTAATTACTTCGGTAATCCGTATAAAAATGCAGACAACAAACAATACAGTGGCAGCATGGGCTTAGGAATAAAATTGTCGCACGCACTTTATATGGATATAGCGGTTGTCCATTTAGTAAACGATTATAAAGCCAGCCGGTATACCATCGATGAAACGTTTTGGGACAGCAGTAATCCTATTGCGAGCATTAAGCACCAACGCACC
>NZ_JBHULR010000001.1:0-249029 GCF_042684625.1 Sphingobacterium suaedae | reverse complement strand
TGTACTCACATTAGGGGTTAAGTTTTAGTCAAAAAACCTCAGAAAAACGGGCGCTTTCTTACTAGAAAGCGCCCGTTTTCTTTACCTGCTAGATACAGCTATCGATCGTCAGATTATCGTACCAGATTTGCTTAGCTATTCGATTGTTTGATCGGCTTATCCGTCAACTTACGCACAAATAAATTATAATTTTCATGTTTTTCCACATACACCTGCTCCCCTAAATCAATAAAACCATCTAACGCAACAGCATCGTACCAAACCCCATCAATTTCAATCTTTCCCGCCGGGCGTAAAACTGTTCGCGCTATACCATTTTTGTTGATTAACCCCGCTTTTTGCGGCGAAGACGTGTATCCGACAGCGGATTGCTGTTCGTCCTCTAAAACTAACCGCTTAAAAGCCCGAGATTTCAACAGGTTCTTCCCAAAAAGCACCATCAAGACCACTGAAAGAATCATAGCGCCCGTTACAATCAAAAAGGAGTTCATCAATAACCCTGGTGTTGTTAGTTTAAAATCCAAAAAGTCGTTATCCACCATGGAAAATGCCAACCCGCACAGTACGCAGATAATACCCAGAATGCCGGCTATACCGAAGCCTGGGATCACAAACACTTCCAATATCAGCAGTACTACGCCAATAACAAAAACAGCAATCTCCCAATTATCCGCCAGCCCTTGCAAGTAAAGTGGTGCAAAAAAAAGAGCTCCGCAAATGAGCGCAACGACCAGGGCAAAACCAATACCAGGCGTCTGCAATTCAAAATAGATCCCGCCTATAATCCCCAAAATCAACAAGCCGCTAACCAGGGGGTTGATCAGAAAAGCGATCACGTGGTCGACAGCAGTAACGCGGTGTTGTAACACCTCCATCTGTGTGAGTTCAGCGTGTTTGTATAACCCATCTAAGTCGTTGACTTCAGCGCGAACAATCCCCGCTTTCATTGCCTCAGAAGCGGTCAATGTGAGAAGCTTCCCATCGGGTTTAAATTCCGGGACAGAAACCTCTGGATCGACAAAAGCTTCCGCAATCTTTGGATCTCTACCCTTAGCCTCGGCTGTCGCCCGCATCAACCCACGCATATACGATTGATATTTCTCCGGCATAATTTCGCCATTTTGGTTCACCACACTGGCAGCCCCCAAGCTACCACCGCTATGCATATAAATATCATCCGCTGCTAGGGAAATCAGAGCGCCAGCGGAGGCAGCGTTGTTGTTGATATATACGATTGTTCGCATCGGTGAATTTAACAAACACGAACGAATAGAATCCGCAAAGTTTACGGCTCCTCCAAAGGTATTAAGCTCTATCAAAAAAACGATAGATTTATTAGCAGTTGCCTGTTCATGGGCTAATTTTACAGTGCGCCAAGCATTCGGCCCAATCTCCTCTTTTAAATCCACTTTATACAATTTCTGAGCAAAAACAGTAGTAGATACCATCAAAAAAGTTAAAAGAAAAGCAACAAAGGATTTCGTAAATTTGTTCATATGGATAAGCTAATCGTATATCACTGCAATGACTAAATATACAATATATAAAGCATTTGAAAAAAAATTTCCGTTTCAAATATGGAAAATTGTAGCCGACACCTCCACACAATTGCTAGGAGTCGAATTACGCGGAGATGGCACACAACACGCCATCCTGTATGTATTGGATTTTCAAGGCAATTTACTGCTCGAAAACTTACAATTACCTGAAAAAGAGTGGACATTGGAAGCCTTACAACATCAAACCATTGTTCTTAAACGTGTTGGAGACAGCCATCCCGTAAAGGAAGGAATTCATTTACTGGATATACAGGGACAAACGCGTTACTTATCTCATGAATACACCTGGGTGGACACGTATCTTCATTACCTAAAAGTTCGTCATAGAAGTTTACAAAGTGGATTCGAAGAATACATTGACATCCGCGATGCCAAAAAAGTTCGCCAGACATCACCTATCCCTGAAGAGTTCTGTACGGCGGTCAAAATGCCTATACCCTATACCGGCAAGTTGCCCGACTATTTGCCCCACATACTTCCCCCTGATCAAGCGGATATCCCTTGGGTAAGTAGAGCACACGACAAACTCATATGGTCTTACCACCATAAAGATGGACAACACTATCATTTAAACCTTTGCATTTCGGATACATCAAAACTGTTGTACGAGCAACGTTTATTGACGGACATGCCTAAAATGATTCCCCAACCTTACTTTCAAGTTGGAAATCAAATATTCTTAATGTCATATAATAAACAGGAAATTGTTTCGTATTTAGTATAATTGCAACCGTATGAGAAAATCGAAAAGTAAATTAACCTATATGAAGTTGGGCTTTGTAGGTATTTTGTGTGTCCCATTTTCCTTATCAACGCTGGCCGCGGACAATCCGCGTCGCATTTCTTCCGGGTATTTTACCTCACCAGACTCCGTGGGAACTGAAGTCATTAACGGAGAAATATATATTATCCATCGAATAGAGTCCAAAGATACCTATTACGCATTGGGAAGACGTTACAAAGCACAGGTCAACACGATTATGTCGGTTAACAACAAAAAAAATCTGAAACCGGGGGATACGGTGAAAATTCCAACAGGCCGAAAACCGACAGCATCACTTGTTCAAACAACAGCAAGTAATAATTCAACGCAAGACCAGTCCAAAATATTGACGGAGTACAAGGTCGGCAAAAGCGAAACCTTGTATGCGATTTCAAGACGCTTTAATACGAGCGTGGATGCGATAAAGCAAATGAATAACTTATCGTCAAATTCTGTCAAGGAAGGACAAATGTTGAAAATACCAAATTCGGATTATCGAGAACCTCTCCCTGAAATCATAGAAACACCTGTAATCGACACGCCATCTCTCGCGGAACAACATGCTACCGATCTGGGCTTCGAAGCAAATCGTTATGGAATCCGGGAAAAACAGGAAAAAGGAATAGGTGTATGGATGGACAACTTGGAAACAGATGGTAAAAGTAATCTTGCTTTACATAAGACGGCTCCAATAGGCACCATTTTAAAGATTACGAACCCCATGACGAGAAATGTGACCTACGCAAAAGTGGTCGGCAAGTTCACCGATAATGCTGACACCCAAGATGCAATAGTCGTACTGTCGAAGTCAGCGGCATCATATATTGGAGCTTTAGACAGAAGATTTTTGATTGAAATAGCATATGGCGTACCTTTGCACTAATTATTATTATTTTTGCATTAATGAACAAACCATACGTTATTGGTATTGCTGGAAGTAGTGGCTCGGGTAAGACCTTTTTCTTAAAAAGTTTTTTGAATCATTTCCTTCCCGAACAAGTGACGCTCATTTCGCAGGATGATTATTACATCCCAGCAAATACGAAAACACAAGAAGAGAACCGACTTTACAATTTCGACCTTCCGACGGCGATCAATAGAGATGCTTTTTATCATGACATCAAACAGCTATTCGACGGCAACACGATTTATAGGGAAGAATACACCTTTAATAACCCCAATATTAAACCGAAAACACTGGAGATTAAACCAGCTCCTATACTTATTGTAGAGGGACTTTTCATTTTTCATTACGAAGAGGTAAACGAGTTACTGGATTTCCGTATATTTTTAGATGCCGAGGAGTCGGTAGCACTTCAAAGACGACTGAGACGCGATTTGATTGAACGGGGTTACGACCACGACGATGTCATGTACAAATGGATCAATCATGTCGTTCCATCCTACAATCAATACTTAGTGCCGTACAAGCCAATTTGCAACCTCGTCATCATCAATAATACCGATAATCCGCATATTATCGACGACGCTGCAAATAAGATCTCCGTCGATCTAAAAAATAAAAATTTAGACATTACTATAATTTAAATCAAATCTAAATAACTATCTTTGTACCGGAGATGGAACAGATAGAAACGCTTTTGGATCATACACAACAAAGCAACCCCTTTTTTGTCGAACTAAGAAAGGGGTTGTCCAATAATTCCGAAACGGGCTATTGTGTATTTAAGAAATGTTGCAAGAAGTACAAGCGGGGTAAACGCTGTAAAAAGTGTCCGAATCGTTAATGGTTTACAGCGTATTACTTCTCTACAAAATTTAAGTCTTTATCAAAGCTTTCCGGGAGGCGTGTAAGCGCAAAAATAGCGATGGCGGACAACAATAAGGTGACGAACATGGCTGCGTGGATTATGCCGAATTTCGGCACCAGCCATCCATATAACAGCGTGGAGGGTATCAACGCCCCACGCACAAAATTCGGTGCCGTAGTTGCGACCGTCGCCCGCAGGTTGGTACCGAATTGCTCGGCCGATATTGTTACGAATGTTGCCCAATATCCCACGCCAATTCCCATAAAAAAAGCCAGTACTAAAAACCTGGTCTCGGAAAGCCCCGTGCTGAAGAGATACCAGAGCGAAAAGAATATAATCAGGAGTTGGCAAATAAAAACTACTTTCTTTCGAGATTTTAATCGTTGCGCAAGCAAGCCAGCCCCAACATCCCCCAAGGAAATGCCTAAATAAGTGAACATTACTCCTTTTCCAGCACTCAACGGAACCTGAGCATGTAGTGCCTTTCCGATTTCTGGCGCCTGCGTAACAAGCACACCAACAACAAACCAAATAGGTAAACCAATACAGAGGCAATACAAATAACGAGTAAAACGTTCCCTTTGATTAAATAACATCCCTATATTTCCTTTTTCCACCTGTTGATTTCTGTTGTGCTGGAACAAGCCGGATTCGAATGTTCCTACACGCAGAAGCAGTAAACATAACCCCATACCCCCTCCAACGAAATAAGCTGTTCGCCAGCTGAACCACTCCGAAACAAAATAGGCCAAGATAGCTCCCAAGACACCGACTCCCGCCACAATCATGGTTCCATACCCTCGTTTACCTCTTGCCATACTCTCACTAACCAATGTAATTCCGGCGCCCAACTCACCAGCCAATCCTATTCCGGCCACAAACCGCACCCAAGCATACGTCCCTACATCTTGCACAAACCCATTATACACATTGGCAAGCGAATATAATAAGATCGATCCGAATAAGACTTTTAACCGGCCGTACTTATCGGCGATCACCCCCCACAATAGGCCGCCTAATAGTAAACCAGCCATTTGCATATTCAGTACAAATTCGCCATCGCTCCGCATTTGCGCATCGGTAATGCCCATATCTTTAAACGATTGCACTCGAACGATCGAAAAAATAATCAGGTCATATATATCGACAAAATATCCCAATGAGGCAACCATAACCAATAGCCACACTTTCCGGGGATGAAGTTCACTTTCCATACGTTTATATTTTGGTAGGCCAATTTACAATAAAAATTCATTCTATTCGTCCGGATATGATAGACAACCACCTCTTCATCCCATTGAAAGCTTACCACCGTGGCTCCCATCGCCCTTCTATCATCTTCCTATCATCCTGCCCTGCAGCTTGCTTACTAAGGCCGGGGTTTTGTATTTATTACAAGAATTAAACAGTAAGAACACTTGTTAACGTATCCAGAGTACTATCTTTGTGTTATGCGACTTTCTCCAAAGGCATTAAAATGGATATTGCGTGTTTATCCTCCATTCTTCTTCCAGCGAATATGGATACGGAAGGTGCATGCCAATTTTCAACAAGTTGATATCACCATCCATAAGAGTGTATTTAATATAAACGCCAACCGCACGATTTTCGGCGGAACGATCTTTTCTGCAGTGGATCCGATACATACTTTGCTCTTGGATCAGATCTTGCGCCGGTCCGGCGTTCAAAAGACAGTTACCTGGTTAAAATCGGCAAGCATTGACTACCGGAAGCCGGCGGCACATCATCTTTATTTCTCAATAATTTTAGCCCCCCAAGAGATCACTGAAGTGCTCCAGCAGATACAGCGATATGGAAAGGTGGTCAAAACATTTGAAATCAACATCCTGGACAAAAATGGTTTGCTTTGCGCGAGGTCAAACAACGAAATTTACATACGGGATTTGACCTTCGGAACAAAAAGCGGTAAATTCGACAATCTTCAACAAACATAAATACAAGCGTATGAAAAAGTCAATCATGGGCGCTACTGCCCTCTCTCTTCTTGCTATTACTTCCTGTCAAAACATCAAGGACCAAAAGAACGATCCGCAGGTATTATCTGCCAAAGCAATCGAAATACACGATCTGATTATGCCCCAAATTTCTACGTTTGATAAACACACCGTTTTCGTAGACTCGTTGTTGGGCAGTTTATCGGTTTTGAAAAAGGCCAACCCATCATTAGACACCAACGCAACACGGCAAGAATTGACAACATTAAAATCAGACCTCGAATCTGCAACCGACGACATGATGACTTGGATGAAGGAATACACGCCAGATAGCACAAATGCAGACTATCAAAAAGCAGAAGTTGACCGTATCACGCAATTGCAGTCCAAATTTGAAAAAGTTTCCAAAGATGCTGATCGTGTTTTAACCCCTTATACAACGAAGCCATGAGAATAACGTTCCACTTTAATCTTGGATTCGTATGTGCGTTAGCCGTCGCCGGTTGCACTGGAAAAACCCAAAAAAGACTGCCTTTTATCGGTGAAAGAGCGACAGAAGAACGCGTCGTAGACGGCAAAACTGTCGTTGATACAATCTATCATCAGATTCCCGATTTCAGTTTTTTAAACCAAGACAGTGCTGTGATCACTAACAAAACTTTTGATCACAAAATTTATGTGGCCAACTTTTTCTTCACCCATTGTCCCAGCATCTGCCCTACTATGCAACGCAATCTCTTACAAATTTATGAAAAATACAGGGGCAACGAACACGTAGCCTTTCTATCACATAGTATCGATTTCAAATTCGATTCGCCGAGCGTACTAAAAGCTTATGCAACGAAACTAGGTGTAAATGATGAACGTTGGCAGTTCGTCACGGGTAGTAAAAAAGATATCTATGGTATAGCCGATAAATATTTGGTATATACGAAGGAAGACACTTCTGCTCCCGGCGGTTACGATCATCAAGGTTACCTTGTACTAATTGATCAAAACAAACGCATCCGCGGAGCCTATGATGGCACCAACGATGAGCAGGTGCGCCAACTCTACTCCGATTTAGAAATCTTATTGCAGGAAAAATAACGCTATGTCGAACACACTTTGGTCGCTATCGATAATCGGCATACTATGCATTATCATAGGGTATTCATGCCAGCCCAACGTGAGTATAGAAACTGCACAATATGCGGCTAATGGGAAAAAATTATACGGAATCCACTGCCAAAACTGCCATGGTGCATCGGGAGAAGGCTTAGGGGCTTTATATCCACCGTTAACGGATACGATCTATCTAAAAGACAACCGTTCCATCTTGGCCTGCATTGTCAAAAATGGACTAAATGCACCCGTCGTCGTGCAGGGCCAAACATTTGAAGGCACGATGCCAGGCGTTCCGCAGCTGACACCGGTCGAAATCGCCTATATCCTGACTTACGTCACCACCAGATTTGGTAACAGCACCGAAACCTATACACAAGAAGAGGTAAATCGAGCTCTCAAAGACTGTCGATAGACAAAAAACTAAGTTTGTGCAAACGTCTATTTGTTTTGAATGGGTGTCCCCTACGTGCGGTAAGCAAACACTCCTATTTTAGTAACGAAGGAAATCACGCTTTGTGGACCGATAGGTTTACGGGCTTTCCAAAAAAATAAAGGTTTCCAAACGGGGAGAATGGAAACCTTCTACTAACCAATTATAAACCTAAATTATGATGCTCAAAGATACACCAATTGCAGCATCTTCACAAATCATTTAAATCATTTAACAAAGATTTAACACAATAAAAACACCTGTATTTATACGCTTTTATAACAAATATTTGACATTTCTAGCATTAACTTTTCACTACATTTGCAACCGAATGAACGTTCAATTGCTAAATAAGAAAGAAGCGATCTTCGAGAGCACGTTAAAACTGATTAATGAATACGGCTTTCACGGGACTCCCATGAGTCAAATTGCTTCGCGCGCAAATGTGGCTACCGGTACCATCTATCACTATTTTACGTCGAAAGACGAATTGATCTTAGAACTTTTTAAATACTGTCGAGAGAAGACAAACGATCATATTTTCAACGTGGATCAGGATCTCCCGTATAAGGAGAAATTTTTTTTTATCTGGAATCGTTTGGTCGACTATTATATCGCCAATAAAGAAATTTTTTGGTTCATCGAACAATTTTACTCTTCTCCGTATTATGAACTCATACAACAGAAGAAAAATCCAACATATTATGGAGTCGATCGAATGCGATTGTTTTTTGAAGAGGGTATAACGTCCGGAATTATCCGGGATGTGAGCTTCTATACCATGGTATCCATTTACATCGGGACGGCTACATCTCATGTAAAAATGGTGACCTATGGTTTTTGCAAAATGCGGGCTAAGGGCCGCGAAGATTTATTAGAAATAATTTGGAATGGTGTTAAAAATCAATAATATGAGATTCAAAAAAGCTGCTTTATCCGTATTCCTTGCTTCGTGTATGATAGGATATACACATGCACAAACTAGCCAGGATCCTGGAAAACTCAATAACAATGCCACATTAGACGAACTTATTGGTTACGCATTGCGTAATAAGATCGAACTAAAACAAGTGCAAATAGACAAAGAAATTGGTGAACGCGAAATTGCCTCCGCACTGTCGGGATGGTTTCCCCAGATCAATGCCACTGGATCCCTAGCCCACGCAATACAGATTCCGACCAACGTGATCGATGGCAGAGCGATTCAGATGGGACAGAAAAATACTAGCTCTCTCTCGGTCCGCGGGGATCAAGCTATTTTGAGTCCAGAACTCTTCCAAGCCTCCCGTGCATCTCAATACATTCGCGAACAAAACAATTTGAACATTGAAAGCGCGCGCATAAACACGGTTGTTGATGTCAGCAAAGCATATTATGACATACTCGCATCTGAAGAGTCGATCCACATTATTAATGAAAATATCGCTCGATTGCAACGGCAATATACGGAAGCCAATGCTCGGTATGAAACAGGGCTCGTCGATAAAACAGATTATAAAAGAGCACAGATTTCGTTAAACAATGCACAGGCTGAACTGAAAACGGCAAAGGAAATGCGACACTACAAGTACGATTACCTCAAAATGCTGTTAGGTATGCCGGTAAAAGAAGACATCAGCCTTTCTTTTGAAAACCAAGCGTTAGAAAGCAACATCTTGTTGGACACTACAGAGATCTTAAATTTTGCCAATCGGGTCGAATACAAACAAACGGAGACGCTGCGTAATATTCAGAAACTGAATACACAATATCAGAAATGGAAATTTCTACCACAACTGGGCGCCTATGCCGTTTATAATGCAAATTACTTTAACAATAAGTTTGGTGATCTATATAGTAATAATTTTCCCAGTTCTTCAGTAGGGCTCTCTCTTTCTATTCCGATTTTCACCGGCACCAGACGCATACAAGAAATCCGGAAATCTGAATTACAAGAAGAACGTATCGAATTGGATTTACAAAACCTCGAAAACCAAATCGGCACCGAATATTCGGCTGCCATGGCAAGCTATCGTTCCAACATGAATGCTTGGCGTAATGCAAAAGACAACATGGAACTATCCGAGGATGTATATAACACGATCAAATTACAATATGATGCAGGCGTCAAAACTTACCTCGAGCTGATGACAGCTGAGACCGATCTAAAAACAAGTCAATTGAACTACTTGAATGCATTATACGCCGTGCTGTCAAGTAAATTAGATATCCAAAAAGCATTAGGGACTGTCGAAGTAACAGAATAAAGAAAACTACCTTATCAATCAAAGAAATATACGAAACCATGAATAAGAACTATTTATTTTCCGCACTAATCATAGGTTCAGGACTGCTTTGGCAATCCTGTGGATCAAAAGAAGGATCCAAACAACAACAAGCAGCAGCTCAGGGGCAGGCCGCTGTCCCAGTGACCACGACCACAGTAGAGAAGCAGATCGTTTCGGGTATTAAAAGCTATCCTGCAAGTGCTGTGCCGATGCAAGAAACGCAAATATTCGCGGAAGTAAGCGGTTACATTACGAAGATATATATCAGCGACGGCGCTTTCGTTTCGAAAGGACAGCCCCTCTATGAAATAGACCGGATTCGCTACCAGGCGGCTGTGGATCAAGCAGAGGCAAATCTCGAAATAGCAAAAGCTAATTTACAGCGGGTAGAAAAAGATCTTTCCAGGTACCAAACCTTGGCGGAAAAAGACGCGATTGCAAAACAAACTTTAGACTACGCATTCACGGATGTGAATAACCAGAAGGCACAGGTCCAAGCAGCTCGAGCTGCACTGACCACGGCGCAGACGAACCTCCAACGTTCCGTCATCCGTGCTCCTTTCTCGGGCGCTGTCGGCATCTCTCAGGTTCGTAGTGGTGCGTTGGTGAACGCGGGCACAACGCTGTTGAATACCATCAGTTCGATCGATCCCATCGCCGTAGAATTTCAGATCAATGAACGTGAGATTTCAGAGTTTGCAGCCTATCAATCGGGTAAGTCGGCTACGGAGATTACCGTTTCCCTTCCGGATGGCGTAGCTTATGAACAATCCGGCAAAGTGGCCATCATAGACAGAGCTGTTGATCCAAGTACCGGAACACTTACTGTACGTGCTACTTTTCCGAATGGTCAGAATGCCCTACGCGCCGGTATGAATCTTACCATGAACGTAAAAAGCACCTCGCCTACCGAACAATTGGTGATCCCCTTCAAAGCAGTACAGGATCAATTGGGTGTTTATAACGTTTATGTCGTCAACGATAGCAGCAAAGCTGAAATACGTCCCGTCCAGCTGGGATTAAAAATAGACGATAAAGTCGTTGTCAACTCCGGTGTGGAAGCAGGTGAAAAAATTGTCGTCGACGGCATTATGAATGTGAGACCAGGAGCCCAAGTTGCCGAAAGTGCTCCCCAAAAATAATTGTCGAAGATCTAAACAAAGAATAGTATGATATCAGAAGTTTTTATAAAAAGGCCAGTCACGGCAATCGTTATTTCGATATTAATCATGATTATCGGTACGATTTCCATCATGACGTTGCCGATTAGTCAATACCCGTCCATCGCTCCTCCGACAGTAACCGTAACAGCTAACTATACCGGAGCCGATGCGCAAACGGTAGAACAAACAGTAACAACTCCCATCGAAAGTCAGATCAACGGTACGCCGGGAATGATTTATATGTCGTCCAACAGTACGTCGAATGGTCAATCCAGTATAACAGTTACTTTCGAAGTGGGGACGGACATCGATATCGCCACACTCGACGTGCAAAACCGCGTGGGTATCGCCGAACCGTCGCTGCCAGAAGCAGTACGCCGTTTGGGTGTTACAACCCGTAAGGCAAATACCGATATCCTGATGTTGGTGTCGCTCGTTTCGCCCAAAGGCAGTCGGGATGATAAATTTTTGGCAAACTATGCCAACTTATATGTGAAGGACGCCATCATGCGGGTGAAAGGGGTCGGAGACGTTACGGCATTTGGACAACCCTTTTCGATGCGGGTTTGGCTTGATGCGAACAAGTTGACGACATTAAATCTGACACCCGCGGATGTTTCTACTGCTATTTCGGAGCAGAACCTCCGTATGCCCGGAGGATCTGTCGGTGCACCTCCATTGCAAAATGCACAGGTATTCGAGTACCCAGTCATTACCGACTCGGATCTTTCTTCGGTAGAGGATTTTGAAGAGATCATTGTTAAGTCGAACGCCGATGGTTCAATCGTACTCTTAAAAGATGTAGCACGTGTCGAATTGGGGCAGTTCAGTTATGCAACCAGTACCCGTACCGATGGAATGATATCAACAGGTATGATGGTTGCTCAGACCCCCGGTGGAAATGCGGTGGAAACTGCGGAAGGGATTTATTCCACTCTAGAAAACTTAAAAAAATCGTTCCCTGCGGATGTGGACTATGTGGTTGGGTACGAAACGGTTTCGGTCGTTCACGCATCTATTGATTCTGTAATTCACACGTTGGTTGAAGCTCTATTATTGGTCACCGTAGTTGTGTTCTTCTTCCTGCAATCATGGCGAGCAACCTTGATTCCTGTCCTAGCAATTCCGGTTTCTGTTGTGGGTACATTCATTTTCTTTACCCTGTTCGGGTTCTCCATCAACAACTTAACATTGTTGGCATTCGTATTAGCAATCGGTATCGTCGTGGATGACGCGATCGTCGTTGTAGAGGCTGTACAGCACTATATAGACCACTATAAGATGAGCGCGCGCGATGCGACCATGCACGCTATGAAAGATATCACCGCTCCCGTTATCGCTATTGCTTTGATTTTAGCGGCCGTATTCGTTCCGGTAGGTTTTATACCGGGCATGGTGGGAAAACTCTACCAGCAATTCGCGATCACAATTGCTGTGTCTGTAATGCTTTCGGCATTCGTCGCTTTATCGCTCACACCAGCGCTTTGTTCCCTGTTGCTAAAACCAACTGCGGTCAACAAAGATGCGAAAGGACTAAATAAGTTCTTCTACAAATTCAATTTATGGTTTGAACGCGTGACACATAAATACTCCCGAGGAGTAAGAGTATGTATTCGTAGAGCGCCTTTGGCCTTGATTATCTTACTCTGTATATTCATAGGGACGGGATATATGTTTAAAACGAAGCCCACAGGTTTTATCCCCACCGAAGATAACGGTGCATTCTTTGCTGGAGTAACATTACCGGAGGGGTCGTCAGCTAGTCGTACCAACGAGGTATTAACCGAACTGAATGAACAGTTCAGAAAAGACTTTCCCGAGATCGAACATATCACTTTAATTGCTGGAATTAACATCCTGAACAGATCTTTCAAATCCAACGCAGCGACACTTTTCGTCGCCTTAAAACCTTGGGCTACGCGTACCCGTACCGCCGCTGATATCACAGGTGCAATTATGGGAAAATACGCCGGTTATAACAAAGCACGTGTACTTGCCGTGACACCCCCGGCTATTCCGGGTTTAGGTACCTCTGGTGGTTTTTCGTTGATGATCCAAGACCAACAAACTGTAGACATTAAACAGTTTGAAGCCGTAGTCGGAAAGTTTTTGGCAGCGGCAAATCAACGTCCCGAAATCGGCATGGCCTATACCCTATTTAACTCCAATTCGCCCAACTTCAAGATCTCGGTGAACCGAGAACAAGCAAAGAAAATGCAGGTTCCTGTATCCTCTGTTTACAGCACCATTTCAGCTTATCTCGGATCTGCCTACATCAACGATTTTACACGTTATGGTCGTAACTTCCGCGTCGTAACGCAAGCAGACAACCAATATCGGATGAATATTGAAGACATCAACAAGTTGTATGTAAACAACAACAAAGGGATGTCCGTTCCATTGAGCACATTGGTAACTTGGGAACTGGTGCAGAATCCATCGATCATCAATCACTACAACATCTTCAGAAGCATCGAAGTCAGCGGTTCTGCAGCACCTGGTTATAGCTCGGGTGATGCCCTTGCGGCATTGCGAGAGGTGGCCGAGCAAACGTTGCCAAATGGTTACAGTTATGACTTCTCTGGATTATCTTTGCAGGAAAGCCAATCCGGAAATACAACTGTCATGATTTTCGCCTTGTGTATTATATTCGTGTTTCTTTTGCTTGCTTCTCTTTATGAAAGCTGGTCGGTGCCCTTCTCTATTTTGTTGTCCGTGCCAATCGGTATTTTCGGCGCCATTTTGACGTTGATGTTTATCCCAAGCTTGGATAACAATATATACGCCCAAATTGGTTTGGTTACAATCATTGGTCTTGCCGCGAAGAACGCTATCTTGATCGTGGAGTTTGCCAAAGAGCGTGTCGACATTGGCATGCCGCTCCTCGATGCAATCTTGGATGCCGTCAAGTTGAGGCTTCGTCCGATTATTATGACATCCTTTGCGTTCATTTTAGGTATTATTCCATTAATGATATCTTCTGGCGCCGGTGCATTTGCACGTAAAACTATTGGCTGGACAGTTTTTGGGGGGATGGCGGCAGCCACCTTGCTGGCTATTTTTATTGTCCCCGTGTTGTTTTACGTGATCACAAAACTAGCCTATGGCAAGAAAAAGTTAGCCGAACTAGAAGCGTCTTTTGATCCAGAAAAAGCAAAGAATCTCAGTGCTCACTAGCGGATTATAGACAGATAAAAAAACGTCTCCTATTTCTTAGGAGACGTTTTTTTATCTGTCTATCGCTGTTGTGTTCTTAATCCAATCACCATTATTCCTATCAACTATTTGAATCCCACAAAAGATGCGAAACAAAGATGCTTATGTAACACGTCAACATGTTTAAATCCAACCTTCCTAAGGAGATCCAATTGATAGATTAGATCCCTAGGTGTATCTTCTTTCTCAATATAAGCAAATACATGGTCGCGGTACACTTCATCTTTCAGGGCAGTAAGATACTCGCCATATAAATGATCATATACATATTCTTGAAGTTGTCCATCACGTTGATATACCAAGTCAAAAATCCAGATGCTCCCTCCGTTTTTCAACAAACCATACAGTTTCTGAAAAGCCTGTTGCCAATCCTGCTCATCGCGCAAGTGGTGCAGCACTGCTGTCGCAATAATAACGTCGTATGAGTTTTCCGTTAGCTGAAGCGTTCGAAAGTCGCCTTTTCTTGTTGTGACCGTGCCTTTTGTTACCCCTTGAATACGTTCCATCGCCCGATCGAGCATCGGTTGACTTAAATCGACCAAGGTCACGTCAACGGATGAAACCTTCTGTAACAGCTTAACCGGATAATTTCCTGCACCGCAGCCTACATCCAAAACCGATTTTAAGTTGGGGTATCGGCGCGCAATCGCTTCTGTAATCAACTCCATATTGAACTTTGCGTCAAGGGTTGTTTGCTGGCCGGTCTCCAAGTTCGAGAAACGATCGACATCCTGATCGAACCGTTCTTCAATTTCTTTAATTGTTGATTTCATTTCATCTGTCTATTTTTCAAATGTAGTTTTCTTATCAATACCTTAAAAATACTATATTTATCATCTATTGATACCTTATACGCATGGAACTTCGTCATCTCCGTTATTTCGTTACATTAGCTGAAGAACTCCATTTTGGACGGACAGCAAAACGGTTGTACATTTCGCAACCGCCTCTTAGCCGACAAATCAAAGATTTAGAAAACGAATTGGGTGTTACGCTTTTTCTACGGGACAATAAACGGGTTGAACTGACGGCGGCAGGGAGGTTCTTTTATCAAGAGGTTCAGACATTGTTGCAACGGCTACAACTCGCCCAAGAACATGTCAATCTCTTGCATCAGTCATTATCAGGCGAAGTAAAAATAGGCTACATCAGTTCCATCGACAAGACAAAACTTGGTCAACTGTTGCACTTACTACAAGAGATTTACCCTTTTCTACAAACTAAGCTGTACGAATTACCCAGCGAGCGCCAGGTAACCGCGTTAAAAAACAACAAAATGGATATCGGCATCATACGGGCACCAAACTACGCTGCACAATTGCAGACCGAAAAGCTGTATGCCGATGGTTTCGCATTGGCTTATCCAGCAGACTGGAAGCTCCCGAACGAGCGGGAGCAATTAGGCGCACTGCCATTTATTTCTTATCATGCCGACTACGCGCCTATCTATCATAGCCAAATGCTTGCCTATTGCGCACACGTCGGGTTTACACCTATGTTACGTCACGAATGCAACAACATCGCCTCCATCCTCGAACTTGTTCATCTACACACGGGCATCGCCGTCGTGCCGAAAAGTGTTCAGTCACAGTATAATCATCTTGCTATAAATTTTTTAAATTTGGACGAATCGGCTATCCAAACGGATATTTTGCTGGCCTATATGAAGGATCAACAGCATCCGGCGTTTTCGGTGCTGCATCAATTAATCATCAATATATTCAAACAATGAAACTGTATACCATCGATACCGGATTTTTTAAATTGGACGGAGGAGCTATGTTTGGTGTGGTTCCCAAATCAATTTGGCAGAAAACAAATCCCGCAGACGAGCGTAACTTATGCACATGGGCCAACCGACTTCTCCTTATTGAAGATGGTAGGCAATTGATCTTGATTGACACCGCGATCGGTGATAAACAAGATGATAAATTTTTCAGTCATTACTTTTTACATGGCGACGCCACATTAGATGGATCACTTGCCCGCCACGGTTTCCATCGAGATGACGTCACCGACGTTATTCTGACTCACCTTCATTTTGACCATTGCGGCGGCGCGGTACAACGCGCAGGCGACAGGCTTGTGCCCGCATTTAAAAATGCAAGATATTGGAGTAATGAAAAGCATTGGAATTGGGCAATACACCCCAACCCGAGAGAAAAGGCCTCTTTTTTGAAAGAAAACATCCTTCCCCTACAGGAAAGTGGACAACTTCATTTTATACCTGAAGGTCAGCCATTTTCAGACAATATTGCCATTCGTTACGCCCATGGACATACCGAAGCCATGATGCTCCCCCAAATCAAGTACAACGGAAAAACAATACTTTATATGGCAGATTTACTTCCCTCGGTCGGCCATATTCCCTTGCCCTATGTGATGAGCTATGACATCCGTCCACTGACCACCATGGAGGAACGGCAGCAGTATTGGTCCGAATTGGTCAGTCAGGAGTATATCTTGTTTCTGGAACACGACCCCGTCCACGCCTGCTGTACGTTACAACATACCGAAAAGGGTATACGACTGAAAGATACCTTTACGTTAGCTGAGTTATAGACATTGTAAACAAAAAGCCGTCCTGCGAACGGAACGGCTTTTTGTACTTTTTTTATGTTAACCTACCGGCTCTAAATATTGTGCATAACAATATCCTTCTTCCCCATCCTTCGTTCGTACTAACCACCATTGGTCATTAGCACGACTAATGAGTATAATCACCTCATCTTTAGCGGCTTTTCCGACAATCGGTTGATCCGTTCCGGGTCCTTTCCGAATATTTAGATTGGAGCTTTGCGTGATGACACGCACTTGACTTCCAGCGACGGCCGAAGATACATCAACATTCATCACCACATCACCTGTCAAGAAATTTGGATCAATTTGGTTATAAATGTCCCAAAGTTTATTTTTAACATCTGCATTTGGTGCTGTCCCCCGAATTTGCAATACACCTTCTTGTTCTGCATATTGCAAATCTTCGATCCCTGATGCTTTCGCCGTGTCCAAAAGCACTTTATATTTATCTAGTAATCCCATAGCTTTCTTTGTTAGTTATTTTACGGTTAAGGCTGACATATCCACTTTTTTGGGATTCAGTGCGTCCAACGCCATTTTGAGCGGCTGCACACGAGCTTGTTCAATCGAACCCGTTACGGTGATGATACCACCTTTGACTTCCGCTTTAACCGTAGGATAGTCTTTCGTTGCATCGACGACTTTCGCTGTTAAATCCGCATCATCGGTACTGGTCACGATAGGTGCTGTTTCTACAGTCAATTCGTTAATCACCGACTTGACGTGTTTCGCATCTGCATTCTTTGCGGCCTCCGCGAGGCTGTTTTTCTCTTCCTCCGAAGCGACGGTTCCCGAAAGCGTCACAACACCTTCTTTCACACTGACCACAACGTTGGGATTACTTGCCGTTACGCTCTCTACCTTCGCTTTCAAGTCGGCGTCCGAAACCTTAGGCTTACAGGAAATAACGCTAACCGCCAGTAATGTACCCAATAACATAGAGGGCCATGTCTTGTTTAAAATCTTCATCATGCTAAATTCTGTTTAAAGAGTAGAACCATACATTCTTTCCCTAGTAAACAATAAGCGAAGAAGATTGTTTGGTTCGATAAAAAAAGGATGTTGACTGGAAGAATTAGCTGATCGCCAGGAGTTCCTGTGATACACCATTAAAATAAATATGTCCTCCCACAGATTTACCCATCAAAAGCTTTCCAATAGGCGATGAAGGTGAGATAACCATATAAGTTTTTTGGTCAAGAAGTATTTGTCCTATGCTGATCGCTACGAAATAGGCCATTGCACTCGTAAAGATCACCGTGCCCAATCCCACATACTCTTTTCTTTCCAGCGGGAGCTGTTCCAGGATGGTCTTGTCCTTTCGCGCCTGAGATAATTGGGTTTGATAGCGATTGAGATCTTGTTGAACCATCTCCCGGGAAATTTCATATTTGTCCCCAGCACTGCTTTTCGTATCATTCTCTATAGCTTCCTGCGCTTGTTCAATAGCATGCATAATTTCTGCTATTCGATCTGTAGTCTTCTTTAGACAACGGGCCACAAGCTCTTTTTTACAGTTCATATCCATACGCAAATATACAAGTACTGATGAATAGATTCGCTGTACGAACGAACGCCTGCAAAAAATCCCTAACGACACTTCATCTCATAAAAAACGCCAAACAGTATGTTTGGCGTTTTTTATGTAGTTTAAAAGAACTTAATTCTTCAAAGCTTCCTTTACATTTTCCGCTTTGCGTTCTGCATCTTCGGCAACCTGGTTCGCTTTGTCTGCTGTTTTGTCGATTGCTCTATCAATTGCATTTCCAGTTGCTTTTGCCGCATCTTTCGTTGCATCGATAGCCTTGTTTGCTCCTTCTTCGACAGTATGTCCTGCAGATGCCGCTGCTGCCTTCACTTTATCCCACGCGGAGTTAGCATCATCCAGCGCCTTGCGAGCAGCTGTTTCTGCCTCTTTATCTCCTTTCTTTATCGCCGCATCCAATTCCTCTTGTGCCTTTTTTACTCTTGCCTCAGCTTCTTCAATTTCTTTGTCAATGGCAGCGTGCGCATGATCTGCATGCTCATCTATCGTATCCAAGGTATTATCCAACTGCTCTCCTGCCGATACTTCGCCGTCCGCGTTTTTATCTTTTGATGGATTATTGTTACAAGCTGCAAAACTAATTGCTCCGGCAACTACTGCTAATAAAGCTAATTTTTTCATGTTGCTTCTTTTTTTATTGTTAATGGTTAATAACTTCCACTAAACAATTTCCATACCAAAAGCAGGCGTGCTCTGCTATTTCGGATATACAGTCCCCTTTGCGGCTTCCAAGGTATTCTTTAACAATCCCACAATAGTCATCAATCCTACCCCACCTGGTACAGGCGTGATCCACGAAGCTTTCTTAGCAACAGGTTCGAAATCAACATCTCCGTAAAGTTTAAAACCAGATTTCGTTTCCGTAGAATCTTCCCGATTGATACCGACATCGATTACAATCGCCCCATCTTTAACCATATCGGCGGTGACAAAGTTTTTACGACCAATAGCTGCCACAACGATATCTCCCTCCAGCACCTCTTCCTTTAAATTGGCAGTACGGCTGTGTGTCAAGGTCACGGTACAATTTCCTGGATTACTGTTGCGCGCTAGTAAGATACTCATTGGCGATCCCACAATATTGCTGCGCCCCACGACCACGGCTTTCTTGCCTGTCGTGTCAATACCATAATGTTCCAACATAAGCAAAATACCATATGGCGTCGCCGGGACAAAACAAGGAAGGTTACGTTGCATGCGTCCTAAGTTAATCGGATGGAAACCGTCTACATCTTTCCGGTGATCGATTGCCTCTGTAATTTTATCCGGATCAATATGCTTCGGTAAAGGCAACTGTACAATTAGTCCGTCGATGGTAGGATCTTGGTTTATTTCCTTGATCTTGGCAATAAGGTCCTCTTCTGTAACATCAACGTTGTAACGGATATTTGTAGACTCGAAGCCAACAAGCTCACAATTGCGCATTTTGCTTGCTACATAGGTTTCACTACCGCCATCGTTACCTACTAAAATGGCTACCAAATGGGGCTTGCGACCGGTCTTTGCGGTAAAAAGCTCCGCTTCTTTTTTAATATCTTCTTTGATTTTCGCTGATACCAGCTTTCCGTCTAATAAATTCATGTTTAATTATGGAGTAGTACGTTTTCTATTTTCGCGCCGTTAATCAAGCTTTAAGACAGCCATGAATGCTGACTGCGGAATTTCAACATTCCCTACTTGGCGCATGCGTTTTTTACCTTTCTTTTGCTTTTCCAGAAGCTTCCGTTTACGCGAAATATCTCCCCCGTAACACTTTGCCGTTACGTCCTTCCGTAATGCGGATATGGTTTCACGTGCAATAATCTTCGCCCCGATAGACGCTTGTATCCGGATTTCGAATTGCTGACGGGGTAATAATTCTTTCAACTTTTCGCAGATCTTTTTGCCGAATTCATACGCATTGCTCCGGTGAATTAAAGAAGACAATGCATCGACGGGTTCGTCGTTCAACCGAATATCCAATTTTACAAGATCCGACTTTCGGTATCCCACTTGATGGTAGTCAAAAGACGCGTATCCCTTGGAAATCGTCTTTAACTTATCATAAAAGTCGAATACAATTTCACCCATTGGCATCTCGAACACCAACTCAACACGATCGGACGTCAGATAGGACTGGTTAATGATAGTCCCTCGTTTCTGTATACACAAAGACATCACCGGACCTACAAAATCCGACTTGGTAATAATATTCGCTTTAATGTAAGGCTCTTCAATAAAGTCCAGTTTACTCGGATCAGGTAAATCAGATGGATTATGTACGGTAATTTCCTCTTGATCTTTGGTTAGAAACGCTTTATAGGACACGTTGGGAACCGTGGTGATAACCGTCATATTAAATTCCCGCTCCAAGCGCTCCTGGATAATTTCCATGTGTAACATGCCCAGAAAGCCGCAACGGAAGCCAAACCCCAATGCAGCGGATGATTCGGGTTCGAATACAAGTGACGCATCATTCAACTGCAGGCGATGCATGGATTCACGAAGTTCTTCAAAATCCTCTGTATCAACAGGATAAATACCAGCAAAAACCATAGGCTTCACTTCTTCGAACCCTTGGATAGCTTCGGTACAAGGTCGCTCTCTGTGTGTGATCGTATCACCGACTTTCACTTCTCGGGCTTCTTTTATCCCAGAAATGATATACCCCACATCTCCCGTCCGGATCACATCCTTAGGTACCTGGTTCAGTTTTAAGGTGCCAATTTCGTCGGCAAAGTATTCTTTTCCTGTCGCAACAAACTTTACTTTATCTCCTTTTCGGATCTCGCCATTTTCGACTTTAAAATAAGCCATGATACCCCGAAACGAATTAAAAACCGAATCAAAAATCAAAGCCTGCAGCGGTGCCTGTGGATCACCCACAGGTGCGGGAATGCGTTCAACAATAGCCTGTAAGATATCGGGGACACCCATACCTGTCTTGCCTGACGCAGGAATAATATCTTCACGTTTTCCCCCGATAAGGTCAATAATTTGATCCTTCACCTCTTCTGGCATCGCTCCAGGAAGGTCCATCTTATTCAAAATCGGAATAATTTCCAGATCATGCTCTAATGCCAAATATAAGTTTGAAATCGTCTGTGCCTGAATACCTTGCGAAGCATCCACAATGAGCAAAGCTCCTTCACAGGCAGCAATCGAACGCGAAACCTCATACGAAAAGTCTACGTGTCCGGGTGTGTCAATCAAATTCAGTATATAGTGCTCACCGTCCTTCGTATACTCCATCTGAATCGCATGTGATTTGATGGTAATGCCCCGCTCACGCTCCAAATCCATATTATCCAACAACTGCGCCTGCGCCTCCCGCTGCGAGATGGTATTTGTATATTCCAGCAAACGGTCCGCCAAGGTACTCTTACCGTGGTCAATATGTGCGATAATACAAAAATTACGTATATGCTTCATACAGGTTTTTATCCAATAATTCTAAATGGCAAATATAATTTTTTTAAGGCAGATAATTGCGGATTAATACGGAAATAAAAAAGCACGGGTTCGTCCATCGAAGTTAGATCCAGTAACTTCAGCATATAAGCTTTTCCAAAAAGAATATCCCTTACAGCTTCATGCTTAACGTTGAGGAAGTTGACGAGCACATCCTAACGGTGAGTTTCCCAAGGCAACGGATTGCGAAACCTCGTATTTTCTTATACAGGGCTAGAAGTAACATGGTTGCTTACGCCAATTTTTCGATCAGCCATCGACGCCTCTAGGAAACACCGTCGACTCCGCTTCGTACCATCGACGGTTCGTCTTCGACAGCGCTTCGACTCCTGTTCGACTGCCCTTCGACACCCAGCCGAAGAAAAGCCGAAGCCAAGCAGAAGAACAGCCGAAGCAGTCCCGAAGCAGTCCCGAACAACTCTCGAACAACTCTCGAAGAGCAGTCGAACAACTCTCGAACAACTGTCGAATGGTGTTACTCCTTATTGTGTACAAGTTATTGAATTACTTCTGAATTGTCTATTTACGCAAATTTTCTATTTCTGTTTTTAAGCTTACCGTGGTTAAAAGGTATTTTGTAGACGCAGGCGAAAGCAGCTTCGACGCATTCCCGTATATCTCGATTGCACCTTTTTATACAAATAGCTGATCAGTGCAGGCCGTTGAGACAGATCCATCCATCCAACGCGATTAGCGCTCGACTGATTGTCAAAGTAACGCCAACGCAGCTCACAAATCCTTACAAAAATACCGCATATTTCCATATGCGGTTTATTCAAGTTATTGTTAGTTGGTAGTTAAATGTCGTTTATAACTTCTCTCCGTGCTGTGAAAGATCCAGCCCCTCTTCTTCTTCATGTTCGCTGACGCGCAATGGTGTAATCAAGTCGGTCACCTTTAATAATACAAAGGCCAAAACCAATATAAATACGCTCGCGCCGATAAGCCCGATAAAATGTGCTGTGAACAAGCCTGTTTCACCATAATATAGTCCATTTGTTTCTACAGCGCCGTTGATAGCAGAATGGGCAAACACCCCGGTCAAAATCATACCGACCATTCCGCCTACACCATGACTCGGAAAAACATCCAAGGTATCGTCAATATTTGATTTGGTTCGCCAGTCAATCAATAGACGGCTGATAATAGCAGCTATCGCTCCGATTACGATGGAATGAGGGACAGTGACAAAACCCGCAGCCGGTGTAATGGCCACCAAGCCGACAACGACGCCGATGCACGTTCCCATCGCGGACGGCTTTGTACCACGAGCAGCGTCAAATAAAATATACATCACCGCAGCTGCTCCAGACGCCGCCGTTGTCGTAGCCAACGCTGTGGCTGCCAGCGCTGTAGCTCCAAATGCAGAACCTGCATTGAAACCAAACCAGCCGAACCACAACAACCCAGTTCCCAAGAGCACATAGGTGATGCGCGCTGGCGTATGTTCTTTACAACCTTTGCCCTGTTTTAGATAGATTGCCGAGGCCAAAGCGGTTAATCCGGCGGACATATGAACCACTGTCCCACCGGCAAAATCCAATACCCCCATTTTAAACAACACACCATCTGAATGCCATGTCGCGTGTGCTAAAGGCGCGTATATAAAAATAAAGAACAGACAAATAAATAGAATATAGGATGTAAAGCGGATACGCTCTGCAAATGCCCCTGTAATAAGAGCTGGTGTAATAATTGCGAATTTCAATTGATACATAGCAAATAATGCAAACGGAATAGTAGGAGCGCCGTCCCAGGGCTTATGATCCAATACGCCATCGAACATGAAAAATGTCATCGGATTTCCAATGATACCTCCAACGGTATCTCCAAACACTAAGCTAAATCCAAATACAATCCATATTACCGCAACCACGGCCATACAGATAAAACTCTGCAACATTGTCGAAATTACGTTCTTTTTCTTCACCATACCTCCGTAGAAATAGGCTAAACCGGGTGTCATGATCAACACGAGCGCTGTAGAGGTTAGCATCCAGGCGACATCTGATGCATTATAATCATAGGCAGTGGTATTCGAGGGCAAGGAAGGATTAAAAAAGGCGGCAATTACAATAATCACCATAATAACAAAAGGAAATAATGATTTTTTCTGAGACGTTGACATACATTTATAATTTTACTATGCAATTATATACAATATCAACAACAAATCAATATTTTTTTTAAAAAAACGTCAAAATATGTCCGAAAAAATTAAATTAAACGAAATTATACAGAAAAAATATACAAAAACACAAAAAACAATATCAAAAAAAATACAGAAGCAACCATTAATGAACGACAAAAATCCCTTTTAGACAGAAGCCGTACCAAATTCGTATATTTGTTTTAAAAGAAAGAAGGTTTTCACACAAAAATGCATCTCTGGAAACCCTATATCAATTAAAAGATGCGGGATTCAACATTACGATCAACGAAACCGTCCATACGTTGACGCGACGTGAATTGATCGAAGCCAGCGCTAATGCTGACGTAGTTTTCAACGTCGAAAAAGTTGACCTGAATCAAAGCTTTTTTTGTTTCCGGCTCTCATTTGCAAGGAATTTTTTTAGCGAGTGTCGGACACGGCCATGTCGATCTGCTAGCCGCCCCGGTAGCGGGCATCCCAATTAGCAATACGCCAGATGTATTTGGTGTCGCAACAGCCGATATTGCCTTACTTTTGATGCTACGTTATCCAGAAAAGCCTTCTTTCGGGCGAACCAAATTTCAAACGGACAATGGAGAGATTTCGAATTCGCCAAAGATCTGGGGATAGAACTGCACGGCAAAGCCCTTGGCATCTATTATTTAGGGAGAATCGGGCTGGAACCGGCAAGGAGGAACATAGGGAGCCTATAACATGCCCGTTATTTACCACAATCGCCACCTTAATGACCGAGCAGAGAAACTTTTAGACGCGGATATGTAAATTTTGACGACTTGTTACCACAAAGTGATGTATTCTTCTTTCATACCAATTTGATTCCAGAAACGAGGCATCGTTTTAATGCGCAAATCTTCCGTTGAATGAAAAATTCGGCTATTTTCGTAGACACAGCGCGAAGGGCGATATATCAGGAGGACGATCTTATTCACGCGTTGCGTACGAACGAAATCGGGGGAGCGGGATTAGACGTCTCCGATCCGGAACCTATGCTCCAAACCGAACTGCTATTACGATTGTCCGGTGTATGTATGCTACCTCCTATTGAGTCAGCCACGAAGCAAACCCGAACACAGATGACCCAACACTGAGCGCTGCAAATTTATTTGCTGTCAAGAATGGATACAGGAGCCCCAAGTGATCAACCCAAAGGTTTACAGCTAGCTAAAATCGTTAGAAATGTTAATACGGAAAGCAGCCGGTGTCCTGAATGAACAACGGCTACTTGCGGTTTGCGATTGATCAAACTTTAGTGTGCAGGCTGTGCATCAATACGACGGATTTCTGCTCCTAATGCTTTTAAACGATCTTCGATATCCTGATATCCACGTTCTATCTGCTCAATATTGTAGATAACCGACTTACCTTGTGCAGATAATGCAGCAATGAGTAACGAGACTCCAGCGCGGATATCCGGAGATGTCATCTCGATCCCCCGTAATTTGGTTTGCTTATTTAACCCGATGACCGTGGCGCGATGTGGGTCACACAAAATAATTTGCGCCCCCATATCAATCAACTTATCGACAAAGAACAGCCGGCTCTCAAACATCTTTTGATGGATCAGAACATTTCCTTTCGCCTGTATAGCGGTAACGAGGACAATACTTAACAAATCTGGGGTAAAACCTGGCCAAGGTGCATCGGAAACAGTCAGGATTGAGCCGTCGATAAACGTGTCAATCTCATACGAATCTTGGGCAGGTATAAAAATATCGTCTCCTCGCAGTTCGAATTGTATACCCAACTTTGCAAAGACAGTGGGGATGATACCTAACTCCTGAAAGCACACATTTTTTATGGTAATTTCCGAACCGGTCATTGCGGCCAAGCCTATAAACGAACCGATTTCAATCATATCCGGCAGCATACGGTGCTCCGTTCCACCGAGCTTTTCAACACCTTCTATCGTTAGTAGATTAGAACCTATCCCCGAGATTTTAGCGCCCATCCGATTCAACATTTTGCAAAGTTGCTGCAGGTAGGGCTCACATGCTGCGTTATAGATAGTCGTCACACCTTTGGCTAATACAGCCGCCATTACGACATTTGCTGTCCCAGTAACGGATGCTTCATCAAGCAGAATGTATGCTCCCTCTAATGCTGTCGCGTCTACGTTGAAAAAATTCTTTTCAGCATCATATATAAACTTTGCTCCAAGCTTTTCGAATCCTAAAAAATGCGTATCTAGTCGGCGACGGCCTATTTTGTCCCCTCCTGGCTTCGGTATCGCCGCTTTACCGAATCGGGCTAACAAAGGCCCAACAATCATAATGGAACCACGCAACCCCCCACCTTTTTGCTTAAATTCTTCGGACTGGAAATAATCAATATTGATGTTTTTAGCCTCAAATTCGTACGTATCTTTATTTATCCGGCTAACGGAAACTCCGAGCGCGGCCAACAAGTCGATCAATTTATTGACATCCTTTATATCCGGGATGTTACTGATCGTCATTTTTTCTTCTGTCAACAGCACTGCCGACAGGATTTGCAATGCCTCATTTTTTGCTCCCTGTGGAACAATCTCTCCTTTTAGTTTTTTCCCACCGATTATTTCAAATGCATTCATATATATACGTACTAGTGTAATTTTATGTGTCGCGTAAAAACAGGCTATTTCTAGGATAGCCTACGCACTAGACTTCCGATCAGTTCGATCAGAAATTCGGCAAAAAAGAAAGCAATTGAATGCCGGTAGCCGTCACACAATTGCCCTCTAGTATTCATATCGAAAGACGTTATCTTTTGAAGCCGCCTTTTTTAGGGACGAAATTTTTCTTCCCACCTCCGTTGTGTTTTTTATGGTTGTTGTTGCCCCCGCCATTATTCTTCTGTGCAGGCGCTGCGGCCGCTGTTTTTGTACGGTTGCCCGGCGGCGGTGTTTTAAAGTCGAGTTTAGTCAACACCGTATCACTTGGCAACACAAGCTTACCCTTAGAAAGTTCCGCAAGATCTTGGATAATGTGGTCATCCTGCACAGAATCCTTATTCCAGGTCACATATGCCATTTTCATGAAATTAGCTACGGAGAGCGCCATACGATGTCTATACTCCGGTTCAGACATAGCCAATGCCTTCTCTATCATACGCTCAACTGTAAAACCGTAATGCTTGAAACGAATGGAATGTTGTGGATAATTTAGCAATTCTGGTTTCTGATGAATAGCCTCACGACTTGGAACCGGATAAGGAGAGTCCACGTCTATTTTAAAATCGGAAATGATATGCAGGTGATCCCACAATTTATGTTTAAAGTCAGAAACATCACGCAGATGCGGGTTTAGTACGCCCATCATGTCGATCACGACTTGCGCGTACCGGTTTCTTTCTTCCTTCGTTGGAAGCGTACAAATATAGTCTACCATATTTTGTACATTTCTTCCGTATTCTGCCAAAATAAGCTTTGGTCTGGTACTGTTGTAGTCGAAATCCATATTGAATAGTTTTACGCTTAACAAACGTTATTTAAGCGCAGTTATTGTTATTTGTACTTTATTGAACGATCCTTAATTTTGCAAATTTAAGCAACAATTGTTTCTGTCCCAACTCTTTGAAAAAAATAGTTGCTTTAATATCGGGTTTATTTCCTTCCAAGTTCACGACTTTGCCGAAGCCAAAGCGCTCGTGTTCAACTTCCATCCCGACTTGCAAACTGCTCGTGTCGGATGGCGCGAACCCCGCCGTAGGAACATGGGCTTTTGGTAAAATAGACGTCGTCTTCATCGTTCTCGGTTTCGGTTTAGAGAAGGTATCCGTTTCTTTTTGCTTCCACGCAATACGTTCCGATTGAAAACCATTATCTATACCTGTGGAGACGGAACGAGGCTGAAAATCTAACTCGAGACAACCGGGATTCAGCTCATCTAAAAATCGACTCGGCTCACAGTTATTCAGTGTCCCCCACCGATATCTAGATGTCGCATATGACAAATGCAATTTTTTCTCCGCGCGCGTGACGGCAACATAGAATAACCGACGTTCTTCTTCCAATTCAGACCGGGAATTTAAGGACAATTGAGAAGGAAACAAATTCTCCTCCAAACCAACGATGAATACGACAGGAAATTCCAACCCTTTCGAGGAATGGATCGTCATCAAAGAAACTGTGTCAGCGTCGGGATCCTTATCATTATCGTCGTTGGTTAGCAAGGCGATATCTTGCATAAAAACATCTAAACCTTTCTCTGCAATATCTTCTCTCTCCGAAAATTCCTTAATACCATTTAACAACTCCTGGATATTTTCGTATCTGCTCAACCCTTCTACTGACTTGTCTTCGTATAAATCCTTTAGAATTCCCGAATGCTGTGCTATGTGCATAGCTGTGTCAAAAGCTGAATTTGTCTTGGCCATCGCTTGGAAGCTTTGGATCATCAATCCAAAATTTGCCACAGCACCCGCGCTGCGGCCGTCTAAAAACATTTGCGAGTTGGCGACAACATCCCACAAGCGATATTGTTGTTTGTCAGCAGCGACCAGAATCTTCTCGACCGTGGTATCGCCGATTCCGCGACGCGGATAATTGATTACCCGTTTCAACGCCTCTTCATCATTCGGATTAAAAGTTAGACGAAAATATGCTATTAAATCTTTAATTTCTTTTCGTTGATAGAAGGATGTTCCGCCGTAGAGCTTATATGGCACATTGATCTTGCGAAGCGCCTCCTCCATAGCGCGGGATTGGGCATTCGTGCGATACAGAATTGCAAAATCTTTATATTTTAGACCTTTCAACGATCGCTCCTGCGAAATGGCTTCAGCCACAATTTTCCCTTCTTCATTATCGGAAAAAGCACGTGTTACTTTGATTTTTTCGCCATCCTCATTCTCAGAGAACACATTTTTCTCCAACTGATTTTGATTTTTCTCAATAACACTATTTGCCGCATTAACGATCATTTTAGTCGATCGATAATTTTGTTCTAATTTGAATACGCGGACATCGGGATAATCCTTCTGAAAATTGAGTATATTCTGGATGTTCGCGCCACGGAATGCATAGATACTTTGTGCATCATCTCCTACGACACAAATATTCTCATTGACAGCTGCCAATCTCTTGACGATAAGATACTGCGAAAAGTTAGTATCTTGGTATTCGTCAACCATCAAATACTTAAACTGGTGCTGATATTTGTGAAGCACATCGGGGTGTTTATTAAGCAACACGTTAGTCTTGAACAACAGATCATCAAAATCCATAGCCCCCGCCCTATAGCATCGCTGTGCATACGTCATATAGATTTGCCCAAGCTGACCGCGGCCGTTGGCAATATCTTCAGCCATGATGGCTTCATTTTTATTATACTCCTGGGGAGAAATCAAATTATTCTTGGCGGATGATATACGTCCGTACACATGATTAGCATTATAGAGCTTGTCGTCTAGATTCATCTCTTTAATGATCGCACGGATAAGGCTCTTCGTGTCGTCTGTGTCATAGATGGTAAAGTTTCTGGGGTATCCTAACAACTCGGCTTCCACGCGCAGAATCCGCGCGAAAACGGAGTGAAACGTTCCCATCCAAATATTCTTGGCTTCGAGCCCCACTACACTCATAATCCGCTCCCGCATTTCCTTCGCCGCTTTATTGGTAAACGTAAGTACGAGAATATGAAAGGGGTCAACACCTTTCCGGATCAAATGGGCCACGCGATACGTAATCACACGTGTTTTTCCGGAACCTGCGCCCGCCACAATCATGACAGGACCTTCGGTCTGTTCCACTGCTCCGCGCTGGGAAGGGTTTAATCCTGCTAAATAATCCAAATCTTTCTCCTAAAGTTTTATGAAAAGTTCCAACAAAAAAGTACCGGTAAAATTAAGAAAAATAATCGACTATCTACTCCCTTTCAGACAGCGTTTATGGTATAATCTGTATATTTATCCATCTGTAAATCCAACCGCATGAAAACAACTCTCCGCCTGTTTATTCTTATTTGCAGCCAGTCCGGCGCCTTGCCAGGAGCAATATGGGCCCAGGTTGTCGAAGATACGATTCGTTTACCCACGTCTTTTGTTTACGTTCAGCAGGAAATTCCCACCATCAAACTCGATATGCGATACGCCGGTTCCAACAATTTTGTTGGGCGACCGATAGACGGATATCATAAAGCCACTGCGATCTTAAGTAAACAGGCCGTGGATGCACTGAAAATGGCAGCAAGTGCTCTGAAAAGGCAGGGTATTGGGCTTACCATATTCGATGCATATCGACCGCAACGGGCTGTGGATCATTTTGTCCGATGGAGCCACGACCCGACCGACACCGTTCGAAAAGCTGATTATTATCCAGACATGGCTAAGCCCGACCTATTCACACGAGGGTATATTGCTAAAAAGTCGGGACATTCGCGCGGAAGTACCGTAGATCTCACCCTATACTACTTATCCTCCAACAGGGAACTGGATATGGGCGGTTCGTTCGATTGGTTTGGCAGCAGTTCGGCTCACGGAAACGTCCAATTGACGGCAGGCCAATTAAAAAACAGGAAACTACTTCGTACCATAATGGAAGCATCAGGATTTGTCGCGTACGAAGATGAATGGTGGCATTACACCCTCCTAAACGAGCCTTTTCCCGACACCTACTTTGATTTTCCGGTGCATTGACCAAGGTAAAAAAAGTACCAACAATGCGATGCTCGGTTCATATAAAAAACGTGTGTACCCTATTAAAACGGAGCGTCATCTGGCATATCATTCATACGCGAAGGCATGGTTATGCCGCCGCCTCCGAAATCGGCGCCGCCGAAACCGCCGAATGCATCAGATGGGCCTAACGCCGATCCAAAACTATCTGGTGTTCCGAAAGAATCCCCTGCTGCCCCTGCAAAATCCTCTTCTAAGTCTACAAACTTCACGAATTTACCCACGAATTTAAGTGGAACAATACCCGTCTCCCCGTTCCGGTGTTTCGCAATGATCACTTCGCCAACTCCTGCAGTCGGACGCCCTTCTTCATCTTCTGTTAAGCCATAATATTCTGGACGGTATAGAAAGAGTACCATATCCGCATCCTGCTCGATAGACCCAGACTCCCGCAGGTCCGACAGCATCGGTCGCTTACTGTTTCCTGGCCTCGATTCAACAGCACGGCTTAATTGAGATAGGGCCAACACGGGGATATTCAGCTCTTTTGCTACAGATTTTAACGCTCGGGATATCTGACCGATTTCCTGCTCCCGATTTCCTCCGCCTTTACCTTCCGATTTTCCATGCATCAGCTGCAAATAATCGACAATAACCATCTGGATATCATGTTGTGCCTTCAAGCGTCGACATTTTGCGCGAAATTCAAAAACGTTTAAAGCTGGGGTATCATCGATGATGATTGGGGCTTCGGTCAGTCGGCCTATACGTGAATGCAGTTGCTGCCACTCATGATCGGCTAAATTCCCTTTTTTCAATTTCTCTTGCTCGATTTCGGTTTCGCCCGCAATCAGACGGTTTACCAATTGAACGGATGACATCTCCAAGGAGAATACCGCCACCGCACGTTGATGGTCTACCGCAGCGTTGCGCGCTACCGACAATACGAAAGCGGTTTTCCCCATTGCCGGACGAGCCGCAATAATAACCAAATCAGAAGGCTGCCAACCAGACGTCATACGGTCCAAAGCTGTCAAACCGGAAGGAATGCCGGTCAACCCATCGGTCCGATCACGGAGCATCTCCAAATTCGAAATGGCTTCACGCATAATGTCATCCATTTTACGCGAGTCACGTCTCAAATTGTTTTGCGCAATATCAAACAAAGACTTCTCAGCCTGATCCAATAAATCAAAAATATCAGCTGTTTCATCATACGAACTGTTGATAATCTCCGTCGAAACTTTTATGAGCTCGCGTTGTATATATTTCTGCGAAATAATTCGGGCATGGTATTCTATATTTGCGGCCGATACCACACGATCTGTCAGCTGGGTAATATAATAGGCTCCGCCAACAAACTCCAATGCCCCCATTTTACGCAACTCCGCAGTAACAGTCAATAAATCGATTGGCGAAGTCTGTTGGAACAAACTGAAAATGGCTTCATAAATCTTCTGATGTGCTTCTTTGTAAAAAGAATCGGGCTTTAAAATATCGATAATTTCACTCAATGCATTTTTTTCGAGCATAAGTGCCCCTAACACAGCTTCCTCTAAATCCAAGGCTTGTGGAGGAAGCTTCCCCAGACCGCCAATCATATTATTAAGACTCGCCCGCTTCTTAGCAAAATTAGGCTTGCCCGCCGTATTGTTCGAAAATTCGTTATCTGTCGCCATTCCAAAAAGGTTCTCCTGTTAAATTTATACGTCTTGTTGTCTATTGACCGTGCTCGTAACGGGGTAACAAAAATATAAAAAATAAACAGGAACGATTCAACAAGTTGTAAACACTCTATTTCGGTTGCGAAAACAACCATGTACGTGCCACTCCCCCCCCCTGAAAAAGAGTCGATCTCTTGTACACATACGTATGTGGATAACGTGTGGATAGCAAAAAAAGTCTATTCATTACCAAGTATTTAATAGCATGTGGATAACTTCAACTCATGTGCATAACTATCTAAGAGTGCCCAACTAAAGCTTCTATCCGATTACTTCTCCGCTAGCCATTAAAAGCCAAACACTTATCACAAATAACACGAAATTTATTCCCTGCCGTCTACTTTTTTAGTGCACCACAATATTGTATCTTTGTGTTATGGCAAATGAGAGCTCAACAATAAAACCCTATAAAACCAAAGAAGGCGGCAAAAAGGAACAAGTTGCAGATATGTTCAATAACATATCAAAAACCTACGACGTTCTGAACCGCATGATGACCATGGGGATCGACATCATATGGAGAAAAAAAGCAATACGGTCACTTAAGAGCTTACGTCCCCAACTGATCTTGGACGTAGCTACGGGTACGGGCGACTTTGCCATAGAATCGCTACGGATACTAAATCCCTCGAAGATAATCGGCGTGGACATTTCTTCTGGCATGCTGGACGTTGCACGCGAAAAAATTGAGAAGAAAGGGCTAAAAGATCGTTTTGAAGTACAGTTAGGGGACTCGGAAAAATTACAATTCCCAGACAACACGTTTGACGCCGTTACGGTTGCTTTTGGCGTGCGCAATTTTGAAAATCTAGAACAAGGGTTGGCCGATATTCGCCGAGTATTAAAACCCGGCGGACGGGCCGTGGTTTTGGAGCTCTCTAATCCTACAATGTTCCCTATCAAACAATTGTATCATTTCTATTTTCACAAATTTACGCCAGCATTGGGACGATTGATTTCTAAAGACACGCGCGCATATGCATATCTTCCGGAATCTGTAACGAATTTTCCCGATGGTGAACGGTTTGCCGCTATCACTCAACAGGTTGGCTTCCAACACACGAAAGTTCGTCCACAGACCTTCGGATTCTGTACGATCTATGAGTGTACCAAATGAAAAAACTTGCTCTATACGTATTGTTATTTGCAGGCAACTGTTCGTTAGGAGTCGCACAACATCGCGTTTCTATGCCATTTAGTTCGTCCTATGACGAAAATGCATGGCTTTCGCTCGGCATGCAGTACAACTACATAAACAGCACGTATAAAATTGGACTGCAAAAGAACTGGACGAACTTGGGAACAAATGCACCGACAAACAGCGACCATTATATAGCTAGTTTTGGCGCTATTGAATCTGTAGCAAGTCATGGCATGTCGGTTGGAATACCGATTGAAATCCGTTTTACAGAACATCTCTCTTATATCTTTCAACCGAGTTTTGTCTTTATCAACCACTCGAGTATCCAATATACAGGAGCAGATGCCCATGGCGACAGCCGCACGATCGTGCGCTACATGCGGCATGTCGTCGACAATCTCAGCGGATCAAACTTCAACGCTTTTGAGTTTCCCTTCAGTCTGCGTTTTCGGTCTGATGAAAAGTTGCTAAAAAATAGATTTAACCGTTATCGGGGCTACGTGACCGCGGGAGCGCGCTACAGAAGGTGGACCGGACTTCACAGTACCTATCGAGATTGGCTGAACGGGCTACCCGAAAACAGACCGCATGCCTTGATCATGAAAACAGGCTATCTTTCTTGGGAGGCGGGACTGGGTTTGGAAATATTCTTCCCTTTCTTCCGTGTTTCTCCAGAGGTCAAATTTATCCAGAGCACGGGTAATGTACTTCAACGTGAACATCTTCTAGCAGAGAAGAATGCCTTTATGGCTCCGTTGAGCAAAACATATATTCGAAATATTCAATTCAGTTTAATCTTTCAATAATGAGAACAGTACTAATAACAGGAGCGAGTTCCGGAATCGGCGAGGCGTGTGCCCGCGTACTTGCCTCGGAATCGAATTATAGGCTGTTGCTATGCGCACGGCGGGTCAATCGGTTGGAGAAACTTCGAGATCGTATCCTCGACTCTTATCCGGACTGTGAAATTTTCTGTTTCGAACTGGACGTCCGCGAACGAGAGCAAGTAGAAATGGCTTTGAATAACTTACCCGCGGACTGGAATTCAATCGATATCTTAATCAACAATGCTGGGTTAAGTCAAGGATTGGAGTCTTTAGAAAACGGAGATACCGGTGATTGGGACCGCATGATCGATACGAACGTCAAAGGCCTCTTGTATGTCACGAAATATTGTATCCCGAAAATGGTAAACAGCGGCATGCCGCATATCATTAATTTAGGATCTATCGCTGGCAAAGAGGTGTATCCAAAAGGCAACGTATATTGCGCTACCAAACACGCTGTGGATGCATTGACCCAAGCCATGCGCATCGATTTACTAGAAAAGGGCATCAAGGTAACATCGATAGACCCTGGCATGGTAGAAACGGAATTTTCAGAAGTGCGTTTCAAAGGAGACAAAGAGCGCGCTCAAGATGTTTACAAAGGTTTAACCCCCTTGTGTGGACAGGACATTGCTGAAATCATAGCTTTCGTGTTGTCTAGGCCAGCACATGTGAACATAAACGATTTGCTGGTCATGCCTACTGCCCAAGCGACAGGAACTATCGTCAAGCGTACGTCTTAAACTATTTCAGCGTTATTATTTAACTACCTCCATATTCAATACTAAAACATATGTCATTAGAACAAAAAATCAATCAGGATATTAAAGCGGCTATGATCGCGAAAAACAATAGTCGACTACGGGGATTACGTGCGATTAAAGCAGCAATTTTACTTGCAAAAACTGAAAAAGGTCATACCGAAGATCTTACTGAAGATACAGAAATAAAAGTGCTCCAAAAACTTGTTAAACAACGAAAAGAATCTGGAGAAATTTATCAGGCGCAAAATCGCGGAGACTTATATCAAATCGAATTTGAAGAACAACAGGTCATTGAAGAATATCTTCCCAAGCAATTGGATCGTGCTGCTATCGAGGCCGTGATTACACAAATTATAGCAGAAACAGGTGCTTCATCCGTAAAGGATATGGGAAAAGTGATGGGAGCTGCCAATCAAAAACTAGCAGGACAAGCTGATGGCCGCACCATATCGGAAGTGGTCAAGTCGTTACTGACTTAGGTATTGGGCGAGTATCTATGGAAGTACACTGGAAAATAAAGGCGTTTTCTGATCTCAAAGCGCTGGAGCTTTACCAAATCCTGCAACTGCGGATTGATGTATTCATGCTCGAACAGACATGTCTCTATCCGGAGTGTGATAATAAGGATTTACTAGCTGCTCATATTTTTGGCATTACAGACGATCAGGTCGTTGCCTACGCGCGGCTAATCCCTCCAGGTGTCTCCTACTCGGAGCCCTCGATCGGCCGTGTTGTTGTACATAAAGATTATCGGGCTCCTGGGCTGGGTAGGATCCTCATGCTACAGGCAATCTCCTATTTACAGGAACAGGGAATCCATTACGCCTCCATTCGTATTAGTGCACAACTATATTTACAACGTTTTTACGAAAACTTAGGATTCGAACGTGTAAGCGATATGTATCTAGAAGACGAGATCCCCCATATCGAGATGCTTCGAACGAAATGACCAATCGACCCGCTTCATGAACGCAATAAAAAACGGAATGAATTAGAATTCATTCCGTTTTTATGATCGGATGTTTTATTATTTCTGGATCCGTTCGCCGAAGTTTTTATCGCGCTCGTAGGTAACCATATGCCGTTCTTTCTTGGCCTGATAAATATCTGCCAACGTAATCATAATGCCCGTTTCTTCTACTTCGCCAAACTCATCGTTCATGGCTGTACCAAAAGTACGCATGGTCGGCGAAAGATTCATATACGTATTAATCAGGGGAGGGATATTTTCTCCTAACTCACGGATTTTTGTATTCAATACTTTATATCCTTCTTTGTATTCCAAACCATCAAACATACCAAAAAAAGGTGTTATATCAGTTTTATAGCCGACGTTAAGTTCTTCAAAAGGGACAACAAGCTGCTCCCGGTCGGGAAAATAATATTCCATAAAATATAGGAGTAGATCCCGAGCCGTTGCATTGTAATGCGGATACATAGTTACTTTACCGAACAGGTATTTGATTTCCGGGTTGATGACAACTAACGCTCCTAGCCCATCCCACAAATTGTCCAATGAAAATAATCCTTTTCGGTTGTCAATAGCTGGCTGAAATCGAGGTTGCACCCAAGAGCGGCCGAGCTCTAAAGTATAAGGAAGAAACTCTTTCTTGAATTTATCTGAGAATTGAAAGTAATGCGCTGTTGATAAATGTAAATGGCCATGAGCGTCCATCGCATCTTCACATTTAATAACACGATAACCGGCAATAATTTCCTGCTCTTCAGGATTCCAAGCAATTAACTGATCATAGTTATGTTCGCAGGTATCATTTTCATCAATATCCAACGCCAGACCGGTTCCGCCGCCTGCGCCACGAAATGTCAGTTCCCGTAGGCGACCGATCTCACGCATGATATGGGGTGCCGTGTGGTAATTTACCAAGTAAACCTCGTTGTTCCCATTATTTGTATAACGTACAAAGGCCTCTTCTGTCAATTCCGCTTTAATTAGTTCTCTATCTACTGGTGCAATAATCTCTTGCATAAATTATTTTTTATCCCCCATTCTGTAAACAATCTCTCGCACGTCATGAGCCCAATCCCGTTCCGACTTGGAATGATCAAAATGACTATAAGGAATGCGTTCCCCTATACGAATCGTCACCGTCTGATTTCGTTGCGAAAACATTTCATCCGGCAAATATAACATCTCTAGATTGGCCTTTAGTCCCAATTTTTGTCTTAGTCTAGCTAAATTATAGAAAAAATTGGAATTTCTCCCGTCAATGTACACCGGAATGACGTCGCGCTTATATTTTTTTGCCTTTGAAATAAAACTCTTTTTCCATTCTAAATCCGCTACGGTGCCATGAATCTTTCTAGAAACCAATCCTGCAGGAAAAATGAGTAAGGCATTGTCCGAACGATAGGCCTGATCGATAGCCATGATACCACTCTTAGCTTGATTTCCCACTTTATTGACAGGAATAAACAACGGTTCCAAATTGCGAATATTCATTAAAATATCATTGACCAAGAATTTGACATCACGCCGATACCGTCCGATGGCATGCATAATTGCGATACCGTCCAAGCCGCCTAAGGGATGATTTGACGCAAATACCACACTGTCCTCAAGCGGAATATGCTGCTCTCCTTCTAAGACCACACGAACGCCCAGCTCTGCAATCAATGCATCGACGAAATCCAAACCATACAAATCCCTAAATTTGGTCATGATATAGTTTATCTCATCCTCGTGAATAACACGTTGCAAATAACTGATCAGAAGTCTAGGTATCCATTTTGCCAGCTTCGGACTTTTTTTATGAATCACCTCACGTACTTGAATAAACTTGACGTTCTCCTCTTCTTCGATCATGCGTATAGTTTCCTGAATCCTGTATTTCGATAAATAACGGCGTAAAATTAAGGAAAATATATTTTATTGATGTAAAAAGTTATTTACAAGAAAATAGCGTTGGGTTTGGCGATTATTTATAAATTAGCATATATTAAATGTGGAAACATTAAACGTTTTGTTATTTTTCCTGTTTATTATATTAAAACGAGCTCATCATGTATTTAGGTGAAATTTTAGCTAAAAACTATTTCGAGGTAAAGTCCAACGACAGCATCGGATTCTCCTTAGACAAAATGAATGAGCTTCACACGACACAATTGCCAGTCGTGAACGGCAAAGACTTCTTGGGGCTAATTGCTGAAGATCACCTGTTAGCATCACACGATGAAGATCTACAACTCAGTAGCTTAATGGTTTCTTTGCGCTTCGTCTACTTGTACGAATACCAACACGCCTATGACGCGTTGCAATACATGAGCGCGCATCAGCTCGACGTGCTGCCGATATTGGATAAGGAAAACTATTACCTCGGCGTCGTCACGTTACGGGATCTCCTGTCATCGATTAACGAGACTATGAGCAACAGGGAACCGGGGGCTATCATCGTACTAGAATTAGGAAAAAACGATGTATCCTTTTCGCACATCGCGCACATTTTCGAATCAGAAAATGTACGCATACTTCATGCCGCCGTCCGTGATGTGCCTAATACCACCAAGATCGAAATGACGATCAAGGTCGACAAACAGAATATCTCGACAGTCGTCGCTTCGTTGTGGCGTTTCGATTATGTGGTAAAGGCAACATTCAATGATGGAAGCCAAGATTCCGATATCAAAGAGCGCTACGACATTTTAATGAATTACTTAAATTTATAAGATTCGCTTATTTTTTTAGCATCTTTGCCTAAGTTTGTCAAAACCTTTTCGTCATGCAAAGAAAATCCATCGCCATCTATGGAAGGGCTTTCAATTCATCCGTAGTTCCGTACGTTGAGCAACTATTTTCATATCTGAAGGAAAAGGATATATTGGTATATATTCATTCTGATTTCTACGACTTTTTAAAGCAACAGTTTGACTGTCCGAAACATTTTCTATTGTATTACAATCACAGAGACTTGCCGACAGACATCTTATTTTTACTAAGTTTGGGAGGAGATGGCACCATGTTGTCAGCAGTTTCGCTGGTTCGCGACTCGGGCATTCCTATTGCCGGAATAAACTTCGGACGTTTAGGTTTCTTAGCTTCGATTCACAAGTCAAAAATGATCCATGCCTTGGATAGCATTTTTAACGGTGATTATACGTTGCAAGCTCGAGATTTACTGGAGGTCAGTGGAGATAATAAAAAGATTTTCGGCAATGACAACTTCGCACTGAATGACATCACCGTATTCCGGCACGATACATCATCAATGATTACCATCAATGCCGTGTTAAACGGCGAACTATTAAACGCTTATTGGGCGGATGGTATTATTATTGCCACCCCAACGGGCTCTACAGCGTATTCATTAAGCTGCGGGGGGCCCATTATTATGCCCGGCAGTGGCAATTTCGTTATTACGCCGATTTCCCCACATAATTTAAATGTCCGCCCTATCATTATTTCCGCAGACAGCGAACTGGAATTGGAAATTGAAAGCCGGACTGAAAAGTATATCCTGAGTTGCGATTCCAAAAGCGAAACCCTCGAAACAACGACAAAACTCCGTATTCGACGAGCGCCTTTTCGCATTCATCTGATCCGCTTGGCTTCTGATAGCTTCTTCAGCACCCTCCGCGAGAAACTATTGTGGGGGCTCGATGTACGAAATTACTAGCGTCTATTTTTGACACATTTTAATTCACTCATATTATTCGAAAACAGTTATCTTTACACCAAAAATACCAAGTTTGAGAAGCCTTATTTATATGTTGTCCAGTATCATTATAGCACCTTTAGGGGGGGGCAATGCCCAACGATGGGAGCTTGGAGCTCAGCTCGCGGCCACTGGATTCATGGGCGATATCAATCCGACCAACCCCCTTTACATGAAGAGTGTAGGAGGCGGCATGCATTTGACGTATAACTTTAATCCGACTTGGGGAATACAGTCGTCTTACCATTATATACACCTAAAAGCATCGGACCACGACAGTAACGATCCGTACCGCTACGCAAGGCGACAGTATTTCGACAATAATGTACACGAGTTGTCTTTCCGCGCCAATTTTAACTTCTTCCGCTTTATCGCAGGAGGGAATCCCAAACGATATACACCTTATCTGTTCGCTGGTTTAGCAGGATTCGCACATACACCGTACATACGTTTGGAAAACGGTGTACGGTATAGTCTGCCCAAATTAAAATTACAGGAAGACAACAGATTTAAAAAGATCGGAATGGCCGTTCCGTTTGGTTTTGGATTCAAATATAACATGCAGGGTTCTTGGTCGATTGGAGCCGAGATACACTATCGTGTCGCTTTCAATGATTACCTCGACAACATCTCCAATCGATACCCTATTCACACCACCGAGCCGACGGGATTACCAACGGAATTGTATCATATACAAGAAGCTAATGGGCGTAGCTTATGGCAAGAACTGGCTTTTCCTGCCGGGAACATCGAGAATTATGCCGGAAAAAAGAAAGGCAACAGCCGCGCACAGGACGGATATATGACTGCAGGTGTGACAGTCAGCTATACCCTCATCAGTAGGAAATGCAACTGGTGGAACTAAAATTTTACAAGAAATGAGTTTCAAAGAGAAAATCAATAAAAAAAATTTACCGAAACATATCGCTATCATTATGGATGGCAACGGCCGTTGGGCTAAAGGAATTGGCAAACTCCGTATTTTTGGACATCAGAACGGTGTTTCTGCTGTTCGTGAAGCGATGGAAGGCTGCGTGGAAGTAGGTGTGCAATACTTAACACTATATGCATTCTCTTCCGAGAATTGGAACCGTCCGAAACTCGAAGTTCAAGCACTTATGGAATTATTGGTTAATACCTTGGCTAAAGAAACAAAGACATTTATGGCCAATGGAATTCGTTTGAACACGATAGGCAACCTCGGGGATTTACCCAAAAATTGCCAAGTAAAACTGCAGGATACGATCGCCTTGACGAAAGACAACGACACCTGTGTGCTTACATTGGCCCTTAGTTATGGGTCGCGGGCCGAAATGGTAGAGGCTACAAAAGCAATTGTTCAACACGTGATCAATGGTCAACTAAACGTAGACGATATTAATGAACAGACCATCAGCCAAAATTTGTTCACTGCCAACATGCCGGATCCAGATCTGATGATACGAACTAGTGGTGAGCAGCGAATTAGCAACTATCTTCTCTATCAAATGGCGTATACGGAATTTTGCTTTTTAGATAAAATGTGGCCGGAATTCAAACGGGAGGATCTTTATGAAGCCATCTACAACTACCAACACCGTGAAAGAAGATTCGGCAAAACAAGTGAACAATTGTAATATTTATTTACCTTTGCAGCATCAATTAAATACCTAATTAATAGGTTGGTTATTAATTATTTTCTTTTAACAAAAATTAACAACAGATTGGTGTACTTTAGCACCGAGAAAATAGAATAAATGAAGCGCGTACTATATCTAATAACATTTACCTTACTTTTTGGAGGACAACAATTATTCGCTCAAATTAGGGGCAATAACCCCATTAATTTGAACGATCCCGATGAAATCAGCTACTTGGATCCCAAGAACTACGTCATTGGCGGCGTCCGCGTTTCAGGTACAGAATATTTGGATAGTGATGTATTAATCACTATCTCTAAACTGGTAGTCGGACAATATATCGAAGTGCCGAGCGAGGCCACCGCAAATGTGGTGAAAACGTTGATGGGACAGAATCTTTTTGACGATGTTCAACTATATGCGGAAAGAATTGAAGGGGATAATATTTATCTCGAAATTCGTGTTCAGGAACGTCCACGTCTAACCCGTATCGATATCAATGGTCTAAAGAAAGGAGAAACCGATGAAATACGCAAACGACTCAACACAAGCTCTGGAAAAATCGTTAATGCTAATTTATTAAAAACCACCCAGGCGACTATTCAGAAATTCCTACGCGAAAAATCGTATTTATATCCAGAAATTAAAATTCGTACGGAAAAAGATACGGCACAGGCGAACAATGAAATTGTTATTGTTGATGTCGATAAGAATAAGAAAATAAAAGTACATCGCGTACATTTCGACGGCAATGAGGCTTTTTCAGATAAACAACTACGCAAATATTTGAAAGGTGTCAAACCGCGCCGTTGGTATCGCGTATTCGGTCCAGGGAAATTTAAAGATGAGAAGTACAAAGAGGCAAAGGAAAATCTAGTTGCCAAAATGCAAGATAAAGGATACCGCGATGCACAAATACTCTCCGATAGCGTGGTACGATACGACAACAATGAGGTCGATATTTTTGTTAACCTATATGAAGGTCCTCGCTATTACGTAGGTAATATTGAATGGTCGGGGAACTCGAAATATACCGACTCGGTTTTAAATCTAATTTTGGGCATCGAGAAAGGCGACGTGTATAGTGAAGAGAAACTTACAACCAAGTTGTCCGGCCCAACACGGAACAGCGATGACATCAGCGCTCTGTATCAAAATGACGGCTATCTTACTTTCGGAATACAACCCATTATTAAACGTATTTATAGCGACACCGTTGACTTAGAAATTGTTTTAAGTGAAGGAAAACAGTTTACAATTAACAACGTTATTGTAAAAGGAAATGATGTGACGAATGACCGGGTTGTGTTGCGTTCCATCTATACCAAACCAGGACAGAAATTCTCGCGGGAGATGCTCATGAGGAGTGTACGCGAAATATCCCAACTGGGTATGTTTGACGAACAAAAAATCAATCCAGTACCGACAAACCTAAACTACGAAGAAGGTACAACCGATCTGGAATATACTGTTGTTGAAAAACCGTCTGATCAGGTAGAGCTTTCTGGCGGGTATGGAGCTGGACAGGTGATCGGTACACTCGGATTGACATTTAACAACTTCTCAACTAGCAATTTATTTAAAAAAGATGCCTGGAAACCGTTACCACGTGGAGACGGACAAAAATTGAGTATACGTGGACAAACGTCCGGCAAACGCTATCAGTCTTATAGCTTTTCATTTTCGGAGCCTTGGTTAGGTGGTAAAAAACCGATCTATTTTGGATTAAGCGCCTACACATCGAATTCATCCTATGGTGGTTTCAATTACTATACTGGCCAACAAATGGTAAGTGACTCTGAACTAAACCGTATTTGGATGACTGGTGTGACTGCAACGTTAGGTAAACGGTTACAGTGGCCGGATAATTATTTCCAAGTAAACACATCGTTGTCGTTCCAACGTTACAAATTACAGAACTACGGAAATTATTTCCTTTTCTCAGATGGAACGGCGTACAACATTAACTTGACACAGGAGATTAGCCGAAATTCGGTCGATGCGCCTATTTATCCGACATCGGGATCGAACTTTAAATTGACAATTCAGTTGACACCTCCGTATTCATCGTGGAATAATATCAATTACCAAACGGCGGCAGATAATGTGAAGTATAAATGGACAGAATACCATAAGTGGAAATTTGATAGCCAATGGTATACAAAAATAGCCGGTAAATTGGTATTGAAAACGCAAGCTCAATTTGGTTATTTAGGAAACTACACCAACAAGACACCAACGTCGACCTTCGAACGTTTTAAACTGGGTGGCGATGGTATGCAAGGGTTTGACTTCTTACAGGGATCAGAAATCATTGCTATGCGTGGTTATGCGAATGGTACCATTATTCCAGAATCGACAGGTAATGGATTTGCGAATATTGCGATCAATTCAGGTAGTCCAATTTATGCGAAGTACCAATTGGAGTTGCGGCATCCCGTCATGTTAAATGAACAGGCGACTGTATTTGTATTGGCATTTGCGGAGGCGGGTAATACTTGGAATAAATTTAGCGAAGTGAATCCTTTGAAAATGCGTCGTTCCGCGGGCGTAGGTGCGCGTATCTTCTTACCGATCTTTGGTATGCTGGGAATTGACTATGGTCATGCATTTGATCCGATTCCAGGATTACAATCTAGTCAATGGAAGCAAAATTTCACGTTTAGCATTTTGCAAAACATGGGCGGCTTTTAAACTTTTTGGAATTATAATTGTCCTAAAAATTGTAAGCATAGTAGTGATTGTCGCTCTGAGAGATAAATCGTCGTTTTGAAAGAACCGGCGGACTGAAACAAGAATAAGTTTGCGCAGCTCAAAAGGAGGAGTCGACAGGTAAAAAGCAGATGAGATTTGCGCATGATTTTCTGAAAAGAAATCGACAGGATTACTCCGCATGCTAGTAAAAAAATGAAATGATATACATATGAAAAAAATAATATTTGTTCTCGCTTTTATTGTATTATCGGTTGGTTCTACCTTTGCACAACGTTTTGCATATGTGGATTCCGAGTACATTTTGAAACACATTCCTGAATATGTTTCTGCACAAAAACAATTAGATGATCTTTCTACAAAATGGCAAGAAGAAGTGGACAAGCAATACGGAGATATTGAAAGACTTTACAAAGCCTATCAGAACGATCAAGTGCTATTGAATGACGATATGCGTCGTCGTCGTGAAGATGAAATCGTCAATAAAGAAAAAGAGGTAAAAGAGTTTCAACGTCTGAAGTTTGGTTTTGAAGGGGATCTTTATAAAGAGCGTATCCGCTTGGTTAAACCTATTCAAGATCGCGTTGCTAAGGCCATTCAGGATATTGCCACTGCACAAGGCTTGGATCTAATTTTAGATAAGGGAAGTGAAGTGACTTTTCTTTTCGCCAACCCTAAATTAGATAAAAGTAATGATATCATTACAAAATTAGGATTCAAACCCGATCCTAACTTGGCGAACTAATTTTTTTGTTTATACTTGTCAAAAATTCGTAATTAATTATTAACATTATAAAAAACAAATTGTGTTGATCGAATAGGGTCACACCAAAAGATTAAAATGGAAAGAATGAAAAATTTATTTAGAAGTGTAGCTGTAGCGGCAGTGGTGGTTTTAGGCACACAATCTTTAAGTGCGCAACAAAAAATTGGACATGTAAATGCGGACGAAATCTTTCAATTGACTCCTGAATTCAAAACAGCAAATGAGCAATTAAAAACGTTGAACGATACAAAAACCAAAGAGTTGCAAGGCATGTACGAGGAGTATCAAAAGAAACAAACCGATGCAAATGAAAAAATGAGAAACCGCAGCGAAGCAAATAAAACGACCGTAGATGCGGAATTACAAACGTTGGGACAAGAGCTTCAAGGTATTGAACAACGTATCCAAGAACAACAACGTGTAGCTCAAGAAGAGTTGGGGAAAAAACAACAAGAACTTCTTTCACCAATTCAAACTAAGGTCATGAATGCAATCAATGCCGTGGCGAAGGAGAAAGGATATGCGTACGTTTTAGACATCTCAAATGGCAGCGTAATTTATTTCCAAGGTGGAGAGGACATTTCAGCTGACGTGAAAACAAAATTAGGTATCAGCGCAACAGCTACGCCCGTGACTCCTGCAGTACCGACAAAATAAGTAGCAACATGTACCGTATAGGGAGGCTTTCCAAAATTGGAAAGCCTTTTTTTATTTCAGTCGGTTTGTCCAGATGATAAACGATGGTACCTACTCTTTTGAAATGTCCAAAAAGCGAACGAACTCCTCTTATAGGAATCTCGCAAACTCATTTTCGTTCCCGAAAAAAAAGAACAACACCCGAAGCGGGGAGCTCCGGGTGTTTCTACTAACCAATTATTAACTAAAATTATGAATTACGAATATAACGAGATAAATAATCAAATTGCTACACGTAATACAAGAAGTTGTTTCCTCCAACAGTAAAGTTACACATGAAGTAATGGTATAGTCGCGTAGGTACATTAAAAAAATCCCAGCTCATCGAAGCCGTGTGCTAAGGCTGGGATAAAAATACCTTTTTCAAAAACCCGGTGATCGCGACGCTATTTCAAGCCGTATTTTAGAGTAATACCGTAGCTTCTGGGATCACCAACCACGCCCGCATACTGACCAAAATTACCGGGAGCCGCAAGTAATTGTTCATAATAATCTTTGTTTCCCAAATTTCGACTCCAAACAATCAAAGACAACCCATTTGTCGCTTTGAAACCAATCCTTGCATTGATCAGAGCATAGGCATGAATGTTCAAATAGGAAGACGGCGACGAGCTCGATGAAAATTTCGATCGATAAAACATATCCGAGCCTAAAAAATATCGTCCGTGTAGCCCGAGCAACCTTCCTTTTTGCGTGAATTCGGCGCCCAATGCCCCAGACCATTTGGAAACTCCCGGCAACACGCCTCCTGAAACATCTTTAAATGCCTCTGCTCCTCCCACTTCCTCAAGGGGCACTGGGGCATTGGTAAAGGACACGTATCGGCCGTCGGTATACGCAAACGCTGCGTTTACACGTAAAAAATCACTGATTTGTATGCTCCCGTCTATTTCGATCCCCTGTACCCTGACCTGTTCAGCATTTGCCAGATATCCCCTATTTACACCTGGATCCGGTGTTTGGACTTGGGTTTGGTAATCTTTAATATTACTTTGGTACGCGGTTACATTTAGCAATGCAGTTCGAATTGGATTTGTTTTAATACCCACTTCCACATGATTTACCGATTCGGGCTTTACTTCTGCCAGCTCGGTTGCTATCTTTCCGTCAATTACTGGTAGTCCGCCCACGTTGATACCAATTGGTTTATAACTTCGGGAGTAGGTTACATAGGCGTTATATTGGGGCGTAAATTTATATTGCAGCGATAATTGTCCCGAAAAATTAGCGGCATCGGCATTTACGTCGAATTGCTGATTCGAGTAGATACTGTTAACAGCTGCAAGCTGCTCCGGAGTATAGTTAATTGTATTATCTACATATTTTGTTCGATCATAGTTGGCCACCTTTTTATCGTAATTATAGCGAAGTCCGGGCAATATGTGCAAGTGGGGAGTAATCGCCCAATCTAGTTGTGAAAAAACCGCTAGACTGGCACTTTTAATCCCGTACTTGGTTCGGATACCTACTTGGTCGATCAGACCAGGAGCCCATTGGGATTGTGTCGGATTCGCTTGTTGAAAACGCCATAGTGCATCGCCAGCCTCTTCGGTATGTACAGGATCTGTCCGGAGATCTTGCCAAAGCCCGAATAGCCCAATAACGCCACTCACGTTATCACTCAGTTGGCCCGCATACCGGAATTCTTGAGACCATTGATCATGCACCGAATTTCCAGAAGAAATCGTATAGACAGGTATACCTAGGTAATCTCGATCATTCAACGGCACCCAATTCCAGTAACGCCATGCCGAAGTTGATGTAAGTGTACCGTTGCCGATTTTATAATCGACGTTTACGGATACGCCTCCTAACTCATTGTCTCCTTGAGAACGCGTATCTAAGTCGACCTTTCTTTCGAATGCACTTTTATAAGGAATTTCGTAACCTAGATCTTCGATGATCTTATTAAACTGTCTATATTCCGATCGCTGGTTTCGAACAACGCCGGCGATGCCCCAGCCATATCCGTCTGGGCGCTGCTTCGTCATATCTCCCGCGACGGATATCTTTAAATCTTCGTGTGGGTTGAACAACAGTTGTGCCCGTATCCCCAAGTTGTTTATATCATTGATTTTTCGATCGGTAGCGACATTATAAAGTGTTCCATCTCGCTGTGTTCCCGAGAACGAAACCCGTGCAGCGAGTTTATCGTTGATCAAAGGCCCGGTCAACGAAGCCTTACCTTGGATGTACCCATAATTACCATAGCTCAATTCGAAGTCCGCCTCGGGATTAAACTTCGGCAGACGAGACATTATATTAAAAGCTCCAGCGGTGGTATTTTTGCCGAATAGCGTCCCTTGTGGACCACGCAAAACCTCAATTTGCTCTATATCAATAAAATCCAAGGCTGTGGCAGCGGGACGGGCAATATAAACACCGTCCAAATAAAAGCCCACGCCGGGGTCTATTCCATCATTGGTCAGTCCATATGTCGATCCAAGCCCACGAATATTTAACGTCGTGTTGCGCGGATTGGAAGAATAGAGTTGTACAGTCGGTATGACCTCCTTAATACGGTTGACATTGAACGCTCCAGCATCTTCTATTGTCGTTGCTCGTATAAGCGAAACAGGGATTGGAATATCTTGAAGCTGCTCGCGCCGCCTTCGAGATGTCACGACAACTTCGTTCAGGTTTTCCATGGCAGGATTCAATTCAATAGTTGAAGAACCCGTGGAAAGAATCACAGTTTTCTTTTCATAGCCGATATAAGTCACGACAACGGTGACGGGTAATTTCTGTCCCGTAATAAATTGAAACTTCCCATCCATGTCCGTTTTGACACTATGAGTGACCGCCTCTAACTGTACCGTTACCCCGACAAGCGGTTCTTTCGTGTCGGCATCGACTACCGTACCAACTATGGAAGCATTAATAATAGGTTTGGTTTCTATTTGTGCTTGTACCGGCAAAACTTTATAGCTCAGTGCAAACCATAAAATAAGGGTAGAATACCAGTGTACTCTGTTTCTTTTCATATTTAACAAGTTTAAAAGTAAAATATCGACAAGTGCCAACGCCAATTGATGCTCGTGTCTGATAATAATTATAGTTTAGTATGCGTGCGAATCTCTGTTTGCCTATGGATGCCTTAGCATGTGGAGTGGCGAGACACCGATCCTCAGAAAGTTGTCAGATATAGCACGAAGATAATCTGTGTGTCATTTGTGTTTCATATATACTATTTTTGTTCATGATGATTCTACTATTCCCCATTGTTGCCAATGCCATGCAATCAATGATACGACAAATATAGAAATTGTTTAAATAAAGTCTACTAAGTTTGTAGATTTTATTTATGTAGAAATTATCTACTCGTGGTACGTAAGGACAAAAAAAAGACCGGTAAAAAAACCGGCCCTCCTTAATTGTCTTTAAACCAAAGGTCATTATAGATTTCAGGATGCCGTTTAAACTGAGCATGTACATAGGGGCATAATGGTTTGATCATTAAGTTTTGTTTTCTAGCTATCCGGGTGAGTTCGTCGAGCAGCAACTTAGCGTAACCTCTGCCGGCAAATTTCTCTGCCACCTCGGTATGGTACACGGTTAACAACCCGTTTCGGACAAGAATGTCCATTTTTCCGGCATGCTCATTGTCGGCGTGAAGAACCAGCTCTCCCTTGCCTCTTTCATTTATTTCTAGTACAAATGTTTCCATCATTTTATGTTTACTGGACTACGATTACGAACGTTGACCCAAATCTAGGTATAGCATTTTGTGTGCTTATTGATTTATGGTAAGAAATCGAGATCGTTATCGATGCCACACGCGATGGCATCCCACAACATAACTCGCTTACGCAGTGCTTCCTTCGCCACATCAGCCATCTCTTGCCATTTTGTTGGATCATTTCCGGCTAACTCTGCCACCATCTTCAAAGCCAACGGGCCGTGTTCATTGCCGTCCAATTCAATATGTCTATTAAAATAATACAGGAGTTTGCGGAGATCCGTTTCTGGAAAATTCTGCTGAATCTCGCCTAGAATCGACATAAACATATCCGGAATCAAATCTTCACGACCGAATGTAAAGGCTGCTGCTATTTTATGGGGCTCTCCGGTTTGTATGGTCTCGAACGTGAATTTCAGAAATTCCTGGATCTGTTTATCAATAAGAGAATGATGCAATGTGTTCTCGAGTGAACCCGTGATTTGGAGGTCGGCGATAAACGATGTAACTCCTGTGGTAGAAGCTCCCATATCCTGCATAGCATCCAGATACATTTCAAAATGACTCAATCTCCGACCATCTAAATAAAGATCCGATTCTTCTGCCAAGACGATTTCATTAATCAGATGGCGTGTGGTTGGAAATGCGCTAGCAAACCAAGGTACACTTACACAGGTCAATTTTATCTGCAGCGCCTTCAAAAGGGACATGAAGTCCCAAACAGCATAAACATGTCTCTCTGTAAATTTCCTCAAATCATCGATATGCCTTATTTTCTTGTATAAATGGTGCTCCAATAAGTGTTGTCGTTCTTTTGCTATATGCGCAGTAAGTTTCTGAATTTTATCCATGCCACAAAAATAATAAATGCTCGATGTTACCAGGAGTACCGCCCTTAAAAAGAAAAATTATTTTGAAACAGATGAATTTAACCCTATTTTTGCGCCATCATAATTTAGGTTTATAATTGGTTATTTAAAGGTTTTCATTCTCCCCGTTTGAGAACCTTTTTTTATGGCTAAAATGAAGGGTTTATTTCTGTTAGCAATTGCTTTAATTCATTTTTCGCATAGATTTTATATATCCCTGCAGCCAACATGGTTGCTTTTTCACGGCTATCGCTTGACGAAGTGAATCCATAAATCCGGATTTCCGGATACCGCTTCATTAATTTTTCAGCAGTCATTATTCCATCCAGTATCGGCATATGTAAGTCGACTATCCCCACGTCAGGTCTTCCCTCCTGATCTTCAAGAAACGTTAAAAGCTCCTGACCGTTTTTTGCGGCATACAGCAAATCTATGCCATGGAACGCCGGCAATAGACTTCCGAGATAAAAATGATGAATATCAGAATCATCCGCAAACACGACCCGAACCCTTTTCTGTAATTTCATAACTGTTTTACATTGGTATCCCTATCAAATATAATTTTAATTAATTAATTCGTTTCTATTTTTTAAATAAAAAATAGAAAAATATTCCAATAAATAAACATCACTTACACGATGCTCGTAAAATTGATGTTTCATGCAAGTATAAAAGCATCGACACAATTGGCTTCATATTTTTTCTTTCGGATTATATCCTTACATTTGTCGGGAAATGAAATTTTTGAAACACATCTTACGTCTTCCGTTTTTCAGTATATATTATCCCATGATATATGCTCGGAACTGTTATGTGTTTGTGCTGCGCACACTAGGTAATTAGAACATCATATCGCACATAACAAGCCCGAGCTGTCCGCTCGGGCTTTTTTATTTTTTAATTTTATGGATATTATACAATCACTTATCGACAACGTGGAGATTCTGCTCCCAGAAAATGGATTAGAAGAAAAGCTTATCTTTTCAAAAGAAAACGGAAAGTCCCTAACCATCAAACTTGGATTCGATCCTACCGCGCCAGACCTCCATCTCGGTCATGCGGTCGTCTTACGAAAATTAAAACAATTTCAAGATCTCGGTCATGAGATCGTCATCTTGGTAGGAAGTTTTACCGCGCGCATTGGTGACCCAACAGGCAAAAATAAAAGCCGACCGCCACTTACAATGCAGGAAGTTCACAGAAATGCAGAGACATATATCAACCAGCTGTCTATGCTTATTGATATTACGAAAGCGCGAATCGTATATAATGCAGATTGGCTAGAGGGGTTGACATTCGCTTCGGCCATAAAGCTTATGTCGCATATAACGGTAGCTCAATTGCTGCACCGTCATGATTTTAACAAGCGGTTTCAAGAGAATACACCGATAGGGGTACATGAGCTTTTATACCCTATCCTTCAAGGTTACGATTCTGTACACATCGCGTGTGATATTGAAATGGGAGGAACTGATCAGCTTTTTAATTGCATCATGGGCAGACAACTTCAAGAAAGTTACGGCATGCCCGGTCAAGTCGTCATGTGTATGCCACTTCTACGCGGTACGGATGGCAAGGAAAAAATGAGCAAATCGCTGAACAACACAATTGGCTTAACCGATCCGCCGAACGAGATGTTTGGGAAAACGATGTCCATCCCAGATGATCTCCTTTCAGAATATGTACAGCTCGCTACAGATTTAGACCCGCACGCAAAAATAGGAGTACTACGCCGACTCAAGGAAGGTGTTAACCCAATGGATATCAAACTAATGATCGCAAAAAACATCGTAAAACAGTATCACGGATCCCTAATAGCTCAACAGGCTTCGGATTTTTTTAAACAACAATTTCAACGGAAAAATTTTTTCGATAAGATATTTATTCCTATTTCTCTTGAACGATTCCGCGCCGTAGAATCAATCAGCCTAGCTGAACTTTGCACGAGCCTACAACCAGCACAGTCGACGTCGATGATCCGTCGTCTTATCGAACAAGGTGCCGTATCGATCAATAATGAAAAAGTATCGGATCCACATCAGCAAATTAGGTTATCTCCTTTCACAAAAATAAAAATCGGAAAAAAGGACTATTTTGAATTATTACCTGATGCAGAAGTGCCGGAGAATCAATAAATAGGTGTGGTTATTGGAGGGATGTGCATGCGATTTCCATGGTAATGAACAATTTTGTTTAGCGCACACCGGCTCTCTGTTCACGACCGATAATACGTATCTTAGCAAGGTTTTAAATCCGTATTATTATAAAAAGATACATGAAATTCCGATTTGTCAGTCAAATGCAGTTGATCGTTCTGTTCGTAGGGCTTGCTTTAATTCCTCCCTATATGCTATTTGGTCAAAAAGCGTTGTTAGAAATTGAAAAGCAGTATCAATCCACTCGCCCAGGAAGTATAGATCGACTGAACCATACCGGAAAGTATGCACAAGCCCTGTTTTTCAATCAACAGCAAGATGATGCTTTCAAAATTCTCAAGGAGAATTTAAAGTTTGCAATAACGTTTCAGGATCAAAAGTATGCGGCCTATCTATCTGCTATCTTAGCGATGAACTACCGAATAATGGATCAGTTGAACGAAGCACGGCACTATATGACTCAAGCAGAGAACTTCGCCGACCGGACGTCCGATAGAGAGATGAAAGGCTATGTAGACTACTGCAAGGGATGGCTCCATATCCGAAATGGACAAGAACGGGAGGCTGTACAAAGCTTACTCCACGCATTAAAATGGTTGGAAAGCGCGCCTGCATCTGAATCGTTGGCAAATCGAAAGGCATCTGTACTGACAGAGTTAGCTTCCATTTATGCCAATTGGAAAGAATATGATTTGCAGGAAAAATACAGTAAACAGGCATTAGATTTGGCTATACAACAAAAAAATCCGTCGACACTTTTCGACGCTTACATGATGATGGGTTACATGTACGAGCAACATTATATCAATGGAGGGGCTGGACTAAATATGCGGAATCTCGCCGAAGAGCATTATCTAAAAGCCATAGATACGTACCGTAGCAATGAATCGAAAATTCCGGTGGCATCAAATTTATCGTTTGCCGCTATCAATCTCGCGAATCTTTATATGCGCTATTATCCAAACGATTACAAAGAAAAGGCACTCCAATATGCTCGTATGGCAATCGACAAAGCACAGCAGACCGAACAATATACACAAATAGCCTCCGCATACGGTATTATGGCAGAAATTGAACTTCGAGAAAACGCACCACATAAGGCTAAAGAACATTTGTTAATGTCGTTATCCGAAATTGCAAAAGATCCGATAGGCGATCAAAATATACGCATGAACATCCATCTGAATCTTTCTGAAATTAATGAAAATGAAGGGAATCTCGCAGAAGCCATCCGACATTACAAAGAATATATCCGCCTATTCACTTCACTTTATGATGCTGAAAAAATGGAGCAAGGCCGTCGATTAGAAGCGCAATTTGAACGCGAACGTCAAGAGCAAAAAATGCTACGGATGCAATTGGAAACGGAAAAGAAAGAACAGCAAATCACGCTCATGCATGCCCTTGCCGTACAGCAAAAACAAGAGTTGCAAAACATGCGCTTACGCGAAGACAATCAACGTAAGCAATTGGAATTAGTCAATCTAGAAACGGAAAAACAGGCGCAGGAACTTAAATTGTCCCGTCTCGAATCGCAACAGCGTGCACGTGATATTCTAAATGTCCAAAACGAACTCAGTTATAAGGAAAAGCTAACCAAAAACTATGGCTTGCTAGCTGCGGCTCTTTTTCTGCTTATTTTAGTACTGGGCTATGCCTATAGGCAACGTTCCAAAGCCATGCGACAGCAGGAAGAGCTTCATGAATTCACACTGGAACAGGAACGTCAAAATTCCAAAATATCCAACCTAACTGCCATGCTGGACGGTCAGGAACAAGAGCGGGGCCGGCTCGCGCGCGACCTTCACGATGGTCTGGGAGGTCTGCTTTCCGGCACTAAAATCCAACTTTCCCAAGCGATCGAACGTATCGAAACTCCTATAAAAAGAGATGTCCAAAAAACATTGAATCAGCTTGACACAGCCGTTCAGGAGCTTCGACGCGTCGCGCATAATTTAATGCCAGATCTCCTTAAACGATATGGTCTAGAGGAAACATTAACTGATTACGCATTACGTATGTCGAATCCAGACCTTGATGTTAGTGTTCAGTTTCTACACATGACGAACCTATTGAGTGAGGAACAACAATTGATCATTTACCGTGTCATCCAAGAATTGGTGAATAATGCTGTAAAACATGCTGATGCGAACCAAATACTGATACAACTTGGGCAAGAAGATAAGAAACTGCTAGTCACTGTCGAAGACAACGGTCGAGGATTTGATTTGCAGCAAGCAAAATTGAAAAAATCAGCGGGTCTACTGAACATCCAATCGCGTGTAAACTTTCTTAAAGGTCGCATGGATCTACAATCGTCTCCTGGATTGGGGACTACCGTTGAAATCGAGATTCCGATGATCTAGCTATTTCCATAACACAAGCGGGTATCTTTAGTTGTACGATATCTCATGTATGAGGTGGACTGCCATTAAAAAGAATCCCCAGCCTCAAGAGAGGCTAAGGATTGGCACAAACTACTATGATATGCTGTTAATTCTTCTTAAACGCGTTGAGATTTTCCGTCCGCATCTAAAGACCCCGAATACTGTCCGCATGTGCGTTGCACACTGCAAACCATTTGCCTGCCCCGTTCATTATGTTCAATGCGGAATAAATATGCCCATCAATCTTCCCTCCCTCTATATTCTTTGCCTTCATTTCTAATTCGTTGTAGATCGATTCAACCGTCTCAAATTTGAATGGCACTGAGCGGAAAAACATTACTTTTTGTAGCCTCTCCTCCAGACAATTGCATGGGTAAGGGCGTACTGTAAGCGCCATTATCAAATGTGTACTCATCCCACGTTTTCTGCATTTCCCAGATCCTGAAGCGCGACAATAATACGTCGATCTTCGTAAAAATGAATGTCTTGGAAAACATAGATTTCCTTGCTTTTAAATTTCTGTATTTCACGATCTACGTTTTACTATTTGACATGCTCTTTGTGAGAATTTTCTTCCAAGTACATTGTCAAAAGTACCGCATACGCGGCGTTCTACATATCCCTGAAAGCAGTGAAACTATTTTTTCGCAACATTAAAATCAACTATTGTCTAACGCTTCTAGGATCTGGTCATAAACGTAATTCAGCTGTTCACCTGAAATACAAAATGGGGGGACTAAGTATAATACATTTCCCAGTGGTCGTACGAGTATGCCTCTATCTAGAAAAAAGGGATATAAGAATTCACTAATCTCGCTAAAATAGGAGCTCCCGTGGCCTGTTTTCCACTCTAGTACCAAGATCGTTCCGCATTGTCGTACCTGCTGCAGTTTAGGATGCCCGTCTACGTAGCGCGCAAATGCGTGGTGTTGGTTGACTATCTGTTGAATATTTTGCTGCGTGGACGGAGAAAGCAATAAATCTAGGCTTGCCAAGGCAGCAGCACAAGCTAATGGGCTTGCTGTGAAGGAATGTCCATGGAAAAGAGCTTTTTGCTTATCGTCATTATAGAATGCATTATAGATGAAATCACTGCAAGTCGTTATGCCCAAGGGCATCGTGCCCCCAGTAAGGCCTTTGGAAAAGCACATGATATCTGGAGTAGCACCGATGTGATCGGCAGCGAACAACCTACCAGTACGACCGAATCCGACGAACACCTCATCTTGAATCAATAACACACCCCGATCGCGGCAATACTCCATCAATTCCTTCAAATATTTGGCTTCGTGCATGAGCATTCCCCCTGCACCCTGCACCAAAGGTTCGTAGATAAAACAGGCGAGCTCCTCTTTATGCCGTTCAATCAGTAATTTAGTTGCCTCGATATTTTCCGAAGCCGGTGCGTCGACAAACAAAACATCAAATAACATATCGCAGAAAGGAGCTGTCCATTTTCCCCGTCCACTGACGGACATTGCTCCAAACGTGTCTCCGTGATATCCATTCTCTAACGCCAATATTTTCGTTTTGCGTTTACCGGTGTTGTGCGCATATTGCACACACATTTTCAAGCCGACCTCCACGGCTGTCGATCCGTTGTCGGAATAGAACACTTTATGTTGATTTTCTGGCAACAGGGCTAGTAGGCGTTCGGCTAGCTCCACGGCTCCAGGATGTGTAAAACCTGCAAAAATAACCTGTTCCAATGTCGTCAACTGTTCTGCAACCTTTGCGGCGATGTAAGGATGCGCATGTCCGTGTAAAGTGACCCACCACGACGAAACCATATCCAGATACCTACGTCCATCGGCATCGAACAAATAGATCCCATCTCCCCGAACAATCGGGATAGGATGGGCGGTTTTCATTTGCGTATAAGGATGCCAATTCACTGCTTTATCACGTGTTATCCAATTTTGTTGACTTCCTTTCATCATCTCGACATCGGTTTTAGTCCCAATCGTGCCAGCATGACAAGATCATCGGACATAGCTGGGTTTGGCGTGACTAAAAGCGTCTCAGCTTCACCTGTAAAAATGGAATTGGCACCCGCCAAAAAACACCATGCTTGCTCCGACTCTGTCATTTCCATGCGGCCCGCACTTAAACGGACCATCGACGCTGGCATCGCGATGCGAGCCGTTGCAATCATTCGAACCATTTCCCAAATATCTACTTTTGAATGGTCTTCCAAAGGAGTGCCTTTGACACGAGCCAACGCATTAATCGGTACCGACTCTGGATGTGTATCCATCGTTGCTAGGGTATGCAACATGCTGATTCGGTCTTTATTTGATTCGCCTAACCCAATGATCCCTCCCGAGCACACGGTAATCCCAGCTTTGCGTACATTCGCGATAGTCTGGATACGATTGTCGAACGTGCGGGTTGAAATAATCTCGTCGTAATAATCCTCCGACGTATCCAAATTATGGTTATATGCATAGAGACCTGCCTCGTATAAACGTTTTGCTTGTCCTTCGGTCAACATTCCGAGTGTGCAACATACTTCTAAACCAAGATCGTTCACCCCTTTGACCATATCAATGATACGATCGAAGTCGCGGTTGTCGCGTACTTCGCGCCAGGCTGCAGCCATACAAAAACGGGAAGCTCCCGCTTCCTTGGCTCTTTTTGCGTGGGCTAACACTGTCTGTGTCGGCAAGAGTGCTTGTACTTGAATATCTGTATGATAACGAGCAGCCTGACCACAATACGAACAATCTTCTGGACAGCCTCCGGTTTTTACAGACAATAAGGTGGACAATTGTACCTCATCTGCTTTATGCCATTTGCGATGTATAGTTGCCGCCTCAAAAACAAGCTCCATAAGCGGCTTGTGATAAATCGTGAATAATTCCTCTGTCGTCCAGTCATGACGCAGTTCTATGTGTTTGTTCATGTTCTATTTATATATTTAACTCAAAATAAAGCGGTCTGCAACGTGCTTCCGATCTCCTGTATATTTTCTCTGCAAAATGAGGTTAGATAAGGGATCTTGAGAATCGGTGCCTCATTGCCAAATCGAGCGGAGAGCAGAGATTCTGTCCACGGATTAAAGTCGCCATTAAAGACGGCACATGCGATTTTGATTTTACGCTGACGCAACACTTCTACGGAAAGGAGGGTATGGTTGATACAGCCTAAATAGTCACGAATAACCAGTACCACGGGCAAATCCAATTTCAAAACTAGATCAATCATAAATTCTTGTTGATTGATTGGCACCAGTAGTCCGCCGGCGCCCTCTACGACGAGAGACTGATTCGTCTCGGGAAGCTCAAAGTCGTCCAAAACAACACATTTCCCATCACAAGCAGCCGCCTGATGTGGTGACGATGCTGTCGCGAAAGCATATCGTTCCGGGTGGATCCGTCCGCCCGAATAACCATGGGCGCGGACGAAGCCACTGTCTGAAGCGTCTAAATCGCCTGCCTGAACGGGTTTCCAATAGTCTGCTTTCGCATAATGGGTTAAAATCGTTGATACCACAGTTTTTCCAACCCCTGTGTCAATGCCGGTTACGAACCATCTATTCATATGTTTTGTCTAAGTAAATTACCCAATAGGTCGATCTCTTCGGCCTTGTTAAAGGCGTGAAGGCAGATACGTAAGCATTCTGAACCTTCTCTTACCGTGGGAGCCACGATTGGATATACAGCCAATCCGTTTTGCTGTGCGATCGATGACACACGACGAACGTGTTCCGTTCCAGTGATGGACACGATCTGAATTGGACTACATTTAGCTGATGTGGACGAGAGCCCATATATCCTAAATCGGGCAATAGCCTCTTGTAGTGCCGTCCTCCGCTCAGGACATTCTTTAAGATATCGGTACGCTTCTCTTATCTCCAATGCTTGAAACAGCGGAATTCCTGTGGTGTAAACGAATGTCGATGCATAATTAACCACGTAGGATTTCATTAGTCGACTTCCCAACAATGCCCCCCCTCGTATACCCATAGCTTTTCCGAAAGCCACTAGCGTCGCAAACACTTTAGACTGCAACCCATGGTATGCGACCAAACCGTAATCAAAAACGCCGACAGCGTGCGCCTCATCCACAATAAGATGAGCGTCATATTGTTCGGTTAATGTTACAAGGTCGATTAGAGGTGCCAAATCCCCTTCCATGGAATACAAGCTTTCGACAGCTACTATAATATTGCCGCTAGCTTTTTTCAGAAGAGATTCTAAATGATCTAAGTCATTATGTCGAAATTTCCACTTTTTCGCACGACTCAATCCACAACCATCGTGAACTGATCGGTGTATACACTCGTCAACGATAATTGTATCATGCCATCCAACGATGCAGGAAAATAGTGCAAGATTAGCCAAATAACCAGATCCGAACAATAAAGCAGCCTCTACCCGATGTTGCTGTGCTAGCCAAGATTCGATTTCCAAATGCTGCACACTATCCCCAACAATAACACGAGATCCCGATACTCCTGTTAGGCACTGCGGATAATTAGACAGTAGGGAAACTAATCTTTTTTGAAATTGTGTGTCGCGCGAAAACCCCAAATAATCGTTGGAGTAGAAATCGATATATCCTGAAGGCGGTTGCAGATCACGAAGCGTGCCTGCCTGTTGCCTATGTTCTAACAATCTTCGTATCTGTTCCAACAGCGGCTTCATAACGATGGATATCTTGTTCTAATGCTAAAACCCAACGGTGGAACAATTGGTGTTCCATTGACAACAAGCGGTCGGCATGTCTTTGCCAATCGACATCAAATTCGGAAAGCTGCGCTATCATCTCTTCGAGATGTCCTTCTTCCTCAAGGATAATAGACTTGACCATCACTTTAGAACATGAACGCGTGAGAACATCTTGATAGACCGGATACAACAGATCTGCACGTACTTCTATAACATATGTGACAAAAAGATAACCGGCGTACTTCAATTCGGCACCACTGAGATGAAAAGTTTTTTTCATATACCGGCTAACCTGATTATCCAATCGTTTCAGATATTGTCTTGTTTCTACAGCGGCTAACAACTCTTCCATTTGATACGATGGACAAATGTCTGCTGCAATTTTTTTTATTTGTTTTTTTAAATAGTAGGCATGCCGGTGTTCTTCCGCTGCATGCTTTAATTGAACGATACTTACGTGCGTCGAGTCTTCACATGCGGATATTTTACGCGCACCCATATTTTCCATAAAAGATAAGGTATTCAGCCAGCGAGCATGCAACATATCGTGACAGACAATTTTGGTTAATATTTTCTCCATATTTTAAATTTCGAACAAATATAGTATCTTGCCGGCATGTTGATATGTGCCAGTTTTTAGATTATGCCTAGTCCGGTTGATATACCATTCCGAAGTTTTATTGACATCGATAGGAACGCGGCGACTCCAATTTTCCTACAGATTGTTAATCAGCTCATTAAAGCTATTCAACACAATAGGATTCCACCCAATGCGAAGCTCCCAGGAACTAGACAACTCAGCCAGCTTCTGAATGTTCATCGCAATACGGTTGTTTCTTCGTATGACGAGCTAGCAGCTCAAGGGTGGCTTATTATCCGGCCAAACCAAGGCGCCTTTGTTATTTCAAGCATACCGACCTCTCGCGCTAAAGTACACGCACAGTCTCATTATCCAAAAGAAACTGGTTTTTCATTTAAACGATCGATCTTATTGGATAATCCGTATGACTTTGGCGATTACACATACGTATTTAACGATGGAACTCCGGATATCCGTCTGACGCAAATAAACGACCTTTCTCGGGTGTATAGCGCGGCCATGAAACGGAAGATGAACCGGAAGAAAATGGGATATTATAACCACGAAGGCAGTGAGTACTTCAAGGAGCAGCTGGCGCACTATATACATTTATCGCGCGGATTGAACATCACTCCTTCAAATCTTCTAATTACAAGAAGCTCTGAAATGAGTCTTTTCATCATTTCAGAAATATTACTGCGTGCAGGCGACATCGTAGCAATCGGATCTCCAGGTTATTTCTCGGCAAATATGATTTTTCAGAAAAACCGCGCACTATTATATGTTATTCCGGTCGATCAAGAAGGGATAGACACGGATGCGCTACGACGCTTATGCGAAAAGCAGAAAGTCCGCATGGTTTATATCACGCCGCAACATCACTATCCAACCACTGTCAGTCTCAGCGCCCCGCGTCGAATGGCTCTTTTGCAACTCGCCGATCGTTATGGTTTTGCGATCGTGGAAGAGGACCATGACTACGATTTTCACTACGACAAACAACCGCTATTGCCCTTAGCCACCGCTGACACCGGGGGAATGGTCGTCTACGTTGGGTCATTTGGCAAATCACTCGCACCAGGATTTCGTACCGGATTCATCGTTGCTCCTGACAACCTCATGCAAGAAATGCGTAAACACTTAGGAATCATTGACAGACAGGGAGACGTGCTGATGGAACATGCATTGGGAGAAATGATCGAAGAAGGTGTAATTCACCGACACCTAAAGCGATCGTTGAAGATATATAAAGAACGTCGGAATAAAATAATCAACCTGTTAGATGGTAAGTGCTCCTCTTGGTTATCTGCGGAAAAACCGTCGGGAGGGCTGGCCGTATGGGCCACCTTTCATTCTCCGATAAATCTAGCAAAACTTGCTCAGCATTCAGCAGAAAATCAATTGTTCATCCCTCGGAATATACTTTATCAGCAGAAGGGGTTAACGGCTATGCGAATTGGGTTTGGGCATATGAATGAAGAGGAATTGGAACAAAGCTTACGTCTATTCTGTGAAACAATAAAACAGCTTGGTTAGAATCCCAAGCTTAGTTGACCGCTTTTCATGGACGGCTCCTCTCCTCGAAATGGTATTTCCAAAAAGGCTTCGTATTGATTCGTTTCATGATTGAATTTGCGAAGCACGATGCCACCGCAGAAGAAATCGAAATCGACGGCCTCAAATGCGCCAGAAGTTTTCAAATCTACCAAGTCAGCCGGTTCTAATTGTCGCCCTATTGTCACATGAGGTTCAGCAACGAGTTTGGCCGGAACGACTCTTCGAACCTCTTCTACAACTGTACGCATCTTTGCTCTGAGGAATTTTTTTGCATAAACTGTAGGATCGATGTATAAAGTCCCTGAAGATGGATAAGAAGAAAATCGATCGAAATATACATACTGTCCACGTTCGTATCGTAACCGCTCTGTTAAATCACGAACAATGATGGCTAAGTCTCGCTCAGACACCTCGATCTTACAAATACTGATATGTGCGATGGAATGGCAGCTTGGATACCACTTGTTCAAAAGCCGCTTTGCTAATTGTTTCAACGAAGCCACGAAGCGAATTCCCTTTTCACAGGGTTGAAAAACGATAGAAATATGCATTTTTTCCATAAAAACCTCCCCTATAACCTATTCCACAATATAAGAAATTGGCAAGACAAACGGAAAAGTTATACGATCATTCTACCGCACTTTAATGACGTCATTTCGCTCCCCTTTAAGATTAATAACAGGTTTTCCAGCTTTACCATTAGCGAGCTTATAGTGCACCAGATTGTTCGTCCCTTCGATCTTTACATTATGAATACGATCTACATATATCTCATTGTTAATACCGCTTATTGAAATAGATTTAAGACCGCCAATCGCATAAATAACGTTATGGGACCCTGCTATCTGAAGGGTTTCGTCGCCATTGGTAATTAACTTTTTTTCATTATTCATGCCTTCGACCTTAACCACTTTACCGTGTTGATAAATTATAATCAGATCATTCTTAGGAGGGTCTATTTTGTTGCTCTTCCCTCCCGCTCCATATGTGTCCTCAATGCAGCAATATCCACAAATAGCAACGAAAACACTTAACAGTTTTATACAAGGCGCCTTCATGTTTACAATTGATGATTAGTTTTATCAAAACTACTAAAATCAATTTTCTAGACATGGGGATTTGATTATAATTAACACTATTTAACGCACAAAATGATCACACAAAAAAAGGAGCCTTAGGCTCCTTTTAGAATATCTAACAAATTGATAGCGGATAAAAAACTTTATTTTACTGCGTCAACTACTGCTTTGAAAGCTTCTGGATGGTTTAATGCTAAATCAGCTAATACCTTACGATTTAAACCGATATTTTTTGCATTTAATTTTCCGATCAACTGGGAATAAGAAATCCCGTGTTGACGCGCACCCGCGTTGATACGCTGAATCCATAAAGCTCTGAATTCGCGTTTTTTGGTCTTACGGTCGCGATAAGCGTACTGTAAACCTTTTTCTACTGTATTTTTAGCAATAGTATAAACTTTGCTTCTTGATCCGAAATAGCCTTTAGCTAATTTCAAGATTCTTTTTCTTCTTCTTCTCGAAGCTACTGCGTTAACCGAACGTGGCATATGTTATTAAATTTAGTTTGGTATAAGGTGTTACGTTTTTCAGTAAGCTTACAACCCTAATACCCGGTTAAAAAATATTATTAAATGATCTATACAACTTATTTGCCGATAGCAAGCATGCGCTTAACATTACCCATATCAGCATCATCAACATAACTTGTATGTGTCAAATTACGTTTTTGTTTTGTTGTTTTTTTCGTCAAGATGTGGCTTTTGTATGCACTTTTTCTTGCGATTTTACCTGTTCCAGTCAATTTAAAGCGTTTTTTCGCGCTGGAATTGGTCTTTACTTTTGGCATAATTCAATTAAATTTTATATCAACTTGTTAGAATTCTATTTCTTAATGGTCTTGGGTGCCAATGTCAAAAACATCCGCTTGCCCTCAAGTTTCGGTAATAGTTCAACTTTACCATAATCCTCTAAGGCTTGGGCAAAACGTAACAACAAGATCTCCCCTTGCTCTTTAAATACGATTGCACGACCTTTAAAGTGGACATATGCACGAACTTTTTCACCATTTTCAAGAAATTTCATGGCGTGCTTTAACTTGAAATCAAAGTCATGGTCGCTGGTATTTGGTCCAAAACGAATCTCCTTAATAACAGTCTGTTTTGCATTCGCCTTAATTTCCTTCTGTTTCTTTTTCTGCTCGTAAATGAATTTACTGTAATCAATAATCCGACAAACCGGAGGAACTGCATTTGGCGAAATCTCCACAAGATCAAGTTCCAGCTCGTCTGCCAATTCTAAGGCCTTACGCGTCGGATAAATTCCTTGTTCTATATTATCGCCGACCAGACGCACCTCAGGTACTCTGATAAACTCGTTAATGCGATGTTCTGGTTCTTTCTTTCTCATTGGTGGTCTAGGACCACCACCTCTATTTAATGCCAAATATTTAAAAATTAAACGGTTATTTCTTTAATTAATAATTCCTTAAATGCCTGTGGACTCATAGATCCTAAATCGACAGATCCGTGTTTACGAACAGAAACTGTGCCACTTTCTGTCTCTTTCTCCCCTACAATCAACATATACGGAATTTTTTTCACTTCCGCATCGCGAATCTTACGACCTACCTTCTCGTCACGAAGGTCAATCAGTCCGCGAATATCGGAATTATTTAGGGATTCTAAAAGATTTTTTGCAGAATCTTCATATTTTTCTGACACAGGCAAGACTATAAACTGCTCTGGCGCAAGCCATAACGGAAACTGTCCGGCACAATGTTCAATCAATACCGCAACGAAACGCTCTAATGATCCAAATGGGGCGCGGTGAATCATGACAGGGCGATGTTTTTGATTATCACTTCCTGTATACTCCAACTCAAACCGCTCTGGCAAATTGTAATCAACTTGTATGGTGCCCAGTTGCCATTTACGACCCAATGCATCTTTGACCATGAAATCTAATTTTGGACCGTAAAACGCTGCTTCTCCGTATTCCACTACGGTCGGTAGTTCTTTTTCCGCCGCAGCCTCAATAATCGCGGCCTCGGCAAGTGCCCAATTATCATCTGATCCAATATATTTTGTCCTATTCTCTGGATCACGCAAGGAAACCTGCGCCGTAAAATCGTTGAAGCCCAGGGCTCCAAAAACATACAACACCAAATCAATTACCTTCTTAAACTCATCCTTTACTTGATCAGGACGGCAGAATAAATGCGCATCGTCTTGCGTAAAACCTCGTACCCGTGTCAATCCATGCAATTCTCCCGATTGTTCATATCGATATACGGTACCAAATTCTGCAAAACGCACCGGCAAATCTTTATATGATCGTGGTTTCGTTTTGTAAATTTCGCAGTGATGCGGACAGTTCATCGGTTTTAGAAAGAACTCCTCTCCTTCTACAGGCGTATGAATGGGCTGAAAGGCATCAGCTCCGTATTTTTCGTAATGTCCAGAAGTAATATACAGTTGTTTATGACCAATATGCGGGGTAACGACTGGCTCATATCCGGCCTTTATCTGAGCACGTTGCAAAAAATCCTGCAACTTCTGCCGTAACGCTGCACCTTTCGGCAACCATAACGGCAAACCTGCTCCCACTTTTTCAGAAAAGGCGAACAACTCAAGTTCTTTGCCTAGCTTCCGGTGATCCCGTTTTTTGGCCTCTTCGATAAATTTCAAATAGTCACTTAACTCGGATGCTTTTGGAAACGTGACACCGTAAATACGGGTCAATTGCTTACGACTCTCGTCACCGCGCCAATATGCTCCTGCCACATTTGTAAGTTTGATGGCCTTAATAAATCCTGTATTAGGAATATGTGGTCCACGACACAGGTCGGTAAAGTGCCCTTGTGTATAAAACGTAATCTTGCCGTCCTCCAAGTCCTTAATCAAATCAAGCTTATATTCATCCCCTTTCTCTGTGAAATAAGCCAAGGCGTCTGCCTTAGAAACAGATTTTCGTTCAAAAACTTCCTTTTGTTTCGCGAGTTCTAGCATTTTTTCTTCAATAAGCTTGAACTCCTCCGAGGAGAATTCCCGATCGCCGAAGTCTACGTCGTAATAAAAGCCCGTTTCGATAGCTGGCCCTATTCCAAATTTAACCCCTGGATAAAGCGCTTCCAAAGCTTCTGCCAATAAATGGGCGGACGAATGCCAAAAGGTGGATTTTCCTTGTTGGTCATTCCATGTAAGCAACTTCACCGTGGCATCTTCTTGTATGGCACGGGAAGCATCCCAGACTTCACCATTCACTTCGGCAGCTAGTACATTTCTCGCTAGACCCTCCGAAATCGACAGGGCAACTTGCATCGCGGTTGTCCCTTTTTCATACTGACGTACAGAACCGTCAGGTAACGTTATTGCAATCATCAACGAATATGATTTAAAATTTATTAAAAGATCTGAACCATAAACATGCAAGGTGTACAATTACCCTGAATTCCTGTCTAGGGTTCATTTTTTACCGAGCACAAAGGTATTCAATATCTTTAAGAAACCGAAACGGAATACCTGCTAATGTTCATGAAAAACGATAGGCACCCACATATTCATAATTAAGTCATAACATCGTTCAATCGGTTCTTAGCATGCGTATATCCGTCTATTTTTATATCTTTGTGCTCTCAAAAAAATTTGACATGTCAAATCAAGTCCCAGAAGACGGCACGCTACTTCCACTCATGGAAGAATTTTACACGATACAAGGCGAGGGCTACCATACAGGAAAAGCCGCATACTTTATTCGCTTAGGTGGATGTGATGTCGGTTGCCATTGGTGTGATGTTAAAGAAAGCTGGGATGCCAACCTGCACCCTCTTACGTCGGCAGAGGACATTGTTGACAACGCAAAAAAACACCCCGCTAAAACGGTGGTTATAACAGGGGGAGAGCCGTTGATTTACAATTTAGATTATCTGACCAAACGACTGAAGGAAGAGGGGATTCAGACGTTTATCGAAACATCTGGTGCTTACCCATTGTCTGGATATTGGGACTGGATATGCCTGTCTCCTAAGAAATTCAAAGGCCCGCGCCCCGATGTGCTCAACGCAGCCGGAGAACTAAAAGTGATTGTTTTTAACAAAAGCGACTTTCAATGGGCTGAAGAGCATGCTAAATTCGTCGGAAAAAATTGCAAATTATACCTCCAGCCTGAATGGTCTAAGGCGGCAGAAATGACACCGCTCATTATTGATTATGTTAAAGAAAATCCGAGATGGGAAATCTCGTTACAAACACACAAATATCTAAACATTCCATAGATACATAAAAATTGAGGGCTTTTGTATTTTTGCCATAAGCAAGACAAGATTACATGAGCTTCCGTGTTTTTTAGGGTGTTTGTGCTTTTGCACATATCAGATTTCCGCACAAAAGCCATCTCCAAACAAACAAGCACAACGCGCTTTTCTGGATGCAAACAAAGCTCTTCAAGCAAACAATTACGAAGTTGCGGAAGATAAACTACGGGACACCATTTCTTTTGACCCTGAGTTTGTGAGCGCCTGTTGACAGCTAGGTGACATTTACCTACCTATCGGATTATCATTTTGCCCTACAACATTCCTATCCGACAAATTTTTGCTTGCGACAATCGCTAAGTAAAGGAATCAACACAAGGGATGATGAGTATTTTCCAAAGCTGACGGCAGACAAGCGAAAGCTACCGTTCCCCCGGAAAACCAATAATCAGGAGAATTTCTATGAAAGCGAATTATCGGAATCTGGCTGGACCGAAGCTCAGAAATTGGCCGGGCAAATAAACTCTGACAGCTATAATGAAGGGGCACACTGCATATCACCTGATGGACAATATTTGTTTTTCGACAGGTTGTAACCGCCCAGATGGATTCGGCAGCTGCAACATTTATGTATCGGAAAAAGAAAAAGAGCAATGATCTGTACCACACAATCTTGCCCACCTATCAATAGTCGGGGTTGGAAAGCACAGCCCGCCATCTCCGCAGACGGAAGTCAGTTACTTACCAATAGGTACCATGACGCCCCGTTTGACAGATTCATCACAGGCGAAAGCAATGCGCAAGCTATTCACCGCATCTTCCATAGATTTCGAAAGATCTATATCGTCTTCTATAGCCTGTTGAAAATAAACCTGTTCTCGGTTGCACAACTCCTGATGATCCGGCTCATCGCGAAGATATATCCAGTCATCCTGATGAAGGAATTCATTTTGCTGATTGATATTCGCGTAATGTACGCGTATTGATTCGGTTTGCGTATGCGCGGCAACGGTATCTGAATTCCCCTCACTTTCAGCTTTATTAGCTATGATGGATACCGAACCTAGAGGACCAATCACATCCTTAACAAAAAATGCAGTCTGACTTATCATAGGCCCCCACCCCGCTTCGTACCAACCGACTGAGCCGTCGTCAAACCGTATCTGCAACTGTCCATAGTTGTAATTATCAATAGGTATATCCTCCGTCAAACGGGCGCCGATGGCCGAGACCAAAACAGGCTTCGCGGCGGTCATTTGGCACATAACATCAATATAGTGAACCCCACAGTCGACAATTGGACTTAAGCTTTTCATTAAATTTCGGTGCACGTCCCACATATATCCATGACTCTGTTGATTAAGGTTCATACGGAAAACCAAGGGAGTACCGAGGGTTCTACCTATTTCGATAAATTTAATCCAGGACGGGTGATGACGCAAAATGTAACCCACAACTAGTTTTTTTCCAGTTCTTTTTGCCGCTTCCACGACGCGCTCCGCTCCAGCAACACTATCCGCCAAAGGTTTTTCAATAAATACATGAGCCCCACTTTCGAAGGCTTTGATAGCATAGGTTTCGTGTGTATCTGGATAGGTCGAGATACAAACGGCATCTGGAGATGTTTTACGTAAGGCTTCTTCATAGCTTCCAAAAGTAGGATAATCTGTTCCTAGACGAACGTTCAATCGATGCTTGCTATCACCGCGAGCAACTAAACCAACAATATCGAAACCAACCAAATCATGATACGCTTGCGCATGAGAAGCTCCCATATTACCGCATCCTACGACCAATACTCGAATGTTTTTCATGTTTACGAAAATTTATAACTTCCCGGACGTGCGATAGCCAATTGATCAACTTTCATATCCCAGTTATAATCGTCTATCGGCGGGCCTAGGGTCTCAACGGAATGAATAACTTCATCATAAGTCAACGATTTACCAGAATAAGCCGATAATCTCCCCCAAATAGCCAAAAGCGTAGAGGTTACCATAAAATCACCATCATTAATTGTTTCTTTGTTGCGAATGGCTTGAAAAAGCTCATCGTGTTGTGTCTGGTACATATTATTTAGCCGTTCGGTATTTTTCCAAGGCTGTTCTCCTATTATTTCGTAACTACTATTTAGTGCTATATTGACGTGACCTTTTGTCCCCATAACTTCCACTGTATTGCGGGGCGTAGTCCCGTTTTGTTGACGTCCAAAATGAAATCCTCTAAAGCCGTCGTGATATTCATATTCCACGGTAAAATGATCAAACACGTTACCGTATTTATTCCAAGGTCGGCTTTGCCTCCCACCTGTGGCAGTTACTTTGGTCGGAAGTTCATTTTGCAAGATCCACGACATGTAATCAATGCTGTGAATGGTCTGTTCGACGATCATATCTCCAGAATAGCGTTGATAATAGTACCAATTTCGCAATTGGTAAGCGAGATCGCTCCAATTAGGTTGCCGTTCTTTATAGCTTAATTCACCGCCATGTCTGAAGGTAGATATAGATTTGATATCGCCGATAGCTCCACTGTACACACGTGATATAACTTCTCGATTAGGAAAAGAATAGCGAAAGCAAAACCCACTAACTAAACATAGTTTCTTCTCCTTGGCTAGTTTCACGGCAGCCTCAACCTGATGTAGCCCTGGGATATCGATGGCTACTGGTTTCTCGCAGAAAATATGCTTTCCATACTGCACGGCAAGCGTTATATGTGCTGGACGGAAATTAGGCGGGGTACACAAAAGGACGACATCTACTTTCTTCGATGTGATGAGCTTTTCATAGGCATCAAATCCTACATACGATGATTTCTCGGTCACTTCTATCCTTTCTCCATATTTTTCCTTCAAGGAAGTCAGCGTATTGTTCAGATTGTCGTCAAAGACATCAGCTAGCGCGGTAACCCGGACATCAGGGTCGGCATCAAGCGCTTGGAAAACCGCGCCTGTACCACGGCCACCACAACCTATAAGTCCAACATTGATCGTTTTATTTTTGGGTAAGTCTGCCGATGCCATTAGACCTGTATTCAAGGCAGACGCGCCAATAAGCAAACTGCTATTTTTTATAAATTCCCGACGATTAGTCATGCGTTTAGTTTAAGGTTCAGTGTTAAATCATGCAACTTAGTGCAAGAATAACAAAAAAACAGTTGTCAATCCGAAATTATTATATAATTTCACAAGCAATTTAACAATAACCTGAAGATTATGCAAAATGCTATCAGAGAAGTTACACCGCTCATTACGGATCAGGCAGGAGTTTTTGGCTTGCTCATGGTTGTACTCGGCATCGTTTTCTATACCTCAAGTCTAAAAAACAAGATTTTACAACGATTTTATGCTGTTATCCCCCCACTTCTGCTCTGTTATTTTATCCCAGGACTTCTTAATTCTTTTCATGTTATAGATGGTGCCAATTCGCCACTTACAGGGATAGGGAGCCGATACTTTTTGCCCGCTTGCCTCATTTTATTTACGCTCAATCTCGATCTCAGGGAAATGTGGAACTTGCGCAAACGCGCAGGATTGATGTTTCTAACAGGAACGGTTGGTATTGTAATCGGCGGCCCGCTGGCTGTATGGATCACCGCGCTCATTGCTCCCGACGTTGTCGGTGGTACTGGACCGGACGCAGTATGGCGTGGCTTAGGCTCGTTAGCTGGTTCGTGGATAGGTGGCAGTGCAAATCAAGTAGCTTTGAAAGAAATTTTACAACCATCGCCCAAGTTATTTTCGTCGATAATTGCCGTCGATGTATTTGTCGCCTACATTTGGATGGCGTTATTATTGTATGGAGCGGCCAAATCAAAAAAAGTCGATGCTTTTTTTAAAGCAGACGACACTGATGTAAAGATGCTAACAGAACGTATGGATGCTCAAGCAAAAGCGAACAGTCGCATACCTGAAACGAAAGATCTTATTTTTATGGTTTCCTTAGCATTAGGCGGGACCGGGTTGGCCTCCTTGCTCGCAAACCCATTATCAAATTACATGACAGAAAACTTCCCTCAACTCGAAAAATTTTCGTTGACAAACAGCTTTTTTTGGTTGGTGTTATTTGCGACTGTAATTGGGATCGCACTCTCTTTTACTCCTGCTCGTAAACTTGAGAATGCCGGAGCATCCAAAATGGGGACGACGCTCCTTTACATGCTGATCGTGACGATCGGAATGCAGATGGATATATCTGCCATATTAGATAATCCTGGTCTTTTCGTGGTTGGAGTTATTTGGATAAGCGTCCATGCATTACTGTTAATCCTTGTCGCGAAATTAATCAAAGCGCCATTTTTCTACCTGGCTGTTGGTAGCATGGCGAATGTCGGAGGCGTGGCTTCCGCGACCGTTGCAGCAGCGGCCTTTCACCCATCGTTAATCTCGGTTGGAGTCATTTTAGCAGTGTTTGGATACGCAATAGGCACCTATGCTGGGTGGTTAACAGCGATACTTATGCAAATGGTATCCGCAATCTAAAGGTAAAGGTGAATAAAATAATTATCTTTACCTAACAAGTTTTTTGATATGGAACAGGCTACGTTTTTTTTTGAAGGACAGGTTCTTTGGTCCCAGTTAGACCCAAACAGACATTTGAGACACTCTGCTTACGCTGATTTTTGCGCTCAAGCGCGTAGTAACATGCTGAGTAAAGCAGGACTATCGTTAGACGAATTTGCAAAAAAACATATCGGCCCGATCCTCTTCCGCGAGGAATTGATTTACCATCGTGAGATAGGGCTGGACGAGCGCATCCGTGTAAAAGTGGAAATCGTGAAATTAAACATCAAGAATTTTCGATTCTCTTTCCGCCACGAAATATATAAGGAAAATAATGTGAAAGCTGCCACGGTCAACGTTGACGGCGCGTGGCTGGATTTAATAAACAGAAAATTAACCACCATTCCCGAGGAATGGATCCCCATCATTGCGCATATTCCAAAAGCGGATGATTATCATGAATCCTCTGAATAATCACAATGTAAATGTAATTTATCCACGCTGTGTACTAACAATACCAATGCATGTTCTATTCACGACCATCAACTACTGAAAGACCGTAAGCATAAATAGATTATGCGGTAGAATGGTCTATTTCTACACGACGTTGCTTGGGCGTAACTTGTTATTTAAGTAGATTAACGGCGTAAAGATCATTGCGCCTGTCTTTTAATATTTTAACTGTTCCGTATTCGTGCAAGTCACGAAGCGCGTATAAATCGACATCAGCAATCAATACCATTTCTGTATTGGGCGTGGCTTCCGCCTTGATTCCATTGTTTGGAAAGGCAAAATCAGATGGAGTAAATACCGCAGACTGCGAATATTGTATATCCATATTATTGACCCGTGGCAAATTTCCCACACATCCGGCAATGGCCACATAGCATTCGTTTTCGATAGCCCGTGCCTGTGCGCAAGCGCGAACGCGCATGTAGCCATTTTGTGTATCTGTCATAAATGGCACAAACAACATCTGCATTCCCTGATCTGCCATAATCCGGCTTACCTCAGGAAATTCGACATCGTAACAAATTAAAAGTCCTACTTTTCCGCAATCGGTATCAAATACGTTTATTTCGCTGCCTCCCACCATGCCGTAGTATTTAAATTCATTTGGTGTGATATGAATTTTTTTGTGCACGTCTAGTTTACCGTTTCTATGACATAAGTAAGACGCGTTATACAACTTTTTATATTCTACGATTGGCATCGATCCGGATATAATGTTCACATTATAAGAAACGGCCAGTTGCTGCATTTTATCAATGATTTCGTCAGTTAACTCGGCTAATTTCTCCATTGCTGCGCGCTCAGGCAGATCATTGTATGGACTCATTAAAGGGGTATTGAAAAACTCCGGAAACATAATAAAATCTGTTCCGTAGTCACTTACGGTATCGACAAAAAACTCGACCTGATCATAAAATTCTTGTATGTCTTTAAATTGACGCATCTGCCACTGCACCAGCCCCAAACGGATAGTTTGTCGCGTAGCTGAGTTCGACTTGGCATCCGGCTCGTAATAGATATTATCCCACACCAATAACGTCGCGAACTCATTCGATTCCCTGTCTTCGGGAAGATAGTTTTTTAAAATTTTGCTGACATGAAAGTCGTTTGACAATTGGAATGTTAATGTCGGATCATATATTTCTTTTCGCTTCACTTTCTCGATATACGTTCGTGGTGTCATCTTGTCGGCGTAGTTATGATAATTCGGTATTCTCCCGCCGGCCACAATACTTTTTAAATTCATTTCTTCGCATAGTTCTTTCCGCGCATCATAGAGACGACGCCCTAATCGCAAAGAACGATGATCCGGATGCACAAAAACCTCAATCCCGTACAATGTGTCTCCATCATAATCATGCGTTGAAAATTTTCCATCATCTATAATCTCATAATATTTTTTATAGATATTCGTTTTTTTAGAGTCGATAATAAGCGACAACGCACAAGCTACCACCCGTCCGTTCACTTCTACACATAATTGCCCTTCTGGAAACAATCGAATCAAATCTTCAATATTCTCCCGCGTCCACACCTCTCCCGAATCATTTCCATAAGCTCGCTCCATCGAGCGTTTTAAATCTTTATAATCTTCGGCGCTTAGGTTCCGTACTTGTATATCCATAAAATTCTCCTTAACTCTAAAACAACAGATCGTTCGATTGGGTTTTCAATATTATTGCAAAACAACAATTCTGGTATATAGAAAAAGAGGAGAACGATGCCTGTTCTCCTCTTTCTCATATCTTTCTTAGTACTAGGCTTCTCCAGCAGGACCGCCAAAATTCATAGGCAACGCCGGATCATTTGTCTTAATTGGACCGTTCCCGTCTTCAAAACGGTTGATATTATCTTGTAAGGCCCCTAATAATCTTTTTGCATGTTCAGGAGTTAAGACAATTCTAGATTTCACCTTCGCCTTGGGTATACCCGGCATAATACGGATAAAATCCAGCACAAATTCTGTATTTGAATGTGTAATGATCGCAAGATTACTATAAATTCCCTCCGCGATTTCCTCACTCAATTCTATGCTTAACTCATTATTTTCTACAGGTTCACTGTTATTATTTTTCAAATCCATAAAATTAACATCCATTTCGATAATGTATTTTTAATATCTCTTCGTTTAAATATAACGCTTTTTTAAATGCAGTTTGTTATTAATGTGTAAAAGTCCGAAAATCCTGCCCGTTCTCGATCTTTAGTATGACCTCGTAAATCAATCGAATCACGTTGTCTACATCCTCTTTATGAATCATTTCTACCGTAGTGTGCATGTAACGCAAGGGAAGCGAAATCAGAGCGGAGGGCACTCCGCAGTTAGAATACGCAAATGCGTCCGTATCCGTCCCCGTCCAACGTGAAGAAGCTTGTCGTTGGAACGGTATGTTATTTGTTTGAGCCGTTTCCACCAATAATTTGTTCAGATTGATTTGAACTGCCGGAGCATAAGACAGCACGGGGCCCTGTCCACAGGCTAAATCACCTTGCGTTATTTTACTAATCATCGGGGTTTGAGTATCATGTGTTACATCGGTTACAATGGCCACCTGCGGCTTGATATATTCCGCGATCATTTCTGCCCCTCGTAATCCAATCTCTTCCTGTACAGAATTCACGATATACAATCCAAAAGGAAGCTTCTTTTTATTCTCTGTCAGCAGGCGAGCCACTTCAGCAATCATAAACCCTCCAGCACGGTTGTCCAAAGCGCGCCCCACGTAGTACCGATTGTTCAATACCATAAACTCGTCTTCATAAGTCACGACACATCCAACATGTATCCCCATGGCCTCCACTTCCTCTTTGGATGTTGCCCCACAGTCTAAAAAGATATTTTTCAGCGTTGGCACCTCTTCTTTTTCTCCTGCACGTGTATGTATTGCTGGCCATCCAAAGACCGCTTTTACAAATCCACTGTCGGTATGAATGTTAACTCTCTTGGAGGGTGCTATTTGATGGTCCGATCCACCATTTCGAATCACATAAATCAATCCATCTTTTGTAATGTAGTTTACAAACCAAGAAATCTCATCGGCATGTGCTTCAATCACCACCTTATAAGAAGCCTCCGGATTAATTATGCCCATCGCTGTTCCATAATTATCAATATAGGTTTCATCTACGTACGTCTTTATATAATCCAGCCATAATTTCTGCCCTTCCCACTCGAAACCTGTGGGTGACGGATTATTTATATATTTTTCAAAAAATTTCAATGAATTATCAGTCACCACCGATACATGCTTTTTCTCTTCGATTTCTTTTTTACTCGCCATATCCAAATTAAATTCCACACAAAATAAAAAAATTTGAAAGAATTTCAAATTGTCCTTCCAGACTTGTAAAAAACTTAATGACTTTTCAAGTAGTAAAAATTCTTAGTTTTATTTAAATACCCAGTAGAGTGAGTTGCCAGCCTTCTTACATTAGTCCGCTGACATTCTGTACGGAATATAATTGCATATAAAAGCAAATTTATCTAAGTTTACGCCACAATTTACGACTATGATGTCAATATTAAATATAATCCACTGGAATATAGATCCTGTTATTTTCGAGATAGGTTCATTCGGGTTACGTTATTATGCCCTTTGTTTTTTAGCGGCGTTCGTCGTCTCGTATATTCTTATGCTCAAAATTTTCAAGCGGGAAGGTAAAACACAAGAATTACTCGATCAGCTAAGTATCTATATTTTTTTAGGAACACTAATCGGGGCTCGTTTAGGACATTGTCTGTTTTACGAATTTGATTACTACATCCAACACCCATTGGAAATGATCCTTCCTTTCCGAATGGTAAACGGGAGTTTCGAGCTAACTGGATTTCAGGGACTCGCGAGCCACGGTGGTGCAATCGGTATTCTGATAGCATTATGGCTGTTTTCCCGCAAAACGAAAACCGACTTTATGTGGATCACGGATCGCCTCATTATCGTGGTCCCGTTAGCGGGCGCGTTTGTTCGACTGGGTAATTTTTTCAATTCGGAAATTATAGGCTTAGAAACCAAGATGCCTTGGGGGGTCGTATTTGAAAAAGTAGATATGACGCCGAGACACCCTGCTCAACTGTATGAAGCCATTGCATATATCCTCCTTTTCATTGTATTGTGGTCGATGTATCAAAAAAATAACAAATCAAAACCAGGCTACTTATTTGGGATATTTTTAGTTCTTCTATTTGGGGCTCGGTTTGTCTTAGAATTTTTTAAAGAAAATCAAGAAGCTTTTGAAGAAAGCATGAAATTCAATATGGGGCAGCTCCTCAGTATTCCATTCATGCTCGTTGGTCTCTACCTGATTTTTCGAAAGGAAAAGGAGCAAAAAAAATAAAGATAACAGCCCATCCATTTGATGGGCTGTCTTATTCACATCCCCCATGAAACAAAAAAAATACAGCAATAGAACAATCATTCTGCTTATCCTCGGTTTATTATCAGCCGTTGGACCATTTTCCATAGATATGTATTTACCGGCTTTTCAAACGATAGCCAACGACTTTAATACCTCTGTAGATCAGGTGCAGTTCTCCTTGACTAGCTTTTTTATCGGAATCGCTTTTGGTCAATTGATTTATGGTCCCCTTCTCGATCGGTTCGGTCGAAAAAAACCCCTGTTAGTCGGCTTGCTAATTTACATTGGTGCAACATTCTTTTGCGTCTTGACACGCGATATAGAGCATCTCATCTTTTTACGTTTCATGCAGGCCTTGGGAAGCTGCGCAGGAATGGTTGCCTCCCGAGCTATGATACAAGATTATTACGATCCGCGTGAAGCGGCAAAGGTTTTTAGCCTACTTATGCTCGTGATAGCAATTTCTCCCATCTTAGCTCCGAGTGCTGGTGCATTCTTACTGAACCACCTGGATTGGCACTATATTTTTGTTTCGCTTTTACTGATTGGTGTCCTCATACTTTTGGCGACATTTTTCTATCTACCTGAATCATACCATGGAAATGCCGACTTTTCTTTACGTCCCACGGCGATTGTGGCTAAATTTTGGCAAGTTTTCACAAACAAAACCTTTCTTAGCTATTGTTTAGTAGGATCCATCGCTTCTTCGGGCTTATATGCCTATCTGGCCGGCTCCTCTTTTGTCATGCAACAATATTTCGGTCTTTCTCAAACCGAGTATGGATTAGCTTTCGCATTTGTGGCATCCGCTATGATTGTGGCCACCCAAATAAACCGCGTCATACTTAAACGATGGACAAGCCCACAAATCAGCAAGATTGCAAACATATGGCAGTCAGTGATAGCACTTATCATGATCGTGTGTTTATTTACTGACGCATTAAACTTCACGGGCTTACTTGCTCTTATTTTTTGCTATCTGCTAGGACACGGTTTTATTTTCCCCAACACATCGGCAATGGCCTTATCCCCGTTCAAGATACTTGCAGGAAGTGCGTCAGCCTTACTTGGATGTGTACAAATGGCTATTGGTGCACTTACATCCGGGCTCGTCAGCTTTTTCCATAATGACACCCCCTATCCGATGGTTATTGTCATGGGGGCTGCAGCAATCATCTCACTTATTATTCATATTTTTGCTGGAAAACCCTCCACAGAAAGAATCCTTTAGACAAAACCTACGCTCGAAAAACAATAAGCGTCACCATTGGCCAATGCCTGTTGTTGTCCGGATAGCACCCGATCTACAGAAAGCTCTGTATCCCAAGTCTATAACTATTTAGTCCAAACCCACATATAACACCCACGCAGTTTTTCGCTAAATAAGAACCATGTCTAAATTCCTCTCTTTTGTGCACATTAGAAATATGTACCTCCACAACTGGCGTGGTAATGGCTGCAATAGCGTCGCCTATAGCTAGTGATGTATGCGTATAGGCCCCAGCATTTAATACAATACCATCAAATGAAAACCCGATCTCATGTAGTTTATCAATAATCGCTCCTTCGTGGTTACTTTGAAAATAGTGCAACTGTGTATCCACGAAACTGCTTTTTAAATCCTCGAAATACGATAGAAAATCCTGACTACCGTATATGTTTTTTTCTCGAATGCCCAACAGGTTTAAATTGGGGCCATTAATTACGATTACCTTCTTCATCATCTAAAGATAATAATATCCTAAAGATCTCCGTAAAAATTGCGGAAAGAAGAGCGAAGCCCAACGTTAATCACACCAGACTTCTGCGTAGCAGCATTTTCTATGCGATTATATCGTTGCGTGTATCCGACCTCAAAACGCAAATTATACTTTGGATTCAATACATATGCTGCCTTGATATCTGCATAAAACAAATCGTTTTTTATGCCCTGACCAATATAATTGCCATACATATTTGGAATCGTACGATACGATTGAAAGATATCGCCCCCCATGTTACTACCGTCATCTGGATCTGTTCCAAATCGACTATACACTCCTTGCACAGAAAAATCAAATCGTTCCCAAGAATAGTTGGCTAATCCAACCAGCTCTTTGAAATTTGCGCCTCGCGGATGAGCTAGCGGTTCGCCGTGATTGCTATAATTCGAGATGGATACAAAATGCTGATATGTGTATGGTCTTACCACATTATATTCGGCCAAAAAATTCAAATTTTGAACACGAAAAACATCGAACCCTTTGATGCCCAATTGTGTCCCCCACTTGTTATGTGCATATCCGTTCCCTCCGAAAAACTCTTTTGCGGTAAACTCTCCCAACAGAAATTGTCCGTAGGCCGTCACATTATTTAACACTTTATATTTAGCATTCAGCCCCAAAAACATTTTATCTGGAGAGCTCGCATTATTTGATTCCACAGGACGTATAAACATAACAGGATTGATGTAGTTAAAGTCAAACCCGCGATGTCCGGCTTGGTTTTTATTTGCCCACACTACTGCCTGAAAAAAGCCGATGGACAACCGGTTGGTAGCATTATAATCTAAATATTGGAAAGCTCCCCACTTAATACCATCACCGAACCGTCCGCCAGAGTCCAACGAATCAATTCGTGGATTTTTCGGGTCGGTCATATACGCCCATATCGATGTGTAGTGCACATTCCCAATTTTTCCAGTTAATTTCAAGTGTGCATAATTTGACGAAAAGTCGGACAGCAAAAGCGATCTGTATCCGTCGCCAATGTGATTTTTATCATAAGCTAAGGTCGTCTGAAAGTAGTCACTGAAATCATATGTCAAACTTGCAGTAGCATACATCCAATCCTTCTTGTTATTCGATTGATGCTTAACGATTCCCTGTCCAGGAACCACCCCGTTTCTATTCACATAGTCCGTTAGGTAATTTGCAAATACCCCCTGATTTTCAAACGCATTGGCATAAAACGTAAACTTGTCTTTAATCGTCAAACCTACTTGAAAACCTCTGGTATTCAACCATGTCGTTCTTTTATCAGATCCCAGCAATTCTTTTCCAATCATAAAGTCAGGAAGGAAATCCAAAAAAAACGTATGATCCTCTTTGTTCACCTCCACAAGGTGTTCATTAAAAATTTTTCGCATAAATAGATTCTCCGAATCCACTTGGTTCAAAGACTGTATAGAATCCATTTTGGTCAGGAGGCTTCCTTTAAATAGATACGGTTTAGAGGCAGTATGAAAACGCGTATCGGGCGAATACAACAGTCGGTCATATTTCTGATAATGCTGATACGAGTAAGGTTGGTTTTTCACTTGAGCTTTCAACAGGTGCAACGGGGATAACAGTGCACATGATGCAAGCAACAGGAAATAATTTCGCTTCATAAAATATTTAAAATATATTGCAGTTCTCTATAACAATTATTATTCCTAAAATTCTTGAATACAAAACTACCGATAAAAAACGACAATTAATGACAATCATTCATCTCTGCTAAATCGTTTAGTTTTATGTTTTTATTGTATTTATTCTTATCTTAGACAGGAATAACCATGTTGTATACAATAAGCATTATTATAAATGAGACGTAGAACATTTCTTCAAAATGCCGCTGCACTGAGTGCGGGAGTCATGGCCAGCAAATTTTCTTTTGCTGAATCCCTCGAAACTTTTCCTATCGTACGTGTGCCGGTGAACAAACGGCATTTTTCGAGCAAAGTCATCGAAAGCGTTATTACAGAATTCCAAAAAAATGTTGACAATAAAGAGCTTGGATGGCTCTTCAACAATTGTTTCCCTAATACGTTGGATACGACAATATACGATGAATCAACAGCCGCAAAGAAGCTGACTTATGTGATTACCGGAGATATTGATGCCATGTGGTTGCGAGACAGCAGCGCACAGGTGTGGCCGTATTTACAGTTTATGAAGAAAGACCGCCGACTTCAGGACCTTATTTTAGGGCTGATCAACAAACAAGCCCGATGCATTAATATAGATCCGTACGCGAACGCCTTTTACAACGATCCCGCTAAAAAGGGAGAATGGTTTTCCGATCATACCGATATGAAACCTGGCATTCATGAGCGTAAATGGGAAATAGACTCCCTATGTTATCCGATTCGATTAGCTTACCATTACTGGAAAGAAACGAACGATAATACTCCCTTTGACGACGAGTGGGTTAAAGCACAAGAGAATACCTATAAAACCTTTGTGGAACAACAGCGAAAGAATAATACGGGTCCTTATGTATTCTCTCGTACAACCTCACGTGGGTCAGATACCTTGCAGGTTGATGGACTGGGTTACCCCGTAAATCCTGTTGGAATGATCTGTTCAGCTTTTAGACCGTCGGATGACTGTTCGATCTTCATGTTTCTGATTCCTTCCAATTTATTTGCCGTCAAGAGTTTGCGCCAATCAGCAGAAATTCTGAGAAAGGTAAAAAACAACACAGATTTAGCCAGCCGCATGGAAGCATTGGCCAACGAAGTCGATACAGCAGTAAAACGGTATGGGATCATTGATCATCCGGAGCATGGTAAGGTTTACGCATTTGAGGTGGATGGTTATGGTAGTTATCTCATGATGGATGATGCGAATGTTCCCTCGCTTTTAGCACTACCGTATCTCGGGGCGGTTGATGTCCACGATGAAGTGTACCAAAGAACGCGTAAGTTTATTCTATCCGAAAAAAATCCATTCTTTTTTAAGGGCTCCGCGGCAGAGGGTATTGGAGGGCCCCACATTGGTCGTGATATGATTTGGCCTATGGCCATCATTATGCGTGCGTTTACATCGACAGACGATAACGAAATAAAAACATGTATCGAAACGCTCCGCAAGACGCATGGAGGTACCGGTTTTATGCATGAATCATTTCATAAAGATGATCCGAAAAAATTTACGAGGCATTGGTTTGCTTGGACTAATACATTATTCGGAGAATTGCTTTGGAAAACATATAAAGAAAAACCATCTTTGCTCAAGTAACAAGGGCATTCCAACTAATGTAGAAAGCGTTAGGAGAATACCCTCCTAACGCTTTTTATATGAACGAGATCTCAAGAATAGGGCCGATAGGTATTTTTGATTCCGGTTTTGGCGGGTTAACCGTCTTTCGCGAAATCAAAGACAAACTACCGCAGTACGACTACATTTATTTAGGCGACAACGCTCGGGTCCCATACGGCTCCCGTTCGTTTGAAACAGTTTATCAATTTACAAAGGAATGCGTTTTTAAGCTCTTTGACCTGGGGTGTAACCTTGTTATTCTAGCTTGTAATACCGCATCTGCAAAGGCGTTGCGTACCATACAACAACACGATCTACCGATTGGCAAAAAAGTGTTGGGGGTGATCCGTCCAACCACGGAGTCCATCAACAGATTCACAACAACAAATGAGGTTGGTATTCTAGCTACACAAGGTACTGTTCTTTCAGAATCATACAAAATCGAAATTAACAAATTTTATCCCCATATTCGGGTGTATCAGCATGCTTGTCCGCTGTGGGTACCACTTGTGGAAAACGATGAAATCGACACCCCCGCAGCCCATTATTTAGTAGAAAAAGACATTCATGAAATTTTAGCGCAAAACCCAAACATTGATACCTTGGTCCTGGCATGTACACACTATCCACTACTGCTTCCAATTATTAGAAAATTCGTCCCGAAAGGAGTACAGATCGTAGCACAGGGACATCTGATAGCAGAAAGTTTGGAAAACTATCTCCAGAGGCATCCCGAAGTCGAGTCAACGTGTTCAAAACAACGAAAGACTGCGTTTTTTACAACGGATGATCCAGCAGACTTTCAAACAAAAGCTAAAATATTCTTTGGAGAACCAATAAATGCGGCGCATCTGCGTGTAAAGAATTGTATATGAAAAAGGTCGTAGACCCGTTGATTATTCTCAAGCCCTATTCGCGTTTTTTATTAACCCTTCGCACTCAACGCTACGGCATATAGTTTCATTTGCTTGACCATGGATAGTAAACCATTGGCTCGCGTCGGCGAAAGATGTTCTTTAAGACCGATCTGATCAATAAAGTAGAGATCAGCTTTCGCGATTTCTTCTGGCGAATGTCCGGATAAAACCTTTACCATCAAACTGACCAACCCTTTGGTAATAATCGCGTCACTGTCAGCCGTAAAAAAGATCTTGCCGTCCCGCAGCTCCGGAAAGAGCCAAACTTTTGACTGACATCCTTTAATGATATAATCTTCCGTTTTGTATTCTTCTTTAATCAATGGCACCTCTTTTCCGAGTTGGATGATGTATTCATACTTTTCCATCCAATCTTGATAAAAGGCAAAGTCACCAATCAGTTCGTCTTGTGTCTCGTTTATCGTCATTCTGTTATTATTTAAGCATTTGGAGCGCCCGTTTAAGCCCAGCAACCAATGTATCAATTTCTTCCTTAGTGTTGTACATGGCCAACGATATGCGCACCGTTCCGGGAATTTGAAATTGATCCATCACTGGTTGCGCGCAATGGTGACCGGTACGCACAGCAATTCCAAGTTTATCAAGAATAACACCAATATCATATGGATGCACCCCATCCACAACGAAGGAGATAACCGATGATTTATGCGTAGCCATCCCAATAAAACGAACACCGTCTACCGCGGATAGTTGTTCTGTTGCGTAAGCGAGCAGAGATTCTTCATAAGAACGGATCGATTCCAAGCCAATATTATTCAGATAATCTATTGCATGTGCCAAACAAATTCCAGCTTCAATGTTTGGCGTACCCGCTTCAAACTTGAACGGCAATTCATTGTAAGTTGTTTTTTCGAAAGTCACTTCTTTGATCATATCTCCTCCCCCCTGATAAGGCGGCATCTTGTTCAGTAATTCTTCTTTCCCATACAATACTCCAACCCCTGTGGGACCATACATTTTATGTCCTGAAAATGCAAAAAAGTCAACGTCCAACGCCTGCACGTCCACGGCAATGTGTTGAACGGCTTGTGCTCCATCGACCAATACAGGCACACCATGACTATGCGCCACTTCTATCATATCTTTTATAGGGTTGACTGTTCCGAGAGCATTAGACACGTATGTACACGCAACAAGTCTAGTCCGTTCCGAAAACAGTTGACGGTAAACGTTTTGATCAAGTTCACCTCGTTCATCCATGGGAATAACGCGTAGTTTACAACCTTTCTCGTCACATAGCATTTGCCATGGCACAATATTGGAGTGGTGCTCCATTGCTGAGATAATGATTTCGTCATCCTTTCCAATAAAGGGTCGGCCATAACAGGTAGCAACAATATTGATAGCCTCGGTGGTTCCTTTGGTGATAATAATTTCGTGATCATGTTTCGCATGGATAAAAGCTTGCGCTTTCCGCCTTGTCACTTCAAACGCATCAGTGGAAATCTGACTAAGATAGTGAACACCACGATGCACATTACTATTCATATCGACATAGTAATTAACAATAGCATCAATCACCTGTTTCGGCTTCTGTGTTGTAGCACCATTGTCAAAGTATATTAAGGGTTTACCGTTTACTTGTCTTCCTAAAATTGGGAAGTCCGCGCGAATTTTCTGTATATCAAAATTTTCCAATACTATTCTCATTAAATGATCTACAAAGTTAGTATAATAAGCACGAAAATAGGTCAATCGAGTGTATTCTTTTTCATCGGACTCCTCTATCCGTCCGTGCCGCTGCTTATTATGCTCATCCACACGGATCCCTGTGTTGCGTTGCTGCCAATTTTGTAAAATATAGCCGGATTATTTATTTCTAATTGGTTACCTTTGTATCATATGCAAGAACTACCATTAAATATCCCTGAAGGGTCGAGAAAAGAAGTGATGGCCTATCTGGAACCGTTCATGTTAAATGAAATGAGCGAGTACCTTAAGCCTGTAGAGGAAATGTGGCAGCCTGCTGATTTCTTGCCCGACGCCTCTCGAGATACCTTTTTTGAGGAGGTGAGAGATTTACAAGAAAGTGCGAAAGAACTTCCGTATGACCTAGTCGCCGTTTTAATCGGTGACACGATCACTGAAGAAGCATTGCCGACATACGAATCGTGGTTAACGATGGTTGAAGATGTGGAGAAAAACGAACAAGGAGGATGGATGAAATGGGTTCGCGCATGGACAGCAGAAGAAAACCGCCACGGCGACCTATTAAATAAGTACCTGTACCTATCTGGTCGTATTGACATGCGCCAATTCGAGATATCCACACAATACTTAATTCAGGACGGGTTTGATATCGGTACAGGTGCCGACCCCTATCGCAATTTCATTTACACTTCCTTCCAAGAATTAGCAACCAATGTGTCTCACCGTCGAGTCGCAGGTATCTCAAAGAAATCTGGAGATCGTCTTCTCGCCAAAATGTGTGGGGTAATTGCTTCGGATGAAGCGAGACATGCAAAGGCTTACATGTCTTTTATCTCGCATGCGCTCCAAGTAGATCCTAGTGAAGTCATGATCGCGTTCGAGGATATGATGCGAAAAAAGATAGTGATGCCGGCACATTTCCTTCGTGAGGCAGGTGAACCACAAGGAGAAGCCTTTGCTCATTTTTCGGACGCGGCTCAACGTCTAGAAGTATACACCGCATTGGATTATGTAGAGATCCTGCAATCACTCAACACGGAATGGGCAATTGATAAGGTAACTGGATTAAATGATAAAGGAGAAAAAGCACGAGATTATTTGATGAAACTTCCGGACCGCCTCATCCGATTGGCTGACCGGGTTAAAATCCCAGAAATACAATATAAATTTAAGTGGATTCACGAATAGAGCCTAGTTTATCTAGGCTTTTTTTTGCCCTAATTTTTAATTGCTCTTTATTTACACTAAATTAGTTGCTATACTAATAATTGCTATGCTAAGAGAAAGATATACACAGTATTCGTTTTTGCTCGACCGAACCGCTAGACGTGTTAAACAGTTTGCGCAAACATCATTTGCACAAAAAGCTTTTGATTTAACGATTGATCAATGGGGTATCTTAAAAATTTTGTACCAGGAAGATCCGATGACGCACAAAGAACTCGCAGAAAAATCTGGAAAGGATCAACCTACCCTTACGCGTATTATCGATTTGCTTATAAGGAAAGAGCTTGCGCAGCGAGTAGGACATCCACAAGATCGACGCTCGTTGCAGATCAGGTTAACAAAAATTGGAAAATTGAAAGTAGAACAGTTGACACCTGAAATTGCGGAAATACGTATGCAGGCATGGAAAAATTTATCCGACGAAGATTTCGCGCATTTCACACGTATTTTGAATACCATCTATGACAACTTAAATCAACAACCATGATTATCACAGACATTTGCATTATTGGTGCGGGTCCAGTTGGCCTATTCGCCGTTTTCGAAGCTGGTTTACTCAAGATGAGGTGCCACGTCATTGATGCTTTACCACAGGTTGGAGGACAACTATCTGAGATATATCCGCATAAACCGATCTATGACATCCCAGGATATCCTACGATAAAAGCGCAAGAACTGATTGATAACCAGATGGAACAGATCGCTCCTTTCAATCCGACCTTTAGCTTAGGCGAACGTGTCGATAAAATAGAAAGGCAAACAGACGGATCTTATTACGTTTTCGGTTCGGATAGTTCACTAATACACTGCCAAGTTGTCGTCATTGCCGGTGGATTGGGTTGTTTCGAGCCTCGTAAACCCGAGCTGGCAAATCTCGAGGATTACGAAGGAAATTTCGTTCACTATATAGTGAAAGATCCTGAGTATTTTCGCGATAAAAATATCGTTATAGCTGGAGGGGGGGATTCTGCCCTTGATTGGACCGTGTTTCTGTCAGACATTGCACATCAGGTAACACTAGTTCACCGTAGCGACTCTTTCCGAGGCGCGCCGGATTCAGCAGAAAAAGTGTACGACTTAGCCCGGCAGCATAAAATAAACCTTTTGTTATCGCACAACTTAGTAGGACTGACAGGAAATGGTCGGTTGGAACAGCTTCATCTTACAAACAAGAAAAAAGAGCCAGTCGTTGTCCCTACCGAACATTTTATCCCACTTTATGGGCTAAGCCCAAAACTTGGTCCAATTGCCGGTTGGGGACTACAAATTGATAAGAATGCTATCGAAGTAAACACGTTTGATTACGGTACGAACACGGAAAGGATTTATGCTATTGGTGACATCAACACGTACCCGGGTAAGCTAAAGTTAATCCTATGCGGTTATCATGAAGCTGCTCTGATGTGCCAAAGCGCATTTAAGTATGTATATCCTGAACAAAAACTGAGCTTTAAATACACGACAGTGAATGGAATTAACACTTTCTAATTATGGAAAATCTTATAGAAATTAACATCGAAAATCGTGATGGAAGTATAAGTGTAGTCAACCTCCCAACGGATATTAATCTGAATTTAATGGAACTATTAAAAGCTTCTGGATACGATATTCTTGCAACATGTGGGGGTATGGCTTTATGCGCTACCTGCCATATAGAAATTTTACAGGGAAAAGATCAGTTGCCCGAACCCTCTGAACAAGAATTAGATATGTTAGATACACTCCCGGACGCGAATGACAATAGTAGGTTAGCGTGTCAACTGAGACTCTCCAATTGGAATGAAAAGTTAGCTATTAAAATCAAAGGCATCTTGTCATAACGACACTAAGTGTATAAATAACACTTAGTTTTCGTACTTTTGTAAAAAGAAATGGGGTAGGTTGAAAAAACTAAAAAATTCTTAAAAAGATGAGCGTAAGTTAACGTGAATATCATGAAACTATTAAGATATTTGCAACCTACTTTAACTGTTGAACAAAATTAGTTTTTATGTTATTAGATCGTTCTGAAAGAAGCTTCCCAAGAGTAATTATCATTGGTGGCGGCTTTGGAGGCGTTGAGGTCGCCAAGCATTTGAAAGACAAAGAGGTCGAAGTTCTTTTAATCGACAGGAACAACTTTCATACCTTTCAACCGCTATTGTATCAGGTTGCGACAGGAACGTTGGCGGCAGATGCCATTTCGTTTCCCATTCGTAAAATGTTTAAATCGCAACAGAATTTTAGATTCCGGATGGCCGATGTATTAAAAATTGACCATCAGCAAAAGATCGTTCAAACCTCTGTCGGTGACTATGACTATGACTATCTTATCTTAGCAACAGGCGCTACTTCCAATTTCTTCGGCAATAAACAGGTAGAAAAGTACGCACTTCCCATGAAAAGTATTCACGAGGCGCTGAACATCCGAAGTTATGTATTACAAAACCTCGAGGAAGCCGTGCTACGTAAAAATTACGACGATAGGGAACGTTACCTTAATTTCGTCGTCGTTGGCGGTGGGCCGACTGGTGTAGAGTTGTCGGGAGCTATAGCCGAGATTCAATTACATATGCTAAAAAAGGACTATCCCGAGCTATCTACACATGAAATGAAAGTCTATCTAGTGGAAGGCACGGGTAAGATTTTAGGAGCACTTTCGGAAAAATCATCACAAGATGCAGCACGCTACCTGACCGAGTTAGGTGTCAAAGTCATGCTAAACACACAAGTAACCGGTTACGACGGAAATACCATTACGTTTTCAAACGGTGAGTCAATTCCAACAAAAACTGTCATTTGGGGAGCTGGCGTCATGGGGCAATTTCCGCAAGGTATAGCCGACGAAAACATTCAACGCGGTAATCGGATTAAAACAGACGGACAATGCCGCGCCGATGGAATGGAAGACGTTTATGCGGTGGGCGATGTTGCAGCGATGATTACCGAAGAAACCCCGCGTGGTCTTCCAGGCGTCGCGCCCGTTGCACAGCAGCAGGGAAAATATGTGGCACGGCATATTCTACATAGAATGAACGGACAGTTTATAGAAGATTTTAAGTATTTTGATAAAGGTTCAATGGCTACTGTTGGTCGTAATCGAGCAGTCGTAGATATGGGCAATTTTCATATGAAAGGTTTTTTAGCATGGGCGACGTGGATGTTTGTGCATTTAGTTTCTATCTTTGGATTTCGGAACAAATTGGTAACTTTTGTTAACTGGTCAATTAAATTTTTCACGAAGAACAGCGGTATACGCTTAATTATCAATAAATACAAAAGACCTATAATAGGAGAAGCTAACGTAGAAAATTATCATTCTTAGCACATGGAAAATAAGGCAATAGCAAAAGCGTTCAAATTATGCAGTCAGTTGATGGAACTATTCAACGAGAACCCTTTTCGAACGAAAGCTATGGCTTCCGCATCCTTTAAGATCGACAAATTGCCTTTCCCCGCCGTCGATGCATCGCTGCAACAGCTAAGCGAACAGCCCGGCATTGGAAAAAGTACTGCAGATCGGATCCAGACAATTATCGAAACAGGATCATTTACCGAATTGGACATACTTATACGTAAAACGCCCCAGGGTATTCTGGAAATGCTTTCTATTAAAGGACTAGGTCCAAAAAAGATACAAATCATTTGGCAGGAGCTCGGCATTGAGTCCGTAGGAGAATTGTTGTACGCTTGCAACGAGAACCGATTGGTAGCAGCAAAAGGTTTCGGTCTGAAAACGCAAGAAGAGATCCGTAAAGCTATCGAATTTACCAATTCGAATCAGGGGCTCTTTTTGTATGCTAAGACCGAACAGATGGCTCATGAGCTTTTGGCTGCAATGATCTCTGCCTTTCCGGTGGATAGGCACGAAATTACTGGAGAATTCCGCCGGAAGTGTGAAGTCATTTCTTCTGTAGATATTTTAACGACTAGTCCTATTTTCATGCTTCATGACTGGATAAATCTGCAAAAAATATTTACCGTCCTGGAGATCTTTGACGCTTCTCTCTTGATAAGCAATGAACTCGGGGTTCGATTCCAGATTATTTATTCAAATGTAGAAGAGTTTACCAACAACTTGCTAGTAACCACAGGTAGCGAATTACACCTTCAACAGCTAAAATTGATTCAACCCAACATCCCCATGCTTCCAGACGAGGAGGGGATCTATCAGGCTTTAGGACTGCAATATATTGAACCCGAGCTACGCGAAGGTGGGGACGAGGTATCTTGGGCAAAAAGAGGAACGTCTCCTTCGCTAATAAACTACCACGACTTACGAGGAGCGTTACACAACCATTCGACATATAGTGATGGCGTGCATTCTCTGGAACAAATGGCTACGTATTGTAAAGACAATTTGGCCCTGGAATATTTCGGGATATGTGATCATTCGAAAACAGCTGTATATGCGAACGGACTGTCGGTTGACCGGCTAGAGCAGCAATGGCAAGAGATAGATCGATTAAACCTCAAGTTCGCCCCATTCCGAATATTTAAAGGAATTGAATCTGACATTTTATCAGACGGGGCGCTCGATTATGCAAACGATATCTTGGAGAAATTTGATTTTGTAGTGGCTTCTGTCCATAGTAACTTGCGTATGGATGAGGATAAGGCTACACACCGATTAATTCGGGCGATAGAGAATCCATACACTACCATTTTGGGCCATCCTACAGGACGATTACTGTTGAGCAGGGCTGGATATCCAATTAATCATAAAAAAGTTATTGACGCCTGCGCTGCAAATGGAGTGGCCATTGAGATCAATGCCAATCCATTGCGTTTAGACTTAGATTGGCGATGGCAACAATATGCGCTCGAACAGGGTGTCATGCTATCCATTAATCCGGATGCACACCGAATGGATGGGTTAGAAGACATGAAATATGGAATCTATATGGCTCGCAAGGGTGGTTTGACGGCTGAAAAATGCCTTAATGCTTTCTCCGTTCAGCGAATCGACGCATACTTCAAAAAAAGGAAAGAAAATCGCTTTTAAAGCAAAAGGACCTATATAGGTCCTTTTATTTTTAGTGTTTAAGCATTTTTATTTTTTATAATACTTCATCGCTGTAGGGATCAGCTTTTGAATATCGTTAATCCTTCGTACATCGCTCGGATGGGTACTGAGAAATTCAGGCGTTGAACTAGCGGCTTTTGCAGATGCCATTCGTTCCCAAAACTTTACAGCAGTCTCCGGATTATAGCCTGCCATAGCCATAAAAATAAGTCCCAATTGATCCGCTTCAGATTCGTTACTTCTTGAATATTTCAGCAAAGCTAGCTGTCCACCTATACCATAGGCGTTATTCACAAGCCCCTGAACGATAGAACTTTTACCAGAGGTAGCCACCCCCAATACCTGAGCTCCAACTTGCATGGCATATTGATTAGACATCTGTTCCATCGAATGACGAGCTATGGCATGAGCAATCTCATGTCCCATTACGGTAGCTAAACCAGCTTCATTAGCTGTAAATGGCAAAATACCCGTATATACAGCAACCTTTCCTCCTGGCATACACCATGCATTCACGTCATTACTTTCCACCAAGTTAAACTCCCAGTTAAAATTGTATTGGTTCGCTAAGCCTTCTGCCGCCAAATATTGATTAACTGCTGTCGCAATTCTATTTCCAACCTTTTTAACAAGTGCCGCGTTCGAGGTACCTGTCACCACCTTTGTCTTTGAAGAATTCAAGAACTCCTTGTACGCAACCGCCGCTTGCTCTTGAATCTGTTCATCGCTTACCAATGACAATTGTTTTCTTCCAGACAGCGGAACAGTGGAACACGAAGCAACTATCGCAACAAGCGCCACTATAAACGTATATTTAAATATCCTTTTCATATTAGATTAAGCTTTTCTGAAACTGATGCAAAACTTATGCCTAAATAATTAGTCTTGCTTTTTCTTGAACAAATAGATCTTCGACTCATGTCCCTTTAGCAACCGCTCAATATTCTTTTGATGAGTTACCAATATCAAAGCGCAAATGGCGATTCCATAGAGGAGAACAGCCGGTACAGACGTGTGAAAAATAAACGCAATACTAAAAGGAAAAGTGAATCCAGCTAAAATTGAACTAAGGGAAACATAATGTGTAATGACAAGCGTCAACAAAAACACCGTTACACAGCAAAGCGCCGCTTCAGGATGTATGGCAATAACCATCCCAAAGAGCGTGGCAACACCTTTTCCACCACGAAAGCCTGCAAAAATCGGAAACAAATGTCCCAATACGGCAATAACACCTAAAGCTAACTGAAAATTTACAAATTGTACAGAATTAGGGACACCGACAACCGTAGGGTCCAATAAATGAGGTAGATTCGTTGCCGTCCAACCTTTCAAGATATCTACAAACATCACGACCGATCCTGCTTTCTTCCCTAAAACGCGAAAAGTATTTGTTGCTCCAGCATTCCCACTCCCATACTCCCGAACATCGACCCCGTAAAATGCTTCCCCAAACCAGACAGCGGACGGGATAGAACCAAATAAATAAGCTAATATGACGATGCCTACTAAATAAATTGAAATCATATATTAATTTAAGCCTCTTAAATATAACTATATAATCTTAGCCTTTAAGCTTAAATCCAAACTTTTTACCGAGTGCGTTAACGCTCCGACTGAAACAAAATCCACACCGGCTAATGCATAGGCCCGTATGCTATCTAACGTGATTCCTCCAGAAGCTTCGGTAACCAACCGACCGTTAACAAGCTCTACGGCCTTTTTAACATCCTCAGGCGTAAAATTATCCAGCATAATCCGATCGACACGCTCGTTTGCTAGCACCTCCTCCAATTCTGTAAAATTTCGCACTTCGATTTCGATAGGAATATTCAACTTATGAACGGTCCGATAGGCTTGTGCCTTTTGGAGAGCATTACTAATTCCACCGGCATAATCAACATGATTATCCTTAATCAAAATCATATCATACAATCCAATTCGATGGTTCACTCCACCTCCTATACGCACCGCCTCTTTTTCTAAAAAGCGCAATAACGGCGTTGTTTTCCGAGTATCCAAAATTTTTGTCTCGGTTCCTTTTAGTTGTTCTGTGTATAACTTCGTTCGGGTGGCAATCCCTGACATGCGCTGCATTACGTTCAGCACCAGCCGTTCAGCTTTGAGGATACTATGGACACTTCCTTTCACATAAAATGCCGTCTGTCCTGGTTCAACGGACTCTCCGTCATTTAAGAATATGTTCAAAACAAGACTCGAATCAATTAAACGAAAAATATTTTCTGCGACAGAGACTCCTGCCAAAACCCCCGTGTCTTTAACAAGCAATTTCGCCTCACCTAGTACGGCAGGATCAATTGTTGATAAGGAAGTATGATCACCTTCTCTCACGTCCTCTTCAAGAGCCAATTCTACAAATTTCTCCAATTTACTTAACTCCACCGCCATTTATTTCGAATTAAAATTATTTAGCGAAGATGACGAAAATAAATTTTATTATAAAATCTTCAGGCAATTTTTATCGATCGTTTGCCTACTCTATTCGCAGTTCACTTATCTGAAAATCTTTATTGGTTTGTGTGAATTTGATAAAAACGCGAAAGGTGTTTGTATTCGATTTCAAGGAAAAAACTACAAACGAATTGGACGCATTGCTTATTTTTTGGACTTCTTTTATATGCGTCACTTTGTTAGCCCTAAAAAATTCATCAAGGAGCAGCTCTGCTTGAAATTTCGTATAATTCCCTTCATCGCGTTTAACGGAGAGGCTTACATTCGTTGAAAAATAGGTACTGACTCGCTTAGCATCTCCCAGTTTCAACGCGGCGGCCGTTTCCTTAATAACTTCGTCCAGTGGAGCAAATTTATACGTTGCGGAGGTATTCACAAAAATAGTCACCGCGGAAATCAGCGTATAGATCGAAAAAAATTGCCTAGATAACCAATATGAATACATAATCCGAACGTTATCAAATTTTACGTAAGAGTTAATACCAAAATAGTGCCAATAAATTGCACCTTTCTATAAAATTTAGACAGGCGATTGTCGTTTATCTTTTCATAAATAAATATATTTGTGTGTGAGTAATTTAGAAAACAAAAGAGTAGCGCTAGTAATCCTAGATGGTTTAGGATATGGCAAAGAAGATAGTTCAAACGCTGTAAAGACGGCAAAAACCCCATTTTTAGATTATCTATTAACATCGTATCCGAACGCCAGATTGGAAGCGTCGGGAGAGGCCGTTGGACTACCAAATGGGCAGATGGGTAACTCGGAAGTCGGACACATGAATTTAGGCGCCGGACGTATTGTCTATCAAGAGTTAGGCCGTATCAATAAAGCAGCGCAAGACGGTGAATTCAATACCAATACGGTCATCCAGGAATCATTTGCATACGCAAAAAGAACAAATAAAAAGATTCATTTCATTGGATTATTATCCGATGGCGGAGTGCATGCACATATTGAGCATCTAAAAGCATTAGCGGACGCCGCGAAGCGGGCGGATCTAACCGATCAGCAAGTATTCATACATGCTTTCATGGACGGCCGTGATACAGATCCGAATGGAGGGCTAAAGTATATCAAAGATTTACAGGAACATCTATCTACATCGGTAGGAACTATTGCCAGCGCGATTGGCCGCTATTATGCGATGGACCGTGATAACCGGTGGGAACGAGTAAAAGAAGCATATGACCTCTTAACAAAAGGCGTCGGTACGCCAACGACTAATATTGCACAAACCATCGAGGAATCTTACAAAAATGGTATTACAGATGAGTTTATTAAACCAGTCGTTGTTACCGACTCGACTGGTAACCCAATAGCAAAAATTGAAGAGGGTGACGTCGTATTTTGTTATAACTTCCGTACGGATCGGGGGCGTGAGATTACAATTGCATTGACACAGGACGCTTTTCCACAATACGATATGAAGCCACTCTCCCTGCATTACGTGACCATGACATCCTATGATGAAACGTTTAAAAACGTACACGTTGTGTTCCAGAAGGATAATCTTTCCAACACACTTGGTGAAGCGTTAAGTGACCAAGATAAAACACAGGTAAGAATCGCCGAAACCGAAAAATATCCACATGTGACGTTCTTTTTCTCTGGCGGGCGGGAAGATGAATTTGCTGGAGAAAGGCGATTACTGGTTCCCTCGCCCAAAGTCGCTACTTACGATCTACAGCCAGAGATGAGTGCCGCCGGAATCACGGAGGCCATATGTAGAGATATGATCGAAAACACACCAGACTTTATTTGCTTGAATTTCGCAAACCCAGATATGGTGGGTCACACCGGTGTATTCGACGCTGTTGTGAAGGCGGTAGAAACAGTAGATGGATGTACGAAACAAGTCGTTGAAACCGGACTCGCGAAAGGATACTCGTTTATTATTTTAGCAGATCATGGAAATTCTGAATTTATGGTAAATGACGATGGTTCTCCGAACACCGCGCATACAACCAACCTCGTACCGTGCATTTTGATTGATAAAGACTTTCAACATATTAAAGATGGAAAGCTGGGCGACATTGCCCCCACTATATTAACCCTATTGGGCGCTGAAATACCCGTAGAGATGACTGGCAATGTGTTGGTATAGAATGGAAAAAACTATTTTAAGAGCAGTAGTCGCAGTTGCTTTTACTGCTTCATTACTATCCTGTCATTCATCAAATACCCCTGCAACGCAAAAAGAGATGTTTGTTGACCTCCCACACTTTTTTGAAGAGGAGGTGCAACGACTGACAACCGAAAACCCCGAGATTCAGAAAACGGTTACCAAAGATTCTATATCCGAAACAAAAACATTGCGTGTGGACAATTGGAAAAATGAATTGTCCAGTTTTGCTTCGGTGGATTTAAACAAATCTGCCTATCTCGGGTATTTAGAAAAAGATAGTACCACACGTAAGGTTACTTTCCGATCGACAAATCCGAAGATTGACCTATCATCCGTTGAACTGACCTATGGATCAGGCGGCGAATTGCAAACGATAGTCGTCCATCGAACTATCAAAAATTCGCTCTATGAGACGAAAGAAGTTCTACGATACATTAAGGACTCGACGTACAGCTTGGAAAAAAATCAATCTGTATTATTAATGAACGATAAATATTACCAGATAGAGGGAACACTAATTGCCACGAAATAGTGCACCAAAAATCGTTATTATTTTATTTCCATAGTCATAAAATAATAACGATTTTTTGTAAATACCGGTCAACCAATTCAATCGTTATAGCTCACCAACGAAACCACTTCTTCACTGAATCGCGTAAGTCTACCTCGGCTCTGCAAAAAATCTAGACTAATGACAAAGGCGTAACCCGCGACCGTACCACCCAACTTCTCTATTAATTTGGAAGCTGCGACGACTGTTCCTCCAGTGGCCAGCAGGTCATCGTGGATAAGGACGCGACATCCTGCCTCAAAAGCATCTTCATGAATTTCAATAGTAGCTTGTCCATATTCCAGTTTATAGGACTCGGAAATAGTTTTAAAAGGAAGCTTTCCTTGCTTTCGAATAGGAACAAATGGAACACTTAATTTATTGGCCAGCATAAGTCCGAACAGAAAGCCTCTGCTTTCAACCCCAGCAACTACGTCTATTCCCAGTTCATTAATCTGCGCCGCGAACGCCTCCACAATAGCATCGCACAATTCCTGATCTTTTAAAATGGGAGTAATATCTTTGAACACAACCCCCGGTTGCGGGAAGTCAGGAATATCTCGGATGACAGCCTTTAATCGTTGTTCTAAACTCATCTTCTAATCAAATTGCAAATAAGGTTCAATTTTGTGCAAAAATTCAACATCTAGAGCGTAAATCAGTCGAAGGTCGGCAATGGATCTAAAGCCACCATGCTGCTCTCGATACCGAACCAATATTCTAGCTATTTTTTTCGATATATAAGGATGAGAGGCCAATTCTTCCTCGGTTAGCGTGTTGATGTTCATCTTTTTCACTTCATTTTCGGTGTCAACGAAATTTCCTTTCAATGCTGCGAAAAGCTCGTCCGAGACGCCATAGACTTCTTGGATTTGGTTTACATGATGAAATCCACCGAGACGGCTCCGAAATTTAACGATTCGCGACGCCAATATCGGCCCTATCCCCTTTAGATTCTCCAATTCCGCGGAATCGGCTTTGTTTATTTCCAATCTATTTATCGTTTTGACCAATGGAGCCTCAGTTTCTTTCGTCTTAAAATTCGCTTTTGAAGATCCTGCCTCAAACCGCAAGTAGGGTTTCAACCGTTCCATGTCTTGCGTTGATATCGAATATATTTTCGCTAGATCATTTGCTGAACGAAAACGTCCTCCTTTTGCTTCATAATTTTTGATTACCTGGATCTGACGATCGCTAAATCCTAGCTCTCTCCATATCTCTTTCGGTAAATTGTTTGGATTAAATGGAAAAATCTTTGACCGGTGCTTTGGCTTGTCATCATCGAAAAGATGTTGGCGATACACAGATTGACTTTCATTATCCTTATAAGCCTTCTCGTCGACAACTAAACTTTCACGAAATGTTACTGAAACAATTGCGGCTTCCGATCGCGACTCACCGATGTAAAATTGATAAATCCTTGGCATAAGCAGCACGATCACGATGAGCAGCAAAAAAAAGAGAGACCCTTTACGCTCTCGTTCACTCAGTCCGAAAAAAAGTACAATGTTTTTCATTATATAACATACGTTCTTTGAATTTTTAGACTTACTTCAGCTCGCTTGCCTCTACTTTTTTAACACGCGTACCGTCTTTCAACAATTTCGAAATAGCGTTAAATGGTCTTGAAACGACCTGATCGCCTTTTTTTAGACCAGATTTAACAATAATATTGCTGTCGTCTTGTATACCAGTTTCTACTTCCGTCATCTTGACCACATCGCCACTTAGTACAAATACGTATTCTTTGACTTCTCCGTTGCTTACTGAATCGGCCTCGCCCTCACCAGTTCGGACGGTGACAGCTTGAATAGGAACTATAAGCCCTTTATCGGATTTCGTATGGATCTGTACGGTGGCAGATAAGCCTGGTTTAAAAGGTGAAGAATTTACATTATCGTCATCGATTAGATCTTTATAAGAAGATGTTTCAATTCGAACCTTCACATTAAAGTTTGTTACCTGTTCTGCCGTGGTAGCGGCCGTGGCTGTTGTTCCCGTCGATGTCGACGAACTCGATATTTCAGTCACTTTACCTTTAAATTTCCTACCTTGGAAAGCATCGACTTCAATGGCAGCCTCATTCCCAACCTTAACCCGATTGATATCATTTTCGTTGACTTCTACATTGACTTCCATTGTCGACATATTTGCTATACGCATAATTTCTGTACCGGCCATTTGTGCCGTACCTACGACACGTTCGCCTAGTTCGATCGATAATAACGAAACCACTCCATCAGCGGGCGCATAGATGGTTGTCCGAGATAAACTATTCCCGGCCTCTTGCAATTGCGCTTGCGACTGGTTTACGGCAAAACGCGCAGCGACCACCTGTTGTCGTTGCGATTCGATACTAGCCCGTGCACTTTCATAATCCGCACGAGCCTTATCCATCTCTGACGCAGAGATTACCCGCTTATCAAAAAGTTCAGAACTGCGCTTGTAGATAGCCTCTGTGTTGGCAAAGTTAGCTTCTTGTTGTTTTAACATCTGTTGCGCTCCTGCAAGATTTGCTTGTTGTTGGCTTACCATTGCAGCGACCTGATCATAGCTCGACTGCAGTAAGTCAGGTTTCACGCGACAAAGTACATCTCCTTTTTTTACCACCTGTCCTTCCCGCACATTCAATTCTATAATTTCTCCCGACACTTCCGAACTTAACTTGACCTCGAACTCGGGCTGCACTTTACCACTCGCAGATACCAACTCAGAAATCGTTTTTTCCTGGACCACGTCAACGGCTACCTTCTGTTCGGCTCCATCACCAAACCATCCTAGTTTACTGCCCGCAATAACAGCTACCAAAATTACCACCGCAACAATGACTAGTATTTTCGGTAGATTGCTCTTCTTTTTTGCCATGAATTATTGTATTAAAATGTAATAGGTTTACCGATATAATAATCGATCACTTTCCCACGAAACACCATTTCATATTTTCTACGGATCATATCAAACTCCGCTTTGTTCATATTCGTCTGTGCGGTAAACATCTCAATAGAATTCGCCATACCAACGTCGTATCTTTCTTTGATTGTTTCGTAAGCGACTTTAGACGTATTAAAAGCAATCTGCGACGCGAAATATTGCTTATTGGCAGACCGAAGATCCAAGATAGCCTGTGCTATCGTCTTTTCTAGATTTCGACGGGTAATCGCGGCATCATTTTCGGCTTGCAAATAATTGATTTTAGCCTTACTAACAGCAACCTTGGTTCGATTATTATTAAAAATCGGCACCTCTAAGCTAATCGTTCCTCGAAAAGATTTGTTCTCGTTAAACTGGTCAAAAAAAGCCCATTTAGCCTGCGTAAGAGGATTTAATGCTTGCGATGAGTAGTTTGTACCGTATCCTGCGGAAACATTTATAGTAGGGAAATAAGCGCCTTTGGCAATATCTATATTTCTCAGTGCTAACTGTTTGTTATAGCCGGCTTGTTCAATCCCTGGTTGCGTTATCAAAGCCTGTGAGAAAACGTCGTCGAAAGAAGTGACAGCATATTCCGCCATCACATCTGCAATATTTGGCTTTATTAAAGTAAAAACAGTATCCGGCGACATCTCCATTAATTGCTTTAAATTAAGCATGGATAATTGGTAGGCATTTTCTGAGGTCATAATATTCAACTCATCGGTCGCCACTTGATTCTCTGCTTGAGCTAAATCGGCAACGGTTTTATTTCCAACGGCGAATTGAATACTGTCTTGTCGGAGTTGTTCTTTGGACAATTCGGCCTGCTGTTGGGCTGCTTCAAATAATTCCCCATTTGTGATGGCTTCTAAATAGTTCGTAACCACGGAAAGGACTAGATCATTTTTAACTTTATCTACTTCGGTGATATCGATCGACAATTGTATTTTATTCGCTTTGATTTGGTTGATTTTCTGAAAACCCTGAAAAACCGCGACACTAGAAGATAATTGTGCTCCTGCATTACTTGTCCAATCATTGCCACGAATAAGTTGGCCGGAAGTTTGGTCAAACGTTAATCCGTAATTGTAAGAGTTACTCGCTCCAAAGGAAAGATTAGGATATAGCTCTGATTTCGATTGATAGAGCGTCTGTTCTGTCAGCCGCACGCCAAATTGCGCCTGCCGAATTTGCAAATTTCGCTCTAGCATAGTCTCGATCGCCCGTTCCAGCGAGATCTGGGCATAAGATTTAGAACCTCCTACAGCAAGAAAAAACAACAGTAAAAATATACAGGAAGATAATTTTCTTATCATTTCGTAATTAAGGATAAATGATTCCTAAATTTGAGACAAAAATCTGATATTATCAACATGTATTTTGTAAACGCGCCTTTTTTTTTGCGTTGGTATTATCCTAACGTCACTTTCAACAAATCGAGATCGGAAAAAAAAATCTATCTTACCTTTGACGATGGACCTGTCCCAGAAGCTACAACTTTCGTCCTGGATACATTAGCAAGATTTCAAATCAAGGCAACATTTTTCTGTGTGGGCGATAACGTACAAAAACATCCCGTACTATTCGATCGTATCCTAAAAGAGGGGCACCAAGTTGGTAACCATACGTATAATCATTTAAAAGGTTGGGACACGGAGGATCACGTGTATTTGCAAAATGTACAGAGCTGTCAGGATCTCACAAAAACCAACCTTTTCCGGCCTCCCTATGCTCGCGCAAAGAAGTCTCAATTACGCCAATTGGATAAGCATTTTCAGATTATTTTTTGGGATGTTCTATCTGGCGATTTCGATGAAAGCTTAACTCCTGAAAAATGCCTTCAACATATTATTAATCATACGAAAAATGGTTCCATCATTGTTTTTCACGATAACCCAAAGGCCATGCCCCGTATGTCGTATGCATTACCCAAAGCAATTGCCTATCTGCAAACAAAAGGGTATACGTTTGATACTCTCTAATTCACGGAACGCTCATTCTTCTATGAAACCACCCTCTTCGATTCGAAGACCAAACTCCTTGGCCGACGCAACCGAGAAATAACCAAGAGCATTATTAGAAATGTTTGAAGTAGGATTTCCAGGAGCCGCAGTCCCCGGATTAGTGCTTTGAAACTCGTTCCAATATTCATAAACCTTCCGATCTACACAATATCTTCTTACATTGATACTGTCCCCAACCACCAGATCTGTATCCAAATCAGATATCTGATGTGTAACATAAAGACCGTCATTAAATTTATCATTCAACGCCGAAGCAAAGCGATATGGAGCACCATTGATCGAAAGATCATATTTATAATAATTGTTCACATCAGCAGGATCGTTGAATTTAAATGTCGCAAAATAATATGGATCACCAAATATATTTTCCTCCAAAACGCCAATCGAGTCCACGTCCACATAGGCAGGCATTATACAGGACGATTCATAAAGCTCGTCTCCGACGTACACGTGCAAGACATATGTACGGCCAGCTACCGGTTTAAAATTCGGATGGATATAATTTCCATTTTGTTCATACTGAAAACTAAAGTTTCTACCTTGATCGTCACGAACCGTAACTAGAGCGTTTTCAACAGGTAAAGAGTTTATTGACTCACTGAAAGCCACTGATTTGGATACACGAATCCGTTGTACTGAATTTAGATCAGACAACTGCGCTTCAATCACCACACGTGGATCTGCAGCATTTAGATCGATATCAATGACTTCCTCGCAAGCTGCAAGTACCAACAAGGAACAGCACAGGATAAAATAATATTTCAGGGACATGTTATTAAAATTTAAAGTTCCAGGTAACCGAAGGAATTGCTCCAAAAAGAGCCACCTTGTAAGCCTCCGTTATGTTTGGATTAGACTCCTTTTCTCTGAAATCAATGATGTAGGCATTCTTCCTATTGTACACGTTGTATATGCCAAATGTCCAACTAGATTGAAACCGCTTGTTTGTTTTCGTCGGTTCATAAGTCGCTGAAAGATCCAAGCGATGATAATTTGGCATACGGTAGCCGTTACGTTCCGTATAATAGAACATTGATTTTCCATCCACTTCGTATTTACCGCTTGGAAAAGTCACGGCATTACCTGTATTAAAAACAAAGGTTGTACCAATTGTCCATTTTTTTGACAACTCATACATCGCTACTACGGATAGATCATGCGTACGATCCTGCCGCGCGCGAAACCAGTTACCACTGTCTATTCCATCAAATTTACGCTCGCTTTTTGCTAAAGTATAGCTTACCCAACCGTTTAATTTGCCGCTGTTTTTACGTAGGTACCACTCTAAACCATAGGCTCGTCCAATACCAAAAAGTAATTCTCCTTCCAGATAGCGGTTGGCTTGAAGATCAGCACCATTTCTAAAGTCGATTTGATTATCCATTTTTTTAAAATATGCTTCAACAGAAAACTCATATCTGTTTCCTTGAAAGTTCCGGAAATACCCCATCGCCACTTGGTTTGCAATCTGCGGTTTAATATTTAAGCTACTCACCACATACTGATCTGTTGGCAAGCTCGATGTCGTATTGGTTAATTGATGCAGATTCTGGGCAATTCGATTGTATGAAGCCTTTATGCTGCTTTGTTCGTTAAGCAAAAAACTCGCAGAAAAACGAGGTTCCAAATTTAAGTAGTGTTTCACGATCTCGGTTCCATAATACTTCTCGGAAGTCGGTTCGCCATCGCTATCAAACTCATAAAAAGTTCCAGGCCCCATTACCATAAAATCATTCAGCCGAACACCATAAATAAATGAAAGTCGTTCCGAAGGTTTCCATTCATGCGACGCATATGCTGCCACATCTATTCCTTGGCGGCTGTCCACATCTATTGAGTTGACAGCGGTGTTTTCTCCTGCTGATAGACTCGCCGGATGAATGGATTGGTGGAGCGCATGTACACCGAAACGGATTGTACTATTGGCATCTGCATACAAGGAAAAATCTTGTTTGACATTCCAATTACGAATCTTCGACGCAATCTTAAAATCGCTATCATCACTTGATACTTGCACATTATATGTGAAGTCGCTATATATTAACGAAGTGTTACTAAATAGGCGTTCACTAAATAAATGGTTCCACCTTACTGTTCCTGTTGCATTACCCCAATCGAAACTGAACAAATCAGAATACCCCAAGTCGTCTTTTCCGAAATACCCGGAAACATACAGGGTATTTTTATCATTAAGCTTATAATTCAGTTTAGCGTTTAAATCATAAAAATAGAGCTTACTACTATTTACGTCCTTATCCTTCGATAGCTTCAAAAACATATCCGCGTACGTACGTCGTCCACTGAGCATAAAGGAGCTTTTGTCCTTCACAAGAGGCGCTTCGATTTTCAATCGCGATGCAATTAGACCTATACCTCCTTCTGCAGCAAAGCGTTTCTGATTACCGTCCACCATTGCTATATCGAGAACAGATGAGATGCGTCCTCCGTACTGTGCCGGCACACCTCCTTTATATAATTGTACATCTTTAATTGCATCCGAATTAAACGTAGAGAAAAATCCCAATAAGTGCGATGCATTATACACCGTTGCTTCGTCCAACAAAATTAAATTTTGATCAGAGCCGCCACCACGGACATAAAAATTCGAAGTGCCTTCTCCCCCGCTTTGCACGCCCGGCAATAATTGTATGGTTTTTAATAGATCTTTTTCGCCAAAAAGTACAGGAATATTTTTAATTTCCTCCATACTAAAGTTAAGCGCTCCCATCTGTGCATCACGAACGTTCCCATCTTTACGTTTGGCAGACACCACAACCTCATCAATCCGATTATCTAGCGGCTTTAATTCAAAATTGACGCGTTGATTGCTTGTCACATCCATATCCTGCACCAGCGTCTGATAACCTACGTAGCTCAAAACGACACTATGTCTACCTCCAGGTACTGTTAACGAATAAAAACCATATGTATTCGTGCTGGTAGCAAGCTCTCCATTCTGAACAGATACGACTGCTCCAATTAGCGTTTCGCCCGACGAAGCATCACGTACTACACCACTGAGGATTACCTGCTGTGCTCGCAAATTGCCTGACAGCAGGATAGCGATGAAAATAAAATATAATCTATGCATCCCGTTTATTTCACAGCATTAGTTTGTTGAAAACATTGGTTGAAAAAAGCCATCTGAAAATCGATCGAGCGAGACCAATAGTTCCAATCGTGTTTGCCTGGCATGGTAAGGTAGTGATGAGGTATATTCAAGTAGGTCAGTTTTTCGTGCAATTTGTTATTTACACCGAAAAAGAAATCTTCCGTACCGCAATCGATAAACAGCTGTAAGTTTCCTGGCTGTATCAGATGTGTTAGTTCAATAACTGTGTGTTCATCCCATACAGCTGGGTGTTCGTGATATGCGCCTAGTCGCTGTTTCATATTCCAGTTATTCGGAAAAGGGCGAATATCTACACCTCCTGACGTGCTTCCAGCGAACGCAAATAAATCTTGATGACGAAATGCAAGATATAGTGCGCCATGACCTCCCATACTAAGCCCAGTGATTGCCCGATGGCTTCGACTAGCTGTCACGTGATAATTCTTCTCTACATAGGGCAATAATTCTTTCGTAATAAAAGACTCGTATTGATATTCCGTACGATCCGTGTCCCAATACCAACTGTCAAATCCGCCATCTGGACATACAACTAAGAATCCGTAGGTATCCACCAATTCTTTCAACCGGGGTGCTCTTTGCACCCAATTGCTGTAATTGCCTGAATAGCCATGTAATAAATACAATACAGCCTTCGCTTGCTCATTTTCAGGCGAAATAACAACGGTCTTGACTTGTTTTTTCATACGTTGACTTTGGACCGCAACGGTATCCACTTTTGCCGCATGGGATGTGTACAATCCCATAAACATAGCAAACAGTGCAATCAATTTCTTCATAAGGTAAAATAAAAAATCAAATATCTTAATGTAAGGGTGTTATATAATAACGATAAAGATAAGCATCTAATCCTAATGGACGTTCACTTATCGTATAAAAAACTCCGCGCAGATCTCCAAAGCAGATCGCCTCCCCTTGCGGCTCAGGTTGGTAAGTAAGCGTCCTCGGTTTCCGTCCAAGCATCTGTAATATTGTTTCGTTACGTTTGCGTTCCCAATAAAACACCTGAGTTAGGTTTTTAATAAGCAGCCCAGCTCCGTCACGTGTCATATCAGCCGCCGTGACGAAGGTCATAGGTAAATCGAACTTCCGTTTCAACACTAAGGACTGTCCCACCAACGCGTTGTCTAAAGAAAATGGATATACACCGACCTGGAAATCACGTTTAGAAATAATGTATCCAGTGAGATCTAATGGATCGATAAAAAGCGCTTCTGCATCCCGTGCACCATCTTCGTAACGCAAAGTAACCTGTGTAATTGCTTCAGCGGAAATAATATCATGATGCATTTTACCGTCCCAAAGTGGTTCTTCAAAAATGTACAACTTAACCTCTTTTCGCACAGCCCGATTATCCCCAATGTCGGCCAAAACGACAAAGTTTTTCCCTCCTCTTTGAAAACAAGCAATGTCCTCCGTATCGATTCCCCGTACGCCTTCCAACAAATAAGTAATCTTCGTCTGCGCTTTATCGTCAATTAAGAAAATACGCGCGCTGTCTCCGCTGTCATTATGCGTCCAAAACAAAGACGATGATTGCCTGCTAACAATTAAGCCGGACAACTCGCCTAATCTGCTATCTGTAATTTTACCGAGCGGCTCCCTATCTCGGCCAGTATTTTGTGCAAAGACCACACCTATTAATGTGCATAAACATATAGCACTCCACAACCGAACGATCATGGGATCAAGATAGGAAAATCTTAGAACAGTAGCGAGCATTAACCGAAAGAATCAGACTGTTTACCGAACAGACAAAATAATTCACCTAATTAGTCTTGGTTGCTTCCAAGTCTCTGCCTACTTTCAGGACAACAAATCATACCATATCTATGCAAAAACTCATCATCTCATTTTTAGCAGGAATAGCGCTTTTACTTTCAAACGCCTTATCAAGCGACTATCGCACCCTGGATCAAGTCGACCGAAAATTACATTTATCATCTTCTTTTTCAGAAAATACATCTGTTGTTGAACAGTCGAAATAAAAAAGGCTGAATGAATGTCATCCAGCCTATATAAAATTTTGTCCTGCCATCATAAGCCTTGGAAAGCCGCCAAAATTCGCTCATACTGCGTAGAATCCTTGGCACGGAATTCAAATAATCGCTTATACAAATCTAGCACGGCGAAGACTTCCGCTTCAGCACCGGCGCTATTATTGAAAAACAGTTTAAACGTATATGTCCCATTTTTTTTCAAATCAATATTCTTTTTATTAGACGAAAAGACAAGTGGTAACAAAGTGACTTCAGTCATCCCCCCTTTTACAGAATGCTTGTAAAGCCCGCCAAGTGCCTGAATAAAATTATCAGATTCAGATCCGATAGAGCTAAATTTGATTGCACCAGATGTAAACCCCTTTTCGTTATTCGGATTGCCGTCGGGGTATAAACCCGCGGGAATATTCTTGACAACCTCTATTTGTAGCCCAATTGTGTCCCTATTTCGAAGCGATTTCGCAACGTAGACCATCGAAGAATCTGTTTCCTTCGAATCCACCAGCGACAAATAAACAGATGGATTTTCAGTGTCCGAATTCACAATGTATTGTCCGATATTTTGCGTTAATTGTTTTGCTTGCTGCGACTTATCTTCTGTTTTAGAATTATTTCCACATCCGCAAAGGATGCCGCCTAACCCGATAAATATTACTGCAGGAAAAAGTGTAGTTTTCATATTTTAGCCTTTTATTGAATAATAACAAAAGATAACAAAAAATTGTTTTAAACAGCCAACGCATTATATAAAATTTCGACTGGATGGAAGGAGACCCTTTTTGCGCCATCTTTAATCTGATGACGGCAGGACGTACCGGCTGCCGCGATAAGTGTGTCTTGTGATGTTTTTCGAACTGCAGGCAACAACACCAACTCAGCAATTTTCATCGAGATGTCATAATGTTCTTTCTCATACCCAAAAGATCCTGCCATGCCACAGCAGCCTGAAGGAATTACTTCAACCGAATAATGTCGAGGAAAAGACAAAATTTTCTGTGTAAATCCAACTAAATGATATGCTTTTTGATAACAATGCCCGTGAAGTTTGATGAATTTAGGTTCTTTTGTAAATTGTTCTTCCTGGATGCGTCCGGATTCTATCTCGTGCACCAAAAATTCATCGATTGTCAGTGTATTTTCAGCTAATTTCCGTGCTTTTGCTTTCTGATCAGATGCTACCAGATCGATATATTCATCCCGCAACGTAAGAATAGCGGAAGGTTCAATCCCAAGCAATGGAGTATCTTCAGTAATCAGATCTTTCAACAGATCGATATTTTGCTGAGCAATTTTTTGCGCTTTTTTTACAAAACCCTTGGATAAAAAAGTACGTCCGCTTTCTACATGCTTTGGAATCACCACATCGTATCCCAATGCAGTGAGCAATTTATAAGCAGTGATGCCAATAGAGGTATCATTATATTCTGTAAATTCATCACTAAATAAATAAACGCGCCGATTATTTTCGCGCCGTGACTGCCTGTTTGCCCACGTCGATAGTGTGGTAAAATGAACACGAGGTAGAGAGCGCTCCCGGGCGAACCCCGAAATAGATTTAACCACGTTAGCCAACAACGGGGTGTTCACTACAAAATTATAAAATGGTGCAACATAAGAGCCCAAACGCTGACTTTTAGTAAAATGAGCGATGAGAGATGAACGGAACGAAGCCCCATGCGCATCGTAGTAATGTTGTAAAAATTCTGCTTTCATTTTCGCAACATCCACACTTGAAGGACATTCACTCTTGCAAGCCTTACAACTCAAACAAAGATCCATAACCTCTTTAATCTCTTCGTGGTCAAATCGATTCTTCTTCGTTGAATTCGTTAGGAACTGTCGCAACATATTGGCCCGAGCACGCGTCGTATCTTTTTCGTCGCGGGTGGCCATAAACGAGGGGCACATTGTACCTCCGGTAATTTCTGTTTTCCGACAATCTCCAGATCCAGAACATTTCTCAGCCAATCGAAGAATATTTTCCTGCTTAGAGAAGTCGAAATAAGTTTTAATTGCCTCCCCATCTGTTGTTTTATCATAACGGAGCGAAATGTCCATAGGTGGTGCATGCACAATTTTATGTGCATTAAAAATACCCAACGGATCAAAAATAGCCTTCGTTTCTTTTAGGAGTTCGTAAACGTGCTCTCCCAAAACCTTTCCGATAAACTCTCCGCGCAATCGACCATCACCATGCTCTCCGCTAAGTGAACCATTGTATTTAAGTACCAAGTCTGTCGTACGGTCCAAAATGAGTCGGAACTTAGCTCGCCCCTCAGGTGTTTTTAAGTTGATAAAAGGTTCAATATGGAGCTCACCAGCTCCAGCATGCGCATAATAAGACGCGTGCACCTGCTGTTCGATAAGCAAATTCTGTATATCCTGCACATAAGCCGGCAAATCCTCAGGTGCTACTGCACAATCTTCGATTAAGTTCACGGGTTGTTCGTCTCCCGGCAAGTTACGAATCAGCCCTAATCCAGCTTTACGCAAATCCCAAACCAAATTTGCTTGCGTCAGACCTGTTACAAACGGATATGCGTAGCCGAGCCCGCTCCGTATTAAGTCTGCTTTTAAGGCTTCCGCTTTGGCCAGCAATGTTGTCAAATCGTGTGCGCGAAATTCGACGATGAGTAACGCTTTCGGATCACCCTCGATGAAAAATCGATTGTACTGATAGGTAGGATGTCCAACGGTAAAGTCCAAAATATACTTATCCACCAACTCAGAAGCTTCCGGTTGATGGGCCAAAGCCACCACATTCCCTCGCATACACTCTACCAGATCCTGAAAATGAACACATAGCAGACCAATCTCCGGCGGAGGTAGCGGCATTAGTCTCAGTTTAGCCTCGGTGACCAGGCCTATCGTTCCTTCAGATCCGGCCAATAGATGACAAAGATTAAAAAGATTTGAGTTATCCACTAAAAAGTCCAGTGCATATCCAGTGTTTCTACGCGCCAGTGTTTTCTTAGGATACCCAGAAACAATAGCTTCCCGATTAGCCTTTGTCGTCAAGAGTTTGTTGAGTTGTCTGTAAATATCACCTTCCCGACCAGCAGAAGCCAATTTTTCGAACAAGCATTTTTCATCCAACGGTTGAAATAACACTTCAGATCCGTCATCTAAAAGAACACTTGCTTCCAAAAGGTTCTGTCGAGTATCACCCCAGACGATCGAATGAAGCCCCGATGAATTGTTTCCAATCATTCCCCCTATCATAGCTCGGTTCGCGGTTGAAGTCTCTGGACCAAACATTAAACCAAACGGTGCCAAATAGCTGTTTAAGTCATCCCGTATTACGCCAGGCTCTACACGAACCCAACGTTGGGCTAAATTTAATTCCAAAATTTTATTAAAGAAACGCGACACATCCACAACGATCCCCGCTCCCACCACCTGTCCTGCCAACGACGTTCCGGCCGTCCTAGGAATAAGTGTTACCCGTTCTTCCCGAGCAAATGCAATTAATTTACCTAAATCTTCCTTTGCACGGGGGATGGCCACGGCGAGCGGTAATTCTTGATAAACGGAGGCGTCGGTAGAATATGCTATACGCATAGCTTGGTGCTTCGCATCTTCTGGCAGGTAAAATAAATCACCTAACAGCTCCGACGAAAGTTGACTTAATTTTGCTAATATTTGCACGTTTTAGTAATTTAGAATAGCAAAACTAATTATTTACGAGATCATTCCCCAGTGTTTTGAGCTTTTATTCAAACTAATGCCAACAAAACGCACAAACAAGCAGACTTATCATTTACATTTAAAAACGGGAATAAAAAAAACAATATTTCGATCACGGCAACCTATCATGAATAATATTCAAAGTAAAATGGAAAATTTTGAATATTATTCGAAGTTGATTATCTTTGCAGGATTATGGCAAAATTGGAATACAATCTCGATCAAATCGATTATCAGATTTTACGCATTATGCAGGATAACGCGCGTACAAACAACGCGGACATCGCTCGGGAGCTCGGTATGGCACCGTCAGCGATATTAGAACGTGTAAAAAAATTGGAACAAAAAGAGGTAATCCTACAATATAACGCCAAGATTAATCCGAACGCTTTAGATCAAAAACTCTTATCGTTTATCTTCATTAAAGCACAAGACATTATCGGTGTTCAAAAAGTAGGGCTGTTATTAGCAGAAATACCAGAGGTACAAGAGGTACATGACATTGCAGGAGATGATGGGTATCTAATAAAAGTGCGAACAAATGATGCCTCGGGTTTAGTGGATTTAATGCGCAACTCCTTAGGGAAAATTGAGGGAATCATTTCTACCCGCACGACGATCGTATTAGAAACTGTAAAGGAGGAACAAAAATTAGTTATTCCATCAAAAAAATAAAATGACAAAGCGCCCTCAAGAATCTCCAGTAATGGCAAGCATTATTTTTGCTTATCTCGTCGTGTATATTGTTTGGGGTTCAACCTTCTTTTTTATAGAAAAAGCATTAAGAGGCTTCAGCCCATTTGTGCTAGGATCTATCCGCTTTATTATTGCGGGAAGTATGCTTATGAGCTATTGCTGGCTTCGAGGTTATAAATTATATATAAAGTCTGTCGTAAGGGATGCACTTTTTATTGGTTTCCTATTGTTGTTCGTGGATATGGCCGCCATCATTTGGTCGGAACAATATATCTCTAGTGCTATTGTCACTATACTTTCGTCTGCTGCGGCCATTTGGTTTGTCGTTTTTGATAAACCAAAGTGGAAGCAAAATTTTTCTAGTCTTCCTATTGTGTTAGGATTACTGTTTGGATTTATTGGTGTGTTCATGTTATTTGCCGAGCAGTTATTTGCTGGGGACTCCGAAAATGGGCAACAGGATATGAAATTAATTGCTATGATAGTGCTCATATTGGGCACTATCGGATGGACAATCGGTTCTCTAATTTCCAAATACAGCAAAGAAAGAAAGGATAAGGAAGGCGCTTCCAGCGAAGCTGATCTGCATGTCATGGTTAAAACAGGTTGGCAAATGGTATCGGCCGGGATTTCTTTTACAATTGTAGCGCTTGTTAGCGGTGAATATGCCCGCTTCAATTTGGACCATGTTATGCTAGCGGATTGGGGGGCTATGGCTTACTTAGCGACCATGGGATCTATTCTTGCGTTTGGTAGTTACATTTGGCTTCTTCAGCATCGTCCGGCTACAGAAGTCAGCACGTATGCTTATATTAATCCAATAGTCGCCCTTATCCTCGCACATTATTTTACGAGTCATCATGTAACGGCTTTACAGATTGGCGGGCTTATAGTTGTTTTGTTCAGCGTCATGTTGATGAACTGGAACCTTTATAGAGATAACAAGAAGTTTAAAGTATTTAAACGGGCAAAGCGCCTTAAAAAACTTCGTGACATGGCACCGAAGAGTAGTATTCCCCGGATTATCGAAATATCGAACTTTAACAGTCAGCATGAAAAGAAAAAAAGCCGGAATGAAAATAGCATTTAACACCTAAAATGCTATTTTTTTTTTAAATAGTAAACACCCGAAACAAAACTTCGCCTAATCCACAGCCTAAAATCACACCAAAAACAACACTCAGGACAACCTTGATCCAAATTGGAAGTTCTAAAAATCTATTCATTTGACATTACTATAGCGGCACAAAATTCTACTTTGCCGATAAATAAAAAAAACATTTCAGTTGCAAAATTCAAACTTGTAGCCTATCCGCCACAGCATACAAACTCTAATAAAAACTTTTTTTTTTGCTGTTGTAGCAATACCTAGATATGCGCCGTATTATTTCCAAAAACATACGACACATGAAAAAAGTATCTATACAGCTATTCATCTGCCTCTTCATGGTTCTTATATCTTTTAGTAGCTGCTTAAAAGACGACGACTACGTTCCGGTACCCGCAGGCTTTATGACTTTTGTCAATGCATATCCCGATGCCAGCGGACTGTATTATCAAATCGATGGCCGGACATTAAACGCCGGTTATGCACCTGTAGCTCACAAAGAATATTCAAAAGCGGCGCTTTATGCGGGTAGCCGCAACCTACGAGCGCTCTCAGGAAGTCAAAATAAAACAGTTATAGACTCCACCATTACCGTGAACGATAGCACCGCATACTCTTCCTTCGTTTATGGAACGACAGCTCATCCGAAGTTTGCCATGACGCAAGACAAAAGCATACAGGGGTTGGGCGACAAAACGGCTTTTCGCTTCTTAAATCTGGCCAACGATGTAGCCAATGTAAATCTATTTATGGGCGATAGCGATACACCTGCATTTGATAATCGGCCGGTAGAAACCGGTGCATCTGCCGTACAAAACCAAACATTTATAGCCAAAGAAAGCGGCTCACAATCCCTTCGCATTACCGACGCATCGGGCAATGAAATTGCTAAACGCGAAAACTACAATTTCACCAAAGGATATTACTACACCATCATCCTAATTGGTACTAAAGGAGATAGCAATATGCCGCTTTATATTGGTGTCATTGCCCATTAAAATCATTTTAGCCCGTAACATAGGATTTGTAAAAGCACGCTGTAAAGGGTGCTTTTTTTTTGACTATGCTACGCATTGTTTCGACAGTTCACTTATTTTTAAAGAAAATCAAAGTTGTCCTCTTTTATTATCTTTGCCCAAGTTCATTCGTCTTAGTATAAGTGAAACAACCAATTGAAATTACAACAGATTATGAAGATTATTTTCAAACTGCTACTTCTTTTTTATGCATTTGTTAGTGCTTTTTCTTGTCATGCACAGGTTACGAATACCACCGTCCTCGGAATAGCTCCTTCGTCAGTAGTCAGAGATAGCCTGTACTACGACAACCTAAGAGATTCCGCTATTCGCTATTTCCACCTTTCCAACGCGGATTCCGCTCGTCTGTTGCTGGAAGAGTACTACACATTCAATCAAAAAGATACTGTTACCCATAATATCCTTCGAGAAGTATTTATCTATACTTTAGCCAACCAAAAAGATCCGGAGGTCAACTTTAACAACATAAATTCATGGACAAAAAATTACCCCTTTCTCAAGAACAACGACCGGGTGCGTACGGTGAAAATTATTGAATGTATCAAGTTGAGCAGGATAGCCTTCGATGCAAATCAGTACACCTTAGCAAATAACTATTACCAAATTTTACTTTCGGAAATAAAAAAAACACCTAACTTGAATGAAATCATCACGTTTCCAAATTTGAAAACGCTCATTTATAACTTGGGGTTACAAAAGTTTTACGATCACGACTACAAGGCTGCATTGCTAATATTTGAACAAGGCACCCGCTTCTATCCTACCGATACAGGCATGTCCACCATGTTGAAAAAAACACGTGCCAAAGCCAACAACTGATCTGCAAAAATTTCCACGATTTTTTAATTTTCTGTCCATCGGATAAATTTCAGTTCTGTTTAAAATTCTGTATTTTCGTCTTTCAATTTTTAGAAGAAAGAGGCGTCATTTATGCAGTTGACAAAATTAGAAATTAAAGGTTTCAAGAGTTTTGGCGATAAAATTACCATTAATTTTAACGAGGGTGTTACAGCCATCGTAGGCCCTAATGGTTGTGGGAAGTCGAATGTTGTAGATGCCATACGATGGGTATTAGGCGAACAAAGCACCCGTATGCTGAGGTCCGAGAAAATGGAGAACATTATCTTCAATGGTACAGTAAACCGAAAACCAGCAAATCTAGCGGAAGTTTCTCTGACCTTTGAGAACAACAACCAACTGTTACCTACCGAATTCTCCACGGTAACAATCACGCGTAAACTTTATCGTAACGGCGAAAGTGAATATCGTCTGAATGATGTTAAATGCCGTCTGAAAGATATAACCGACTTGTTTCTCGACACGGGATTGGGAGCAGACTCTTATTCTATAATTGAACTCAAAATGATTGATGAAATCATCAATAATAAGGATAACTCTAGACGCAATCTATTCGAAGAAGCCTCCGGTATCTCTAAATATAAAGTTCGAAAAAAACAAACGCTCGTCAAACTCAAAGATACGGAGGCTGACCTCTCTCGTGTAGACGATTTATTATATGAAATCAACAAAAACCTAAAACAACTGGAGTCGCAGGCAAAAAAAGCAGACCGATATTTCCAGCTCAAGGAAGAATATCGCGAGGCAAGCGTCGGGTTAGCCTATTATCGTCTAGAGGGCTTCAGCCGCGATCTGGAGCGTATTGCGGAGCAAGAAAAGACGCAACAACAGTCTATCTCGGAGACAAATACGATTATTACCGATCAAGAAAATCAGTTACGTATCTTACGAGAAGACCTACTTTTCAAGGAGAAGAGTTTGGCTACACAACAGAAAAGCACCAATGAGTACATCAACAAAATCCGTACGTACGAATCCGACAGGAAGATAAAAAATGAGCAGATCAAACACTTTCAAGACAAAGAAACTCGACTTACAGCTGAACTCGCGACAGATAAAGCACAGTTAGAGCATGTCCTCCACACGATGAAGCGATTACAAGAGGAGCTTTTTGAAGAACAAAACTCCTTAACTATTTTTCAAGGCGATATTGAAAAAAACAAAGCTGAAATGGATGAGCTGAGAGGTCAACAACAATCATCTAGAGCCAAATTAGACGAGTACATGCGCCAAAGCACCGACTTGCAGAACAGCATTTACAAATTCGAAAAAGACATTGCGGTATTACATATTCAGAAAGAAGCGTTACAACAGGAATCGTTACGTACCGTCCATGATACCAGCTCGAAAGAGGAGGAATTGTCCGAATTCAACCATTCGGTTGCTCAATTAGAAACCCGCGTAGATCAACAGCAGCAACAGTACGACATAGCCATACAGGCAGAACAAGAGTTGCAACAGCGCATGCAAAAACTGGAAGAACTGCTAGGCGAAACCCGAAATCAAATCAACCGAGAAGCTCGCTTGGTGGATGCCAAGCAAAATGAATACAATCTAACCAAATCGCTGGTAGATAATCTAGAAGGTTTTCCTGAATCTATAAAATTCCTGAGAAAAAATGCGGGTTGGAAAAAACCATATCCTTTGTTTTCTGATATCCTATTTTGTCAGGAAGAATACCGGGTAGCCATTGAAAACTATTTGGAGCCTGTAATGAATCACTATGTGGTAGAAAATCAGAAAGAAGCTATCCAAGCCATTCAGCTTTTGAGCGACGCCTCCCGAGGTAGAGCCAATTTCTTTGTGCTAGAGGCCGTACAACAGCTGACACCGTCGTCGCTTATCTTACCGTCTATTCGCACAATACCCGCACTCGATGTAATCCAAGTTGAAAAAAAATATATGGCTTTATGTGAGCATCTGTTGCGCCATGTATTCCTCTTAAAACCAGAGGAGACGGATTCTCTGGAAGAAGAGTTACCGAACGACGATCGAATCATTCTCCATCCGAAAGGCAAATTCTCAAAAAGTTTATTCGCTCTGAGCGGTGGATCCGTTGGACTATTTGAAGGCAAACGAATCGGGCGCGCTAAAAACTTGGAAAACCTAGCGAAAGAGATCAAGGATTTGAATAAACAAATAGAGGATCTTCAAGCCCTAGAAATGGATTACGTAGATCAATTAGCGACTTTACGCATCTCTTCTCAACGGGATTTGATCGACGAACTCCGCAATATCTTGAATCGCCTTAATAATGAATTAATATCGGTAAAAACAAAGCAGGAACAATATCAAAGCTTTATAAACAATAGTCAGGACAGAAAACAGGATATAGAACACAGAGTTACAACAATCAATCAAGAACTTGACAACGCGGAACCGGACTTAACTAAGCTAAAAATTGAACAAGAGGATCTGGGGAGGGAACTCATAGCCTTGCAAGAAGCATATACGGAGCTTTCGGAAACGCTAAATGAGAAATCTACATCTTTCAACCAGGATAATATACGTTTTCACCAACAGCAAAATAAGGTATCCAGCCTTCAAAAAGATGTAGAATACCGTGAGAGCCAACAGGAGACACTCGAAATTCGTATTGCAAAAAACGCGAGGGAGTTTGAACAGATTAAATTAGATATAAGCGCCGTACAACAAAACGCTGACCATAACGACGATGATCTCGTAGAGATGTATACCCAAAAAGAAATGCTAGAAAAGGGATTACAAGAGATCGAGGAGGAGTTTTTCACATCTAGAAAAAAAATCAATGATCTCGAGGAAGAAATAACCCAAAGACGACGTAAGAAGGACCAGAATGACTTTTTGCTCACAGAACTTAAGGATAAGAAAACGGCTCTACAAATCGAGTTAAACACATTGAAAGAACGACTTGCCGTCGAATTTAACATCAACTTAAACACCTTGCTAGATGCAGAGATGCCCGAAATTACGGCAAGCCAAGCAGAACTAACCACAACGTGCGAAAAACTAAAAAAACAGTTAGATAGCTATGGGACCATCAATCCTATGGCTAAAGAAGCGTACGATGAGATGAACGAGCGCCATACGTTTATTTCGAAAGAGAAAGATGACCTATTAGAGGCAAAAGCATCATTGATGGCGACAATTAATGAGATTGATCAAACAGCTAATGATAAGTTTATGTACGCGTTCAATACCGTACGCGACAATTTTATTCAAGTCTTCCGATCTTTATTCAATCAGGAAGATTCCTGTGACATGATATTAACTGACCCTAACAATCCATTGGAGTCTGATATTGACATTATTGCCCGCCCCAAAGGCAAGCGGCCGTTGTCTATCAATCAGCTATCCGGTGGAGAGAAAACTCTAACGGCAACGGCATTGCTGTTCTCACTCTACCTATTAAAACCAGCTCCATTCTGTGTTTTTGATGAAGTTGACGCTCCATTGGACGATACAAATATTGATAAGTTCAATAATATTATTCGTGATTTTTCAAAAAACTCACAGTTTATTATTGTTTCACATAATAAACGTACGATTGCCAGTACCGATATTATCTATGGGGTCACCATGGTCGAACAAGGCGTATCGCGCGTAGTGCCAGTGGATTTACGAGACGTAGCTTAGATCGAGCTGTTTTCAGCCTGTCAGAACGCCCACTTAACAATCTGTTCTGTAATGGCGGGACGAATACATCGACAGACTTTGAAAAACAAATAAAAACAATAGTATAATATCTATATTAGAAAGAGGAGCCAGATGTACTATCCCACCTGGCTCTTTCTCTTATTTTTAGTTAAGAAAAACGCTTACCCAATAGCATCAGCGACCGGTTAAAAAAAGACACTACACCGACAATGACGATTAGTAATCCTAATGCGATAAACATATTATTTACGCCGAAGAAATCAGCCGCCCATCCCGTTCCTAGTAAACCGACAACCGTTGGAATAACAACAATACTGAAGAACATCGAAAACACCCGCCCCATCACTTCGGGTCTCACTTCCTCTTGCAAAACCGTCATAAAGCAAGCATTGTAAATGGCTGCTGCAATCCCTCCCAATGTTGTTACGCTGACAAAAACATAGAAAGCGTCGGCTGGCAGATATCCAGAAAGTGCTAAAGAGCCTCCCAATACGATGTGCATGATATTAATGATGACTATTTTCGACCACGATGGTTTGAAAATACCAATTAAACTTCCACCAATGAGCATGCCTATACCCCAAACCATCTCAATGATACTCATCTCCCATTTTCCGCCTTGAAAATGATTCAATGTCAGCAAGGGAAATAATACCGCAACGGGCATGATACAAAAGGTTACAATCGTGGAAAACAGGAACAACCAGGACAGTCCCCTGTTATGTAAGATTTCCTGAAGTCCAATCTTCAAATCGGCCCATACTTGTCGTACGCTACTTTTTGCTTTCTCCTTAATGTCCGGGTTCGGAATAGAGACAAACAACAGAGAACCCACTGCAATAATAGCCCCAGCGATATCCAACAGCAACACATTTCCAATAGACATCAACGATATAGCTAATGCTCCTAAGGCAGGTCCCGCTATGGATGAAATCGACTGGATCATCTGGTTTATGCCAGCAATACGTAACAACTGATCTTCCGGAGCAATCATTGGGATTGCTGCCTGCATCGCCGGCATGTGGAATGCTGAGCCAACAGAGCGTAAACCAAGCATCACATATATCAACACCAAACTTTCATTCCCTAAATAAAAACTCACAGACATGACCAACGTGCAGGCTGCCACAAATGAATCTGCCAGCATCATTGTCTTTTTACGGTCCCAGCGATCAATAAACACGCCTGCGAAGGGACCAATGACAGCCGCCGGCAACATTCCCGCGATCGCGCCATATGCCAAAACTTCTGCTGAACCATATTCCAAACTCAACCAGATAATGATCGCAAAATTGACAGCAGAACTACTAATCAAGGATACAAATTGCCCAATCCAGATAAACAGAAACTTCCTTTTCCAAGAATTTTTCATAAAAGTATATTTAAAACATACAAGCCAAAGGCTTCCATTCAATAAAATAACTAGCAACAGAATAGATGAGAGTTCATCTACTCTTAGGGGATACCTAGGCCAGGAACCTAGAAATTACGCCATTCTAACACGCGCAGTGAGAACCCTATATAGTGAAATACTGTTCATAATAGACAAAGATAAACTATTTATTCAGTTTTTCATTTACCCTCATCTTTTTTTATTGTTTCCAGACAATGTGAATAGCCATCGGTTCCGATGGTTCAAACATGTCCTGGTCAACATCATAATCTGATTGATAAAACACCAAATACAAATCATTTTTCACCGTTTCCACTGAAACCAAATGGTAAGGTTCTAGAAAAGCAAATCTGGAAATCGTTCGACGTCCTATGAACCGACCATATGATTCGCGAGGATCACGGTCAAATCGATGATCATCCATATCAGAGTAATACCAATAATTAGGCGCTTCGTTGGATATCATAATTGCCTTATCTTTATTATAAAGCTCATCGGCCATTCCCGTTCGACATACCAAGGAACATCCAAAGTACCCTCACCTAAAGCGGAATGATACCGTCCCTCGGTAAACGGAGCCCCACAAACACACCGCCTTCAATGACTTGTTCCACTTCAATCTGAAAAGGCTTTCTCTCGAGCGCTACCCGGTCTCTAACTCTAGCAATGTATTTTCCGTCTTGGAAGATCTTTACGTTAAAAGTGCCGTCTCGGGCAATGCCAAAATGTAAAGAAAGCATCAAAACGATAGAAGCCGACAGACGTTTCATATATAGGGAAATTCCCCAAAAACCGGCATATTGCAACGGCCGTCATCAACACCCCCATTTTTAATGATAACAAGATCCGTAAAGCGCTGCACGGCAACTAATTCTTCAGTACTACACCCTGATTTGGCTGTACGTCGGATTAAGGTCTGGGATTGCCATCCACATAACTAAACGCGCCTATCCCCGGAATCCATTGCGGAACGACCAACTTTTTGGTACAAATAGCGTCGGCCCGTATACGGTTTCATCTATGCTGAAATTCCGCTGTCCGTAAGCCAAAGATGAGCCAAACAGTAGGATTACAATGAGTGATCAACATGTTTTACTTTTTTCTAACACAGACGAAGGTGCGACCTACGGCAACAACAATCGCTTCATCTTCCCACTTTAACCAGCCGCTAAATTAGAAAAACGAAAGCTAAACTGAAATGTCCAGTCTGTTTCACTAAGATAGAGTTACAATGGCCTAATCCAAATATTACGGAAACGCACTAGATTCCCATGATCCTGCAAAATAATCGGCCCAGCACCATGTGCATTGAGCTTCGGAAGACCAATATATTCTGTCGTCCCTTCGATTTGGACATTATTCTGCACGAGTACACCGTTATGCAGAACGGTTACAATTCCTTTGCTGACAAGCATACCGTCCTTATTAAACCGTGGCGCACGATAAATGATATCGTAACGATGCCATCCGTCTGCATCAGCATGTACTTCTACCAATGGTGGTCGCTGTTTATAGAGACTTCCAGCCTGACCGTTGACATAAGTTGGATTATCGGCATTGTCAAGTACTTGAATTTCATAAAGCCCCTGCAGAAATATCCCACTATTTCCCCTGCCTTGACCACTCCCTTTGATCACTTCAGGGCTTTTCCATTCGATATGTAGCTGAAAATCCTCGAAGGTCTGCTTCGTTTGGATATTTCCCGAAGAAGGTTTCACAATCAGTTCCTGACCGTCGATAGTCCAGGCAGCAGCTTGCTGAGGATTGCTGCTGCTAGTCCATTGACCTAGATTTTGACCATTAAATAGAACAATAGCATCACTAGGCACTCCCTCCTTAAGCTTGACAATAGGCGGCTTTGGGGTGTAAAATTCCGTATCCTCTGGTTTAAATTTCGTTTGTGCCAATCCCAACGTAGAGACTGATAGGAGCAATAAGGTCTGTAATAGATTTAGCTTCATTATTGATGATCTTTAGGAAAACAATAATACGGATTAATTTTATTTTTTTAAGTTTGCGTTATGAGTCAAATCACGCAGGAAGTAGCCCTAACCAATGTTCGTTTCTACGCCCCCATTGGTTATTATGCAGAGGAGCGTCTGCTCGGAAACGAGTTTTTTGTCGACGTGGCCGTTCGTTTTCCTTTTCAAAATCCCGATGCAGAACAATTATCAAATACAATCAACTACGAGGGGCTGTTTGCTATCTTGAGCCGTGTCATGAAAAGAGAACGTTTACTATTGGAGTCAGCTGCCGAAGAAATACTTTCTGTAGCACGTGATTGTTATAGTTTTGCCGTAGAGATCGATGTCATGATCAGAAAAACGACCCCACCTTTCGGTAAAGATCATGCACATTCCTCTGTTAAACTACACTACAGGAAACAACTGTAATTGTTTTTTCTAGAGGTCTAAAAACTCATTCAACAAACTGATTAAGAACCAAAAATTAATTAACTCTACACTTTTGCAGCAGCCTGCGATACCGCCCGCCCACCTTCCGAACACCAAAACTCCTTGTTGCTCGTTGAATGGTCATTACGCAAATTCACGCCCGCAAGTGCGTAAACTTTTTAGTTTAAACATCTTATATAGATAGACTCTCCATTTATACATCCGCGCACTTTGTATTACATCCAAACGCACGTCAAGGTACCCGTTGTATAAAGTTCTAACCCATTTCTTTGACTCCGAGTCGATAATTGGTGATGAGTAATATTCAACCACGAGCAAATCCTCAACACGACGATTTAAAATTATAACATCATCTTCTATCTCAGTACTAGATGCTTATCTACCTAACCAACACGAGTTATGTAAAACCGTTCGACAGACACTTGAGACAAGACTAGTAAATATCGACAAAATGACAGCAACAACACGGGTTAATAAGACAAAATGTCTTTAAAATAACTTGTTGGATCATTGGTATATCATTTGATCACCATCAATCGTAATTAAAAAATAAAGAATATAACTTAGGAGGATATTAACATGGCTTTAATCAAATTTCCAACAAAAACAGTTAACTCAGATGCAGTTAACCCTTATGTGAACAGCATTTTCGACAGCTTCTTTAATGATTCATTCATTACAGACCGTTTAGTAACACGTGTTCCCGCAGTAAACATTTCCGAAACCCAAAATGCATTCCGGATCGAATTAGCAGCGCCTGGTTTGCAGAAGTCGGATTTTAAGATCAACGTAGACAAAAATCTTATCACGATTTCTGTAGAGAAAAAAGAGGAAGTGACAACCGAGGAAAAATTATACAGCAAGCGCGAATTTAGTTACAGCTCTTTTACCCGCTCCTTTACTTTGCCCGAGACGGTAGATTACAACAGCATTGACGCTGCTTATACCGATGGTGTACTATCCGTATCTGTGGGCAAAAAAGAGGATGCGATTGTCGCCAAGCGCCTAATAGAAGTAAAATAATCATAAGCAAGCAGTTAAGTTTTAAGGCAAGAAAAGCTCCTGTGGTGTACAGGAGCTTTTCTTTTGGCACTTATCTATATCTCTTCACCTTCTCAAAGATATCTATGCATCGTACTTAAGTAATGTATCCAAGATCGCGAGATAAAAAAGAACCGATAAGCTACGGTTCTATTTGACATACCTCCAAATGATCTAAACTGCCTCTGTCGCTTTCACATAACTCTCATTATGCACACTCGCCACGGCGCGCCCAGATGGATCATTCAAATTTTGAAAAGAAGCATCCCATGCTAGCGCTTCCGGTGTGCTACATGCGACCGATTTGACCGAAGGTACCGTTTTCGCGGCAGCCTCCGATGGAAAATACGATTCAAAAATCGTCCGATATAAAAATTCTTCCTTATTTTTAGGGGTATTGATAGGAAACCGGGCGGAGGCTGTCTCGAATTCCACATCAGACACACGTAATTCTGCTTGCTCTTTCAAGGTGTCTATCCAGCTATACCCCACACCATCCGAAAATTGCTCTTTCTGACGCCAAGCAATGCTTTCCGGCAGATAATCCTCAAACGCCTTACGAACGATCCATTTCTCCATTCTTCCATCCCTAATCATTTTGTCCGCTGGATTTATGCGCATAGCTACATCCATAAACTCCTTATCTAAAAATGGGACACGTCCTTCTACCCCCCATGCTGCAAGCGATTTATTAGCACGTAAACAATCATAGAGATACAGCTTTTTTAGCTTACGGACTGTCTCTTCATGAAATTCCTGCGCGTTCGGTGCTTTGTGAAAATATAAATATCCCCCAAATAGCTCATCAGACCCTTCTCCTGAGAGCACCATCTTAATTCCCATAGACTTGATGACACGAGCCAACAAGTACATCGGCGTAGAGGCTCTTACCGTGGTTACGTCGTATGTTTCTAAATGATAAATCACGTCGCGAACTGCATCGAGACCTTCTTGAATAGTAAAATTAATCTCGTGATGAATGGTGCCGATATGATCAGCAGCCTTTTGAGCAGCGACCAAATCAGGCGCTCCCTTTAATCCGACAGCAAATGAATGCAACTGTGGATACCAAGCCTCTTCCTTACCACCAGTTTCAATACGTTTGGATGCAAATTTTTTAGTCACCGCGGCAATCACCGAAGAGTCCAGTCCGCCGGACAGTAAAACCCCATAGGGTACGTCAGACATCAACTGGCGTTGAACAGCATCTTCCAGTGCTTGACGCAACTCCGCAATATCTGTTTCCGCATCCTTCACTTCGTTATACGATTCCCACTCGCGCATATACCATTTTTGAGGCTCCTTCCCTTCTTTACTGTATAAACAATGACCCGGAGGAAATTGATCAATTTCGACACAAAACCCTTCTAATGATTTCAGTTCGGAGGCAACAAACAACTGCCCCCCCTCATCTTTGCCGTAGTAAAGAGGAATAATCCCCATATGATCACGAGCGACTAAATAGGAATTATCGCGACCATCATATAACGCAAAACCAAAAATACCATTTAGATCCTCTATAAACACAGGACCTTTCTCCAGGTAAAGTGCCAGAATAACTTCCGAATCCGACTGTGTCGCAAATTCATAATTCGGCAATGTATTTCTCAATTGTTGGTGATTATATATTTCGCCATTTACTGCTAACACCACCTGACCATCAGGGCTAAAAAGCGGCTGACTGCCCGATTTCGGGTCAACGATTGCTAGACGCTCGTGCGCTAAAATCGCTTTTTCGCTAGTAAAAATTCCAGACCAATCCGGTCCGCGGTGTCTAATTCGTTTAGACATCTCCAAGACCTGCGGTCTAAGCTTCTCCGAGGAGGACGGCTTTAATTCAAAAGCACCAACAATTCCACACATAAATTTAATTTTTAATACTATACTCTACGTTTAATTACTATTACAACACAAAGGAAAGTATTAAAAAATTAAATTCATAATTTTTTCAAATTTTTATTAAAAAAAACACAAATAAACACTGATAAAATTAACAATTCAACATCAAAAGCATTTGTTAGTTAAAAACAACGCCATTTAAATAATCCCATATAACGAGCCTCCTTTCACGCCAAGCTGATCTACTTTACGTTCGACAGCCTCATCTTTAACCAACGCAGGTGCGTGATGAGGCTTTGTCCGAGCATCAATAATCACCGGTCCATGACATCCCCAATGCTTATGAGCTATAAAACTATCCACGCCGTAGATATCCGAAGCGGGATTGCTCCGCGTAAATGTAATCCAAACAAAGTTGGAAATGCTCGCCACAGCAAACCTAACATCATCGACGAGAACAATTAATTGAATTCCTTTTAAGTCGTCTTTATTCAACGAATTAGCCCATGTTGTTACTGCGCTCTCCTCCTCGGGATAGGTCGTAAATTTACGCCCGTCCAGAACAACCACACCAGGCAATACCAATTTTCCATGATTAAAAGGTTTTGGCTGCGACCACCCCCCGGGCAATTCACGCAACAGCTCTCTTTTCTTATCCCCGACTGCGGCAAACGTCACTTTCGAACCGGTATTCAAACCGTCTCCCGAGTAGTCCAATGTATCGATTGTCGTGTTCGTCATAAAATGCAAATCACGGGAAGGATCAATACGTTCAAAAATATGTGTAAAGAATTGTTCAATATCATGAATATCCAACGAAGGGTTATCCTCAAAAGCACTAATAAACAAGTATTTAGCTAAACTTAGCTGGTTCGTTCCCAATATTTGATTGGCAATTGTCAATACCTCTTGAGGCCGTTCAACCTTTTGATACGGCGTGTACCGTTCGCTGCCAATAGCAAACAGCAAGGGATGCACTCCCGCTACATCCACAGCGTGAACTGCATGTAAACCGTTAATTTGCTGAGGAATGGCGTTCCCAGTAATTTCGTGGATAAGCGCACCAAAGCTCGTATCCTCTTGGGGAGGGCGGCCGACTACAGTAAAGGACCAAATCGGATTTTTTCGATGGTAAACTTTATGAACTTTCATTAATGGAAAAGGATGCACTAAACTGTAATAGCCGATATGATCTCCGAAAGGCCCCTCGGGTTTATTTTCATGGGGGTACACGGTCCCTGTTATCACAAAATCTGCGTCCGCGGATATACAGAAACCTTCAGTGTCATAAAAGTATCGAAAACGGCGATTACCCAAAGCACCGGCGAAAATTGCTTCCGATAGCCCTTCAGGCAACGGCATGACCGCCGACAAAGGGTGCGAAGGCGGCCCTCCAACAAAGATGCTTACTTTTAATGGACGTCCCAATGCATTGGCCTTTGTCTGATGAATACCTATTCCGCGGTGCAACTGATAGTGTAAGCCAATCTCCTGATCTGTCGCATAATCATTTCCTGACAATTGTATGCGGTACATACCCAGATTTGCGTGCATGATCCCCGGCCGACCTACATCTTCTGTATATACCTGGGGCATCGTGACAAACGCTCCGCCGTCCATAGGCCAATTCACGATCTGCGGCAGCTTTGAGATCTTAGTTTCACCAAACAAAACGGGGGCGCCAGATTTTTTCTTACGGGGCAGCGCACCTAAAGCCACCATCGAGGACCCAATATACTCGAATGGCTTCTTTAATACCGACATTGGATTCATTTTGACATCGACCAACTTTTTCACATGGTCTAACGTATCCCGAAACATAAATTTCGATCTCTCTAAGGTACCGAACAGATTAGATGCCGCTGGAAATTGAGAACCCTTTACATTCTCAAAATATAACGCTGGCCCTTCCACATCGAACACCCGCATATGAATGGCCGCCATTTCTAAATAAGGATCTACTTCTTCTTTAATACGTACCAAATGACCATGTTTTTCTAAATCGGCTACACAATCGGCTAAACTTTTATACCCCATACTTGTTATCTCGTAAACCACAAAAATAAAAGATTTAATTCGGTTAGTTAGGCAAATAATCAACTACATTATCATTTGGAAATATAAATTGGCATATTCCGGTAATATTTTTTCAAACACGCCATAAAAATGCCGATTTACCTTAAAAAATATATTAAACCAATTGTTACGCGCGCAATAAATGATTTTCTCTACCGTCGAGTAGCGTGTCTTGAATCGAAGAAAAGGCAAAAGGCATCTCCACCTGCCATGTATTATTCACATGGTAATCCGACTGAATAACGCGGGTTAATTCTGCGTAATCGGTGGCACTGATGTCCAATTTGCGGCTGTACATAAATTTGACTAACCAACGCGGCACGTGCACGATCTGCTGTCCAGAGCGAATCAAATGAAAAGACCGATAGAAATCAAAAAGTTCCATAAACGAGATGGTTTCCGAACCACCTACTTCCAGGATCCGATGGTGAAAGGCAGGCACCTGTAGTATCGCCTTTAACCATCGGATAAAATCGTGTATACCCAACGGCTGAAAAGAACGATCTGCATATTTCTTAGCATACAATATAAACCGTCGTTCAGCAATGCTTTTAAAAACCCGATCCAACAGCGAATCTTTACCCAGAACACTATTCTTCAGGACCACCGTGTAGTCCATGCGCATTTCCTTCAACAGGTCGAGTATCAATTGGATACCTGAACGATCAACGAGCCGTGCTACATAGACGATTCGCTGACAGTTCATCCGCTTAAGTAAATGAATGAAATTACGCAACGACAAAAGTTCCAATTTTAAATTAACCATATCCAACAACGTAGGAACCTGTGTAAAATAAAACGCAGCCTGAAGATTCGGAATAAAAAACTCCGGATCGATCCCGCCCCGAATGAGATCCACCTCAAAAACTTGAGCATGCAATGGCTCAAACAAACGTGATTCAAATAGCTTAAAATTGCGGGTAATTGCAAATACCCGAAAACGTTCATCCGCCATTAAACTAGCGCTCCGTCGCCCAACATAATTATTGAGCCCACTAATCAATATATCCATAAGCACACAGTCACATATTCAATCCTATTTCACATCAAATAACATAAGTTCCCCCTGAATGTTCGCTACGAATAGCATTTGTTACAAACTCATTTTCCGTCTCGTTGCGACTACGCTTATTGTCTCTACTTTGTCAAAAGCGGCTAATGTTTAAACCGAATCTAAATAAAGTAAATAGTTTGCTTTATATTTGCCATATTTATTAACGTCTCAGCTCAGTGTTTTCTCGATGATGAAAAAGGTGATTTTAGTATGGTTCCGAAATGATTTACGTATTCATGACAATGAAATCTTGTCGGAGGCTGTCAAAAAAGCTGATATTGTTATCCCGGTTTATTTTTTCGATCCTCGTTATTTTAAAAAAAACAAGTTGGGTTTTAGAAACACAGGGGTACTTCGTGCTCGATTTCTTTTGGAATCGGTTGCACAATTCAAGGAAACGTTGCAGAACATGGACACAGATCTGCTCGTTTTCCAAGGTAAACCCGAGGATATTATCGGCACCCTTTGCGCAAAATACGACGTAACCGAAGTATACCACCATAGAGAGGTAGCCAATCGGGAAACGAAAATTTCCGAATATGTTGAAGAAACCCTTTGGCAGGAGAAAATCAATCTCAAGCATTTTATCGGCCATACACTTTATCATAAAGAAGATCTCCCCTTTCCTATCCGAGATATCCCCGACATGTTCGCCGCTTTTAAGAAAAAGATTGAAAAAGAGAGCTTTGTACGTCCGGTTGTCGCTCCCGTCACATCATTTGTCACCCATCCACATTTAGAATCCACCACAATCCCCTCGTTGTTAGAGTTAGGCTATAGTGAGGAAGAGATTAAATTCGCCTATTCACGGCCCGTCGAACATTTGAGGGGCGGAGAAACGGCAGCACGACAAACGGCAGCAAAAACATTATCGCCTGAATTTGACGATATGAACGACTATAATCTGGTTTCGCCGTATATTGCTGTCGGAGCTATTTCTCCTGCTGATTACTATCACCAGATTAAGGAGCGTTACACGTCAGCCAACAAAAAAAAATACGAAAGGCTTATTCTTCGGTTATTTTGGCGCGACTACTTTCGCTTCATGCTGAAAAAATATCCAAATGTTTTTTTCAGGAACCAAGACCTTACCAAAGATGTGCAAGCGGATGCGCAACGATTGCGTCAGCACCTTTGCGAAGATAGCCATCATCCGGTGATTAACGATCTATTGAATATCTTGCAGTCATCCGGCAATTTACCTTACGAACATCGGGAAATCCTTGCCGCCTACTTTAAACAGGAGCTGTCAATTCACTATTTGGCAGGAGCCGGCTTTTTTGAAGAATATCTATTGGATTATGTGCCCGCGACGACCTACGGATATTGGTTACACTTTGCGGAAAAAGGAACCAGTCCAAAAGATAATTTAAAGACTTCCTGGCAAGATCTAGTGAAAAAATATTATCGTCCTAAAGCCGTCATTAAATAGCCGCCAGACTTTTCTCTGCATTCCTGAATACGAGTCACTTTTGAGTTTTGTCACAAAATTTCGATTTATTGAAATTTATGTCTTCTATACATGTATTTTGTTCAATTTAAGAGTGACATAATATTTATTATTTGCTAACTTTGGGCAAAATTTTTATACGTAAGATTTCCTCATGGATAAATTAACATATTTGAGTAACGCAGATTCTAGCTATATCGACTCGTTATATCAAGCATACCAGGAAGACCCAAACGCAGTGGATGCAAGCTGGCAAAAGTTTTTTGAAGGTTTTGATTTTGGACAAGGTAGCGGAAGTAACGCTACTGTAGAGACTCCCGAACAGGCAATTAAGGAAATTAATGTGTTGAACATGATCAACGGCTACCGTGATCGCGGGCATTTGTTTACGGAGACGAATCCTGTCCGCGAACGACGGAAATATTTTCCGGGAAAAGAGCTGGAAACCTTCGGCCTTTCCGAAACCGATCTGGACACTGTATTCAACGCTGGGGTAGAAATCGGCCTCGGCCCTGCTAAATTAAGAGACATCCGCCAGTTTATTGAGGACACCTACTGCCGCTCTATTGGCGCTGAATTCCGTTACATCCGTCATCCAGAGAAAATCAAATTTCTCCAAGATAAAATGGAAGCGGAAAGAAACACTCCAGCCTTCACCCTTGACGAGAAAAAACGTATTCTAAAAAAATTAAACGAAGCAGTTATCTTCGAGAGCTTCTTAGGAACGAAGTTTCTAGGACAAAAACGCTTCTCACTAGAAGGTGCCGAATCCTTAATTCCCGCGTTAGACTCTGTTATTCAAAAAGGTTCTTCGTTAGGCATTGAAGAGTTTGTTATCGGTATGGCCCACCGTGGCCGTTTGAACGTTTTAACAAACATCATGGGCAAATCGTATAAAACGATATTTTCCGAATTCGAAGGAAAAATGTATGAAGCCGATCCCGAAATACAATTCGGTGGAGATGTAAAATATCATTTAGGATTCTCTTCAGACATTACCAGTCAAGATGGAAAAAACATTCACTTAAGCCTTGCCCCAAACCCTTCTCATTTAGAGACCGTTGACGGCGTGGCTGAAGGAATGGTTCGTTCTAAGATAGACATGAAATACGATGGTGATTCATCGAAGATTGCACCCATATTGATCCATGGGGATGCGGCCGTAGCAGCACAAGGTATCGTGTATGAAACGATCCAAATGTCGAAGCTTGATGGTTATAAAACCGGAGGTACCATTCACATCGTCATTAACAACCAAGTTGGATTCACCACGAATTATAAGGATGCTAGGTCTTCTACATATTGTACAGACATCGCCAAAGTGACCTTGTCTCCTGTTTTCCATGTAAACGGAGACGACGTAGAGGCGCTGGTATATGCCATTAATTTAGCGGTAGAATACCGGCAAAAATACAAAACAGACGTGTTTATCGATTTACTAGGTTACCGTCGCTACGGCCACAATGAAGCGGATGAACCAAAGTTTACCCAACCGTCATTGTATAAGCTGATTGAAAAACATCCCAATACATTAGCTATTTACGTTAACAAACTGGTGGATCAAGGGAATATCGACATCAATTTCGCGAAGTTATTAGAAAAAGATTTCCGCAATATTCTTCAAGAACGTTTAGATGAAGCGAAGACGGTCGAGCAAATCAGCGAAGAACGGCCTATGTTTTCCGGAGCGTGGAAAGGTTTACGCCCTGCGAAATCCGTCGATATTTTCAAAACCGCAGAAACGAAGGTTCCTAAAGAATTATTTTTAACCCTAGCAAAGGAGCTAAATACCTTACCAAAGGACAAAAAATTCTTTCGTAAAATAACGAAAGTTTTTGAAGATCGTCTCAAGATGATTGAGTCGGATAAATACGATTGGGCAATGGGTGAACTAATGGCCTATGCGACCTTGTTGAACGAAGACTATCGCGTGCGTATTTCCGGTCAGGACGTACAACGGGGCACATTCTCTCATCGCCACGCTGTAGTCACATTGGAAGATTCTGACGAAACCTATACGCCGTTGGCGAAGATGAAAGGTGGAGACAAATTCCATATTTATAACTCCCTCCTTTCCGAGTACGGCGTACTTGCATTTGAATACGGCTATGCTTCTGTAAATCCGAATTCCTTGACCATATGGGAAGCACAGTTTGGTGACTTTGCAAATGGAGCACAGATTGTTTTCGATCAATATATCTCCTCGGGAGAAACCAAATGGAAACGTTCGAATGGATTGGTCATGTTATTACCGCATGGCATGGAAGGGCAAGGACCTGAGCACTCTTCTTGCCGCATAGAACGTTACCTAGAACTCTGTGCAAACAATAATTTAATTGTTGCAAACTGTACCACTCCGGCCAACTACTTCCACCTCTTGCGTCGTCAGTTACATCGTGAGTTCCGTAAACCATTGGTTGTTGCTACACCGAAAAGTCTTTTGCGTCATCCTAAAGCAGTGTCTCCGGTCGCCGACTTTACGGAAAAAGAATTTCAAGAAATTATTGACGATACCAACGTCGTGGCGAAGTCGGTAAAACGTGTCCTTTTGTGTTCTGGAAAAATCTATTACGATTTATTAGAGAAACAAGAAACAGACAAACGCAAAGATGTTGCCATTGTTCGTGTAGAACAGTTGTTTCCGATAGCATACGATCAGATTGAGGCGCTTCAAAAAAAATATACAAAAGCCGATTTCGTTTGGGTACAGGAAGAGAATGAAAACATGGGCGCTTGGCCATTCTATTCACGCAAATTTCGCGGTACTGGGCTTGATCTTAAATTTATCGCGCGTCCGGAAAGTGGTTCTCCTGCAACAGGATATATGAAACAACATGTAGCGCAACAAACAGAGATTATTAATAACGCATTTGAAATTTAAAACATATCAACCTCTTACATGTTGTTGATGTAACAGAAAACAAACATATGAGCTTAGAAATTAAAGTACCAGCCGTAGGTGAGTCCATTACAGAGGTAACCTTGGCGCAATGGCTAAAACAAGATGGCGATTACGTTGAAATGGACGAAAACATCGCTGAATTGGAATCTGACAAAGCGACTTTTGAATTACCTGCCGAAAAAGCCGGCATTCTAAAGATTATAGCCCAAGAGGGAGATACGTTAGAAATTGGTGCGGTGGTGTGTACCATTGAAGATGGCGATACTCCTGCTGGCGGTACTGATAAAAAAGAAGAAGCTCCTGCGGCGAACGCTGAAACTTCACCGGCACCTGCAGCGACGAACGAACCTGAAAGTCCACATTCTTATGCTTCTGGCACGGCCTCTCCTGCTGCCGCGAAGATCTTAAGAGAAAAAGGAATTGCCCTCACTGGAATCGAAGGCACGGGTAAAGATGGCCGTATTACCAAGGAGGATGCAGAGAAAGCTCAAGCTGCGCCCACCACGGCAAAATCTGAAAGTAAACCCGCAGCTCCGGTTGCTACTACTGCTACACCAGTTGCAGGCACGCGCAACGAACGCCGTGAAAAAATGACCTCGTTACGTAAGACTATTGCAAAGCGTTTAGTAAGCGTCAAGAATGAAACGGCGATGTTAACGACATTCAATGAAGTGAATATGCAGCCCATCATGGATTTACGTGCAAAATATAAAGATACTTTTAAAGAAAAGCACGGTGTAGGCCTAGGCTTCATGTCTTTCTTTACCAAGGCGGTCACAACAGCATTAAAAGAATGGCCGGCTGTCAATGCACGTATTGAAGAAAATGAAATCGTATATTCTGATTTCTGTGATGTTTCGATCGCTGTTTCCGCCCCAAAAGGGCTTGTTGTGCCTGTTATCCGTAATGCAGAATCGATGAGTCTGCATCAAATTGAAAAGGAAATTATCACGTTGGCTACGAAAGCCCGCGATAACAAATTGACTATTGACGAGATGACCGGGGGAACGTTTACGATTACCAACGGCGGTGTTTTCGGATCTATGATGTCTACTCCGATTATCAATGCGCCGCAATCGGCAATTTTAGGTATGCACAATATTGTACAACGCCCTATTGCGGAAAATGGTCAAGTAGTGATCCGTCCGATGATGTACATCGCATTGTCGTACGACCACCGTATCATCGACGGCCGTGAATCTGTCAGCTTCCTCGTACGGGTTAAGCAATTGTTGGAAGACCCTGCACGTTTATTGTTAGAAGTATAACACAATTCGCACATCACATAAAAAGGTCGTCTCTCATTAAGACGACCTTTTTTCTGCCAAAACATGTAATTTTAGTAAACGACATGCGACCAAACACGATGATAGATTTCCGATTCCGTCTCCTTGCCTACTTATTTCTAAGCTTGTGCGTATCTAAAACCTTTGCTCAACAACAAGTGGGGTTGGATATTGACTTCTTCGGTTACATTGACAATAGGGAGTATAAATCGATGTATACCGAGGATAAAACAATTTTAGGCACACTTTTGTCTCCGCAACTATTTTTCGCTATCGATAGCAACCACCGTATCGTTGGTGGGATTCAGTACAATCAGGATTTCGGAAAACATATGGAAAACCACGACCGCGTTCTTCCTATTGCCTATTATAGTTTTCGTAATGCAAATTTTGATTTCGCATTGGGGCATATGCCACGGTATGACCGTCTCAAAGATGTTCCTAAAATAGTTTTGTCAGATACGCTGTTCTATGACAGACCAAATGTTCAAGGGTTGTATTTTGCCTACCAAAAAAAAAGCATCAAACAGGCACTTTACATCGATTGGCTAAGTAAACAGAGCTATAGCCAACGGGAACGATTTGTGATCGGTTTAAGCGGCAAGTTCAGGATTGGTAACTTTTTTATTGCCGACGACGCCTTGCTTTATCACAACGCCTTGACCAGCAATGACAGTATTGATGAGCATATCCAAGACAATGGTATAGCCTTGTTACGCATTGGCACCGATCTTAGCCAACAAACGTTCTTAGACTCATTGACCATTGACGCCGGAGTGGCTATTGGTTTTGATCGTATGCGTACGGAATATACACTTCGCGTATCCCGCGGATTTATTTCAAATATCTATTTAGGATACCAAAGCTTTTTTTTGGCCAACACGTTCTATATTGGCGACCCGCAAAATTTGCCGAATGGAGACTCTTTTTATCACCGCGATAAATATAATCGGCTGGATGTAGGATGGACTCCATTAAAAAAAGGAAACCTTGAAGGTAGGTTTACGGCTTCCTTTCACTTTGCGCCAGATCAGACAAGCAATCAACAGGCATTCACGTTGCGCTACCGCTTCGGCAAGACGGTTTGGCACTAATTCGATCGGAAGCTCGTACTGTGAAAAAAAACGCATATTATTATTCGGCGACCAATTTGTTATGGATCATCCGATAATTATACTGCTGTATAAATGCTTTAAGATTCTGGTCTAATGTATCCGCAACAGCCCGATCAGCCGTTAAAATATCATGCTGTTCTAAACGATCTTTTCGAAGGTTAAATAAAGATAATGGTCTTTCGCCGTCATGCGTCATATAGTAGTCTCCTTGAAAAAAGTTAAATGTTCCGCCTATATTGTTGACCAAAAAATTAGTTCTATCTGATGATAATGCATCAAATCCAAATGAGAAATACGACTTATTATAACCTAAATAGTTAAGTACTGTTGGTAAAATATCGATCTGCTGAACGAGTTTGTCCGAAACACCACGTAGATCTTTATCTCCCGGTTGATACAAAATAATTGGAATCGCAAAACCATTTGCCGCAGTTTTATATTCGGGCAGGTAGCTCACTGTGGCATGATCGGCACATATAACAAACAACGTATGCTCAAACCATGAAGCTTGCTTAGCTTTTTCAAAAAATTTACGCAATGCATAGTCTGTATAGCCTACCGGTTCCTGTACAGGAAGAGGGCCCTTTGGAAATTTACCCACATACTGTAGGGGAACCTTAAACGGATGATGCGAAGATAAGGAGAAAAAACTGGCAAAAAATGGCTCGCGCATACTCTGCAATTTATTCGCCATAAACTGTAAAAACGGTTCATCCCAAATACCCCAGATTCCATCAAAGTCAGCATCGTTACTGTATTCATTCTTTCCGAAGTAATGCTTTATTCCTGCCAGTTGTGCATAGGCAGAAAAGCCCATACTACCATTAGGAGCCCCATGAAAAAAAGCAGTTTCATACCCCTCGTCCCCTAGCAATTTAGCAATACTTGTTGTCTTGTTGCCCGAATAAATGGATAAAACAAAGGGCTCGCCCACGGATGGTATTCCGGTTATGACTGACGGCAGCGCATCTATTGATTTGCGGCCGTTCGCAAACGATCGTGTAAAAGTATACGATTCGCCAATCAGAGAGTCTAAAAATGGCGTGTACCCCTGATAGGAACCATCATTGACCTCCTTATTCAGTGCGCCGATATGCTCTTTAGCAAAACTTTCCAATATGAGGAATACAACATTCATTTTTCGAAACGTTGCGCTATCGTTTGGCGTGTGCACAACAGGGTAACGTCTATTCAGTTCAGAATTCGAAAAATATTCCTTTTCCTTTAATTGCACGGCCTTTAGTGTCTTCAATATACTAAATGGTGTATTTAAGACAATGCTCATTTCTTCTGGATTACGAACATAATCCCCGGCATTACTTAATGTGATAGGTCTCGTACTATGTGCCCAGCCTCCACGAACACCTCCGATAAACAAGAATGCCGCCAACAGCAACAACAGGCTATGTACGATATAGAACGACCAAGGCGGTTGTTCAGGTCGGCGCAGAACCACCAAACCTGCCATTCGCCACAACACGAACACAGCACCCGCAAATACAAACAATAGTCCCCAATAGTCTTGTAGAAAATCGATAAACAGCTTGGCTAAATTTTCCTCATGCGCGAATTGGCTGAATACTGTTCCGGTGGTTCTTTTCAACGTAAACGGATAATAAGCATAGTCGATCAGATTAGCAGCAACACCTAAACTGTTCGTCATCAAAAATATCCATCGTGCCACCAATTGATAACCGTACGTATATTTCCAAGTCCACGGCACACTTTGCAATAAGATATATACGATATTTAAATATAGCAGGGCAACAATATCAAATTTAACTCCTCCCGCCATCATGCCTAGCAACTCCCCATAATGGACATTCGGAAAAAGAGATTCATTATACAGAAAAAAACCTAGGCGCAATAAAGCATAGATACCAAGCAGCAGGCCAAACTGCACGAGAAGTACCCAAAAGGTATTGGCCATGCTTTTCGAAAAATAAAGTTTCATATCAGAATCTTAAAAACTTATCAAATACGCATTGATAGTAACCCTTCGCCAAATGCAGTAAGCTATCTCGTTTAGCCCATTCTGCGTGGGACAGGGTACTATACCCCGCATCCCGACGCAACATATCATAACTAGCGGCAGCCTCATTGTTAATCGCGCCAAATGTACCGTTCGAATTATAAAAAGCTGTATGGCCGCGCTGTTTGGCAAATAGGTTTTGTGAGTACGGAAAACGAGATGCAGATACGTCAACGAAACCCGCTAATGTGCTGGCCACATCTAACTGGCTAACAACATGATCCACTTTCGTCCCTTGGTATTCCTTTTTTAGCGCTCCTCCAAAAATAAAAAGAGGTATATGGTACCTTTCGGGCTTGTCTAACCCATATATTTCCGTTGGGTAAACGTGCCCGTGATCCGATGTAACGAGTACAATCGTTTCTTTAAACCAGGGTTGTTTTTTCGCCTTTTCGATAAAATCAAACAACATAGTATCTGTATAAAAGGCGGTACTTCTATATGCATTAGCTTTCGTATCGTTACCAAATTGGTAACCAGGTACTAAATGAAACGGCTCGTGATTTACTAATGTATAAAAAACACTAAAAAACGGTTTTTCGTCATGTCCAAAGTCGATTAACATCCGATTGGCAACAACATGATCGTACACTCCCCACGAATTACGTTGTACACCAAGCGGAAAATCCATATTGTCAACTACACGATCAATACCGTGAGTAAACATAAATGACTTGAAGTTATAAAATTCACTTTGTCCACCATGATAAAAAGACGTCACATAACCCAACGAGTCGAAAATCTGTCCTACTGCCGGCAACTTTTCATGCTTAGGAATATATTTAATAATACTTTCTGGACCCTGCGCAGGGAATCCACTCATCACGGCAATCATGCCTTTATCCGAACGGTCAGCTGCAGCATAAGCTCTACGAAACGAGATTCCTTCGTCCATCAGTTGTTTCATTTTCGGCGTAACATTTTTCTCTCCTCCTAAATCTTCAAATACTTGGGCAACCAATCCTTCCAGGAGCACAAGGATAACATTTGGCCGCGTCGTTGTCAAAACAATAGAATGTTCTGACATAGGAGGAATTGTCCGAGCAACAGCACGTTGAGCTTCCTGATCTTCCATAAATCGATATGGATTCTTCTTCGTACTTTTTGTTAAATCCTTTAAAAATGACCAATACGTATTGACCGCAGCATGATTTGCCGTATTGTCTTCTGAAAAATAGACCGAACTTTGATTTATCGTAGCGCGACCATACCCTCCTCGGATGAAGGAAAAAAGAATAGCAATACCAATCGCCGTAATTCCCGCAGTCAAGGCTGGAGATAAAAGACTATACTTCGCATAGCGAACCACGACTAGGTGATAAAAATAATGCGCGCCAGTAAAAAATACGATAAGTACAATGCCCCCTTGTACCAACGTTTCGATATCAATCGAATTCGAAACACCACCTATCGTATCCAACCCTAGCGTAATGGCCCGCTTACTGATTTTTTCACCCCAGGCCTCATAAAGAGGCAGGTTACCTGCCGTTGTGGCTGCAAAAACAAACGTGGGAATCATGACATACCCCCTTAATAACCAAGGAGAAACGCGTCTTTTTATCCAAAACTGTTGGATCGTAAAAAAAAGAAACGGTAATACACAAAGATAAGCTGCTAGCGAAAAATCCAGCTTTGCACCATACAGAAACGCATAAAAAATATCTATCGGCTCGCCAATTTTGTTCCAGACGCTAAACGTAAAAATTGCTCTATCGAGCACAGATAACCATAGCCAATAACTAAATAAGGCGAAAAAAAAAGATAGGTTTGCACGCCATCCCGGCTTTTTCATCATGCTTAATATTCGAATAACAAATTATTAAAGAAAAAATAACCCGCAAAAATACGGATATTCGTATATAACTACTCATTTATCTTGTCATGAAAGCAACATTTTATTCAGCGAACCATTCCTTTAAATCTGAGTAAATGCCTATTTTTGCGTTTTGAATTCCAAAAACAATGAGCATAGCAAAAACATACAATCCTAAAGAGGCAGAAGAAAAGTGGTATTCCTATTGGATAGATCACGGTTTTTTCCGTTCTATCCCTGATGAGCGAGAACCCTATACTATTGTCATGCCTCCACCGAATGTAACTGGCGTCTTACATATGGGACACATGCTGAACAACACCATCCAAGATGTCCTAATTCGCCGTGCCCGCATGCAGGGTAAGAATGCCTGCTGGGTACCAGGTACAGATCACGCTTCCATTGCCACAGAGGCAAAAGTAGTTGCTATGCTTAGAGAACAAGGCGTAGACAAAAAGTCCATCTCCCGGGAAAAATTTCTTGAGCATGCTTGGGAATGGAAGGAAAAATATGGCGGAATCATCTTAAAACAATTGGAAAAGCTAGGTGCTTCCTGCGATTGGGAACGTACTAAATTCACCATGGATCCAGATCTTTCAGAAGCTGTCATCGACACGTTTATCAAGTTTTATAACGAAGGATATATCTATCGCGGTGTACGGATGGTCAATTGGGATCCGCAGGGAAAAACGGCCCTTTCCGACGAAGAGGTGATCCGCAGAGAGGTAAACCAAAAGCTATACTATATCCGTTACGAGGTCAAGGATAGTAATGAGTACATCGTTATCGCCACGACCCGTCCTGAAACCATTATGGCCGACACCGCTATCTGTATTCATCCACAGGATCCACGATATACACACTTAAAAGGTAAAAAAGTGCTTGTACCTTTAGTTAACCGAGAGATTCCTGTCATCGAAGATGAATATGTGGAAATGGAATTCGGTACCGGATGTTTAAAAGTCACGCCGGCTCATGATTTGAACGATTACGAGTTAGGACAAAAGCATAACCTCGAAGTGATTGACATTCTAAATGACGATGGTACACTGAATGAAAAAGCTCAGATTTTAGTAGGTGAAGATCGCTTTATTGCGCGAAAAAAAGTGGCTAAAATGTTGGAAGAAGTCGCGCAAATCGAAAAAATCGAAGATTACAAGTCGCAAGTTGGCTTTTCCGAACGTACTGACGCTGCAATTGAGCCGAAGCTCTCCATGCAATGGTTCTTAAAAATGGAGCAACTAGCCAAACCTGCGTTAGAATATGTCGAAAATGGAACAATAAAGCTTATCCCTGAAAAATTCTTTGCATCCTACAAACATTGGATGGAAAACGTGAAAGACTGGTGTATTTCTCGACAGTTGTGGTGGGGGCAACGCATTCCTGCCTGGTTCAATGAGCGCAACGAGTGGGTGGTTGCCAAAACAGAAGCAGAAGCTATTGCGGCATTTGAACAGCAAGGTAAGTCTCCTGAAGGCATCCGCCAAGAGGATGATGTCCTTGATACCTGGTTCTCTTCAGGGTTATGGCCGATGTCTGTATTCGATGGGGTCAGACATCCCGAGAACCGAGAATTTCAGTACTATTACCCCACAAATGATTTGGTAACAGCTCCCGAGATCTTGTTTTTCTGGGTAGCCCGGATGATCATCATGGGCCATGACTATACCGAAAAGCCGCCATTCAAAAATGTATACTTGACGGGAATCGTGCGGGATAAATTGGGGCGCAAGATGTCCAAATCATTAGGAAATTCCCCGGATCCAATCGATTTGATGGAACAATATGGTACAGATGGCGTACGCGTAGGCATGTTATTGTCTTCGCCTGCCGGAAACGACCTGATGTTCGACGTATCGTATTGCGAGCAAGGGCGTAACTTCGCAAACAAAATTTGGAATGCTTTTCGCTTGGTTAAGGGGTGGGAGACCATAGACGTCCCTGCGACAGAAGCGCAGAAAACGGCTGCGCGTTGGTTCGAAAATAGATTCAACCAAGCCGTAGCAGAAATTGATGAACACTTCGCGGATTACAGATTATCTGATGCGTTAATGAGCACCTATAAACTAATATGGGACGATTTCTGTGCTTGGTATCTCGAATTGATAAAACCAACCTATCAAGCGCCGATAGAGAAAGAAGCCTTAGAAACAGTTAAACATTTTTTCGAAAAAGTATTGGCATTGGTTCACCCATTTATGCCGTTCCTTACGGAAGAACTGTGGCACGACGAATTGTTTGGCACGCGTACAGAAAAAGATTGTGTTATTGTAGCAACCTATCCTATTACACAGGGTTTTGATGAACAGGTTATCAAAGAGTTTGACGTAGTCAAACAAGTTATTTCAGAAGTTCGTAGCATACGGAACGGTAAGGGTATATCTCCAAAAGTCGCTTTGCCGCTCGCTATCAACGCGACTGTCATTGATTTCGCAAAATACCAAGAGAATATTATCAAACTTGCGAACATATCCGAACTGACCTTCGTTAAAGAAAAAGTTCAGGGTGCAGTCAGCTTCCTGGCAGGCAAAGACGAATGTTACATTGCGTTGGAAAACAATTTGGATATCGATGCCGAAAAGGATCGTATTGCAAAGGAAATAGACTATTTGAAAGGCTTTTTGATAGCTGTAGAAAAGAAACTTTCTAACGAACGTTTTGTACAAAACGCGAAGCCGGAAATTGTTCAAAACGAACAAAACAAAAAGGCCGACGCGGAAGCTAAGATCAACATTTTGGAAGACAGCCTACGTAGTTTAGGATAACGTTCTGATTAAAAGACTACTAAAACGCGGAGAAAAGCATGCACATTTTTCTCCGCATTTTTTATCCCTGCACACAAAGTTTATTCGTGGGAGTACGGTCTCTTCCCTTATACAGTTTCGTACCTTTACGCGAACAACTAACGGATCGACAGCATGCAAACTAATCACATACTTCCGCTATTAAAAATAGGCGAACTTCATTGGGCAGATAACCTCAGAAAGTTTTTGCTCAAATACGATATCATCACACAGGGCATCTCCATCCATGAAGAATCCACGCTGATAACCTTTGGTTTTGGCGATGAAATACGGTTGTTTTACAAGCACTTCGGCGCTACCGATAGTGCAGAATTCATGTATTACCTACGAAAGCCTACGGAAATCGAATGGCTACATGAAAGCAACACACATCAGCATTTACTACAGTTGTTCCCTGCCGAAACCCTCGAAAACTATGTAATTATATCGGAATCTCGTACAGGTGAGCCCATATGCCTACAGATAAACAACCAGGCGATCTACGCGTTCTCGAAAAAACCCGTCGGTAAACACTTATTGTTCCACTCCTTTAACGATTTTCTCTTGCTAGAACTTGTACAATTCAAGAAACAGGTCTGCGAATTCGATTTTGAGAGCTTAGAAGAGGAAGATCGTTTTATGGACACCGTAGTAAATAACACGGATATCCATAAAGATCTCCGGCATGACAAATTGTACAAAGCGTAGGCATCATCGTTGTCATGGAATTCATTGCGCAATCGTAGACCTTTTGAAGGCTCCCACCAGAGCAGCCGCGTCATAAACATAAAACTCCGAACCCTTCACCGAGAAACATAGTGCCTTTACCGAGAAGTGTCCAAAGCTCACCTATTCGGCTTAGATGTCCATGTTTTTTCGCACTATCTTTGGGGTACACAACAGTAAACATTTAAACAAAGGTATTATGAAAACAAAAACAACATTCAATTTAAACAGTGAAGACGTAACAAACGGATTTCAAAAAGCATTTGATTGGATACAATCGACGAAAGTTCGCATTGCTTCAAAATCGGGAAAAGAATACGTGAATATACCCCTGATTATCACCATTGTCGTCGCGCTACTTGTTCCATTCGCATTAATAATCGGTCTGGTCATTGGTTTAGCTCTAAGCCTGAATATATCCTTTCAACGCGAAGTACAGGACAACAAAACGCAGAACGATAACGTCATAGACATCAAATAAATCCATTTATAAGCTACATAAAAGAGAAACTATGACATTGATCGCTGTACTTTTTCCCTGGCTATCCTTCTTTCTACGTGGAAAGATATTCATTGGATTTGTATGTTTAATTCTTCAAATAACACTAATAGGCTGGCTACCGGCAGCTATATGGGCCGTCGCGTCACATATCGACGGAAAAAATAAACGACGTTTTCGTCAAGTCGAACGAAATATGCAACGCCCTTTTTATCACTAATAAATGGCACTTTTTTGAAAAAAATTTGCAAAATTAAAATCCCTTCTCTATTTTTGATTTGATAAGAATAGTTTAATCTTTTCAAAACACGAAGAATATGTTTGTACTTATATACACTCGATTTAAAGGATCAACAAATAAATGTGTTGATACTTCTCTTCGTGCTTTACTCCTTTCGTAACGAAATATACACATCGTCATATGAATAAAGCTCGAAGATAATTCGGGCTTTATTGTTGTATTCCGTATCCTAACAAGACCCGAATTTCATTTAACGCGCAAACATTGGCGCTACTCAACAGATGAAATATGTTTTATTATCAAAAAAATGGGCGGTAAATTAGCAGGGAAAGAGCTTATCAAATTGGGCTTTTCAAAAAGTAATACGGTGAATATTGTTTTAGGGCAAATTCATCGATATTACAAGCGTGAGAAAAAAGACCACATTTTATCAGGAGCCAAAAAAGTGTTGCTTGAACCAAGTAATTATCGGAGTGGCCACATATGGGGCGAAGTAGCAGAGAGGCTCGCGATGCCCGTTGCTTCGGGAGCATTTAGCGTTATTCCCCAATCGATGACTGCGCCAAAATATTTGGTAGAAGGAAAAGACAACACCCTCAGTTTAAACTGTACCTCACTTGAGGATGGTTCGTTACTATCTCATAACTCGTGCAAAAATACGAAGACCAAAAGTGATCTAAAGAAGGTGATTACCCGACATGACATCAAACTTATTGGTCATGCAGTAGATGAAGCCCTCATGGCCTACAAGGATATTAAAAAGGTCAGCAGTCTCCCGCACGAATTAGTCATCCCACTAGGAACTTTTACTCCAAAAATCGTCCGCATGGACAAATGATGAACGACGCTATGGAAAGATGGATACAAATGACATCAGGCAGTGGTCCTCAAGAGTGCGACTACGCCGTACATCAACTGCATAGAATATTTGAAGAACAAGCTCGTGTCGCCGGAATTCAAATCGAAATGATGCGGCAAGAAATAAGAAATAACTTGATCTGCTCCGTGACATTCTGGTTAAACGGAGCACATGTCGACCGTTTTTTGAAGGATTGGAAAGGTAGTATATGCTGGGTTTGCAAAAGTCCATTCCGTCCACAGTACCGGCGGAAAAATTGGTTTATCAGAGTTTTTGAAATTCCAGAAATCGTCTCAATCTGGATAGACGATAAGGATATCTTATACCAGACCTTACGGAGCACCGCTGCCGGTGGCCAACATAAGATGAATTCAGCGGTTCGCGCTTTGCACATGCCAACCGGATTAACCGTACAGGTGATGGACACGCGCTCGCAATACCAAAACAAAAAAATAGCGTACACCCGCCTTATGGAGAAAATCCAAAAAAGGCAAGGAGACCTTGACACCGAAACCGCAAACATGCAACGGTCTCCACACTCACAGATTACAAGAGGAAATGTGACACGCATTTTTTTTGGCAAACAATTTATAACAAAGCGGTCTATGGTGTAGACCGCTTTGCTTCCGGTTGATGGTTACTGCAACAAGGTATCCCGAACAGCTACTTTCGTCCAGTATTTGCTATACAGTCCGGCGGCCGCTAAATGATCTGGATGTCTTTCGTATGTATTGATATCATCCATATTAGCGAATGTCACCAACAAACTGTAGTGAAATGAGTTGTCCACCACATCCCGTTGAGTCGTTGGCGCAGGCCTTCCGGAATGAAAACTCTTAATGCCTGGGACTTTCTTGAGAGCTTCGAAGAAGTTTAAAAAATCCTTTTCCTCTTCCTCGGTAATACCATCCTTTAACCAAAAATAAACAGTGTGTACAATCGTTCCTCCCGTTAGTTCCCCAACGGAACTTTCATCTTTTTTTGCGGATGCACAAGATTGCATTACAGTAGCAGATGCGCCCGCAACCGCGACTGATTTTAAAAAATTTCGTCTTTCCATGATTTAGCTTGATTACGTTCAAACTTAGATAAATTCAATTGGAAATCCAACCCCATTAGAAAAACGACGATTTTGAGTTTATCCGATCCCACACAAAACTAATCCTTTAAAATTTACTAAAAATAACGGTCTCTAGTTCAAAATTTAAAGAAAAAGTTCCATTTTTTATTTTCTAGTCATATGGCTATTTATTACCTTAGTGCTTTACAACAAACCAATTGTTATGAAATATGCATGCCTATTATTTTTGCTATTAGCAATGCTATCCCTCCGCTCGCAATCGACAACATACGATGTTGAGTCTATACCGCAAGAACTCAAAAGCAGAGCGGCGGTAACCATACGAAATGAATCAGTCTATATCGAAATGCGATCTGATAACGACATGCTTCAGAAGGTGAAAAAAGCGATAACAGTGTATAATAGGAATGGGGATGACTATGCATTCATTCCTTTGTATTATAATAAAAGTGCGATCATCAAGTCTGCGAAAGGCATGATCTATGATGCGTCAGGAAACCCCATTAAAAAAATCGGGAGTAAGGATTTCATGGATGTTAGTGCTGCCGATGGATTCTCCATGTTCTCAGACACCCGATTGAAATATTACCAATACAACGCGGTACAATACCCCTATACTATTGAATTTGAATATGAGATACAACACAAGCAAAATCTGATTATCCCTGCTTGGAATCCAAACTTCAGCGAGCAGGTGTCAGTACAGCAGAGCGAATACATCTTCGCGGCACCTGCTACAGCTGCTATTCGCACATATACCCAGCATACGACGGCAGAACCGACGATAAGCCATTCCGACAAATTTACCATACGTAAGTGGGAAACCGGTCCTGTTCCAGCGGTCAGAGAAGAAAATTATACGCGAGGATTCCGGGAGCGATCCATCCTCGTTTATGTCGTACCACAGCAGATTTCGTATTATGGAAGGAAGGGGTCATTCGACACGTGGGAACAATTTGGAAAATGGGCTTACGACAATTTACTACAAGGAAAGCAAGATCTAGATGCAATGGCTAAAAACAAAGTCTTACAATTAACCAAAGATTGCAAGACAGACAAGGAAAAAGCAAAAGTCCTCTACCATTATCTACAACAGAAAACAAGATACATCAGTATACAGGTGGGCATCGGCGGTTTGGAACCCTTTAACGCAAGCGATGTGGAGCGTTATGGTTACGGAGACTGTAAAGCCTTAGTCAATTATATGCAAAATTTATTATCGTTAGTTGATATACCGTCCTATTATTGCGTGGTTGAGGCCGGAGGCTTTAAGCAGAGTTTGAAAACGGAATTTGCCAATGTACAGGACGGCAACCATATTATTTTGTGTATTCCTTTTGAACAAGACACCACTTGGCTAGAGTGTACAAGCCAGGAAATGCCTTTTGGTTTCTTGGGTGACTTCACCGATGACAGACTCGTCTTAGCTTGGACACCGAAAGGAGGCAAAGTACTTCGTACTCCCATTTATACCGATAAAGAAAACAAACAGATCCGTGAAGCCAAACTTAAATTGGTAGACCTGACAAACTTAGAAGGCTCGATAAAAACGAAATTCTATGGAACACAATATGATAACCATGCGGATGTGCTACATGCCAATAATACGGAAAAGCCTAAACTACTCGCAAAACGATATGACATTAACAATGTCAACTTCGCGAACATTACCTATTCCGAAATTGAAAACGATACACCGCACGTCCTGGAGGATTTTTCCATATCAATACCTAATATAGCTATCAAATCCGACAATAGGGTCATGTTACCATCTTCGCTATTCAATGCGTTTACCACCATTCAACGCAATGAAGGGAGGCAACAACCGATATATATTAATCGGGGGTTTACAGATGAAGACTATATCGAAATCAAGTTGCCTGATGAGGTCAACAAAAAAATGACACCGATGGTCAAGACATTTACCTGTCCCATGGGCGAATATACATTCACGGCAAGAATTGATGGCAATACCTTGCAAACGAAGCGTACATTGATTATCAAACAAGGAACATACGCCCCAACTCATTATACTGTTTTTCAGGAATTTTTAAAATCAGTCAATCAAACCGATAAAGGAAGGTTCTTCCTCGAGTTATTATAAAAAACGCAGCTAGCTGGACAACCCATACTAGCTGCTTCATTAACCAAATTATATAATTAAAATCTTCCAAAAGCCTACACGTTTTAAAGCGTTGGAACAGCTAGACAATTACGCTTTCTTCCGTAACGTCAAAGAGACTTTTTCCGCTTGAATGATACGACTAAAGAACTCTTTTAAATCAAAATACTCCTCCGGCAGGAATAGGGGCTTATTGATCTGCATAAGAACTTGAGCCGTGACCACGGCCCCATCTTGGGAAACATTGAAAACAAAACGTGCATCCCGATTAGGTAACGCCATATTTAACTTGCTTTCTAACGATTCTTGGTTGAGTGTATAACCTTCAGGTACACGAATCGTAAATGTCATATTTTCCTGGAGCTTCGATCCGATATCCACAGGATATGTTCGGGTTGCCAAGTTGAATGGATTTCTATCAGTTTTGCCGTAGACCACGGGATTAAAATGTATTTCTTCCTGATCCATGATGGCAAAGTTTGTGACTTCAATATTCATTTTTTCTCCTAATAGCATTTCGCAGTTCTCTCGGTTTTCTACCGACGGTTTAGCGATCGACATATGTGCCAATTTCTTTTCATAATCTTCAAAGTACTCTTCTAATGAATTAAAACCATCCATGGCGGCTCTTTTGTTTGAAGCATTGTATCCTCCTCGATTCAACGTAAGCTGACCTGTCAGGGTACCTTCCTCGTCCAACCCTCCTACAAAATTCACATGCAAAGTCGCTATCAGATTCGACTGTAGTGGAACCCAGTCCGATACGCCATTTAATGGAATGTTACGTCCCTGATGATTAATACACTTTAACGGTAAATTGCCAAATGGTTCATACGTTCCAGTGGCATCCAAAAAATAAAACTGATCCCCGATCTTGACACGCGCAACAACGTGATTAAATTCTGATATTCCTGCTGAATAAATTCCCGGATATCCGTTGTCCCGCGTGGAAAGTATTACGGCTTCCGCATGAAGATCACTATAATTCAAGGCATTGACCAGTGCCAAGTTCAGGTCAGCACTGTTTCCAGAACGTGTCTCTAAAGCTTTCTTTATACCCGTGCTCGCAAAAATACTGTGGCGTTCGTCCCACTTAATCTGCCGTTTTAGAAACGTATAAATCTTAAAGGCTTTTTCATATTCATCAGAGACACCCTCGACAAGAGGATCAATAAACTCTTTTAATTGGTTCTTCTTCTTGAGCTGACCTCCAAAATCTTCATGTTCTATTAGTGACTTTTGTACATCATTCCAAGTAAGTGAAAACGTTTCGTTCGGACCGAAAGGAATCGCATATCGCGCTAATTCAAACGTTAAAATCGATGTAAAATTCTTAGCCGCGGTCATAAAATCTTCCGAGACGAAAGCTGGAATATCGTTCATCACATAAGAGGTTTTATCTCCGCGGATCTCGCCCACATTCGTACTCAACTGGGTATTATAATTTTCAACTTTCCTATCAGTCAATGCGATCCCACCTTTAAGATTGACACGATATGTACAAATCTCTGGAATACGAGTTACAAACTCGCTCCGCACCTTCGGAATATCAGTTTGGAATGTCCACGCGTTCAAACTAAATAAAAAAGGAGACTTCGTCTTATAACGCAACTCGACGATCGATCCCTCTTTGACTTGCGGAAAAGCTATTTTAACTTGATGAAGGGTCTTGGACGTTTTTTCCGTAATCACATTGTCCTTATCCAGTTCCGTTTTCACCAACTTGCCGCCTTCCAAGTTATACGTATACCCTTTCACGTCGACCAACGTTTCCTTATTGTTGTTATTGATATATAACGGGATCGTAAAATTAGCTTGATCGTACCCTTCTTTATTCAAAATTTTGATTAAGGTATGGTAGTAGTATTCAATTTCAAATCCCTTGTCATCTATTGGACTAAGTTCTACGTTTGCATATCCATACTCATTCAATACGATCCCTTGAGAGCTACTATCTAGAAGCGTACTCTGTACAACAAAGTCAGCTTCTTTTACTTTACCAAAAGAAAAATCTTGTGCATTTGATCCAAATACCAAGCAAACAAAAAGCGCAATGAAGGTCAATTTCATACTATTAATAATCGGTAAGTCAAATATACCGTTTATCTCGAAACAAAGAAATGTTTATCAAAAAAAGAGTCGAACAAATGAAAAAAATCACCAAATAATGAGTTAACCACTCGTCCATCCTATTGATGTGGTCTTCCTTTTTAAAAAAACACGTCTACAAAAAAGGCCCTGATGAAAATCACCAAAGCCTTTTTGTCGAATCAAAAAATTGATTACGGATCTACGCGTACAAAACCACCATTTACATCAAACACCAAATCGGTATCCTGCTGCACTAAATCCACATCAAATCCGGACGCTTTTTTCTCAATACCATTAATCGTGGTTGTCGGATAATTATCTTCGACATAATCCACAATTTGAGGTAGAATGAAACCTGTAGGAATTGAAACTCCATCCTCACCATCTACCTCAAGCCAGTCGCCTGTACTGTTAAAATCAATTTCTATCTTATTCGCCAAATATACGGAGTAGCCCGCACCCTCCTTCTCGATACGACTCACATTGATATTATTAAAATGACTTGAAAGAAATGTACGGGAACTTTCAGGAAGTTCTACGTCGGAGATAACCTTGTCATCATCACAAGATACTGAGGCACATGATACGGCCGCTAAAAACGACAATCCAATTACTGTTTTTTTCATCGTGTATAATTTTAAATATTAGTCATCTACTTTTAAAAATTCACCTTGACGGGAGAATTCTAAATCCAGCCCGTTCGAGATTTCCACTTCATAGGTAGCTCTCGTCTGTTTAATTTCCTGAACGAAGGTGTCCGGAAAGCTTTTTTGAACATGTCGCTGAATAGCTTGTGGAATCAGCGTCGCTGGTACCGCGCTCGTCTTCATATCGATACTTTCCCATGCTCCGTTCCCATCAAACTCAACTTTAGAGCCATCCTTAAAAATAACAGCGTATTCTTTCTGAATAAAATATTCCGTATCCAATGTTACAGCTGCCACATCGCTTTGTTTAAAATATGTTTTAACAAATGTTTGAGCTTTTGCGGGCAGTTTAGAAAAAGGTATAACTTTTTCATTTGCCGAGGCTTTGCTAACTGTAAAAACTATCATTACAGCAGCGACGATTTTAATTAATGCATTCATCTTTATATCACTTCATTGTCATACAAAGTTGCGCACTGATTTGGGAAAGATTTGGGAAAAAGTGTGATATTGATTTTTTTCGCATTATTATTGTTGAGATGTAATAGAAGACGGCAGCGCCTATTGCGGCGATGAGGCAAAAAGAGTAAACACATGTTGCTCTCCCGCATAATCGTAGGTGATAGACAGCTCTGGATAGGTGTCAACAATCGACTTAACGATTGCCAGCCCCAACCCATTTGAATGACTATCTTGCATTCCTTTGTGAAAACGCTTAAAAACCGTCGCCTTATCAAGCGCACCGATTTGTCCTGTGTTGGCTATAGACAGTCGGTCTCTTTGAACAACAACAGAAAGCGTGCTCCCTACTGTACTATATTTAATCGCATTTCGAAGAAGATTTGAAACCAGTATCACAGCTAGATCGTTATTCATCGCCACCTCGAAAATTCCTAACTCTTGCCAGTGCAGCTGAAGCTTTTTAAATCCAATGAGGTCGTGCAAGTCCGTACAAAGATCATGTGCCACTTTATTGAGTTTGACACTTTCCACGTGCGGATACTGCTTATTTTCGATCCGCGATAGCATTAATAATGCTTTATTCAGGTTCACCAGTCGATGCAGAACTAGGTTAGATTCGGACAATTGCGTCAACTGGCCTTCCGACAACGATTCATCATCCATCAACAACTCCAGTTTGTTGATGATTATTGCCAACGGTGTCTGGAGCTCATGTGAGGCATTTTCTAAAAACCGCTTCTGCTCATCAAAAACTTGTTCGTTGCGCCTCCACATCCGACGTATTTCCTCATCAAGTTGATTAAATTCGAGTACGTTCGTCGCGATTGGTTTGAGTTGTTCTTTTTTTCCAAACCGATAATGGTTAAGATTAGTCAGAATAACTTTAAAGGGCTTCCATGCACGACGGAGAACGAATTCGTTAATCAAATAGAGGCCTAAGACCAAAACAACATATAATACAACCAATGCGGATGTTAAATCATATATCAAATCGTCTTCCTCCACCGTTGATGTCCGTATCTCTAAGTGATACGGTTTACGATCAGCCGCATAAAAGCCGGTACGTAAAACCCTATAGGGTTCCTGCTCATCATCATAGGGCATATAAAAAAACACACTGGAAAGTCTGTTCTGCTCCGAAAAATTGTCATCCGCCGCCGGCCAAATGCGGAACTGATTTACACCGAACTCTTTCGTACCCAACAGCATAGGATCCTTATACACTTCACGTAAAATCTCGATCTTTTGGTTCTTTAGCCCATCATCTACATTATCATAGACTTCGTCCAAAATGTAGGCATAAAAAAGAGCCGCCCAAATAGTGATGATCACTAAGAAAGCGATGCTTAAATAACGTAGGGTATAATTTTTTAACGATATTTGCATAGCTTACACCAATTTATATCCTACACCATACACCGCTTGAAAATCGATTTCAGCACGGTGGTCTTTTAATTTTTTGCGTAAATTTTTAATCTGCGAGTAAATAAAATCAAGATTATCCGATTGATCAGCATCATCTCCCCACACGGCTTCGGCTAAAGACGTTTTAGTAACAAGTTTTCCTGGACGAATCATAAAATAGTAAAACAGGTCGTATTCTTTACGGTTTAACATGACTTGATTACCGTTCACGAGCAAGGTACGGGAATCGGGGAACAGTTGCACATTTTTAAACTGAACAGCTTGCTCACCCTGGTGATTTTTGCGCCGTATAATCGTTTTTATACGAGCCAACAATTCGGCCAGATGAAAAGGCTTGGCCAAATAATCGTCGGCGCCCAAGCCCAACCCTTCCACTTTATCTTCTACGGAGTCCTTTGCCGAAATAATAATGACCGAATCGTCCTTGCCCAATGTCCGTAGTTGCGCCAACAGTTGCATACCTGTACCTCCAGGTAGCATCACATCTAGCAACACGCAATCATAACTATAATTAGCCAGTTTAGCTAGCCCGTTCGTATAGTTGTCAGCTGTCTCTACCACAAATTTCTCGCCCTCGAGAAAGGTTTTCACCACTTCACACAATTCTGTTTCGTCCTCGACTATCAGTATTTTCATGATCTAACTAAACTACAATATTAACCTGAGATTTGGGAAAGATTTGGGAATATGACCAGTTCTCACCTACTGCACAAATTTCTACACGTTGTATGTTGTTATCTGGCAAACCTTATCTTTGTTCTTTACTTAAACCCGCAAATAATTCATGTTTAACTAAACATTTAAACTTTATTTACGTTTTTAAGTTATAAATTTATTTATTGAATAACGTCATTATAGAATAGAACGCTTTGAATCGATTTGGACGAATAGCTTTAAAAACCATCCTCTGGATTATAGGTAGTGTTATCGCCTTAATTTTGCTCCTCATTTTTCTCATCAGACTACCTGCCGTACAAAATTACGTCGTGGGCAAAGTAACGAGTTATGTAGAGAATAAGATAGGGACACCTGTCCGAATAGGTTATGTTAATATCACATTTCCAAAAAAACTGGTCTTAGAAAATGTGTATTTTGAAGATCAGTCGAAAGATACATTGGTCGCCGGAGAACGGCTTCTGGTCGACATCAACATGTTCAAGTTACTAAAGAACACCGTCGAAATCGAAGAACTAGAACTGGAAGGAATCACGGCTAAAATAAACCGTAGCCTACCCGACAGCACCTTTAATTTTGATTACATCGTTCAAGCATTTTCTTCCCAAAAAGAAAGTACACCGACGGCCGACACCTCGTCGGCTCTTGTCTTTGACATCGACGACGTCTTGTTCAAACGCATACACTTTGTATATACCGACGAGGTGATCGGCACCCGTGCAGATATACGGTTGCAACATTTCGATACGAAAGTCAAAAGATTTGATTTAACGGGAAACATGGCTTTTGCCATGCCCAACCTCAAAGTCGATGGATTGACAGCCTTTGTGAATCAGTGGCAACCAGTAAGCGATGCCGAGGCTCCTTCCGCGGCGGATTTCGGCATCACCGACACCAGTGTACAAGCTTCGTCTTTATTGCCTGATCTGTCTATCGAGAATGTCGACCTGTCGAACATATTCGTACAATATCAGGACGCCTCATCGTCCATGGATACCAAATTTGATATCAAAAGACTGACAGCCAACATCAAAGAGATGGATCTCAATAGGGAAATCGTCCGGCTCGAAGAGGTTGCACTGGACGAATCGGATTCGCAGATCTTGCTGGGAAAAACAATAAAGAAAACTACTGACGGAGACAGAGACAGCAGTTCGATGAACTGGATCGTGTCTGCCGATAGGCTTCTTATCAATAAGACCAAGGTAACCTTTCGCGATGATAACCAGGCACGCATGAAAGGGTTTGACTATTTCAATATCGGCATACGTGATTTCTTCGGAGAGCTGGAGGATCTTTATTATTCTTCCGATTCCATCTCCGGCTCATTAAAAAGCCTGACGGCACAAGATCGCTCCGGTTTTACAATTAAGTCGCTGCAGGCCGATTTCATGTACAATAATACAGGCGCAACAATTACTAATTTATTAGCGGAAACACCGTGGACAACCATCAGGGACCGCATCCAAGTGTACTATCCGTCGCTGGATGCCCTATCTGAAAATCCCGGTCTTGTGCAGGTAGATGCACGGATACGGAAGTCAACAATCGACATGCGTGACATCCTTTACTTTGCACCATTTCTTGATACCATGGATGTTATGAAGCCCTTGTTGACCCGATCGTTCTATATCGACGGAAGTGTGAAGGGTAGAATGGATAATCTCGTAATCCCGAATATCGAGTTCCGAACGCTGGATCGCACCCACCTGATCGCTAGTGCAACAATCAAAGGGTTGCCTGACATGGACAAATTGGATATCGATCTAAAACTGCGCAAACTGACCACTGGGAAAGCGGATATCGAGCGGCTTGTCGCCCGATCCATGCTGCCGGATAGTTTGCAACTACCCAACGCCATTAGCCTTTCGGGAACATTCCGCGGAGGTATGAAAGGTTTTGACGCCAATCTGAGTTTGATTACAGAGAAAGGAAACGCGACGGTCAACGGAAACCTTTCTATGGGCCGGGATACAACCTACGACGCTTACGTATCCATTGACAACTTCCACATTGGGAGCCTTCTGAAACAGGACTCCATATTGGGCATGCTTTCAGCCGAGGCAAAAGTTGTCGGAACCGGGCTCAATCCGAAAAGCATGAATGCAACGGTAAAAGGTACACTTAACCACCTTGATGCCATGGGTTATGCTTACCGAAACATACAATTGGATATTCAGGCCAATGGCGGTGATATTGCTGGAACCGTCAACAGCCCAGACCCAAATTTACAACTCCAAATGGATTTTGCAGCCGATATGCGTGGAATCTACCCAAAACTGCAGGCTACGGTCATGGTGGATAGCATTAATTTGCAAAACCTGAAATTGATGGATGATAACTTCCGTTACCACGGAAAAATTGTTGCGGATTTTGAAACGGCTGATCCCGACTTCCTGAATGGATCACTCACGGTTTCCAACTCTTCTATTGCTTACAACGACCAACGCTATACCTTAGATAGTATATCGCTAACTGCCACTGCCGACACCTCGCGCAATACATTGGTACTCAAGTCGGAATTTCTGCAAGCCCACTTAGTCGGAAAATACAGGTTGACCGAGTTGAGCGCCTCTGTACAGGATATTATCCGAATGTATTACAATCCAAAAGGAACAGCGCCGACGACACTAGCTTATGAGCCGCAAAATTTTGAGTTTAGTGCTTCGCTGAACAACTCGAGATTTATCCGTGACTTTTTCCCAGAATTGCAAGAAATGAGGGATGTCACGTTGGACGGAACGTTTGATAGCGAGTCGAAAAGCATCATGGCCAAGCTGATCGCACCAAAGGTACTTTACGACGGTATGTTAATCGAGAATGTCGGAATCGATCTTACCACAGCGGATAGCACCTTATATTATTCTGCTCTTATCAATAAGATCAAAGTAAACAATATCGAGCTGAGCAATACGGTATTCAGCGGAAGCGTGATGGAAAATAATCTCGATTTCGGATTATGGATAAAAGATAAGGTCGATAAAGAGCAATATCACCTCGGAGCAAAAATGCAAGTGACCGACAATAACTATATCCTAAGCCTTAATGAAGATGGGCTTATGCTAAACTACGAAAATTGGCAGATCGATACCGATAATCAGCTTAGCTTCGGCACCGATGGTATTCGGGCTAAAAGTTTTCGCTTAACGAACAACGGACAAGAGCTGTTGATACAATCGCAGGATTCGACACTCAATGCACCATTGGATCTTACTTTTAATAATTTCCGCATCGAAACATTCACCGAAATTTTGGAATCCGAAACGTTGAACATGGGCGGAGGAATCAACGGTACAGCGACGATATCCCGATTAGAAAGCAATCCTGTCTTTGTCTCTGATCTCGAAATCAATAAATTTTACTTTGGCAAAGACACTGTCGGTAACGTTCTGGTTAAAGTGGATAACATTCAGGAAAACACCTTTTCTGCCGATGTTAAGATCACAGACAATGGCAATGATGTACAACTGATTGGCGACTTTATCAGCCTGCCCGGAGAGCCTTCCTCTATTGATGCCACACTATCGTTGAAACCGATGAAACTGACCACAATCCAAGCGTTCAGTTTAGGGTATCTAGAAGATTGCTCGGGAGATCTCGTAGGCAACCTGAAAGTCACCGGAACAGTAGACGCCCCACGCATCAACGGGGAGTTAGCTTTCCAGCAAGGGAAACTTAACGTCGCGATGCTTAATGCTGATTTGCTCATGGATAATCAGGTGATCCGCTTCAATAATCAAGGTATACAGTTCCGTCAATTCGAAATCAAAGATTCACGTGGAAATGCGAGCAAGTTAAACGGTTCGATCCGAACCACCACGTATACGGACTTCGATTTCAACCTAAACCTGAGCATGGACGACTTCGCCGCAGTCAATTCTACACGTGAAGACAATGACCTGTTTTTCGGGAAACTTTACTTGACATCCAACTTACGTATTACCGGCGATTTAAACAACCCGCGCATAGATGGTAATGTAAAGGCAAATGACAAAACAGACTTTGTGTTTATCGTACCGAATGATGATCCTGGAATTGCACAACGCGACGGTGTTGTGAAATTTGTGGACCGCAGTGATACAGCACGGGCAAATGTATTTGCGCGTCTAGATTCGATGACCACCGCTACCAAGCTGTCCGGCTATGATATTGCGCTAAACCTTTCAACAGATCGAGAAGCCAAATTTAAAGTGATTCTCGACGAAGGAACACAAGACGCACTGAACATACAAGGTATTGCTGAACTGAACACGACCATCGATGCTAGCGATAAGATAACGATGTCTGGAACATTTACCGTGGAAAAAGGAGATTATACATTTTCTCTAGGCCCTATCTCAAAGCCATTTATCTTTCAAAAGGGAAGCACAATCACTTGGAATGGAGACCCATTGGACGCTCGTCTAGATATTACGGCGATTTATAGGAACCGATTCTCAACCTTAGAGCTAGTTCAATCACAAATTGGATCGGAGAGTCAAAATTTATACAAACAACGTATTCCGTTCGATGTAAAATTAATCCTCACCGGAGAATTATTTAAACCAGAAATCAATTTCGATATTGATTTAGACGAAAATAATGCCATAGCCTCACAGGATGTTGTCAGCAAAGTAAACATAGCGTTAGCCAATATACGGTCAGATCCGGCAGAATTGAACAAACAAGTATTCTCGTTGATCGCCTTAGGCCGATTTATGTCGTCCAATCCGTTCGAAAGCCTTTCGGGCGGCGGCGGTGCCGAGGGTCTAGCGAGGAGTACCGTAAGTTCTTTCTTGACCAGTCAGCTTAACAACCTCGCGTCTGATCTTATTAAAGGTGTAGAACTAGATTTCAATCTACAGTCAGAAGAGGATTATTTAACAGGCAATGCCGAGACACGCACAGACCTAAACGTTGGGGTTTCCAAAATGCTTTTTGATGATCGATTAAAGATCACCATCGGATCTAATTTTGAAGTCGAAGGAAATACGCGACCCGGAGAAAAAGCGACCAATATTGCCGGCGATATTTCGTTGGAATACCAACTATCCAAAGACGGCCGTTATTTTGCCAGGGTATATCGTAAAAACCAATATCAAGCAACTTTGCAGGGACAATTCGTAGAGACCGGCATTGGTTTCATTATCAATATGAGCTACGACAAGTTTAAAGAACTGTTTATGAGTTCGCGGGCTTTAGAACAATATTACAATACGGATAGCCGGAGCTTCCGCCGCCGCTTTGACGTGGAGCGTATGGAAACAGACTCCGTTTACCGCGATAGTGTTCGACTGGTTATACGCGACAGTTTAATGAAACATAGCCCAGAGTTCCGCAAACGCATGGAAGAACGACAACGGGAAGAACAGGAGGAACTCCAAAAAAATAACAATAAGGACAGTTCGCAAACAAAAACACAAGATACCGCAGCGCGTATCATACGGAAAGAGGAGTTGGATAGCCTAGAAAAAGAGCAAGAAACGCGTGATAAAAACGATTCGAAACAAGACGAAAAACATGCAACAACGACGACCATCCGCAATGAGGAAGAAGAAAGGAGAAGCAATGAGAACTAGTCAGCGATACGCGTGGATGGGGCTCATTAGTCTGATCTTGGCATCGGGGTGTAACCCGACCAAACATTTGGCCGACGATGAGAAATTATATACCGCGGGGAACGTAACGATACATAAAGACAGTATACCGAAAGAGCGAAAAGATGCCTTTGAAGAACATCTAGAAGGAATGCTCACGCCGAAGCCTAATAAGAAATTTTTGGGCATGCGGATTAAGCTTGGGTTGTGGAATATGGGCGGTGGCCCGGACAGCACAACGGGTATAAAAAATTGGTTGAAAAAACAGGGGGAAGAACCAGTGCTTTTGGAAGACGTAAACCGGGAATACAACGAAAACCTATTACGGAACCGAATGGAAAATTTGGGTTTTTTCAACGCCTACGTAACCTCTGATACCGCTATAAACGGTAAATTTGCAGAAGTCAACTACAACGCTTTCCCAGGCAACATTTATCGTATTGCCAACGTCGATTTCGAAATAGATTCCGCCACTCATTTAGGACGGGATATCCTGAGCACCAAGGATAGTACCTTATTGAAAATAGGAAGCAATTATAACCTCGATATCATTTTAAACGAACGAGATCGTATTGATAACGATTTAAAAAATAAAGGATACTATTATTTTTCGCCTGACAACATTTTGGTGGAAGTCGATAGCACAAATGGCACGAATAAAGTGGACATGTATGTGACGGTAAAACCCGAAACAGCGTCGAAAGCGAAATCACCTCAAAAAATCGGGAATATTTTTATCTATCCAAATTACAAACAAACATCCGAGGGGTTCCGTACTGCTCGTCCGCGAAAGTCTCAGTTATTCCGTGACAATTATTATATCATGGATCCGCAAAATACCTATCGCAAACCTGTATTGGCGAATCATATCTTCTTCCATAAAGGAGATACATATAACCGCAACGACCACAACATGACGATTAGCCATCTGGTGAATCTCAATGCTTTCAAATTCGTGAAAAACAATTTTGTGGACAGCCCTGATTCGGCCAACACCATGGATGTCTACTACTACCTAACTCCCATGCAGCGGAAATCAATCCGCTTTGAAGTCTTGGGAAAAACCGCTTCCGTATATAATGGAACGGAAGCAAATGTCAGTTGGACATTGCGTAACGCGTTTAAAGGCTTTGAAACATTGAATGTATCTGTCTTTGGTGGCTACGAAACCCAAACTGGAGGAAACGTCAACTTAAACTCCAGCTATATCCGCTATGGCGCTGAGGTCGGCATTGTTTGGCCTCGGTTACTCTCTCCATATAAGTGGGCACCCTCGCGCCGTTTCATTCCCAAAACCTATGCAAAGGTTGGTTATGAGTTCTTGAACAGGCGAAATGCCTATACGCTCAATTCACTGACCATGAACTACGGCTACAATTGGAAAGAAAACGAACAAAAACAACACGACCTCGCAGTTGCTGAAATCATCTACGTGCAACCGAGAAATATTTCGGACGAGTACAGGGCTCAAATGGATACCGTTCCTACGTTACGACATATCGTTGATCCGCAGTTTTCATTCGGACCGAACTATTCCTACACATTCACTAACTCGATGGAAAAAACACGCAAGCACACGTTTTATGTAAAAACGGGACTTAATACCTCGGGTAATGTATTAGGTCTTATACAAGGGGCAAGTTATGAAAACGATAATATAAAAAAGGTATTTGGAACCGCCTATGCTCAGTTTGTGAAAGCGGAGGCTGACTTCAGACATTACATGAAGCTGTCTTCCAACTCACAGCTGGCCTCACGACTGATGATCGGGACCAGCTATTCATATGGAAACTCCAGGTCTCTGCCTTACCTGAAGCAATATTTTTCCGGCGGGCCCAATGGTCTCCGGGCTTTTCGGGCACGTGCCGTTGGTCCGGGTATCGCTGTTCCGGAAAATATCGGTGAAGAAAACTTTTTTGCAGACCAAACCGGAGATTTTAAGCTCGAGCTTAACACCGAATACCGCGCCCAGATATCTGGTATGTTCCATTGGGCCGCATTTGTTGATGCAGGCAATATTTGGTTACAACGACAGGACGACAATAAGCCGGGCGGAAGACTTTCGAAAAACTTTTACAAGGAGTTAGCCGTTGGTGCTGGTCTAGGTTTGCGCGTGGATTTGGATTTCTTAGTGGTGCGCTTGGATTTAGCCACTCCTCTTCGCGTCCCCTATCGGCCACCTGGGGATCGTTGGGTATTTAAATATATCGATATTCGTGATTCCGATTGGCGAAAAAACAACTTAGTGTTCAACCTAGCCATCGGTTACCCATTCTAAAAGTAGTTGATCCGCTGACATTCAACCAACGGGCCGGTAAATTCATCATTTACCGGCCCGTTGGTTTTCCACTTCCTATCTACGTTGCTGCAGAAGGTGACGACCGGCGAGTACCAAATGCAATAATAACTTTGCAATTTACTACCAGCCCTGTCACAAAGTTTGGCTAAATTTCACTATATTTAACTATCTGTTCTTTACCACTAAACGAGAAAATATGAAAATAACTGTCATTGGTGCAGGTGCTGTTGGAGCGACTACAGCCGACAACCTCGTCCGTAAAAATATTGCGGAGGAAATCGTTCTCTTAGACATTAAGGAAGGCGTTGCCGAAGGCAAAGCGCAAGATATGATGCAAACAGCCGCGCTATTAGGGTTTGATTCTACCATCACCGGCGTCACAAATGACTACGTCGCCACTGCCGGCTCCGCCGTTGCTGTCATCACCTCTGGTATTCCCAGAAAACCCGGCATGACCCGCGAAGAATTGATAGGCACCAACGCCGGTATCGTAAAATCGGTTGTCGAAAATCTTGTTCAATATTCGCCAGATATCATTATTTTGATCGTGTCTAACCCGATGGATACTATGACTTATCTCACATTAAAAGCTAGTGGCCTACCAAAAAACCGTATTATCGGTATGGGTGGCGCTTTAGACTCCGCTCGTTTTAAATACCAATTGGCACAAAAACTAAATGCATCGGCAAACGACCTCAACGCTATTGTCATAGGCGGACATGGAGATACAACGATGATCCCATTGATCAACCATGCCACGTGGAACAGCATTCCGGTGACAAATTTCTTGACCGAAGAGGAGCAACAAGACATTGTTAAGAAAACGATGGTCGGTGGAGCAACGCTCACCGCACTTATCGGCACCTCAGCCTGGTATGCCCCGGGGGCCGCAGCTGCAGCCATGGTAGAAAGTATTGTACGTGACCAAAATAGACTTTTTACCGCTTCCGTTTATCTTGAAGGTGAATATGAAGAAACAGATATAAACATTGGTGTTCCGGTCATTATCAACAAAAACGGATGGGACCGCATCGTCCCCTTACAATTGTCTGAAGCGGAAAAGCAACTCTTTGTCAATAGTGCGACAGCTGTCCGCAGCATGAATCAAGTTTTGAAGGATAACCAAATCATTTCATAAAAAACAGCGAACCGCTCATATATCACCGGGGGATCTCCGATAATGGATTCCATATCAGACATGCAAAAAACACGAGTGTTTTTTGCATGTTTTTTTATATTATCTTTGCCTCATGCAGAAAATACCGTTTGACATTCTCAACCTACAAGGCGATGGCTATCATCTTTTGGTTCATGTAAATCTATTTGAGCAAGATTTCAAAATGGTAATCGACACGGGAGCCTCCAAGACTGTCCTAGATAAAAGTACACTTCTACATTCGGGAATTCCAGAAGAAAAATTCCAAAACACGGACATTCTTTCCACCGGTTTGGGCACAAATTCCATGCAAAGCTTCATGTTGGAGATTCCCGTATTGAAAGTTGGTAGCTGGCAACATCACAATTTTTTAGCTGCGGTACTTGATCTAAGTTCGATCAATTTCGCCTATGAACAGATGAATCTGGATCCTGTCATTGGCGTATTAGGAGGCGATATATTTTCTAAGTATGGTGCTGTTATCAACTATGCAAATCAGACATTGACCCTTAGAGATAGAAAAATCAACAGTAAATAACTCTCTAAAACTTAAACAACTTGCGGTGGATGTGCAACCGAAGATAGGTATAAAAGCAAACAGAGATCACGATCCCAAATGCACCCATGGTATAAAGGGTATTCTTGATACCTATATATTCTGCCGTGGCACCAATAAGAAGAGTTCCTAAAGGCGCTATCCCTTGGAATGCCATGACATAGTAACTCATCGCACGCGCTCGGTAACTAGGAACAGCATGTGTTTGAATATACGTATTAATAGAAGAGTTTTGCATCATCATAGAAAAAGAAACCATGGCTGTGAATAACAGTGCGGAGGGCAGAAAATGAGCATAAGCAAGTAGTGCCAGTGACAACCCCATTAATAGCGCGGCAAGTAACACCCTGTAGCGTAAGTTTTGTCCTGTTTTCATTCGTGCCATATGAATAGCACCGATCATCGCGCCCAGTCCCGCTGCACTCTCAAACCAAGAAAATGTCGACTCATCTCCAGAAAACAGATCTTTTGCCACTGCTGGTAGCAATGACGTATACGGGATGACTAATAAACTCGAAAAGCTAAGCACAATGATAAGCGACGCGATGTGCGGTGATCTGCGCAAATAGCTAAATCCCTCCACCAGACCGGTCCAATTACTTTCTTTATTCAGCTTGGAGCGGTCTTCCACCACGTTCATCAGCATTAAACAGATAATCACCGGAATAAAACTAATGAAATTGATCGCAAAACAGACAAACTCGCCATATGCTGTCAACAAAATGCCTCCAATAGCAGGACCAACCATACGCGCAGCATTGAATATGGACGAATTTAATGCGATAGCGTTAGGAAGATCCTTTTTGTTGCCCACTAACGACACCAGCAGCGATTGCCGCCCGAGCACGTCAAAAGCGTTGATAATCCCCTGTATAAATCCTAAAAGCGACAGCAAGAAAACTGACTCCCATTGTAGTCCAACTACTAACGTAAGTAGTCCGGCTTGAATCATCAGTCCGACTTGAGTCACAAAAACGAGCTTATATTTTTTATGACGGTCCACGAACGAACCAATAAAAGGAGAAAGTAGCAAGGAAGGAAGCAAAGAAATAAACTGTACAAAACCCAGCCAAAAAACCGAACCCGTCATCTCATAAACCAACCAACTGATCGCCACCCTTTGCATCCAAGTACCCAAAAGCGAGATAGCTTGTCCGATAACTTGCAACCGAAAATTAGGATAGGAAAGCGATCTGAATATATCCATTAAGAAGAAAAAATGTTTTAAGCAAACTTAATAAGTTGAAAATAATATAGCTACTTTTGTAACGGAAATAACTATGTTATGTTTTAAAAAATATTTTAAATTACTATAAATCACCCATCAAACATGAAATTTTTTATTGATACCGCAAACCTAGCGCAGATCAAAGAAGCTCAAGACCTCGGTGTTCTGGACGGGGTAACAACTAATCCAAGCCTGATGGCAAAGGAAGGAATCAGCGGCGAAGAAAATGTTCTTAACCACTACAAAGCGATTTGTGAAATCGTAGACGGCGACGTAAGCGCAGAAGTTATCTCAACCGATTATGAAGGAATGATTAAGGAAGGTGAGGCTCTAGCGGCATTAAATCCAAAAATCGTCGTTAAAGTTCCTATGATCAAAGACGGTGTGAAAGCCATCAAATACTTTAGCCAAAAAGGTATCAAAACGAACTGTACATTAGTATTTTCTGCCGGGCAAGCCCTGCTGGCTGCCAAAGCCGGCGCAACTTATGTATCACCTTTTATCGGCCGTTTAGATGACATCTCCGTCGATGGACTGAGTCTTATCGAAGAAATACGCTTGATATACGACAACTATGGGTTCACAACCGAGATTTTAGCGGCTTCCGTACGACACAGTGCTCATATTTTAGGCTGTGCAAAGATTGGAGCAGATGTCATGACCGGACCTCTGTCAGCTATATTATCACTGCTAAAACACCCATTAACAGATAGCGGATTGGCTCAATTCCTTGCCGATCATGCTAAGGCTGCCGGCCAATAAATCAAACGATTTCGGAAAAACGCCTAGCCTTCTAATCAAAGGCTAGGCGTTTTATTTTCCATGCGTTTCTTTAAACTCCTCCTATCTTGACGCCAACAGGACCATAATCATTCGGACATATGTTAAATTTTGTGTAATTTTACAGCTATCATGACAGTTCAAACGACAGAAAAAAACAGGGACTTTCACAAGTTGCTTAAACAAAACGGTCTTAAAGTAACGCCACATAGATTGCGTGTTTTAAATGAAATAACGCATAAAAACGCAGCTATATCCCAGCCTGACCTAGAAAAGATTGTAGGTAAAGAGATTGATCGCGTAACCTTATACCGCATATTATCGAGCTTCGAGGAGAAGGGAATTGTCCATAAGATTTTCGATTTACACGGTACCGCTACCTATGCCATTTGTACCTCGGACTGTACGGAAAATCATCACCATGATCAGCATGTTCATTTCATTTGTTCGGTATGCAATAGTGTGTATTGTCTACAGGAAATTAGTCTCCCTAAAATACCGTTGCCTTCTCATTTTACGTTACATTCTATTGCGCTAAATGCTGTGGGCTTATGTGACCACTGTCAAAAAGACGCCGATTAGCCGAGAAATAATATGTTACAGGAATACGCATTTCAAAGGTGAAATGCGTATTTTTTTTGCAATAACATAGCTAAAATAAAAAAGTAGAAGGAATTAACACATTAACCTTATATATTATAATATAATGTATATTAATATATTATACAAAATAAAATAAACAAATAAAATATATTGATAACATTAGCAAAAGTACGTATCCAGGCAAAATGGACCTGTACCTGCTTCTAAAGACTTTTAATTGCATTTATATTTATTTTATTTTTAGCAAAAATAAAATAAATAAGTAATCATCAGTACATTAATAACGCTAAACGAAACAAACGAATTATATTTAACATTTATCCCATCGTATCGACAAACTTCAACACTAAACGAACATTTTTTTAGTATATTAGTTTATACAAGTAGTGAGCGGTAGACGCATGTAGAAAACGCATGTGATCTCTCCTCCCCCTTTCGCGAATCAACAGAAATAGATCTGTCTCGCTAACGTAACTTTTAGGTATATGAAACAAAAAAAAGAGAACCCGTACAAGGAAGTGTTAACGCAGTTGATTGTTGACATTTTTGAAAAATCCAAAAACGTTCCCTTAAATTACAAGCAAGTATCTGCCAAACTAAACCTGACCGATACCGACTCTAAAATAGCTATCGCGGATATTCTTTCTGACGAATCGAAGTCAGGCAAATTCCTGCAAATAGAACGCGGCAAATTTAAGCTTCGCCAACTCAACGTCTACATCACAGGCAAGGTCGATATGACCGCAGACGGTTCTGCCTACGTTATTCCAAACGACGAACTGGAGAACGATATCTTTATAGCACCACGGAAATTAAGACAAGCCCTACACAATGACATTGTCAAGGTCCACGTTTACGAACGGAAACGTGGACGCAAACGCGAGGGTGAAGTCGTGGAAATTGTGCAGCGTGCAAAGACGGATTTCACCGGAACCATCGATGTCTCCAAATCGTATGCATTTTTTTTAGCCGACGATCGGAAAATGAATCATGACATTTTCATCCCACTCGATAACCTGAACGGCGCAAAAAATGGCGAAAAGGTAGTCGTCAGTATTACAGAATGGCCAAAAAACGCAAAGAACCCGATAGGCACTGTCAAGGATATACTCGGTAAAAAAGGAGAAAACAACACCGAAATGAATGCCATCCTGGCAGACTTTGGATTCCCTTTGTCGTTCCCCAAAGCAGTTGAAGACGAAGCGAATGCCATTCCAGATAAAATAAGCGAGGACGAAATCACAAAACGAAGAGATTTCCGCCCCATACTTACCTTCACCATCGACCCATTCGACGCGAAGGATTTTGACGACGCTATCTCTTTCCAGATATTAGAAAATGGGAACTACGAAATCGGCGTACATATTGCCGATGTGTCGCACTACGTGATTCCTGACACCGTACTGGACAAGGAAGCCTATGAGCGCGGCACATCCGTCTACTTGGTGGACCGGGTGATCCCCATGCTTCCTGAACGCTTATCAAACGGCGTTTGCTCATTACGCCCAAACGAAGACAAGCTCTGTTTTTCCGCCGTTTTTGAGATGGACGACAAAGCAAACGTCATTAACCAGTGGTTCGGCCGCACTGTCATCAATTCAGATAGACGCTTTACCTACGAAGAGGCACAAGAAGTAATCGAAACAAAAACAGGCGACCACGTGGACGAAATCCTGAAACTAAATCAACTCGCTTACATCCTTCGCGAGCGGAAGTTCAAAAACGGCGCAATTAGTTTCGAAAGCGAAGAAGTGAAATTTCATCTCGATGAAAATGGAAAACCGGTCGGGGTATATACCAAGCTCCGGAAAGACGCCCATAAATTGATCGAAGATTTTATGTTGCTAGCAAACCGGAAAGTAGCCGAATATATCGGTAAACAAGGACGTGGCAAAAACAAACTCACCTTTGTCTATCGATTCCACGACACCCCCAACCCAGAGACACTAACAACCTTTTCTCAATTTGCTTCGCGGTTTGGACACAAATTATCAATCAAAACCGACAAAGAGACCGCCAAGTCGCTAAACGCACTCATGACCAAGATCGAAGGCAGCAAAGAACAGAACTTGTTGACGTCGCTTGCCGTGCGCTCCATGGCTAAAGCGATTTATACTACAAAGAGTACCAGTCATTACGGACTGGCCTTTGATTACTACACACACTTCACCTCCCCTATCAGACGCTACCCCGACGTCATGGTGCATCGGTTACTCCAATTCTATTTGGATGGAGGCCATAAGATCAATGCCGAACATTATGAGAAAATGTCGGAACACTCTTCTCAAATGGAAAAGAAAGCGGCGGAGGCCGAACGCGCGTCAATCAAATACAAACAAGCAGAATTCCTACAGGATCAGATTGGTGTAGAATATACTGGCATCGTGTCGGGCGTCACCGAATGGGGAATGTACGTAGAAATTGAGCAGAATAAATGTGAAGGAATGGTTCGCCTCCGCGACATCACAGATGACTTCTATACGTTGGACGAAAAAAACTATACCATCATTGGACAACGCAAAAAGAAAAAGTATCAGCTTGGTGACGAGGTACAAATCCAAGTAAAGAAGGTCGACTTAGAAAAACGGCAGATCGACTTTACGCTCCTATCGTAGCAAATACATAGATCCGCATAAAGTCATTTAATAAATTATTAATTGTATGGACGCAAAAAAAAGTGTGGCTCTCGTTTCCGACAGCCACACTTTTTGAATACACGCCGTCTTAGATTTCCTCTTCCCGTTCTAACATCAAAATAGCCTGATGAGGCATAATGTAATACTTCCCCCCTGAATAGTTGATTTCAGTAGCCATACCTGCCTGAAACAAAACAAGATCGCCCTCCCGGACCTGCAAGGGGATGTATCTAACCTGATCTTCCCGTGGCCGCCAGTCGTCTCCCTCATCAGATATTGCGGGCAACACATATCCCGGCCCCGTCTTCATCACATAGCCTCGCTGCACCTTTTCCTTTTCCTGTACACCTGGAGGTAAGTATAAACCACTTTCGGTGCGTTCATCACCAGCTACCGGCTTCACCAAAACGCGATCGCCGACAATCATAATCTTTTTTAACTTGTTGTCCTCTGTCAATGTAAGATTCATTTCAAACACCCAATTTTCTATATTACTAAGCAAAGATACGAACATAATCACAAAGCAAGCAAGATGGCAAATGTCTACCGTTTTAAAAAAACGTAATAAAAAGGGCAGCCTATCCTGAGGCTGCCACTGCATTAAACTACTAGATGTTGTTTCTACTTTATTGTTTAGAACCCTCAAACGTATAAAAGATATCACCTTCATTCGTTTCTTCTCCTTGACAAAGAAGCGTTCTGTTTTTTACATCGTATAAAAACGACCCTTCCGGTGATACTCCTGAAGTTTGTATCGATATATCCATATTATTTATAACACTAAACTCCTTGACGGGCAAACCAAGGGATTCATCCTGAACTTTTGCACGCAGGACCCCGTCGGATACTTTTGTCACGACAAGTACTTTATCAAACATCTTATCCTCACCGGGAATCTGTATTGTTCCTTTAAAGGTACCAACAGCGGCATCAATACTTCCTCCGGTGGAAGGATCATCATCTTTTGAACAGCCAACAAACGCTAGCGTAAAAATCGCCACAACAAGGGCTAGCACGAGATTTAGTTTCGTTTTCATACGGATTTAAATTATTTGTCTATTATTTATTTCGCATCCGCAAAAACAACATTTACGCCAAAGCGATCAAACCACGAACGAGAAAACACAAAATACCTGTAAACAGGTACAATAAAATAACAACACGATCTATACGTCCGGCAAATGGCTTCTCATAGCATCCTATTTTTAGGACACCGTTCCCATCCACAGCAGCAAACATGAAACTATTAAAAAAAATTAACACACAGCTCTTTACAGTTCAGATATTTCTACTTATCTTTGCGGACTTAAAAATTAATTTTAAACGAATTAAAAAACAAAAACAGGTAAATGCCTACTATTCAACAATTAGTTAGAAAAGGTAGAGTAGCTCTGGAAGATAAGAGTAAATCTCCAGCGTTGGACTCATGTCCACAGCGAAGAGGCGTGTGTACTCGTGTATACACTACTACCCCTAAAAAACCAAACTCAGCAATGCGTAAAGTAGCTCGTGTACGTTTAACAAACGGTAAAGAGGTGAATGCCTACATCCCTGGTGAAGGTCACAACCTACAAGAGCACTCAATCGTGTTAATCCGCGGTGGTCGTGTAAAAGACTTACCAGGTGTACGTTACCACATCATTCGTGGTGCATTAGATACATCAGGAGTAGCAGGACGTAACCAACGTCGTTCTAAATACGGAACAAAACGCCCTAAACCAGGACAAGCAGCAGCGGCTCCTGCAAAAGGTAAAAAGAAATAATTAAACGGAGGAAAGAAAAATGAGAAAGTCAAAACCAAAAAAGAGAATCATTTTACCTGATCCAAAGTTTAATGACGTTCAGGTAACGCGTTTCGTAAACAATATGATGTTGGATGGCAAAAAATCTACAGCATATTCTATTTTTTACGATGCAGTAGAATTAGTAGAGCAAAAGACTCAAGAGAATGGTCTAGAGACGTGGAAAAAAGCGTTGAATAACGTTATGCCTGCTGTAGAGGTTAAATCTCGTCGTGTGGGTGGTGCCAACTTCCAAGTTCCTATGGAAGTCCGTCCGGAGCGTAAAATCGCTTTGGGTATGAAATGGTTAATTTCTTATGCCCGCAAACGTGGTGAGAAAAACATGTTTGAAAAATTAGCAGGAGAAATCATTTCAGCTTCTAAAGGTGAAGGTGCTGCCGTTAAGAAGAAAGAAGATACGCACAAGATGGCAGAAGCTAACAAGGCGTTCTCACACTTCAGATTCTAATTTTGAACACAACGAATCAAATATGACACCGACTGCCGGTAAAGGATTTTCCCATACCGCAGTCGGTGTACTTATTTCTTTCAAACAATATTGCACTAAAACAAGCTTTTCAAGCACTGCTTAATATATTATGGCAAGAGATTTAAAATTCACTAGAAATATCGGTATCGCCGCACACATCGATGCTGGTAAAACTACAACAACTGAGCGTATTCTTTATTACTCAGGTGTAAACCATAAAATTGGTGAGGTTCACGAAGGTGCATCAACAATGGACTGGATGGAGCAAGAGGCTGAGCGTGGTATCACAATCACTTCTGCTGCAACAACTGTATTCTGGAACTATCGGAACAATAAATATCAAGTAAACGTTATCGATACACCTGGACACGTGGATTTCACGGTTGAGGTAAACCGTTCGTTACGTGTATTGGATGGATTGGTATTCTTGTTTTCAGCAGTTGATGGTGTTGAACCTCAATCTGAAACAAACTGGCGTTTAGCTGATGGTTACAAAGTACCCCGTATTGGCTTCGTAAATAAAATGGACCGTTCAGGAGCCGACTTCTTAAAAGTTGTAAAACAAGTAAAAGATATGTTGGGTTCTGATGCTGTTGCTTTACAATTGCCTATCGGTGCTGAAGATACCTTCAAAGGTGTAGTTGACTTGATCAACAACCGTGGTATCGTTTGGAACGAACATGATAAAGGTATGACTTTCACCGAAGTACCTATTCCTGAAGATATGTTAGAGGAGGTTGCTGAATACCGTGAGAAATTACTAGAAGCAGTAGCTGGTTACGATGAGTCTTTGATGGAGAAATTCTTCGAAGATCCAGATTCATTAACAGAACGTGAAATCTTAAATGCATTACGCGCAGCTGTATTGGATAACTCTATCGTTCCTATGGTTTGTGGTTCATCTTTCAAAAACAAAGGTGTTCAAACCATGCTGGATCTAGTAATGGAATTATTGCCTTCACCTCTTGATGTAGAAGCTGTAAAAGGTACTAACCCGGATACTGGTGAAGAAATCGAGCGTAAACCATCTGTTAATGAGCCTTTCGCAGCTTTAGGTTTCAAAATTGCGACTGACCCATTCGTAGGTCGTTTATGTTTCATCCGTGCTTACTCTGGTAAGTTAGATGCAGGTTCTTATGTATTGAACACGCGTTCAGGAAACAAAGAGCGTATCTCTCGTATCTTCCAAATGCACGCAAACAAACAAAACCCTATCCCTTTCATCGAGGCTGGTGATATCGGTGCTGTTGTAGGTTTCAAAGACATCAAAACAGGTGATACACTTTGTGATGAAAAAGCGCCTATCGTATTAGAGTCAATGACTTTCCCTGAGCCAGTAATTGGTTTAGCGATCGAACCTAAAACGCAAGCTGACGTGGATAGATTAGGTATTGGTCTTGGTAAATTAGCTGAAGAGGATCCTACATTCGTTGTTAAATCTGACGAAGAAACTGGTCAAACAGTTATCTCTGGTATGGGTGAGCTTCACTTAGAGATCTTGATCGACCGTTTGAAACGTGAATTCAAAGTTGAGGTTAATCAAGGTGCTCCTCAAGTAGCGTACAAAGAGTCTATCAATGGTACTACTGAGCACCGTGAGGTATACAAAAAACAATCAGGTGGTCGTGGTAAATTTGCGGATATCAAAGTTGTTATCTCTCCAGTAGACGAAGATTTCGATTCTTCAAAATCAGCACTTCAATTCGTAAACGAAATTGTGGGTGGAGCTATTCCAAAAGAATACATCCCTTCCGTTCAAAAAGGATTTGAAGCATCATTGAATAATGGTGTATTGGCTGGTTACCCTCTTTCTGGCATGAAAGTTCGTTTGATTGATGGCTCATTCCACGCAGTCGATTCAGATTCATTGTCATTCGAATTGGCCGCTAAAATGGCATACCGTGAGGCATTACCTAAATGTTCGCCAGTATTGATGGAGCCAATCATGAAAGTTGAAGTATTGACTCCAGAAGAAAACATGGGTGATGTAATGGGTGACTTAAACCGTCGTCGTGGTCAAATGCAAGGTTTGGATTCACGTAACGGTGCACAAGTAATCAAAGCATTGGTTCCACTTTCTGAAATGTTCGGTTACGTAACTCAATTACGTACAATCACTTCAGGTCGTGCAACATCTACCATGGAATTTGATCACTACGCAGAAGCTCCACGTAACGTTGCGGATGACGTAATCGCAAAATCAAAAGGTAGAGTTAAAGGTTCTGTTGAATAATAATAGAACTCAAAATAAACCGACCGCTGGTTGTAAATAGCTCTAATCAGCGGTCATTTTTAAATAATTTCATAAACTATGAGCCAAAGAATCAGAATTAAATTGAAATCTTACGACTACAATTTGGTTGACAAATCAGCTGAAAAAATCGTAAAAACAGTAAAACCTACAGGTGCAGTTGTTAGTGGTCCTATTCCATTGCCTACTGAGAAAAAAATCTATACGGTATTACGTTCACCACACGTTAACAAGAAAGCCCGTGAGCAATTCCAATTGTGCGCGTACAAGAGATTATTAGATATCTATTCTTCTAACTCGAAAACTGTTGATGCATTGATGAAACTTGAATTGCCTTCAGGTGTTGAAGTAGAAATCAAAGTGTGATAGATTTCAGGACTGAAAAAACAAAAGGCTAACGTTACCCGTTAGCCTTTTTCATTTTTCTAGTAAAAAAGGTCGTAGCAATAACGACCTTTCCTGTTTCATCTAATTCGTTTCGTTAGAACTGGAAACCAACGCCAAACGATAATACACGGTTAGAAAATTTGTCGCCAGTATTATTAAGCGCCGTCAAGCCTAAACCATATCCAGCATTAATCAAAAAGCCGTTGGATAGTTTATACCCCGCCATAAAGTTTGCTCCGGCCTCGATAACTTTCATTTCATCGTCACCACTACCAAAATTGATATCACTTTCACCTTCTCCAAAACCATCTCCTACATTTCCTTTAATTTTGTTTTTACCACTGATGTTAAAACCAATATAAGGACCTGCTCCTAAAAAAACGTTTCCTGAGCCAGCTGGGATCCAATATACAGCGTTAACAGGCACCTCGATAGACATGACGTTTGTTGTGAAAGTTCCATCCAGTCCATCACCATCGTACTTAAATTTATTACCTTTACCTTGTAGAGATACCCCTGGCTGAATAGAAAATTGGGACGCAACCGGTAAATCTGCAAAACCCGTTACATAAAAAGATGGATTCATTACCTGATAATCTTTCTCGATATCAGACGGATTACTGTACTTACCCAAGTTTACACCCGCTTTCAATCCCCAGCTTGTTTGTGCTTGTGCACCAGCAGCCATCAAGAGTGCTGTACCTAATGATAGTAAAATCTTTTTCATACTCTTCTTTTTAAATTTAACTATATACCCTTACGCAACATTCAGACCAAAAGTCCAACGAATAAAAGAAAATAACATTAAAACACTGATAAACAATATATTAATTTATAAAAAGAGTAAAAAAATCAAGTAGAACATATGGTAGGAATAGACGATTAAAAATAAATACCAATCTTTTTCGAAGAAGCTTTGTAAATATCAAAAGTAAATTTTATTTTTGCATTCCCTTCGGGGATAAAGGGTCGGATGGCCGAGTGGCTAGGCTGAGGTCTGCAAAACCTCCTACAGCGGTTCGAATCCGCTTCCGACCTCGTTTTATTGACAATAAAAAGATTTAACAATGGGAGTTACACGTTTAAAAAGAAAAGATAGAAGAAATAAAACTGTTTCACGTGTGGAAGTACAGTTTTTAAAATTAGGCCGCAATATTGAGTTAGGTTCAAGAAGCGAGATGCCTAAACACAGTCAGATTACTAAAAACGACGAAATTTTGAACAAATTAGCTGCAGAAGCAAAATAAGCGTTCAATCGAAATATAAAAAAAGGAGAACTTTGGTTCTCCCTTTTTTATGACGCACGTTGCTAACCACCACCGATGAGTGCAACCAGACCCCTTACCTTTTCCTTCGAAGTCTCCATTATCGCTTCGTTCATACCATCTAAAGCATCTGATGTGTAAGTCATGCTTGAGGGCATAGTGATCTTTGCAGAACTATGGATTGACCGGGCTCCCGTAACACGCAAAATATTTAATACATTATCTTCGTTTACACCTGATCCTGGCATAACCTCAATTCGCCCGTTTGCCTGTTCGATCAGCTCTTTCAACAGCGGAGCACCTTCTTCCGCCGTATTTCGTAATCCAGATGTCAACACCCGATCAAAACCCAAGGATATGATATCTTCTAACGCCGCGCTCGGATCGTTACACCGATCGAAAGCCCGATGAAACACGACTGTCATCGGTCTCGCTAGAGCCACTAGCTCTGCATTACGAGCCTTATCTACCGATCCGTCCGTATTTAATATCCCAATAACAACACCGTCGCAACCTGCCTCCCTACAAAACTGTACGTCCATTTTCATTTCTTCGAAGTGGTCGGCGTCGTAAACAAAATCGCCCCCCCGAGGTCGGATCAACACGTGCATACCGATATCCAGGAGGTCACGCGTGCGTCGTATCTGACCGTACGAAGGAGTGGTTCCTCCATTCTCCAGATTCTGGCACAGTTCAACACGACTTGCCCCGCCCAACTGTGCTTGCAAAGCTGAATACGAAGAATTGGAGCAAATCTCCAACTTAAAGCCATTGATTTCTTTCTCTATTCCCATGTTCCAAAATTCTGAATTTTCTAGCTGATTTGTCTATCGAACTTGCTTTTTTTAGCACACTGAGGTAACTATCAAAAAATCAACAGTTTATTTCACTTGTTAAAAACATTTGAATATCTTTAAGTGTTATAATGTTCGCGGCTATTAATGCAAAGTAGAACCCTTAACCATTATTCGTCATGACAATAATATCTAGAGAGGTCGAAATTCAGGATAGGCTGTCCACGATATTCGAGGACTTAATGACAACCAAGGAATCGATCCGTCGTGAACTCATACAAACTCGGCACACGTACAAGCAAGTCTGTGACAAACACATTCTTTCTGGATTTCGTACAGAAGTGGAGTGGGTTGAAGCCTCCCATAACCATCAGCAAAAATTTTTAGAATATGACACACATTGCTACTTGATCGATATACTTTCTGACTACCGGGACATTGAGGGCTATTTCCCCGAATACTTGGATATGCTCGCTAACGTCGAATCGGTTATGTTGCGTTTCGCTACCGAAGAGCGGTACGAGGTCTCGGCCATCATAAAACATTGGCTAGGAAAACTCATACAAACACTATAGCACGTCGGTGTTTTGTCCGTAGAAAGGCCCGGCGATATTGCCGAGCCTTCCAACCTCAAGAGATTATATCGTGCTTAGTTTGATCGGTAGCGTAAAACTAACCCGTACCTCACGCCCATTCTGTATACCCGGCTTCCATTTTTTTGCCTTTTTTAATACCCGAAGAGCCTCCTCTCCCGTGCCGAAACCCAAGTCTCGAACGATCTTCATATCAGTCAACGACCCATCCCTTTCCACAACAAAAGATACCAGCACACTTCCTTTTATCCCTTGTTCCAAAGCACTGTTTGGATACTGATACATCTGCCCCACCCATTTGACAAACGCCGGCATACCATCCACAGGCGTAGGCAAGACTTCGACCGCCCTAAAATCAACAATGCTCATCCCCGCTCCTTCCCCATTGGTGTCCCCATTTAATTTACCGGTCATCGCACCATGTTCTTTTTGCGGGCCAAATTCCCCTTTAGCAATAAACGAACCTCCACGTGCGGGTTTGAGCGAAATGCGCGCAGTCATCTTGTCCTTGAGTTCCTTTTGGGAAACCACATCCTCCGTCACCTTATTTTTATCGGTAACCACCGGTTCAGTAAAACGGATTAATTCCGTCGCCGGAGGATCCTGTGCAATTTTTTGAACAGGCTTATCTACAGCCGGTAGTGGTTCTTCTTCTTCCACAGGAGGCGCCTGCTCCACCAATTCGTCAATCGTTACCGGATCCATGGCACGTTCCGTATTACGCGTCACATTTTTGGACATATGGTCATAAGCAGCTTTCCATCCCACCAACAATAGCACGATGCAGATAACGGTGATCAAAGCCTTGTTTGTTGCAGAAGCAGACCGACGGCGTAGGTCATAGGCGCCGTACGACTGATTCCGGGAAGAGAACACAACCTCTAGCCATTCTCTCTCGTAAATATCTAGTTTGTTATCCCACATGATTGAAAAATTAACAGGTTTATATATTGTTTTTCTCTATAATGATGATGTTTCTCCCCACTTTCCATAAAGCTTTTTCTAAGAGACGCTGTCGGCTGCTCAAAAAAGTAAATCCTTATTGTTCCTACTTTTATATCCTAAAGTCCAAGAAGTTTTGTTAATCAATTTATAGGTGGCAAATTCCCGCTTCCTGACGGTGACGAGGAGGTTTGTCGGCAGCTTTAGATTAAATTCCAGCCCACGGGAAGCAGAGCCGTCGCCATCTGCGAACAAACAAAAGTTGGACACACATACTTACGGGCGCTTTGTACGTTTTGACTACGAGGAAAATTTCGAGATCAGTACGCGACAGGCCAACGTAGAAGGAGAATACTGAGGTCGTCCAGTTGGCTAAAGCAGCAAAACGTATTACGGCAGTTTACACGATTAGACATGCATGCGTGCTAATGGTGCAACATCTTGCCCAACGAAATCACTTTTAAGGTATTTTTGGTATCCAGCAATAGCGATCATGGCCGCATTATCCGTACAGTATTCAAATTTTGGAATAAAGACCTCCCAACCATACCGCGTCCCCATATCCAAGAGCGCTTGCCTCAAACCCGAGTTAGCAGACACCCCCCCCGCTATAGCGACCTGCTTTACACCAGTTTCTTTGGCAGCTTTCTTCACTTTGTTGAGTAAGATAGAAACGATACGGCTCTGTACCGACGCACATACATCAGCCATCCGCTCGGACAAGAAATTCGGATTCTTCTTTTCCTCTCCCTGTACCATATATAGTATAGCGGTCTTTAAACCTGAGAAACTAAAATTCAAGTCCGATATTTGCGGTTCCGGCAGTTTAAATGCATTTGCATTTCCTTCCTTTGCATACTTATCGATAAGCGGTCCTCCGGGATAGGGTAAATTTAATATTTTGGCCGTTTTGTCAAACGCCTCTCCGGCGGCATCATCCAAGGTTTGTCCTAGCAATTCCATCTCAAAATAATCTTTCACCAGCACGATCTGTGTATGTCCACCGGATACCGTCAAACATAAAAATGGAAAAGCGGGTTTGGGATCTTCAATAAAATGCGCCAGAATATGCGCTTGCATATGGTTAACTTCCATTAAAGGAATCTGACGGGCCAGTGCAAATGATTTAGCAAATGATGTTCCAACCAACAGGGAACCTAAAAGTCCGGGGCCTCGGGTAAATGCGACTGCATTTATATCATTTTTATGTATTTTTGCATGTTGAACGGCTTGGTCTACTGTCGGAATAATATGCTGTTGATGTGCACGAGAGGCTAATTCAGGGACAACTCCGCCATAATTTGCGTGAATTGCTTGACTAGCGATAATATTTGACTTAATTTCACCGTCTATACAGATAGCGGCAGAAGTTTCGTCACAAGAAGATTCGATACCGAGAATAACAGCCATGGCCCAACATTTAAAATAGAACACAAAAATATCAAAAAAATACTGAAAATAACGTTTATTACACTGTTCAGCATCTTGCTGCTGATGGCAGCTGGCGTTTTTTCCCTTCAATATGAGCCCGTACAAACATACGTTTCCAAACGTGTTGCGAGTTATCTAAGTAAGCAACTGGGTACGACCATATATTTGTCGAGGGTTTATTTCAAACCATTTAGCTCCCTCGAATTGGAAGGTTTCGGACTTGAAGATAGGCAAGGTCAGGTGGTTATGAAAACCAGAAGTTTGACAGCCCATTTCTCTTTAGCAAAAATACTAAACAAGAAGATCCAAATTGAGCAGATTACGTTGGAAGAAGCTCAATTTAATTACCACATCTATAAGGACAGTACCAACCTAACGTTTCTGATCAACTACTTCTCGCCCAGGAAAGATCAACAGGAAACAGAACCAAGTGCCATTACCTTAGATTTACGCAAGATCATCCTGGTAAATAGCCAATTCAGTTTGACTAACCACAAATATACCAAACGAAAGCCTGGCGTCGACTTCGCCCAACTTCACTTGACGGCCATATCCGGCAGCTTCGATGACATACAATATTCTCCGACAGAAACACATATTGATCTTCAAAAAGTCACCTTTAAGGAGCAAAGCGGATTATTCGTGCGCGAACTAACGGCGACTTCGTATATCTCGAACCACAAAATGGAGTTCAACGATTTGTTGCTGTGGACAAATCGTTCGAAAGTGGGCGATTACCTTGTATTTTATTACGATAAGTTTGCCGATTTTGGCGATTTCGTCGACAAGGTAAACATAGAAGGCACACTGAACAACGCGGTGGTTGACTCTCGGGATATTGAATTTTTCGCTCCATCAATGAAGGATGTTCGTTTCTTTACAACTATCGAACGAGCGTCCATTAATGGCACGGTATCGCATTTAGCAGTCCGCAACGTCTTGATGAGCACCGGGAGCCATACGCAAATGGAGGGCAATTTTCGGATTGATGGTTTGCCCATCATTGAACACACCCGATTTGATTTTGCGATCGAGCGTCTCCATACATCCGCCGAAGATATTGAGCAACTTGTACCGGCACTAAATCATCAAAAAGCGTTTCGCCTTCCGGAGCAAGTACACGCATTTGGTCAAGTCATTTATCACGGCAAACTCCGAGGTTACTATCACCAGTTCGAAATGGAAGGCGCCGCAGAAACCCAGTTAGGTACGATCCATACAAACAGTAAAATCAGTATCCGTCCAATCCTGCACTATAGTGGAACAGCATCAACGAATAACTTCCGGTTGGGAGAGTTCTTGCAATCAAAGAATTTAGGAGCAACGGGATTTACCCTGCAATTTGATGGTCGAGGGACGACAAAAGAAAACCTACACCTTTCCGCCCACGGGTCCATGCATCATGTCAATTTCAAAGATTACAACTACCGCAATATGGAGTTCGAAGGCGAGGTAAAGAATCAATTGCTTTATGCAAATGGTCATGTTGACGATCCAAATGCCTCATTCAGTTTTGACGGGCAGGTCAACTGGACAATTGATACCCCGTCTTACCAATTCTCGTCCGACATCGACCTCTTGGATCTCAAAAAGTTGAATCTGTTTACGAAAGATAGCATCGTTCTCTCAAACTCCAATATCCACGCTTCTGTACATGGTAATTCCCTAAATTCATTAAACGGACATATTACTTCAGAACATCTCCAATTTCGCTCTTCACGCGGCGAATTTAGCATAGGCTACCTCGATTTTAGATCCGATGGAGATGAACAGTCAAAACAATTACGTATTCAATCTGATGTCGTCGATGGCGTCATGTCTGGACAGATTGATTTAAATACCATTGGTGCTTATTTCGGTTCTTTGGCTATGCGCTATGCGCCAGCGATCAATATTCAACAAAAACCGTACAATCCACAAAATTTTGATTTAAAAGTCCAGGTAAAAGCATTCGAACCGATATCTGCATTGTTTGATCCCCATCTTCGGCTCGAGGACGGTGCACGTATGGAAGCTCGTTTTTCATCAGACGATTTCACAGCAAACTTTCAAGCATTCAGTCCCACCGTCTCTTACAAGGGTATGAAGCTAACCAACTTAACGCTGACCGAAAATGCGGACGACAGCGCCTTTTCGTTAGATGTTACGGCAGACCGTTTTAGCATATCGGATTCAGCCTATGTCGACCAAATTCACATTAACAACGTATTGGCCAACGACAGCCTCATGTTTCAGATTGCCATGTCGGAGACCAATCGCCCCAACTACCTAAATCTCAACGGCAATATACACTTTGCATATAACAAACCTGCTTACATCCAGTTCGATAAATCAGAAATTGTGCTGAATGAAGAGCATTGGACCATTAATCAAGATGCCGACTTACGAGTGTCCAAAGGGAAATTCTATCTGAACAATCTACTTCTCACCCGAGATAGGCAGCAGGTCAGTTTAAATGGTATTCTATCGAACACCAACGACAATTTGGATATCGCGTTTAAGGATTTTAGTCTTGCTTCCCTATCGGGCGTTACCAAACCGTTAGGCATTCAGTTGCAAGGCCACCTGAGCGGAGATCTCCGCATCCACTCCGTTTTCCGCTCTCCAAACGTATCGGCGCACATCACCACAACACCTATTATTTATAACAATCTTCCCATTGGAAACCTACGCGTTAACGCAGATTTTGATCCCCAGTCAGGGTTGATCGATTTGGATGCAAAGTTGTTAGATGTGGATGGAAAGGGCGTCGATCTAGCGGGGACATATGATGTACGCGCAGAAAACGATGCGCTCCAGCTCAAAGGAAAAGCCAATGATATAGATTTGGGCATTGCCTATCCTTTCCTCCGCGGGCTTGTCTCTAACTTATACGGCAAAATGAGTGGTGACATCACCATTCATGGCTCCGTGCAGCATCCTGTCCTCTCTGGCAACACACAGCTAACGGAAGCGTCATTTATCGTGAATTATTTACAAACCAAGTATACCGTAGCTCAACAACAAGCCATCATACAAGACAATCGGATTTATTTAAGCGATTTCAAGTTTGCGGATACACACCAAGCATTGGCTACGGCTAACGGACATATTGATTTAAATAAGCTCAGCGATCCTACGTTGGACGTTCAGGTCACCGCCGAAAATTTTCAGATACTAAATACCAACCGCAAAGACAATGAGCTGTTCTTCGGCAAAGCCTATGCGTCGGGCATCTTCCGGTTCAAAGGTCCCACAACAGCCATCAACATGGACATTAACGCCCGTTCTAATCCAAACACGGCGATTACACTACCTTTCAATACATCGCTGAAAGTCGGCGACAATGACTTTTTTTATTTCGTACACCTAGATTCCTCCCAGCATGAAAAACCGACGAGCAAACGGCTTTTCAAAGGGTTAGCCATGAACATGGATCTGGCGTTGACGCCCGACGCCGAAATCAATTTAGAAAATAATATTGGATCCTTGACCAGTGTCGGAACCGGCAACATATCCATGCGAATCTCCAGCCTCGGTGACTTCGAGATGTTCGGAGATTATCACATCTCTTCCGGAAAATTTCATTTTACAGCACAGGACTTTTTCAACAAGTTCTTTGAGCTCAAAGAAGGTGGCACCATTCGATGGGCGGGAAATCCTGCCGAAGCCGTCATCAATTTAAGTGCAACGTATCAACAACGCACGTCGATAGCTCCTCTATACAATGCGGCAGGGAGATCTGAAAATAACGACCGTATCTTGGCACAAGCAGATATGATCTTGAAAGGAACACTTTCACAACCTGAAGTATCATTTGATCTTAATTTCCCCCAAGACCCCTACGTAAAAGACGAGCTGCAAGGTTATCTCAGCGATGGCAATAACATAAACCAGCAAGCGATAAGTTTGATTGTCCGCAGAAGTTTCACACCTGCATCGACCCAAGAGTTTGGCAGGGAGGTGAATAACACCTTATTATCGGCAGGAACCGAAATCGCTTTCAATCAATTGAACAGCATCATTTCGCAATCATTGAACATGAATTTTCTCGATTTAAACATACGCTCTTTCAATGACGCAACAGCATCGCTTCGGTTCTTCGATGACCGGCTCATCTTGACAGGGGGAGTTAGCGACCGAAGTAGAAGTCAAGTCAATGATCTGACGCTTTTTTCAGATCAGGTAGCCACCGATGCCGAGGTGACCTTCCGCTTACGGCAGGATGGCAATCTCGTTATCCGGGCGTACAATCGGCTGAATACGCGGAATTTTCTATTCACTCCGTATAGCGACTATATCAGCGCCGTAGGCCTTGTTTACCGCCAGGAATTCAACACACTCTCCGAATTTTGGCGAAAATTATGGATCTGGAATGAACGCAAGAAACGTATGGAGCCGGCGCCCAAGGAGGAAAATCAGAAACGCTAATTAACTTACTTCCATACAAAACCGCATGACTATTTTTATCACATCCCGACGAGCCGCTTGACCAACGCATCCCATTCCGCCTCTAATGAACCTTCAAACGGTACCTGTTTGGCCCGGCCATACCAGTACCGAGCATTCCAACCATCTCCTTCTACCCGATGGAGATAAGCGTGCACGTGAGCAGACGTTACATCCGTCAATTCGTCGATAAGATCATGTGCACGTTGCCAATTTCCTTTTCCATCGTACCAGAGCGCTTGCAGGTGTACGTTTAGCCCATCCGGCAATGTATCTTCATTTTTCACAGAAAATAAAAATTCGTCGTAAGTCATATCTCAAATTTAGTTGCCTATTCCGCCATATTGATTAAGGCTTTCGCCTGTATAATATACTTTTTTTATTGAATTAACACACTAATTTATGTAAAAGGAACGTTACCAATGGTAGTTTGTAACAAAAAAATTGCACAAAACTTATGAACGACCATCCGCAATTCTTTGTTCGGACTGATGGAAATGTATTTAAACTTAAATCTTACGCTACGAATGAAACATTCTATTTATGCTATTCCATTATTATTTTTCAGCCCTATCCCTTCTTTTTCATCACCCCACAGCGCAGAAAATAATAAGTCTTTACGCCACCATGTGCACACCATTTATCCACCCTCGTCGATTGCTGCACAGCATCAACATCAGTTTTGGTCTGGCTCGCCTTTCACGCAAGATTCGGTGAACACAGTTACCGGATCTGTGAAAGATGTACAAGGAACTCCGCTATCTGGCGTTATTATCAGTATCAAGGGAGAATCCGACAATGTCGTCTCTAACGATCAGGGTCTATTTGAACTCCGGTCGAAACCAGACGCGGTTCTGCTCTTCAACAAAACCGACTTCGCCAGACACGAAGAGGCCGTTAACAACCGAAGCGAAGTTCATGTCGTCCTAAAAGTTGCCACAACGGATTCAGCGCAGGTAGCCAGTGTCCAAGTAGACTCTTCGCAAGTAGACTCGACCCGGACGGATGCTTCACGCCCCCTCAACACACGGTCAGACTCAACGCAACGTGCGATGGCACCGGTACCATTGACAGACTCTACGAAAACGGCCACTGCTACAGCACCACGTACGGCTCCTACCGACTCTAACGCCAAGACCAACGCGGCGCAACAAGGAATACAAGGCACAGTGACCGATGAGAACGGCCCAGTCGCCGGTGCAACGATATCCGTCAAGGGGCAAGCCATCACTTCAGCCACAGACGATCAAGGAAAATTTACCATAGCAGCCGACCCGACCGTTACACTGGTATTCAGTGCTGTCGGCTACAAAGAGCATGAAGAAGCCGTAAATAACAGGTCTTCTGTTGACGTACTGCTAAGCAAAGAAACGAAGACCATCCAATCCGTTGAGGTCGTTGCTGTCGGTTACGGCACTATGGAAAGGGCTACCCTAGCGAGTTCTGTATCAAGTATCGGATCCGACCAGATTGAAAATGAAGTCCTCCCAAGTATCCCGCAAGCCATACAAGGCAAGGCCGGTGGTGTACAGGTCTCCCAAAAATCAGGTTCTCCAGGTGGTGGCTTAAGCATACGTGTACGTGGGACGACATCCATCAATGCTAGTTCAGATCCACTCTACGTAGTCGATGGAATCCCCGTAAACAGTACCACCAACTTTACCGGAGGATCAAATTTCAACTTCGGCGGCGGTACGCAGGGTATCAATGTTCTGTCGTCACTCAATCCCTCTGATGTACAATCGGTCGAAGTGTTGAAAGATGCTGCTTCATCATCCATATATGGTGCGCGGGCTGCTAATGGCGTGGTCTTAATCACCACAAAAAAAGGAGAAGCCGGTACAAGTCAGTTTCACTTCAATATGTACGAAGGCTTTTCCGAGATGCCCACCGAGCGGAAGTACAAAATGATGAACACCGAACAGTATCAGGATTACATGCGGGACTATTACAAATTCAAGCAGCAAGACGATCCAAACGCCACCATTCCCGACCAAATTTTGGCCAATCCGACGATTAATACCGATTGGCAGGACGCCATATTCCGTAAAGCGTCGACACGCAGCTATGAATTAGCGGCAAGTGGAGGCAGCGACAAAACACAGTATTACACATCGTTAGGCTATATGCAACAGGGTGGTATTTTGCGTAATTCGGACTTTAACCGAATTAGCGGACGAATTAATCTCAATCACCAGCACAACGAAAAACTGCGTTTCGCGACGGCCATCAACGTGACTCGGGCAGAAAATGACCGCGTACAGGAGGAGAACTCGAAAGAGGGGCCAACAAAGTCGGGATTCTTTATGGCTCCCAACCTACCGGTGTATGATGCCAATGGAAACTACGTTTATGATCAGGTAAGCCTTTCCAAAGAAAATCCGGTCGCTATGCTCGAGCTTCCTGTAAACAATGCACAGACTTGGCGCGTCTTGGCAAACGTTAGCGCAGAGTACCAATTCGTACCTGCCCTGACGTTAAAAACTAGTTTCGGGACAGATATAAGCTTCATCGATGAAACATTTTTTATGCCACCAAACGGCATTCGCTCCTTTGCGAGTCAAGGCGGTATCGGTGCCCGCAGAAATACAAGAGATCAACTATGGATCAACGAAACAACATTGACCTATGACAAAAATTTAGGTGATCACCATATAAATGCCTTGGGAGGTTTCTCCGTACAAGAATCCCGTTTAGAGTTTGTTCATGCCCAGCGTTCAAATTTCCCCTCCAACGACATAGAATACATCAATTCGGGTGGGGTCATCACAGGAGCAGACTCCTACCCAGAGGAATGGGCAATTGCTTCTGGGTTTGCCCGGGTAAACTATGATTTTAAAAAGAAATATATCGTAACAGCAAACCTTCGTTCTGATGGATCTTCCCGATTCGGCACCGACAACAGATGGGCAACATTTCCATCATTTGCTGCTGCCTGGCGTCTTTCAGAAGAGGATTTCATCAAGGCTCTACCAGCTATCAGCAATCTGAAACTCCGGGCCAGCTGGGGTATCACGGGGAATCAAAATATCGGCAACTATGCAAGTTACTCCCTTTACGCCGGAGGAGCGAATTACTTGGGGTCGCCGGGCTTTGTTCCATCGGTCTTAGGGGATAAAAATTTAAAATGGGAAACGACAAAACAGACAGATATCGGAATTGATGTAGGTCTCTTCAATAACCGCATTTCCTTGTTGGCCGACTACTACCACAAGAAAACCTCGGACCTACTGATCGGGGTTCCCATTCTAACCAATTCAGGATACGTGAATCGGTTCACCAACTCGGGGGATATTGAAAACAAAGGTTTCGAATTTGAACTTACAACACAAAATTTAGTGGGCGAATTCAAATGGACAACATCGCTGAACATGACTTTCAACCGCAATAAAGTATTGGCTCTACCCACGGGGGTGCCCCGCATCCTCGGAGGAGTTGGCGAGCTGAATATCGCACAGGCCGGGCTACCTTTGGGTACTTTCTTCGGATGGAAAATGATTGGCGTTAATCCAGAAACCGGAGTTATTGACTACGAAAGTAAAGACGGCGAACCGACCGCTCCTACGGATCAGGAAGACCGCCAAATCATTGGCGATCCTAACCCGGACTTCTTCGGAGGGATCACCAACACCTTTCAGTACAAAAATTTCGACTTAAGCATCATGGGACAGTTCTCTTACGGAAACGATATTTTCAACTACAATCTCGCTTCCGGATTGGAAGGCTATAACGCCAGCTCCAACGGGTTCATTGATTGGGTCGACCGTTGGCGCCAACCGGGCGATATCGCCGATATGCCGCGCCCGACACCCGGCAGCTTAGACAACGGCGCTATTTCGGATCGATTCGTACAAGATGGTTCCTTCTTCCGCCTACGAAATATTACGGTAGGATATTCGCTGCCTAAGTCGCTGACGGATAAAATGAAGGTCAGTAGACTCCGGGCATACGTCACTGTGCAGAATGCATATGTTTTTACGAATTACAGGGGCTTCGACCCCGAGGTGAGCTCGAGCCATGGAGGTGCCAATACCGGGCTGATTTACGGTTACGACTACGGAAGCTATCCACAACCCCGAATATTTACAGCCGGACTTAATTTATCATTTTAATCAATAACGACTCATGAATAAATTATATAAATTAACGGTTATCGGATTTTTAGTCTATGCAGGAACATCTTGTACTAGCTTTTTAGACCGGGAGCCGTTACATCAAGTGACTAACGACAATTATTTCAGTTCCGAGACCAATGCGAATGCGGCTGCTATCGGCATGTATCGAACCATGACCAGCTCATTCAGCTATGGGCAGACAACGGTCATTGTACCTGAATTTTCGGCCAATCATGTATCACACGCATCTATATATCCAGAATATGAAAATTTCAAAACGCACGAGGTAACCCCGATCAATCCGTGGACTGCGAATGTGTGGCAAGGCACCTATAACACGATCAACGCGGCCAACAATATTATTGAGAAGGTGCCCGCTATGCCTGAAGGGAGCATCACGGACGAGAAGCGGAACCAGTTTGTCGGAGAAGCGAAATTTGTACGTGCGCTTAGTTACTTCTTTCTCGTACGGGCATTTGGATCTGTGCCCTTGAAGTTAACACCAACCACAGAAGAAGAAAACGTAGCCATCCCACAAGCCACACCCGAAGTTATTTATCCGCAGCTCATCAAAGATCTGACAGAAGCAGCAGCTGCATTGCCTGAAACGTTGGAAAGCGTGGAAGCAACAAAAGGGCGCGCAACCAAAGCGGCGGCCGAAGCCTTATTGGCCAAAGTATACCTGTACGATGCGGCGCGAACGGGCGACTATAGCAAGGCGGCCTCCACCGCCAAAGTGGTCATCGAAGGCGGCAACTTTTCGCTAGCAACTGACTTCAGCAGTATTTGGGAAACGGAGAACGCATCCGAATCTATTTTCGAATTACAATTTGACGACCAGACCACGAACCCCTTGGCTTCAGTAGCCAACGACAACGCAAGTATGCTATTTTATGCAAAGGACGAACGTATCGCTCAGCTATTCCAAGATGGCGACAAACGCCGTGACTTTTCCGTTGTGAAGGGATCACGTGATCGTTACTACATCGGCAAATATCCCAACGCAAATCCCCCCAGCCAAAACGTGCCGGTCATCCGTTTGGCAGAGATACTACTAATCCATGCCGAAGCACAGGCACGGACGAGTAATAGCGTAACGGATGAAGCATTCAACTCGCTCAATGAGGTCTTGAAACGGGCGGGTATCACCAAGACAAAAGCCGACTTCGCGAGCGTGAATGCCTTCGTACGGTTCGTACAAGAGGAAAAGGAAAGAGAACTGCTGTTCGAAGGAGAGACATGGTTTGATTATTGCCGTACAAAACTTGCATTGGAGAAATATAGCACGCTAACAAGCGAAAATTTCTTTATTTATCCAATCCCTGCGTCTCAAATTTCCCTGAACACCGAGTTGGAGCAAAACCCGGGATATTAGTGAATGGAAGCGTAACATTGACCATCGGTTAACGATAAACAATACCCGTAGCACGGACATCAAAAAAATGATGTCCGTGTTTTGTTGTTTTGAAATCAAGATAAACAACCTTATCTTGTCAACTAAAAATGCATCAATCATGTCCCGTACCCTAGCATTTGAAAAATACACGAGAGAAGATTTTCCTCTTTATAAAGACCTTGTTAGTGAGGATCAGATCATGAAATATATTTCTGGCAAAGGATTGACGATCAAACAGGCTAGGAAAAAATTCGATTCCATCCTCGAGATCAATACCGATCCAGTCCTGGGATATTTCAAGGTCATCGATTTGGCTAGTGGGCTGTTGCTCGGCGACTGCAAATTAGTGAATTACAAAAAGGATCCGAGTCTTTTTGAAATTGGATATCTCCTTCGAAGCGAATTTTGGAGACAAGGGTTAGGCACCAAAATTTGTCAATACTTGCTTGCATTGAGCGACAGTACAGACAATCGCAAAGATGTCGTTGGCATCATTGATCCTGAGAATATCGCTTCAAGGCAACTGCTTCTAAAATTTGGTTTTCAACGCACCTTCATCGGTACCGAAGACGGTATTGCTACAGAGAAATTGATTCGTAGACAAGCCGGCGCAAGCTGAGATAGCGACACACCATCGAAAGACTCTTTACTACTATTCCGTATCCTCAACCACACCCTTACTGACGGAACTCAGCTCGACTTCCTGAAGAAAGCGTTCCATTTCCATATGACATGTTTGCATAAAAATGTGGATCATTTCCTGTACCCGACCGACAGCCAAAGGATCTGCTTGGTAATTTGCATTGTATTTAAACTGCTGTTGTGCGTCGACTATCTTCCTGAAAAGCTTACGCTGCTCCGCATTGTCCAGGCAGAAGGTCGCGCAAGCTTCAGGAACGACCAACCGACATAAACCAATTAAAAAATTTAGCCCAAATGTGTTCGGTTTGTACTGCAAAACGGTATTGATCACGCCGAGACACGTTTGCTCTAATGCTTGCGAAAGCGTATAATACATCGCTTCCACTGAACACGACCAACCCGCCTTGTAAACGGCGTGCAAACAGCAGGCACGGTTATAGCGGTTGTGCCATTGTTCGCGAACATAAGACACCTGAAGGCTCGGACGTTTGATCTCATCCAGCGCCACGCTTGCTATAGCGGATTGTTGAAACCACATGTCGCCCGCTTTCATCAGAGACATGAAAAACGGATGCCCCTTGCGCAAAGCCTGAATGAAGTAATTGGTCTCTTCCAGAATTAGTGTAATGGATACGTTAACGGGCAATAGTCCCATCACAAGCGAAGACAATTCCATAGGCGCCGGATTCATATCCTCATACGCAACAAAAAGATAATAGGCATGCGATACCTGTTCGTGCTTAAGGTTTTGCATCAGGTTATTTTGCCGAAAATGACCGGTGTTGTATCCCACGCAAACCACCAGAGCGGGGGTACAATACACTTCTAATGCGTTAAGAATAAGATCTTGATAACTACCCGTCTGCTGATTTTTGTCGCGAGCGGCCGCTGTATTTTTGAAGTGTAGTACCCTCCTTTCCTGAATTTGCTGGGGATCGAGGTGATAGCTCACCTCCGCATGGAGACAAGCTTGATACGTTTCCAACCAATGAAGCGCCTGTTGCGCAATCTGACTGGCAACAGTCAAAAGCCCTTCTTCAATCACAAAATCCTGGCCGTAACGATAATCCACGTACGCTGCGTCAATCTTTTCTAACGCCCGCCTTTCCTCCGGTTTATCCGCGAGCTTTCCCAATTTTGAATCAAACGTCCGTAAGTAGTCGATATTGTTTTTCAACGAATGTGATTTTAACGCATCTCCTCTCAGCAGGTTTTCCGCAGTACGCAGCGCTAATTCAATCGCCTGGTGCAGCATAAAAGCAGCATGACCGAAATTTTTAGATTCCCGAAAGAACGTATAACCATCCACAAAAGATTGAATTTTTGTCTTTTCGGCTTCCATGTATTGCACCCCCTTCTCGACAATATCATCGACCGTGTTCCTTCGAAGTGCCAACGGCTGCGATCGTACAGGGTTTTGATATATGCGGTTTTCTACTCGACAGATCAGATGCACCCGGCTTAGACCCTCGTCGAGCCTTTTTTGCACTTCATGCGTGAAATGCACCGTAACGTGCAGATTGGGATGACTGCCAACGGCGGATTCTACTAATTCCCGCGCATCCACAAACCGCAAACCTGCCTGTGGCGGCAAATGAATGTGCAACATCTGATATTTTTTGCCGTCGCGGGCATAAATCCATTGGTAAATCTCGTCGACAACTACTACATTCAAGATGGCGTCCACGAGCGGAGCAAGTTCTTTGTTCATCATAAATTGGAATAAGAAGTTAGCAGTTAATTCCGTTTGCCTAACAAGTAGCAGATGTATTCGGAGAATCCCACAGATACGGGTCTAATTGCGCTACGTGATCTACGATTTCTATCTCTTCCTCAAAAGCAAGGACATATGCCAGTTCCATCACGTTGATCAATAGCTCATAGATACGCATGGTTTGATCGTAATACTTTCCATATACATAAGCCTCTTTGGATAATCCATAATGCAGCCAATCGTATAGAATCCCATCCCAATCGGCTTTCGTATACTGCCCAAGCAATTGGATTATGGCACCAAGCGGATTCTCCAATTGTTCAACCGTTATATGAGTCAAGTGCAGTAGCTTTCCCCGATGCAGGATATGAATAGACTTGGTTCCGCAGAAAAATTTTCCCTGCGACCAATCGCCTGCTACACATGGGTCTTGTCGAGTTTCGCATTCCCGAAAAAACAACGCAAGCAAAGGATAGATACAAGCGTAGTTAAACAGTAATGCCGAACCGTCATAGTTATGATCAGTAGATGCCGACCAAAACACGCCTTCCGTCATGACCGCTTGTCGCCAGTAGGACACCTGTCTTTTCCAGTCGTCAAGCTGTTTTTTATCAAAAAAATCCCGTACAGCCTCCTTATAACAAGCAGACACGCGCATCTCAGTTGGAAGTGCGATGCCCTGCTTGGGGTGAAGCACGTTGTTTTCGGGAGTTTCTGCAACAGCACGTTCAGGTTCCTCTGTCTCTGATAATGTCGCATTTGCGGCGGAAACACCATCCTCGACCTTGCGTGTTTCGCCCTCCCGTTCCGGAAGTACGCCGTTTTGATAGATCCTATGGAGTGCGATCGCCAATCGCTTAAGCAGTTCGCGCACCGCTAGAATCTCGTTACCTTCGTTACATAGAAAATCACCATTCCGGTTGCAAATGGTTTCCCATAGATCGTCCAGTGTTCCGTACCAATCCCTCAAGGATTGGTACGAAAAAAAACGACTGATGGTGTCCGCTGGCAAATCTACCTCATCAACCGTTAAACCACTTCCGGAGACATAATTCCAATAGTCCCGTATGCATTTCAAAAAATCCAGTGGCTTTTCCTGGTATTGTATTTCACATTTTTTAAAAATCACATAAGCAAGCTCTACTTGCTTGATCAGTCTCTTTACGTAAAACCCGGCTTCGATCCACTCGGAATTCATTTCCTCATTCGCAGCCGCATTAATAACGAGGCCTATTTGATGAGGCCAATATTCGATGCATATTTCATTCTCAAAAAAATCGTTCAGATATACCATCGGATCATCGATATCCGTCTTGCTTAAATATCGAAAATGTTTGGCATTTAGTTTCTTTTGCGTATTTTTCATGTTAGGATTAGTTTTGGTCAAACCATGTGCTTATAATTATCAACAACAATACAAATATAATCACTAATTTTCAACTAATCCAAATTTTTAATCGATAATTATTGACAATGAGTTCTTTTTTAATGAGAATTAAAACAATAGCAGATCGAGAAGGCCTAAGCATTACGGCTTTTGAAACTGCCGTAGGTGCGAGTCGAGGGGTATTTACGCGGGCATTAAATAACCATACCGACATACAGGCCAAATGGTTGATCCATATTGTTGAAAAATATCCGCAATACTCGTCTGATTGGTTGTTAAAAGGGGAAGGCCCCATGCTTAAGTCCACTATCGTTCAAGAAACGCAGGTCGATTATGTTGTTGCTGAACCGTCTGAACGGGCGGATACCGTCATCGACGCGTTGCAACAGGTAATTTCCTCACAGGATATCACCATCAAATCGCAAGAGAAGACAATTATCGCTCTGGAAAGATTACTATCTACTCAAGATGAAAAATTACAGTCACTTGGTAAAGAATAGGTAACTCCTGAGGGTAGGAAAGTGCAATCTTTAGTTTTTTAGCAACGTTAGCGGAATACGATGGCCAAACCCCTGCTAGCGTATGGCAATACACACGAACGTGCTAAGCCTGCGCAACTTGCTGGCGCGAGTTTCTAAAGCATGCCTCTTGACTTTATCAGAACCAATGCCATGCAAGCGCTGGAACGTTGTTCATTCATTCAGCTACGTTGTAAGTCACGCGTCCCTACATGACGACCTTTCCCAGAAATAACATCTTCACATCGCCTAGTACAGTTCACTATTGGCGCCAAAAATCGTATCCCCATAATTTTGTACACCAATCTTGTCGGCTGTGTACATCCACCTGCAACTCCAGGAGGAAGTATCGTATATCAGTAAAAGGTGCCTCCCCTTGAGCCAGCCTAATGCAAATCGTTTCAACCTTAATACTTACTGCACTAGTTTGTCGTTCGTCTTATTGACTTTCATCGAAATGCTAGTAGCAGCGTCCTCTAGCCACGTCGTACATTTTACCATTTCTTAATACAACCATAATGATATGGTAACAGGCGTCTGTCCTTGATTTGCACGTTAATGCATAGTTTTGCCCCATTAAAAATTAACCCTTAACCCCAATGAATTATTTTAAATTTCGTTTTCCTTCCTTATTACGACAAACTAAGTTTCGTTTTATTTCTTTTTGTTTTAAAAATATTTGTTTTGTTGGATTTTGTGATTTATATTTGAAAAACTGACCAAAAAACAATTATAAACGTAATTAGCCCATATGTTATGAAGAAACGTAACCTATTGACCATACCTTTAATTTTATTGCTGTTTTTACAGGGATGCAAAGACGATGTCGCAACAACAAAGACTGACCATGACGCGAGCAAACCGATTGTCCTAACATCATTCTATCCCACCGAAGGCGGTGCACGCGATAAAATCCTGTTGGATGGTGAGAACTTTGGTTCAGATGCCAGCAAGATCAAGGTGTATTTCAACAATGCAAAAGCATCCGTTGTTTCCTCCAGCGGCGAGCGCATCTATGCCATCGTCCCCCGTCTTCCTGGAGAAAATCCGCGCATCTCTGTTGTTATCGGCGAAGATTCGGTCGTCTACAACGACCACTTTGTATACCACACGCAAGCGCAAGTAAGTACAGTGACCGGAAATGGTGAAACCGCTTTCAAGGCGGGAACACTTTCTGAGGCACAGGTATACGGCAAATATTTAGAACTCGATGCCGAAGGAAACATTTTCATGTCCTGGCGGGATGGCGGATCATTTGGTGTGGCACGTATCAACGAACAGCAAAATACCGTGACTCCCTTATATCAAGTAGCCTCCGCCCCCTATCCGTATTCCAACGGTCTTACCGTAGACCGTGCAACAGGGGTATTGACCGTTTCCCATGAGTCTGTTATCGAAGTATTTTTCTCGTTCGATCCGCGGGAAGGCTGGTATCCTCGTCAGCGAAACGCTAAATTTTCAGCAGCCGATTATAATTCGATCGTACCGGCAGACCGCTACGCCAATTTTGTCAGCTATTGTCCATACGATGGGTATCTGTATACCCGGTTCCGTGATGGAAAGGTAGCCAAGATCCATCCCGAAACCTACGAGGCGTCTATTGTCTGTCAAGGGCCTTACGGTTCTCAATACGGACAAGCGATAAATCCGGCCAAGCCTTGGCTATTGTACATCACCCTTCATTCCAATGCCAATCCCACAGAATTCAGACAAGGCATTTCCGTATTAGACCTTCGTGATCCCAGTAAGGGCTTCAAAAGACTTAATGCACCGGGTGGTAGTGCCTTTCGTGATGGACCGCTGGAAGAGGCGCTTTTTAACTATCCAAAAGATATTAAGTTTGATAACAACGGGAATATGTTCGTTGCTGATTACGACAACCATTGCATCCGTATGGTGTCGGCAGACAACATCGTCACTACGGTAGCGGGTCAACCAGGTACATCCGGTTATAAAGATGGTGGCCCTATCGAATCGCAATTCTACCGCCCTTGGGGTATTGCCGTAAACGAGCAGGGCGATATCTACATTGCCGATTGGGGGAATGCCCGAATTCGCAAGTTAGTGATCGAATAATCCGATAAAACATACATCCATACGAAAAAAAGCTTGTAATTAACAAACCAATTTTACAATGAGAATTATTCAGATTTTGTGCATGCTACCATTGTGGCTGTGCCTCACGGTCGCGTTTGCACAACAACCCAAAGAACTGACGATTGGCGGAACGGTTGTCGATAAAGACGGTAACCCATTGTCAAGTGTGTCGATTTACGTCAAGGACAAACCTGCCGTTGGAACATCTTCTGACATCAATGGAAAATTTAGCATCAAGGCTGTCTACGGGGATAAGATAGCTTTTAGCTTTGTCGGATATGACCCCGTCGAACATCTCGCAGTCGAGTCGACCCTTAACTTAACCATCTCGCTTACTGAAGCGAGTGACGCTATCGAGGAAGTTGTCGTCGTCGGATTAGGAACTGCCCAACGGAAGATCAGCTCCGTCGGAGCCATTACCTCCGTTGATGTCAAAGACTTACAATCTCCTGCCCCATCCATTACCAATCTCCTAGGTGGCCGGGCGGCCGGGGTTATCTCCCTCCAAAGCAGCGGCGAGCCCGGACAGAATCTAGCCGAATTCTGGGTACGTGGAATTGGAACGTTCGGCGCGAACAGCAGTGCGTTGGTACTTATCGATGGTCTGGAAGGCGACCTCAATACCATTGATCCAGCTGACGTAGAAAGTTTCTCTATCCTGAAAGATGCTTCGGCCACGGCCGTATATGGTGTTCGGGGCGCGAATGGCGTGGTATTGGTCACGACAAAAAGAGGTTTGGTAGACCGCATACAGATTACGGCTCGAGCGAATTCAACACTCTCTCGTCTCAACCGCCTTCCGAAGTATTTAGACGCTTACGATTACGCATTATTGGCTAATGAAGCCAGCGTCGTTCGCGGCGAAAGTCCATTATATGACCCGACTGAGATGGGCATTATCCGCGATGGACTGGATCCCGATATGTATCCCAATGTGAACTGGCAAGATGAGATTCTCAACGACAATTTTTGGCGCCAGGGTTATTATGTCAGTGGACGAGGCGGAAGTGAAGTGGCGCGTTATTTTCTCAGCTTAGGCGGAAAAAGCGAAACCGCAGCCTATAAAACAAACAAGAACAGTGTTTATAGCTCTAACGTTGGTTTTAATACTTACAATTACCGGATCAATTTGGATATCAACTTAACGAAAACAACAAAAATCTTTCTGGGATCGGATGGTTTTCTATCGAAGTTGACACAGCCAGGCGTCGCAAACACGGATTTTATTTGGCAAGCCCAATCGGAACTTACGCCGTTGGCGCTACCCACGCAGTATTCCAATGGACAATTGCCTGCTTTCGGTGCAGGCTTCCTGTCTTCACCAACGGTCTTGATCAACCGCACCGGTAAAACGGCCGATGAAACCTATAAAGGCAAAGCCACATTGGCCATTAATCAAGACCTTTCCAGCGTATTGGATGGACTAAAAGTTCGTGTACAAGGAGCATACGACATCCACAGTTACTTCAAAGAACGGAGATACATTCAGCCGGCCTTGTACCGTGCCATTGGAAGAAATTATAATGGCGAGCTGATCACCCAAGAGACCGTACAAGAACGAGCGGCATCATACGATCAACTTACCCGTCAGTATCGCAAATATTTTATGGAGTCTGTTATTAACTACGACCGTGTGTTTAACGACGACCACCGCACATCCGCGTTGATATATTATTACATCAGCGATTCTAAGGACACCAAAGACGCTACCAGCAATCTTTCCGCTATCCCTCTTCGCTATCAGGGCGTCTCTAGCCGGTTTACTTATGGGTTCCGGGACACCTATTTGCTGGATGTCAACTTTGGATATACCGGTTCCGAGAACTTTCAGCCCGGCAGGCAGTATGGCTTTTTTCCTTCCGTCGCACTAGGCTGGGTACCAACAAGCTACGAGTTTATGCAGGAAAAAGCTCCTTGGCTGAACTATTTCAAGATCAGGGCATCGTATGGGTCGGTAGGTAATGATCGAATCAGTAACATTCGTTTTCCTTACTTAACGAAGGTCAATGAAGGCTTCGGGTCCGTTTGGGGTGTCGGCGGTATCGAAACCATCAAAGAAACACGGATCGGAGCAGACAATCTAGCTTGGGAGCGCGCCATAAAATCGAATTTGGGTGTCGAAGGAAAGCTCTTCAACAATAAGATCGATTTTGTTATCGACTTCTTCCAAGACCAGCGGAATGGCATCTTCCAACAACGGGTACAAGTGCCCGAATATGTAGGTGTTGTATCCAATCCTTTTGCTAACGTGGGCCGCATGAAGAGCACAGGAGCCGATGGAAACATAAGTTACACACACGACATTACACCTGATATAGGTTTTACAGTGCGTGGAAACTTCACCTATTCTAAAAACGTCGTGCAAAATTGGGAGCAAAGCTACTTGGAATATCCTTATCTAGAGTATAACGGCTTTCCGTATAATTCCATACGTGGCTTTCAATCGCTGGGTCTGTTCAGAGACGAAGACGACATCAAATATAGTCCAAAGCAGACATTTGGCACTGTCTTGCCGGGCGACATCAAATACAAAGACGTAAACGGAGATGGGATCATAAACGACCTGGATATGGTACCCTTGACCCACAGCAATTACCCACTAACCATGTATGGCTTTGGCGGGGAGTTCCGCTACAAAAATCTGACACTTGGTGTATTGTTTAAAGGAACCGGCAAAACTTCCTTTTTCTACGTAGGGCAATCCGTAAAACAAAACGTTAATGACGGATGGTACAGTTGGGAGAATAGGACAGAATACATCACAAACGGAATTGGGTACATGCCTTTCTTTAATGGATCTACGGGCAACGTCCTGACCTTAGCGGCAGATCCAAAAAATAGATGGATACCCCGGGAATATGCTGCAGCGAACGGGATTGATTTATCTTTGGCTGAAAATCCAGACGCCCGCTTCCCACGCTTACAGTACGGAAACAACAGCAACAATAGCCAGCCTTCCAGCTTTTGGCAGGAAGATGCCCGCTATATACGCTTGCAGGAAGTTACCCTAAGCTACCGGGTAAGTCCAAGTTTCCTGAAGCGTTTTGGCGTGAATTCGATGGATCTTCAGTTTGTAGGAAACAACCTGTATATATGGGACAATGTGAAAATATTCGACCCAGAACAGGCCGCATGGAACGGCCGTAAATACCCGATACCGTCCACATATTCCGTACAAGCCTATATCAATTTCTAACATCGACACTAAAAGATATGAGAACATCCATCATAAAACGAATAGCAAAGGCCGTCCTGATTGTACAGCTGCTTGTCATGGCTATATCCTGTAAAGACTACCTGAATATTGACAACTACTTTGACGATGAATTTAACATCGACTCGGTATTTTCGAATGTGCGGTACATGGAAGCATACATGTGGGGCGCCGCAACTATGTTTCCAGACGAATCCAATACCATTCGCTATGGTTACACACCGGGACCTATGGCCACGGACGAAGCCATTAATGGCCTAACAGGTGGTGGTTCAAGCAACGTATATTTCGGTATGGACTTTGCCAATGGCCGTATTACACCGGATTTTTTTGGTGACGCTGGCCCCAACCTGAACCAATGGGGTAATTATTACAAAATCATCCGAAAATGCAACTTTATCCTGCAGAATCTTGACCGCCCTGCGGACATGACCAATATGGATCGGGCCCGCCTCGAAGGCTATACCCGTTTTATCCGTGCCTATGCTTACTACAACATACTTGTGGACTACGGTCCTGCAATCTTGTTAGGCGACGAAGTGGTCAACACAAACGAACCGATCGAGTATTACGACCGTACCCGGGCTACCTATGACGAGACAATGGACTACACCTGCGCCGAATTTGAAAAAGCAGCATTGCTCCTCCCGGCAGAAAGTAATATTCTAGATTTTGGACGCCCAACCAAAGGAGCGGCAATGGCATTAGTCGCGCGATTACGCTTAATCCATGCCAGCCCGTTATTTAACGGAGGTCCCGTCGCAGCCTCTTATTTTGGTAACTGGAGACGCAAGACAGATAACGTGCATTACGTATCGCAACAATATGATGAAAAGCGCTGGGCGATCGCAGCAGCGGCCGCCAAGCGGGTCATGGACCTTGGACAGTACAAACTTCATACGGTACTAGCAGATGATAGAACGCCAACACTACCGGATGGTGTGACCTCCGACCCCAACTTTTATGGGGCATATCCCAATGGCGCTTCGGGGATCGATGCGTTCAAGTCGTATTCCGATATGTTCACTGGAGAAGCGATTGCGGCCATTAACCCAGAACTGATATGGGGTAGAAAAACAAGTTATTTGGTGACGACCATCAGTCAGGGATCGATGCCTCCTTCTCTCGGCGGCTGGGGGCGCTTTTGTGTGACACAAAAAGTGGTCGATGCCTATTTGATGGACGATGGACGCACCAAGGAGGAAGCTGCAACGGACGGTTATTACTCGGAAACTGGCTTCACTACGCAGCCACGGAATTTCTCGGGTTATCCGCTTAACTCGGGTGTCTACAACATGTATGCGAACCGCGAGATGCGTTTTTACGCATCCATTGGATTTAATGAAGCCGTGTGGCAAGCCGCATCCAGTCAATCGCCTACCAACCATACCGCCAAGTACTATTACCAAGACGTTGACGGGCGTGGCGGAGTAACTGCCGCTTCACCCAATTATCCGATTACCGGCTATGTGATCAAGAAGTATAATCACGCCATGGATGCTTTTCAAGGAACAGGGGCACGGCATATGGAAAAAGCGTACCCCATCATCCGGTACGCAGAAATCTTGTTATCCTATGCGGAGGCGCTTAATAATCTTACAGGAAGCCATAGCGTGCAGGTGGGAGAAGAACAGTATACCGTGAGCCGAAATGTCGAAGAAATTAAAACCGCTTTTAACCTTGTACGCTACCGGGCTGGACTACCTGGGCTGGCCGCGAACCAGCTTGCTACTGCGGACATACAAAAACAAATCGAACGCGAACGTATGGTGGAATTTCTGTATGAAAACAGACGCTTCTATGACGTGCGTCGGTGGGGAATCTACGAACAAACAGAACGTGAACCCATCCGCGGGATGAATCCTGATGGTGCTACAAAAGAGACGTACTACCAACGTGTCATTCCCGGAACATCATCCTTCCTGAAGCGCGAAGTTAACAAACGCTCTGTATGGGTACCGATCCCCCGTGCTGAAATGCGAAGGCTGCCCTCACTCGATCAAAATCCAGGATATTAGGTGTATCACTAAAAATAAAAAAAATGAAGCGAAATTATTATATAGCGTTCTTTTTCTTTGTCGCCGCATTCGCGTCGTGTAAAGATAATGAACTGTTTGAACAGGAAATGTATAAGAACGAGGTCGCACTAATCAGCAGCGATTACCACAATACCTTTGAGGAAATTGTGCCTTTAACAGGCGAGGAAGTCATTGGATATATCGCCGCCTCTGCCGGTGGGACACATGCACCAAGCAAAGATCTAATTATCGAGCTTACCGAAGATCAGGAACCATTGGATCTCTACAATTGGGCACTATTCGATGCTGACGAAACCTTGTACGCTAAACTATTACCTAAAGACAAGTATGAAATTGAATCGTATACCATCCGCATCCCTGCAGGCGAACGCACAGGACGTACCCCGGTCAAGATCCTCCCAGATGGGCTTTCTCCCGACTCGACATATTTCATCGCGTTGAAAGCGAGCGATGCTTCAGGTATTGAACTTAACGCAAAAAAGAAGACCATCCTGTATCAGGTAGTTGTCCAGAACGACTATGCATCTCAGGCTGATGATGTTTTCTATAGTATGCGCGGACTCGGTGACGGAATGGTAACTGCAGGTAATAAAAAAATGTTTCCCCTGACCCAGAACAGCGTACGTATAGTAGCGGGTACAGAAAATTTTGAACCCAATGTAGATGCTATCAATAAGACGTCCATCATCCTGCAAGTCAACGAAGACAACAGTGTGACCATTAAGCCATATAAAGATATCCTAATAAACCAGCTGGATAATGACCCTCAATATCCGAATGTTTTCCGGGAAGAAACATTGTTTGGCCGCACATACAACGTTTTTTTACTATCCTATGCATATACATTAAACGGTGTAACGAAAGTCATGAAAGAAGAATTACGGTTGGAAGTAACAAAATAAATCATGAGAACGAATACTTATAAACCAACGGCATGGCCAAGTCCCATGTATGCTTTTTGTATACTTCTTGCTACGCTATTCTTGTCGTGCGAGAAAGATGCAGACGAACGTTCGGCATACTTTGAGCTAACCGACAAGAGTGCACAACTGGAAGCTCCTGCGGAAGGAATCGCTGAGACCTACACATTCAGAGCCAGCGGAACGTGGAAAATTGAGCCCCTGACGCAAGAAAATTGGATAAAGATCGCGCCGGCAGAAGGTACCGGAGATGGAACATTTACCCTCACCGTAGCAAAAAATACCACCCCAGAAGATCGTCTAGCGATGTTGACCTTTATGGTCGACGGACGCTTGCAAGACAACATCTTGGAAATCCATCAAAAATCAGGATCTGACACTGGCCAAGAAACGGATCCGTATCTGAGACTGGACGATTTAACAATACTTCAAGTACCGGAGACGGGCGTCACAGCACAGCATACCATACGCGCTACCGGTGTATGGCGCGTTGAACTGTCGGATCAAGAGGCCGACTGGGTGAACATGGAACCCATGCAGGGCATAGGCGATACACCCGTACAATTGACAATTAACAAAAATTCAGGAAGTGCCCGCACCATCAACCTGAATTTTTATCTGGACGACGTGCTGCAATCCAACTCATTACCTATTCACCAAGCCGGCGCAACGGCTATTTTAAATGAGGATTTCAATTGGCTGCGGTACGGAAATGTCCTTTTCTATGAAACAGGAGGCGAAACCATTATAACCAATTGGACGGCTGACGAAACGGCAAGAGGTTGGACAAGCTCTCCATCTGCCGACAACAGCAGACCTGTTTATGCACGACAAGGATTCGTTAAACTTGGAAAAACGAATTATGGAGCCGATCTGATCTCACCAAAGCTAAGTCAAATTCAGGGCACAAAAAATCTGTTGGTCAAATTCAAAGCCGTACCGTACATGACGGCTGGTGGCACAAAAGATGACGTGATCCTCAAAGTAAATGTGATTGGTCCTGGAACTGTTGGTATAAGCCAATTTGAAATTACGAATTGGCCAGACTACGCCGCTGATCCGAACTGTACAGAAATTTGGAAAAATCCGTCTACAGAGCGCTCATTCGTGATCACAGGAGCAACGGCAGAAACACAAATTCGATTTTTGGGCGGCGACTTTGATCTACGCGGTCGGGAACCGAAAAACAAAAATCGTATTTTCTTGGATGATGTTGTCGTGACCGTTCAGGAATAGATTGAACGAACAATAACAAGCTATCTGAAACCCAAAACGTGTCGTTGTTTCTCCTCCGTTTGTGGACAACGACACGTTTTACCGAGAGTAGACTATTCAATCTGCCCGGATCTTTTCCCTAAGACCAAAGCAGATATACGGTGAGAAATTTTTATAAACCTATTATTCACCATACAGCAATGAAGAAAAAAACCAACTATACCCGAAGGAGATTCATCGCGTCTTCTTTGGCAACGGGGTTTGCGGTCGGCCTGCAATTATACAGTTGTACAAAATCAAATGCTTCGCCCGACGGCAAGCCTGACGATGGAAGCATAGATGAGCCAAACAAGGGAAAGCTGAAAATTAGCGGTGTTTCTTTACCTACAGCAATTGAGTCCAACAAAGGTGCTGAACTAATCATACTCGGGAGGGGCTTCGTTACCGACGATCAAATTCTTCTTGAATCGCTCTCAAATGCCAGCAAGGCGAAATATGTAATTGCTAGCAAATCGGTGACAGAAACTAGTGTATCTTTCCTCCTACCCCAGGACATTGTCTCGGACAAATACCGGGTCTCGATCAAACGTGGAGAGCAAGTAGCCGTATTAGGGACAACTGCACTCCATATTTATTTTAATGCGTCTATCCCCAATCGGGTTGGAATGACCGTCAAAGGTACGGTATACGCCGGGGGCGTGGGTTTGGCCAATGTCGTGGTTTCGGACGGGTTCGAAGTAACGAGCACCGATGCGAACGGCATCTACTATCTTCCCTCGGCGAAGAAAGGCAAATACGTCTTTATTTCTATTCCAGGCAATTACGAAGTGGAAACAAACTCAAACATTCCACAGTTTTTTCAGCGGTTGACCCAATCTGCAAGTACTGTCGAAATAAAGGATTTTGAGCTTAAACCGGTACACAACGATAACCATGTGGTCATGGTTTTGGGAGATATGCACCTGGCCAAACGTACCGATGACCTAAACCAGTTTCGAAAAGGCTTTATGCCCGATGTCAACCAATCTATTCAGTCCTATCGAAACGCCGGTAATAAAGTCTATGCATTAACCTTAGGAGACATGACTTGGGACGGCTATTGGTACACCAATAACTATGGTCTTCCACACTATCTTACGGAAATAAACAAGATGGATGCCATGGTATTCCATACGATGGGCAATCACGATAACGATCCAAACTTTGCTACCGATTGGGGCGCCGAAGACAAATTCAGGGATATCATCGGTCCTACTTATTATTCTTTTAATCTCGGAAAAATACATTACATCGTATTGGATAATATTGAATACCTCAATACCAACAGCGAGCGAAATTACCATTCGAAAATTATCGAACATCAAATCGAGTGGCTAAAAAAAGACCTGGCCAGCATCGCCGACAAGAACACACCGATTGTCGTCGCAATGCACATTCATTTACACACCAATCCATCGCTAAATAACAGTGGTCACGAAACCACGGGCTATCGAATTTCAAATGCAGCTGCATTCATCGAAGCGCTCAATGGATTTAAAACGGTGCACCTAGTAACAGGTCACACACATATAAATTACAACGTTGAAACAGCGTTAACTCCGCATATTATGGAACACAATACGGCTGCTGTATGTGCAACATGGTGGTGGACTGGAAACATCGGCTACGCAGGTAACCATATCTGTAAAGATGGTACTCCCGGCGGCTACGCCATCTGGGAGATCCGCGATACCGATTTAAAATGGCGTTACAAAAGTATCGGCGAACGTGCCGATTACCAGTTTAGGGCATATGACCTCAATCAAGTTCACCTGACCAAAGATAAATATGCACCCGCTTACACGGGCACCTCATGGGATGCCTACGCTACAGGCTATACGCAGCCGAACACAAAGAATGAAGTGCTAATCAACGTTTGGAACTATGATAAAGATTGGAAAGTAGAGGTGACAGAAAACGGATTGCCCCTTGAAGTCATGCGGATCCGCACACGCGATCCGTTGCACATCATCTCGTACTCAGCCCAAAGGCTCAACAGAAATGCGGTACCAACGGAGGACTTCGTGACGGCGCTGACAGCACATATGTTTAAGGTAAAAGCAACTTCGCCGACAACGACACTACAGATCAAAGTGACCGACCGTTTTGGCCGAATCTATGAGGAGACGATGATCCGACCGAAATCCTTTGACTATTTAATGAAGTAGAATAAGAGACTTGTACTATACGTTCTATGAACCTTAGATGACGCTCAGAAACCGTGAAACCATGCGCCAACGGATGCGCATTAACACACGCACAGATTCGTCTACTGGTAGCATAACGGAAAACTCAACAATTACATTATGAAGAACATTCTATTGTCTGTAATAGCGATACTAATGCTTTCCATGGTCCAGGGGCAGACTGAGTTTGGATTGAAAGCTGGTGCTAACTTCGCTTCATACAAATACGCAACATCCGATCAGCTTGTTGACGCGAGTCCCAGGACGAGTTTCTATATCGGCGGATATCTAAACACCCCAATGACCCAAAGGATAGATCTCCATCCTGAAATTTCCTTGCAAGGTAAAGGTGCCAAGCTTAAAGAATCGAGCAACTGGGGGAACGCAAAGGTTACGCAACGCGTTGTGTGGTTAGATTTTACAGCCAATGTTTTGGTCAAATACCCGCGAAAAATGTGGGGCACTTCTTTACTGGTGCAGGTCCGTACGTTGGTTTTCCAATAAATGGTGAAAATAACTATGCAGGTGGTAACACGACCGCCGCAATCATTTATAAAGACAACGCGCTGAAGAGTGTCGACTATGGCGTCAATTTTCTAGGCGGTATTAAATTCCTACGGAAATTATCGTTCCATATTTCCTATAGATTGGGTTTTGCTAATATCGCCAATACGAACTACAAATGGTCAGACAGCGTCAAAAATAAGGTTTTATCCATTGGATTGGGTATAGGGCTTTAACAAAGGGATGCAGAGCCATACAATGAGCCTGAGAAGAAGCAATTTCCTCGTCGGTCGCGGAGTTTATAACTTGAACACGTCGAGAAGACTGCTTTTTCTAGGCATACGGCAAAAGCGCCCAGAACGTATAGCTATCCTTATTTGAATTTGCTGGCCAATGCGGCCAATTTGGATGCCATATCCGTTTCGGGTTGCTGCGATCTGCGCTCTCGTTCTTTTTTGACTATGGATCGTTTTTCTTCGGTTTTCATCGATAGCCCGATACGGTTTCGGCGTTCGTCGATTTCCGTGACGGTCACTAAAACCTGTTGCTGAACTTTAACCACTTCATGAGGATCGGCTACATACCGATTGGCCAATTGGCTCAAATGTACCAATCCATCCTGATGTACGCCAATGTCAACAAAGGCGCCGAAATTCGTAATATTCGTCACAATGCCGGGCAGTTTCATCCCGACACGTAGATCAGAAATATGATTGATTCCTTCTGTAAACGAAAATGCTTCAAACTGCTCCCGTGGATCTCTTCCTGGTTTAGAGAGTTCCGCCAAAATGTCGTTTAATGTAGGAAGCCCCACTTGTTCGGATACATATCGCTTCAGATCAATCTGCTTCCGAAGCTGTTCATTTGTTAGTAGTTCCGCTACGTTGGCCTGAACATCTTTCGCCATCTGCTCAACCAGTGCATACCGCTCCGGATGTACAGCAGATGCATCTAGCGGGTGTTCGCCGTGTCGGATACGGAGAAAGCCTGCGGCTTGTTCAAAAGCCTTGTCACCCAAACGGGGGACTTTTTTCAATTCTTTACGTGACTTAAAAGGTCCGTTTGTAGTTCGATAGTTCACGATCTGTTGCGCAAGTGATGGGCCAAGACCGGAGATATACGACAAAATTTGCTTAGATGCGGTATTTAACTCTACTCCTACAGCATTTACACACGAAACAACGGTATCATCCAATGCAGCCTGCAATTTGTGCTGATCGACATCGTGTTGATACTGCCCCACACCAATTGATTTTGGGTCTATTTTAACCAGCTCCGCCAACGGGTCCATCAACCGACGGCCTATTGACACGGCTCCGCGCACTGTAACATCATAGTCTGGAAACTCTTCTCGAGCGACCTCTGAAGCCGAGTAAATAGACGCTCCAGACTCATTCACCATCACGATGGTTGTATTGTCCAAATTTAATTTCCGCACAAACTCCTCGGTTTCTCGTCCAGCAGTACCATTTCCTATGGCAATCGCCTCTACTTGATATTTTTCGACCAATCGTCTTACCGTTTTCTCCGCTTCGGCCAAACCTCCTGCTCCGGTATGCGGGAAAATCGCTGTATTTTCCAAAAGCGTCCCCTGTGCATCCAACACCACAGTCTTACAGCCCGTCCGGAACCCTGGATCGATAGCTAACAATCGCTTCTGCCCAAGAGGGGCAGCCAACAACAACTGACGTACGTTGTCTGCGAACACACGTATCGCTTCTTCGTCTGCTCGTTGCCGCGTTAGCACGCGCACCTCTGTTTCCATGGATGGCTTTAACAAACGTTTGTAACTGTCTTGAATAGCCAACTTAACCTGTCCGGCAGCATCGTTTACAGCGTTGACATATACTTTCTCAATTGACGGAATTATACGCTCTTCGTCTACCGCGATATCCAAATAGAGCATTTCTTCTTTTTCACCCCGACGCATCGCTAATACGCGGTGGGATGGTGCATCCTTAAGGGACTCGGACCATTCGAAATAGTCCTTATATTTAAGCGCTGCCTCCTCTTTTCCAGGTACCACCCGGGAAACAAAAGTCCCTTGTTCCAAAAATATTTTCCGCGTTCTAGCCCGGACCTCAGCATCTTCGGCCACTTGTTCGGCTATAATATCCCGAGCACCAGCCAACGCTTCCTCGATGTTGTTTACTCCTTGTTCGGCATCCACATAGGCTTTAGCCAGTTCGTCGATATCCTCTTTTTCTTGGTCCAACAAACGATCAGCTAATGGCTGCAAGCCTTTTTCACGCGCGATCGACGCCCTGGTTCTCCGCTTTGGCTTGTATGGTAGGTAGATGTCTTCCAACATGGCCATCGTCTCCGCCCCTTTCACTTGTTCTTCCAATGCAGCAGTCAGTTTTCCTTGGTCAGAAATTGATTTTAACACCGCCTCTTTACGTTTGTCCAGATCGCGTAGTTGTTGCGCGCGATCTCGGATTGCGGTAATTTGCACCTCGTCCAAACTACCCGTTAACTCTTTCCGGTAGCGTGAAATAAAAGGTATGGTCGCTCCTTCATCCAATAATTCAAGTGTGGTTGCTACCTGACGGCTCGTAATGTCCAGCTCTTTGGAAATCGTAATTTCGTATCCCATAAAATCGTAATGTATTGAAAAAGAAAGCTGTTGAACGGTCTCCAACAGCTTCTCATTTTGTATATTTTAAATAAGTTTATGCGTTTTTTGTAGGATCGGTAGACTGCGTATCCTCTCCTTTTGACTCTGCAGCAGGTGCATCGTTTCCTTCGGCGGCAAAATGGTCGCTATACCCATACGTATAGTGTTGATCACCAGAACTGGGTTGCTCTCCCGGGTGATGCGGCATACTATTTTCGGGCGTTGTAAACTGCGGGAAAGTCTTTTTCTCCATTTCTCCTTCCTGTTCTGCCAGAACAATTTCTTCTTCGTCCTTTTTTTCCTCTATTTTTGCTTGAACCGGTTGTACTGGAGTATCCTCGACCGTTACATCTAAGTCTTTTTCAAAATTATTGATCTGATCAGAAATTTCGCGCTTTATCCCTTCTGATGCATCTTTAAACTCGCGAATTCCACGTCCAAGACCTCTTGCTAATTCAGGAAGCTTCTTTCCACCAAACAACAACAGGATGATAATGACGATAAATATCATCTCCTGCGTACCAATATTCAAGAATCCTAAAACCATGTTCTCCTTCTCTTTGATTAACGTAATATGAAGACTAAGGTAAGTGTAAATTTACTTTTCCTCCAAATTTTGGTGTAAATATTTGGTAACAATTTCACAATCGTCATAGAAGATTAACAAAATTAAAAACTGATAATTTGCAAGCTGGAAAGCACAGCTATCGATACGGGATTCCGTACCTTTGTCGCTTCGTTATGTTACACAGATTCTACAAAGAAAATAAGCACTTCTATTGGAGTGCATTTGCGTTGGCAGGTCCCGTTGTGATCTCGCAGCTCGGGCAAACACTGGTGCAGACGGCCGATACGATTGTTGTAGGCAAGTTTGCCGGTACGATTCCGTTGGCGGCGGTATCCTTAGTACATTCTGTTTTTATCGTGGTCATGGTGATTGGCTTGGGGGTATCGTATGGCCTAACTCCTCTGATTGCGCAAGAAAACGGGAAAGGAAATAAAGAAACCTGTAGTCGTTTACTTTCGAATAGTCTTTGGCTGAATGTCATAACGGCAATTGTCTTATTTGCCGTCGTCAACTTTGGCTCCATGTACGCCATACAACATATGGATCAGGATCCGCGGGTGGTGGAAGCGGCCGAACCTTATTTGCTCATCCTGATGCTCTCCATTATTCCGCTCATGGTTTTCAATACCTTCAAGCAATTTGCGGAAGGTCTTGGCTTTACCAAACAGGCCATGAATATTACGATCTGGGGGAACGTACTGAATATTATTTTGGCCATTGTCTTTGTGAAAGGACTGTTTGGCATTAAACCCATGGGCATTGCAGGCGTCGGTTATGCAACATTGATTGATCGCATCTTGATGATGCTAGCTATGTCAATTTATGTGCTCCGCTCGAAAACGTTTAAGGCATACACCAAAAAATTTCGCTTCGTTCATTTTGAATGGGCACAAACGAAGGCCATTTTCAAGATCGGCGCTCCGGTAGCGTTACAATACGTGTTTGAAGTCGGAGCATTCGCCGCGGCCTCTGTCATTGCCGGGAAGATTGGTGCCGTGCAACAGGCTAGTCATCAGGTGGCCATTACATTGGCCGCCATGACCTACATGATGGCGAGCGGCATAGCATCTGCTGCAACGATAAAAACGGGCCATAGTTACGGCAAAGCCAATATGGTACACGTACAAAAATTTGCGACCGTTTCGTACCACCTCGTTTTACTATTTATGATCGTTTGTGCGCTTATTTTTGCTGTTTTCAACCAGTATTTACCGTTACTCATCAGCGACGACCAAGCGGTTATCACGATATCAGCACAACTCTTGATTATCGCTGGTTTATTTCAGTTGTTCGACGGCACGCAAGTGGTCGGACTAGGGGTTCTGCGTGGAATGGGTGACGTGAACATTCCGACATTGATCACCTTTATTGCGTACTGGGTGATAGGCATTCCGACGGCCTATCTCTTTGGGATACACTTTCAAATAGGAATACAGGGCGTTTGGTATGGCCTAACATTGGGTCTACTGACTTCGTCTTTGTTGCTTTTCCTCCGGTATCGACACATCATTAAGATCCGAAAGGCTGCCATGACAACGACATAAAAAAAGCGCGGAAATACGCGCTTTTTTATGTCGTCGGTTAAATCTCCCGATGCACATCCCAATTCTCTAGGTAATCCGCTACCCGTTTTAAAAATGTGCCCCCTAATGCCCCATCGATAACGCGATGGTCATAGGACATGGATAAGTACATCATATGTCGAATGGCAATCACATCACCATGTTCGGTCTCCAATACCGCTGGGCGCTTCTTTATGGCTCCAACGGCTAATATAGCGGCCTGTGGCTGGTTGATAATCGGTACACCCATAATATTTCCGAAGGCACCAATATTTGAAAACGTGAACGTACCACCTTGTGTGTCATCCGGTTTTAACTTATTCTCGCGCGAACGGACAGCTAAATCATTTACCGCTTTACTTAGTCCCACTAAACTTAATTGGTCGGCATTTTTTATAACAGGAACGATAAGGTTGCCCGATGGCAATGCAGCAGCCATTCCAATATTGATATGTTTGCGTTTGATAATCTGGTGACCATCTACCGAGACATTTACCATCGGAAAATCTTTCAGCGCTTTGCTGATAGCTTCGATAAAAATCGGCGTGAACGTTATATTCTCTCCTTCTCGTTTTTTGTAACTGTCTTTTACTTTATTTCGCCAGTTGACTAAATGCGTGACATCGGCTTCCACAAAAGAAGCTACATGTGGAGAAGTTTTAACGCTCTGCACCATATGGTCGGCTATCAGGCGGCGCATGCGGTCCATCTCCACAATTTCGTCACCGGCAGCGGACAATTTCGGCGTAGCAGCAGCTTTCTGATCAACCGCTTTGTTTGCGACCTGTTCAACGGGGGGCTGAGTCCCTTTTTCAGCGACCACAGATGAAGAAGATCCGGTTCCGCGTTGTTGCACATACTCCAAAATATCTTGTTTAGTGACGCGTCCTTCTGCTCCTGTCCCCGGGACGGCATCAAGTTCTTCTTGTGTGAGCCCTTCTTCTTGTGCGATATTTTTGACCAAGGGCGAATAAAAACGAGCTCCGGAGTGTAATGTGACACGCTCAGCCGTTCCTGCTTGCAAAAGATCCGTACCTGGAATCGCGTCCTCCATCAGAGGCATCTCCGTATATTCTGCTGCAATTGGAGGTACATGGTGTTCGCTGGGCTCAGCTGTAACCGTTTCCATAGGGTGCGCATCTTCTTTTTTATTTGAATGATCGGATTCCTCAGTTCCTTCTCCATCTACCTCAATCCAAGCGATGATATCCCCCACCTGAGCGACTTGATTTTCTTCAAATAACGTTTTGACTAATTTGCCTACAACGGGAGAAGGGACATCAGAGTCGACCTTGTCTGTTGCTATTTCGACAATAGCTTCGTCCTCCTCAATAGAATCGCCTACCTCCTTCACCCACTTTGTAATGGTCGCTTCAGATACGCTCTCTCCCATCTTCGGAAGCACCAGTTTATATATTCCCATAATAATATGTTCGTTGAATGAATTACTAAATTAACATTTAATCTACGTAATTACCATAAACAATATATAATATTTTAAAATAAGAACAACACAAAATATTATTCTACATCCAACATATACTCCTTTTTAAACAAATTATACAGCATAGTAAGCCCGGCAACGGCACTGCGCTCGATATTAATTGTTCTGTCGTTCTTAAAATAATAGGTTTTTACAAGGGTTTCGAAGCGCCCTGCTACCGCAATACAAACCATACCCACGGGTTTGGTATCGGTTCCGCCAGTCGGCCCGGCTATGCCACTCGTAGCGATCGCGTAGTCGGTGTGAAATATACGTTTTGCCCCTTCGGCCATCTCTTGGACAGTCTGTTCACTCACCGCTCCTTCTGTTTCCAACGTGTGCGGGGCAACATGCAATAGATTCACTTTTGCCTCGTTCGAATAGGTTACAGCTGCCCCTTGAAACACGGCGCTTGCGCCCGAAACGCCGGTAATAAGCGAAGAAATGTATCCTCCGGTACAACTTTCTGCCGTAGACAATGTCTGTCCCGCATGTGCGAACAAACGAACAATAGTCTCTTCAAAGGAAATATCTTCCTGCGCGACCACATACGCAGCTAAACGCATTTTAACTTGTTCGACAATCTGTTCTGTCTCTTCCGTCAGCTGCGACAAATTGGCCCCCACGGCCGTAAAGCGTAAACGTACTAGCCCTAGCTTCGGGAGATAGGCCAATTTGATATGTGCAGGCATTGCTTCTTCAATATCCGCAATTTGTCGGGCCAAATGCGACTCTCCTAAACCGACGGTCAACAGATATGCGTTGTATACACGTGTTTCCTGTTCGCGGGAACGAAGAATAGGCAACACGCGGTTTGTGATCAAAAATTTCATTTCGAACGGGACACCAGGCAGGAAAGCAAAATACTTGCCTCCTCGCTCGACAGACATGCCCGGGGCTGTTCCTACATCATTGAACAGGACTCTCGCATTCGCCAGCACGTCGGCCTGTTGTTTATTTATCTCCGGCATATCTTTATATCCGGTACGTTGAAACAAGGATTCAACATGCGCCAAAACCTTGGGATCTCGAACTAATGTCGTGTCGAAGTAGCGGGCAACGGTTGTTTTTGTCACATCATCTTTCGTTGGGCCGAGCCCCCCTGTGACTAAAACAATATCTGCTCGCGTTTCGGCCTCGCTAAGTGCTTGGCTGATCGCTTCTGCTGTGTCGGCAATCGATGTGATTTGCAATACACGAATATGTAGCGGAGCCAGCTGCTGGGCTATCCAAGCGGAATTTGTATCTACGATTTGACCGTTAAGTATCTCATCGCCTATAGTAATGATTTCTGCTTTCATAAAGCTGAACGATTTGAATTAATACCGGTAGTGGCTCTCGCGTTTCGTCAATTTGAGGTCTTGAAGGACGGAGGCCTTCGCGCGGATGGTAATATTATAACTCTTATATTGCCCAAATGGAGTCCACCCCACCGACATATCCCAGCAATGTAAATCACGATATATACTAAAGCGTGTCAGGGAAAGCGCTTGTTGACGAAAGTCGTACCCAGTATTGAACTGGATTTTCCACTTCGGTGTCACGTTAAAATCGCCATTTAAGTTGACGGTAGCTGTAACGATACTCCGCATGCGACGTTGCTCGGAATCCCAGTTTTTGTTATAGTTCATGCTAAACGAACCATTTAAATTCCACGGTATATTAAAATCTACGAAAGCGTTCGGATCCGTACTGATACGGGCCAGAGCATCAGCTTGCTCTTTGGTCATATTGGGCATCTGATTACGTAGGGAATCTAAATTATTGTTCCTGCTCTTGTTTGCCTGTGGGTTCAAGCTATAATCGAAGGATAAACCGAAGTTCGTCAAGCGCGCCAAACCACCTTCCTGCACAACAAATCGATCAACACGCATTCCTTCACTGTTCACGATATAAGGATCTAACGTACCATTGAAGTTAAGGTTAATTTTTTCATTGAATAGCGACGTTCGGCCTGAAAAACTTATGGTAGAGAGTTTCAGAGAGTCGGCCATGAAATTATAGTTACCACTAAACGTTAACCCTTGAAGTATTTTCACCTTCTTGAATCCCTTACCTGTAGTATCATTTTCGCTTCGGATCTTTGCTTCTAAGTTATTATCTACCGAAAATCCTATTCCCATAGATTTTCCGGCGCTTGGAGAACCATAAATACCTTTTTCAAAAATGGAATATTTTTCCAGCTGACCATTTTCATTAACAAACTCCCGGTAGTAACCATATCTGGGATCAGAGAAATCCGGCCGGTAGTTTAGGTTGACAGAGGGGGTAACCACATGTCGTATCGCTTCAATTTTGCCCATTTTTGGATACATCCCATATACCTTCGTTGATAGGCCGGACGACACTGAATAATCATACGCACGACGAAAACCCTGGACGGTATCGACAACTTGTGAAAATCCGTTAATTTCATTTACCAACCGCTTTCGCGTAGATTGCAAATACCAACGCTCGGTATAATTTACTGAAGTATTGAATTGGAAATATTTAAAAGCATTCAAGCTTAAACTTATCGGGATATTATGTTGAAAGCCGTTGCTGAATTGGTTCAATGCTTCTTTCTTAAATAAAAGTGAATCTTTGATCGAGATTGAGTTCCGCCCTTGCAGACTATACCCTACGGTAATACGTTGATACCACTTCTGATCACCGACGCGATTTTTCGAATCAAATGGGTTGAAAGTTGACACATTCAAACTAAATGTAGGCAACTCTAAATCGACCTGTCCTGTTGAAATATCTTGGCGATGACTTAAGCTGGAGGTGAAGTTGACCTTTCCGTCGGCGAACACTTTACCATAGGAAATGGACGAAGACATATTATTACGTGTGACGTCTTCAATACTGTTGGTCTGGTTGAACCCTGTATTTCGGAAGTATGAGCCTGTACCGAAATTGACGGAAGCGGAAAAGGATGTTCCTGGGTTTGCTTCCTGACGTTGCGTATGGTTCCAGGTCACGTTAAAATCTTTGTTCGTCCCGTAATTTTCCGTCCCCTCTACCCCGGCTTTTGTAGATGCATAGCGGATATTAAAACCACCACTGTACTTATAATTAACGAGATAATTCGTACGTACATTCGCTTCCCAAGATCCTTTGGAATACAAACTCGCCCGGATTTCGGAATCCCAATAATCGTTAAATGCCAAATACCAACCGATATCACGGAGGGCAAATCCACGGGTAGCGTCCTCTCCAAAGGACGGAAATAGGAAACCTGATGCACGTTTATTCTGACGGGGGAAGAAGCCGAAAGGAATCGCCACAAATTTTATAGGAATGTTCTCGACCACCAAATACGCCGGTCCTACAATAATATGGTTACCGGCCATCAGGCCTTTTGTAAACTGAATCCCAAAGTGTGTATGCGGAAAGGGCAGGTTACAGGTACTATACATTCCCGTTCTTAGGGACAGCTCGTCATAGAGGTTCTTTCGAACGACTTTGGCTTGAATGTATGCTCCATCTTGCTCTGTCATGATTCCATAGGTATTCCCTTCTTTCGTCTTATAGTCATAAATAAGGGAGTCAACAGATTTTGGTGTGTCACCGGGAAAAATGACAACGGGCCGTCCCACGTACTTCCCATTATGATCAGTCACCCCGCTAGCAAAAAGCTCATTGGTATTTCTGTCGAGACGAATATAATCGGCCGCCAACTCAAACTCTTGATATTTCACTTTTGCCCCCTTATACAGGTGAAGGATATTTTTATTGACCTGGTTCCAAGAGGAATCATTGGCTACAATCGTCACCACGGTCTCCAGGCCATCTTGATCCTTCATCACGACGGTATCCGTTCCTTCTGTCGTTTTTAAATGATTTTTTGTAGTGTCCGTTACAATTAATGAGGTGTCTTGAGCGTTAGAAGATGTAGTTTTCGAAGGGTCAGCTATCTGTGCATAAGTTGGCAAAGAGGCCGCAAACACAAACAAGATACTACAGAAAAAACAAGTTAACGCCTTCAATGTTAATTACGAATGTTATTTTTGTGAGAATTTAAACTTTCTTTGGGCAAAAATAGTCAAAAAACATTTAGAAAGCGTGACCAACGAACACGAATGAAAAAAATAAATTTTACGCTACTTTTGCATATTATTTAAACGACGATACAATAGGATATTATACACATGACAAAAAATTTAAATGTAAAAAAACTGAGTGTCTTAGTTACGGCGATTTTTACGTTAACCTTTTCCACCTCATCCATCATCCCGCCTCCATCTAAACAAGAGCCCCAAGGTGTAGCCCAAAAAGTTAGGACGATCGTGCTCGATGCGGGGCATGGCGGCCATGATTATGGTGCGCGCGGCCGTCAATCCAACGAAAAAGATATTGCCCTCAGCGTTGCCTTAAAACTCGGCAAAAAGCTTGAAGCAGAATTGCCCGGAGTAAATGTTGTTTTTACGCGTAAAACAGATGTGTTTATTCCACTTTACGAGCGCCCAGCTGTTGCGAACAAAAATAAGGCAGACTTATTTATCTCTATTCACTGTAACTCGGCGGATTCCGATAGACGCGTAAAAAACAAACGAGGTCGTTACGTAACGACAACGGTTAGAAAACCATCGGTACACGGCACCGAAACCTTCGTCTGTGGATTCAATAGGTTGGGAAGTCAGGACGTCGCTATCCGGGAAAATGCGTCCATCTTACTGGAGGAAAATTACAAGGAAAACTACGGCGGATTTGACCCGAAAGATCCATCTAGTATGATCGTGTTCCAATTAATGAAAAATCAATACCGCCGAGAAAGCATCAAGCTCGCCTCCAATATGCAGGACGAATTTGTGAAATCATCGCGTGTAAACCGTGGCGTTCAGGAATTATCATTGGCCGTGCTTGCCACCGCAGGTATGCCATCTGTCCTGACGGAGATCGGATTTATCAGCAGTCCGTCTGAAGAAGAATATATGTTATCTTCCGCTGGACAAAATGAAATTGTAACAAATTTATTCAATGCAATAAAAACATACAAAACTGCTATAGAACGATAAACATTTAGTACATTAGTTTGTTGTTATTGCAATAGTAGATTTAATATTACGCACACCATATTTTGAAGATAACGAACGAAACAAAAGTAGGCATCATTACGATCGTTGCCCTAGCATTACTATTTATAGGTTACAATTTTCTGAAGGGGAATGACGTCTTCAGTAGCGAAAATGAGTTCTACACAGATTACGACAATGTAGATGGGTTGACCGTATCCAAGCCTGTTGTTGTCAATGGTTATCAGATTGGCCGCGTTTCTAAGATGGATCTATTGGCTAACGGAAAGATCCGTACACATTTTAAAATAAAGAACGAATACGACATCCCATCCAATTCTGTCGCTCGAATCGTAAGTGCAGACCTATTGGGAAGCAAAGCGATTGTATTTGAACTGGGCAACAGTAAGACAATGGCAAAAGACGGAGATCCACTACTGTCTGATGTACAAGCTAATTTATTGGAAAAAGTAGAACCTCTACAGAAAAAGGTGGAAAATCTAGTCGTCAAGCTTGACTCTGTTCTTTCAGCAGTCAATACGGCTTTAGACAAAGAGTTTCAGCGTGATTTTAAAAATAGCCTCCGTAGTATTTCTGTTTCCCTAAATAACATGGAACGTATTACAAGTGATGTCGAAGGACTTATGGGATCCGAGAAGGTCCGGTTAGTGAAGATTATGCAAAACCTGGAATCGATTACCAACAACTTTAAAAACAACAACGACAAAATCAACAACATATTGGCTAATTTGGATCATCTTTCAGACGACCTTTCCAAGACGGAAATCAAAGCGACTATAGATAATGCAAACCAAGCTATGAAAGATGTACAAGCTATCACTAGTAAAATCAATAATGGTGAAGGCTCTATCGGTCTTCTCCTGCATGACGACAAGCTGTACCACAACTTGAACAATGCATCTGCAGAATTAGACAACCTTGTCAAAGATGTGAAAGAACGCCCAGGGCGGTATATACGATTAAGCATTTTCGGAAAAAAAGACACCAAATAATTTCGGTGTATTGTTTATAAACAACAAAGCCATTATTTAAGAAATGGCTTTGCTGTTATCTGAGATTTATGTAATCGTATGCCGGAAAAGTGAAACTCCATGTTTCTAAAAGAGCTCGGACACAGTTCCAAATTGAACTATAAAGTTTCCTTTAACCAGGCGAAGAATTCCCTTTGCCAAACCTGTGCATTGTGTCCGGAGAGTACCCAGTGGTTTTCCTCGGGCAAATAAACCAATCTACTTTTCACATTCTTCAACTGTGCTGCCTGAAAAGCCTCCAGTCCTTGCCCTACAGGTACACGAAAGTCCTTACCACCTTGGAATATCAATATCGGTGTATTCCATTTATCAATATGCTTTATTGGGTTAAATGTTGTATATGTCTTTTCATTCTGCTTATCCCAATAAGGGCCTCCCAGATCGTAATTGGCAAAAAACAGCTCTTCAGTCGTACCGTACCAAGAGGTCATATCAAACAATCCACAATGTGAGATAAATGTTTTAAATCGCCCCTCGTGTACCCCCGCCAACATAAAAACCGAATAGCCACCATAGCTAGCGCCAACCGCCCCGATACGAGCTTTATCCACATAGGGCTCTTTCGCTAAATCGTCTATGGCAGACAGATAATCTTGAATCGGTTGTCCGCCCCAATCCTTACTGATGGCATGGTTCCATTCCACACCCCATCCGGGCATGCCTCTCCGGTTTGGAAGAATAACAATGTAGCCCTGTGATGCCATCAACTGAAAATTCCAACGGAAAGAGTAGCCTAAAGTAGTCGCGGACTGTGGCCCTCCCTGACAGAACAATAAGGTGGGATACTTTTTCGTCGGATCAAAGTCGGGCGGGTAAATAACCCAAGAGAATAAGTCTGCCCCATCCGATGCTTTCGTGAATCGACCCTCGACCTTTGTTTCTGCAAGATTATCGAACACCTCATCGTTCACGTGCGTAATCGGCGTCAAGGATCTTTTCGCTAAATCGTATATATAAATCTCCGCCGCGCGTGTCATGGTTGTTGAAGACACAACAAGTCCGCGAGCAGTTTCTCCAACGAGGTCACCGATATCGAATGCCCCTTCACTAATCTGCTGAACTTCCGGCGTTTTCGTTTTGCGTGCAGACGAGAGATCGATGGCGAACAATTGCACGGTTCCTTTTGTCGGAGCCGTAAAATACAGCCGACGGCTATCGTTGCTCCAGATAAAAGAATTGACCGTACCGTCCCATGCATCGGTTAGATTAACCCGGGTCGTGCTTCCTCTATCAAATAAGATGATATCATTCTTATCGGCTTCGTAGCCGTCTGTTTTCATGCTTAGCCAAGCTAGCTTTTGTCCATCTGGACTATACAGCGGGTGCGTATCATAGCCCTTCAGCCCCTCGGTCAGGTTAGTCGTTGTCTTTGATACCAAATCGTATCGGTAGATATCGGTGTTGGTAGTTGTCGCATAATCTTTACCGAATCGCTTTTTACAGACGTAAAGAACCGCTTTCCCGTCGGGAGACCATGTAAAATCGTCCGCACCGCCAAACGGAGCCTGCGGACTATAAAAGGGCTCCCCGTCTAACAAATCGATTGGATCCCCTAGCGTGCCGCTATCGTACGAAGCAACAAATGGATGGTTAAACCGTCCATTATTAAACGTATCCCAATGCCTGTAATCCAGGTTATCGTAAATGTAAACGTTCGACTTTGGAAGATCCGCGTACTTGTCTACACTATGATACGGATGAATGAGAACCGATCGACTAAATAACACGTGCTTACCATCCGGAGATAGTTTAACATTCTCCAGCCCGCCCTCAATATTCGTCAATTGCTTGGCCTCTCCTCCTTGTAACGGTTTCGACCAGAGTTGTCCATTAACGAGGTAGATGACCGTTCCATCTTTGCCAATCTCTACGACGGACGCTCCTCCCGCATCATCGGTAAATGACACCGGAGTACCGCCTGCCACCGGGACAACGAACAGGTTTTTTTCCGATTTATTCTCTCCAAAACTGTAATTAGAAAGGCCATATATTAAAAACTGACCATCTGCGGATAATCCCTCCGCGGAAACACGCCCCAATTGCCAAAGCTTTTCAGGCGTCATGACATCCTTTTCCAAATGATGTAATTTATTGGTGATTAAAGCACGATCTACACGCATTTCCCGTGCCTCTTGCGCAAACGCGTTCAATGACATACATATCGCGCAGGTTAATACAGAGACTTTATTCATAAAAATGTTGTTTAGCCCTGCAAGTTAAGAAATGTAACGTCTTTCTCGAAATCCGCGACGCCGTAGGATATACAAGACTGTTACATAAACACATAATCGCCAAAGAAAAAGTTTCATGTTATACGTGCCTTAATTTCTTCGATCAAATTGATACCAATTCACGCGTGTCGACAAACGCATCAAAATGGCTAGAATAACAAATACACCAACTGTTCCCACAATCAACGAAAAATCCTGTAATTGCATGAGCAAATAAATAAATGCATAAAACACCGCAAGAATGAGGCTAAACAGCCAACTAATCTGCATTTGCTTAGTTATTCCATATATAAATGAAGCAATCAAGATAATCGTAGCCAGTGCCGAGATGAAGTAGCTCCAATTAAACCCAACATGTTCACCTATGGCTAGTAATAACGAATAGAAAAGAACCATTGCACACCCGATCAGTACATACTGCACAATATGGATGCGTTTCTTTTTAATTACCTCGGTAAAAAACAGCGAAGTAAAGGTGAGCAAGACGATGAGTATTCCATATTTAGCTGCTCGGGTTGTTTTTTGATAATTATTGACCGATTCCAGAAAATGAATACGGACCATGTCCTGTTCGGTCGACATCTCCACTGCTTGTGCTGCCGTCGCTGTTGTGCCCGCATCAACAGTAGCCGCTGCTACCTCTGTGTCTGTGTCTGTGTCTGAAAAATCCGTATTAAGAATCGTATACAACGATTTCTTTGCGCCCGTCCATTGTTGAGGAAATTTACGTCCGAAACTTGGAATACGCCAAGATGCTGCAAACGTATCTGCTCCCACGGTGCGATCTTCCGGCAGAAAACCTCCATCAAAGCTCGGATTTTCCCACCCACCAGCAACTTGGATGGCTGTTTCTTCCGCCGTCGGAAAGAACGTTAAAGAACGCGACCCACGCACATCCATCTGTATTAAAAATTGTCCTTTAGTTGATTTTCCGGACAAATTGATATCGCTTTCCATTGTACGTTCGAACAAGCCTACATCGCCAGCGCCCATCTGAAATCCAAGGTTTTCATCCTTCCATTTCAGCTGTGGCGTCGTTGTCAAACCTTTCAAATCGCTCAAACCGATAAAAACTTTTGCATGTTCCCATTGCAGATCATCCGCCGGGATGCCGAGTTTAGCCAGATCGAGCTCCTCGAAATGACCATGAAGCTTCAAGGTTGCATTATAGACCACTGTTTGGTAAATACCGCGCTTGAGATACTCTGGTGTTATTTCCGAGGAGAACTCCGTTTTTTTGGCTGCAAGAAATACGTAGTCCTTTTCGATATAGGTTTCGACCTTCGGTTTTCCTCTGTCGTCCGTTGTGTTTACAGACGACATATACGTGTAGGGAATGCCGATAACTGGTCCAGAAATCACCTGTGGTTGTCCCCACTTGCCGGCGATTTCGCTAGCAACGGTTTGTTCACGCTCTCTCCGTTCGCCGATTAGGCCGTGAACCCATTCCATGGGAATAAGTAAAAAAAGGACCAGAATAAACATGATTACAAATTTCAAAACGACGGAGTTTGCCAGTCTTTCGAAAAAAGAAGAACCTGTTGTCTCTTGAACAGGGGGAATTTGTGGATTTGTATTTTCCATAACAAGGGGATTAAATGTGCACGATTTCTGATTTATTTATTAAAATCATTTGCAAGGTCTCCAGCGGACAATCAAGCAAATGCAAAAATTCAAGTTGATAGAAAGGTTGACACCGTCGGCCTTTACGGAAACACGCTTGGAAATGGGCACAATGTTCGGGATAGAGCATTGTTCCAATACTAATCATAGCGAATAAATAGAGACTTAGTTTTCCATTCCCTAGTAATAGATATTGCATAGCAATTTCGTCTTGGATAGTTGTTCCAGTCTGCGTAAGCACGTGAAAGACATCATGGTTCTCCAATTTTGGCATTACTTCAAAGCCATTCGAGGCATAAAACTCAGCAAGTGCTTTACCTAATGTTCCGGGTGCATAGGATGCAAATTCTCCCTTGCTGATTCCCCATGCATGTTTTTTCCATTTAAAAACACGCGCATAGACTGCGGACGACCACTCGTACAAATAGATCATAAATGATAAACGAATCTCTTTCATATTTTTACATTAAAGTACTTTGCATTTCAAAGTTTATGAATAAAAAAATTATTTATGTTGCTGTTTGATCAAGCTTTCCAGTGCTGTTAGGTGGTTTTCAAATGCCCGTTTCCCTTTTTCAGTTCTTCTGTATCGCGTGTTCGGCTTTCGATCGACAAAGCTTTTCTCTACACTGATATACTCTTCCTTTTCCAGTGTTTTTAAATTCGAGGCTAAGTTGCCGTCAGTCACATCGAGTATTTCTTTGAGCGAGCTAAAATCATACGACTCGTTCGCAACTAAAATACTCATGACCTGCAGACGAATCCTATTTTCAAAAATTTTATCGTATAATGAAAGGTCTAATCCCACCCTTATTCGTATTTTTTAAAGACAATAAAACCATAGATAATATGCAGCACACCAAATCCTGCCACCCAAAACCACAATCCGTAGCCGGGAGCCGACAAAGCTACTAATCCTAACATTATTTCCAAGAGTCCCAGCCATTTTACCTCTTTAAAGGTATAAACACTGCCCGAAACGAGGGCTAAGCCGTAAAAAATCAACAAAGAAGATGCGATCAATCCATAATATCCTTTAGCAATCAGGATCACGGCAAATATTCCTCCCGTCAACAAAGGAACAGCCAGTGCAACAAGCAATGACTTGCTTGTTGGATTCCATACGGACTGTTTAATTTTTTTTGCTTTGCGTTTAGCCATTAACACCCCTGTTATCAAAGATGTCAGCAAAACACTCAAAGCCACTATGACAAGATAGTCAACGACGCCCGGGTCAGTCACATAATGATCGCGATAATCGAATCCACTCTCGAATCCGTACGCTTTTATGTAGGCCAATGCGCCGCCAATCAACGCATACAAGCCAATAAGCACGCCTGAAAGTCCAGATATAGAAATAAACTTAGAGGATCTTTCCATAATGGAACGGATATGTCCTATTTCTTTAATTAAATCGTGTTGATCCATAAAAAGTACTTTGCGTTTCAAAGTAAATGAATATAAAACACTTATGCAAGAACAAAAAAATATTTTTAAAAAATTTAAAAATAATCTCTAAAAAGACTTGCAAGATATCACTTGGGTTCCTATCTTTGTGCCACAATAAAAGTCCTAATAACTGCGGAAGTGGCGTAATTGGTAGCCGCACCAGACTTAGGATCTGGCGCCGCAAGGCGTGGGGGTTCGAGTCCCTTCTTCCGCACTTGATTTCCTCCCGAACGTAATACTCGGGAGGATTTTTTTTGTAAAATGCGTAAAAGCTAAACGAGAGTATGAATATTTCACACCAAAAAGTTGACGATGTCAACGCAAACATTAAGGTTGAATTAGCACCTGAAGACTACAATCCTTCGGTAGATAAAGCCATCAAAGATCAAGCGAAAAAAGCAAAATTACCGGGATTTCGTCCGGGCATGGTGCCAACTGGCCACATCAGACGTACTTACGGAAAATCAATCTTGTTTGATGAAATCAATAAATTGGTCAATGACAAGATCGCTGAATATATCGGCGAAAATAAATTGGAGGTCTTAGGTCAACCGCTTCCTTTGGATAGTGATGCAGATGCGAATTATAACTGGGATTTCAAAGATACTTTTTCGTTTAACTATGAGATCGGTCTAGCTCCCGAGTTTGATGTTCCCTTTGCAAAAGAAACGCAATTCACGGCATATGATATCAAGGCCGACGAGGCCACATTGACGGAGCGTGTCAAAAATCTACGTCGCAGCTACGGCAAGATGACGAATCCGGAAGTTTCTGAAGAAGGAGATGTTCTTTATGCAACACTAAAGCAAGATAAAGAAGAAGGTATCGAAAAAACAACGTCGGTGCGGACAGACATTATTGAAGATGCTAAAATAAAAAAAGCACTTGTTGGTCTTAAAAAAGACGATTCGGTAAAGATTGATGTTAAAAAAGCGTTTAAAGTAGAAGATTTAGCGCGTATTTTGGGCATAACAGAGGACGAAGCTTTAGCGCTAGACGTTACGAAATTTGAGTTGACTGTCAAAAACATCAATCGCCTAGAAGAATCGGATCTAAACCAAGAGTTTTTTGACAAATTATTTCCTGCTGGAGAGGTGACAAAGGAAGAGGAATTCCACGCTAAAGTAAAAGAGGAAGTAGAGAATTTATTCAAGCAAAATGCCGATCAAAAGTTACGCAACGACATGTATACATTCGGCATGGAAAAAGTGGACGTACAATTCCCAGAAGCGTTCTTGAAGAAATGGTTGAAAGCAACAAACCCTAACATTTCTGATGAAGAATTGGAAGAAGGATTCGCTGATTTCTTAAACAACTTAAAGTGGACGATCATTGAAAACCGCATCGTGACGGCAAATAGCCTTGAAGTGAAGTATGACGAAGTGATCAATTTGGCGAAAGAGCGCATTTACGCGCAAATCAAAATGTACAACATTAACGAAGAGCCAACCGATGAACAACTAAATCAATTCGCTATTCAGTTATTACAAGATAGAGAGCAAGCAAACCGTCTGTTCGAAGAGGCAAAAGCACTTAAAGTTTTCAATCATTTGAAAGAAAATGTGACTTTGAACTCGAAAGAGATAGATTATGTAGCGTTTGAAAAACTCGATAAATAACGTAACCTCAGTCGACAGGTAAAACAGAAGGCTATCCGATTGATCGGATAGCCTTCTTGCATTTAGGTGCGATTTTTTCTTTAATTTTAAATCATGATACGCATACGACAAGCAACTCCCTTCGATTCGACCGCACTGGCGCCTCTTATGCTGTTGGCTATGGAAGAGATTATCTATTACTTTATTGGACAGAACAATTATCAAGAAGCCATCAACTTTTTAGCTCATCATATTGCCAAACCCGGGAATCAATACTCTTACGAATATATTATCGTTGCCGAAGAGGACGATGTGGTTGTTGGACAAATATGCCTCTATCCCGGAGAAATGCTTGAGAAACTCCGAGAGCCCATCCTAACATTTTTACAGTCGACATACAGTAGACACCTGTTACTTGAGCAAGAAACAAAAGCTGGTGAGGTGTATATCGATACCATTGCAGTGTCTGTTAATGCCCAAGGCAAAGGCATAGGTAAAATGATGCTTTTGTATGCCGTCGACCGTTTTGTCAAACGTGACAAAAAAACCTTGGGGTTATTGGTTGACAAGGAAAACCCCCAAGCAAAAACGCTATATATCCAATTAGGCTTCAAATTCGTGGAGGATATACATATCTTCGAGAAAGAAATGGAACACTTACAGTACGCGCCATTGGTGTTGGCGTAAGAAGCGACAAATCTAAGCCAAAGTGCATGCTTAAATCGGCTAAATAAAACCTCGCCTAAAATCGGACATTGTAACCAATGGATAATCTTCCGAACGGAAATTTTCGATTGAAATCTGGATACTGTTCTTCTTCGAAATGTCCTTCAAGCGCAAAATATCCAGAACTGACGTTTATGGAGAAATTCTTCACAATTCGTAAACTAGCCTCCAAAGTTGCAGCGTGCAATATGTAATAGGATTCGTTTCCGCTGATCGTAAAGAAAACGCCACCATTGTAATCTCCGGAGATAAGTAATCGACGTAACACGCTTAATTCGGCCCGATACCGATAACTTGCCCCCGATCCATAATTATAGTTACGACTAGCGCCATAAAGCAAATATGGATCCGGCACCGCTGCGAGTAACACAGCTCCAACGCCCAAACTCATATTCAGTCTGTTCAATTTTTTATATCTAAATTCCGAATTCCAATTGTAGGTTAGGCTCTGTGCACCATAGAAAAATGCATCATTGTTGTAAAAATCATAGTTTGCACTAAGTATCCCGTAATGACTACCGGTTTTGGTTTTGAAAAACTTATTTCCATACAGCAATGCGTGCACATTGACCGCATTGATAAACGAACTGTCACCCCTACCCAACTCTAGATTCACATAAAATTGATCAAATGGTCTTTTAATGTTTTCCGGTCCATTGCTATACCATAAGCGTAGCCTCCCATATGATCCATTTTTTCCTTTCTCCAGAATATCACCTTCCTGTGCATCAAATCTACGCACCCCAATATTCACCTCCGCCCAGATAGATGAAGAATCTACTGCATTGTAACTGTCCACCTTGCCCCATTTACCATCAAGCAAGCGGTTTAATCCGTTGACCGGATTAATAAAAAATGCGCCTATTTCATTGGAGACCATGGCTTTTCTGTTTCGGCTAGCCCGTCCCAATATATTTCGCGCCAAGCGATGGGTCATTTCCCCCAGAACAATACCTCCAAATGTGGTATTCACCAAATCGTTAATGGACGGATGTTGCGTTTCGCCCGCGGTTTCCCAGATATAGCTTCCAGCAAAAGTCGCCATACTCGATTTATAAAAACTATACCCGTTGCTACGAAATGCATTAAAATAAAGCTGACCGTGATACGGATGGTCAATCTGATTCGTTGTAAATTGGTTGTCATCCCAATCCCATGCTGAGAAACGCTGATGATCTATAAAATTTTTGAACGTGATGTAAGAATAAGGATCTTTTGTGATAAACCGATTAAACAAAGCAGGAAATGCTTGCGCCAAAAACCATTCCGATCCGGCCCGCAAAAATTTTTTCTCCCGTTTAGGCTCTTTTGTGCTCCGCGCAAATTTAGGCAACGTATCCGGTTCCTGTGTTAACCATGTCCATCGCTTCGTTGTGTCTAACAATTGAACCGTCGTATCTATACCAGTAAGCGGATAGAAGTGCTGTGCCTCAGCTGTCAGATTTGCCAATAAACAGAATATAACCAAAAAACAATCGTGTAATATTTTCATCATAGTGTTAAACCAACAAAAATAAATTTTGTGTTTCACTATGGCGAAAACAATAGAAAAACCGACCCATAGGTGACATAAAAAAACAGCCTGTTAATCTCGCTAATATTCGCGCGCTGCTAGATAGTCAGCTAACGGGATCATGCGGTAGTAGTCGAAATAATATAATCGAGCGTTCGCGTCTACTGCAATATATATCGGCAGGATAGATTGGATATTGCCCAGCACATAATACGGAAACTTAGGCGATGGCCGTTCGATAATCTTCAGTTGCCATTTTTCCGGTTGCGGACCAGCAGCCTTCATAACAAGTTGATCAGTGGACAGCATGTCCAACATTTTCTGTTCTTCAGGATCTTGTATCGTATAAACGGTCGGATAATAGTTTCCGTCGTCCAACCGGACGGAATTTTCCGCATCTTTTTCTCCATGGCCCTTCACTTCCAATCCCATTCTGTTGACCACTGTATGTCTAAACTGCTTAGTTGAGTCGGGGACTATTGACCAATGTTCACCCCTCGCTTCCGATTTCCGTTTGACTCCCCTATAGGCTGTTGTGTAACCATTTTTCAGCGGCATCAGAAAATCGTATTTTGCAGGTATCAATACTCGGCCGTACGGATGCACCAGCCCCATCTTTCCTGTTTTGACGTCTACAAAACGTCGCGCACCTTCCTCAATATAATCCGCACCATTATCATATAAAAAGGGGTGATACAATACCTGTCCATTTCTATTAAAAGTGGTGTTAAACGTATGAGCCGCACGCAAAGAATCGAACGTCCACGTTATACCTTTTGGTAATCCATAAAAATCGATAATGGAATCGGTAATCGATTCACCTGAAATCCACGGTCCTATAACAGGGTACTCCGCTGCAATGATAACAGCGCTATCGCCATCTTTCACCCCTTGGTACAGACTATCTGCTGTCATAAACAGAAACAACGCTTTATCCTGCCCTCGAAGAAGCGTTATACCGAAGCATATAGTTAATATCACGATCCGAATCATACCATACTTTTCTTGTCTATTTTCTAATATAAAAAAAACGGAAACATGCTGGCAGATAATTTGTTATTTTTATACAGCAACCAATTTATACAGTCATGAAAACGATCTACGTTACCCTCTTTCTAAGCTGCCTAACTAGCTTTCTTTTTGCACAGGTTTACCAACTACATGGTGTATTCAGTAGCAAAAATGGTAATACACATAGGATTTGGATGTTTGTGGACGGCTACTGTTCGCAAACTACTTACCAAGACAAACAATATATATCGACATTTGGCGGACCTTTTGTGCAAAAGGAGGGCGAAGTGGCCGTACAGATCGAGTATAACGATACCGACCCAACCCAAGTGGGGCAATTACAGGCTTTTCCTGTAACCATCACAACCAACACCATACAAGAGAAAAGCGGCGTACTATGGACGAAAGAAGATGCTAAAGATCAAGATTTAGATGGACTTTGGCGCATCACTGGCCGTAAACAGGAGGCGAACATGCAGACAATCCCACGTGGGGATCGAAAAACAATCAAGCTTCTGATAGACGGTTATTTTCAATGGATAGCGATCAATCCGGCAGTGAAAGGGTTTTACGGTACTGGTGGGGGAAAGTATACCTTTAAAGGTGGAAAGTATACGGAATATATCTTATTTTTTTCTCGGGACAATTCCCGCGTCGGGGCCACTTTAAGCTTTGATGGAAAACTAGAAAAGGACGATTGGCACCATAGTGGCCTGAGTTCGAAAGGAGACCCCATTAATGAGATATGGAGCAGGGACCATCAATAACATATAAAGAACTTCCCCGGAAAGAACATATGCCCCTATGTAAAACGTCCGGTCATGTATTACGACCGGACGCCACTTTTGAATCAGCAAATCGCTGCATTTTGAATCTTTTTCTTATCCAAACAAATCAGAGCTTAGGTATCGATCTCCTCGATCGCACGCAATAAAAACAATCAGTCCTTCTTCGATTTCATTGGCTATCTGCAATGCTGCATGAAAAGCTCCTCCCGTACTCATTCCCGCAAAAATACCGGCTCGTTTTACCAACTCGCGTGACCGTGTGGTAGCATCTGATTGTGCAATATCAATAACGCGGTCTACCCGGGAAGCATCAAAAATCTTAGGCAGATAAGCTTGGGGCCATCGTCGTATACCGGGTATCGACGATTCTTCGGTCGGTTGACACCCTACAATTTGAACGGTCTCCCGCTGTCCTTTCAAATACATCGAACATCCCATAATGGTACCTGTGGTTCCCATCGCACTCACAAAGTGGGTGATCTTACCGGCAGTGTCGCGCCATATTTCTGGGCCTGTGGTTTTGATATGTGCCTTGTAGTTGTCGGGATTGGCAAATTGATTCAATATGAAATATTCGCCTGTGGCGGCTTTCTCCTCCGCATAGTCACGGCAGATTTCCATCGATTCTAACAGTGTCACATTGGCGCCGTATGCCTCCATTGTCAACGTACGTTCCCGCGTCGAGGTAGAAGGCATGACTAGCTCAAGATCCAAACCGTACAACCCTGCAATCATAGCCAATGCAATACCCGTATTGCCAGAAGTCGCTTCAATCAATTTGGACTGTGGGTTGATTTCACCCCGTTCCAACGCGGAGCGAATCATATTCAAAGCCGCCCGATCTTTTACCGACCCCGCTGGATTATTTCCTTCCATTTTCGCAAATATCCGGACGTTCGAATTGGTATGAAATCCGTTGATTTCTACAAGCGGCGTATTACCAATAGTATCTATTAAATTTTGCATCAGACAATCGGTTTAGAATCAATAAATTTAGAATTGGGTTGATGATACACGGTTGTATACGGATCAATACTAGATGTCAACCATACATTTCCACCAATTACAGAGTGGTGTCCGATTACCGTTTGGCCACCGAGTATGGTCGCTCCAGCGTAGATGATGACATGATCCTCAATAATCGGATGTCTTTGCGTATTCGCCATATTCTTTTCCACGCTAAGTGCACCTAGTGTTACCCCCTGATATAATTTGACATGGTCACCGATGATGCAAGTCTCGCCAATGACAATTCCGGTGCCGTGATCGATATACAAATATTGACCTATGCGCGCCCCAGGATGGATGTCTATTCCTGTTTTCGAGTGTGCGTGCTCTGTCAGTATTCGGGGTATCAGCGGAACGCGGGCCTGCCACAACTGATGGGCGATACGGTACACGCAAATAGCCGTGAACCCCGGGTAAGTACGGATAACCTCTCGCAAACTACGCGCTGCTGGGTCTCCATCCATAATCGCCTGCGCATCGGTTAACATTACCTCATAGATGGAAGGAAGCTCTTCAAAAAAACGGTTTGCAATCAATTTGTTATCACAGTGCGAGCAAGCCTTCGTTTTTTGTAGCAATTCCAACAATTCCTCTTCTGCTTCCTCAAAAGCTTTTCGTACGTCATCTACTCCTTTAAAATTGGACGAAGCCCGCTCAGGAAAAAGCAAATGCAATACGTGCATTGCCCAGTCGGCAATGCGGGTATTGCTTGGCATATCCTGAACTTCCATTTGCTTTTGGTAGATATATTGATAAAAGTCTTCCATTATGTGATGATAATCGATGCGTCAAATTTAACATTCCTAGTAAAAAAACTACTATTTCTATAGGACTAATTTTTCAAATAATTCATCCAACGTCTCTTCAGCGGACAAACATAGACCTGGATGGCTCAAGGAACATTGTATGAGCGTGCTCCTTTTTGCTGTCAACCAGCGAAATCGCTCTGCCTGTTCTAATGTTGCCAGTCGGCCGGCCGACCGATCGCCGGCACATATACGTTGAAACGAATCCAGATGTTTTTTAATTAACTCCAGATCCACTTCCGGATCAAGCGCCTTGCATTTTTCCTCATTTACGAAGACCTTGACTGCGGCATAGCGCTGTTTTTTGCAATAGAGGGCTACGCCGACATTCACAAACTCTTCGCGCTCCACCCTAGGCACGACCCGTACCACAACATATTCATATACGGTTCGCTCGCTCATGCTCAATTTGTTTTATAAAATTTGCCGAATGGGACACTCTTCCCAGTAAAAACGAAACATATACCGCTCGCGCATCATCTGCTGTCAATCCCCGTACTTGGTCTACCAACCAATCATCAGGCACTATCTTCAGAATATTCCAGAGGTTCTCTCCCGTAAATAAAGACCTATAGGTTTCATCCACTTCAGCCACCTTACTCGCCCATCGAAGGAGAACATGATCTTTGATCTGCACAAAGGGTTTTGCAAGTTGCTCTTCCCAATTATCCCATGCATGGTGAAAATAGAGCGATGCGCCGTGGTCGATTAGCCACAACTCTTGATGCCATATTAGCATATTGGTATTACGTACGGTACGATCGACATTCATTAGCAAAGCGTCTAGCCAAACGATCTTAGAAGCCTCTTCTTCTTGTATCATATCCACATTGGCATCAAAAGTGATAGCTCCGTTCAAAAAATGCACGCCTAAATTCTTTCCTACTGAAAAACGTAGTAAGTCTTGAATTTCCTCATCTGGTTCGGTCCTGGCAAAAGATTCGTCAAGATCAGCAAAGACCATCTCCGGCATACGAAGTCCTAAAAAGCGAGCGAGCTCGCCGCCGATAAGTTCAGCGACCAGCGCCTTCTTTCCTTGGCCAGCACCGCGAAACTTAATAACATAACTAAATCCATCGTCAGCGTCTACCAATGCAGGCAACGATCCGCCCTCCCTGAAGGGCTGCACATAACGTATGATTTGCACCTCCCTTATCTCTGGTTTAAAAATTTTCATGTACTTCGTATTTAAGTAATCCTTCATAAGGATCTCCCGAAATCTGCAATAGCTGTGCAAAAGCAGGTTCAGTCTTGATTCCTGCACGCTTTAAATCTATAATTTTCTGCTTAAAATCCTGTCCGCAGCGTGTCAGAATTTCATATTCTTTAATCAAGTGTAAGAAGCCGTGTTGTCGTTTAACCGGCATATGCTGGGCAAACACTTCAACAGCAAAGTTTTCAACACGAAAATTAACGAATACGCTTTCCACTCCACGAACATATGCATGTGTAATCTTAAAATCAGGATGATGTCCCATCTGTGTTTGTACATACGCTTGAAATGCTGTAAAGTCTGCCACAGAACACAAAACATCCAAATCACTCGACGGAATCGCGATATCGAGCGGAATCGTCCCCACCAGCACCGCATCATACCTTCTCAAAATAGGCATGATTTGGTGTTTGGTCAAGAGATCATAAGCCTTTCGCTGCTGTGGTGTACCCGATGCTAAATAGGTTATTTGGTCAAACCTATTGAAAGCTTCTTTGTTCATTATTCAAATAACGGAATATTTTTTGGCAAATAGCATACTGCCCCCATGCTAAAAATAGGGCCATTGGAATACTATACAACAATGGTGGTGGGGATTTTGACGAACAAGATAAATAAGATCGTCAAACCAATTGTATTGCATATAGTTGCTAATTTATCTAAGTTTGTAATACACTAAATACAGTTAATTAGACAAGGATGGATACAAACGCCGAATACAACAGCGTAATAAATTATTGCAGAGATTTATTTTTAAAAAAGACAAAAGACTACGGCACCGCTTGGCGGATCATGCGTCCATCATCTATCACGGATCAAATATTTATTAAAGCCCAGCGCATACGTACGTTAGAATTAAAAAAAATATCAAAAGTCGGCGAAGGCATCCTCGACGAATACGTAGGCATTATAAACTATTGTGTTATTGCAATGATCCAATTGGAACTACCAGAAAATGCTGGTGACAATTTAGCGTATGACAGCATAGCCTCGCTGTATATACAAAAAGTAGATGAAACGAGAGATCTCATGTTTGCCAAAAATCACGATTATGGAGAGGCTTGGCGAGATATGCGTATCTCTTCGCTGACCGATTTGATTCTCATGAAACTTCACCGCGTTAAGCAGATTGAAGACAATGATGGACAGACGCTGGTATCGGAGGGCTTAAAGGCCAACTACCAGGATATGTTAAATTACGCGGTCTTCGCATTGATAAAATTAGGGCTTGCTGAGCAAAAATAAATGTAAAATGGAAACAAACTTTAACCCTACCCGCAAACAAAAGACAAACACAGGAGGCGTTCTCCTCGGTTTCAGTAGAATCTTCGTTGGTGTACTTTTTATTTTTTCGGGTTTGATAAAAGCAAATGATCCTACCGGATTCGGATACAAGCTACAGGAGTACTTTCATGTTTTCCACCTCGGTTTCCTGAATGACTACAGCACGTGGATCGCGGTTCTCATCTGTGGTTTCGAAATTATTCTTGGGGCATTCTTGCTTTTGGGCTTCTATGCGCGGAAAGTAGCTTGGGGATTACTCTTTCTAACTGTTTTTTTCACGTTTCTCACGTTTTATTCCGCTTTTTTTGAGGTCGTTACTTCCTGTGGCTGCTTCGGGGACGCAATACCTCTGACTCCTTGGCAGTCTTTTAGTAAGGATCTCGTACTGTTAGTCTTCATTCTGATCGTTTTCACGTACCGAAATCGCATCCGGCCTCTGCTACCAAAAGGCTCTACCAGAAGCTTGGTAGCCGCACTGGTCGTTATCCTGTCATTTGGCATTGGTGTTTATACCGTTTATTTCCTTCCATTTATCGATTTCTTACCTTATAAGGAAGGGAACAATATCCCAGAATTAATGGTTCTCCCAGAGGGAAAAGAAGGAGATGTTTACGAATATATTTATGAAATCAAACATAAAACAACCGGTGAAACCAAAAAAGTAACCGACAAAGAATATATGAATGGCATTTGGGAGGATGAGAACTGGGAAGTCGTGGGTGAACCGTCCACCAAGCTCGTCAAGAAAGGCTATCAAATTCCCATTCCTGATTTATTGATCTCGGATGCGGACGGCAACGACGTAACGCAGGAAATTATTACCAACCCATATTATAATTTTATCGTTGTAAGCACGTATGCCGACAACTTATCAACTGCAGACATCATCGCATTAGATCGTATCAACAGCACTATTCGTGATCTCTCTACCGATTATAACCTTCGGGCTGTATTGCTCACGGCAAGCTCGTCACAGGTAGCGATGGGACTGAATGATGAAATGGATCTAGTCTTAGAAACTTTTTATGCCGACGCGGTTCCATTGAAAAGTATGGTTCGTTCCAATCCCGGCATTCTTTTATTGCAGAATGGTGTTGTCATAAAAAAATGGTCAAAAATAACATTTCCTTCCAAGGAAGAATTAGAAAAAGAATATTTAGCGAAATAAATGGACAGGCCTATATTTTTAATTGGGTTTATGGGGAGTGGCAAGACCACCCTTGGAAAAAAGCTAGCCCATCATCTGCGACGCAAATTCGTCGATATGGACCATCTGATCGTGGAACATGCCGGAATGTCTATTCCTGAGTACTTTGCAGAATTTGGGGAACAAAAATTCCGCGAACTGGAACGGGATACGCTCCAGCAGTTGACCGACGATAACATTGTCGTCTCTACAGGCGGAGGCAGCCCTTGCTATTATGATAATATGCAATGGATTCTGGACAATGGTTTAGCAATCTACCTCTATCTAACTCCTAAAGCGCTGTACCATCGCCTGCAGCAGTCGAATATCGCTAAAAGGCCCGCTTTAAAGGGGTTACAAGGCGATGCGTTGCTTCATTTTATCGAAGAAAAACTAGCAGAAAGAGAACCATTCTATCAACGAGCTCACATGCAGATCGATCAGCTGAGCACATCGGTCGAAGATCTGAGCCAGTCTATTTTAGCTCATGCCTAACCCCCTTAAATATCCGCTATCGATTTTACTGATACTGTTGTTTGCAGGCTGCTTTCGCAACAACACCGGTAACGATTTCATGCATGTGAGCAATCATAACCAAATTTTCAACTTTGCTGGTGTTGAAGATTTGTATCGGTTTTTGACGTATTCGGAAAAACGCGTTCCGCTTGTCAGTGCACACCGTGGAGGGCCAGATGTAGATTATCCTGAAAACGCGTTGGAAACCTTTCAGCGTGTTGCTTATAAAACCCCTGCAATCATCGAATGCGATATTGCCCTGACCAAGGATTCTGTCCTTGTGCTGATCCATGATGAAACATTGGATCGTACGACTACCGGGAAAGGACGTGTCAACCGGCACACCCTCGACGAACTCAACGAGCTGTATTTAAAAGATGAGACTGGAAATACCACCAACTACCGTATTCCGACGTTGGACGAAACGTTGGCATGGGGGGTCGGGAAAGTTATTTTCACGTTGGATGTAAAAAAGAATGTACCGTACCGCATGGTCATTGATGCCATACGCCGTACGAAATCAGAGGCCTACGTTGTGATCATTACGTATAGCGCCGATCAGGCGGCCGTCGTTCACAACTTGGCGCCAGATCTGATGATCTCTGCTTCGATAAAAAATTCTGAAGACCTGGTTCGTCTAAATGATCGGGACGTTCCCGATACCCGATTGGTAGCGTTCGTCGGCACTTCCCAAGCGGATAAAAAGTTGACCGATCTTTTGCACCAACATGGTATTCTGTGCATCTTGGGAACAATTGGAAACTTAGACGATCAAGCGGCACAACGGGGAGATCAACTTTATGCGGAATTTATTGAAAACGGAGCCGATATCTTGAGTACGGACCGCCCTCTGCAAGCCGCAAAATCCCTATCGTATTATATCCAAAAGCGCGAACTTTCTTCCCCTTACATAAACTAGTGATGTCGATCAAAGTCGAATACGTAAGCAAGATCTACGGAGACCAAAAGGCGCTTGACTCCATCTCGTTCGAAACCGGAAAACAACGGATTGTTGGATTTCTCGGCCCGAATGGAGCGGGCAAGTCAACAACCATGAAAATCCTCGCAGGTCTTCTTCCTCCAACAACAGGCAGCTGCTATATACATGATGTATCTGTACAGCACGATCCTCTCAAAGCAAAAAAAACAATCGGATTTCTTCCAGAAAACAACCCTCTGTATTTGGATATGTATGTGCGGGAAATATTATCCTTCGGAGCCAATACCCATAGGATTAAAAACAAATCCCGACACATTGACGACGTTATTATCCAAACGGGACTGCTAACTGAACAACATAAAAAGCTCCACCAGCTTTCTAAAGGATACAGACAGCGGGTTGGTCTAGCGATGTGTATTCTACATGATCCTGCGGTGCTTATTTTAAACGAGCCTACCACCGGTCTTGATCCCAATCAAATTTTAGAAATACGTGCATTGATCAAAATGTTGGGCAAAGAAAAAACTGTCCTATTGTCGACCCATATCATGCAAGAAGTGGAGGCGATCTGTGATGAAGTGATTATTTTAAACCAGGGAAAGATACAGGATCATTTTTCGCTAGACGACATGTCGCAGCGTTACCCTAAACTATCTTTAGAAGAAATCTTCGTTCGACTTACAAAATAAATCAAACATTTTTTCCTGAGCCGTGTTCTTTACATACATTAACACTTGATCAGATATGAAGAAGTTTACAATTTTATTCGCTTTACTAGGAGGTTTTGCTGTAGCTGCCCATGCGCAGAAAGTGGAAACCGTACCGCAAACCTCTGCCGACGTAGGCTTGACTCCTATTAAACAAGGCAATTGGATGGTCGGAGGTTCTATTGGCAACATCGGTTATAGCTTTGAAGGAAAGGCATTTAATATTCAGCTTCAACCACGTGCTGGATATTTCGTATCCGATGGGATTGCTGTCGGTGCCCAGGCAACTTTAGGACTAACCGCCGTAAAGGACATGGACAACGAATGGAATTACGGTATCGCCCCGTTCGTACGCTATTACTTCCCGGGAGGCGCGACGTCGACTAGCCGCTTCTTTGCACAAGGAGATGTAGGTATTGCCGGAAGTTCAGCCGGGGATGGCGTATCCCTAGCTTTAGGCGCTAACGTCGGTTATGCGCATTTTATAACGCAGACCGTAGCGCTAGAAGCCATCTTAGGATATAATTACACCAAGGCCAATGTAAATTTAGGGGATAAAGCCACAGGTCTCGGTGTAGGCATTGGTTTCCAGATCTATTTGCCGGGACAACGATAGAAAAACGCATAATTACAACTTTGTTAGAGAAGGCACTGCCCGCGAGGGGGAGTGCCTTCTTGCTTTACACTGATCTATTTCCTATTTTCGAAGGAACAAAATGTACACACATTGATCAGTATATATAAAAAAGAAATCTCGTCCTTTTTCAATTCGCTTATTGGTTATTTAGCCATCGCGTTATTTTTGCTCGTCACGGGGCTCGTTTTGTGGATCTTTCCAGACACCTCTATTTTCGAGAGTGGGTATGCTTCATTAGACGGCTTCTTTTCGATAGCACCCTACCTATTTCTTTTTTTAATCCCTTCCATTTCCATGCGTTCGCTGTCCGGCGAACGAGCCGATGGAACTTTTGAGCTGTTATGTAGCAGGCCATATCGGTTGCGTGACATCGTATTGGGCAAGTATGGCGGTATCCTTACTATCGCCCTTCTAGCAATTCTGCCGACCATTATGTATGCGGTCACAATCAATACATTGGCCTTTCCGCGTGGCAATATTGACATTGGAGCCACCATAGGATCCTATCTCGGCCTATTTTTTCTGACAAGTGTGTACGGTGCGATCGGCATTTTTTGTTCAAGCTTAACGAAAAATCCGATTATTGCTTTTCTCTTGGGGGTCTTCGCAAACTTCATTGCCTATTATGGAATTGACGCGTTTAGCAATATGTCCATGGTCAGCTCGCACTCCGAACTTATAAAAAATTTGGGGATACAAGCCCATTATCATAGCGTAAGCCGAGGTGTTCTCACGGTTTCAGACACGGTGTATTTTGTTTCAGTAAGCGCACTCTTCCTTTTGTTTACCGTCGGGCATACTGGCCGAATTTTTCGAAAACGGACAGTTACCCTTGCCTGGTATGCAAGCGCACTTGCAGGATATATAGTGTTGAATCACTTCAGTGCACCAAACCTAACTTCCCGAATCGACTTTACGGAAGACAAACGTTTCACACTGAACGCGACATCCAAAGAACTTCTCAAATCACTAACAGAGATGTTCATATCACGCTATTTCTGGACGGTGATCTTCCGTCTGGGTTTAACAGGCTAAAACAGGCAGCGTTGGACATGACGAACGACTTTCGGTCCTATGCGCCGGACCGGCTATCGTTCACGCTCATCGATCCGCTGGTACGCGAGATGAACAACAGACCTTCACGCAAGCCCTTATGGAACGTGGCGTATTTCCGACCAACCTGCGCGTTAAAACTGCGCAAGGCTTTACTCAAAAGTTAATTTTCCCAACAGCGATCATCAGCACGGCAAAAGAAGAAATTGTCGTAAACCTACTGTTGCAAAAAACAGGCGCGCGACCCGAAGAAGCACTCAATAATTCCATTGAAAACCTAGAGTATGCTTTCAGCTCTGCCATCAGCAAGGCAACTAAACAGTCCGGTTCCTTTATTGGCTTTACGGAAGGACATGGTGAACCGGACGATCTCGCCCTATACGACGCTATGCACAGCCTAATGAACGGAAATCAGGTTGGGCGGGTCAACCTTGATTCGGTTACCTACGCTTCATTGGATCAATTGAAAATCTTATTTGTCGTGAAGCCGTGATCGCCGTTCTCCGAAAGTGACAAATATAAAATCGATTACTTCGTCCGGCGCGGCGGTAGCGTGGTGTGGGCGATAGATCCGATCGATGCTGGTTTAGACAACCTACGCCAAACCGGAACACAGCCGGTGATCGGGCGAAGACTTAATTTGGATGATCAACTTTTTTTATACGGTGTGCGGCTAAATTACAATTTAGTGGCCGACCTCAACTGCGGACAGATATCACTGTCTGTAGGAAACAACACCGGGCAAAATCAAATAGAATTAACCCCTTGGTACTTCTTTCCGATATTAATGCCTACCTCAGCCAATACGATGCTCAAAAATCTGGATGGTATACATACCGAGTTTATTAGCACGCTCGATACCATTGCGACGCCGGCTATAAAGAAAGAAATTCTGTTACCATCTTCACCTTTCGCCAAAACTGTTTCAACGCCCGCAACGATTAGCCTGCAGATGGTAGAGGAAAACCCAGACCCCGCTACCTTCCGGACCTCTCCGCTTCCTGTTGCTGTCGCCTTACGTGGCCGGTTTCCATATATCTTCGACGACCGACCGGCTCCAAAAGGTATCCAGCAACCTATAGATCTTACTGATATAAGCCACGAAGCAAAAATGATTGTTATAGGAGATGGAGATTGGCTGATCAATCAAATTAATAGTAAAGATCAATCTCCTTATCCGCTAGGATGGGATCGGTATACAGAAAAGCAGTATGCAAACAACGTACTACTACAGAATATGGTCGATTATCTGCTTAACGACGAGAAGCTTATCAGCCTACGCAACTGCGAAGTCAAATTGCGACTGCTGGATCAGGCAAAAGTTACATCTGAAAAACAATACTGGCAAATCGCCAATGTCGTTATTCCCGTCTTGCTTCTGTCCCTGATCGGCATGACGCAACAATGGATCAGAAAACGAAGATATGGAAGAAAAACTCCTTCCGCCTAACCATCCTTCCGCTCAACAAAAGGAGGAGGTTTCTATTTTTTCATGGATCCTTTTTCTGTCAGGCGAAGATGCCAACTGAACGCCTCTTCCAACAGATGAGGTGTATGTCCCCCGCGCTGACACGCACGATCGAAATAGGACTGCAGTTCTTGCCTAAATTCAGGATGCACACAATGATCAATAATCTTTTGTGCACGCTCTCGTGGAGCCAGCCCTCTAAGATCAGCCAGTCCGATATCCGTTACCAAAATGTCCACATCGTGCTCGGTGTGGTCCACATGCGATACCATAGGTAGAACGTGCGAGATCGTGTCGTTTTTGGATGCAGCTTGTGTTACAAAAATGCTCAGGTATGCATTTCTCGCAAAATCACCAGACCCGCCAATTCCGTTCATGATTTTCGACCCACCAATATGGGTAGAGTTTACATTGCCATAAATATCAAATTCAATAGCTGTATTAATGGCAATGACACCCAAACGACGAATAAGTCCGGGCGTGTTCGATATGTTCTGCGGACGCAACACAATCTTATCTCGATATCGCTGTAAATTACCAAACACCCGTTCGTAGCATGCTGCCGACACTGTTATGGAAGATGCAGACGCAAACGAAAGCTTGCCTGAATCGATCAGATCGAACGTGCTATCCTGCAAAACTTCGGAAAACATAGTGAGGTCGTAAAAATTACTGTGTTTAAAGCCTGTTAACACAGCATTGGCCACCTTTCCGATGCCCGCCTGTAAGGGCAAGAGCCGATCGCTGAGGTGTCCCAGCTGTACCTCGCTTTCAAAGAATTCCAAAATATGGCGTGCAATTGCTGTGGTCTTTTCATCGGGTTCTGCAATATCGGCAGGACTATCTTTCTTATTCGTAAAGACGATACCTACGATCTTATCCGGATTAATTGGAATGGTTTTTCGTCCGATTTTATTCCATGGCGCAACAATCGGAATGACATTCCGGTGTGGGTAATTTTCTGCTTTGTAAATATCGTGAATACCATAAATATCCATCGGTATTGCCGTATTTATTTCAATGATCACTTTTTCTGCCAATTCTGCAAACGTCGCGGAGTTACCGACCGAGGTTGTCGGCACCAAACTTCCGTCGCGATCAATGTAGGCGGCCTCAATCACCGCGATATCTACAGGCGGTAGATTTTTATTATGGAGCAGTTCAGCGCTTTCACTCAAATGTTGGTCTATAAATAAAACCTCTCCCGAATTAATCTTGTTGCGCAGTATGCGATCCACCTGAAACGGCATTCTCTTTTTCAACGCACCCGCTTCCGCAAGTTTGCCATCGGTATCATGTCCCAAGGATGCCCCCGTCATCAGGGTGATTTTTATTCCCTCGGATTTTGCACGTCGAGCTAGCGCCTCTAGTACTTCTTTGCTATCGCCGGCCTTGGTGAACCCACTTGCTCCCACGACCATATCATGTTCAAAAAACCGAACCGCGTCTTCGGCAGACATCACTCGGTTTTTTAAGGACTCCAATTTTATACGCTCGTATGCCATATACTCCCTTTTTATTGGCTTTTTAGTAAGATAAGCAATATTAATTATATTTTGGTTGCGTATTTTATCAAAAATCGCCACAATATTATCGCAATCCAGAAAAAAGAAACAACACCCTGATAAACAGTAAATTAAAACAGTAAAAAAAATCAGCCAATAAACTCAATTAGCTAATAACCAAACACTTAAATACGTGTAAAAAAAGTTAGGACTCACTAAATAATAAGCCAAACATGTCTATCATAAGTAAGCTAACACTCATCTTTTGGTTATTTCATCAAAAAACAGGAAATTTATAAATCGCTCAGGAGAATATACAATGGATAAAAACCTATACGTAGATAAATACTATATGACAGAAGTTGATTCATTCGAAGACAGCATCTATTGTCATCACGCTATGATGGGGGAAAGTTTTATATCCGAACATTCCCATCAAAAAGGCCAGTTTTTATATACCGAAGGTGGCATTGTCTTCTTGAAAACCGAAGAAAAGTCATATTTTCTTCCGGCCCGGCATTATATATGGATTCCTGGGGGAGTTAAACACAGTATACATCCGAGTAGTCCGGAGGTCGTAATGCGTAATTTATATTTTCCAAAATTCGACACCGATACGTCGTTTTTTGACCGGGTAAATATCTATCCCGTAAACGACTTTCTGATCGAATTCATCATGTTTACGAACCGATGGACAGGCAATATCTTTCCGGTAGAAGAACCTAAGTTCTCTATCGCTAAAGCTTTTAAACTTATTCTACCCGAAGTATCCCAAACAGAGCTTCCATTAGCACTACCGTATCCAAAACATGAAAAGCTAAAAGAAATCATCAATTATTTGGAATATCGAATCGACGAGAACGTTAGTTTTAAAACGCTTGCACAAGAGTTTGATGTGAGCGAACGAACATTAGCCCGACTTTTTCAGCGAGAATTGAACATGTCTTTTATCCAGTACTATACGATCCTTCGCATGCTAACCGCCTTAAAACTCCTTCTCGATGACAAACTCAGTGTAAACGAGGTTGCGCTTCGTGTTGGCTACAGCAGTTTGCCTACATTCAGTAACACATTTAACAAGATCATCGGTGTCAGACCTAGTGAATATGTAAAAAACAAAAATTTATTATTTTAACCTTAACCCAAACGCATGAAACGTACCTTTTTACCGGCCTTTGCTGCCTGTACGCTTTTCTTGGCTTGCGCGAGCTCTGGAAATGCGAACTCTTCAGACAAACTTCCTAAACCTATTCAACTGTTTAATGGTAAGGATATAAAGGACTGGACTCCCAAAATTCGATTACATGAACCTGGCGACAATTACGCCAACACCTTCCGCGTGGAAGATGGCTTGCTTAAAGTGCGTTACGACGGCTATGACGAATTCAATCAGCAATACGGACACCTCGCGTACAAAACGCCTTACAGTTATTATTTATTACGGCTCGAGTACAGGTTCGTAGATGAACAGGTAAAAGGTGGCGAAGGATGGGCCTGGCGAAACAGTGGAGCGATGTTGCATGGACAAGATCCGAACACGATGCTTAAAGATCAGGATTTTCCAATTTCTATAGAAGGGCAACTACTCGGAGGAAATGGAAAAGACGAACGAACAACGTCGAACTTATGCACTCCCGGCACAAATGTGGTAATTAACGAAAAGCTTTTTACGCCACATTGCACGAGTTCCACTTCAAAAACCTATCATGGCGATCAATGGGTAACCGCGGAATTCCTCGTGTTAGGTGATTCTATCATTAAACACATCCTTGATGGACAGGTTGTTCTTGAATACAACAAACCTCAAATAGGTGGAAGTAATGTAGACAATTACGATCCAAAACAAAAGCCGGACGGTAAACTACTAGAAAGCGGTTTTATTCATTTGCAAAGTGAAAGTCACCCTATCGATTTCAGAAAGGTAGAGCTATATGATCTAGCCCCTTACAAAAAAGACAAAGCAAAATTAGATCGGATTCTTCAACAAATTTTATAAAGTAAAAAACCGAAGAATAATCTTCGGTTTTTTCTAACAAGAAAAGGGATGTAAATCAATACATCCCCAAATATTACTGATACAACGAAATTACTTACGCAAGTTTGTTAACAAACTTCGTCAATTTCGATTTGTTATTAGACGCTTTTTTCTTGTGGATTACATTTTTCTTAGCCAAACGATCAAGCATAGACACAACTCTTGGCAACAACGCTTTTGCTTCTTCAGCGTTAGTTGTTGTACGTAATTTCTTAATTGCGTTACGAGTCGTTTTTGCTTGGTAACGGTTTCTTAAACGTTTTGCTGCGTTTGCTCTAATTCTTTTAATCGCTGATTTATGATTTGCCATTTCTCTTAGCTAATTTATTTTCTATACTAATTTCGGAATGCAAAAATAACATGTTATTTCGAATATTCAAAATCATTTTTCATTTTTCGTTATGTATCTTTGCATATGCAAAAATTATCGATGGATCAATTGAATCGACCTGACGTCGAATCATTTAAAAATCAAGATAAAACCCCGGTTGTTATCGTGTTAGACAATGTTCGAAGCATGCATAATGTAGGGTCGGCTTTCCGCACTGCTGATGGTTTTGCGGCGGAAAAAATCCTGTTATGTGGTATTACAGGAACTCCCCCCCATCGAGAGATCGAAAAGACGGCCCTTGGCGCTACGCAATCTGTCACGTGGGCCTACTATGACCACAGTATCGAGGCAGTGCGAGCGCTTCGTGACGAAGGTTATACGATATTTGCTTTAGAGCAGGCTGAGGGCAGCATGCCCTTGCAACGGGTATCGTTTGATGCGTCGAAGAAATATGCGCTCGTGTTTGGAAACGAAGTACACGGGGTTTCCGATGATGTAATGCAGGTGATAGATGGCTGTATCGAGATCCCTCAATTCGGCACCAAACACTCGCTTAATGTTTCTGTAACCGTTGGGATTGTCCTTTGGCAGCTTATTTGCCAACTAAAACAATTTTCATAATAAACAAGACGTTGCCTTAACGACACAGTCCCTGTATGTAACATTTGTCCTTAAAAACGATTGCCCCTATTTCTTATGAAGCATGACAGCGGTCTTAAAAATTCACGTTGTCAAAAAAAACTATGCTTCCGGAAAAAAAAGGTCGATTAGCGACAGCTTAATTTTTAGAAGTCGTTGCAAAATAGTAGATTTGCTTTGCAAAAAAACAGAAAAAATGAGTGTATTAGTAAATAAAGATTCAAAGGTAATCGTACAAGGCTTTACCGGAAATGAAGGTACTTATCACGCTTCTCAAATGATTGAGTACGGCACAAATGTGGTTGGTGGTGTAACCCCCGGAAAAGGAGGCCAATCCCATCTAGACCGCCCTGTATTCAATACTGTTCAAGACGCGGTAGAAGCAACTGGTGCCAATGTTTCCATTATTTTCGTTCCCCCTGCGTTTGCCGCTGACGCTATTATGGAAGCTGCACAAGCTGGCATCGAAGTTATTGTATGTATCACGGAAGGTATTCCTACTAAAGATATGATTCAAGTAAAATCTTACTTGAGTGACAAAAAATCTCGTTTAATCGGCCCTAACTGTCCAGGAATTATTACTGCTGAAGAGGCTAAAATCGGGATTATGCCCGGTTTCATCTTTAGAAAAGGCAAAGTGGGTATCGTTTCAAAATCAGGAACATTAACCTATGAGGCTGTCGATCAAACTGTAAAAGCTGGTTTAGGTATTACAACTGCTATCGGTATCGGTGGAGATCCTATTATTGGAACAACAACAAAAGAAGCCGTAGAATTATTGATGAATGATCCTGAAACAGAGGGTATCATTATGATTGGTGAGATAGGTGGAGGCATGGAAGCCGAAGCTGCTCGTTGGGTTAAGGAATTTGGAACCAAACCAGTTGTCGGATTTATAGCTGGCCAAACAGCGCCCCCAGGTCGCCGTATGGGACACGCCGGTGCAATTGTTGGTGGCGCCGACGATACAGCAGCGGCTAAAATGAAAATCATGCGTGAATGTGGTATCCGCGTGGTGGAATCACCTGCTGAGATCGGTGTAGCAATAGCGGAAGAATTAGCAAAATAATTTTTTAATAGCCCCATTATAGCATAAAAAGCCCGAAGATATCTTCGGGCTTTTTATTGCTATAATAATTTTTTAGTTGCTATTGCTGATCATCAGCCGATGGGCCATACAATCCTGGCACCGGAATATCTAATAATCGTAAATAGACCGTCAACTGCCCCCGATGATGGATAATATGGTTATTGATAATAAAACGGATGGCGCCGGCCTTCGGAACCTTCGCTATTATCCAATCTCCTGCTTGCAATGTCCATTCTTCTTCCCAACTTTCGTCACTTGCGTTTTCGATGGCTTGTTTGTTTAATGGATAACCAGCCTCCAAAATGTCGCGAATTTCTTGAATGCTGTTTGTTTGCAATCGTTTGTAATCAACCTTAAAATCGAATACTGACTTTACTAATGCCTCGGACACCCAGTTGTGCAATTCAACTACATGGCAGCACAATTCTGCAACCGACATTGATTTCGGATGCGGACGCCAAAGCAAATGCTCATCCGACAAGCACTCTAACACACGACGTGTGTTCTGCGTCTCTCTCTCTAATTCTATTAACAGACTTTTTTTAATTCCCATATTTGCATGTACTATCGTCTAAAAATAATCAAAAAGATCCGATGTACCACGTATTACCTACTATTCTTTTCGTATAAATTAACCGCCTGTGTAAGATCTTCTACCGTAAAGTTACCCCTAACATCAATAAAAACATGGTCGCCGTCATCGGAAGATACACCCAGCATCAATCTTTTTATTTTATCTTTTTTCACCTGCCCGTTTATAGAAATACGTTCGCCGTCGCTGACGATGCTTGCAAATTCCTCCATATGTTCGCGATGAATAAAACGTTTAAAATTACTGCGGATGCCTTCGTTGTCGGATGAATTGGATAACGTCGTCAGGTTAACACTTTTGATTTTTTTCATTGTTAAACGAAGCATTTCGTCGTCCTCTTCGTGTATCTTCTTGATCAGAAATGGTTTCACTAGGAACATGGGTATTTTAATAGATACTATTTCTGCGTCACGTCCAGCTACCGAACGATCGACAAAACTCAAATTGGACGTCCGTTTTACATAGCACGATTGAATGATCAGGATCAGTGCCACACAAAATGTAAGTTGATAGATCTTTACCATAGTTAATTCTCCTCGACCAGTTTGTTGATATCCTCAAAATTAATAGTGCCGTCCAAGATCATAAAAATCGTACTCCCATCCGCTGAAATGTCTAGCAGCAGATTGTTCAATACACTATCTTGTGTATGCTCCGCTAAAAATTTAATCCGGCTACCATCGCTGTGAACGGCCATCAATTCTTCGTATTGGATATTGGAGAACGCACGTTTTACTTCGTTTTTTATTTTGATGTTTTCACCTTCTTCCTCCACGATAAGCATTTTGATGGAATTGATTTTGGCGAGCAAAGGCTTAATCTGATCGATGTCCGCGTCCGCTATGTTCAATTTATTGATCATATTGAACATCGGTTTTCCAATTTTTATGGATGTCACACCTTTTGCTTCCTGGTACGTATCGAATATTTTATCGAGTTTGGAGACTTGTGCATTTGCCCATGTCGCTAACAGTAGCATGCACACCGTTACTATAGTTTTCATATGTTTAAGATTATAAGCTTACTTTTATATATTTTACTTTTTCCAACGCTTCTTTTCCTTCTTGAATATTATTGACCATTAATTTCAATGATGCAATCGTAATGCCTTCCGCCTCTTTTTGATTATAAATGGGTTTACCATTAACTACAACGAATACCTCTTTTTCGTCAGGTAACGCGTCAGGTAAAAGCGCCTTGTTTTTGTCGGAAGTTGCGGCTACTTCTCTTTTTTTAGATCTGTTTATCGGCAGCACACGATCGGCGCCCGAATCCGGATTATCCCATTCACCAGTTATTTGGGAAGGTTGCTCTATATTCCGATCTGGGGACCGACGTGTCGCTTTCTGCACCAGACTGATCTTTTCCTTTCCGGCATCATCACCTAGCATTTCAGTTTGATAATTATATAGATAGACGGCTCCTATCACGACTAGGACTACAGCTGCGGCACAGCACGACCACACTCGGATGATGTGCCGGTTTTCCGTCCGTTGGAGATGTTTGTCGCCTTGGCTTGCTGTACGCAGAAATTCGTCGAAGGACCATTCCATTCGTTCGTTTCGACTGTCCTTCAGTGCCTGAAAATAGGCTTCATTTTTCTGCTTCTTCAGCTGACGTTCCTCCTCCACAGACGAAATCCCGTTCCAATAGTTATCTAGCAATTCCGTTGACTTGTCTTTTCTCATAGTCAAAAATCTTTTGTAACTGTGCTTTTATCTTTAATCTAGCCCGCATTAAGTTCACCCGTACGGCTCCCTCTTCCATGGCCAATGTTTCGCAAATTTCTGCCACATCATATTCCTCGATGTCCCGCAAATGCATTACCATCCGTTGCTTCTCCGGCAAAACCGACATAAGCTTCAACACCAGTTCTTTGGTCGAGGCGGGATATTGTTCGTGGGCGATACCTTCAGTCAATGTATCCTGATAACGTTTTACCACATCGGCTTTTTTCTTTCTGTTCAGGGCCTCATTACGTACACACCGTATTACGAATGCCTCCAAATTCGAAATAGTACACAGCGAATCTTTCTTTTGCCACAATTTGATCATTACCTCCTGCACCAAATCATATGCTTCATCCTCGTCCATCAATAGACTTTTCGCAAAGCGATACATTCCATCTTTCAGGATAAATACCGTATTTTTGAAAGTCTCTTGGGTCATATAGTTCAATTTATAGGGAAGACAACTGTAGGAGACAAAATATAACATCCATTATCTGCTTTTTAAAAAAATGGATTAATAACCTGCTTTTCTAATTTTTATGTAATTTCATAATCGATTAACGTATCCCAAATTTACCAATATGAATAAATTCTTTGTTCTATTCTTTTCTTTATTTTCCTTTCTATGGAGCTATGCTCAGGAAATCGACGAAGATTATATAAAAAAACACTTTGAAAAAATCGAAGTACACATTCCTATGCGCGACGGAGTAAAACTATTTACTTCGATTTACCTGCCTAAGGACAAACACGAAAAATATCCGATTTTGTTAAACCGCACGCCCTACACAGTAGCGCCATATGGAACTGATAAAGCTAAAAACTATCTGGGTAATTTTCCTGGAATGAGCAAGGCCGGCTATATTTTTGTGTACCAAGATGTCCGGGGTAAGTGGATGAGTGAAGGTGTGTATGAAAACATCCGACCAACGCGCACCCAGGAGAATGGCCTACAGATTGATGAAAGTACAGACACCTATGACACCATTGATTGGCTGGTTAAGAACGTCAAGAACAACAATGGCAAAGTGGGCATGTACGGCATTTCTTATCCCGGTTTTTATTCGACTGCAGGACTCATCAATTCACACCCTGCTTTAAAAGCCGTCTCGCCACAGGCACCCGTAACGGATTGGTTCATCGGCGACGATTTTCATCACGGCGGCGCCTTATTTTTAATGGATGCTTTTCGCTTTATGTATACCTTTGATGCTCCTCGTCCCAAACCGACTACCAACGAAAATAGTCCGCAAGGATTCCATTTAGCTGCTAAAGATTACTATAAGTTTTTTTTGGACAATCCGACGCTAAAAGGCTTAAAAGACGCTTACCTCAGCCATACAGTCAAGTTTTGGGACGACCTGGCCAAACATAGCACGCGAGACACCTTTTGGGTGGGCCGAACAATTACCGAGCATGTGCATAACGTCAAGCCGGCCGTTCTTGTCGTAGGCGGACTTTTTGATGCTGAAGACACGTATGGTGCCTTTGAAACGTACCGGCAAATCGAGCGTTTAAATCCTAAAAACAATAGTATACTGGTTGCAGGTCCGTGGTACCACGGAGGTTGGGTCAGATCATCTGGAGATTCATTTGGAGATATTCGTTTTGGCGAAAAGACCAGTCTCTATTATCAAAATGAAATCGAGCTGCCATTTTTCGAATTTTATCTTAAAGGAAAAGGAACATTTAAACCTGCCGAAGCAACGGTATTTTTAACGGGATCAAACACATGGACGACGTTTGAGCAATGGCCGCCAAAAGAAAGACAAGAGATCTCATTCTATCTCACCGCTTCGGGAAAGTTAACTACCGAACATGCCGATGTACAAGAAAAGAAGATATCTTATGTAGCGGATCCCCATAAACCGGTCCCTTTTCAAGAGGGGCTCATTACGGATCGGACACGGGAGTATATGATCGCAGATCAGCGATTCGTAGCGAATAGACCAGATGTGGTGGTCTTCGAAACAGATCCGCTAACAGAGGATCTCACCGTTGTAGGGCCAATTCTAGCGGATCTGAAAGTCGCCATGACCGGTACCGACGCAGATTTTATCGTTAAACTTATTGACGTTTATCCGGATTCCAGCACCGCTGTATCTCCGCGCGCAGACGAGACAGTTATGGCAAACTATCAGATGCTTGTGCGGGGAGAAGTGCTGCGCGGAAAGTTTAGAAACAGCTATAGTTCTCCAGAACCATTCGTGCCGAATCAAGAGACCATCGTACAGGTATCCTTACCTGACATCGCACATACCTTTAAAAAAGGGCATAAAGTGATGGTTCAAATCCAACACTCGTGGTTTCCACTGGTGGATCGAAATCCAAATAAATTTATGGATATTTATCAAGCGACCGCCGATGATTTTATTCGAAACGAACATACCTTGTTTTTTGGAGGAAATCAAGCAAGTCTCCTCCGACTACAAATCTTACCCAAACAGTCGCAGTAACTGCCTACATATGAACGGCAAATCGTATGGGTTTGCCGTTCGTATTTCATTTACTTGCCCGCTTCATTGGCTATTTTTCGTACTTGCTCAAATTCGTCCTTAATTTCAGCAGAAACCGGCTTCGTGATCACAGAAACAACGACAATCGTTAAAAAGCTCGACAAGAAACCGGGAATAATTTCGTAGAGTTCTTTGTACTCATGCGGAAGATACACCCACAGAAGTACTACAGCCCCCCCAACTAGCATCCCCAATAATCCTGCTAATGCGGTGGTACGCTTCCACAGCAAGGACAGAATGATCAGAGGTCCGAATGCAGCTCCAAACCCGGCCCAAGCATTTCCGACCAAGTTCAAAATGCTGTCTTGCGGGTTTAATGAGAGGACAAGCGCAACAACTGCCACTATGAGCACCGATAGCCGGCTCATGAACAGCATACTTTGGGGTGTAGCCTGCTTGTTAAAAAACGTTTTATAAATATCTTCGGTCATGGAACTCGATGTTACGAGCAGCTGGGATGAAATGGTGCTCATTACAGCTGCGAGAATCGCTGAAAGCAGAAAGCCACCAATCAACGGATGAAAAAGTATCCGCGCAAGATAAATGAATATGGTTTCGGATTTTTCTTTTGAAGCATCAAAAACAACCATCGTCTCCACATCAAATTTTTGGAGATAAGCGATACCAAATAGCCCAACAAGCATGGCCCCACTTACGGTAAAGATCATCCAACTGATACCAATTCGTCTGGCTTTACGTATATCCCGAACATGTTCAATGGCCATGAAGCGGACCAGGATATGCGGCTGGCCGAAATAACCGAGTCCCCAAGCCAACAAGGAAATGACCGAGACCGTCGTCGTTCCCCGCAACAAATTCAGGTAGTTCGAGTTTTTCGTATCGATAATCGACAAGGTGGTATCTAATCCGCCAATCTGTGCAACGACAACAATAGGAACGATCAATAGTGCGGTGACCATGATCGTTCCCTGTACAAAATCTGTTAGACTAACGGCCAGAAATCCCCCTAAAAAGGTGTACAACACCACAACAAAGGTCGTGGCAAAGAGGCCTGTATAATAATCCATTCCAAAAGCCGACTCGAATAGTCGTCCTCCCGAAACCATACCGGCCGATGTATACAACGTAAAAAAAACCAAGATCAATACAGAAGAAACCAGCTTGAGCAACTGCGTCTTATCGTGAAACCGATTTTCGAAAAAAACGGGCAACGTAATGGCATTCCTCGCCACCTCCGTGTATACACGCAAGCGTGGTGCGACCAGCACATAATTTAAAAAAGCGCCGATAGTTAATCCGATGGCAATCCATGCACTGGATAAACCGGACAAATACATCGCCCCCGGCAGGCCCATTAGCAACCATCCGCTCATATCGGCCGCTCCTGCGGACAATGCCGTCACCGCCGCCCCCATTTTACGTCCGCCGATCAGAAATTCTTCCGAATTGCTGGTTGATTTTCTATAAGAATATAATCCGATCAGGATCATCAAGACCATGTACAATCCTATCGAGATAAGTTCATAAATATTCATACCTATCTAATGTTTATTTCCTTATTCATACTTTGCTGCTTGCCCTTCCCGAGGCATAGATTGCTGAATGAATTCACGGATATCCGCTGTAGCTTGAATTAGGTCGTCCTTCCGCAGGTACATCATATGTCCACTTTTGTAGCCTTTGAAACGCATCCTAGGTGCAAGTTTCCCCGAAGGATCCATTTGCCACATATTATATTTTGCATTAAAGTAATCGGTAGCTCCGTCGAAATACCCGGATTGCACCATTAAATGAAGATAAGGATTTGCCGCCATTGCCTGACGCAGGCTAAGCCCAGTATTATCGTTGCTACGATCCCAGGGGTGTACGGGTCCAAACATATTGTATTTAACATCAGTTTTGTAATTCAACTCATTGGTATAGTAATAGTTGACCGCTGGTGTAAACGAATGTAGCCAAGAGGTTAGCTCCGCATTATAATCCGGTCGTTCTCCTGCATCTTTGAAATCAATCCCCAAATAACGGGAATCTAGTCGGCCAATGGTATATCCATCTGTGCGCATTAGTTCTTTCCAAAATAATGATGTTGAGATATCCAAGTTATTTTGAGATATGACTGTCGGAGAAAGAGATGTATAGGTTGCCATCTGCTGGACAATCCTATCTTTCGTTGCTGGCTCCAATGTGTATCCCCTCACCAATGCCGGTAGTAATTTATCCATTGTAAATGCCTCTACCTCTGTCAACAGATCTTCTAGCTTTCGTCCCTGCAGTTCCGGTTGTAACTTCTTATGATACCATGCGGTAGCCGTGAAATAAGGTAGCCGCAAAGCCTTTTCTATAGCTCCATCCCGCTTAATACCTAAGTCTGTGGGAGATACCAGAATCACGCCATTCAAATACATCCATTGTGCATTTTGAAGCTCTAGTGCCAATCCTGAAACCCGTGTTGTGCCATAACTCTCACCGATAAGATATTTAGGTGATGTCCATCTGTTATATCGTGTTACAAAGGTAGTTAACCATTCTGCCAAATAGCGGATATCTGCATTGGTACCGAAGAACGTGGTACGATCAGCTTTCTCATCCAATATTCGCGAATACCCAGTATTAACTGGATTGATATACACGATATCAGCGACATCGAGTATACTATACGGATTCTCTTTAATTCCATAAGGCTGTATCGGATATCCCTCATCGTCAATATTCAACAACCGAGGCCCCGTATACGCAATCTCCATCCAAACCGAAGCTGAGCCAGGGCCTCCGTTAAATGAAATGACCAATGGCCTCCGGCCCAGGTCTTGTACGGCGTCTTTTGCATAGTAGGTGTAATGTACGGTGGCCGTTACTTTGCCCTTGTCGTCCCAAACAGGTTGGGTTCCCGTCTTTGCAGTATAATTAAACCGCTGCCCGTTCACTGTTACCTGATGCTTGGTTGCAATCACACTATCAGCTGGCGGGAAACGTTGTGCACGCAGCATCTCACTGCTGAACATAAAAAGAAGCACTAAAAAAGTTAAAAATTTCATACGCTATAATAAGGTTTATTAACAAGCTGCAAGAAACCACTTTTTTTCGAGAAATATGTAGGAAGAAGTAAGATTTTAGCGAAGAAGAGATCCGTGGTCGTCAAGAGACAAAGTCCTCTGCTCCAAGTGCTGTTTTGTTCGTTATCCAGGAAAAGAAAAGAGCCCCTCCAGTTTCCTGAAGGGGCTCTTGCTATAAAATTAGGCACCGACCTACTCTCCCACCTGTTACGGCAATACCATCGGCTCTGGCGG